>JBCCWL010000001.1:0-830671 GCA_039193885.1 Pseudomonadota bacterium
AATGCCGGGCGACAACCTGAAGTTCGACGTCGAGCTGATCGCACCGATCGCGATGGAGCAAGGCCTCCGCTTCGCCATCCGCGAAGGCGGCCGCACCGTCGGCGCAGGCGTCGTCTCCAAAATCACAGAGTGATCTTCGGAACAAATTGCCAGGGCTCGGTCACGGGCCCTGGCAACAAGACAAATCAAAACGCGATGAGGGGCGTCGATCCGCGGCTCTCCTCCTCTCCGTTCAATGCCCGAACAAGGGAACACTGATATGGCCGTAGCTAGCCAAAACATCCGCATCCGCCTGAAGGCGTTTGATTACCGTGTGCTGGATGCCTCGACCCAAGAGATCGTTAACACCGCAAAGCGCACAGGCGCTGATGTGCGTGGCCCGATCCCATTGCCAAACAAGATCGAGAAATTCACCGTTCTGCGTGGTCCACACGTGGATAAGAAATCTCGCGACCAGTTCGAAATCCGCACCCATAAGCGCCTTTTGGACATCATTGACCCAACCCCACAGACCGTGGACGCGCTGATGAAGCTCGACCTGGCTGCCGGTGTTGACGTTGAGATCAAAGTTTAAGGAGGGCATCTGGATATGTTGCGCTCTGGAGTAATCGCGAAAAAGGTCGGCATGACCCGCCTTTTCATGGATGACGGTAAGCAGATCCCTGTGACCGTTCTTCAATTGGACAAACTGGAAGTCGTGGCCAATCGCACGGCGGACAAAGACGGCTACTCGGCCGTTCAGCTGGGCGCAGGCTCGGCCAAAGCAAAGCGCACATCGAAAGCGATGCGCGGCCATTTTGCGGCGGCCAAGGTTGAGCCCAAGCGGAAGATCGCGGAATTCCGCGTCGCCGAAGAAAACCTGATCCCTGTGGGTGAGGAAATCATCGCGGCGCATTATTTCGAAGGTCAGTTCGTCGACGTCTCGGGCACATCGATTGGTAAAGGCTTTGCCGGTGCCATGAAACGCCACAATTTCGGCGGTCTGCGTGCCACGCACGGTGTGTCGATTTCACACCGCTCGCATGGTTCGACCGGTCAGTGTCAGGATCCTGGCAAGGTCTTCAAAGGCAAGAAGATGGCCGGACATATGGGGGCTGCCCGTGTGACGACGCAGAACCTGCAGGTTGTCAGAACTGACGTCGAACGTGGTCTGATCATGATCAAAGGTGCCGTGCCTGGCTCCAAAGGTGGCTGGGTGACGGTCAAGGATGCGGTTAAGAAACCAACGCCTGAGAACGTGATCTACCCGGCTGCTCTGGCCTCTGCCGCGAAGGAAGCCCAGCGTTTGGCCGATGAAGCTGCCGCGCAAGCCGAAGCCGAAGCCAAAGCCGCCGAAGAAGCCGCAGCAGCAGAAGCTGCAGCCGCTGAAGAGGCCGCATTGAAAGAAGCAGAAGCTTCGATTGAAGCGGATGCCGCTGAAACAGAAGCAGCGCCAGAAGGAGACAAGTCCGATGAAAGCTGATGCCATCAAACTGGACGGCAAGAAGGCTGGCTCTGTCGATCTTGACGACGCCATCTTCGGGCTCGAGCCACGCGTAGATATCCTGCACCGCGTGGTCCGCTGGCAGCGCAACAACGCGCAAGCGGGCACCCATAAGGTGAAGACGCGCTCGGAAGTGAGCTACTCGACCAAGAAGATCTACCGCCAAAAAGGCACCGGTGGCGCACGCCACGGCGCACGCTCGGCTCCGATCTTCCGGGGCGGCGGGGTCTACAAGGGCCCAACGCCACGCAGCCACGGCCATGACCTTCCCAAGAAGGTCCGCAAGCTGGGCCTGATGCACGCGTTGTCGGCCAAAGCGACAGCGGGTGAGCTGGTCATTCTCGACAACATCGAGGTCAAGGACGTCAAAACCAAAGCTCTGGCTGCTCAGGTCAAAGAGTTGGGCTGGAAACGCGCCTTGGTCATCGACGGGGCCGAGGTGAATGCCGATTTCGCCAAAGCCGCGCGCAACATCGCTGGTCTGGACGTGCTGCCGTCGCAAGGGGCCAACGTCTATGACATCCTGAAACGCGACACTTTGGTCATCACCAAAGCCGGTCTCGAAGCACTGGAGGCTCGTCTGTCATGAGCGCGAAAGCTGAACATTACGACGTGATCCGCAAACCGGTGATCACCGAGAAAGCAACCATGGCCTCTGAAGCCAATGCAGTTGTTTTCGAAGTGGCCATCGACGCGGCCAAACCGCAAATCAAAGAGGCCGTCGAGGCCCTGTTTGGGGTGAAGGTCAAAGCGGTCAACACCTCGATCACCAAAGGCAAATCCAAACGCTTCCGGGGCCAACTGGGCCGCCGTAAGGACGTGAAAAAAGCCTATGTGACGCTCGAAGAGGGCAACACAATCGACGTGAGCACCGGTCTGTAAGGACTGGTTCTTTTGAGAATTGAGAGACCCCGGTCGCGAAAGCTGCCGGGGCTTTTTGTTTGTGGATTTATTGTCATAAATAGCAATGTATAGCAATGTATAGCAATGTATAGCAATGTATAGCATATTTTGCTACATGTTTGTATAAGTTGCTAAAAGTAGTGAGGTGTCAATTGGACCCGTATGCAAATCCATTCGCACCCGGTGCCGGAAGTCGGCCGCCGGAGCTTGCTGGCCGAGATCAAATACTGGATGCTGCGCGCGTGTCCTTTGGCCGTGCAGTTAAAGGTCGTAGTGCACGTTCCTTAATGTTGCTAGGTTTGAGGGGAGTAGGAAAGACTGTTCTCCTCACTGAAATAAATAAAGTAGCGTCGGCAGAGGGCCTCGCAGTTTCAAAGGTAGAAGCACCCGAGAGTGAAGAACTCGCAAAATTATTGTACCCTGAAATGCGCAAGGTACTTAGGTCGCTATCAACTTCTGAAAGCGCAAAACATCTTGCAGAACGAGGGCTTCGCGGTCTGCGTGGCTTCGCATCAATTTTTAAAATTTCAGTTGCAGGAGTGGAAGTCACTGTTGAGCCAGAGCCAGGCCTCGCCGACAGCGGCGATTTGCAGCATGATTTACCAGATCTGTTTCAGTTGATTGGTGAAGCTGCGCAGGCAGCAGGAAAAGGATGGGCATTGTTGATTGATGAAGTTCAATACCTGTCAATCGAAGATCTCTCAGCTTTGATAGTATCTTTGCATAAGCTATCGCAACAGGGTCTTCCGGTTGTATTCGTTGGCGCTGGTTTGCCTCAAGTGGCAAAACTTGCAGGAGAGGCAAAATCATACGCAGAAAGGCTCTTTGCATATCCGGGCGTTGGTCCACTTACTCCTGACGCCGCCGAGCTAGCAATTCGGAAGCCAATAGAAGACGAAGGGGCATCCATTGCCGCTGACGGCTTGCAAGATATTGTAGTTCGGACTCAAGGATACCCATTCTTTATTCAGGAGTGGTCGTCGATTGCTTGGAACAATGCCAAAGGGCCTGAAATCACTGCAGCTGATGTAAGTATCTCATACGATGAGACAATCGCATCTCTAGACGACGGTTTCTTCAAGGTGCGGTTTGATCGACTTACTAAAGCCGAAGTTCAATTCGTCTTTGCAATGGCCGAACTAGGCGATGGTCCATACGCAATGTCAAACATTGCTACTCAAATGCAAAGAAAGATCTCTTCTTTGGGTCCGGCGCGAGCAAATATCATCTCAAAAGGGATGATCTATAGCACGGATCATGGATTTCTGGATTTTACTGTACCGCTTTTTGGTGACTTTATGCGGCGGCAGAGACAACCTGCCCCTTGACCCCACACCCCCCTTTTCCTAGAAGCACACATCCGTAAGGCCCCGGATTCGTCCGGGGCTTTGCTGTTGTCTGAAAAGGCAAAACAACCGGGGACCTTCGGGGCCCTCTTTTTACATAGGCGGGCAACGACCCGTCGCTCAAAAACGGAAGACAGAAAGCATGGCACTCAAGTCGTATTAACCGACGACGCCGGGCCAAGACTGTAGACGATGGTCAGAAGACCAACGACGGTTCTTAGAACGAGTTTGCTAATCATGACTTCTCGGACTTACTAGCTGGGTCCCGCCCTCGTCTGTCCAAGCTGCGGCGACAAGATCATTCAGCAAAGGGCGTAGGCTGGTATACGACGCGGCACTCTAGTGTACCTTCCAAATCAAGACGGAAACCACCCGCCATGGGTTCCGATCGGAACATACTGGTCCGGAATCCATATGCTTGCAATTGGGTCGTCTTCGAAGTGTTGTGCATCTAGGATGACGAGACGCGAGCGTTGAACTTTGGGTTGGAAGACGAAGCCCATCAGCCAACCTTCGTCTTCACTTGGCCCGCGAGGGATGAACGTCATCTCAGAAGACATACCTCCATCGAACGCTTGGTACTGAACATCCCCGGTTTGGAAGTCGAGCTTTACAGCCTGGTCAAAGGACGGTTCGAGCGTCGCCTCAACGGCATATCCGTAGCGATACGCTCTTCCTTCTACGGAGGGTGCAATTTTCGGGAAATCGAGCGGTAGATCGAAGATGCGCTCCTCGCGTGCCTCTGACGCTGAGCCAGACATTGGCATGACCCAGCGTTCGATGGTTGCTTCGGTATCACCGAGCGGCCCGTACATGTCTTTCTCACTGGCACGCTCGTAGCGACTGACGTCCAAAACCACGTCACCGCCCTCCGTCTCATAGGCATTCATGGTGTGGTAGGCATAGCAGGGCGCCACATCGAACCAGCGAATATCTTCCGCCCGCCCGCCCTTCGGGATCACGCCGACCCGCGCTGGCTTCTTGCCATCCCACTTGATCGGCAGGGTCGTCTTCAATAGCGCCCAGGCGCTGAAGACCACGCTGAGGTCGAGAATGATCGCGTAGTTCTTTGTGATCGACATGTCGTGGATCTGTGTCATGCCACTGAGCGGGATGGTGATCTGGTTGAGCAACCGTCCGTTTGGCGACAGACGTTGATATAACGCATTCGCGCCGACTTTGGATGAGTAAGTCACCGCATGGATATCATGAGCTACGGGATCGATTTTGTGGTGACCAGTAAAGCCATGTTCTAGCGTGCCGTCGAGATCAGAACGCGCCACCGTTTCAAGCTCGCGCGTGATTTCGACCATGCTCGCGCCCGCTTCTATCGTAGCATAAAGCCGGTCAGCGAACTGAACGACATTGGTGTTGGGCGACACATCCAGATCGCTCGTTACTGGGCCACCGGGGTCCGGAGTGCCCAGCTTATTGGGGACCTCACCGGTGCGCACAAAGCGATTGCGATACCATTTGGCTTGGCCCGCTTCGATGTGCACGCCATGGACCATGCCATCGCCGCTGAAGTAATGCTGATGCGGCCCTGTGGGCCCAGCCGTGTTTGGCCCGTTTCGAACGTAGAGACCGGAGAGCTCGGGCGGGATATGGCCATCAACTTCGAGCTTCTCGGCGGTGATCTCCGTTTGGATCGGCGTGAACGGTATTTTCTGGTACCGCTGGTTGGTGCCTGAGCTGACAATCTTTCGGATCAAATCTAGCATCGGTTCTTTCTCCTTATTTATTGGACATTATCCAATTATTTGAGAGATAGTCTCCAGGCTAAATTCGTCAACACGCTTAGGAATAGCCCAGAAGTTTCCGATACTTTGATATGAACAGATCTTTGCCCTTTATTGTCTTGGTGATCCAGTCACCGAAGGTCGCGATGATCAAGAAGGAGTTGCCGCGCTCGGGGCCAAGCGGAATCAGGATCGGGGCCTTTCCCCAAGGGCTGTAGGGCTTCAGCACGTCAAGGCCCTTTCCATCAGCGAGAGCCTTCAAGGTTTTTGCGAGCCAAGGTTGCTGTCGGCTCGTGGCGACAATGGTCATAAGGTCGCCTGTGTCCACTGCGTCCCCGGCTGCAAAGACATTGGGTAGGGAAGACGGGCGCAAATAGCTGTCGACCATAACCCGACCATCGGCACCCCTTCCAACATCCGGGAGACTGTCAAACAACGTCGTTTGTGGTTTTGATCCGATAGCAGGGATGACGAGGTCCGCCTCGATCACCCGTCCTGAGCTCAAAGTGATGGTGCCAGCGTACGGTTCGGTTGTGCTTTGGAGATCGGTTACGCGGGTTCCAAGAACGACGTCTACCCCCATCTTTTTCAGCTTACGCGCAAGACCCGTCCCGAGTTTAGCTGGGAGACCGGGGAAGAGAGAGACATCGGCCGAGATCAGCGAAAGCACCTTGTCAGGGAAAGCATGAGCAATCTCACCGGCGAGTTCCGTGCCAACAGCTCCGGCACCGACGATGACGATACGCCTAGCCGCCCCTATTTGCGCTTCAACTTGCGCCTGCGCCGCGCGGAAGGCATCGATGCTTTCCTCCGCGGGTTTGAAGATGCCGCCATTCGAGGCCCCGGTTGCCAGCACGATATAGTCGGCGCCAATCTCTTCGTCGCCCGCGATCACCGCATCCGATCTGATTCCAGTGGCCTTCGCTTTGACGAGACGCCCTTTCTGCAAAAGCTTATCGTAAGGTATCAGGGCTTGGTCACGTACAGAACTGTCTACGAGGGCCCGTAGCATCGCTGGCGCGTGGACAAAGGCATCGCGCGGTTCCACCAAAGTCACATCAAAAGTCTCCTCCAACCCCTTTGCAAGTTCCGCGCCGACATACCCGCCGCCAACTATGACTAGTGTTTTTTTCATTTCGCGTCCTTCATATTGCATGAAACTGTCGATACTTTCGCTCTGTACTATCGAGCTAGTCAGATAGTGGATATTGTCAAATACCTGAAAGGCAGAAATGTCTCAAAACCAGAGCCTCGCCCACGAGCTTGACCGTGTGATGCGTAAAATCGATGCACAAATGCATAAATCGATGCCTTCTGTGGACACAGGCCGCATCGGTCCCATGGGTGTGCTCCTTCTAATGCAGCTAGAAGGCCTTCAACCCTGCAATATTCAGGTACTGGCGACCGCAATGGGTCGAGATAATTCGCAACTGACTCGGCTCACGCGAGATCTAGAGGCGAAAGGTGTGCTCAAGCGCGAAGCCAGCGCAGACGACCGCCGCGCCACATTACTTTCGCTCACAGATGATGGTCACAGATTTTTATCTGAAGCGAAAAGTGTCCTAAGTGCGGTTGTGGGGGAAGTGGCAACGGGACTGACCGGCAAAGAGGTTGACACACTAATCGAGCTTCTTCGAAAGCTCTAACAACGGCCCATTGCGAACTTCAACCAGTTTCCAAAATGCTGTGGCGCGACCCGCCAGACCGGCCATTCGCTGTAGGTGCAAACTCGAGTCAAAGGAGAAACGAAAGTCTGAGAGACAAAGCGGATCTGCATCCGTCATCCCAAACAGATCAAACATGTTTACCGCTCATTCTGAACCGCGACCCATTCCACCTTGCTAAATTTAATGGGGCCTGTCTCTAGCCTGATGTGTCCTACAAAACGCCTTTTCGGCGGCAAATCTTCTCATATTCTTCGTACAAATTTTCGGTGCGATTGCGGGTTAGTCCGTCCACTATAAGGCCTCCCGATATCAATCCTGTACGGACCATTCGAGCCTCCGCGTTTCCTTGGGCCTCAACTTGCTCGCTATCGGTCAAAGACCTCGCGCACTTCTCAATCTCAGCGTCCGTGCACCTTGAGAGGGTCGGTGATGGACCAGATGCACATCCAGGCAAGACGATTGGAGAGGCCGTTGCAATTTTGAAAGATCTTCCAGTTAGAGTTATTGACATCGATTTTACGTTGCCTCCCTTGAATTAGAGCAGTTTGTCACTCGACTCTTGCGGCAGTCCCTTGGACGCTTTCGCCCTGTCAAGTCACGTAATAGGAAACATTGAGACCTACAGAACCTTGCTGCTTTGGTCGCATTGGGTCGTCGACTCCGCTGGTCAAGAATCACTCGAACCAATGCTGACGTAGCTGCAGGTACTTTCTCCGGCTCGGGTCACGCAAACGTATGCCCGAACCGATCAAGCTGCGCAGGTTCACGAACTTCTTACCCACCGGATCAGGGCCATCGGCAGCCAGACCCACCAAAAGGTGAGCTTAAGGATAAGACGAGTAAAAACCCACGCATCCGAGCGTTCTTCGACGGATACACGCGCCTCGTAAGCATCGCGTGGTGTGGCATAACCGTCGTAAAGCTCGGCGCCGATCGTGGCGGCGTGCTCGGCGCGGGTGGCGCGCAGGATCGCTTCGTTGGCCTCCACGGTGGAGCGGCGGAGATAATCTTCGTGGGTTTCGGTCAAACGCTGTGGCATTCGGTGGTCCTTTCCATTTCGATATTTCGTCAGCGACGACCTCCTCGGGCCGCCTTTGGTCACAAAACCACCCCAGGCTGCGGAACTCCAATCTTCGTAATTGGGAACGTGTTTCTTTTCCTACGGATCAGTTTCCCAAAATGGGAAGCCAAAAAATCAGCCTGTTTTCACACTGGGCTGATACGAATTATATCGTTTAAAATCAAGGGCTTGGTATATCACGCGGTAAGTCGGCAGCATTGGCTGTATATTCGATAATCGCGCCGTCACGCTCAATCGTAAAGCGCACCCAAACTTGATCCAACCGGCCAGTATGCTCGTTGGAAAACCCGTCTTTCATCGAGAATATCCAGTCGCCCTGCACCTCTTGCCCTTCGAAGAACCGCTTAAGCGTGTCGTTCTCGGACGTGTAAGTCGACTTGTAACCGAGACATCTGTTCAGGCCGCGATCCATCACGCCGACGAAGCGTCCGTTCGGAGCGATTAGCCGTGCGGAATGGTCGTCTTCGCAATCGGTCGTAAACGCAAAGTAAAGCCGAAGATCGACGAGCTTTCCCTTCAAGGGAACCGACAGCATCTCCGTCACAGCAGAGCCGGAATCATAGCTGTTGGCCAAGGCAAATTCCCGCTTCAGAACGCGTTCCCGTTCTTTAAGCGCATTCAGAAGAAGTCGGCTGTCGGGATACTTTTGCAGAAATGTATCCCAGTCTTCTGATGAGCCGTTGCGTTTTAGGGCCGCGAAATCTTCAGCGTCGAGACCTAAGGTTCTGGAGGGCTCCTCCTCCGCAGATGGCGAGCCAAATGCCGCGCGCAAAATCGGGCTCGCCTCAAGAATGGCATTCATCCGGGTGCCGACGTTGACGGCACCAAGGGACGCGCGATGCAAGCCCACGACAACGCCACGCTCGTCATCCGAAAGGATCAGTGAGCCCGAATTGCCCGCCAGCGTGTCGCAGTGGTGATACACCCGCGCTTCGCGTACCGGGATTTCGCGGTCCGCAAGACAGCCTCCGCGCGTGATATGCAACGGATACCCGAAAGGATGGCCTGCCACCATCAGGGGTTCCCCCGACCGCGGATCTCGCGCCGTTGCATTCAAGGGAACGAAGCCTGCAACAGATGTTGCTAGCTCCAGGATGGCGTAGTCGAGCGCGGCATCTGCTTCGGTGGGCTGAGGACTGACATCATGTGTGGCCGCGGTTTCCGGTGCGCGCCCGTCTAGAAATCCGATCGTGAAGGTCGCGCTTTCAAACAGTGTGCCAGCCCTGTCCTTTAAACAATGCGCATTGGTCAGAACGTGCCGGTCAGAAATCAGGTTGCCGGTACAATAGACTGCATTTTCACCCGGAAATGTCACGAGAAGCAGCCCTACGACTTCAGTCAGCCGCCCAAGCTTTTCGGACCCGCGATATTTAAGCATCGGCTCAAACAAGGACCCAGGCGCGATTTCGTTCAGGCTTTGATCCGCAGCGACGCCTTGGGGAAGGCCGCTTCCGATGTCCCTTTTGGCACCTTTCGGCATTTCATAAACCTGCGCAAGTCCATGGCTTGACCAGATCATGAGCCCAAAGGAAAGAGCCAGCAAACTCTTTGGTCGCAGCATGGACGCCCCCGATTTCCATCAGACCAATACGCAGCTTTCTGCGCAGTTGGAGAACGGTAACAAAGTGAGAAGGGGTCCGTATACAAAAAACTGGGAAACGGTCGGTTCTCACACCAACTGTTTTGTTTACGCTGCGATGTCAATGGTCGGCGACAAAGCCACCTTGCAACAATTAGGTGTGTTGCGCCCCCCCCCTTCGTTCCAGCGCCTGAAACGAACCCGCCGATCCCAGAGGCGTCCACGCCAAAGAATTGTCCATCGGCGTCACCCCCGGCAAAGGTCTCCATTCCGAAATCGCCAGGGTTGAGGGCAATCCTGGTTTCGAACGCCACACCGTCCAGTGTTTTCGGCAGGATCGAAATTTCAGAATTTTCGGCAGTCGCGTTGGCCGGAAGGTCCGCAAACTCCGTGGACACCGTCAATAGTTCGTCGATGGTGCCTGCATCGAAATCCGCATTCAATACCGCATCGCCTGTGGCGAACACGTTGTTAACGCTGCCGTGAGACACGATCAATCGAGAGCGCCCAGTGAAAACCGCCGTCCCCATTTGAGTGCCAATATTAGCTGGGCTTGTATTGAAGCCCGCAACATTGATCCCGAGATAGGAGAAATTGTCCGGCTCGAGCGTTGTGTCGAAGTTGGCAAGATAACCACTTCCCACGGTGTCATCCGCGGCGCGCCGCCAGTAGTAGAGCCGCCGCCGCAGGCAGCAACGAAAACTAGCGGAAGAAAGTGAAGAAGTTTCATATCTGGTCTCCTGTGTCGTGTGGCCGCGCGATTTCACACCGCGAACCAGATAGTTCGCGTGGGAAGTGTCACGCGTGGTTATCAGTTCTTGCGCGTAGCCATTCAGCGGTCGACTTAGACTTGGCCGTCGTGGGGTAAGTTTGCACGCAGGCTGCGTGTGTTTTCAAATTCACAATACTTGGATTGTGTAATTGATCTTGGGAAGCGATTTCACAATTTGGTAAGTCGCAGACTTGAGACTGAGCCTAGGAAAAGTCAGACTTTATCAGCCTCGACAGCGGCCGAAACGTCTTTCAGATAGGCCTCATAGGCATCTACAAGCTTGCCAAATTCAAAAATGAGTTTCGAGTTGCTCGGGCCTTGCTTGATTTCAATCAGCTTGGTCTTCTCGAAAATCTTCAAGCACCGATTGATATTCGACTTCCCGGCGAGCCGAACTAGGAAACCCGCAAGCACCGTTTCATTGATAACCGGCCGCTTATAGTAGTCGACGATCATCGCTGCATGTTCGATTGTGTTCTCTGAAAATCGCATTGAGCGAAGGCGATCCAGTTTGTAACCGGTACGAAGCTGATAGTTTGGATCGTTGCAGAGCGCCTCCAGTGACTCATTTTGCGCCCGCATTCGTCTTTCCAATTCTTTGCCGCTGTCCATCTCGTAGGCGGACAGATGGTACAAGAACTGCGAGATCCGAAAGCTGACGTCTTCGCCAAGGTCGCGGATGTCCTTCAGAACTTTTTCATTTGTTCGAGCGCTGTCCTTATCGTCCGCTATGGTCGCTTCCAAGGCGTGACCGTAAATGCGGCGTTGCCAGGCAAACTTCGCTTCCGCAAGACGAATATCCAATTCAGCAAGCTCGCGGCCAGTTGTCACAACAATCTTCCTTTCGATTCCTCGATTCTAGCGGTTCAACCCGCTTCCAGTCTTTACCCGACCTTGCGAAATATCAATGTGTTGCGCGTCAAAAACAGTTTCCAATTAATGGAAAACGCTCACGTCCTTCGGAACTTGCATTCCTTTTCCGGAGGTTTGGCGGGCCGTCCGAAATGACTGCATCCTGACAACGCAAAACGTTTCGCCATGTCAGTAATGAAAGCGTTTCAGCCAAGGGAACGTCTGCTATTGCCTGTATCGCAGCAGATTTATTGCCGCGCATCGCCTCAAAGGATACACTTGTGGAAAGCACTTTCACCATCCGGGGAAATTCCAGAACATGCCGAGACTATTTGCATATTACGCCGGCGTTCTCAGCGCTTCTGCCTTTCTTCTTGTCTCAGCGTCGCTGACCATGGCGCAAAGCACATTTCATCAGATCGAAGAGGGCGCTGCGCCCGAGGAAGTGCTGGAGGCCTTTAGGGTCGGCACATCTCCATCGGCCAGCCATGCCCCGGCCCAAGGAGGTATCGTTTCTGCTCCGGATGATGGCGGCTGGAACTGGGTGCCGACAACGGTGAATTTCGAACTGAACTCAGCACGGTTGGCCGCGTCCGAACAAGGATTGCTTGATGTCGTCGGGCAAGCCCTAGCGCGCGACGAGTCGCTTGTTCTTGTTGTTTCGGGCCACACGGACTCGCTTGGGTCCGATGCTGTGAATGACAGGTTATCTTTAACGCGGGCACAATCTGTGGCGGCCTTTCTATCTGAAATTTTTGACATTGAGCAAAAGCGACTTCTCTTGCGCTGGCGTGGTGCGCGAGAACCCTTGCCGGGATTGTCGCCGGACGACCCGCTTAATCGTCGGGTTCAATTTGGGAACCGGAAGTCTAGCGCCCCGGAACTTCGCGAGGAACTGGAATCTGACACACGAGCGGTGTCCGATCTTCTTAGGTTGCTTCGGGACGGCAAGAACCCGAACGAATGAGCCCTAACTTTCCCAAGTTTTTCTTGGTGTCTTCGCGCATCAGTGTGTTGCGCTTTCTGGACGCGGGCCTTGGCGAAAGGTTTACTGCCTGGAAGTGTCGACCTGGGCACTTGAAAGTGCGTCGGAACATCGGGCGAAGTTGATCGCAAACGGACAACGTCCACTTTGTGTTTCATCTCATTTGCCCAGTGCGCTGCAGCAAACTTCCGTACTTGAAGAGGTGTCCCCAGCCAGAACTTGTACCCAACTATAGAATTTAGATGTCTACTTTCGCTAATCTCGTCGTTTCACACTGCACAGCAGCAAATGACCGCTTCCCAACCTTAGTGCATATGTCATGACATATGCATCAAATCGGGGAGGAATTGTTTTGCAAAGAAAAGAGCTGGTGCATTGCTCAGGTGCGACGCTCGAAAGACACCAATGCACCAACGTTGGTTTTGTAGGCAAATCTCTTCTTGTTGATTCACTTCAAGCCACTTGACCCCACACCCCCCTTTTCCTAGAAGCACACATCCGTAAGGCCCCGGATTCGTCCGGGGTTTTGCTGTTGTCTGAAAAGACAAAACAACCGGGGACCTTCGGGGCCCTCTTTTTACATAGGCGGGCAACGACCCGTCGCTCAAAAACGGAAGACAGAAAGCATGGCACTCAAGTCGTATAAACCGACGACGCCGGGCCAGCGTGGGCTGGTGCTGATCGACCGTTCGGAGCTTTGGAAAGGCCGTCCGGTCAAGTCCCTCACCGAGGGTTTGACAAAGAACGGTGGCCGGAACAATACCGGGCGGATCACGATGCGTCGCAAAGGTGGGGGCGCGAAACGCCTTTACCGGATCGTAGACTTCAAGCGGACGAAATTTGACGTCGCCGCGACAGTCGAGCGGATCGAATATGACCCCAACCGGACCGCGTTTATCGCGCTCATCAAATATGAAGACGGCGAGCAGGCCTATATCCTGGCACCGCAGCGTCTGGGCGTTGGCGATCAGGTGATCGCATCGGCCAAGTCTGACGTGAAGCCGGGCAATGCAATGCCGTTCTCGGGTCTGCCCATCGGGACAATCGTCCACAATATCGAGCTGAAGCCCGGCAAGGGTGGTCAGATCGCACGCGCCGCTGGCACATATGCTCAGTTCGTCGGTCGCGACGGCGGCTATGCCCAGATCCGACTGAGCTCGGGCGAGCTGCGCCTCGTGCGTCAGGAATGTATGTGCACCGTGGGTGCCGTGTCCAATCCGGACAATTCAAACCAGAACTTCGGTAAAGCCGGTCGCAACCGTCACAAGGGCATCCGCCCCTCTGTGCGGGGTGTTGTCATGAACCCGGTTGATCACCCCCATGGTGGTGGCGAAGGCCGGACCTCTGGTGGTCGTCACCCGGTCTCGCCTTGGGGCAAGCCCACGAAAGGTGCACGGACAAGAAACAAGAACAAAGCGTCCAGCAAGCTCATCCTGCGCTCGCGTCACGCCAAGAAGAAGGGACGTTAAGATATGTCTCGCTCCGTTTGGAAAGGCCCCTTCGTCGACGCCTATGTGTTGAAGAAAGCCGCTGCGTCCAAAGAATCCGGTCGCAATGAAGTTATCAAGATCTGGTCTCGCCGGTCCACCATTCTGCCCCAGTTCGTGGGTCTGACATTTGGTGTCTATAACGGCCGCAAGCACATTCCGGTGAACGTGTCCGAAGAAATGATCGGTCAGAAGTTCGGTGAGTATTCTCCGACGCGGACCTATTACGGCCACGCCGCCGACAAAAAAGCCAAGAGGAAGTAAGCCATGGGTAAGGATAAAAACCCCCGCCGCGTGGCAGACAATGAAGCAATGGCAAAAGTCCGGATGCTTCGCACCTCGCCACAAAAACTGAACCTGGTCGCGCAACTGATCCGCGGCAAGAAGGTCGACAAGGCGCTTGCCGATCTGACCTTCTCGAAGAAGCGGATCTCTGACGACGTGAAGAAATGCCTTCAGTCGGCCATCGCGAACGCTGAGAACAATCATAACCTTGACGTGGATGAACTGATCGTCGCCGAGGCCTATGTCGGGAAGAACCTGACCATGAAACGCGGACGCCCACGTGCCCGTGGCCGGTTTGGCAGAATTATCAAACCGTTCTCGGAACTCACGATCAAAGTCCGTCAGATTGAGGAGCAAGCCTAATGGGTAACAAAGTCAATCCCGTCGGCATGCGCCTGCAGGTCAACCGCACCTGGGACAGCCGTTGGTACGCGAACTCCGCTGATTTTGGCGATCTTCTTCTCGAAGACATCAAGATCCGCGAATTCATCAAGGATGAGTGTAAGCAAGCTGGCATCAGCCGTGTCATCATTGAGCGCCCGCACAAGAAGTGCCGCGTGACAATTCACACAGCACGTCCGGGCGTGATCATTGGGCGCAAAGGTGCCGACATTGAAACGCTGCGCAAAAAGCTGACGCAATTTACTGACAGCGAGCTGCACCTCAACATCGTTGAAGTTCGCAAGCCTGAGTTGGACGCAGCACTGGTGGGCGAGTCGATCGCACAGCAGCTGGAGCGTCGTGTCTCGTTCCGTCGCGCAATGAAGCGTGCCGTTCAAAACGCCATGCGCATGGGGGCCTTGGGCATCCGGGTCAATGTCGCAGGTCGTTTGGGCGGCGCAGAGATTGCGCGGACCGAATGGTACCGTGAAGGTCGCGTGCCTCTCCATACGCTGCGTGCCGACATCGACTATGCGCATGTGGAAGCCACGACCGCTTATGGGATCATCGGGATCAAAACCTGGATCTTCAAAGGTGAGATCATGGAGCATGATCCTCAAGCCCGTGATCGCAAGCAACAAGAACTTCAAGATGGTCCTGCGCCGCGTGGCGCTGGTGGCCGTCGCTAAGGGGGGCAAGAACGATGCTACAACCAAAGCGCACCAAGTTCCGCAAGATGCACAAGGGCCGTATCAAGGGTCAAGCCAAGGGCGGGTCTGACCTGAACTTTGGCTCCTATGGTCTTAAAGCCACTGAGCCTGAGCGCATTACAGCGCGTCAGATCGAGGCTGCGCGTCGTGCGATGACACGCCACATGAAGCGTCAAGGCCGGGTCTGGATCCGGATTTTCCCTGACACGCCCGTAACCGCCAAACCCATCGAAGTTCGGATGGGTAAAGGTAAAGGGTCGGTCGATCGCTGGACAGCCAAGGTCAAACCTGGCCGTGTGATGTTCGAGATCGACGGCGTCGTAGATTCAGTCGCACGTGAAGCCTTGCGCCTGGCTGCGATGAAACTGCCGGTTAAGACCCGCGTCATCGTCCGCGAAGACTGGTAAATCCCTGTTGGGCTGCGGCCGGCACTTGGCCGCATAGAAGTTGCCCCGCGCGGCGAGAGCAAATCCAAACCCCTGCCGAAAATCGGCGGGGGTTTTTTTGTTAGGGGCGCTTGGCAACCATATCAATTTCAACCAAGGCACCAACGGCCAGCCCGGTGACCCCGATACAGGTGCGTGCGGGCAGCTTTCCGGGAGCGAAATAGCTCTGGTAGACCGCGTTCATCGCCGCGTAGTCGCGGTCAAACTCGGTGATATAGACGCGGGCTTGGGCGACATTTTCCAGTTTCAGGTTCATGCCGTCCAGAACAAGGATCAGATTGTCCATGACACGGCGCGTCTGTGCCTCGATCCCGTCGGGCAGCGGGCGATCCGGCTCGCCCGGCCAGGTGGGCATTTGTCCGGTCAGGAAGACCCATCCGTCGACCTCGGAGGCGTGAGAAAACGTGGCAACCGGTGCAGGTGCGGCATCTATCATGTGAAAGGAGGGTAGGGGCATCGCTGATCCTCGCGCTGAAGTGGATTGGTCTGAACCTGCGGGAGACCTAGCGCGAGGTCAAACCCAAGAGACGTCCAATTGCCCAGAGCGGGGCCCGGTGCCGGTCTTTTAAGTCGTCCTTTGCGGTGCCGGGCAGGTTTGAGGCATACCCGATCGTCAGGCCCGATCTTATTTGGTTGAATTTAAGACCAGGCGTAGTTGAAACTGACGCTGATCCGGTCGTCCTCGGACATATTCATCGGAACCTCGTGACGCAGCCAACTTTCCCACAACAAAACATCGCCCACCTCCGGGGCGGCATAGACGAAAGTCTTCAGATCGTCTGGCGCGTCTTTTCGGCGCGGCGGGGCAGACATCATCATGGGCAAGCGCGGATCTTCGAATTTGATCGAGTTTGCTCCCTCGGGGAGCGCCACATAAGTCGTGCCAGAAATCACCGAATGCGGGTGCAGGTGGCCCGTGTGGATCCCTCCTTCCGGCAGTATGTTGATCCAGATATCTTCGAGCTGCAGCGCCTTGTCGCCCAAGTCGAAAGCCAGATCTTCGGCGAATTTGGCAACATGCGCGTCCAGCTGTTTGACCAGATCGGCAAAGATTGGGAAACGCCAAGGTAAATCGCTGAGTGAGGCATAAGAGGTGTAGCCAGGGAAGCCCTCGCGCTCGCACCAGTCTTGCCCGGCCTCGTCGTCCTGGGCAATCGCAATGCACGAGGCCTCAAGCTCGGACGAGTCAAGCCCATCGATTTTCGAGTGATAAAGGCGGGTGGCAAAAAGCGAGCGTGTCTGTGTCATTCTGGCTTCATAACGCTCACTTTAAGCAAAGGCGAGAGGGTCGGTTGACCGCTCGCACCCCACGCTGCGATAGTCGCGCGGACGATTGCTGTTAGGGGCATTGATATGAGAAAGATCTTACTACTGCTTGTGAGCCATAGCCTGATCTTTGTGCTGGGCTTCGGTCTCGGGGTCTACTTGTTGCCGATCCTTACAGCGCCCGACAGTCCGGATGCGACGGCGCTGGAGAGCAGCGCGCAATCGGCGTTGTTCACGGCGGACCTGACCCGCGACCTGCGGGGCAGTGACCTTTTGCACTGGGGCGAAGGGCGGGTCAGCGTGACGCCCCAGGCCATTGTGCATGAGGGCCGTCTGTCGCCAGGGCCAGATTATAAGCTCTATCTTCTCAAAGAGTTCATCGACCACGAAGACGGGTTCGAAGACGCGTTGGCAGCCGCTGTGCAAATTGGGGACATCAAGACGTTTGATGGTTTCATTGTCGAGGTGCCCGAAGGCGTCGACGTCGCATCTTTCAACACGGTTCTTGTCTGGTGCGAGTCCTTCGGGGAGTTCATCACGGCAGCGCAGTATCGGTAAGCACCGCTGCGTTGCGAAATTGTGTTTCCGACCGCGATCTTCGTGTCCCTACGAACCAGCAGAGCATAGCGCTTCCAAATCCTGTTGGCCCATTGAATGCCTGACGCGGGAGAACGTCGCTGCGCAATCGCGGGTGGCCAATAGCCCTTCGAAGTTTGCAATTCAGTAGCCTAATCCGGGCACGCAGAATGTGCTAACACCAGGGTCTTTAGGGCCAACTTTATTAGCGGAGTGTCATAAAGAGCCGAAAGGTGGGGCGACCAAGTGGTGGGAGGCCACATCCTGCGGCCACACACCGTTTGGTCGTGTTAATATGAATCTTCACTTCTTTCAGCCGCGCGTTGAGTTTCAAGTCGCGCGGGAATATCGGAGCGGAATTTAGCAAAACAGGCCGCAAGACCCATGGCTGCATCACATGACAAAACGGAGCCCGCCACGATAACGGTATAATCTGTTCCCGTTTCCTGCTCGGCACCGGCGCTAAGGTCTTTGAAATCACGGCGGTTGACCACGTAAGCGGTGCCATCAACGATGATCGTGTCCGCCACTTCGGTACTTGTGTATTGTTTGCCAATAACGTTGTTTCTAAATTCCTCAACCGAGTTAATTCCCAGTGTGTCGCAGGCAGCCAGCGCAAAAACCATGGTAAGGGCGAGGCTAGATTTTCCTACAGGCAAACGGCGGCAAAGAAGTGAGGTCATGTTGCGCTCCCATTTTGACATTTCGACTAAACCAATGCCTAGAATCTACAAGCTGGGCTGTTCTGTGGCAATTGCTGTCCTGTCTTTCCCCGATACGACGGGAGCATGGGGTCGGGCTCTCCCATTTCTTTGGTGAACCGCCTCTGAGATCAACTGCGCCAAATACCACAAAGAGGGTTGCGTTATTGGGCATATAGGCCTAAACGGCCCTCTCATCATGAACTCCACTGGAATCAGGGTGACCGCGTGCGGGCTCTCCAGTGTTTGAAAAAGGAAAATGGCAATGGATGCCAGCGAACTCCGCGATAAGACCGCGGACCAGCTCAATGAAGAGCTGGCCAACCTGAAGAAAGAAGCGTTCAACCTGCGCTTCCAACAGGCCACCGGACAACTTGAAAACACCGCGCGTATGCGCAGCGTCAAGCGCGACGCTGCCCGTGTGAAAACCATTCTGAACGAAAAAGCCCGTGCGGCTGCTGGGGAGGCTTGATCTATGCCCAAACGTATTCTGTCCGGAACAGTGACCAGCAACCAGAACGCACAGACCGTGACTGTATCAGTTGAGCGTCGCTTCAAGCACCCGCTGCTGCAAAAAACAGTTCGGAAGTCGAAGAAATACCGCGCTCATGACGAGCAAAATCAATTCAACGTCGGTGACAAAGTCCGTATCCAGGAATGTGCACCGAAGTCGAAGACCAAACGCTGGGAAGTGATCGCCTAAAACGGCTCACATCCGAGTTTAATCGAAACCCTGGGGCATCAAGAAGTCCCCAAAGGTCGGGAGAAACCAAATGATCCAGATGCAGACCAATCTGGATGTTGCTGACAACTCTGGCGCACGCCGAGTTCAGTGCATCAAGGTCCTGGGTGGGTCCAAGCGTAAATACGCCTCCGTGGGCGACATCATTGTCGTCTCGGTGAAGGAAGCCATCCCACGCGGTCGCGTGAAAAAGGGCGACGTCCGCAAGGCAGTCGTCGTTCGCACCGCGAAAGAAGTTCGCCGCGAAGACGGCACCGCGATCCGCTTTGATCGCAACGCCGCCGTCATTCTCAACAACAACAATGAGCCAATCGGCACCCGGATCTTTGGACCGGTTGTGCGTGAGTTGCGCGCGAAGAACTTCATGAAGATCATCTCGCTTGCTCCGGAGGTGCTGTGATATGGCTGCTAAGTTGAAAAAAGGCGACAAGGTCGTCGTGCTGACCGGTAAGGACAAGGGCAAAGAGGGTGAGATTTCCTCGGTCGATCCGAAATCCGGCAAAGCTGTTGTAGACGGGATCAACATCGCGATCCGCCACGTCAAGCAAAACCAAAACAGCCAAGGTGGGCGTCAGCCAAAGGCAATGCCGATCCAGCTGAGCAACCTCGCGCTGATCGATGCCAACGGCAAGCCGACCCGCGTTGGGTTCAAAATGGATGGCGACAAGAAAGTGCGCTACGCCAAGACAACAGGGGATGTGATCTGATGCTTGATACAGCAAACTATACCCCGCGCCTGAAAGCGCTATACGCCGGAACGATCCGCGCAGCGCTGAAAGAAGAGTTCGGCTACAAGAACGACCTGCAAATCCCACGCCTGGACAAGATCGTCCTGAACATCGGTGCTGGTGCCGAAAGCGTCAAAGAC
This sequence comes from Pseudomonadota bacterium, assembly GCA_039193885.1. Taxonomy (GTDB): domain Bacteria; phylum Pseudomonadota; class Alphaproteobacteria; order Rhodobacterales; family Rhodobacteraceae; genus Litoreibacter. The sequence goes on from JBCCWL010000001.1 coordinate 19,870, forward strand.
AGCAAAAAAGCGGCCAATGCTGCAGCTGACCTGACAGCGATTGCAGGCCAAAAGGCTTTGGTCACACGTGCCAAGAAATCCATTGCTGGCTTCCGGGTTCGCGAAGACATGCCGTTGGGCGCAAAAGTGACCCTGCGCGGCGACCGGATGTACGAATTCCTCGACCGGATGGTTACCATCGCCATGCCACGTATCCGCGACTTCCGCGGTGTGTCCGGCAAAAGCTTTGACGGCCGTGGAAACTACGCCATGGGCATCAAAGAGCATATGGTTTTCCCGGAAATCGACTTTGACAAGATCGATGAGAACTGGGGTCTCGACGTCGTAATCTGCACCACCGCACCCACTGACGCGGAAGCAAAGAGCCTGTTGAAAGCGTTCAACATGCCCTTCAACAGCTGATCCGCGGAAAGGAACTTAAGACATGGCTAAAAAAGCAATGATCGAACGCGAAAAGAAGCGGGAACGTCTGGTGAAGAAATACGCCGCCAAACGTGCAGCCCTGCTGGCGATCGCGAATGACAAAGACAAGCCGATGGAAGAGCGCTTCAAGGCGCGTCTGAAACTGGCCGAACTGCCGCGGAACTCCTCGGCGACACGTTTGCACAACCGCTGCCAGCTGACCGGACGTCCGCATGCTTACTACCGTAAGCTGAAGATTTCCCGGATCGCGCTGCGGGACCTGGGCTCCAATGGCCAGATCCCCGGCATGGTTAAGTCAAGCTGGTAAGGAGGGCATGGTATGAACGATCCAATCGCAGATATGCTCACCCGCATCCGCAACAGCCAAATGCGTGGCAAAGCATCCGTTGAAACACCTGCGTCCAAGCTCCGGGCCTGGGTTCTCGATGTGTTGGCCGACGAAGGCTACATCCGTGGCTACGAAAAGGTGACCGGCAAAGACGGCCACCCGGCGCTCAACATCGAGCTGAAATATTACGAAGGCACCCCTGTCATTCGCGATCTGAAGCGGGTCTCCAAACCCGGCCGTCGCGTCTACATGGGCGTCAAGGACATTCCAGTGGTTCGTCAGGGCCTGGGCGTGTCGATTGTCAGCACACCGCAAGGCGTGATGTCGGATGCAAACGCTCGCGCCAAGAATGTTGGTGGCGAGGTGATTTGCACAGTCTTCTAAGGAGCGCACAATGTCTCGTATTGGTAAAAAACCGGTCGATCTGCCCTCCGGCGTGACAGCGACGATTTCCGGCCAAAGCGTCGAAGTGAAAGGCCCAAAAGGCGTTCGCAGCTTCACCGCAACGGATGACGTGTCGATCACCATGGAAGAAAATGCCATCACCGTCGCCCCGCGTGGCGGCTCAAAGCGGGCCCGTCAGCAATGGGGCATGAGCCGGACCATGGTGGCCAACCTGGTCACCGGTGTCACCGATGGGTTCAAGAAAGAGCTTGAGATCAGCGGTGTTGGCTACCGGGCGCAGATGCAGGGCAATGTCCTGAAGCTGAACCTCGGGCTTAGCCACGACGTCGACTTTGCGGTTCCGGAGGGCGTCACTGTGACAGCTCCGAAACAGACAGAAGTCGTGGTCGAAGGCATCGATGAGCAACTTGTCGGTCAAGTCGCGGCAGAGATCCGTGCTTGGCGCAAGCCAGAGCCTTACAAAGGCAAAGGCATCAAATACAAAGACGAGTACATCTTCCGCAAAGAAGGGAAGAAGAAATAATGGCAAATAGCAAACGTGATCTGTTTATCAAACGCCGTCTGCGTGTTCGCAACAAGCTGCGTAAGGTGAACGCTGGCCGCGTCCGCCTGTCGGTTCATCGCTCCAACAAAAACATCTCGGTTCAATTGATCGATGATGTGGCGGGAACGACGCTGGCTTCAGCGTCGACCTTGGAAAAAGCGCTGGGCGTTGTCGGTAAAAACAACGTGGAAGCCGCGACGAAAGTTGGCGAAGCCATTGCCGAGCGCGCAAAGAAAGCTGGTGTGACAGAAGCTTATTTTGACCGCGGTGGGTTCTTGTTCCACGGAAAAGTCAAAGCTGTGGCAGACGCCGCGCGTGAAGCTGGATTGAAAATCTAATCGCGTGGCCCCGTCGGGGCCACGCAGTTTTGTAGGCCGCCTGTAAGCAAGTGGCCTCGATGATCGGGGAGCGTTGACGCTCACTGCGATTGAGAAACCGGGCCCGAAAGCCCACGACAAAAAGGACTGCCACATGGCAAGAGAACCAGGACGGGGACGTCGCGACCGCGAAGAGACCCCAGAATTCCAGGACCGCTTGGTTGCAATTAACCGCGTGTCCAAAACAGTTAAAGGCGGCAAGCGCTTTGGCTTCGCAGCCCTTGTGGTTGTGGGCGATCAAAAAGGCCGGGTCGGCTTTGGCAAAGGTAAAGCGAAAGAGGTCCCAGAGGCCATTCGCAAAGCCACCGAGCAAGCCAAGCGTCAGATGGTCCGCGTGCCGCTGCGCGAAGGTCGCACATTGCACCATGACACAACCGGTCGCCACGGCGCTGGTAAAGTCGTGATGCGCACAGCACCACAAGGTACTGGGATCATCGCCGGTGGTCCAATGCGCGCTGTCTTCGAGATGCTGGGCGTTCAGGACGTTGTTGCAAAATCGATCGGGTCGCAAAACCCCTACAACATGATCCGCGCCACGCTGGACGGTTTGGTGAATGAAGCCAGCCCCCGGATGGTGGCACAGCGCCGCGGCAAGAAAGTTGCTGACATCCTGCGCACCCAAGACGCACCAAAGGCGGCTGCCGAAGACGCACCTGTCGCTGAGGAGGCCTAACCCATGTCGAAGAAAACAATCGTCGTGAAGCAAATCGGCTCGCCGATCCGTCGCCCCGCCAAACAGCGCCAGATTCTGGTGGGCCTCGGCCTGAACAAAATGCACCGGACCCGCGAGCTGGAGGACACCCCCTCCGTGCGCGGCATGGTAGACGCGATCCCACATCTGGTCGAGATCGTCGAAGAGCGCGGCTGAGACCCTCAGCCCCTCCGCAGACAAAAGAAAGCCCCGCTAAGTAGCGGGGCTTTTCTTTTTGAACATCTGAGAATGCGCTGTGACCTTCGGGATGGGCCATCTTTGCGCCTTCAAATGTCTGCTTTGAGCCCAAAGTTCCAAATGCTGCACTTCATACGAATGGCGGCTTTTGATATCGCCCCTCAGTATAGCCGGGTCTGACCGTCTTTTTCGACGATGCCGTCTACATCTGCCAATGGGTCAGGCAAGCTACCATGAACCTTGAGAAACTCTCCGGCGGACGGCACCTCGCTCAGATCGGGCCAGGCATCTTGCTCCCACATTCCTGCGCGAACGAAAGCCTTAGGACAGTGGCTGAGCAACGCATCGACCTGAACCAAAATCGCAAGATCGGGGACATGCCCTCGTACTTCCATTTGGCGCATCAATTTTGTGTCGCGTACAATTCTCGCCAGTCCCGAAATCCTCAGACTGTCCCTGTGACCCGGGATGATGAAGTAAAGACCGACGCCCGGATCGCGCAGAATGTTCTCGAACGCATCGGCCCGATTGTTCCCAAGCCGGTCAGGCAAAGCGATGACCCGATCGTTTAGTATCTGCACGAAACCGGGCGGATCGCCGCGAGGTGTCATATCGACGCCACCGTCAGGCCGCCGGGTTGCCAGCACCACCATGGTTGAAGCCGCAATAAAGCGGCGTGCCAGGTCATCGACGTGTCCAATGACCTTGTTGGCAACAAAGCGCGATGGCGGGTTACGGTAGGTCCGCAGGCCTTCTTGTTTGGTGATTTCTTCCTCGACAGGAATGCCAAACACATCAGTCATATCAAACCTCACGCCAAAGCAGAGGACGGATCCATCACGCGGTCTACAGGATAGATCGCTGTGATCGGAATGCCGCTAATTTCTGAGTGTTTGCGGATCGCGGCCTCATCGTCGGCGAGGTAGACACAGAAAATCTTATCGCCCGCCACATGGCTGTGTTGCCATTGGACAGAAGGGGCAAGCTGGGCCAACGCAGCGTTGGAGTTTTGAGCGGCCGCCACGGCATCCATGTCGCTCATCTTTCCCGCCTCGGGAATATCTCTTTCGATCACGTATTTCTTCATGTCATCCTCCTGCTATTGCCTCCGATTTTCGGTGGCGCAATGTGACAGTGCAAGCCCGGGTCATATTGCGTCCAGTCCGGTTTTCGAACTAGCCCCGAGGGCTGTTGGAGCTATGGTGGAAACACCGACAAAAGAGTGAAAGACATGCGGAAACGACCACACTATGGACAATATTGCCCGCTTTCGATGGCGGCGGAGATCCTCGGCACCCGCTGGACACTGTTGCTGCTGCGCGAATTGCTAGAAGGCTCAACCCAGTTCAACGATATCGCGCGTGGTGTGCCCCTGATGTCGCGCAGTATGCTGTCTCAACGTCTGAAAGACCTTGAGGCCGCGGGCTTGGTGACGCGACATGCAGAAGGACGCGGAAGGCCCACGCATTACCGCCTGACAGATGCTGGGAAGTCGCTGGGTCCGATCGTGCGCAGCGTTGCAGAATGGGGCCAGGAATGGATCGACACCGAACCCTCGCTAGAAGATGTAGATACGGACTTTCTGATGTGGGATGTGCGCCGGAATTTACAGTTGCCTCCCGATCTGGCGAACCCATTTGTTATCCATTTTCACCTCACCGATGGCCCCGAAGGAAAGACGGATCACTGGCTTGTGGTCGAAAACGGTGAAATTGATGTCTGCTACATCGATCCCGGCCACGAAGTCGACGTGACCATAGAAAGTGGGGTCAAGGATTTCACGCGCGTCTGGATGGGCTGGCTTCCCATCCTTCAGGCACAAGACGAAGGTCGATTATTAGTTGACGGTCCGCCACGATTTGCTCGGGATGTTGCCAATTGGTTGGGGCTGAGTTCAGTGTCCAAAATAAAAAAGCGTCCTTCGGAACAAACGGTGCGCAGGCCTCATTGATTGGAATCCGACGTTCCCGATCAAACTGATTTCGCGACAGCGGTCTCTTGGCGTAGATGCGGGCGTTGAAGCGGACATTGGCTCAACTGGTTTAAACGACGGCTTCGTCCGCGAAGCGGACATTTTTGGGCATATTATTCCGCTATAAATCTTCCGCGAAGTTTCGGTTCTCTTCTACCTTAAATCGATGCAGTGACGCCAACATCTACATACTCAGGGCGCTTGGCGACAGTTCCGTGAAGACCCGAATGTAGTCGCCCGGGGACGAGCCGGCCCAATAGACCCAAAGCTTGTGTGGGTCTTCTTCATCGACCCAGACCCGGTCGCCCCGCTCCAGACCGCGCAGCTCGGGGCTGATATAGGTGACTTGGGTATTTGCCAGAAAATCCGTGCGCGCCATCGTGTCTTGGTAGGCTGCGATGCCCAGAACGGCTGCGTCGAAATAGACGTAGCCATACTGGATCCCCGACAAACTGTCGAAAAACACATAGTGGCTCGCCACCACCGTACCTTGTGGGATCATCCCGTTGGTGCCGCCAATATCCACCCGGATTGGCTCGACCAGTGTGATGTTTTGATCTTCATCGAACCCGTAAAGATTGTCGTCGTCGAACGTATCAAAACCAACCGCAAAGGGTGTTTCGACATCCAGTTTGACAAAGCCGCCCTGACCGTTTTGGCGCAAGACCTCGCCGTGGAGAATGAAGGCATGCGCCGGCAATCCCAAGCACAGGAACGCGGCCAGATATTTCCACATGTCGAGCTCCTTACGCTGGATCTTGATGAGGTCAACGGTACGAAATGACCCGGTCACGCTCCAGCTTTAACTGGATGGCTGACACAAAGTTGAAGTGACGTACAACATCAGGGCTAAGCTCTCTTGCGCGAATGGACTAAAACCCCTAGAACCCGCCGGTGGCCCGATGGCCGCGACTCAAAAATCAAGAAATGCCGCGTTTGCCCTTTTCGCTTCATGGGGCAATTCCGGCCAAAGGAGAAGCGAAATGAAACTGAATGAACTGCGCGACAACCCTGGCGCAAACCGCTCGAAGAAACGTATTGGCCGTGGCCCGGGCTCCGGCAAAGGCAAAACAGGTGGCCGCGGAATCAAAGGCCAAAAGTCCCGCTCGGGTGTTGCCCTGAACGGGTATGAAGGCGGCCAGATGCCGCTCTACATGCGTTTGCCAAAACGTGGCTTCAATAAGCCGAACCGCAAGAAATTCGCCGTCGTCAACCTGGGTTTGATCCAGAAATTTATCGATGCGAAGACGCTGGATGCGAAAGCCGAGATCACCGAAGATGTGTTGGTCGAAACAGGCGTCGTCCGTCGCAAGCTTGATGGTGTGCGTATTCTGGCCAAGGGTGAGATCACGTCCAAGGTCAAGATTTCCGCAACCGGTGCGTCGAAATCTGCAATCGAAGCGGTTGAAAAAGCCGGTGGTTCACTGACCGTTACACAAGCGGCGTCTGAGTAAAACCTTGTGAGCAGCGCTCACGCTGCTTACATACCTTCTTAAGACTTCAAGCGCCGCGACGGGAATGCTCTCGGACGCGGCGCTGCCGATACATAGACAGGGAAGATTGCCTATGGCCTCCGCCGCCGAGCAAATGGCTCAAAACATGAGCTGGTCCGCCTTCGGGAAAGCGACCGAACTTCGTCAACGTATCTTGTTCACAATTGGCCTTTTATGCGTCTACCGGCTCGGGACCTACATCCCGGTGCCAGGCATTGACCCCGATGCGCTACGTCAGTTCGTCGAACAAGCCAGCGCTGGGATCGGCGGCATATTGAATATGTTCACCGGCGGCGCTATCGGACGTATGGGCCTTTTTGCACTGGGCATCATGCCCTATATTTCGGCGTCGATCATCGTACAGCTGATGACGGCTATGGTCCCACAGCTTGAACAGCTGAAAAAAGAGGGCGAGCAGGGTCGCAAGAAAATCAATCAATACACCCGCTACGGGACTGTGTTCCTGGCCACATTGCAAGGCTACGGGCTGGCGGCCGGGCTAGAAGGTTCAGGCTTGGCCATTGATCCGGGCTGGTATTTCCGCATTTCCTGCGTTTTGACGCTTGTGGGCGGCACCATGTTCCTGATGTGGCTGGGCGAGCAGATCACCGCGCGCGGCATCGGCAACGGCATTTCGCTGATCATCTTTGTGGGCATCATCGCCGAGCTTCCGGCTGCACTTGCGCAGTTCTTCGCACAGGGCCGTTCGGGCGCGTTGAGCCCGGCTGTTATTATCGGTGTCCTATTGATTGTTATCGGTGTGATTACCTTTGTGGTCTTCATGGAGCGCGCGCTGCGCAAAATTCACATTCAGTACCCGCGCCGCCAGGTTGGCATGAAAGTCTATGATGGTGGGTCAAGCCACTTGCCGGTCAAGGTCAACCCGTCAGGGGTTATTCCGGCGATCTTTGCGTCCTCCTTGTTGCTGCTGCCGACGACGGTCAGTACCTTCTCGGGCGCGCAAACCAGCCCCGTGATGGCAACGATCCTTGCTTATTTTGGCCCCGGCCAACCGCTCTATCTTGCCTTCTTCACCGTGATGATCGTCTTCTTTGCGTATTTCTATACGTTCAACGTGGCGTTCAAACCCGATGATGTGGCTGACAATCTGAAGAACCAGAACGGCTTTATACCCGGGATCCGCCCCGGCCAGAAAACGGCCGAATATCTTGAGTATGTCGTGAACCGGGTTCTGGTGCTGGGCTCTGGGTATCTCGCGCTTGTCTGCCTGCTGCCTGAGATTTTGCGTGACCAGCTTGGCATACCGTTTTACTTTGGCGGGACGTCGGTTTTGATTGTGGTGTCGGTGACCATGGATACGATCCAGCAGGTTCAGAGCCATCTTCTCGCTCATCAATACGAGGGGTTGATCGAGAAGTCTCAGCTGCGCGGCAAAGGCGGAGCAAAGAAACGCGGCAAGAGGGGGCCTGCGCGTCGATGAACATTATACTTTTGGGACCGCCTGGCGCGGGCAAGGGCACGCAAGCTGGCAAGCTTGTGGAGGAACGCGCCATGATCCAATTGTCGACAGGCGACATGTTGCGCGCAGCGCGGACCTCAGGCACTGAGATGGGTAAGAAAGTCGCCGCGGTCATGGATGCCGGCGAACTGGTCACCGATGAGATTGTTATCGGTTTGATTGAAGAAAAGCTTGAAGGGGATCACGGTGGTGGGTTCATCTTTGATGGCTTCCCGCGGACCCTAGCCCAGGCGGACGCTTTGGGCGACTTGCTGTCCAAGCATGGCGCGACATTGGATGCGGTGGTTGAACTGGCCGTGAATGACGATGTACTTGTGACACGTATTCTGGGCCGGGCGGCAGAGGCTGTTGCCGCCGGTGGTACAGCGCGGGCGGATGACAACGAAGAGTCGCTGAAAACACGCCTGATGGCCTACTATAAGCAGACCAGCCCACTGATCGGCTATTACTACGCGAAAGGTGCGTTGAAATCCGTAGATGGCCTCGGCACGATTGATGCTGTCGCAGCTGAAATCGCCGACGTTTTGGGTGCCTGAAGTCAGAGAATTTTACGTAAACACACAGTTCCGTGCTTGGGTGGCATGGCCCCCTTGACCCCGAAGTTAATAGGGCCTAAACCGCCCCATCCCGCGAGGGAATCGCGCCCCTGCCGACCTAGCTAGACGGCCCCGCGCATCGAGTACCTAAATCAAGCCCGATGGTTCTAAAAAACCGCCGGGCTTATGTTGTGAAAAAAGGTTCCGGGATTACGGAACCGCGACCAAGAAGGAAGACCACTTTGGCTCGTATTGCTGGCGTTAACCTGCCTGATGGGAAACGCGTTCCCATTGCCCTGACTTATATCACCGGAATTGGACACACCTCTGCGAAAGCGATCGTTGAAGCCGTTGGCATCGACCCCGCGCGCCGCATGAACGAGCTGTCTGACGCCGAAGTTCTGCAAATCCGTGAGCATATCGACGCGACCTACACGGTCGAAGGTGATCTGCGCCGCGACGTGCAGATGAACATCAAACGTCTGATGGACCTTGGCTGCTATCGTGGCCTGCGCCACCGTCGCAACCTGCCTGTGCGGGGTCAACGGACCCATACAAACGCACGTACACGCAAAGGCCCCGCAAAGGCCATTGCAGGTAAGAAGAAGTAAGGGGAGGGTTTCGATATGGCACGTGAAAAGACACGCACGAAGAAAAAAGTCCGCAAGAATATCGCCGCCGGCGTTGCGCATGTGAACTCTTCTTTCAACAACACGAAGATCCTGATCTCCGATGTTCAAGGCAACGCGATCTCCTGGTCTTCTGCCGGAACAATGGGCTTCAAAGGGTCTCGGAAATCCACGCCTTACGCCGCGCAGATGGCCGCTGAAGATGCGGGTCGCAAAGCGCAAGAACATGGTGTCAAAACGCTGGAAGTTGAAGTTCAAGGTCCGGGTTCGGGACGCGAAAGTGCGCTGCGCGCGCTTGCCGCGGCTGGCTTCCAGATCTCCTCGATCCGCGATGTCACGCCGATGGCACATAACGGCTGCCGCCCACCAAAGCGCCGCCGCGTCTAATTTACGCTCTTTCGCGAGGGGTCGTCTTTCGGGCGGCTCCTTGTGTTTGTCATTTCAACCTCGGGCGTTCCTGCCTTTGGACATGAGACAGGAACAAGTATGGAGGCGACACACATGATCCACAAAAATTGGGCCGAATTGATCAAACCAACGCAGTTGGACGTCAAGCCTGGAAACGACCCTGCACGCAAGGCAACAGTCGTGGCAGAACCCCTGGAGCGCGGCTTCGGTCTGACCATGGGCAATGCTCTGCGCCGTGTGTTGATGAGCTCATTGCAAGGGGCGGCCATCACATCGGTTCAGATCGACAATGTGTTGCATGAGTTCTCTTCAATCGCGGGTGTCCGCGAAGATGTGACGGACGTTGTCCTGAACCTCAAAGGCGTGGCCGTGCGTATGGAAGTCGAAGGACCAAAGCGCTTGTCTGTGTCCGCAAAAGGACCAGCGGTCGTGACAGCTGGCGACATTTCCGACAGCGCCGGTATCGAGATTCTGAACCGTGACCATGTCATCTGTCATCTGGATGACGGGGCCGACTTGTTCATGGAGCTGACGATCAACACCGGTAAAGGGTATGTCTCGGCAGAGAAGAACAAGCCGGAAGATGCTCCAATCGGGCTGATGCCGATCGACGCCATCTTCTCGCCGGTCAAGAAGGTCAGCTATGACGTTCAACCGACCCGGGAAGGTCAGGTTCTGGACTATGACAAACTGACCATGAAGATCGAAACCGACGGCTCGATTTCGCCTGACGATGCTGTGGCGTTTGCTGCGCGTATCCTGCAAGATCAGCTGGGCATTTTCGTCAACTTTGACGAGCCTGAAAGCGCCCGTGCGCAAGACGATGAGGACGAGTTGGAATTCAACCCGCTCCTGCTCAAGAAGGTCGACGAGCTGGAGCTGTCGGTGCGCTCTGCAAACTGCCTGAAGAACGACAATATTGTCTATATTGGCGATCTTATTCAGAAGACAGAGGCCGAGATGCTGCGGACGCCAAACTTCGGACGCAAGTCGCTCAACGAGATCAAGGAAGTCTTGTCGGGTATGGGTCTGCATCTGGGTATGGACATTGTCGACTGGCCGCCTGAGAACATTGAGGATCTTGCCAAGAAGTTTGAAGACGCCTTTTAAGACTTTCGGGGTGCTGAGAGGCACCCCGGTAATGCCTGCGCTGGCAGGGACTATTCGGGCAATCCCGCCCCAAGGAGAGGCACCGACACGCATCGGTAAGCCCAGACAAAGAATAGAAGTAGAAGGACTAGAAAAATGCGTCACGCACGGGGCTACCGCCGCCTGAACCGCACCCATGAGCATCGCAAGGCGCTCTTTGTTAACATGTGTGGCTCGCTGATCGAGCATGAGCAAATCAAGACCACACTCCCAAAAGCCAAGGAATTGCGCCCGATTATCGAGAAGATGATCACGCTGGCCAAGCGCGGTGATCTTCACGCGCGCCGTCAGGCCGCAGCCAAGCTGCGCCAGGACAAGGACGTTGCAAAACTCTTCGACGTCCTAGGCCCACGCTACAAAGACCGTCAGGGCGGCTATGTGCGCGTTCTCAAAGCTGGCTTTCGCTACGGTGACATGGCTCCGATGGCCATCATCGAATTTGTTGACCGCGATGTTTCAGCCAAAGGTGCTGCAGACAAGGCACGCCTGGAAGCGGAAGACGCGGAGTAATTCCGGCACCTAAAGACGAGCAAAGCCCTGTCAATCGGCAGGGCTTTTTTCGTTTTTCTACTGGGACGCAGGCCTGTGCCCGCATCTTTAACTATGGGGACTGAGGTTTAGAACTCCACGACCGCCCGGATTGATTTGCCCTCATGCATAAGATCAAATCCGTGGTTGATCTCATCCAGTGTCAGTTTGTGAGTGATCATCGGATCGATTTCGATCTTGCCGTCCATGTACCAATCGACAATTTTGGGTACGTCCGTACGACCTGACGCGCCGCCAAATGCGGTCCCGCGCCAGGAGCGTCCGGTGACCAACTGGAACGGCCGTGTGGAAATTTCAGCACCAGCCGGGGCTACACCGATAATAATCGATTCACCCCAGCCCTTATGCGCCGCTTCCAAGGCAGTGCGCATCGCACCCACATTGCCAGTCGCGTCAAAGGTGTAGTCAGCGCCACCGCCGGTGAGTTCAACCAGATGCGCTACAAGATCTCCATCAACTTTCTTCGGGTTCACAAAATCGGTCATCCCGAAGCGTTCCGCCATCTCGACCTTGCCTTCATTCAGATCAACACCGACGATCTGGTCCGCCCCGGCCAGGCGAAGCCCTTGGATGACGTTCAACCCGATACCGCCCAGGCCAAAGACAATGCCGCTCGAGCCGATCTCAACCTTTGCGGTATTGATCACCGCGCCGATGCCGGTCGTGACACCGCAGCCGATGTAGCAAATCTTGTCGAACGGCGCGTCGGGGCGCACCTTGGCCAGTGCAATTTCCGGAACAACGGTGTGATTGGCGAAGGTCGAACACCCCATATAGTGATGGATTGGCGTCCCATCGAGCATGGAAAACCGGGTTGACCCATCGGGCAACAAGCCCTGGCCTTGCGTGCTGCGGATCGACTGGCAAAGATTGGTCTTTGGATTCAGACAGTATTCGCATTCGCGACATTCAGGCGTGTAGAGCGGAATGACGTGGTCGCCGACCGCAAGCGATGTCACGCCTTCGCCGACCTCAATCACGACACCTGCGCCTTCGTGACCCAGAATGGCTGGAAAAATACCTTCCGGATCATCGCCCGAGCGGGTGAATTCATCGGTATGGCAAAGCCCGGTCGCCTTCACTTCGATCAACACTTCACCCGCGCGCGGACCGTCGAGATTGACCTCCATGATCTCAAGCGGTTTGCCAGCCTCCATTGCAACTGCAGCACGTGTCTTCATTTCTTCCTCCCAAGATATTTTACTTGATCTTTGTCAATTCATTCTCATTCTGTGAGAACGCGTCTCAAAAAACAATAGTATACAGTATAAATGCATCTTGATCGCCTTGTAAGTTTGCTGGAAACAATTGCTGTCGTCGGGCGTCCGGTCTCGGTCGCGGACGCAAAACTTGCGACCGGATTGCCGAAGCCGACATGTTATCGGCTATTTGAGGCCTTGCAAAAGCAGGGCCTAATCGAGGAAGAGCCGAAGGATGGTGGTTACGTCATCGGAGAGCGGCTCATCCGAATTGCGCTTCTGGGCAAATCTGATGTGGATGTGCGGCGTGTTTCGGCACCGTTGCTGCGCGGCGCGGCGATCAACTTTAATGAAACCGTGTTTTTGGCGCGCTACCGTGATCAGAAGGTCGAGATTATTCATGTCGAGACCCCTGAAGACCCAACGCGCGCATTTATTCACCCCGGTATCGGGGAACGCCCTTTGCACGCATGTTCATGCTCGAAGGCGATTGCCGCATTCGCGGAGCGAAGTTTCCGAGAGGCGATTTTGGGCGGAACGCTTAAATCATTTACCGAACATACGAAGGCAACCCGAGAAGACCTTTTGGCGGAATTCGAAAACATCCAGAAACGCGGTTTTGCCGATTGTGACCAAGAGATCGATATTGGCATTTCAAGTGTTGCGGCCCCGATCTCGATTGGCAACATCGGTGCTACGTTTAGCGTTGGTGCGGTCGGTCCGGTGCGCCGTTTCGGGACGGAATACAGACAGAAAATCGGCGAGCAGCTGAAGGAGCTTTCCATCAAGATTAGCGCTGCAATTCAAATGTGCAACGTTGCTGAGGTGTGAACGACGGTCGCTTTTGTGAGCGACACAAACATGGCTCCGTGGAGGTGGAGCCACACTAAACTGGAGATTTAGGGAGGAACTAAAAATGAATGTAAGACCAGACCCGACGTTTCACGCGTCGCCAAAATTGGCTATGGAAGCCCCGGTCGAGAACTTCGCGTTCACGATCATGCTGGGCAAAGACTCATCGCACCATGACGGCCTCGCCGTGATCGATTTGCGCGAAGGCTCTGACACCTACGGTGAGATCGTTCACAAGGTCATGACGGAAGCCACGGGTGACGAATTTCACCACTTTGGATGGAATGCTTGTTCATCATCGCTGTCGCCATTGTCAGGGCATGCGTTTCTGGAGCGCCGGTATTTGATCGTTCCAGGGATCCGCTCATCGCGCATCTACATCTTTGACGTGAAAGAGCCGCTGAAAGCGAAGATCCACAAGATCATTGAGCCCGAAGAGCTGTTCGCGAAAACCGGTTATTCACGTCCGCATACAATTCACTGCGGTCCAGAAGGCATCTATGTTTCAACGCTGGGTGGCGGCGGGGAGGATGGCACAGACGGCCCTCCCGGCATCTTCATCATGGATTGCGAGACCTTCGAGATCATCGGCAAGTATGAGTTGGATCGAGGCCCGCAGGACAAACATTACGATTTCTGGTGGAACTTGCCGCAAGACTACATGGTCAGCTCAGAATGGGGTCTACCGCCGCAATTTGAAAACGGCGTCGTCCCCGAGGATCTGCTGTCCAACAAATATGGTCACTCGATCCATTTCTGGGATCTACGCGCGCGCAAGAACGTCCAGACGATCGACTTTGGCGAGAATTACCAGATGGCCTTGGAAGTTCGCCCGGCCCATGATCCGACGAAATCCTACGGGTTCTGCGGTGTCGTGGTTGATACAACCAACCTGCAAGGTGCGATCTTTACCTGGTGGCGGGACGACGATGGCACTTGGCAGGCCAAAAAGGTCATCACCATTGATCCTCGCCCCGAAGATGCTGACAACTTGCCCGAACTTCTCAAAGGGTTTGGCGCGGTTCCACCTCTGGTCACAGATATCGATCTGAGCCTGGATGACAAATATCTCTATGTCGCGTGCTGGGGCTTGGGCGAGATGCATCAATACGATGTCTCTGATCCGATGAACCCGGTGCTGGCAGGCAAGGTTGAGCTTGGCGGTATAGCGCGCGAAGCCAAGCATCCCAACGGCAAGGACTTCATCTATGGCCCGCAAATGGTCGAGGTCAGCCGCGATGGGAAACGTGTCTACTGGACCAACTCGCTGTATTCGACATGGGATAACCAGTTTTATCCGCATCAAGAAGGCGGTCAGATGGTGATGGCGAATAATGATGAAAACGGGTTCCATCTGGACCCTGATTTCTACATTGATTTCCCGGAAAACACGCGGGCGCACCAAATTCGTCTGGAAGGCGGGGACTGTTCGACAGACAGTTTCTGTTATCCGTCTGCCTAATTGATGCTTGATGACACGAGTTTGGCGGCCCTTTGGTGGGCCGTCATGCTTTCCGGGGTCTATCACGGGGTCAACCCTGGCATGGGTTGGCCTCTCGCGGTGTCCGCTGCGCTGATGGAGCGCAGGAAGAAAGCGATGGCCAAGGCGTTGGCGATGCTGGCTCTGGGTCATTTTCTGGCAATGATCGTTATCCTGCTGCCGTTTTCGATGATGATTTTTCTCGTCGAACGGGAAATGGAAATCCGTATTGGTGCAGGCCTTCTGGTTATTGCGATGGGGATCTATCTGCTGATCAACCGCAAGCATCCCAAGATCCTGGCACGCGTTCACCCATCCAAATTGGCGCTGTGGTCCTTTCTGGCGGCGACAGCCCATGGGGCAGGTCTGATGCTTGTTCCGATCTATCTGGGGATTTGCGGTTTGCTCGAACCAGGCGGAGTGTCTGCAGACGGCCATTTGGCGGCGCAAGCGCTTATGTCAAACGACGTCACCACCGCTTTCTTGGTTGCCGGAGCACATACACTCGCAATGACACTGGCGGGCGCGGCTCTTTCGGTTTTTGTCTATTTCTGGTTCGGGTTGACGTTCATTTCAAAGAGCTGGTTCAACCTCGATATCGCCTGGGCGCTTAGTCTTGTTCTGGTCGGGACATTTGGCGTCTATTCAGCTTACGCCGGTCACCACTAGCTCTTACCAGTTCAAGGCATATCGACATTGCTATACGCGGTTTCCGCCAAGCAAATGCTTGCTATCTCTGGGCTTGGGCGACCGGTTCTCACGTATCTGTTCCGAAACTCTCCACCCGCTTTGAGGGGAATTATATGGCGCTCGTCCAGCCTTTCCCTGTATCCTTGGGGCAGTCAAAGGGGGACATTTTGTGCGATTTCTAATGACAATACTCACGGCTGTATGCTTGGCGGCGGCGACGCAGGCGCAGAATATTCCGCAAAGCCGGACAGAAATTCAGCTTAGCTTCGCGCCACTGGTCAAGACTGCGGCCCCGGCGGTTGTGAATATCTTTGCCAATCGCGTGGTCGAGCAGCGCGTCAGCCCCTTTAGCAATAACCCGATGTTTGCGGACATGTTTCGGCAGTTCGGCAGCACGCGGCCGCGGATACAAAACTCACTGGGTTCTGGTGTGATATTATCGGCTGACGGGATCGTCGTGTCGAATTACCATGTCGTTGGAATGGCAACCGAAATTCGCGTTGTTCTGAATGACAGGCGAGAGTTCTCGGCCTCGGTTCTTTTGGCCGATGAGGAAACCGATCTGGCGATCCTGAAGATCGAGGGAGGCAGCCGATTGCCCTGGCTCGCCTTGCGCGACAGCGATCGCGTTGAAGTCGGGGAGCTTGTCCTTGCCATCGGAAACCCGTTTGGCATCGGTCAAACAGTATCCTCAGGTATCGTGTCCGGCTTAGCGCGCTCGGGCATCGCAACTGGAAATGCGCGGGGCTATTTTTTGCAAACTGATGCGCCGATCAACCCGGGAAATTCGGGGGGCGCATTGATCGATTTGAACGGTCGTCTCGTCGGTGTGAACACTTCGATTTTGACGCGGTCCGGGGGCTCAAACGGAATCGGTTTCGCAATCCCGGCCAATCTGGTGCGCCAATTCGTCGAGCAGGCCAAGGCCGGTGCGGCACGTTTCAGCCGCCCTTGGGCCGGAATGCAGGGCCAGGCTGTCGACGGGGATATCGCCCGAAGTCTGGGACTTGCTGTGCCGGAAGGGGTCATGATCTCGGGTATGCACCCGGATAGCCCGTTTACGCAGGCGGGATTTAAAACCGGCGACGTGATCTTGAATGTCGATGGTCAACCGGTCAACAGCCCGGCAGAGCTGTTGTTTCGGATGTCCGTGAAACCATTGGGCCAAACCATTGCGGCTGGTTTCACACGCGATGCAAAGATCCTCTCGGCGCAGGTCCGGCTTGTGGCAGCGCCCGAAACGCCCCCGCGGCAGGAACGCAAGATCAATGCGGGCGTCTGGTCGGACCTCCAGCTGTCAAACATCAACCCGGCCGTGCAAGTGGAACGCGGTCTGTCGCCCAGCGTTGAAGGCGTTCTCGTGACAGAGATCCCGCGCCATCTGAGACGTACGGGTTTACGGCCAGGGGATGTGATCTTGGCTGTGAACGGCGAGCCCACGCGCCTGATACGCGACGTCATCGCCCAGGCGCGCGCGGATATTCGCACCTGGCGGCTTGATATCCTGCGCGACAACCGACGTGTCGTGCTGCGCATCAGGATCTGAAATGGCCGATCTGTTCGACACCGTTGGCGCGGCCGAAAACCCGGTTGAGACGCAACCTCTCGCGGATCGCCTGCGTCCCGAGACCCTTTCAGAGGTCATTGGCCAGCAACAGGTTCTGGGACCGGACAGCCCTTTGGGTGTCATGCTCGGCGCTGGGCGCGTATCCTCTTTAATCCTTTGGGGACCACCCGGCGTCGGGAAGACAACAATCGCACGCCTTTTGGCCCATGAGACGGATCTGCATTTCGTCCAGATCAGTGCTATTTTCACCGGTGTGCCTGATCTCAAAAAAGTCTTTGAGACAGCGCGCTTGAGACGCCAAACCGGGCAGGGCACATTGCTGTTTGTCGATGAGATCCACCGTTTCAACAAGGCCCAGCAAGACGGGTTTCTGCCACATATGGAAGACGGCACGATCATCCTCGTGGGCGCGACGACCGAAAATCCAAGCTTTGAGCTGAATTCAGCGCTTCTGTCACGCGCCCAAGTTCTGGTTTTAAATCGGCTGGACCTGGGCGATCTAGAAAAGCTGGCGCAACGCGCCGATCAACATCTGGGCAAGGCCCTGCCTGTGACACCGCAAGCGCGCGCGCAGCTTTTGGAAATGGCCGATGGCGACGGGCGATCACTGTTGAATATGATTGAGCAGATCGCAGCCTGGAACACTGATGAGCCCCTGACCCCGCAGGCTTTGAGCTCGCGACTAATGCGTCGCGCAGCGCAGTATGACAAGTCCGGCGACGCGCATTACAACCTGATTTCCGCATTGCATAAGTCTGTGCGTGGCTCCGATCCCGATGCGGCATTGTATTGGTTGGCGCGTATGCTTACCGGGGGTGAGGATCCCCGCTACCTGGCTCGCAGGATTACCCGAATGGCGGTGGAGGACATCGGCCTGGCAGATCCTCAGGCGCAACGTGTGTGCTTGGATGCTTGGGAAACTTATGAGCGACTTGGGTCACCAGAAGGCGAATTGGCGCTGGCGCAAGCCGTCGCTTACCTCGCGCTCGCTCCGAAATCAAATGCTGGTTATGCGGCCTATAAAAATGCAATGGCAGCCGCCAAGAAAACTGGCTCCGAACCTCCACCGAAGATCATCCTGAATGCGCCAACCGCCTTAATGAAGGATCAGGGCTACGGCAGTGGCTACGCCTATGATCACGATGCCGAAGATGGATTCTCGGGTCAGAATTACTTTCCCGATGGGATGAAACGCGGGGTCTATTACAGCCCTGTGGAGCGCGGATTTGAGCGCGATCTGAAAAAGCGGCTGGATTATTTCGCAAGTCTACGGGCGAAACGGCAATCTTGACATCAGCCGCGCAAGGGCAGACAGAGCGCCCATGATCTGGACCGTTTCACAAGTAGCAATTGGCGGCGCAATCGGGGCGGCGCTGCGGTTTCTCATGGGCTTGGGCATCTTCCGCCTGACGGGCCCGGGGTTTCCTATGGCGATCCTGAGCGTGAATGTTGTTGGTTCCTTCCTGATGGGTCTGTTTGTGGTCTACGCAGCACATCGCGGCGCGACACATCTTAGCCCTTTTGTGATGACTGGTCTGCTCGGTGGGTTCACCACTTTTTCGGCGTTCTCGCTTGAAACTATGACGCTGCTCGAGCGCGGTGAAACCACGCAGGCAGCGATCTACGTTATTGCTTCTGTGGTGTTTTCTGTCGGTGCACTGGCGGCTGGTTTGATGGTTGCGCGCGGGCTTTTTGCATGAGCGGTGTGCAGATATTGCATGTAGGCTCTGATGAAGCCGAGCAGCGGTTGGATCGATGGTTCCGGCGGCATTTCCCGCATGTGAGCCAGGGGCGCATTGAACGGATGTGCCGAAAGGGTGAAATTCGTGTCGACGGTGGCCGCGTGAAGTCGAACTCGCGCGTTGGGCCGGGACAGGCTGTCCGCATTCCGCCTTTGCCCAGCCTGGATCAGGTGGCCGAAGAGGCGAAGACGCGCGACATCTCAAAAGCCGACGCCGAGATGATTCGTGCCTGTGTGATCTATAAGGACGACCACATAGTTGCATTAAACAAACCGGCGGGACTACCGGTTCAGGGCGGCAGCAAACAGACCCGCCATGTCGATGGCCTGGCCCCTGCTTTGCAATTTGACGCCGCAGAGCCGCCGCGGCTGGTGCACCGGTTGGACAAGGATACCTCAGGTGTCCTGGTTCTGGCGCGCACCCAGGCCATGGCCTCTGGTCTTACCAAGGCGTTTCGCCATCATGGCACGCGGAAAATCTACTGGGCGCTCGTGGCTGGTGTTCCTTATCCGAAAATCGGGACAGTCAAATACGGGCTGGTGAAAGCCCCCGGTCACGGCAAAGGCGGCGAGGGTGAAAAGATGCATTGTGTGCACCCCCGCGACGTCGACGCAACAGTAGGGGCCAAACGCGCACATACGGACTATGCGACACTGTGTTTTCTGGGCCAGCGTGCAGCCTGGATGGCTCTGGTTCCGATTACCGGTCGAACCCACCAGCTGCGCGCGCATATGGCTCAGATGGGTCATCCGATCGTCGGAGATGGCAAATATGGAGGCTCAGGTCAGGAGAATCTTGGCGATGGTTGGGGCGCAGAACTGGGCGACGCAATCTCGAAAAAACTGCACCTGCATGCAAGGTCGCTGAGCTTCGAACACCCAGCGACTGGCGCCATGATGCATCTTACCGCACCTCTGCCCGCACATATGAAGACAAGCTGGGACTTCCTGGGGTGGACCGAGCGCGATGTACCTGTCGATCCGTTCGACGCGGAGGAACAATGGCAGATCTGAAGCTGGTGGTTTTCGATGTGGATGGCACATTGATCGACTCGATAGCTCATATTGAAACCGTCATGGATCAGGCGTTCACAGCCAACGATTTGCCTAAGCCGCAGCCCGGTGCCGTTCGCAATCTAATCGGTGTGTCATTGCTTGGCTTGTTGGACAAGTTGCACCCCGGTTTGTCCGAGACGCAACTGCACCGCTTAGCGCAAACCTATATGGATATGTTCAGCGCAAGCAGCACGACGCTGCCGATCCAGCAGACAGCACCATTGTTTCCGGGTGCCCGTGCTGCTCTCGAAGCGTTGCGTGCGCGCGAAGATCTCCTGCTGGGTCTGGCGACAGGGAAATCCCGGCGCGGATTGAACCGGCTGTTGGATGCGCACACACTGGACATGTTTTTTGTGACCACGCATGTTGCCGATGACCATCCGTCGAAACCGCACCCTGCCATGTTGTTGGCAACCTTGACGGATACGGGCGTCGATGCGGAGTCCGCAATCATGATCGGCGATACCAGCTTTGACTTGGACATGGCCCGCGCGGCGGGCGTTAAATCTGTTGGCGTGGGGTGGGGCAACCATCCGGTCGAAACGCTACAGGCAAATGCAGATGCAATTCTGCACGACTTTGCAAAGTTGCCGGATTTGATCGATGAGCTGCTGGTAGCCCGATGAGTGAATGGGCGGCAAAACGATTTTGGACCTCGGCGACCTTCGAGCGAACTTCAAGCGGTTTTGCCATCAAGCTTGATGACAAACCAGTTCGAACACCGGCCAAATCTCCTCTGGTGGTCCCCAGTCAGGCGCTTGCCCAGTCGATCACCGCGGAATGGCAGTCCCAGGGCGAAGTGATCGACCCGATGTCTATGCCGTTTACGCGCAGCGCCAATGCGGCCATCGACAAGGTTGCGCCACAACTCGAAGACGTGCGCGCGTTGATCCTGAGCTACGGCGAGACGGACCTTCTGTGCTACCGCGCGGACGGACCAGATAGCCTGATACAGCGCCAGGCAGAGACTTGGGATCCGTTGCTGGTGTGGGCACATGAACGCTATGGGGTGGAGTTGCAAAAGACCGCAGGCGTAATGCCTGTTTTACAGCCGCAAGCCAGCTTGGATCAGCTGCGGGCCGAAATCGAAACACTGACTGTTTTTCAGCTGACCGGATTTTATGATTTGGTCTCGCTATCGGGCAGCCTTATTATCGGTTTTGCAGCTATAGAACGAGTCCAAACTATCGATCAGCTTTGGCAGGCAAGCCGAATCGATGAAGCCTGGCAGCAAGAACAATGGGGCCGCGACGAGGAAGCTGTAGCCATGTCCGAGAAAAAGGGTGCGGACTTCTTCCATGCTCAGGATTTTCAACACCAGAGCGTCTGAATATTCCGCAAAATACCTTAATTGTTGTCAATTCACGCACCGAAATTCGAATCTACGCTGCAAACCCCAAAAAATTGTTGGTTAACTTACGGTAAACATTGAATCACTCTCTTGACGTTTATTGATCATTTGGGCCTTATTCCTGCTCATCGAGGGGAACGATGACCCTAAATACAAAACCTTCCGGCCGTGAAAGGCCGGTACATTGCCTCAGGGCAAAAATTCAGGAAGAGGAAAATATGAAAAACACGGTTTTTTTGGGCACACTGACAATCGCGGGCTTGATCGCCGGCGCGTCGGCTGCTGCCACGCTGGATGACGTAAAAGCACGGGGCAAGCTGAACTGTGGTGTGACCACAGGTCTGGTTGGTTTTGCTGCTCCAGACGCCGCTGGCGAATGGAAGGGCTTTGACGTTGGCGTATGCCGCGCTGTGGCCGCTGCCGTTCTGGGCGACCCATCCGCTGTAGAGTTCGTACCAACAACTGGTAAAACACGCTTCACAGCTTTGGCCTCTGGCGAAATCGACATGCTGGCTCGGAACACAACTTGGACATTCTCCCGCGACGTAGACCTCAAGTTTACATTCGTCGGCGTGAACTACTATGACGGCCAAGGCTTCATGGTTCCAAAAGATCTGGGTGTGTCTTCGGCAACTGAACTGGACGGTGCGACTGTTTGCATTCAGACAGGTACGACCACCGAGCTGAACCTGGCGGACTACTTCCGCTCCAACAACATCAGCTACGAACCAGTGCCAATCGAGACCAACGCCGAAGCACAGCAACAGTACCTGGCAGGCGCATGTGACGTGTACACAACAGACGCGTCCGGTCTGGCAGCGACACGTGCAACATTTGAAGATCCATCTGCGCACACACTTCTGCCAGAAATCGTATCCAAAGAGCCACTCGGCCCGCTGGTACGTCACGGCGACAACGAGTGGGGCGACATCATCCGCTGGACACTCAACGCGCTGATCACTGCTGAAGAGCTTGGTGTTTCGTCTGCAAATATCGGCGACATGTCCGCATCTGCCGGTGCAAACCCAGAGATCAACCGTCTGCTGGGCACTGAAGGCAGCCTGGGTGAAATGCTGGGTCTGTCTGCAGACTGGGCGAAGAACGCAATTGCTGCTGGCGGTAACTACGGCGAGTTGTTCGAAACAAACATCGGTGAGAATACACCGATCGGACTGGCCCGTGGGCTCAACGCCCAGTGGACCGAGGGTGGCCTGATCTACTCCCCACCTTTCCGGTAAACACATCTAAGTTTAAGGGCGCGGTGATACCGCGCCCTTTTACTATGTGGCGGTGTTTCACCGCCAAGCCAGAAGACCACCAAAATCAGACCACTGCGCAACACGACGCAATTCATAACAAGGTTTGAGCTCACAGGGGATGTCCACGATGACAACACTCACGGACCCGCCGCAGGAGTCGTTCCGACTCTCTATGCTAATCAACGACACGCGTTATCGGTCACTCACATTCCAGGCAATTGCTCTGCTGGTTCTGATCGTGTCCTTTGCGTATCTTGGTCGAAATCTTGCCCAGAACCTGGCCGCAGCCGGTCTGAACATCTCGTTTGACTTTCTGAACGCAACGTCTGGCTACGATATAAACCAACGGCTGATTGAATATGACAGCCAGTCCTCTAACGCCCGCGCGGCGATTGTGGGCATACTGAATACGCTTCTGGTTGCGTTTCTGGCTTGTATAACAGCGACAGTCATCGGCGTGATTGCCGGTGTTTTGCGGTTGTCGAACAACTGGCTCGTCTCAAAACTGATGTCTTTTTATGTTGAGATTTTCCGCAACATCCCTGTGCTGATCTGGATCATCATTATTTTCACGATCATGACGGCAGTGCTACCGGCACCGCGCGCATTCCGGGGTGATGAACCAACCGCGTCGATGCTGCTTGGGTCCTTTGCATTCACAAATCGCGGCGTTTATATCCCTGCGCCTGTCTGGCTTCCGGGCTCAGGCGTGGTCGTTGCAACTTTCTTGGCGTCCATCGCGGCAATTATTGCGTATCGTCGATATGCGACAAAACTGCTCTACGCGACGGGGCGCCTGCTTCCAACGGGTTGGCCAAGCCTCGCGCTCTTTATTGTTCCAACATTGCTGATGTTCTTCATTATGGGCCGTCCTATCGGACTTGACCTCCCAGCTCTCAAAGGCTTCAATTTCCAAGGCGGTATCCAGATTGGCGCGCCGCTGATTGCGCTTTGGTTCGCACTTTCGATCTACACTGGCGCGTTTATCGCCGAGAACGTTCGGGCCGGCATCCAGGCGATCTCCAAAGGCCAGACAGAAGCTGCCGGAGCACTGGGATTGCGCCCCGGTCGTATCATGAGCCTGGTCGTCTTGCCGCAAGCTCTGCGGGTGATCATTCCACCGTTGATTTCGCAATACCTCAACATCACCAAGAACTCGTCTCTCGCCATCGCCGTGGGCTATGCCGATATCACGGCGACCTTGGGTGGTATCACGTTGAACCAGACGGGCCGCGCGATCGAATGCGTTTTGCTGCTGATGCTGTTCTATCTGGCGATTTCTCTGAGCATCTCGGGGATCATGAATATCTACAACAACTCTGTAAAACTGAAGGAGCGGTGAGCAATGACTGATACAAACACCAATTCCGTCGCCTTCGTTCGAACTCAGGAAGTTCCTGCAGCGCCGCCGCCCAGCAACAGCTCGGGTCCGGCCAAGTGGATCAAAGATAATCTATTTGCGACCTGGGCGAACGGTCTGCTGACCGTCGTTGCGATCTATGCGATTTACATGATCCTGACGAACACTTTGCCCTGGATCCTGAATGGCATCTGGACCACATCGAGCCTCGCGGCCTGTCGCGATATCCTGCAGGGCGAAACCGGTGCCTGCTTCTCGGTCCTGACTGAGCGTTGGAACCAGCTTCTGTTCGGGTTCAAATACCCCGCCGAACTTTACTGGCGCCCATCCTTGGCCTTTTTGCTCCTGTTCTTTGCAGCCGCACCGGTCTTGTTCTTCGATCTGCCGCGCAAGCTTTTGATCTTTACGGCGCTCTACCCGTTCATTGCGTTCTACCTGATCTGGGGTGGTACAATTCTGGCACCGATCCTGGCATTGGTTGGCTTTATCGCCGGTGCAGTTGTGTATCAGAACCTGAACAAGCGCAGCTTTGCAGCAGGCTTCTTCGGTGGCGTTGCAGCAGCGATGATAATTTGGTGGATCGGTGGGCTTCTGATTCCTGAAGGTGCCAATGAGAATGCTGTTATGACAGCGGTTCCAAGCCGTGACCTTGGCGGCTTCATGCTGAACATGATGCTTGGCGTGACCTGCGTTTCGCTGTCCTTGCCCTTGGGCATTGCGCTGGCGCTGGGTCGCCAATCAAGTATGCCGCTGATCAAATTCGTCTGCGTGATCTTCATCGAGTTCATTCGCGGTGTGCCTTTAATCACGCTTCTCTTCGTGGCCTCGGTAATGTTGTCCTACTTCTTCCCACCCGATAGCACCGTGGATCTGTTCATACGCGTGGTGATCATGATCACCATGTTTTCGGCAGCTTATATTGCAGAGGTGATCAGGGGCGGCCTAGCGGCTTTGCCAACGGGTCAATATGAAGGAGCGGATTCACTGGGTCTCGACTATCCACAAGCGATGCAATTGATCATCTTGCCTCAGGCACTGAAGATCTCAATCCCTGGTATCGTGAACATCGCTGTTGGTCTGTTCAAGGATACCACGCTGGTGTCGGTTATCTCGATGTTTGACCTCGTAGGGATGATCCGTGGACCGATTTTGGCGTCCACCGAATGGAATGGCGTCTACTGGGAGCTTCTGGGCTTTGCAGCGCTTTTGTTCTTCGTCGTTTGCTACGGCATCTCTCAATACTCACAATGGCTCGAGCGTCGTCTCGCAACCGATCACCGATAAGGAGGCCTGGTAATGGCTGAAACTGCACAAATGAAAGTCTCGGACGAGATCGCGATCACCATCGACAACATGAACAAGTGGTACGGTACGTTCCACGTTCTGCGTGATATCGATCTGACCGTGAACCGGGGTGAACGGATTGTTATCTGTGGCCCTTCGGGCTCCGGCAAATCAACTCTGATCCGTTGCATCAACGCGCTGGAAGAGCACCAGCAAGGCACGATCACGGTTGATGGCACGGTGCTGTCCTCAGATCTCAAAAACATCGACAAGATCCGGTCCGAGGTGGGGATGTGCTTCCAGCACTTCAATCTTTTCCCACACTTGACGATCCTTGAGAATTGCACGTTGGCTCCGATCTGGGTGCGGAAGACACCCAAGAAGGATGCTGAGGCCACGGCCATGCACTTCCTAGAAAAGGTGAAGATCCCTGATCAGGCCAATAAGTTCCCCGGCCAGTTGTCGGGCGGTCAACAACAGCGTGTGGCGATCGCCAGGTCGCTTTGCATGAAGCCGCGCATCATGCTCTTTGACGAGCCGACATCAGCGCTCGACCCTGAGATGATCAAGGAAGTGCTCGACACAATGATCGAGCTGGCGGAAGAAGGCATGACGATGCTGTGTGTGACCCATGAAATGGGTTTTGCGCGCCAAGTTGCCAACCGCGTCATCTTCATGGATGCG
The DNA here is from genome assembly GCA_039193885.1 of Pseudomonadota bacterium. Taxonomy (GTDB): domain Bacteria; phylum Pseudomonadota; class Alphaproteobacteria; order Rhodobacterales; family Rhodobacteraceae; genus Litoreibacter. The sequence continues at coordinate 45,575 of JBCCWL010000001.1, forward strand.
GGCCAGATTGTTGAGCAGAACGAACCTGAAGAGTTCTTCAACAATCCGAAATCTGAACGGACGCAATTGTTCCTGAGCCAGATCCTCGGCCATTAATCCAGCGGTCGCTTTCGATCGTTAAAGTCCCGCCTTGCGCGGGACTTTTTCATTCCGGGTCGTCTAGGTCCCGTGGCACAACGAAATCAATCAGGGTCGCATCGCTGAAACCCATGTCGCGCCAGCGCGACACATTCGTGTTTAGAACCGTGGTTGCCGCTGTCGGATACTTGGCGAATTTCTCATGATCTGGCCGCGTCGGCAGCAAAAGCGTTGCGAGTGCCGATATGCCGGGGTTGTGTCCGACGATCATCAGATCTCCGGGCGGTGCGCGTCTTATTTGCGCAAGAATAGCGTCCGGGGACGCGTGATATAGACCACTGTCGAAAGTGACCTCTGGGCGAGGTGTCATGTTTTCAATGATTAACGCCGACGTCCATTTTGCCCGTTCTGCGGTAGAACTCATTACAGTGGCGGGGACATGGTCACCCATCATCAACCACGCCCCGATTTGTCCTGCGTCGACTTTGCCGCGACGGGTCAAGAGCCGCTCATGATCGCTGGATGACAGGTCGTCCCAGGACGATTTCGCGTGGCGTGTCAGGATTAACTTCACGATTTACCTATGAAATTTAGACATATGAAATGCAGATTGTTCCGGCAATCTGCCATAGGTTTGGGACACAGGACAAGCCCGGCGCACTGCACATCCTTGGGTAAGGTTATCCCGTCCAGCTTCTGTGTTTAAAAAAGCGTGGCATGCCGGCACATCATAGCCGTTTCCGGTCAACGCTTCGGCCGGGCAAGCCGTTAGGCAGGGCTTCGTGCACCGCTCGCAAGGAGCGGTTGGGGGAACCGGGATATCAAGACGTTCTCGCAGGCCCAAGGCCCCTCGGAACGACACCATCAGCCCAGCCGTGTCATGCACCAGAATGGACACCGGGCTTTGCCAGCACCGTCCGGTTCGAAGCGCCCAGGTAACAAATGGCTGGTGAGGCGGGCCGCCAAACGGAAAAAACGCTTCAGCTTTGAGCGCTGCTGCGATCCCGGAAATTACCCGATATGACCAATCATCTATCGGGTCTTTGCGCTTCTCAGTCCACTCGAGGCTGCTGGTAAAATGGGCCCAAAACCCAGGCTCTTCTGGTCCCAGGAGGACCAGTGTTTTGATATCGTCCGCTAGACCGTCCCCGGGCGTTGGATGAAACGCACCGAAAATGCCCAAGTGATGTGGCCGCAAAACCGTCTCTAAATCTGTAGGCGTCATGCTGTGCTGCGATCGTTGCGGGGCAGGCCCAAGACATGTGAAATCGCGACCAAACCTAATTGCCAGCTCATGGGACTGGCCAACTTTAGAATATCTTCGGTGTCCATAACCCGGAACTTACATCGCGTGCTGCCACTCGCAAGAGTTCCATGCTTGCTACAAGTCACTATCTCAGCTCGTGGTCACATTCTAATGATCGACCCGGCGCCATGGTCAGTGAAAAGCTCGAGCAGGCAAGCGTTGGGTGCGCGCCCATCAAGGATAACGACTGCGCGCACCCCATCGGACAGCGCAGTAAGCGCTGTTTCTGTCTTTGGGATCATTCCACCAGCAATTGTCCCATCCGTTGTGAGTCGCTTGATCTGATCTGCCGAAAGCTCCGTTACAACATCGCCCTCAGAGTTTTTGACCCCGGCCACATCGGTCAGCAGCAGCAAGCGATCCGCCTTAAGCGCCCCGGCAATAGCTCCAGCCGCCGTGTCACCATTGATATTGAACGTCTCGCCATCACGCCCGATGCCAAGCGGCGCTACGACGGGAATTAATCCTGAAGCCGTGAGATCCTGTAGCACTTTTGGTGTCACTTCGACCGGGTTGCCGACATATCCCAGCTTTGGATCAGCCGGATCGCAAACGATCATGTTGGCGTCCTTGCCAGAGAGCCCGACAGCCCGGCCACCTTGCGCGTTGATCGCCTGCACGATGCGCTTGTTGACGGTACCAGAGAGAACCATTTCCACGACCTCGACCGTGGCCGCATCCGTGACACGTTTGCCGTCCAGAAACTCGGATGCCACACCAAGCCGCTCGAGCATCTCATTGATCATCGGGCCGCCGCCATGCACCACCACTGGGTTGACGCCAACCTGGCGCATCAAAACCACGTCGCGCGCGAAGCTTTCCATTGCGTCATCACTGCCCATGGCGTGACCGCCAAGTTTTATGACAACGGTCGCGCCCGCATAGCGCTGCATATAGGGCAGGGCCTGGGACAGGGTTCTGGCTGTGGCAATCCAATCGCTGTTCATAGCATTTTGTTTTTTCATGACCTGGATCTCATTCTTGTCCACCTCTGTTAGCGGCTGCGGCAAGCGCTGCCAAGCCCAGCCTCGCGGCGTACCACGTGACATGATTGAGTTCCTACGCTCGCATGCTACGCTGGTGCCAACCGAAAGGATCAGGCCATGTCTGAGCAGCCCAAGACACTTCTTCTGACTGGCGCAAGCCGTGGAATCGGCCACGCAACAGTGCGCTGTTTCAATGATCACAACTGGCGGGTGATCACATGTTCCCGAAACGCATTTCCGAAGGAGTGCCCGTGGGGTGGCGGTGCCGAGAACCATATTCAGATCGACCTCGCAGACCCCAAAAACACAATCGAGGCCATCGAGGAAATTCGCAGCCGACTGAATGGCAAACTTGATGCGCTGGTCAACAACGCGGGCATTTCACCCAAAGGCGAAGGCGGTGCTAGGTTGAATACAATTGACACAGATCTGCGCACCTGGGGCCACGTCTTCCACGTCAATTTCTTCGCCTCGGTGGTTCTGGCGCGCGGGTTGCGCAATGAGCTTGCCCGGGCCAAAGGCTCCGTGGTCAATGTGACCTCCATTGCGGGCAGCCGGGTGCATCCCTTCGCGGGCGCAGCCTATTCGACTTCTAAAGCTGCGCTCGCGGCGCTGACGCGTGAGATGGCGCATGATTTTGGGCCAATGGGCGTTCGGGTTAATGCGATTGCGCCAGGAGAAGTTGAAACCGCCATTCTGAGCCCGGGCACGGAAAAAATCGTCGAAAAATTGCCCCTGCGGCGTCTTGGCCAACCAGACGAGGTGGCCGCGGCTATCTTCTTTCTATGCTCGGACAAAAGCAGCTACATCTCTGGCACCGAGATTGAGGTCAACGGGGCTCAACACGTGTAAACGCTAGACGAGTTCCGCAATGATGCTACGAAGCGTCGGAATGCCCGAGCCGTTTTCTGAACTTGTCATGACGATCTCGGGAAAAGCCGCAGGATGTTTGGCAAGTTTCTGGCTCACTTGTGCGATCAGCTGCTCATGGGCGGAGGTTTTGATTTTATCAATCTTCGTTAACACAATCTGAAATGTGACCGCAGACCTGTCCAGCAAATTCAGGATCTCATCATCGACGGGTTTGATCCCGTGTCGGCTATCGATTAGCACAAAAGCCCGTCGCAACGTCTGCCGACCGGACAAATACGCTTTCAGAAGTCTTTGCCATTTCTCGACAACGGCCACTGGAGCCTCTGCAAACCCGTAGCCGGGCAGATCGACGACATAATGCGTCTCATCGAGCGTGAAGAAGTTAATCTCTTGGGTCCGTCCCGGTGTGTTTGAGGTCCGCGCGAGAGCTTTCCGGCCCATGACAGCATTGATCAGGGATGATTTCCCAACATTTGAGCGACCGGCAAAACAAATCTCGATCCGGTCTGCAGGCGGCATCCCTGGCATCGCCACGACGCCCTTTAGGAACTGTGCCTCGCGGGCAAATAGAAGACGCCCGCGCTCCTGAAGATCGGGGTCAGGCTCTGGCGCGATTTGAAATGTGAATCCAGCCATGTCTGACCTCTCGCGCCGTGGCGCTACTCGGAGGGTTTGCTTCGTTTGAAACTCGATTTTATGTTTCCGAAGAGATCAGGTTTATACCCCTGGCTGCGCATGATCGCGTATTGCTGGATGAAAGTTATGACGTTGTTGGCGATCCAGTAGAGGACCAAACCGCTCGCAAAACTTCCCAGCATGAACATGAAGACCCAAGGCATCCAAGCAAAGATCATCGCCTGGGTTTGATCGGTAGGCGCGGGATTCAATTTCTGTTGCAACCACATCGAAACGCCCAAAGCCAACGGCATGATGCCAATGAAAATCAAGGCCATTATCGATTCAGGCTCAGGTGCCGCGATCGGAAGCAAACCGTAAAGGTTGAGAATTGTCGATGGATCCGGCGCGCTGAGATCCTTGATCCAGCCGATCCACGGCGCATGGCGAAGCTCGATCGTGACAAAGATAACCTTGTAAAGAGAGAAAAATATCGGGATCTGCAAAAGGATCGGAAGGCACCCGGCGGCTGGATTAACCTTCTCTTTCTTGTAAAGCGCCATCATTTCTTGCTGGAGCTTCTGTCGGTCATCGCCAGCCTTTTCTTTGATCTTCTCCATCTCTGGCTGGAGTTCTTTCATCTTGGCCATCGAGACGTAGGACTTATACGCCAAGGGTAAGAGAAGCGCCTTGATGCCAAGCGTCAGGGCAATGATCGACCAGCCCATATTGCCGATCAGCACATTGAGCCAGTGCAGCGATGCAAAAATCGGCTTGGTCAGGAAAAAGAACCAGCCCCAATCAATCGCATCCAAGAAACCGTCGATGCCTTCGCGCTCATAGTTGCGGATGGCTTCCCATTCTTTGGCCCCAGCAAAAAGCTTGCTCGACACCTCAGCTGTGGCCCCTGGGGCGACTTGAAGGGTCTCTAGGCGCGTTTCTGTTTGGTAGATGTCTGCCGCCGCTACATATTTGACCACCGACGTGAACGGCGAGCCCGGTTGTGGGATCAAACTGGTCATCCAGTATTTGTCCGTGAAGCCAATCCACCCGCCCTCGGTGACCTCGGTGACCTCGGCGTTGCCGGATTCTCTGGCGATCACATCGAGATCTGGCATGTCCGAGTAATCGAGCTCCAAAAGCTCGCCATTCTGCATGGCCACGACGCCCTCATGCAAAATGAAAAAGCCCACTGTTTCAGGTTCACCATGACGGGCGACGATCCCGTAGGGCTGCAACGTTTGCGCCGTGTCGGATGTGTTTTGAACCGTCTGCTTTATGTCGAACATAAACTGCGCGTCGACGGAAATCTCTCTGCGGAACGTCAGGCCCGTGCCATTGTTCCATTCAATCGTAACCGGTGTCTCTGGCGTCAGTGTCTCGCCCGAGCTCAGGGTCCAATCTGTATTTGGGCCAGGGACCTGATCATAGGTTAGCGTGCCCGCTGGGGCCCAACCGTAAAGCGCATAATAAGCGTTCGGCGTGCCGACCGGCGACAGCAATGTGACAATTTCCGCCTCGGGATCGAGTGTTTCGCGATACGTATTGAGCTGCAAATCATCCAGTCGACCGCCGGTCAACGAAATTGAACCGCTAAGGTCAGGAGTTTCGATCTGAATGCGCGGGGCTTCTGACAGGGCTGCATCGCGGGTGGCCGCTGGATCAAGCTGTTGTGGTGCTGTGGGTACACCCGCGACCTGCGGTGTCTGGGCCGATTGCGGAGCCGTTTCACTGGCGGCGGGAACTGCATTTGGATCTTGTATCGGCTCTTCTGGCGGGAAAAGCACGAACCAAACCATGATGACCAAAAAACTCAGCGCGGTCGCGAGAATGAGATTTCTGTTCTGTTCGTCCATTGGGCCTGCCGCCTATGCTTTTTCACATCGGCAGGTTCAATAACGGCAGGCCCAAAAGGTCAAGCAATTTTCCTCTGGCCCGCTCCGAACAGACCTGGTCAGTCGAAGCTCATCAGCGGTATTTTAGCCCCGTTTTCGTTTGAGCGTTGGGATCGAATGTATCTTGCTTTGATAGTCGGAAATCCAGCCGAGCGTTTCATTCAAAGGCATGGGTCGCGCGATCGCGTAGCCTTGCAAATGCGTGCAGCCTAGCTGCGCAAGGATTGCGCGTTCCCCGACACTCTCGACTCCTTCAGCAAGCGCAGCAATCCCAAGCTGTTCCGACATGCTGACGATCGCCGCAATCATACGCTGCTGTTCGGGGTCCTCATCGGCATGCGTCACGAAAGAGCGGTCGATCTTGATCCGGTCGACCCTGAAGCGTCGAATATTGGACAGCGATGCATGTCCTGTTCCGAAATCATCCAGGTCTATTTTGAAGCCATGCTGCTGGAGTTGGCGGATATTGCGGACGATGACATCGTCCTCTGAATCTGAGATGACTGTCTCCAGAATTTCTATGGTCAAACGCGATGGTTCGATATTGAAGCGATCGGTGTCCCATTTGATCCGTTCGACTAGACTTGGGTTTCGAAGTTCCTGCGTCGCAAAATTCACCGAGATCGATGGCACGTTTACGCCTTTGTCGTCCCAGGTCTTGAGAGCCTTGAGGGAGTTGATCAGGATGGTTTCGCTGAGCAACTCCATCTGATGGGCCGCTTCAAGCTGTGGCAGAAACGCCCCGGGAGAGATCGCCTGTCCGTCATCGCCGATCCAGCGTGCCAAGGCTTCAAACCCTGTGATCTCGCCGGTATCAGTGGAAATTTGTGGTTGAAACCAAGGGACAATTTTTCCGTCTTTGAGGGCGCGTACGGCTGCATTGTCAGGGTCAGAGCTTGCTGATTTGCGCGCAACCGTCTGATCGGAAAAGGAGCGTGTTGCGTAAGGCGCAAAGGTCATAGCATCGTCCAGTGCCGCGTTGGCAGAGTCGTAAAGACACTGAGCCGTCGGGTCTGGGGCATTGCTACGCATGCAAAACCCGGCAGAAGCGGTGAGATGCAGTGATGCGCCATCGACAACCATGGGCTCTGCAATCATCTTTTGCAGACGGTCTACCAGTGCAACAATTGCACCAAGCGCAGGGGCACGCACTTTGCAAACAGCAATCGCAAATCGTGTGTCGCCGACCCTTGCAACGATATCACTTTCCCGCAGCAATGATGAGATACGGTCGGCCACGTCTGGCATGAACGCTTCGGTGATATCTGGACCCCACTGATGCTTGAGGGTGCCGATGCTATCGATTTCAAGCAGGACACAGGCAACTTTTCGGTCTGCGTCCCGATAGGCCGTCTCAATGGCTGAAAGAATGTCGGCCTCCGACGCCAGGCCGGTTTGCTGATCAACCTCTCGGGTAGGCCTTGCACGACGCGGTGCGCTGTCAAACGCGAATAGCACAGAAACCGCAACCGCTGCCAGAAGAGCCAGACTTGAACCCAAGAGCAACGCGGTCACAACCAAGACCGGAATCGAGCAAAGCCCGATCCGTTTGACCAGGCTAAAAAGGTCTAAATGTCGAGTTCCTTCGAACAACTTTCGCATAACGCACCCCTAAATTGCGATGGGTGCACTCTACGTTCCTGCTATGTTCGGAGCCTTAACGTGCAGCAGGATTTTCAGAAGAGTTTTCGTCAAATTCTTCCAAATCTCGCTCCAGCCCGGCAAAATCGAAGAGGTTTTGGTCCAGCAAGTGGGACGGTCGCGCATTGCTGAGTGCGCGAAACACCTTCTGGCTGCGCCCCGGAGCCCGCGCTTCCCAACCCCGGAGCATCTCCTTGACGGCTTGCCGCTGCAACCCATCCTGAGAGCCGCAAAGATCGCATGGAATTATCGGATAACCCATTGCTTTAGAAAACTTTTCACAGTCGACCTCACTCACGTTTGCCAAGGGGCGATATACGAACAGATCACCCTCTTCATTCAGCAGCTTTGGCGGCATACTGGCCAGCCGTGATCCGTGGAACAGGTTGAGAAAAAAAGTCTCCAGAATGTCGTCGCGGTGATGTCCAAGAACGACGGCGCTGCAGCCCTCTTCCCGAGCAATCCGATAAAGGTTTCCGCGACGCAGTCGCGAACATAGGGCGCAATATGTGCGTCCTTGCGGAACTTTGTCAGTTACAATGGAATAGGTGTCCTGATACTCGATCCGGTGGGGCACCTGCATTCGCTCCAGAAACTCCGGGAGGACGGTCGCCGGAAAATTCGGCTGCCCCTGATCGAGATTGCAGGCCAGCAACTCGACTGGCAGTAATCCGCGCCACTTCAGTTCATAAAGTGCGGCCAACAGGGTGTAGCTGTCTTTGCCACCCGATAAGCACACCAGCCACCGGGTGCCAGGTTCGATCATCGCGAAATCATCGATCGCCTGGCGCGTTTCACGAATGATCCGCTTGCGCAGCTTCTTGAACTCGGTCGTTGCCGGCGCGCCTTCGAACAGCGGGTGAATGTCTGAATGATCCAACATAAGGCTCTTATAGGTGGCTGTGATCTGGCTGGAAAGATCGGATGATTTCGCAAAATCGGGGAATTGGGCCATACTTGGCGCAGATGTTTTTGAAATAGGATTTTAAGATGGCACTTGTTTTCTCACGCAGGGCTTTAACGCCCGGAGGCAAATTTTCGACCCAACCGGATTTTGATCAAACCCACTATTATGATTTCAGCAAATCAGGAAACCGATGGACGCCCGTCAGACAGAGCAAGTCGCGTTGGCTCGCGGCCGTGAAAGATACGGCTGTAACGAAAGACGTCCTGATCCATGTGCATGGGTTCAACACCACGGTTCCGACGATGTTGAAGCGACACACAAAGATTGAGGCCGGTCTGAAAGACAAGGGCTTTAAAGGCGTGGTCGTGTCTTATGACTGGCCCAATCGGGGTAAAGGGACGCCGGCTGCCTATGGGGCGGACCTGAAAGATCGCGCCCCGGTGATCAGCCGTTTCCTAGTCAAGGACGGTATCCTGGAGTTGCTGGGCATGTCCTGGCGGCCCCGCGTTCACCTCGTTGCGCATTCGATGGGGGCGCTTGTCATCACCGATGGCTTCTCGCAATTTGGCGATAGTTTCGGCCCTGGTGCGGCCCCTTGGAAGGTGGGGCATATCATCATGGCGTCCGGGGATGCACATCGCAGCATCTTCGAAAAGGGGGCCGGAGCATCCATGAGCCTTGAACGCCACAGTCGCCGCCTGACCAATTTCAACTCACGCGCGGATGATGTGCTGGCTCTGGCCACGCTGTGGAACAAGGCGCAACCGCGCGTTGGGCGAAGCGGGTTGCCGTCAAGTGTCTCGCATGAACACAAGAACGTGGATGCGACCCAGCGATACAAAGATATGCGCCCGGATTTTGGCGGAGATAATAGCAAAGAGCTGCTCTATTCGCACCGTTGGTGGTTTGACAGCCCTTGGTTTTACAAGCGTATGGCCGAAACTCTGAAAATCGGCAGCTAGTCCGGCACGTCGTCGACGCCGCGTCCGCCCCATGGATGACATCTTAAAATGCGCCGCAATGCGAGCCAACCGCCTTTAAGTCCGCCATGTTTCTCGAGCGCCTCAAGCGCGTATGCGGAACAGGTGGGGTCATAGCGACAACTGTGGCCGACCCAAGGGCTAAAGATCAGACGGTACGCCCGAACCGGTAGGGATAAAGTGTAGGCGAACGGAGTCATTTGTGCACCCGCTCCAAAGCACGGCGCAAATCAGCTTGAAGGTCTGTAAACGCACGGGTGACAGTTGTCTCGGGCCGCCCAACCAACACGTAGTCCCAGCCTGGATGACCCAGTTGAGGTAAAATCTCGCGGGCAATCTCGCGCAGGCGTCGCTTTGCCCGGTTACGCGTGACGGCATTGCCGAGTTTTTTGGAACAGGTAAAACCCACCCGCAAAGCGTCGGTATCGCCGCGCTGGCGGGCTTGCAACAAAAAGCCAGGCTGGCCGGTTCTTCTGGCGCGGGCTGCAGCCAGAAAATCGGATCTTTTGGACAGCGTTTTTAGGGGCGGACAAACGGAAACCGCCGGTGGCGTCTCCGCGACCGGAACGTTTTGTCCTGTCACAGTCGCCCCCGGCGGTTTCAAAGGAGTTCGCAATACGCGTATGCGCTTAGGCGCTCAGCGACTTGCGACCTTTCGCGCGGCGTGCATTAAGGATCTTGCGACCAGCTTTGGTGGCCATGCGCGCGCGGAAACCATGGCGACGCTTGCGCACCAGGTTCGACGGTTGATATGTACGTTTGCTCATGAGCAAAGCTCCTTCACGAGAGGTCGGCGTGCACGATCAGACTCACTTGGATTCGGCACAGCCTAAGTGTTCGAACCCGCGTCATAGAGAGCCACCTGAGCCCAGTCAACGGCCAAACGGGCAAATTGCGCGTGCAGATTGCAACATTTTGCCTGCAAATTAACCCGGCCGGGGCACCGAATGTTACGAGGGTGACATTTTAAGGCCAAAACGGCTCCGATCCGCTCACCTGAGATCAACCACGCGTGAGGTCAGGTATCGCGGCGCATCAATTCAAGGCAAAAGAGCGCTATCGCTTCACATCCAAGGACCTTGTACGATGAGTGAGATGACAAATACGCCTGGCAAATTGGATCAGTCCCGTTCCGCGTGGCGTAAGCGCCTGCCATTGCTGCTGATCATTCTGTTTGGGGCGTTTGGGGCGTTTCTCCTCAAGGATCACCTGAGCTTTGAAGCCCTGCGCGACAACCGAGAGGCGCTGCTTCAATTGCGCGACGCCAATTATCTTGTGGCTGCCCTTGGGTTCATTCTGATTTATGCACTCATCGTCGCGTTTTCGCTTCCTGGCGCGACCTTGGCGACGCTCACCGGCGGGTTTCTATTCGCGACCTTCCCGGGTACATTGTTCAACGTCACCGCGGCGACCATAGGTGCCACGGCAATTTTCACAGCCGTGCGACTGGGATTTGGTGACACATTTGGCGAAAAGCTCAAAAGTGCCGACGGTATCGTAAAGAAGATCAAAGACGGGATCGATGAAAACCAATGGTCAGTTCTGTTTCTGATGCGTCTGGTCCCGGCAGTCCCATTTTTTATCGCCAATATTGTTCCGGCCATGGTTGAGGTGCCCCTAAGGCGCTTCGTTGTGTCGACATTTCTGGGCATCATTCCAGGGGCTGTTGTCTACACATCTGTGGGCGCTGGGCTTGGTGAGGTGTTCGAGCGCGGTGAGACGCCGAACCTGAGCATCATTTTCGAGCCTCAGATATTGCTGCCAATCCTGGGTCTTTGTGCCCTGGCTGCGTTGCCGATTGTGATCAAGGCCCTGCGCGGTAAAGAAGGGCTCTAGGCAAAATGGAAAGCCTCAAAACGGATCTACTGGTGATCGGTGCCGGCTCTGGCGGTCTGTCCGTGGCAGCTGGTGCCTCTCAGATGGGGGCCAAAGTGATCTTGCTGGAAGATCACAAAATGGGTGGTGATTGCTTGAACTACGGCTGTGTTCCGTCCAAGGCCTTGATAGCGTCGGGCAAGCAAGCCTACCGAATGCAACATGGTGCGGCGTTTGGCGTCGCGAACGCGGTTCCCAAGGTCGACTACGCAGCGGCCAAAGATCACGTCAATTCGGTCATTGAAACCATTGCCCCGGTTGATAGTCAGGAGCGGTTCGAAGGCCTTGGCGTTCATGTCATCCGAGAACGAGGCCGTTTTAAAGATGAGAAGACCGTCATCGCAGGTGACACTGAGATCACCGCTCGGCGTATAGTCATTGCAACCGGCTCTTCGCCATTTGTCCCCCCTATCCCCGGGCTTGATGCCGTGCCCTATCTGACCAACGAAACCCTTTGGGAGTTGCGCGACCGGCCAAAGCACCTGCTGATCATCGGCGGTGGACCGATTGGCATCGAGATGGCGCAGGCGCATCTAAGGCTTGGATCAAAGGTCACGGTGATCGAAGGCGAAACCGCCATGGGCAAGGACGATCCCGAGCTTGCGGCGATCGTTCTGGACCGCATGCGCGCCGAGGGCATGACCATCGAGGAGGGGGCTTTGGCCGAAAAGATCTCCGGCAAGGCTGGCGCGATCACGGTGCACGCAAAAGACGGGCGCGTCTTCAAAGGAACCCACCTTCTGGTCGCGGTCGGGCGCGCGGCCAACGTCAAGGATCTGCAGCTTGAGAAAGCCGGAGTGACCTATTCGCGTCGCGGCATTGATGTCGATGCGTCGTTGCGCACATCAAATCGCCGGGTCTATGCGATCGGGGATGTTGCTGGACAACTTCAGTTTACCCACGTCGCCGGATATCACGCGGGCGTTGTGATCCGGTCTATCTTGTTTGGACTTCCATCGAAAGCCAGGCAGGATCACATCCCATGGGCAACTTACACCGATCCTGAGCTTGCTCAAGTGGGCCTCACCGAAGAGCAATCAAGAAAGGAACATGGCATTTATGCTGAGGTGTACCGTTTTCCTTACAACGAAAACGACCGTGCCATTGCCGAAGGCAAGACGACGGGCTTGATCAAGGTTATGGTGGTCAAAGGTCGCCCTGTTGGTGCGTCCATTGTTGGCGCAAATGCTGGGGATCTTATCGGCGTATGGGCCCTGGCCATCGCCAACCGTATGAAAATGAGCCAGATTGCTGCGATGGTCGCGCCTTACCCGACGCTGGGCGAGGTTAACAAACGTGCGGCGGGCGCTTATTTCTCGCCACGGCTGTTTGACAGCCCTCGCGTTAAGCAAGTAGTTGGCTTCATTCAACGTTTTCTGCCATAAGCAGCCAGGAATAACCGGAGGGCTCTGTGCTTAAATCGCTGTCAGGTCGGTTTCTCGTTTTGTCCATCATCTTTGTGATGTTGGCCGAGGTCTTGATCCTGGTTCCTTCGCTTGCGCGATACCGTCAGGAATATTTGTTGGCGCGCGTAGAAAAGGCGCAGATAGCGTCCCTGTCTGTTCTGGCCTCTGAACGCTCGGTCGTATCCGCAAACCTGGCCCGCGAACTACTGGACAATGCCGGGGTGTATAATGTGCGACTGGCACGGGACTCTGTCTCCAATCTTGTGTTGTCATCCCCCATTCCCGGGCCGATTACCACAACCGTTGATCTACGCGATGCGGGGCCAATCTACTTGATCCAAGGGGCTTTTGAGCAACTGGCCATGCCCGCCGACGGCGTCATTCGGGTGTTGGGAGTACCGACCATGGCGGCAGGCTCGCTGATTGATGTGACAATGCCGCAGGCACCGCTGGTTGAAGCAATGATCGATTACGGGTTGCGTATTCTCGCGCTGTCTATTGTCATTTCGGTGATTTCAGCGGCGCTTTTGTTCCTGGCGGTACGAAGCTTTATGGTGCGCCCGATCAAGCGCGTGGTTGAATATATGCAGGCCTATGCCCATGCGCCTGAAGATGCCCGCAGCCTGATTGCCCCTGACAATGACATTCGCGAATTACGCGCAGCCGAAGAGGCGCTTTTGGAACTGCAAACCCAGATCACGGGCTCTCTCAAGCAAAAGCAGCATCTGGCCCAACTTGGTGGCGCTGTTGCAAAGATCAGTCATGATTTGCGGAACATTCTGACCACAGCCACCTTGCTCGCCGACCGGATGGAGCGCTCCGACGACCCAGCAGTCAAACGCTCAGCCCCCAAGCTCGTCAACTCGCTAAGCCGCGCTGTGAACCTGTGCGAGAGCACGCTGACATTTGGGAAAGCCGAGGAGGCACCCCCAAGCCTAACCATGGTTCAGTTGTCCAAGATTGTTGACGATGTCTTGGAAAGTGAACGTTTGACGGCCTCCGGGCATATCACCTTGTGCGATGACATTCCGGTGGGGATGATCGTGCGCGCAGATCCCGAGCAGCTGTTCCGTGTCCTCAGCAATCTTGTCCGGAACGCACGGCAAGCAATCGAGGCCACGGGCAAACCCGGTTCGATCAGGATCGTCGCGGCCGAGGAGGACAAGAGCTGGTCGATAAAAGTATGCGATACCGGGCCGGGATTGCCCGCCAAAGCGCAGACTAACCTGTTCACCCCATTCGAGGGCGGCGTACGAAAAGGCGGCACAGGTCTTGGTCTGGTGATTGCCGCTGATTTGATCCGCGGTCATGGCGGCAGTTTGACCTTGGAAAAAACCGACGAGACAGGAACGGAATTTGCCATCACGCTGCCGCGCGAAAATTTTGGAGCGATCGGTCTGACGGCCTAGATGCCGCAAATATTGGTCTTGCAAACGCAAACGCGCAGCGTTACATCCCGCTGACCCTGCGCGCTGGTAGCTCAGCTGGATAGAGTACTTGACTACGAATCAAGGGGTCGGGGGTTCGAATCCTCCCCAGCGCGCCATTCTCCCCGTTCTTTGACAGCTGTAGGCTTAGGTTGCCGGATTGCCATCAGCTCGGCAGCGCCCTATGCGCTGTTTTTTGTTTTGATGCTGGCCGAACGGCTGGTGGGCAACTTGCCTGACCGCGGCAAGCCCACATAGTTGGGCTCTCGACTCTAGCCTGGACCTAATTTTGCGCAAAAAACCGCTTTGCGTTATCAGGAACTGAACGGCTATCCGAGATGAGCGCAATGAACATACCAAAGCTAAAGCGGATAAAGGTTTCGACAGAGCAGGAACTGCGGACATGGCTTCGAAAGAACGCTGAACCTGCGCAGGAGGTGATGATCATCACCGGCAATAAGAAGTCTGGCGAAAAGCACATACCCAGCCAATCGGTACGAGATGTTGTTCGAGAAAATGGCTGGGAGTTTGGCAGAAGCTATACGCTCAACGGAAACCTCAAAGGGCATGTCGTCAGGTATGGCGTATAGATCTAGGCGTCGCGCTTCGCGCTGTGTTTGAGCAATTTATATGGCTGTCGAACAGTCCTGAGAAACGCTGTGAACGCTCCTTTACCGGCTCTATTCCTAGAGCCAGCCCCGCACGTCCACACCCGGATCCTACCCAGAAAGGCGCGCAATTTTTCACCAGAAATTGTATAGACTTATGGTGCTGCAGGGGAGGATTGAACTCCCGACCTCGTCCTTACCAAGGACGCGCTCTACCACTGAGCTACTGCAGCATTCTCGCGCCTCTGTCGGCGCATTTACAGTCGAAGACCTGCACAGTTGCAAATGCTTACGCTCTCTCGGGGACATTCATGCCAGCGGCACGACCTATACCTGGGCGACAGCAGCGCTGGACATCCGTGGACGCGGAGATACGACCAAATTTCTTGTGACGCAAGCCCTATCTGGACCCTTCGCCGGGCATAGGATAAGAGATCTCCAATGAGCGGGCCATCCTCGAAATCCCCTGTTGCGACACGACAGGAGCGGCTAAAGAAAGCGCTGAAAGCCAATATGGCTAAGCGTAAAGCTCAAGCGCGGGCTCGTGACGCGGATTGCGAAGATAAATCACATAAAAACAAGTAATTAAGGTGGGCAGCAATGGACAGGATCGTAG
Organism: Pseudomonadota bacterium; assembly: GCA_039193885.1. Lineage (GTDB taxonomy): Bacteria > Pseudomonadota > Alphaproteobacteria > Rhodobacterales > Rhodobacteraceae > Litoreibacter. The sequence continues at coordinate 60,788 of JBCCWL010000001.1, forward strand.
TCACAGGGAACGGTGAGCTCTCCGGAAAGATCCCAATCGCAGGCGCGAAAAACGCGTGTTTGACATTAATGCCGGCAACACTTTTGTCGGAGGAGCCCCTGACGCTGACCAATGCACCGCGTTTGAGCGATATCAAAACGATGACCACGTTGTTGGGCTCGCTCGGGGCGGAAGTGTCGAGTTTGCAAAACGGGCAGGTCATCGCAATGTCCTCGCATGACATCCACAATCACGTCGCTGACTATGACATCGTTCGAAAAATGCGTGCTTCAATCCTGGTCTTGGGGCCCATGTTGGCCCGCGATGGGCATGCGATTGTCTCCCTGCCGGGTGGATGCGCGATCGGCGCCCGCCCGGTGGATCTGCATCTCAAAGCGCTTGAGTCCATGGGAGCCGAACTGAATTTGCGGGATGGATATGTGCATGCCAAGGCACCTGGCGGGTTGAAAGGCGCGCAGTATGAGTTTCCGTTCGTTTCGGTCGGCGCAACCGAAAATGCGCTCATGGCTGCAACACTTGCCAAAGGTACGACAGTTCTGAAAACCGCCGCTCAAGAGCCGGAGATTGTCGATTTGGCGGAATGCCTGATCAAAATGGGGGCTCAAATCGAAGGTCACGGCACTTCGACAATCACAATCCAGGGCGTGGATCGCTTGAATGGTGCCACGCATCCTGTCGTGATCGACCGGATCGAACTCGGAACCTATATGCTGGCACCTGCCATCACCGGCGGGGTCGTGGAGTGTCTGGGTGGTACACGGTCACTGGTTGGTGCGTTCTGCGACAAGTTGGAGGCATCTGGCATAGAGATTGAGGAAACGCCCAACGGTTTAAAGGTTCAGCGCGCCAATGACACTGTCCGGGCAATCAATGTCACGACCGAGCCATTTCCGGGCTTTCCAACTGACCTCCAGGCGCAGATCATGGCGCTTCTGTGCACGGCCGAGGGGACATCTGTTCTGGAAGAGCGTATTTTTGAAAATAGATTCATGCATGCACCGGAACTGATCCGAATGGGGGCTGATATCGACGTTCAAGGCGGTACGGCAACCGTCAAAGGAGTTCCAAGACTGAAAGGTGCCCCTGTCATGGCGACAGATCTCCGGGCCTCGGTCTCCTTGATTCTTGCGGGTCTGGCTGCGGAAGGCGAAACCATTGTCAGCCGCGTCTACCACCTGGATCGTGGCTATGAGCGGGTCGAAGAGAAACTGCAGGCATGCGGGGCAAAGATCGAGCGGGTTCAGGACTAGCCAATGGTCAAAGACGCATTCTTTGAAGATGGGGAGGATCGTCCGATCCGGTTGATGGCTGTGGACGGGGACGACCTGCAAGTCGTCTCTTCACTGGTGCAAGATGCGGTCGTGACGCCTGGCGATCTGAGTTGGCGCAGCAGCGAGCGGCGCTTCGCCCTTCTGATCAACCGATATCGCTGGGAAATTCACAGTGCATCTGCGCAATTGGCTGTACCTGCGCAGCGCGTCCGGACCATTTTGGTGTTTGACGATGTTATCCGCGTGGCGACGCAGGGATTTGACCGGACGGACCAAGATCTAGTCTTGTCCCTTCTATCCGTCAGTTGGACCGCCGCTGAAGATGGCGGCGGTGAAATCTTGTTGACCATGGCCGGGTTTGGCGCGGTTTTACTGACTTGTGAGTGCGTCAACGCCGTTATGCAGGATGTTACGAGCCCCTATGCGGCGGCCTCCGGACGCGCCCCGGAACATCCGCAATAATTCAAGACGTTGAGTCGCCGTGCGCAACCGGGTAAGGGAGCGCGTATGGTTCAGTTTTTAGACAGCAATTCGGCAGATTTTGAAGATCGCTTTTCGGCGCTGCTTGAGATGAAACGCGAGGACAGCCCGGATGTCGACGCGGCTGTTGCCGCGATCATCGATCAGGTTCGCAATCGGGGTGATGCCGCCGTGATTGAACTGACAGAGCGGTTTGATCACCTCACGCTGACGCCGCAGACGCTTGCCTTCTCGGAGGCTGAGATTGATGCCGAGATCGCAAAGGTGCCTATAGACCAGCGCGCGGCGCTCGAATTGGCTGCAGACCGGATCCGGTCTTACCACGAGCGCCAGTTGCCCGAAGATCACAGCTGGCAGGACCCGACCGGAGCCACCTTGGGGTGGCGATGGACCCCGGTGTCGGCAGCAGGTCTTTACGTGCCGGGCGGATTGGCGAGCTATCCTTCATCGGTTCTGATGAATGCAATTCCGGCGCAAACTGCCGGGGTAAAAACCCTGACAATTTGCGTGCCCACGCCAAACGGACAGTGTAACCCTCTGGTTTTGCTGGCTGCGCGGTTATCAGGGGTGCAGACGATCTACCGGATCGGTGGTGCACAGGCGATCGCGGGGATGGCCTACGGCACCGAAACGATCGCCCCTGTCGACAAGATCACAGGGCCCGGCAATGCCTATGTTGCAGCCGCCAAACGACGTGTTTTTGGCAAGGTTGGTATCGACATGATCGCGGGCCCTTCGGAAATTTTGGTGATTGCCGACAAGCATAACGACCCCGATTGGATCGCCATGGATCTGCTCAGCCAGGCTGAGCACGACGAAAGTGCACAGGCCATTCTGATCACCAGTGACGCGGAGTTTGGTCAGGCCGTTGCCGAAGCCGTGAACCGTAAGTTGGAAACTCTCGATCGACGCGCAATCGCGGCTGCATCCTGGCGGGATTTCGGGGCGATCATTACAGTTCCATCGATGTCGGATGCGGTGCCTCTTTCCGACCGGATCGCTCCGGAGCACCTCGAAATTGCGTGCGAGGATTCCGATGACATTGCCGGGAAGGTCAGCCATGCGGGCGCGATCTTCATTGGCTCTTTGACGCCAGAGGCCATCGGTGATTATGTCGGGGGTCCCAACCACGTTCTGCCAACAGCGCGCTCTGCGCGGTTCTCTTCTGGTCTTTCAGTCATGGATTTTGTGAAACGGACGACGCTTGCCCGGATGACCCCGGACGCTTTGAAAGCGATTGGACCCGCGGCGCAAACGCTTGCGGCCTCGGAAGGGTTGCAAGCCCATGGCCTGTCGGTCCGCTTGCGCCTCGACCAGGTGAACGACCTATGAGCCGGCTCATTCATGTCTCAATCGAAGACAGCGGCCTGCCGACCCCAACGCCCGAGATTGAGCAGGAGCGCAAGGTCGCGATTTTCGATCTGTTGGAAGACAACTCCTTCGCGTTGCCCTCTGATGGCGCGCCACCCGGCCCGTTCCGCCTGCAATTGGCGATCCGTGAGCGCCGCCTCGTCTTTGATCTGCATACGGAAGAGGATGAGAAAGCAGCCGAGTTCCACCTTTCGCTCGGCCCGTTTCGCCAGGTTGTTAAGGATTACTTCCAGATCTGCGAAAGCTATTTCGATGCGGTCAAGCGTTTGCCACCCAGTCAGATCGAAGCGATCGATATGGCCCGGCGAGGGATCCATAACGAAGGGGCTCGCGTGCTTCAGGAACGCCTCGAGCGCAAGGCCGATATCGACATTGACACCGCGCGGCGCCTTTTCACGCTGATCTGCGTGCTGCATTTCGGGGGCTGAGGCAATATGGCGGACATACCACAATCGGTTTTGTTCTGCTGTGACCACAACGCCGTGCGCTCTCCGATGGCCGAAGGCCTGATGAAGTATTTCTATGGCACCGATATTTATGTCCAATCCGCCGGGGTGAAAAGCGATCTTGAAATCGATGGGTTCTCAGTTGCGGTGTGTCAGGAACTTGATGTGGAGTTGTCGCGCCACCGGTCTCGATCATTCGAAGAGATGCAGGAATGGGGCGATGATCTGTCTGGATTTGACCTGGTTATCGCGCTCAGTCCCGCCAGCCAACGCCAGGCGCTGGAGCTGACCCGTTACTATCATCTAGATGTCGAGTACTGGCCCATTCTTGATCCCACAGGCTTGGGCGAGGGGCGCGAAGAAAAACTGAATTCCTATCGCCAAGCGCGCGATCAGATCAAGGATCGTATTTTGCGCCGCTTTGGGCCAGCTCTGAAGCCCGATCCGCTTGACTAAGCGACGCGTTGTATCTCAACTATCCGTCTTTGCTCTTGAAATAAGGGCGTAACCGGCGCATTTAGTGCCACGTCCGCAGCATGGCGGGCATCAGCATAGGAGAGAACATGGCCAAGGAAGAACTGCTCGAATTCCCCGGCGTCGTGAAGGAACTCCTGCCGAACGCGACATTTCGGGTCGAGCTTGAAAACGGCCATGAGATCATAGCGCACACGGCAGGCAAAATGCGCAAGAACCGCATCCGGGTCTTGGCCGGCGACAAGGTCCAGGTGGAAATGACGCCTTACGACCTGACCAAGGGTCGGATTAATTACCGCTTCAAATAACTCAGCCTGCAGGATGTGCCTGCAAGATGTCGACGCGGGCAGCGTCCTATATCGGGTCGGCTGCTGTGCTTAAATTGGTGCTGGGATCCGGCTCTCCAAGACGCTTGGAGCTTCTGGCGCAGCTGGGCCTGGAGCCCGCATCGATCCGGCCGCCTGATATCGACGAAACGCCTCAAAAGTCCGAACTCCCCAGGCCATACTGCAATCGTATGGCGCGCGAGAAGGTCTCCGCAATCGAGGCTGCGACGGGAGAGGTTGTGCTTTGTGCGGATACAACGGTGGCTCTTGGGCGACGTATTCTGGGCAAGCCCTCGGGTTATGACGAGGCGCAGGACTTCTTGCGCGCCTTATCTGGCCGTCGGCATCGGGTCATTACAGCAATTGCAGTGAAACATGGGCCTCGGATTTGGCAGCGCGACGTCGTCACCACAGTTAAAATGAAACGCCTGAGCCATGAAGAGATGACAGGTTATCTGGCCGCCAACGATTGGATTGGCAAAGCTGGCGGTTATGCCATTCAAGGCCCGGCCGGCGCGTTTATTCCTTGGATACAAGGCTCGTTCTCTGCCGTGGTCGGCCTGCCTTTGTCGGAGACCGCACAGTTGCTCAGCGCAGCAGGCTTGAGGGTCTGGTCGCCATGAAAGGTCGTCAGGTCATCATCGACAAGGTCGCAGGGCGTGAAGCGGCCGCGCTTCTGGTGGATGGCAGGCTGGAGGACTTCCTTCTCGAGCCACCCGATGAGGCTCCGCCGGCACCAGGCGCGATATTCCGTGCGATTGCGGATAGACCACTCAAAGGGCAGGGCGGTGTCATGATGCGGATGCCGGACGGCGGGCACGCGCTGTTTCGGCAGGCGCGCGGGGTATCTCCGGGTCAATCAGTGATTGTTCAGGTCACGGGTTATGCTGAAACGGGTAAAGCCGTCCCGGTCACTGACAGGCTGGTTCTCAAAGGACAAAGCGTGATCGTCACACCGCAGGCTAAGGGTATCAATGTTTCGCGTCGGATCACATCCGAGGACGAGGTCGAGCGCTTGAAGGCCGCGATCCATCAGATTGATCTCTCGCCCTACCCATTTGGAATGATCCTGCGGTCGGCCGCAGACGGGATTGCGGCCGATCTTATTGCCGATGAAGCGCTGAACCTGCTGGAGCTCGCAAAGGCGGTCATCGGCGATACAGGGACCGAGCCGGAGTTTCTGGTGGACGCGCCCGATCCAGCCGAATTGGCGTGGCGAGACTGGTCGCATCCTGGATCCAACGAAGCCATCGATGAGGAAGGCGCGTTCGAAACCTATGGTGTATTGGACGCGCTCGAAGCGCTGGAGAGCAACAGCTTTCCTATCGGCCAGGGTGTTATGTTTGTTGAGCAGACACATGCCCTTGTTGCGGTGGATGTGAATACCGGCGGAGACTTTTCATCAGCCTCCGGACTTAAGGCAAATCTGGCCTGCGCGCGGGCTCTGCCGCGGGCGTTGCGGTTGCGCGGATTGGGTGGGCAGATTGTCCTCGATCTGGCTCCGATGCCCAAAAAGGACCGTCGTCAATTTGAACAGGTGCTGAAGGCGGCGTTTAGGAGCGATCCGATCGACACAGCCCTTGTCGGATGGACGCCTTTGGGCCACTTTGAGTTGCAACGAAAACGCGAGCGGCTTCCCCTGCCCAAAGGATTGATCTGATGGCCTGCCCAATCTGCGCTGACGACAGCAACGAAAACTATCATCCGTTTTGCTGTAAACGCTGTGCTGATCTTGATTTGGGTCGCTGGATGACTGGACATTACGCAATCCCGAGTGAAAACCCAGATGATATCGAAGAGCTGGAGCAAGCGCTAGAGGGCGCCAAGTCGAATACCCGTAATAGACTGAATTAGATTGGTTTTCTTGGAATTGAAGTCGTCTTAGTCTGTTTGTCAAACGCGCAGAACGTGTACCGGGCAATTTTGCGAATTCACCACTGGACACCCCCAATGGCCTGCCTTAAAACCCCGACAGTCCGCGGAGTCACCGATCGTGCCTTTTACCCGAGCGGACCCCGATGCCCGGGTAGCTCAGGGGTAGAGCAGTGGATTGAAAATCCTCGTGTCGGTGGTTCGATTCCGCCCCCGGGCACCATTATTCGCCAGTAGCCCATTGTTTCCTGATGGTTAAGGCGCTGAGACGTCAAAATTCTATACACCTACATGCGAATTAGGACTGTTTAGTACTACTGCCGTTTCTTGGATAGAAAACCTGACGGGCGGCGATTGCGCTTTCGGCACGTAGTTGCTGCCTCGGATAGTGTGTATGGCGTGAAACTTCTTTGGAGGATTGATGCCCTGTCTTGGCCATACTCTGTCGTTCAGAACCGCTTTTACCACTATCGTATCAACAAAAAGAAACAGCTGGGGTTCTGTACCTGAACGGCCCGGATAAGCGGGCTGGATCAATGACGAAGGTGACGTCCTAGGCACCTACTGGGAAACAAGTTCGTCTCCAGGATATAATTCCACTCTGAGCGCTACTAATCGGTCGGGATTTTCACTTTAACGCGAGCCGTAAGAGGGGACATTCGCTGCACGCTCAAAATTCAATTTCGTTTGGCTCGCCATTCCGAAATACGAAAGCAGTAATTGTCGATCTGGGTGGCCGATACTGCCGAACTTTAGGCGCTCCAAGAAGCGGTTTTCTATTTCTTTCCCGCATTGCTGCGCAGAACCATCACCCCGGCGACAACGATCATAGCCATCCCTGCAAGTGTTGCGCTGTTAAGTGCGATGCCGAAGAACAGGATATCCCAACCTGCCGCAAAGACGAGATAGCTGTATTCAAAAGTACCGACGATGGCTGGTGGCGCAGCTTTGTATGCCCCTGCCAACATCATACCAAGGACGATCGCGAACGCAGCGAGCAACAACAACACGAACCAATCGGATGCTTCAACAGCCGACCATGTGCCAAAAATGTAGGGGAATGCCGTTACTGTATCCGGGGCCGGTCGGGCAATCACCAAAATAACACTGATGACCAAGCCTGCCGCCAGCATCATCAAGTTCTGTGCTAAAGACAACGCCGCGATTGGGACGTCCTGGCACTTTGCTCGGGTGATCAGGTGCGCCGCCGCGTATGCGCAAGCGCCCAGGAGCGGCAGCAAGGCCCAGAAAGAAAAAGCCTCTGTGCCCGGCTGCAAGAGGAACACCACGCCAGTAAACCCGACCAGCACGCCAATCCAGCCCATTGCGCCAACAGTTTCTTTGATGACGTAGGCCGAGAGCAATGTGATGAAAATCGGGGCTGTATAGTTTGCCGCCCCGACCGTTGAGAGGTTCAGAAAGGGAATCGCCGCATAAAAGGCCAAAAACGTGCCCGTGATGAATGTCGCTCGTAACAGCGACCAAGGCCCAAACGCAGCCCGCACGGCACCAGCGCCTGGATGCGAATACCATAATATTCCCGCAAGCACGGGGACTGCGAGGCAGCCGCGCAGGGCAAATATCTGCCACAACGTCATCTGACCGCTGAAGAGTTTAAACACCACGTCCTGGACCGAGATCGTGAACGCCGTCGCAATGATCAGCGACACACCCAACATGATGTTGTGGCGCGCGCTGATTGATGTCGCAGTCATCTTCGTACCAAACTCCCCGGCTGTCGAATTAACTCTGCCACTTGGAGCGTATCAGGTATAGATCACTAAAAGTCCTCGCTCGCATATTGAGTTGGGATCCACTTTGAAGTGGGGGTGGTCCGTATAGGCCACATGGTCGTTGCCTCGCCTTCAACTGCTATCCATATTGTCCAAGATTTTATCCTTGCAAATCTATGCGTTGGTCTCGGCATCGCGATAAGTAAAGGCGCGGACGGGCGCATTGTGGATACAGTGCGCGTGTTCTTTCGTGTCCGGAACCTGTGCACTCAAGCCTGTCTCGCGAATGTCTGAAAATTCGTCGACGCTGGGTTGCCCGAATGTGGGCAGACAGGCCGTGATCCGTCGCCGGTTGCAAGTGTGATCCGGTTCCTTTGTCCCAGCGTTTCGTCCCTAAGGCAAAAAGTCGAGCTCAAGCGGCGAGTGCTTTGGAAAAGCCCTGCTTAGGGCCGGGATTTTTTGTAAACCTCAGCTTGCGCCGCGCGGCCTACGATCAGGTTGCCGCTACAGTTCCGACCTGACTTCTCGAGCCGCTAAGATGCACGTTTCGCGCAGAATGCGCACGTCGGTCGCCGGAATTGACAGGACCCTGTCGCGCCGCGCCGTTGTTCGGTTTCAATGTCACCAGAGCACCTGTGCCTAGACTACGCATCTTCGATCTGGCAGAAATTACAATATGGAGACGAAAGCTGCCAAAGTGCGCAATGCAAATCGACCAAAGAGACTGGTCGTTTTCGTGGTGTATCCCGATATCGTGCTGTTGGATCTGGTTGGCCCGTTACAGGTCTTTTCCCATGCGCTGGACTCAAAGACCAAGGACAACGGCTATGAATGTGCAGTTGTTTCAGTTGCCGGTGATCTGACGACGACGAACACTGTTGTGTCGATCCCAACTTTACCAGTTTCTGAGGTGTCGGAGCGAGACATCCATACCTTGGTGGTCGTTGGCGGGGATGGGGCCATTCCGGGCATGCGCGATCCCGTTCTTGTCGAGGCCGTTCAAAAATTAGCTCAGAACGCGGCGCGCATCTGTTCGGTGTGTTCGGGCGCTTTGGTTTTGGGCGCTGCTGGTTTGCTCGATGGACTGCGCGCCGTCACGCATTGGGATGACTGCAAAATGCTCGCGGAGGAGTTTCCGAAGGTACAGGTCGAGCTTGATCCAATTTTCATCAAAGATGGAAAGACCTGGACATCGGCAGGGATTACCGCGGGTATCGACATGGCACTCGCGATTGCATCAGAAGACCTTGGCCGCCAGTCGGCCCTGGAGATTGCCCGGTCTATGGTTGCGCAAATGGTCCGCGCCGGGGGGCAATCGCAATACAGCCCCACCTTGGGACGTCAGGCGGCCGATAGGGCAGGGCGTTTCGAAGGGCTGCATTCCTGGGTCGCGGACAATATCGCGTCAACATTGACTGTCGACAAACTGGCGCAACAGGCTGGAATGAGCGCACGGAACTTTGCCCGCACCTATACGGACACGATGGGAACAACACCTGCCAAGGCTGTCGAAGCGATGCGTATTGAAAGCGCGCAGGATTTTCTGGAAAGCACGCCCAAGAGTATGAAGGAGATCGCGATGGCCTGTGGTTTCAAAGATGAAGATCGCATGCGCCGCGCGTTCCTGAGAACGTTGCATGTGTCACCGAGCGAATATCGCCGCAATTTTCAGATGCAGTGAGCAGCCGTCAGAGACAGATTCTGCTGGAACCCAGTTGTCGGAGCAAAAGAGATGACCGAATACGAAATCACGGTTTCCAACAGGCAGGACGGCAGTGCCGTTGCAGCGGTGGTGAACGACGTCTGCATGCAGGAGGGTCTTGTACTTCAGATGAAGACGTCTTTGAAAAAGTATCCTGGCTGCACGCACTGGCATTTCAAGCGTCCCGATGCGCGCGGGATTGTGGAGGTCACCTGGTGGCCGGAAGCAACCGAAAAGAGCGCATCCCGTCTGTGGCTTTCGATCCATGGAAATCGGCAGGCTGATTGGACGTTTGAACTGATGCCAAAACTTAAGGCGTTGATAGAAAGGCAGTTAAGTGTCTCTCCCTGAGAACCGCCACAAGAGCCCCCAACCGCACAGTCATCGGAACATCGACAACTCAGCGTCTTGGGAGTGAAAACTAAAAACATATCCATACCACCCGATTTTCGAAGCAAAACTACGGTCTCAGCCACAATTTATGCCGCAGTTCCGCCACCGTTAGTGATCAACACAAAGGTCATTTCTTCACGTAGTTTGCGCAAAATATGATTGTCCCGCCGCGTGAACTGCGATGATCCGAGACCTGGACTTGATGAAGCGTGCGTCAAAATGGACGTCTGCGTCGGCAAGTGTTTCCATTTCAGTCAATCCCAGCGCGATCCAATCGCGGCGAAAGACGCGCCGTGCCTTCTATCGAACAGGTGCTTTGCACCACTGACGGATGCACAAGGCTGAAGGTTGAAACGCTTGTTCAATACTAGCGATATCGCTGGGAGAAGTGGTTTGTGTCCGGGCCAGCCCACCGCAGTGTATTTCAAGCAAGCTGGCCCGGACGCATTTAGTTCTAGTCGGATCAGAACATCTGGACCAGTTCGTCATCCTCTTCATCATCATCGAAGTCGAGATCTTCCATCATTCCTGTGACGGGCAGAATATCTGACAGCATGACCTCGGCAGTGACCCCCCGCAATTCGATTTCGGTAGGTTCCACAGATGAGATTTCAGTCTCGTCTTCCGCCGTTTCAGGTACCTCTGCAATACCGGTGTCATCATCCTCGTCTTCGTTTCTCGGGATCCCAAAGAACCTATAGAGGAGATCAACCAACTCGTTCAGCAGCTCTTCAATTCTGGCCAGAGTTTCCTGTTCTGGTTCATCATCCTCGTCCGGCTCCTCATCCACAGGGTCTTCTTGCGGATCTTCATCCACTGGGTCTTCCTGTGGGTCCCCATCTACGGGGTCTTCCACGTCAGGGTCGTCTTCAGAGGTATCGTCGTCATCGCCCCCGTCATCCGTGTCATCTTCGTCGGAGTCGGTTTCATCTTCGTCGCTGTCCTCCTCTTCCTCTTCGGGATCTTCGTCCGGAGTTTCTTCTTCTGGTGTCTCTTCTTCAGTGTCATCCTCGTCAGGATCATCGTCCCCAGGATCTTCGTCTTCCGGATCTTCGTCAGGTGCCTCGTCTTCCGGGTCCTCCTGCAGATCTTCGTCATCCGGATCGCCTGCATCCTCTTCGGGATCGTCGTCGCCATCTTCCGAAGGGTCTTCCGCCGGATCATCTTCGTCGGGATCGTCTTCCAGCGGCTGCTCGACAGGATCCACATCTATGGGATTATCAACGGGGTCGTCTTCCGGATCTTCGTCTGTTTCCGGTACATTTCCATAAAGCACGTCCAGCGCATCGAAGTCGCCGCCCGCTACGGCGAGGAAGACAGCCTCGACATCCTCTATAGGGCGATCGAGCAGCAGGACATTACCGATCTCGCCGTCGAACTCCCATTCCAGATTGTCGTCTTCGCATGTGCGGGTTCGCGTTGAGGCCCCGAGAACCAGATCTTCAGTATTGCCCAGCATCCCGTCGGGGAAGCCGTCGGCAGAATCCACCTGCTCGCCATTCAAGAACAGCTGCACCTCGTCACCGGAGAAGGTGAACGCCATATGGTACTCCTCACCAGCTTCGATATCGATGTCGCGATCAAACAAGTACGTCTGATCGTTTTCGCTCTGGAACCGAAGTTTGAAGTCGCCTCGGTCATCGATATAGGCCGTCAGGTGACCACCATCCTTGAACCCGCTGTGATCTTTGGAAAACAGCGCTTGATTACCCTCGCCTGGCGAATTCGCCGTGAAGCTGAACGCCCAGGTGCCCTCCGCCACAGCTTGTGCGTCTGTGTGCGGGATCTCTACGGGGGGATTGCCGTCCCCAAATTCGCCACCTTCATGCGAAAACAGCACGGTGGGGGCCTCAAGCTCGTCTCCAACGGCGCGGTCAAGTTCTACATCTCCATTGAGCAACCACGGGTTTGACGAGTAAGCCTCGGGATTGTCTGCGATCGGGTTGCCGTCGATGTCACGGGTGTCGTAGCCCAGATGCATCTCGCCATCGATTTCGATGTATTTTGTGTCACCTGTTGGAGCGACGGCTTCCTGGATATCGTCGATACCGTCGACAATGCCATAGTGCGCACCAGCGTCGGTGATGATGTCATCTTCTTCAACGCGGTCACCGTGCACGACAATATAGCCAAGCTCGTCCTCGTCATGGGCACCGCCACCGTTGCCCTGCTGGGAATAGGCGCGGATGATCGACACCATGTCGTCGTCCACCCCGTCACCATCCGTATCGACCGTGCCATATGTGACCTCGACCTCGGTCGTGTGACCTATCACGGAGATTGTATCTTCATCCGCATCATAGTCAGCAATGACATCAATGCCCAGATGATCAACCCAATGGTCGTGGGTGTACTTATTCTCACCCGCGACGCCGTGATAGTGGATGTCCCGGTTGTCCATCGCATGCTCAACCAGAATGTCCTTTTTTGCATTGATCAGCGTTTCAAACTTGAAGTGGTCTGCACCTTCGCCGCCGACAAGTACGTCGTCGCCTACGAGGGGCTGGTCGACCCAGTCGATGAGCTTCAAATATTGCGGATCTATCGTGCCTTCCTCGTTTGGACGGGACGGATCACCGAGAACCAATTGGCCGATCCGTTGTTCACCAACGTCCGAGCGACTAAGGAGCACGTCGTCGCCGGCGCCACCTTCCAGAAGGTCGGAGCCACGGCCACCATCGAGAGTGTCGTCGCCATCGCCACCCATCAAATGGTCGTCGCCGTAGCCGCCTTGTATCGTATCGTCACCATCCCCGCCGTCGACAATGTCGTCGCCAGCGCCCGCATCGATATCGTCGTCACCGCCAAGCCCGTCGATCACATCATCGCCGGCGGCCATCGGCTGCACGCCGGCGGGGTTTGTGAGCGCAGCACCCGGACCGCTCTCAAAGAGTTGCTGGACTTCATCAGCGCTCAGCGCGTCTTCGGGTGTGAACCCACCCCAAACACCGAAATCAGAGATTGCACCTTCCAGCGGATTGCGAAGGTCTTCGTCATCGGTTGCGAACTGCTGAGCTGTGTCGTTCAAATCGGTTCTATGTTGGTCTGCGCCAAAAACCCAAGGCTCTTCATTCTGCAGCAGATACGCTTCCGTGTAGGCCCCCGGTGTTTCAACATCGCCGACTTTTGCACTCCATGCGTCGTCGGGGATCGCTTGGCCATCAGCGTAAACGGTGACACCGGTTTCCGTGAATGACACCGCCAGATGGGTCCATTCGCCTTCGGTCAAAAAGCCTGGATCAGCGGTCCAGCTGTGGTTCGAGCCGCCATCCCCTTCGGCCATGCGTAGAAACAACTCACCATTGTTGGTGTGGCCAAGGCGGAAATGCCCACCATCGCCTGCGTTCCTAGCGTCCTTCGTGACGAACATGCTTTCATCGTCCAACTCGTCGGGACGCACCCACATGGCGATTGTGCCTTGTGTGACGGACATGGAGGCATCGTGATCGAGGAATGCAAAATCATTCTCGCCATCAAAATAAAGCGCGCTGCCCGGTGTCCCACCCGGGCCTTCCACCGTGTCATCCGTGCGCAAAATTGCTGCGTTTTCATCCAGACTATAGGCCTTAATGCTGCCGCCCGATCCGGTCTGATCGGCGAAAGCGCCGTCCTCACCCGCGCCAAGTGTCCAATAGCCCAGTGCACCGGGAAGACCCTCCGGTTCGTCGGTCTCAGTCATGTCGATGGTATCGTCGCCGTCGGTTCCGTCGATATCCTGGCCGTCCACCTCAACAGTTCCAAGCTGCTCAAAGGGTGCGCGTGTTTCCGTGAACGCAGGCGCGCCATCAGATCCCGCGGCCAGCATATCTTCCGTGAAGTTCGGGTTCTCGAACGCACCAGCCGGATCACCGGTGACTGCGCCCAGATTGTCGGTCCCCATGCCATTGTTCGTTTGCATATTCGCGCCATCGGTTGGCGTTCGTGTGTCGTAGCCTTTGATCTCTTCCCCATCGACAATTGTGATCTTCTCATCGCCTGCAGGGTTGAGCGCTTCGGCCAGGCCATCGGCCCCGTCTACGATGCCATAGGTGACGTTGGCATCGGTTTGGATGTCGTCTTTTTCAACCAGATCACCATGGACAATGACCTGCCCGATCAGATCCATCGCATGCGCGCCGCCGCCGCCATGCTGGTTCGAAACGACGGTGACGATGCTTTCAAGCGCGTCATCACCCATCACATCTGCATGTTCCACATAGACGTTTGCGGTGTGCCCGATGACGGCGATGCTGTCTTCGCTCGCGTCAAAATCAGCAATGATATCTATGCCAAAGCTATCAACCCAATGGTCGTGCAGCTCGTTATTTTCACCCGCAACACCGGCCCAATTGATCGACCCGTCCGCATTGATATGTTGGGCAATAATGTCTGCTTTTGCGTTCAGTTGCGGTTTGATCAGGAAGGTATCGGCACCTTCGCCCCCGATCAGCACATCGTCACCATGAAGCGGCTGGTCAGCATAGGCCGCGAGTTTCTGGAGGTCGTCGTCGACCTCTCCATCCGGGTCATCGCGGGTCACGATATCAATTGCAAGCTGCCCAATACGCTGCTCACCAGCGTCTGAGGTGGAAATGAGCGTGTCGTTTCCGGCCCCACCATTCAAGATGTCGGAGCCGCGCCCGCCATCCATCACATCATCCCCGTCACCGCCGTTCAGGATATCGTCGCCGTAGCCACCGTGAAGCTCGTCATCACCGGCCAGACCGTCAATCGTGTCATCGGCTCCATTTCCATGGATGACGTCGCGTGCGTCTGATGCTGCCTGAGTGACAGGCGTGTCCAATGAGGCTTCCCCGAGGAAATACGAAGGATGGTATTCGTCAACTGGAACCAGCGGCACATCGTCTGGAGGCGTCTCGAAGTCTTCAATTGTTTGGTAGAACGCGCTTTGATCGATCGGCAGCCCATCGATTGCAACGCCCAGCGCCATCGATCCGCGCTCGTCATAGTAAAGAAGGTCGATCTCATAGAGCCCACCTTCAAATTCAGCAACGCGTGAGGCACCGATCCCGTTGTCATCACCATCAAACTCGCTGAATTCAACGCCGCCGATTTGCATAACAAAGCCGTCATCCGAGATAACTTCGATCTGATGCAGGCCAGCGGGAATATAGATGTATCCTGACAAAGACAGCGCCGATGGCCCCATCTCGAACGCATCCCCATCGCCTATGATTGATCCTGCGTCGTGATCAAGGAATTCAGCGACGGTCGTATCGCTGCCTTTTGCTCCATATAAGATCTCGGATGCGGTGAACGTTAATTCCGGCGTACCAGTGGCCGCCTCGAACGCGTCTTCCAAACTGCGTATCGGAGATCCTGGTACAAATACCGCGCCGATCAGGCCTGTGCCTGTGGCCGGGATTCCATCAATATCGGCTAATGCGATGGCTGGTGTCAGACCCAAAGGTGTATTCACGTCAGCAGCATCGAAACTCGTAGGTATAGTCATGGCACACTTCTCCCGTTGGCGCGAAAGGTGCATTTCGCGCGTTTGCCCAATTTGGTCCCTTGGGTCGTTTTCTGGATGAACTGGTGAACCGATCCCCTGTGATCTTCAGTGAGAACGAGCAGGCTCGACAACTTGAACTAAAGTCGACTTTATTTCTAAATGTGGCAAAATAAAGATGCGGCCTTAAAGTCGGCGGATTTCGGTGCCGAGGCGGCAAATCTGGAAGCAAAGCTTCGCCAAACTTCTGTTACAATTATGTTTTTATTAAATATTTTTTATTTCCGCAGATTTCGCAACAATGAGGCAACCGAAACGTAAACCGTTTCGGAACTGTGAAAAACGGCAGCAATTTGCGCAAACAAAGCCAGTATTCGCCGACGTTGGAGATTTCGTTCAATCGGCGCGCGTGTTTGGCTGTACGCGCGTGTCTGGCGTCTATGAACTCTTGTTTCCAGCCCGAAGTCGAACCTGTGCCGAACGAAGCCAAACGGGTCATTTTCTGCGACAGGTCATTCAACGAATTTCAGACCTTGCAAACTTAAGTTGGCATCTGTTGCTATCAGACCTTGGAGGCCCCGCAAGCCTTGATCAATTGGCTGATGCTTCTGTGTCTTACTGAAGGCAGCCCGACATCGTCTGCCAGACGTATTATCGCACCGTTCAAGAAGTCGATTTCCGTCATTCTTCCAGCCTGTAGGTCCTGGAGCATCGATGATTGGTGACCCTGCGCCCGCGGGAATATAATCTTGCTGAGGATATCATCCACGTAATGCTCTCCATTGTCGGCGGGACGATAGTTGAAGGCCTTTGCATATGCGGCAAGCGTCTCGTCGGCCAAACCTATAATGAGATCTCTGGAGTCTGGATTTTCGAGTAGCTCGCCATAGGTCTGCGCCGTCAAGGCGCCGGTCGGGTTCATACAGCTGTTAAACAAGAGCTTGAACGCGATTGTTTCGCGAATTGAAGGATCATGCGCCATCGGCACAAATCCCTGTTCCGCCACATGCAGCATGCTTTGAAGCGGTTCTTCAGGGTCACCCAGAAGAGAGCCACAGAGAATAGGGCTCGATTGAGCCGTCACGTCGACACTTGTCGCAGATTGCCGCACCATGCCGATCATCATGGCGCTCGAATAGATGGGAACATCTGTGCCAACCACCTCGCGCGCAATCTCCGCCGCGCCCATTCCGTTTTGTAGAAGCAAGAGCGGCGGACACCGCTCCTTTTGGGCAAATGGTGCGAGCGCTTGGTGCAAGTCGTAAGCCTTTGTCGTCATGATCAGCATGTCGCAGCCGAGAACCTCTTGTGTTGGCGCGGCAGCATCGCAAACGGAATAAGCATCGGTCGAGATTACGTGATCGCCGAGAAGACCGGATACAGAAAGCGGCGCATCCTGCATCGTGTCCAGTGACGCGTTCCTTACAAGCAGGACCACCCGAGCCCCGGCTTTCGCAAAATGAGCGGCAAGGCAAAGCCCCACGGAGCCGCCACCAAATACTGCAACTGAGAACTTGGACATTTTACCTTCTAAGCTGAGACGTTTCGCAAGAAGCCAACAACGAAAGGGGTCCAGTGGCAAGCTTACAATGCGACCTTGGCGGCGAAAACACTCTCGATGATCAGAGGCGATCAAGAAACCGGCTTACATTTAATTGGGCCCCAGAGTTTGGAGCGCTGAATAAAGGTTTTTCTAATAGGGTTTCTGGATCTGGGAGGCATATTTTGAGCGTTTGGTGCTCAAGCAGCGGCGCGCGCTAATACCAGCCGTCCAGGTGACGTTTTTGGCGGGCAGAAGATCTTGGTGCAAACGTTTCGGCTTCTCTGAGGGCGTTGAAGCTGCCGCAAGAGTATCTTGAATAGGACCGGACGGAATTTTAGCCATTTCCGGGATCTCCTTCGGCATTACCCCGTACTCGAATCATACGCTCAGCAAGATTGATGATTACATGCCGCCGAGCGGCCAGATCGTCATGGAGCACGATAGTGATGGAACGCTTGTAGGCATTGCAATGCCAAAAAGACTTTCCGCAGACGCTCCCCAAATCAAGAGGTTCTATATCACCCCAAAGGCGCGTGGAACCGGCTTAGGCAGACGCCTGTTGGCACGGGCCGTTATCGAGGCCCACAAGTAGAATTGGGCATTCTTGCCTATGCAAAAATCGAAACTCCATGGACAAAAGTCAGTCACAATAAAGTTAGCTGCGTATCGCGAGATTGATCCAATTGATATTTCCCATAATCCTCACTTGCATGAAAAATATTCGAAACACCGACTTGAATCTGCTGGTTGCATTTGACGCTTTGATGGCCGAGCGCAGTGTTACGAAAGCCGGGGAGCGCATCGGGCTGACGCAGCCCTCAATGAGCAACGCGCTGGCTCGTTTGCGCTCACTATTTGACGATGAGCTTTTCGTGCGATCGCCGGAAGGTATGACGCCGACTGCCGTCGCGATGGAAGCTGCCGCACATATCAAAGCTTCGATATATGCAGCTGAGGAAGCTCTGAATGTGAATGTTGGAGCGTTTAAGCCAGAAGATGCCGAGGGTGCCATCACACTGCTCACAAACGACCTCATAGAGTTCACGATTCTTCCGAATATCATCAGGGCCATGGGGCAACAGGCCCCGAAACTGCGTTTGCGCACACGTCCACTTATCAAGGAGGCGTTCGAGCAAGAACTTGACACCGGTCTTTCAGACTTCGCGATCGCGGCACCTGTGGAGGTTCCAAAAAGGTTCGGATATAACGACCTTTTCGATGAGCCTTTCGATGGCATAGCGCGCATCGGTCACCCCATACTGTCGGGGACCATCACTGTTGAAGAGTTCTTTGCGTACAAACATGTCGCCGTTAGTCATCGCTTTGGAGCGACCGGTTTGATAGAGAAGGCGGTCAGCAATTTTGACAGGACGTTGGACATCGCAGTCAGTGTTTCCAACATCGCATCGGTGCCGCCTTTGGTCTCGATGACGGATTTCATCTCGGTAGTTCCGCGCCGCCTCGCTACAATTGGAGCCCGGGAAGAGTTGATCGCAAAATTTGACCTCCCGTTCGAGATACCCAGCGTATCGGCAAAGCTTATTTGGGGCCGAGGCGCGGACCGGTCGCCAATGTCGTCTTGGTTCAGAAACTTGGTTGTGGATATCACAATAAGGAACAAAACTGGAGCTTTTGCACATGGCGAATGAGCGTTGCGCAAACGTCAACTTCTACAGCCGCACCCGTGTGGCCAGCACCCTGAAAACGATGCGATGACTGCCTGTCGTTCAGGGAATACCGGTTCTACGAAATCGCTTTAATCAAGCGCGATATTCTATTTGACCGAACTGCCGCCTACAGCGCCGTTTTCCCGTTCCCGAAGATCAGGTTTCCCAATAAATCCAGGCGTAGAAGATACCGTTTAAATTCTACGGTACGGCCCGTTTTGTAACTGGCGACCGTAGCGGTCTGACATCCAGAGTTGTCCAATAGCGCGGAAACTGATTTGAAATGAGCATCCAACGAACAATCAAAATCGAGAGCGTGATCGCACCGACCCGATCCGCTTAATTCCTAACCGGAGCTGTGTAGGCGGGAATTGGTGCCAGGGTAAGTGTCGCGTCCCTCTACATTTAGGCTGCTGCAACACTCCGCTGCGTCAATCGGACAGCGCTGCCAAGGCCATTTCCCTGACGGCGTCACCACGTTGATTGAAGTATTTCTGCTGGGTTCTGTCGGTGTGGGCTGCCAGCGCATCAAGGGTTCTTAGTGCACCCTCCGGATTTGCACGCCGCAAGTGCGCCTCAGCAATCCAGACAAAGGCATAGGGCATCGCAAGGACCATGTTGCTTGCCCGGTACGCATCCATGGCAATTTCCATTTCGTTCAGTGCATCTTTCTCGCCTCTTATGTCGGCGATCCTGGCAAGTTGGAACCGAGCCTGCGCAACCCATTGCTTGTAACCCATCTCCTTGGCACCATCCCATCCAATCCTGGCGTGGTATTCCGCCTCGTCAATATCGTCCGAAAACAGGGCTTTCGTCGCCGCAAAGACATGGGCGAATACGTGGTTGAGCTTGGTGTTATTTGATCGAGCCCGTGCCAAAGCACGTTTAGATGTCTTATCGGCCAGCTCCGCTTCGCCGCGCAGGGCGTAAACCCACGCCAGAAAGCTATCCGAAGTCATGGCGATATCCATGCCGAAGCGGCTTTGCAGCTCGCCCGTCATATCTTCGGTGTGAAGGTTTTCGACGGTCTCTAGGAAAGCGACGGCATTTGAGGACGTACCGCGATAAGCGTGGGTGATGCCAAGCATGTATGACACGATCAATCTGGCTGGTCCGGATGTGCCGTCGGGCAAGCTTTCATGCAGTGTCTGTGCAATGGCAAGGCAAGGGTCAAGCTCCGCTACCATGAGGTGAATGCTCCAAAGACCCCAAGCCGCGTTCACGGCTTCCTCGATGTCATTGAGTTCCTCGCTCAATGCCGATGCGGCTTCGTAAAATGGAGCTGCATCGCTGGTCGGTATGCCGCGCAGTGCAATGTATTGAGCCGCGGCTTTGCGGTTCAATGTCAACTCACGTTGCATGCGGTATTTCGAAAGTGGAAGGTACCTGACCATGTCAAGCGCTTCGCAATATTCGGAAATTGCTTCTGCGTGAGCCGCGCCACGCATTGACTTGTCGCCCGATTGTTCAAAGTGGCGGGCCGCTGCGTCGTGGTTTTCGGCGGCGCGGAAATGGCGTGCGACTTCTGCATGATTGACGCCATCCGGTTCCGATAGAAGCACGTTCGCAGCGGCCGCATGAAGCTTGACCCGATAGCTCGCCGGAATGGTCGCGTAGATTGCCTCATTTATCAGAGCATGTTTGAACATGTAGGTTGCGTTGTCCCCACGTCGGACTGGAAAGAGGATCTCAGCCGCCTCCAGGGCATCAACAAGCTGCTTCTGTACGCGGGTGGGGGACAGGAGTTGAACGAGCTCTTTGAACCGAAATCGCCTGCCGAGTATCGAGGCCTGCTGGAGGAGCTGGATCGCCCCTGGCACGCTGTCGATCCGTGTCAGAAGCAGTGGGAGAAGACGATTTGGCAGAGCCGCCGGATCGCGCCCCTCTAAGGTGGAAAAAAGCGTTCCAACCAAACCGGCATCTTCTTCTGACGGTCTCGAAGCCTGAGCAAGCGACTTCGCAAACTCCTCAATCATCAGAGGATTACCTTCTGACTTCTCCAGGGCTGCCAATTGCGTAGGCTCCGGAACCTCTTGCTTACCAATCAGGCCCTGGAGCAGTCGGGCTGCGCATTGCGGGTCAAGCGGCCCCAGCTCAATTGTGTCGGCAAGCGGATGCTTCAAGGATACAGGCAACTCGCCCGAACGACTGGTCATCAATACGCAGGAAAAGCATTCATCCAGGATGTCGATTAATCGCCCAATCGCTTCGCATGTCGAGGCATCAAACCATTGCGTGTCCTCGAAGAGAAAAAGCCTAGGGCGATCACAGGAGGCAAGCTGCGCCTGCCGGGATAGAATATTGAGCGCACTTTCCCGGATCTCTTTCTGTTGATCGATTTCGGTATCGGTAATCACGCTGGCCGCGTGATGAAGTTGAGCCAGGTATACTGGTAGACCTTTTGGCTCCGCTCCCAGCGACGCAACAGCCTGCGATAGAAGCTCTCGAGTTGACACGTTCTCGTCTGCGTCAGTCGCCGTCATGCGCATCAGATTGTCGATGAGTGGTTCGAGCGCGGATTGTTGTGCTTGAACCGAGCCGCGGTAGATCAGTACTTCAAAGCCGTTTTCCAAGGCATGATCCGCAATCTCCTGTAACAGTCGGGATTTCCCATCACCTGGGCGGCCCGAAATATTGGCGGCTACGCCGGACCCGTTCTTTGCCTGAGCAACAAGCAGCTGTAATTTTGCAAGAATGGTCTCACGACCGACAAGTGGGTGAACTGAAGTCGTCAGACGTTCATTCTGATCGATTGAGTGCAATTTACGGGGATGGTGGACAACCTTGACCGACGGCATTTCTGCCACTTCGGACGTCTGGAATTGGGGCGAAATTGAATTGCCCATACCGGAACTGATGAAGACCGTTCCAGCTTCAGCCCACTGGCTTATCTGTTCGGCCTCTCGAATTGGTAGACCGTTCACAACTTGCGAGTTGGTGCCGTGTCGCAATTCCTCGGACACCAATACGACACCTTCAGACAAGCCGATCTGGCAGGTCTCAACCGGGCCGCGTCCGGCGGTGAGGGCATCAAGAACCTCAAACGCAGCAGTGAGGGCCATGTCGCCATCGCGTCCATGACTTTGAGGATAGCCGAATGATGCGAGGATCCGCCCACGTGCCGCTTCGAAAACGCTGCCGCCATTGGCCTCGATGATCTGCGTAATTAACGACGCGACCTTTTCTGACACTTGTGCAAACTCTTCCGGATCAGTTCGTGAAATCGGCGCGAGCAAAGAAAGAACCGTTATGGTCCTTCGCTGATGACCCGATAGCCCGTTTCCAACGGATCTGGGCAACGCCGAACCGAAATCTGAATGAGTGGCGCGAACGGCCTCGATTTGCTCCGACAGCAAGATCGTCTGCTCCGCCGGCTCGACATCTAATTTCGACTTGAGCGCTTCCTGGCAAACCTCAAATTGCCGCCTGGCTAGATCGGGCTCCCCGTCCTCAAGATACGATTGCATCAATTCGCGATAGGCGGGCTCATAGCAGGTATCGATGCGCAAAAGGCCTTGGGCGATTTTCCGTCGTAGGGTCGTGTTTCCGGCGTCCCGGACAGCCGACAATGTGTCCATACCCAGAGAAAGGGCCTGTCCCTCAAGCATTTGGCGGGTGGTCCAGACCCAATCTGTAAACGGCTGGCTGCGTATCCGAACATTGCCCAAAAACGGCCCCTTGTGCAGCGCCAAAGCCTCCAGCGTGTGCTCAGGCAGAACATCAGGCTGTTTCACGATCACGCGTAATCGGTTCAAGTCGGTTTCGACACCGGTCGCATCGAAGGCCAAGCGATCGCTGCCCGAATGGACTCTGTCGCCATGCTCATCCCCGAGCCCCTTGCGCAAGACCGAGAGCTCTTGGCGCAGACTCGCGCGGGCTTGGTCAGGGCCGCTGAGCGGCCAAAGCAGGTCCGCAATCGCCTCACGGGAGACCTCGCCGCCGTTTTCGATAAGATAGCATAGCAGTGCCTCGGATTTCCGGGTCGGGAGTCGGATTATCTCACCCTTCCCCTCCTCCACGGCAAAGCTGCCGAATAGGTTTAGTCTAAGCGTCATACCTCGTCGATTAACACATTGTGTCGGGTTTCCGATTCCTAAACATACTGAAGCTACAGATTTGACGGATTTCTGACGGGCTTTTCTAGGGTTCTCGCGTATGGTTAGACACGAGAGGTGAATCATATGACAAGTCAGGGCCTTATCGTTGGCGGCGAGCAGATCGGCCGTTCTACGGAACAGTTCGTCGCGGTCTTGAAATATGCGGTTGTTCCGGAATCGGCATGGAATTCCGCTGCCTTCAAGTCCAACGACGTCGAACAGATATTAGCGGTAGCGGACCCGCGTGCTGTCGAAATTGTCGGTGCCATGATCAACGATTATCGGCCTCATGAATTTGGCGGGCTGCCGGAGCTTGTGGACAACATCGCACTCCGGAAGGGCGTCATCGATGCGATGGGCGCGATTTGCTCGGGCGGGATTGACGCGGATTACGCCGAAGCCGTGGTTGGTGTCCCACCAACGGTTGGATATTTAAAGAACCTTGAAGTGCTTTGGACCCCTGGGGCTGGGACGGGGAAAGGTGTCTTGCCCGGCGATCTGCCGTTTTTACCCCCAGACGCATCCTGGGAGCGCCTCCCCAGTCGCAGTCCGTGGGTGGGGCAGGCCTTCGTGCAAAAGCAGGACACAAAGCTGTCTGATGCGCTTGCGGACATTGATCCATTTCGGGGCGAATGTGCAGGCGCCTTTCAACTTGCCATCATGAGCGGTTGTCTCAACGCTCTTGGTGCGGAGAAGGTCGACGCGTTGGAAACGGCGTTCGGGCCTGCCTTTCTGGGGATCTGGAGCCTTCCTGAAGTAAAAACCGGTCGTCTGACGTTCACCGCCGCTTCGCGGTTTCTGACCCAATTACATGATATACCGAAAGACTATGAACGCGGATCCGTCCTCGCCGTTCCAGGCGACTACATTTACTTCCAGAATAAAGATGATTACCCCAAATTGTCGCCAACAGGTGGCTGGCGTGGGGAAAACTGCGTCTATATGGGTCAAGATGCGTTGGGCGGTCCTCATTACAGCGGCATGGGGTTGGCCTGGAAAACAGAATTCGCCCTACGCATGTTCCTGGCCAATGCTTATTTTACGGATTGCAACGCGCAGTACCTTTCGGATCGCCGCGCCGGGGAAACACCCGGCTCTCCACCGGTGATAATCGAGGACAGGCAAGCCCAGGTTCGTTTCACGAAACGCGCAATTATGCGATATCCTGATATCCCAAATGATCCGACACCGAAGTTCTCGGTGCCAGGGGTTGGGCCGGACTTCTCAGACGCAGAGGTCGAATTGAGGCTCTCTCAGCTTGGCAAAAGAACTGATGACGGCAAGGGTTTTGTTTTGGAAAATCAGAACTTTGGTCTGGTGCTGAACGAGTTCCAGATTTCGCAGTCTGATTTGTATCCTCCGTCAAAGAGCGTGATCGGGACGGCGGAATTGGACGTAGCTCTTGGTGAGTGGCAGTTTTCCTTTGTGCCAAATACCCCCGGTGTCACCCATCTGAGCCTTGATGATGAGGTCGACGTACTTGCCGCGAAGATGCCGTCTAGAACCTAATCTCACTTCATACTCAAATGATAAAAGCGACGGTCCAGGAAGAGACCGCCGCCTGCTTAAGTATCGGGAAAAGACGTGAGTGGCCTTGGTCAGAGGCGGTAAGCCCGCTCCCAGAATCCACCAAACCGGGCACTTGCCTGGTCAGACTTGTTCAATCCCATGTCGGTCAGCCTCTCGCCTGACAAAGCTTTGAACTTGCTGTAAGTTCTGTAAGCCTCGTTGATCCGGTACAGGAAACCCTGGTCGGACTTTGGAGCAAGGGGACCTTGCGGGAAACGGGTTAGAACTAGGTTTATCATCTTGTGCCTCCTCTCAAACAAGATGATCATCGCGCACCTCCGCAAGGGCATCGTCAAAGCGGTCATTGCGCAGCGTAAGAAATGCATCAAATCGCAACCCGACCGCGCAAAAAGGCGTCACGTCCTGCAGATCAGCTGCAAGCATATCTCGATGATTTCGTCGTCATGAGGCGGCAAGGCGGATTGGCCGATTGAATGCCTGTCTTTTTGTTCCTGTCTAAATCGCTGGTTGCTGCAGCGAATGCCCACTTACCTTGTCTGATGAGCGGACGCTGTCTCCAGTGCATTGAATAAGTTCTATGCAGGGCAGAGCTTTCTTTGAATTTTTAAGCCTGAAGGTCCGTTTTGTGGATGTCGCGCGGTTAGCGGACAGCAAAGCTCCGTTTCTAATGCGCGATGGCGATGCACCCCGACGTCTCACTGAGACACTCCTTCGATCAAGCGCCAGTACTCTGCCTCGCGATCTCCAAATGAGGACGGCATGATCATCGAATTGTAGATCGAGGCTGCGTTCATGCCCTCTGCAACGCAGGCCTCGTAGAATGGGGAGGGTTTGATGCGGGCGTTGGGAAACACACTGAACACTGGCGGTGATCCTCTGTTGAAAGGGCATTTCGGAAAGGACTAGACGTGTACCCAGACACGTCCATCACGAAGTTCGACCGGATAGGTTTTCAGGTCGACGGTCACGGGCGAAGACAGTGCTTTGCCGCTGCAAATGTCGAACCGCCCGCCATGCAAAGGGCATTCGATCACGCAATCGATCACCAACCCGTCTTCTAGGCTTTGCTCCTCATGGGTGCACATCAGGTCTGTGGCGAAGAACCCGTTATCCGTGTTGTAGATCGCGATCTTCTGGCCGTCGTGATCCCATGCGATCAGATCTTCCTCATCGATGTCTTCTGGCGCACAGGCGTCTATCCATTGGCTCATACTTTTGGCTCCCGGGTCTTGCGCTAAGCTTTACTGTTGGGTTGGCGTCCAGCTCTCAAGAGCGTCGAGGAATTTTTCTTTTTCCCCAGGTTTCATGCCGATATTGGTGGGTGCATATGGGAATTTTCCGTCCGCAACCTCGCGGTGGAACTCTCCAAGCGCTGCCACGCGTTCCCGGTGAATCTGTTTGTGCAATCGGCCAACATTGCCAAAGGCGTGGGCATGCTTGGGTGGGTTTTCTTCTTCGCTCGCCTCGCCGCAGACATCGGCCACGAATGAGAAAACAGCGTCGCCGCCCATGCCCGAGCCAAGCGAGAACGTCACCACCGAGGTCTTGTCGTTGATGGCAAGCAGAACCTCTTCGGCCAGGCATTCCACTTCGACCGCAAATACGCCAACATCCTCCATGTGCTTCATCGTACCCCAGACCTGCATCGCCTCTTCAGAAGTTCGGCCGAAGGCGCGCAAGCCGCCATAATGGTGGCTAAATGTCGGGATCAGGCCGATGTGGCTCTGCACGGGGATACCTTCTCGGGCGATGCGCTCCATCACCTCAAACGACCGCAATGTGTAATACATGTCAGCACCACGCCGCATCGCCTCAAACGCATGCGCGACGATCTCGTCGTCAGATCCAAATTGGTCCCAAGTTGAACCCGCGCCTGTGAAATGCGACGGAGCAAGCTCGCGCACGTCTTCCATTTGGTCGGTACCGACAACAAACAGGTCTATACCCGCTTCAACGCAAGCAACGATCTGATCGCGATCTGCTGGGTTCGACATCGACAATTTGCAAGCCGACCCTTTGAGCGCCTTCAAATCGGCGACCGTATAGTTTCGGTATGCCGGGTTTCGGCTGAAATCATAGATGCGTTTCATTTCACATTGTCCTGTTTGCAACACGAGCCACGGGGCCACCGTCCGTGATCATATGAGGCGCTTGTCTGATGCTCGGAGCTTTTGTCGGCAGCCCTAAAGACCGACGCGCGACAACCACCAATACTTCGAAATTTGTTCTGAAGAAGCCGGGGTCTGGCTCTGGAAGTTGGTTTTTTACGGCCTCTGCAAGTTGCGGCAACGCATGGAAGGGCACCTGCGGGTACAGGTGATGTTCGACGTGATTGTTCATGTTCATATAAAGAAAGCGTCCCAGCCAGCTTGTCTTGAAAGACCGTGTGCTCTCAAGAATTGAAGGTGAGTTTTCTTGCAGCTCTACATGCTGGATCAGGGTGAACAGCAGCATGATTGGCGCGCCAAGGATGCGCGGGACCAAAAATAGCCAGACCGGCCACCAAAAACCAAAGACCGGTGCCAAAAAGACGAAGGCGTAGATGGCGATCATAATCCTGGCGTTGCGGGTCATCTTGGGCAATTCCTGCTCCGGTGCGACCATCCGCATGGTATCGGTGTAGCGTCCGATGGCGAGACTTCCGAAAACGGACATATGAAAGCGCAAAAGCGCAAAGCCCGTGGCTTCCGACACCCAACCGGCAAGGCCCATTGGGGTATCAAACGGCATTTGGCTGTCCTTGCCGACGTGCCATGTGTGCGTGTGGTGATTGGTGTGCGTAAAGCGTCGATGGAGCGGCTCCTCCATGTAAAGCAGCGAGGTCACCCATAGCACCGTCTCGTTAAGCCAGCGCGTTCGGAACGCAGTTCCATGTGCGGTTTCATGGCTCGCAGCATAGGCCGGAACGGACAGGAAAATGCCATGCAGCAGCATTGCAGGCCACATCCAGACCGTGCCCAAGGACATCATAATCAAAGTACCCGTGACAACCAAAGACGCCGCCCATTGGCAAAGCCAGATCAAGCCTGGCTTATCGGTGCGCGACGCAATCGCTTTGAGGGTCTTCTTGTCGAGTTTGACGCCGGACGAGGCGGCATTTGTCGGAACGTAATCAGGCATGCTCAGCTCGTGTGGTGAGGCCGTTCTTCGTCGAGGATGGTATTGACCCGCGCGAGTTGCCGCTGGTTGGGCTCATCAGAAAACGAGTACCCAACCGGTCCCTTGCAAAACTCAGATGGTTGGCTGCACCCGCATACGTGTTCAATTGATCCGTCCAACGAAACGCGGCCGCCGTATCAACACGCTCTCGCCAATAGGTAAGTTCAGCGGCCCTTTGGGCGTTGAGCATCTCGTTCCTCCTCCGATCTGCTGAGAGGTTAGTACAGCAGCGTCAAGTAGGCTGACAAACAATGGATTCGGGTCTAATACATTAGACAAACTTATGTATGGTTATTGTATTGGATGCAGACTGACGGATTGCCCCCATTAAACTGGCTGCGTGCTTTTGAGGCCAGCGCACGTCACTTATCATTCACAATGGCTGCGCGTGAATTGAATCTTACCCAATCCGCCGTCAGCCAACATGTGCGTAGCCTTGAGTCCTTTCTTGGTCGCGACCTGTTTCTGCGCAAAACCCGTGCCATCATTCTTACCGAAGCAGGAGCCAATTATCTGCCGATCGTGCGAGAAGCTTTCAACATGCTGGCAAGCGGAACACGTACCTTCACCGGAGGTGACCGCGGTCGCAACCTGACGCTGCACTGCAATATGGCTTTCTCAGTGCATTGGCTCGCGCCACGACTGAAACGACTTTATGAGATGCACCCATGGATCGTCTTGAACATTGTCACTCCGATTTGGGACCCAGAAAGGCAGGCGGCGAACGCTCAAGTGGAAATCCGCTTCGGCCGTCCTGAAGATATGTCAACCTCCGCCAAAAGGATGACAAATGAACGATTTTTTCCGGTCTGCTCGCCAACTTATCAGAACGGAGCCATCAACCTCGAGTCCGCAGTTTTGCTCGACTGTGCCGGGATGACTGGGTCTTGGGGAACTTGGTTCAAGTCTCAAGGCCAGCCTTTCATCAGGGATGGTTCTGTGACTTTGGCCTCAACTTTCGTGATCGCCATTCAGGCCGTGCTTTACGGTGCAGGCATTACGATGACCCATGACACCTTGGCCGGCGACCTCCTTGCAAATGGAACAGTCATCCGGCCCTTCGATCACTGCCCGCCACTGTCCGAAGCCTATTTTTTGACGGAGCCGCCCGAACACGGATCCACTCCGGCGTCTCGTGCCTTTAGCAACTGGTTGAACAGTGAATTGGGAGCAATCGACTACACTGCCTGAACTCGGCAACGGCGACGGATACCAAACAAGACTGCGACTCCAGCGCTCAGGCAATCGGCCAAAAAGCGCGCCGCGATTGGCGGCTTGGTGGTGCTTGATTGCCATTCGGAGGCTGTGCGGAATTTGTCAAGTTTGGGCTCGCTGCGGACCTTAGCGGCCGTGCGACAGCGAATGTTCGCCATACGAACGCGGCTGACCGCCAGCAGCTCAGTCTGAATGGCGGCGTGTTGTCTCTTTGCGGCAGGAAAGCTACCGTTCGAGAGCTAAAACGGAGTATAGAATGGTATTTACACAAAGTGATCTCGACACGCTTGCGCAACGATATACCGATGCATGGAATTCCAAAGTCCCAGAAAACGTCGCTTCTTTTCATAGGTCAGACAGCAGCATTATAATTAATCGAGGTGAGCCTTCGGTTGGTTACGCAGGACTTACTGAAATGGCCGCTGGCTTCCATGCGGACGTTCCAGATTTGCACCTGACCTGCAACGGCATTCGCGGCGCAGGCAAACATGTCGTCTATTTATGGACCTTCACCGGGCACCACGCCGAAACTGGCAACGCCCTGGAAGTGGAAGGCTGGGAGGAATGGGAGCTCGACGACGACATGAAAGTCATTTCGTCATTGGGTTGGTTCGATGGCGACGAATACGAACGACAAGTCGCTGGCTAATCGTCCCTGATCAAACTCAAGATCACGAAATCTGGCTAAAGCCGTCATTTGTGCAAATTGAAGGACCGCGCAAATCGGGCTCATTTTTGTATAGGAAGGACGTCCCGAAGCCGACTTTTGCCAGAGAAACCTATGCTAAAGCGCAGCTTTTTTAGCGGCCGTACGCTTGCAATGGGTCGAGCGGCCTCTAAGCGTACTATAAAGGACGGCGTTCAGCTGGGTCGCATATGTGCCGCAAAGGCCTCGGCGTAATCGGGATGCCACCGGCTGAGAGCCGGGCGGTTTTCGATGACGTCGCCAACCGCCCAAGCAATGCGTTTTTCATCGACGTCCCGCGAGACGTCGTTGTCGGGGCACAGAATATAGAAGTCACCTCGGTTCACCGAGTCGATGAAGAAGTCCACGGTTTGCTCGGCCGTCCAAGCGGCGGGCGGCTTTTCGGCGGCTCCGATCATGCCGGTGTGTACGAAGCCCGGGATCAGTAGATGCGCCGTGAGCCGGGCACCTTCGGTATTCCGAAGTTCGTGTGAAAGCGCCTCGGTGAACGCCTTCAGTCCCGCCTTGGATACATTATATGCCGGATTGCCGGGCGGTGTGGTGATGCCTTGCTTTGAGCCCGTGTTGATGATGGCACCCGGTCGGCCGCGTTCGATCATACGCGGTGCGAAGACCTGCGTGCAGTGGATCGGCCCCCAGAGGTTGACCCCCAATGTGGTTTGCCACGGCTCAAGTGGGCCGGAGCAGGACGACTGCATACCGATCCCGGCATTGTTCATCAGGATGTCCGTGCCGCCAAATGTGTCTGCGATCATGGCTTCCAGCGCTTCGACCTGTGTGCGGTCGCCGACGTCAGTCGCTGCGGTCAGCACATCGGTCGCGCCCGCGGCCCGGGCCGCATCGGCGGCGGCACCTAGTTTGTCCTCTGAACGATCGACGATCACCACCCGCATGCCCATACTGGCATAGCGCGTGATGGCGGCCAGTCCTATTCCAGAAGCGCCACCCGTGACGACGGCTACGGAATCGGATGTGAGCGCGGGATGGGTCATGGCGTGATCTCCTACAGTGTGTGTGGACGTTTGGCCGACCACTCAAGCGGCCGGCCAACGCACGGCTAGGCCGCTTTCGGCGCGTTTACGTTTAGCGTTAGCATGTCTGACATGCCGAGGTTTGTGAACAGGGCTTTTGTAACGTTTGTCAGCTGTTCGTTCATTGGTCTGATTGCGTCGCCCATTCCGACTTTGTCTACTTCGGTGCGGAAAGGACGCAGGCCCGGTGCGGTATCGACCACGGACAAGACTGCGTCCGCGACAAGTTGGGGGGTCTGCTGTGGGTTATCTTTGAGGAATTCGGCGAAACCTTCCAGGGCCGCTTCGGGTGCGGCTGACATGTCCCCGTATCCTTCATCGCGGTCGCGCGATGTCGGGTGCATCAGGTTGCCAAAGAAACTTGTTGGAAATCCGCCAGGCTCGATGATGGCGACATCAACGCCGAATTGGCTGAGTTCAACGCGGTAGTTTTCACTCAGCGCCTCAACCGCCCATTTCGTTGCATTATAGGGGCCGTAGAAAGGCAGCACGACACGCCCGAGCAAACTTGAGACGTTCAGGACAAGACCAGACCGCCGCTGTCGCATTTCGGGCAACACAGCCCGGATCATACGCTGAACACCAAAAACGTTGACATCGAACAGACGGTGAAAGTCGTCGGCCGAGAAGTTCTCTTGCAAGCCGTGCGCGCCAACACCGGCGTTGTTAATAAGGGCATCAATTCCGCCGAGTATCTCTTGCGCCGCTGTAACACCCGCGTCGACCGAGGCGTCATCGGTTACGTCGATCTCGACGATCTCGGCTCCGAGTGTGCGCAGTTCCTTCGCAGCTTTGGCGTTTCTGCCGTCCGGGTCACGGACGGTGCCGACAACTCGATGCCCGGCTTTGATCAGATCTCCCACCATAAGGGCCCCGAACCCGCTGCTGGCTCCTGTAATAAGAATGTTCATGTTTTCTCTCCAATTGATCGCCCCGGTGTTGGGGCACTGTGTGTGGGATCGGAGATACGACTTGCCAATCAATCACAACAGAGGGATAATTTCGAACTAATGGTTCAAGATATTGGAACGATCAGCATCATAGCCCTACGCTGTTTCAACACCGTGGCGCGGCTTGGCGGGATTAGCGCCGCTGCAGACCGGTTGGGCATGGCCAAGTCGGGTGTAAGCCGCCATGTCGTTCAACTTGAGGCGCATCTGGGTGTCCGACTCCTAGAACGTGGAGCGCGGTCTGTCAGGCTGACCCCAGTGGGTGAGCAGCTTGATATGCGCATTCGATCCATATTGGCCGAGATCGATCTTCTGGATGACATAGCACGTGAGGAAAGTGTCGGTGTTTCCGGACAAGTGACCATCGCTGCGACGCCGGAGTTTGGCGGTCTGGTTGCAAAAACGCTCTTTCCGATTGTCCAGTCGGAACACCCCGACCTGAAGCTGGTGATGCGTACCGGGTACGCGTTTGAGGATATGCAAGATCCAGGGACTGATCTTGCCTTCAGGGTCGGAACGTTCAAGGATGATCGACTTGTTGCACGGGGACTGGGCGCTTTTTACGCTTGGCTTGTTGCTGCGCCGAGCGTTTTGAGCGCGAATTCGATTACCACGCCTGCCGATCTTTCTCAAGCGCCCTGCCTTGTATTTCGCGGGGACCGACCAACGACGACTTGGACGCTTCAGCGCGAAGTTCACAGTACCACCGTGGATATAACCGGCGCAATTGGCGCACAAAACTTCACTATATTGCTTGATCTCGCATTGGCTGGCCATGGGATCGCGTTTCTTCCGGATTTCATGGTGCGCGGCGCCATCGATACTGGCGCGCTTGTTCGCTGTCTGCCCGAATACACCTCGCGCCGGTTCAACGTGTTCCTTGCCTATCGTCCTGGCGCACGACGGATAGCACGACTTGATGCTGTCATCTCGCTTGCAGAAGCTGAAGTACCCCTCTTGTTGTCGAGGTAGGTAAAGATGCCGGCCCGTCGCAGGCATGTGTCTCTGTCCGGCTTGATGAATGTTCGAAATAGAGTTTATCGCGGCAACGCCGACCTCAGCTTATATTGCAAAACAGTCATCAAGCGCGGTTCCGTAGCCCCTTGCCCTTCTATACAACCCACGGTATACGCGCCTCTGTCTGAAGGGGTGATACAACCTCGCAGGTGAGCAGGGTCGGTTCTCCGGCCCTGTTTGTTTTCGAAAGCCTGTTCAGACCAACCGCAATCCAAAGACCGGCGGAGACAACCGCACGGCCCGATAAAACCCGAAGAATAGGAAACTGAAAACTTGGTTGAAAACGCATCCATGGAGGAATTCGAAGCCCTCCTGAACGAAAGCTTCGAAATGGACACACCCGACGAAGGGTCTGTCGTAAAAGGCAAAGTCATCGCCATCGAAGCGGGACAAGCCATCATCGACATCGGCTACAAAATGGAAGGCCGCGTCGAGCTGAAAGAATTTGCCGATCCTGGCGAAGCTCCGAAAATCGAAGTTGGCGACGAGGTCGAGGTGTTCCTTGATCGCGTGGAAAACGCCCGTGGTGAGGCCTCGATCTCCCGCGATAAGGCGCGCCGAGAGGAAGCCTGGGACCGTCTCGAAAAAGCCTATGCCGACGAAGCCCGCGTTGAAGGCGCGATCTTTGGACGTGTCAAAGGTGGCTTCACTGTTGATCTGGGTGGGGCTGTGGCCTTCCTGCCGGGCTCGCAAGTGGATGTGCGCCCTGTGCGGGATGCGGGCCCATTGATGGGTATGAAGCAGCCGTTCCAGATCCTGAAGATGGACCGTCGCCGGGGCAACATTGTTGTGTCACGTCGTGCGATCCTGGAAGAAAGCCGTGCCGAACAGCGCGCCGAAGTTATCGGCAACCTGACCGAAGGCCAGGCCGTCGAAGGTGTGGTCAAAAACATCACCGAATACGGCGCATTCGTCGATCTTGGGGGTGTAGACGGTCTGTTGCACGTCACCGATATGGCGTGGCGCCGGGTCAACGATCCGCGCGAGATCTTGTCGATCGGCGAGACGATCAACGTGCAAGTTATCAAGATCAACAAAGAGACGCATCGCATCAGCCTGGGCATGAAGCAGCTACAGGACGATCCCTGGAATGCTGTTGAAGCGAAGTACACGCTGGAATCGACCCATCAGGGCCGCGTGACAAACATCACCGATTACGGTGCGTTTGTTGAGCTTGAGCCAGGTGTCGAAGGTCTGGTCCACGTCTCCGAGATGTCCTGGACCAAAAAGAATGTCCATCCTGGCAAGATCGTGTCCACCAGCCAAGAGGTTGAGGTCATGGTGCTTGAAATTGACAGCACAAAGCGTCGTGTCTCTCTTGGTCTGAAACAAACAATCCGCAACCCATGGGAGGTGTTCGCAGAATCCCACCCAGAGGGCACGCAGATCGAAGGTGAAGTCAAAAACATCACCGAGTTTGGGCTGTTTGTTGGTCTCGAAAACGACATCGACGGCATGGTTCACCTGTCCGACATCACTTGGGAAGGTCGCGGCGAAGATGCGCTAGGCGATTTCCGCAAGGGCGACATGGTCAAGGCTGTTGTCACCGAGGTCGATGTCGAGAAAGAGCGGATCTCGCTTTCGATCAAAGCGATGGATGGGGATCCGTTTGAAGGGGCCACGGATGGCGTCAAGCGCGGCTCGATCATCACGGTCGAAGTCACATCGATCGAGGATGGCGGCATCGAGGTCGAATATGAGGGCATGAAGTCCTTCATCCGCCGTTCTGATCTGTCACGTGACCGTTCCGAACAACGCCCAGAGCGTTTCGGTGTCGGTGACAAGGTCGATGTGCGCGTAACAAACGTAGATGCCAAGACCCGCCGCCTGGGTCTGTCGATCAAGGCACGCGAGATAGCGGAAGAAAAAGAAGCCGTAGAGCAGTTCGGATCGTCTGATTCCGGAGCATCGCTGGGCGACATTCTTGGCGCGGCTCTGAAGCAGGACGACTAAACCGTCCGACATAAAAGAATCTGGAACGGCCTCGCCAGTCTGGCGGGGCCGTTTTTCATTCCTGACATTGGTCCCGGTTCTATCGCACGCGGGCTTGAATCCGACCGTGCAAGCTTTCTGGAAGAGCGGCAGGGCCGCGTCGGTGTTGAACGTCACTTCAAGGCCCAAAGTGATAATCTGAGCGAGGTTCTCTCAGGCATGGGTTGTCCCCAGATCGCAAGCCCGCATGTAACGGGCCTCGGCACGCGCCAGAGTGTTTTAGACGCCACGGCCTCCTTCGAACATCGCATCTGGATTGGCACAGGCAGAGTTGTGACTGAGATCGCACCTAGTTGTACATAGCGTGGCGGCCTGCTCGCTGTCCTGCGCAACATCTTGGCCGACAGGTTTAGCTTAGCCCAGCAGAAGGCACCCGTTTGCGTCCGTCAGCCCACAGGCCCGCATACGTAATACGAGAACGTACCGAACGCCGCGCCCCCAGGTTTGCCGCGATGTGGAGAATTGAAACATTCACCGCGGATCTGAAAACAAGAATGTGACCGATATTTCGGATGAAATGAAGCTCGAATTATCGTGATACTCATGTGATACCACTACATGTTGTTATCACCTACAAATCCTCATCTAAATAATGTGCTTTCTTGGCTGTCTTTCTGGAGCTCACGCATTTCGCAAATAATGGTTACCGCAGCTTTTGAATAGGTTCGAAATAATGGCCGCGATCGCTGTCACAGTGAAAGCGATCTAAATTCAAACTTGGAGAGACAGTACAATGAAAACGTTTTTGACCGCAGCATCAGCCGCCCTTCTTTTCGCAGGGACCGCCTATGCAGATGGCCATATTGATGTGCAAGCACTGCTGGCGATGAGCAACAACTCTGCTGCAGAAATCATGGTGAGCGAAACCTCAATGGGCGACTTGACCGCAGCTCAGGTTTCACTTGCCTTGGGCAACATGAGTGCTGCTGAGCGTCAGGTCTTCTTTGAAGCTGACCAGTCGTCCCGCCTGCAAATCATTGAAGCTCAGATGAAGCTTCTGGATGGCGACAGCGCAGCCGAAAGCAACTAAGTCGCACTAAGTTTTGGTCCGGGGGGCGGTCAATCCGACCCCTCCCGGACTACACGTAAACAATTCTCAAGTCGTTCGATCTCGTGCGGCAAGCAAGGATAGCCAAGATGATGGATTTCTCTAAACTTCTGAGCCGACGCAATTTCTTTGCGGGATCTTCCGCCCTCGCGGTCTCGCTGGTGGCAACTCGCCAAACACAAGCGCGCCAGGGCGAACATGACGAGGGCTTCACATATGAGGTCCAGTTCACCGAAGAGGAATGGCGGGCAAAACTCTCAGATCTCGAATACGCAATCCTACGCGGCGGTCACACCGAAAAGCAGAAAACTAGTCCTTTGTGGCAAGAGTTCCGCGCGGGTGCCTATCACTGCAAAGGGTGCGATATAAAAAGCTTCGATGCAATTTGGAAGTGGTTCCCGGCTGGTAAAGGCTGGGCGTTTTTTGAGCAATCGGAACCCAATAACGTTCTATTCGACATAGACGGACCGGTGCCGGAATATGGAATGTCTACGTCGGTGCAAGCTGTCACCGAAGTCCATTGCAGACGCTGCGGCAGCCATCTCGGTCACCATTTGGTGCTTGAGAGAAAAGCAACACATTGCATCAATGGAACAGCTCTTGTCTTCAAGCCCGAAGAAGCGAGCTAAGCGCGCGCCGAACGCATTGAATTTCCCTTAGGCCCAAGCGAGGTTTTATCCGTTTGGGCTTCGCACGCCCATTCTCTTCTGGCTAGACCAATCAAGCCAGGAGTATGAATTCGTGCCCAACCTTGCGGTGCAAACGGCTGATCCGCTGGACGCCTTCCGGCCAGTGGTGAACAAGCGTGGCTGATTTACCAAAGAACACGCTTCAAAAAAGCGGGTCCGTTTTTGCTAAAGATCGCCATTTTCCACAGCTCGAAAAACGCTTAGGCACGGGCGCATTCGGGCCTTTGAACCGCGCAACTGGCCGCAGTCTTCGATGCACCGGTCCAAACCGGCAAGCACGACGCCACTGAATCACAGAGCGTCGCATAACTTTCTTGGCCTCATTCCGAAGTTCACGGCCCTGTCCGAAACCGCGACATGCGTGGTGACGCCTGGGCTTCGTTGGTGGGTGGTCTGGAGATCCAGCGCACCGTCACGGGGCCGAATCGCATGCCTGCATCAGAACTGCGGATGCTATAAATTGGTGCAACTTGCTTTACAAAATCCAACATCTGCCCGGTTATGCTTTGAAAACACGAAGATTTTCGCCCGGATCGCAGCCCCGTTGGTCGCTAGCCTCTTTTCTCAGGTTGCAAAACCGGCCTATAGTTCGTGGATATTATTTTAGTGACAGACGCCACAACGCTTAGAAATTTGGTTCTGGGGAGGACGCATATGATACGCTCGGAGTTGATCCAAAAGATCGCTGATGAGAACCCACATCTCTACCAGCGCGATGTCGAGCGCATCGTGAACACAATTTTTGAAGAGATCATAGAAGCAGTGGCCTCTGGCAACAGAGTCGAACTTCGAGGGTTCGGTGCATTCTCTGTTAAAAAGCGTGATGCGCGTGTCGGACGTAATCCGCGGACCGGTGCCTCTGTGGAAGTCGAAGAAAAACATGTGCCGTTTTTCAAGACCGGTAAGCTCTTGCGGGATCGATTGAACGGCAACGACTAAGGTATGGTGCGGTACATTAAATACATCTTCCTGGCTGTTTTGGGGCTTTGTCTCATTACGGTCGGCTTGGCCAACCGCGGAGCAGTCACCTTGCGGTTGCTTCCTGAGGAATTGGCGGGATATGTCGGTCTGCAGATGAGCTATGATATGCCGCTCTTTGTGGTGATTTTTGGTGGAATTATCGCCGGTTTGGCCATCGGCTTCGCATTGGAATGGATGCGTGAGCACAAGCACCGTGTTCAGGCGCGTACTGCAACGCGCGAAAAGGCGCAGTTGGAGCGCGAGGTCAAAGGCATGCGCCGCAAAGCGACCGAAAACCAAGATGAAGTCTTGGCCCTTCTGGACGAAGGTGCCTCGGCGCGCTAAGCCGCAACTGATGTCAGATATTCGAGTAAAAATTTGCGGCCTGGGCCGTACAGAAGACGTCGCGGCCTGCGTCGCGGCGGGGGCCAGTTATGTGGGCTTCGTCTTTTTTGAGAAATCGCCACGCCATTTGAGCCACGCGGCAGCCCGCGCCCTTGCCATGGAGGTCCCACCGGGGTTGGCCAAAGTCGCGCTCGTTGTAAATCCAACCGATGCCGCGCTTGAAGCGTTGTTGGACCAGGTGCCGCTTGATATCTTACAGCTACACGGGAGCGAGACACCGGATCGTGTCGCTGAAATCCGGGACCTCACCCGGATGCCGGTCATGAAAGCAGTTGGAATTGCCAGCGAGGCGGATCTGCCGGCGCTGGCGGACTATTCCAAAGTCGCCGATCAATTGTTGGTGGATGCGAAACCTGTAATTGGCGCAGAGCTGCCGGGCGGCAATGGCTTGGCATTTGATTGGCGTTTGATCGCCAAGCGGCGTTGGGCTGTGCCGTGGATGCTGGCGGGCGGGCTGACACCGTCCACCGTGGCTGAGGCCATTCGTCTCACCGGGGCGGATCAAGTGGATGTGTCCTCTGGTGTTGAGCGCGCCCGCGGCGTAAAAGACGCCTCACTGATCGAAGAATTTGTGCATGCCGCGAAGGGAGCGCCCAATGCCTGATGACCTGTTGAACTCGTTCATGTCTGGTCCCGACGAAAACGGCCGCTTTGGCGATTTCGGTGGACGGTTCGTGTCGGAAACCTTGATGCCGCTGATCCTTGATCTTGAGGCTCGGTATGAACATGCCAAGACCGATCAAAGTTTCTGGGATGAGATGGAGTTTCTGTGGAAACACTATGTCGGGCGTCCCAGCCCGCTCTATTTCGCCGAGCGTTTGACGGATCACTTGGGTGGCGCAAAAATCTATCTCAAGCGCGATGAGTTGAACCACACGGGCGCACACAAGATCAACAATGTCTTGGGTCAGATCATCCTGGCGCGCCGCATGGGCAAGACGCGGATTATTGCAGAAACCGGGGCCGGGCAACATGGCGTGGCAACCGCCACGGTCTGCGCCAAGTTCGGCTTGAAATGCGTGGTCTACATGGGTGCGCATGATGTCGAACGGCAGGCTCCGAACGTGTTCCGTATGAAGCTTTTGGGGGCCGAGGTGGTTCCTGTCACTAGCGGACGTGGCACCTTGAAGGACGCCATGAACGACGCGCTGCGCGACTGGGTGACCAATGTGCGTGACACGTTCTATTGTATCGGCACAGTGGCAGGTCCGCACCCCTATCCGGCGATGGTGCGTGATTTCCAGGCCATCATCGGCAAAGAGGCCAAGGCCCAGATGCACGAGGCCGAGGGCCGCCTGCCGGACACTATCATCGCAGCCATTGGCGGCGGGTCAAACGCCATGGGTCTGTTTTTCCCGTTTCTCGACGACAAAGAGGTCAACATCATCGGCGTCGAGGCCGGTGGTAAAGGCGTGAATGACAAGATGGAGCACTGCGCGTCCCTAACCGGCGGACGGCCGGGGGTTCTGCATGGCAACCGGACCTACCTGCTGCAGGATGATGACGGTCAGATCCTGGAAGGGTTTTCGATCTCGGCCGGTTTGGACTATCCCGGCATCGGGCCTGAGCATTCCTGGCTGCACGATATTGGGCGTGCGCAATATGTCTCGATCACCGATGTTGAAGCGCTGGAGGCATTTCAGTTGTGTTGCGAGCAGGAAGGGATCATCCCCGCGCTCGAGCCGTCACATGCCTTGGCGCATGTGATGAAAATTGCACCGGATCTGCCTAAGGATCACATCATTTGCATGAATATGTGCGGGCGTGGTGACAAGGATATTTTCACCGTCGCCAAAGCGTTGGGCCTCGATATGAGTGAAGGCGACTAAACACGATCGGTGTCCCTTTTGCGAAAGGAACACCGACGACGCCAGTGTCAGCTGTAATCCCGACTGTCTCAAAGCCTCTGAATAAACTGAGGTTTATTGGCATAAAATAGGGGTTTACAGAATTTTCTCTAAACGACAGTGCTATGGTCAGGGTCGTTTTTTCTGCCTTTCAGTGACGCAGCCGAGCCAGAGGGCCGGGACATCTCTGAAAGGAAAAAACATGAAAAGAATGTTGTCACTCACGACAGCCCTGACGCTTGTTGCACCGATTGCGCAGGCAGATTCATTTACGGATCAGGTCACCAAGGCCTTCCAGGACTTGGGATTTGAATTCATCGAGGTCGAAACAGGCCCAACGCAAGTCCGGGTGGAAGGGCTTCGTGGGCGGCAGATTTATGAGGTTATCTACGATCGTTCCACCGGCGATATACTGACACAGGACGTAGATTTTGCGGATTTAGAAGATCTGGAGCGTTCCGGTGTCGTGCTCATCGCCCGCGAAGAGGATTTTTTGGATCAGGATGACCTCCAGGAAATTGCGGACGAATTCGAAGACGAAGATGACGACGATGATGAGGATGCGGGGGAAGAAGACAGCGACGACGGGGATGACGGCGCAGACGGTGACGAGGAAGACAAAGGGGATGTCGGCGAGAAAGGGGATGACGGCGACGACGGAAGCGAAGACGACGATGGGGATGACGGCGACGATGACGATGAAGATGATGATGGGGATGACGGCGACGACGAGAAAGATGATGATGATTGATAGGGGTTTGACCTCTTTCGCATGACTTTCTTTAACTTGGCCCTTGTGCGATCTGTGCAAGGGCCGTTCTCGTCTTTGGGTGTCACGTGACCAAACACTTATCATTCGCAACGATCGCGCTTGTGGCGCATCTGGCCTCTGCCTCGGTCGGACTGGCCGGACCGGTTGAAACGGTGATCGGACAGCTCAGGTCGCAGGGCTATGAGCAGATTGACGTGTCGCGCACCTTCTTGGGTCGGATACGGATCGAAGCCGTGCGTGGACAACAGGAACGCGAAATAATTATGAGCCGTCGCGGCACAATTTTGCGCGACTATTGGGAGCTTGAAAGCGAAGAGGAAGACACGAACGGTCTCTTCAATCCGTTTTCCGAGCCCTCGCAAGCCAGCCAAGACCCTGACGACCCGGAATCGGAAAATGAAGGTGAAGACGGGGATGATGACGACGGGGATGACCACGACGACGGGGACAACGACGACGACGGGGATGATGATGACGACGGGGATGACGACGACGGGGATGACGAAGATGACTAGGACGACGTTGGAGAAAACTAGGGCTTGATGCTGACCCCCAAGACCATGATTATTGCGGTTCTGGCCGTTCAGTTGCTCTGCGCAATTTTCTTCGTTTCGGACATAGTGATTTCGGTCCTGGGGCTTAGCGCCAAACCGATCAGTTGGCACATTCGTGAGATGATCGAGATTGCAGCCGCGTTCGGTCTGATCCTAGGTGTTCTCATGGGGGCCGTCGCATTGCGGCGTACAGTTCAACGAAATCTGAGAGTTGAGGGGCAGTTGAAGGCAGCCTCAGGGGCCTTTGCCGAGCTTATGGAAGAAAAATTTGTGCTGTGGCAATTGACCCCAGCCGAGCGCGATGTCGCATTGTTTGTTATCAAAGGCATGAACACAGCGGAAATCGCAGGTCTTCGCGACACCTCCGAAGGCACAGTTAAAGCGCAAACCAACGCGATTTATCGTAAGGCGGGCGTTTCAAGTCGCAGCCAGCTTGTGAGCTCGTTTATCGAAGACCTCATGGGCGAGACGTTGATCTGATCAGGCCGAGTTCTTTTTGGTCAGGCGGGACGTGCGCATTGTTGCAGGATATTCAAAGGCACGATATCGAGCGCGCGTTGATGCGTTGCCTCCAGCCGCACATGTGGCGCGGCGCCTTCGTCATAGGCCTGCATGAACCTGGCCGCGCAAAGGCACCATTGGTCGCCGGGTTTCAGGCCCGGAAAGTCAAAGTCCGGGACAGGTGTTGACAGGTCGTTGCCCAGGTATTTTGACAAAGCCAGAAATTCAGCCGTCATCTCTGCGCAGACCGTGTGTGAGCCATGATCCATCGGGCCGGTGTCGCAGCACCCATTGCGAAAGAACCCTGTTTTTGGATCATGCGAGCAAGGCTGAAGCTCGGTCCCCAGAACGTTGAGCGATGGGTCACGTGTCGTCATCTTCTTCTCGGTCCTTTCTTCCGGTCCAATCGGGTCTAAGTTGCGCGATACCCGGCATCAAAGGCCGGGACCGAGTGTTTCTCGGATTGGGCCTGTCCCAGCGGTTGTTGATATGCTCGCAACGATAACGAAGAATGGTCCCCGTGCAATCCGCTATATATGGGTGCTTAGGTACCCACCATCCATTCAACCCAACGACCGTGAAAATCGGCGCGTCCGAGCGAGATATGTAGATCACCGGGCCACAGCCGCAAGTTCAATGCTGCGCCTTTGGCCCCAGGCTTGGTGTCGGCTTCCATTCCAAACCAAGCCAGAGGGCGCTGGGCTGTCGCGCGAAGCCCCGCGGCCTCAATCTGCTCTCGACACTTGGCTTGCAGCGCTTTGGGAAAATACTGCCAAGCGACGGTGTGATAGATCATGTGTAGCCCATTCGGAGCAGGATCCAGCCTGCTTGGCAGCCAGGTTTCGGCGCTTTGGGCGTCCACGCTTGCGTCGAAGCTCGCAATGGCGGCATCTGTCAGAGCCCGCCGGTGTGGCTGATCAGGCCAAAGATAGGCACGAAGGCGCATCTGATCCGGCGCATGTCGTGGATTGAGCGGATTAAGATCCGTCCCGCGCCGGTCCGAAACCACAAATGCGTCTGTGGCAGGTAATTCCCCGTGCCAATCCGGCTCCAGAGTTAGCGCTGGATTGCGAGCCCCGAAATACGCGTCGCCGATCTTCAACCCGAAGCGGTCGAACATAAGGTTGAGCCCGGCGCTTGCCCCGATCTCCGAAAGTATTAGCGGTCGGTCATATCTTTGGGCGAGGTATGAGGACACAGCTATTAAAACTCCGGACCGTCGAACCTCGTTGGTTTGCGGCGGGCTGTCCAACCATCGTAGAAGGTCTGCTTGTCGGGTCGACAAGGTCTGAGCCAAGGCGTCCCACAATGCCGTATCGCTCACCTCATGCGGAGGGTAACACTGTGCGAGCGCGCCGGTTTGATCCTGTAAAACCTGCGCATGAAGCGCACCTGCGAGACGAAGCGGTACCGACGCGCTCGACGGCGAGATATCACCAGGCCAATCGAACAGACGGCGCTCGACCTCACCAGTCGCGGTCAACCGCTGGGCCAGAAGACCCAGTAACCTGCCCATGAATGGTGACCCCATGTTTGTACAAATCTCGCCCTGTTTGATCAGCTCGCGGCGAAGTTCATTCATTTGAAACGATCGACGAGGCGTTGAAGCGGCGTTCGTGTCTCCTTCACTGTCTCGGGAGGCGCTTGTGCAGTCTCAGAGGCCGAGGGCTTTTCTGTTCGGTTGCGATTGTTTGGCGGGTTCACCCGCAAGGATACTGCGTTCAAAAACCGACCGCTGTCCTGCATCGCAAGATAAGGGGCACCGTCCCCGATCCCACGCAGCATATCATCTAGCCAAGCTTTATCGGCTTTCGCAAAGTCGCGCAGAACATAGCCTGGAACGGCGTCCTTATGACCGGGGTGACCGACACCAATTCGTACCCTGTCATAGTCAGGGCCGATATGTTGGTGGATCGACCTGAGCCCGTTATGGC
Organism: Pseudomonadota bacterium; assembly: GCA_039193885.1. Classification (GTDB taxonomy): domain Bacteria; phylum Pseudomonadota; class Alphaproteobacteria; order Rhodobacterales; family Rhodobacteraceae; genus Litoreibacter. Next base: position 103,922 of record JBCCWL010000001.1, read on the forward strand.
CGGCATGGCCGCCGCCAGTTTTGACCTTTAGCTTGCCTGGGGCCAGATCTATTTCGTCATGGAAGACAGTGACCGAGGTCGGCTCGAGTTTAAAAAACCGCAATGCTTCCCCGACGGCCTGCCCAGACTTATTCATATAGGTCTCGGGGCGCAGCAACACGATCTTCTCGGGGCCCAGCCTCCCCTCTGCCAGGGTCGAATTGAACTTGCTGCGCCACGGCGAAAATCCGTGATCCGCCGCAATCTGTTCAACCGCCATGAACCCGACATTATGGCGGTTCTGGGCATATTTTTGCCCCGGGTTCCCTAGTCCTACAAACAGTCTCATTTGGCTGATGTCTAGCGCGCGGGAGGGAGTCTGACCAGCCCGGAACGGGGCTCTCTCGCGGTGGCTTTCAATTGCCAGCCCGATTCACCACTTTTTAGGTGTTGCTCGCTAGTTCGGGACCAGTGCTAAAAAAACGGACCTGTCATGCTGAACTCCATTTCGATTTCCCGCCGCGTTGCTACTGGATTTGTTCTGGTAACACTGTTGGTTATTGTGCTCGCTGTCCTGGCGACATTTTCTGTACGTAGTCTCGGGCAGAGTTACAGCAGTTACCGGACAGCGGCTCAGCAAACGCACTACGTTGATCTACTGGCCGAAAATATGTTGTTTGCGCGCGCGGCCGCCATGGGATATCGGGCCAGCCCTTCCCAGGAACGGGCCGATGAGGTCGCCAAAAGTATTGAAAGCGTGCTCACGCCTGTAGACGGCGTATCTGACATAATCTTCGATGGGCAACCGGAACAGAAGGCAGAGATCACCGCACTTGCGGAAGATGTTCGCACTTATTTTGCGGCATTTGGCGCTCTGAAAGTCGCGACAGAAACAAACGCCGGGCATATCGAAGATGTCAGGGTTTCGTCAGAACGGGCGGCTGAACTATTCGCTGAAATTCAACAGTCCTTCGTGTCGACAGGCAATTTTGCTTTCGGATCAACCTCGTCGTCAATCGCAAATGAGCTGTCTGCAATGCGGGTTTCGATGCAAAAGTTCATTCAGACCGAGAACGCAGAAGACTATCAGGTTGCCCAAGCACATATGGCGAAAGTCACTGAACAGCTTCCAAAGCTGGGCGAAGCAGTCGTTGAACCTGATATGGCCGACAAGATTGAAGAAGCGGTTGGTCTGGCTGAAAGACTTCCGAAGCTGCTCAGCACAATCCGTTTCTGTTTCAACGTGATCCAGAAGAACGGCGCGATACTAGACGATCTTGGACCGAAAACCGCCGTAAGCTATGTCGAAATTGCCAAACGCAGCGCAATTCCGCTTGAGGCGGTCGGTGTCTCGGGACAGAACCTTGTCGATCGTACGCAGATTGTAATTCCGGTGATTGGCCTTGTGGCCGTCGTCATCGCGCTGTTGTCTGCGTTGTTCATTGGTCGCTGGATTTCGGTTCCTGTTCGAAATTTGGCCGAGAAGACCTCCAAATTGGCCGAAGGCAACACGGATGTTGAAATTACCGGTACGGAGGAGAAGCACGAGCTGGGCGATATGGCGCGCGCGCTTGCAGTCTTCAAGACGTCCGAAGAAGAACGGCGCATTGCGGCGTCTGAGTTGCAGGAAATGCAGCAAGAGCAGGAGCGCGTTGTGTCGGCGCTTTCAAAAGGACTGGGTAAGCTGGCCGAAGGTGACCTGACGCATAAAATCGATGAGCAATTTGCCCAGGACTACGAGCAATTGAGGAGCGACTTCAATTCGGCGGTCGAGGCTTTGTCAAATGCGCTCCAAGGCGTCTATCAAGCCACTCACACAATTTCGTCCGCCTCAGACGGAATTTCGCATTCCAGCATGGAACTCTCCCAGCGGACGGAAAATCAAGCGGCATCGCTTGAACAAACAGCCGCCGCATTGGATGAGTTGACCTCTTCAATGAATTCAACGGCGCAAAGTGCAAAAGAAGTGTCCAAGACCGTCGAGTCTGCTCGCACAGAAGCTGAACAAAGTGGTGCGGTGGTCAAGGAAGCTGTCGAAGCGATGGGTGAAATCAAAGAATCCTCGAGCAAGATCACAAAAATCATTTCGGTTATTGACGACATTGCCTTCCAGACCAATTTGCTTGCATTGAACGCAGGCGTCGAGGCGGCACGGGCTGGGGACAGTGGCAAGGGTTTCGCGGTTGTGGCTTCTGAAGTTAGGGCTTTGGCACAAAGGTCTTCCGATGCGGCCAAAGAAATCAGTCAACTCATTCAGAGCAGTTCTAACCACGTTCAGTCAGGCACGACACTGGTTGGAAATGCGGGCCAGGCACTTTCGGACATAATCGAACGTGTAAATCATATCTCGACTCTGGTCTCAGATATTTCGCATGGGGCTCAAGAACAATCCGTTGGACTGAGCGAAATCAATGTGGGTGTCAATCAACTTGATCAAGTCACCCAGCAGAACGCTGCAATGGTCGATGAATCGACCTCCCGGGGTCAAGAGCTGACACAAGAGGCGCATTTGCTGAGCGGGTTGGTTTCGCAGTTTAAAGTATCTCAAACTCAATCTGACCTTGGTTCAGCAGCCGTATCGAAGACGACAGATCTCGATTCAAGCAAGACGTCTCACAAGATCGAGCCGTATCAATCGGAGTCCGAACAGATTGCCGCGGGCTCGGAAGACTGGTCTCCGAAATCCGGCACGCCGCAACTCTCACGTGAAGACGCAAAGATGTGGGAAAACTTCTGATCTGCGAATAGCGCCCGAGCTTTGACATGTGAAATGTATCCGTCTTGAAAGGCCGAGGGGTCTCTCAAAATTGCAGCGGATTGAAAAGTCACTGTCGGCTCTGGCGCAGCAACGGTGATGGTACACCAGGAGCGACGTCCAAAATACGTTTGCATTAACTAAAAAACAAAACGCGGTGGTTGAGCCACCGCGTTCAGTAAGTTTTACAAAACTTCAAAAGCCGGCGTACTATTCTTCTGCGTCAGCCTCTGCTTCTTGCTCCGCCTCTTCAGCATCGTCTTCGGTTTCCTCATCGTCGCTTTGCGAACCAAGTCCCGATGGGGCTGAGATCTGGGCGATAACAAAGTCCCGATCAATTGTCGGACGTGCGCCCTCGGGCATTTTTACCGATGAAATCGTGATATTATCACCAATCTCCAATTCGGAGATATCGATAACAACGCTTTCGGGAATGTCGCCTGCTGTAACGCGCAATTCAACCTCTGGACGGATCATCGTCAAGACCCCGCCCTTGCGCAATCCTGGGCAGTCATCTTCGCCTGTTACCTCGACAGGAATAAACAGAGCAATTCTCGTCGTCCGGCGCAAACGAATAAAATCAACATGTGTCGGAAGGTCCTTTACAACATCACGTTGTACGTCACGGCAGATGACCCGAACATCATCCTCACCTTCGACCTTGAGGTTGAACAGCGTGGAGAGGAAACGACCCTCCTTCAGCTTCTTCAGCAGTACATTAAAGGGGAGTTGGATAGGAAGAGGATCAATACCTCCCCCGTAAACGATACCGGGCACTTTGCCTTCGCGGCGTGCTGATCGGGCGGCCCCCTTGCCTGTCCCCGATCGTGCCTCGGCCAAAAGATCAGGGATCTCACCAGCCATTAGCTTATTCCTTCATGTATGATGCGGCTGCCTCCAAGGGTGTCGGGCCGCGTGAAGCCGTCCTCTTAGTTGGGAATCGCCTGAATTGAAAGAGGCTTTAGGGCATTTCGATCATTGCGCATCAATTTTCGGAACAGTAGTGACTCTCCATGTCCGTGATAGCTGCGATATCTCTTTCTAGAGCACCGGGTCTGGCCTTTTTGGCGGTCGGATTGTTCTGGGGGTCCTTCGCGGCATTGGCCCCCCGCATCAAGGCGCAAATCGGTGCGGATGATGGCCTTTTCGGACTTCTGTTGCTCGGGACATCGATCGGCCTAGTCTCTACAATGGTCTTGGCCCCGGCCTTTGACAATTGGCAAAGGAACCGAGCCATGCCACTCGCCGCAGCGGGTCTGGCATTGGCCTTTCTTTTGCCTGGCTGGGCCACGACTCCAACGATGTTTTTCGCGTTCATGATTCTGACGGGTCTGGCCTCGGGTCTATGTGACGTCATCATGAATGCGCGGGTTTCGGATTTAGAGGCTCAGCATAATCGCCCGTTGATGAATGCCAATCATGGTGTGTTCTCGGTGGGCTATACAATCGGTGCGCTCTACACCGGATTCATGCGGGAGATAGAAGCCCCTTCACCCGTAATTTTTGGACTTATTGCAGTGATCGTTTTGATGACAACTCCGGCCATGCGGGTGCGGGTGGTACGTGTCGAAGCCAAAGACCAAAGCGCTGTCCGGTTTCCATATGCTATTGTGCTTTTGTGTGGAGGTATCGTGCTCTTGGCCTTCATGGCAGAAGCCGCAGTGGAAAGCTGGTCGGCTTTGCATGTGGAGCGAACCTTGGGCGGTCGCGCTGCCGAGGGTGCTTTGGGACCCGCAACGCTTGGGTTCACGATGGCCATTGGCCGGTTCACTGGGCAGAGCTTGTCGGAGCGGTTTACAGACTCGTTTGTTATTTTCTGGGCCTCATGTTTGTCGATCGTTGGGGCCCTGCTTGCCGCCACAGCGATCAATCCGCCGATGGCATATCTGGGGTTTGGCACATTGGGTCTGGGTGTATCGGTGATCGGGCCGCTGGGGCTGGCCATCGTCGGTCGTTTGGTCGATCCAAAGATCCGAACGCTGGCCATTTCCAGAACTGCAGTAATTGGCTTCAGTGGATTCTTTTTAGCGCCTGCAGCCATGGGCATGATGTCGCAAGAATTCGGACTGCGGGTGGCGTTTGCCGCCATAGCAGTTTTGGTTATGGGGCTGTTTCCGTTGATCTGGGCGTTGCGTCGTCGTGGTGCGTGATCACTCGCCTTGCGAAGGTTCTTGAGTTTCCAACCCTTCACGCAACGGGCTGACCTCCGCTATTGCCAGCGGCCTTCAAAATCTTCTGGAATCAGAAGGTTGTGGCGACCCAGGTTCTTGACATCTCGCTCCCCACACAAGGCCATTGTTGTGTCCAGTTCACTATGGATGACCCGTAACGCCTCCTCGACTCCGTGTTGTCCCATCGCCCCCAAGCCATACACAAAGGCGCGCCCGACATACGTGGAATGCGCTCCCATCGCGAGGGCCTTCAGGACATCCTGCCCCGAACGGATTCCACTATCTATATGCACCTCAATCTTGTCCCCGACCGCCTCCAAAATCGGGGTAAGCGAGCGGATCGAGCTGAGCGCACCGTCCAGCTGTCGTCCCCCGTGGTTTGACACGATAATCGCATCTGCTCCGACATTGAGTGCGCGTTTTGCGTCCTCGGCATCGAGGATGCCCTTGAGGATGAACTTTCCGTCCCACTTGCGACGGTACTCCAACACCGTGTCCCAATTCAGGCGTGGGTCGAACTGCTGTGCGGTCCAACTGTGCAACGAGGAAATATCATCAACATCCTGCGCGTGGCCGACGATGTTGCGGAAAGACCGGCGATGTGTTTGAAGCATCTGAAGCCCCCATCGCCACTTGGTCATCAAGTCCAAGATTGTATGCGGAGCAAGCCTTATCGGGACTGACAGGCCGTTTTTGATATCTTTGTGGCGTTGACCGAGGATCTGAAGATCCAGCGTCAGCAGCAAGGCCTCACAATCTGCAGCTTTCGCGCGCCCGATCAGATTGTCGATAAAATCGGTGTCGCGCATGACGTAAAGCTGAAACCAGAATGGTGCCGTCGTGTTTTCCGCAACGTCTTCAATCGAACACACCGACATCGTTGACAGCGTAAACGGAACGCCGAATTTCTCGGCCGCCTTGGCCGCAAGAATTTCCCCGTCGGCGCGCTGCATGCCTGTTGATCCAACCGGCGCCAGCGCCACAGGCATGGAGACCTTTCGCCCGACCATCTCGGTTTCGGTTGTTCGGCCCGTCATATCCACGGCGACCCTTTGACGAAGCCGAATGGCGTCATAATCCGAGGAGTTTTCGCGGAAGGTCTGCTCTGTCCAACTCCCGCTTTCGGTGTAGTCATAAAACATCTTGGGGACACGCCGCTTGTATATCCGCTTGAGGTCTTCAATCTCGGTAATCGCTGGCATGGGTCTGTCCTTGGTATTGGTCCCCTAGTGTCCTACCTTTTGGAGCCTGACCGTGCAATAACCAGAACCAGTGACGATGAAGCGAAACTTGGGGGTTTTGGGCACATTTTTTCCCTGTTTGCGCCCATTTCTTATGTTTAATAGGCCCTTGACTGCTGTGAGATTTCGAGTCTTTGGGGTGCCGGAAAGGGTCACTGATGCCTTTGAGTTGGAACGCAATACTACTCGGGACGGGTCCCGATATCGATACGAACGAAGCGAGTTTGGCGACCGAATTTACGTTCACCGGCGCGAGCGTCGGAAGCGTGGCAAATCCAATCTCGGACCGCATCTACAATTTCACCGTCAATGATGCGGATGGTGACAACATTTGGGATCGAGACAACACGCCAGCCTCAGCCGAAACGGCAACGATTTCGCCGCGCGTCGGCGGGACCCCCGAAGCGGTTTTTCTGGATAATGTCGTCGTCTACAACGCGACGATAACGTATATCGATGGAACCACGGCCTCGATATCGGCGGTGACGATTCAGCTGCCAGACGGTCGCGTGTTTTTAGTTCCGGAGTTTACGGACAACGCAGACAATGCAGCGCTCAACGCTCAGGAACTGCGCTCAATCTCGCTCGACTCGCTGATCAACAACAACACAAATCTGACCGCCAACCGCCAGGAGGGGAACTTCGTACCGTGTTACGTCGCGGGCACGCTGATACGGACACCGGGTGGCGAGCGCTCAATCGAGGACCTGCGCCCTGGGTGCCTTGTCGATACGCTCGACGAAGGGCCTTTGCCAGTACGTTGGATCGGCCATACAACGGTGTCGGCGCAGGGGGACTTGGCCCCGATTGAGATACGTGCCGGAACCCTCGGGACCAAGCGCGACTTGAAGGTGTCACCGCAACATCGAATGCTGATCCGGGGATGGCAGGCCGAGTTGTTCTATGGCGAAGACGAAGTTTTGGTACCGGCAAAGGCGCTTGTGAATGACATGACCATACGCCGGGTTCCGGGCGGGCAGGTGCAATATGTCCATCTCATGCTGGACCGGCATGCGGTCGTTTATGCCCATGGTGCGCTGAGCGAAACCGTCAGACCAGACGACTATTCGATCCGTGCCATGGCCCCGGAAACAAAACGCGAGTTACTGGAGCTTTTCCCGTCGCTTGCCGCACACACTCCAGCTGCAGCACGCCCACTCCTCAGGCCGTTCGAAGCTCAGAAACTTGCTTTGATCTGACGGTTTGCCGCGCTGGCACTCTGTCAAGGTTCGCAATCGGGTTTTCGCTCAGGCGCGATGCGCGCCATCCGCGAGCGACTTGACGAAGGCCAGAACCTCAGCCGCAGTTTCACCCTTGGCGATGCGGTCCACAATCGCCGAGCCGACAACAGTTCCGTCCGCAACAGATGCAATGGCCTCGGCCGTTTCTGGCGTTTTGACGCCAAAGCCCACGATAACCGGAAGGTCGGTTGAACCTTTGATGCGGGCCACCTCCGGGGAGACATCTGCGGCCTGTGCTTCGGCGGCGCCGGTGATCCCGGTGATCGAGACGTAGTAAACAAATCCAGACGTGTTTTGAAGCACGGCGGGCAAGCGGTGCTCGTCGGTTGTCGGCGTGGCCAACCGGATGAAATTCAGCCCGGCGTTCTGCGCGGGGATACATAATTCGCTGTCTTCCTCTGGTGGCAAATCCACGACAATCAGCCCGTCGATCCCTGCTGCTTTTGCATCCACCAGAAACGCCTCAACTCCGCGGGAATAAATCGGATTATAGTACCCCATTAACACAATCGGGGTCGTGTCGTTCAAGGCGCGGAAGTCCCGAGCCATCTGAAGGGTCTGTTCCAACGTCATGCCAGAATCCAAAGCGCGCTGACCAGCCAACTGGATGGTTGGGCCATCCGCCATTGGGTCGGTGAACGGCAGTCCAAGTTCAATGATGTCCACGCCCGCCTCAGGCAAGCCTTTGACCACCTCGAAGCTGGCATCATAGTCGGGGTCGCCTGCCATGACATAGGTTACGAAGGCCTTTTTGCCCTGCGTCTTTAAGCGAGCGAACGTATCGTCAATGCGAGTCATGAATCCCCCTGGGTTTGATCCGCATGATCTGCACCATTTTGGGGCGCAAAATCAATGCCCTGCCTTGACCTTGCACCCGCCCAACTCCTACATGCGCCAAAATCAAGCCAGCGGAGAGTATCATGGGCTTCAAAATGGGTATTGTCGGGCTCCCCAATGTTGGGAAATCGACCTTGTTCAATGCGCTGACACGTACGGCGGCCGCGCAGGCGGCGAACTTTCCATTTTGCACGATTGAGCCGAATGTGGGTGAAGTTGCGGTTCCCGACCAAAGGCTTGATGTCCTGGCGGACATCGCAAGCTCCAAACAGATTATCCCGGCCCGTATGACATTTGTCGATATTGCAGGGCTGGTGAAGGGCGCGTCGAAAGGCGAGGGGCTCGGCAATCAGTTTTTGGCCAATATCCGTGAGACAGACGCGATCGCCCATGTTCTGCGCTGCTTTGAAGATGGGGACATCACCCATGTTGACGGTCGGGTCGACCCGATCGCCGATGCCGAGGTGATCGAAACCGAACTGATGCTGGCCGATATGGAAAGCATCGAGAAGCGCATGCAAAACATCGTGCGAAAAGTGCGCGGGGGCGACAAGGAGGCGATCCAGCAGGAACGGCTGTTGAAACTTGCCATGGCCGCTCTGGAAGACGGTCGGCCTGCGCGAACTGTAGACGTGGATCCCGAGGACGTACGCGCCTTTGGCCAACTGCAGCTTTTGACCACCAAGCCGATTTTATATGTCTGCAACGTGGACGAAGCCTCTGCTGCTTCTGGGAATTCACATTCCGACAAAATCGCCGACATGGCCCGCTCCCAAGGCGCGTCGCATGTTGTAATTTCTGCGGCAATTGAAGAAGAGATCGCACAGCTCGATCAAGAAGAAGCACAGATGTTTTTATCTGAAATGGGTCTGGACGAAGCTGGCCTGGACCGTTTGATCCGTGCGGGCTACGCGCTTCTTCGGCTGGAGACGTACTTCACTGTTGGCCCAAAAGAGGCGCGGGCCTGGACGATCAAGCAAGGCACATCTGCCCCTAAGGCAGCAGGTGTCATCCACGGGGATTTTGAAAAAGGGTTCATACGCGCAGAAACCATCGCCTATGTTGACTACGTTCACCTGAAAGGTGAGCAGCCGGCCAAGGAAGCCGGAAAAATGCGCGCTGAGGGCAAGAGTTATATCGTCAAAGACGGCGACGTCCTTCATTTTCTGTTCAATACCTAAGCTCGACAGTTATGCCTGGGAATTCGTAGCCGAATTTCCCATGTGCGGTCGGGTTTCGGGCATTTACGTTTATCCCAAAGGGATCAGAGGTGCCTGGAAACGATGCTCAAACAGCAGATACTTGAAGACCGAAGGATAGAAGAGACAGCATGTCTATATCGAATTTGTGGTCATTCGTGTGGTCCGAGGCTTGCCATCGTTGGAGCCGCATGTGATCTGGACCGCTGTATTCTCAGGCTCAAGGCGATACCAAGTCTGGGTTATCTGCGCGGCGAGCTTGCGTTTTTTGATAGTGAAGCGGCCCCTGATATTTGCGAATATGATGACGTAATCCATGTCGCGCTTCCCAAGACAGAACCAGACCGTTTCAATGCGACCTATAAACTTTATTGGTCGATCCTCGGGCATGTCGCTCACCTTGGCATGATCGAAGGTCGTGGCGTTCCTCGGACCTTACCCGCGCAAACCTAGACCGTAACGAAGCACGCTGTTTCTCGGGCTGCGTTTTATCCTTGTTCCTATCGTCGCCCCCCGCTAAACGGGTCAGCGGAGACGTGGCCGAGTGGTCGAAGGCGCTCCCCTGCTAAGGGAGTAGGCGGGAAACCGTCTCGAGGGTTCGAATCCCTTCGTCTCCGCCACCCACACTTTTTATCGCTTTTCATTGGATTGCCTAGAGCGTCAATAAATGCCTGTGGTGAGGGCAATCGGCCTCGCTTGGGCGTTCACAGTGTTTGTTCGGCTAAATCTATATTCATTCATAATAAGGTATGAATTGTGGTACTGGACCGAGCGCTGACGGGCGTCGCGTCTTTCACTGGCTGGCGTCAATTTTGAGCGGAGTTAGTTCGCTGTATCTGACTCAATCAAGACCGGTTTTATCGCGGCCAGCAGTACCAATCTTTGCGATGCCGTTAATTTTTCTGGCGTGGATCTCAAATTCGGAGGGCCTCACGATCCATTGACACCCTAATACACGGCATCGCAACTCGGTACAAGAATACCCCCGGAAGCCGCGTTACACGCCAGGTCTAACCCGCAAGATCCGTAGATTTTAGGGCTTGCCAACAGCGTTTGCAGCAGTCGGCTGGATTGGGCATTTTAAAGGAAACACATGAAGAGGTGTAGATGTGGGAATTTTAGAAGCAGATTTCGGAGGTCCGAGCACGCGGCCGCTATCCAGCCTACTTTTTCCTGGGTTGTTGTCGTTTTTCTTCTGGTTGATGCCGTTCCAAGCAGGTGCAATCACAAATTTCACAGACTAGACCGAATGGAGTTTGGACGAGAAAGAAAAATACGTGTTGGGCGTGTTGGATACCCAGAATTATCCACTAGAGAACTTGGATGAAAGGAACCAGTTCTACTCGGATCGCGACCATTGTTCGCAAGAGCTGGGGATCTCGCCTGTCGTCATAGTGAACCTGGTCGACGCTGCCTATGCTGTTAAAGCCAACAGGTCCATCGACCCGATAGATGTTGTCGCACTGGCTCTTTTTGAGTTCACGTTCGATTGCTTGAACGCCCGACGCGACGCGCGCGGGGATGAGCTGCTCGATAGCTTATATGAATGATTTTATGACGAGTTCTTCCGGGCGCAATTATAGGACATTCAACAATGGCATTACTTTGTGAACATGTGTCAAAACGAAAAGCCTGGTTTTGGGGAAGCGCGATCGTAACGACAAGCGTGTTCAGAAATGACTATGGCTTAGCTCTCCAGTGTTCTGACCATTCGGAAAAACTATCCCACCGCAATATTGTTTTCAGAAAGCTGAAGACCCGAAAGAAACTTGCCTCCGCAGATATTGGTCGAGTGACAAGGTTATATGTCTATAGGCAGAATATAGAGCGCCTACAGTTCATTCTGGAGAATGGCGGAGCGTTCAGAGAACAAAACACAATCGTGAAGGTCAAAAAAGAAAAACGGCTGGTGATTATAGATCGAGCCGACGACTTCTATTTGAGTACCGCAGAGTTCAAAGAAGTTTTGGACCTTTCACCACTTATATTTTCCGGGCAAGTCGTTGAGGGGCAAATTTTATGATATTAACTGACGTCTCAGGTTTCTCGTGGTCAGCTTCGAAAGGTCTAACACCCGAAACTGCGAGTATGACCAGAACCAGCACCTTGGGCCGGTATTTGGTCGACGGTGCTTACAAATTTTCTCAGGGAACTTACCTTGTTGGTTATGCTCTGGAAACTCATCAGAATCATCGCCGTGATGATTTCGCTGCTTGTAATGTCATCTTTCGTTTTCGCGGAAGAAGGCAAGGAAAACGCGACCGAGAAGATCTGTTCGACGTGGAATCGAGAGGACGTTGACGTAAAGGCAGAATGTGCCGAGACCGTCGTTACGGTTTCCAGCTATTCAAGCTCGCAAATCAAATTGTCAAAAACGGGCTTAAGCAGGGAAACAGCCACATCAGGAATAGTTCTTCAACAGACTGAACCAGAGCTTGTAAAACCTGTTTTGTTCGATCGGTTTTCAAGATTTCTTGAGCTTTGCCAGAAAGACGAACTTTTCGCGCAATCCGAAGTGCACCGACTCGCATCTTCGTTCAATGAAAATTGCCGAAGTCATTCCTTCGAGGCCGAGGTGTTTTCGCAGTCGATTTATATTCCAAATTTATTGATCAATTAGATCGGAAACGCGCTCGTCTGCAAAGATGATGAGCACATTCTGGTGGTTTATGAAGATCGCTTTTCGAACGGATTCGGGTTGAGCATCGACGAAATTAATGCCGGACGAGGACTTGTAGAAACTTTGGAAGTTTTCACATTTTCATTGAAGATTGGATAGTTAAATATGGCTGATATTGTTTTGGGGCTAGGTAGATCTTAAACAGTATAATTTGTTCCCGGTGCTGTCATGATGTTTCAACCAATCAAAATATCCCGATTGCTAAAATTCTTTGGATTTAAACCGCGCTGTTAACAGATACCTCAGACTATTTTTTCACACTGCTGTTGTCCCTATTCGGAGTGAAGACCGTGTTAAGCAAACTCGCGACAGCCCTTTTTTTCGTCCTATGCTGCGAGCGCGCAGCTTCTGCTTCCGAGCTGACTCTTATGACTGAAGAGTATCCGCCTTACAATTTCCGATCAGAAAAAGGGATATCCGGGCTGGGTGCCGAACAGGTGTTCGAATTGATGAATCGCGCAGGTTTGACCTACGAGGTTGAGCTAACGCGGTGGTCACGCGCCATAGGTTTGGCGCAGAAGAAACCATCCACTTGTGTTTTTTCGACTTTTCGGACTCCAGATCGGGAGGACAAATTTCGCTGGATCGGGCCACTCTCCGAAGATAGATCACTGATCATTAAAAGGAGCGATAGCGATATCGTATTGCATTCGCTCCAGGATGCGCTCTCTTACTCAGTCGGCACCCAAACCGGCGAGTTTACAGTTGGCATCCTTGAAGCGGCAGGGTTTGAGCAGATCGATCAAGCCGCCTCGATGGCGAACGCGCTGAAAAAGCTCCTGGCCGGCCGAAACGATCTCATGGCTGTGCCCGAGGCGTATTTCTTGGAAGTACGGCGGCAGGGGGTCGCCGTCGAACCTGCATTTGTTCTTCCGGCTCTCGAAGTTGCGCTTGCTTGCAATCCTGAAACTGATCCAGAACACATTTCCAGAATGCGCGACGCATTGGCCAGTATGGTCGAAGACGGCACTCAAGAACTGATTAAATTGCGTCATCGTTAAACCAGTGTTGCAGATTTCCGATGGCGCTTCTGAGTAGCGATACAAAGGTCGATTGCGCAACGTCCACCCAAAATACCAAAAAGTCGCTGGGCCGTGTGCTCTTGCAAAAAACCTTATTGCTGGCGCTGATCCTCGGACTGGTGGCAGCGGCGGTCACAATGTGGGTCGACTTGGCGCGTGAAAAGTCTGCGGTCGAGGTTGCTGCACAGGAATTCGTCGCCAGTGTCGGACCGTCCGCGGCAGCCGCGGCATACAACTACGATTTTGAAGCCGCTGATAAGGTCGTAACCGGTCTATTCACGCAACGGGCTATTGTCGCGGTTCAAGTCATAAACGAAGACGAGGATATGGTCGCGCGATCGCGTGAGGTGGAACCGACATTACCAAACATCAGTGTAATAGGCCGACAAGATATCGTGGTGATTTCCTACCCTTTTGTCTCCCCACGCGACAAAAATCAAACCTTCGGTGCCATTCTCGTTTCGGTTGATCGGTCCCTGGTTGCCCCTGAAATCGTCGACCGTTTGTTGACCTTCTTTCTGATCACTGCAGCAAAAAATGTCCTGTTTGGATTCTTTCTATATGCGTTGATTTTTGCGGCGCTCACACGCCACGCGACCGAGCTTGCAATTGTCACTCGTTCCTGGACACCGGATGCTGGCCGAGTTTCCGTGCCAAAGGTGCCCAGAATACTTAGCGACACAGAGATTGCAGATCTCGGTAGTAGAATCGAAGACCTGACAGAAACCGCCAGCAAGGCGATCGCTGAAATCGAGGCGTCACGCGATTCTGTCATTGATTTCAATGAGGAGCTGACCGACGCAGTGCGGGCCAGGACAGTTGAGCTCGAGAATGTAAATAAACAGCTGAAGCGCCAAGCAGAAACCGATGGCCTTACAGGTCTTTTTAATAGGACTTCGCTCGAGCGATTCTTGACCGAGATATTCGAACGGGCGGATGGCACAGATTTTCAGGTTTCCGTGCTTCTTGTCGATGTTGATCACTTCAAGAAGTTTAACGACTTTTACGGTCATCAGGCCGGAGATGAAGCACTCGTGAAGTGCGCTGGGCTTCTTCGTCAGATTGGTGAGGATCATGGATGCCGTGTCGCCCGGTACGGTGGCGAAGAGTTTGTCATAGTGATCGAAGGCAGAAAACGGTCCGCCTTGAGGGTAGCAAATTCCATACATGCTGCTCTCGACTTAGCATCCATCATTCACGAGCATTCCACGACTGCGAAACAAATCACCGTCAGCATTGGTCTTGCTTCAACGGAAAGCATGAATCTTCAGTTGACACCTGACGACCTTGTTTCAGCGGCAGATGACGCGCTCTACGAAGCCAAGCGCCTAGGACGCAACCGAACCGTTACGTCTAGTACCGAAATTAGAAAGCGCGCGAACGAAGAGCGTAACATGATGGGTGCCCTTATTAGCGCCATCGAGAAGCGCGAGTTTGAACCCTTCCTTCAACCGCAAATTGACATGCGCACCCGTGAGTTGGCGGGCGCTGAGGCTTTGGTCAGATGGGTGCGGAGCGATGGCCAGATCGTCACGCCTGAAGTGTTTATGCGATCGGCAACCCAATCGGGGCTTATCGCTAAGATCGATTCCATCGTATTGGACGCGCTGGCCGATTTCCTTTCCGCTCATCCAGGTTTGCTTCCACAGCTCTCGTTCAACTTAGTTGCTAAGAATCTCGAGAACCAAAGCTACGTGAACGCTATTATCGACCTCGCCAAATCCACCTCCACTGTGATTGTTGTTGAACTACTAGAAACTGATTTTGTCGACCGACCAAGCGACAGTTTTCTTTGGCAACTAGACAACTTGCGCGAAGCCGGGATCAAAGTTGAAGTCGATGACTTTGGAACTGGTCGATCTTCCATTGTCGGCCTCATGGCGATCAGCCCGCACAAGTTGAAGATTGCTCGTGAATTGGTTGAACCAATGGAAGCCGATCTGGAGCAGTCACATTTGGTCACCAGCGTGCTTAGCATTGCCCAAGCACTTTCGGTAGAAGTTCTAGCCGAAGGAGTGGAGAGCGAAAGAGTAGCACTGCGCCTAGCTGAAATTGGTTGTCCGCTCCAACAGGGATACTTCCACGGCAAGCCAATCTCGCTTGACGAAATGCTACGCACAATCCAAGGCGAGGCAACATCAATAGGCTCGTCAAATTCGAGCAGCAACTTCGACTTGCCTGCTCGCAGCGTTCGAACAAACTAGGTTTCTGAAAAGCCGCTACGGTTAAGGCTTACCCAAAGTCGATTAGACACATTCTGACCCACATTGACAGCATTGAGACTTTCGGGGGCGGCTACGGAGTACCGGCTCTCATCTTCTAAAACGAAAGCAAGGGGGTAAGGTTCGTATGAAAACTCGGACCATGTCGATTGCCCCACCGCAAGTTTTGTAAAGGCCAACGGTATAGGCGAGCGTTCGCTGCGGCTATAGGAATATCGCCCTTGGAAATCTAGATAAAAAGGTGGTCATCATGCGAGCTGAAATAGCAGTTTATAGTGCCAACAGAGTCCGGAGACTAAGTAGAAAGGCCAGCTGCATTCATACCGCATTTTACAAGCTCCCAGTCTTCATCTCTTTGCAAAAAGACCTGGTATCCGCCTACGAGGTGTTCCAGCGTATCCGAATGTGCCTCCATTCCGCGGCTTGACAGCTCGGCCTTTCGGACAACACGGAAGTCATTCAACAAGTCTTGCGCTTCATCGACCCGTCCTAAATTCACCAGACTTACAATCTTGTATGCATAAGCAATGGAGTTGAGCATTGCTGCGGCGGTCAAAGTCTTGCACGCCCCCTCGAAGTCTCGATTCAAGAATTGTACTTGACCCAATACCCACTCGAATGAGGAAGGATGCAATGGGTCAATTGCAATTGCATGCGTCACCAGCCTCAGGGCATCTTCATGTCGTCCAACCAAGCTGTGACCGTAACCACACCACAAGAATTGCTCGGCCTGATTGGTAAGCATATTGGCTGTTCGTTCAAATTGGGTGTCGGCATCTTCCCAGCGGCCCAACACAAGATAGGCAAAACCCAAGCCATCGTGAGCAGCCAAATTACCGGGGTCAAGTTCAAGCGACTTCACAATATAGTCGTAAATTTTTTCAGAGTCGCCCTGGTGGAGCACCCCTAACATCCAATCGACGACATAGGTGTCTTGTAGATATCCCCAACCGCTACCATTGAGTGGATCGAGTTCTACTGCCTTTTCGAATAGCTTGCGCGCCTTGAGATTCCGTTCCGCACTGAACCCGTCGCGCATTGCCTTGCCCTGTAGCAAGTACTCATAGGCCTTTACGCTGTTAGGGGGTTTGCGTGCGGCTCCTTCTGCAACCGCCAAGCCAACTTGGCCTGGCAGAACACCCGCGATAGCGCTTGAGACTTCGTCTTGGACATCAAAAATATCAGCAACATCGCGGTCATAATTCGCGCCCCAAACTTGGCGATTGGTTTCCACTTCTTTCAGCGTCGCAACGATCCGTATACGTGGCCCGGCGCGACGCACACTGCCTGTCAGCAAGAAATTGATGCCGTATTGTTGCGCCTTGCGTTTGAAGTCCTCGGGCTCGTCTTCATGAATCTGCAGCGTGTCTTGCGCCGAAACACTCAACAAAACTGACCCCGAAAGCCTAGCGACAATATCTTCGGTAATACCGATGCTGAAATAGGCCTGTTCAGGATCACTGCTTAAATTAGTGAATGGGAGCACCGCCAAAACGGGCCATTTGGCAGTCGGTGTCTTGCCGAGCGGCGATCGACGGGCGGCCGGATACGGGGAGCGCTCGAGTGGCTCCGCCCTTCGCTTGGTCGTCAGGCTTGAAAATTGCGCCGTTGTCACCTCACTCGGAGCAACACCGAGGTCCTCAGATAGGTCGTGTTCAAGAGTTTTATAGGCCTTAATCGCAGCAGCAACTTCCCCACTTTCGCTCAAGGCCCGCATATGCAATCGAACGGATTCCTCATGAAAATTGTCTAGTCCCACAAGTTTTGTTGTAAGTTCGATCGCTTCTTTGAATGCACCGGTTTCGATGCGATGACGCGCCTGGCTGTCCAAAACGGACGCAAGCCTTTCTTTGTTTGACGCGCGTTGAGTGGCAAGCCAGTTTTCGAAACCAGATTCGTTAAGCGACAAGTCCTCCAGAAAAATAGCGCCACATCGCAAAAGGTCTGCGTGGCTCAATTCTGAGATTTGCGCGACGTCGCATGCGGTCTGGTTTCCATTCAAGATGATCCGTGAGCCATGGGTAGTGATTGCTTCTGCGTCTGGTCCCAGCGCTTTGCGCAAGTTGGTTAGGGCCTGCCGAATATTGGTACGAGCCTGGCTTGCAGGGCTTCGGCTCCACAGGGCTTCTGCGGCGGTATCGCGCTCGAGCCCGCCCGCTCCAGCTTGAACGATCATTGCAAACAATGCCCGTGTCTTGGTTGTTGCGAATACGCAATCAACCCCGTCACTGCGCGTCACGCGAAGCGGGCCCATAAGTTTAATGCGCATGGTTCGCTTTTCGATCATGCGTTTTTACGAAATGCCTCCCTCATTTTACGTTTTTGGAACGTAGCGCGAGACGATCCCGGAACGGTCGCTGGTCAAAGATATCCTTGGATAACGAACAAAAACACAGAAAGGAACAGACATGGCCTATGACACTCAGTTCGCAATCTTGGAGCAAATGCGCAAAGAGATCGAAGAACGCTTATGTTCTGGCACATTCGACCACCAATCGCCGCAATTGCATGGCTGGCGGGCCGAACGACAGCACGCTTTGCACAAACGCCCAATACGTGCACGTTCGAAAGATGTTGTCGCTGACTTGCCCACGGCGGTGGCTGGAACAAACGTTACAAGCTGATCGCGAACAACCCATCAACAATAGTACACACTCTGTTTGACAGGCTGGCGACATCCTCGCTTAGTCCGACCACCTACTGGAATACAGTATGAATTTGGTAGGCCTGAGACTGCCTTCTGGTCAAAAATCTGTCGTTGGATTTCAAGGCACATTCAGGCGGCAACGCATCTTTAAATGCAAAAGGCTCATCCCGGTCCATTCCGGTGTGAGAACATTCTTTCAAGCTCAAAGCGGCGGTGCCGGCCGGGCCAATTGGGCAAGCGCGAAAGCGCTGGCACTCAGAAGGTTCACCGGGAGATTGGCGATGCGTTCGCAGGAGGTCTTTGGCGTTACTGCTCAAGACCAGTGTTCATCTGTCCAACTTGGAGGCATGAACCGCCAATTTCTGCAACGTTTCTTCGAAACTGTGTCGTTCTTTTTCAGACAGGATTTCAAAGACTTCTGCTTCCCGGTCTACGAGGTAAGCCGCTATTCTTTCATGCATTGCGCGCCCCGAATCTGTGACCCTTAATTTGGATTTTCGCCGGTCGGTGGGGTCTTCGGCCCGTGTAATGTAGCCTTCGTCTTCCATGCGTTTGACCGCGCGGGAAATTGAGTTGCGCGGCATTCGGGTAAGCTCAGCAATGTCTATTGATGCCAAAGCAGGATAATGCGCCAGAGTCATCAACAGGTGGTATTCAGGCCGTAGGATCCCAAAATCGCGCAATACGTCCTCATAGGTGGGGATCACGATCGCATTCGCGAGATATGAGACCTTGTAGGCATGTGGGAATTCGATTGAATCGAATATCCGTGTTGGGTCTAAGTCGGTGTTTGACGGAGTCACTGCGGTCCAAAATCCTGTCTGCAAAAGCGGTATATGGCGTCACATAACACTTGATCTGCGCCCTTGAAACGCCTATTAATTCCTCCCATATGGGAGGAAAATCAAATGGCAGACAGGGTTAAGCTGACTGTCCCTGACCTCGCTGTTAGAAAGGCAGCCGGCGAGCGCTTGGCAATGGTCGCAGTAGGAGAGGCGATGTCGGCGGCCTGGGCGGAGCGGGCTGGCGTCGATATCATTGGTGTCGGCGACAGCCTTGGCATGACCCTGCACGGCCATGAGAACACACTTGCCATAACGGTGGATCAGATGATCGACCACTGCCGCGCCGTGCGTCGTGGCGCTCCGAACACATTCAGCCTCGTTTCGATGCCGTTTGGGTCATATGCGACTGCGGAACTTGCAGTTCTGAACGCCACAAGACTGATCAAGGAAGGCGGGGTTGAAGCGGTCAAGGTGCAGCTTGGCAAAGAGGGGGCCGCGATAATCCAGGCTGTCGCCGATGCCGGTATACCGGTGATGAGCCACGTCGGGCTATTACCGCATAAAGTGCACCTTTTGGGCGGCTTCAAAATGCAGGGCCGTACGGCTGAGGCCGCATTGGAGATCATCGAAAATGCCCGCGCCATCGAAGCAGCCGGTGCGATCGGCTTGGAGATTGAGGCGATGCCCTACGAGGTCGGCAAAGCCGTAGATGACTCCGTATCGATTTTCACATTTTCGATCGGAGCCGGTTCAGCCGGGACCTGCCAGCTGCTGAACGGTTACGATCTTCTGGGGGCCTTCGACACGTTCAAGCCGAAATTTGCAAAACGCTATGCCGATATGGCCGACATCGCGACCGAGGCCTTTGCAGCCTTCGCCGAAGATGTGCGTACAGGTGCATTTCCAGATGCGGACCACAGTTACAAAATGAAGCAAGAAGAAGTTGCCAAGCTCAACAAGATGCTAGGAAAGGACTGCTAAGATGAAGGACGAAGCTCCCAAAAGACGCGGCCAGCGCATCCCGAATGGGATGCTCGAAGACAACTACCCCCGCAATATGTGGTGGGTGGCCGCCCATTGCGATGAGGTGACAACGACCCCTCTGGCGCGGTGGTTACTTGAAACGCCTGTCGTTCTCTACCGGCTGGAAGATGGTACTCCGGCGGCTCTTTATGATCGCTGTCCGCACCGTTGGGCTCCTTTGTCAGAGGGACATGTAGCTGGGGACAAAATCATCTGCCCCTACCACGGAATGGAGTTCAACACAGGCGGTCATTGCACAAAGGCACCAACACAAACCATGATGCCCAAAACAGCGCAGATCCCTGCCTTTGAGGTCCGCGAAGCGGGTGCTTTCATCTGGATCTGGATGGGCGACCAAGACGCCATTGATTGCGATCCTCCCGAGGTTGGCTACCAAATCGATCCAGGCTGGAGCTTTATCCACGGCTATTATGAAGTGGCGGCCAACTGGGTCCTGATCCGGGAAAATGTGCTCGACCTGACGCATATCGCTTTTCTGCACAAAAACACCTTCAAACAGGATGACTGGATAACAGCACCTGACACTTACATGGAGGGACATACGGTCTGTTATGAGCAGGAGTTTGATCTCGCTCCGTTGTCGCCGCTGTTTTGTGCAGGTATGGGATTGCCAGAGGACAAACCGATTAAACGGGTTCAAAAGGGGCGGATGCCGTCGCTTGCAATCTCGTTTTCCGATTGGAACGTGCATGATCCAGCCCCCGACGAGGGCGCGCGGTCCGACTTCATTATGCGTGGGTGTCATATCGTGACGCCCTCGCAGCGCGGAAAAACCCATTATTTCTGGGGCGCTGCCTTTGATGTTCCGTCATTGACCGATGAGGTGGCCGCGAAAACCAAGGCTAGCGTGATTGCGGCTTTTGATGAAGACAAGCATTTGTTGGAGATCATGCAGCGCCAGATCGCGGAGGATCCGCGTGGCCTTGACTTTCTCGAGGTCACGCTTGGAGCCGACGGAGCTGGCATCAAAGTACGCCAAATTCTCAACAAGAAACTTGCCGCCGAAGGGCGATCCTTGTCTTAGGGGTTTGTCGCGATGTTGAAACAGCTTCCACGCGCCTCGGCCGAAATGCCGTTGACGGTCCGTATGCGCCGCTCTCCATTTTGGGCGAGCAGCCACGCGCACAATCCACATGGCTATCTTGTCTATAACAATACACTGATTGCGTCTTATTTCGGAGTGCCGGAAGATGAATATTATCATCTGAAATCTGCCGTTCAGCTTTGGGATGTGGGGTGCGAACGCCAAATCGAAATATCTGGGCCCGACGCAAAACGTCTAGTGCAAATGTCGACGCCGCGAAACATCGAGCGTATGGCGGATGAGCAATGCTACTACATCCCGACGGTTGACCGCTATGGTGGTATGACCAATGACCCGGTTTTGCTTCGGCTGGAAGAAGATCGCTACTGGGTCTCGATCTCAGACAGCGACTTGATGCTGTTCTACAAAGGCGTCGCTGCAGCACTTCGGTTGGACGTATCCATACATGAACCTGACGTCTCTCCGCTGGGAATCCAGGGACCTAAAGCAGATGAGCTTGCGGCTCGGATTTGGGGCGACGAGGTGCGCGAATTGCGCTTCTTCCGGCACATGCGGGTCGATGTAAACGGAACGCAGATGGTCCTGGCGAGGTCAGGGTTTTCGACGCAAGGAGGATTCGAATTGTACTTCGAAGGCGTGACCGGTGGTGGGCAGCTTTGGGATCAGTTGTTTGAGGCCGGTCGCGATCTTGATGTGCGGGCTGGCGCACCGCATCAATCGGAGCGTATTGAGTCTGGGATGCTATCCTACCTTTCCGATATCACTGCGGACGTGACGCCCTTTGAGGCTGGCCTGGGCAAGCTTTGCAAGATGGACGAGGACATTGGATGTCTTGGGTTTGATGCTCTGAGAGCCAAACAAAACCCGACGCGAAAGATCGTACCGATTGAAATCGACGGCCAACCCCTGCCGCCCCAGGAAACCTTCTGGACCGTTCTTGGCGGCGGCGGCTGTGTTGGTCACATTTCCTCCAGCTGCCGCGCTTTCAGCTTTGAGTGCAATGCGGCGATTGGACTGATCAATGTCAGCCATTGTACCCCCGGCATGGCCCTCGAGGTTCTAACACCGGACGGGACACGCGACGCCATTGTCAAAGATACCTTTTGGGGGAGGTACTGATGACCAGGGGCTCGGCACGGCCCAGGCGCAGCTTCATCTTCACCCCTGGTTTGCGACCAGAGATGTTCCCCAAAGCCTTGGCCTCTGGGGCGGATATTGTCTGCGTTGAGTTGGAGGATGGTATCGCCCCAAAGGACAAGGCTGTTGTCCGCAAAAACGCACTCGCGCTTTTCGAAACGCCCCAGGCTGACGATGCTGTCGAACGCATCGTCCGCATC
The DNA here is from genome assembly GCA_039193885.1 of Pseudomonadota bacterium. Lineage (GTDB taxonomy): Bacteria > Pseudomonadota > Alphaproteobacteria > Rhodobacterales > Rhodobacteraceae > Litoreibacter. The sequence goes on from JBCCWL010000001.1 coordinate 126,127, forward strand.
AACTCGATGCGCGAAAGGTTCGGCATTGAAGATGTGACTGCAGTTCTGGCAACCTCGACGCCCCCGCCAGCCTTGATGATGCCCAAAGTAAGAACACCTGATGAGGTCGTCATACTGGACCAGTTGCTGACAGAAGCCGGGCATTCTACCCGGTTACATGTGATTATTGAAACCAACGAAGGCCTCGAGGCCGCATTCGAGATCGCGCAGTGCTCGGACCGTATTGACGCGATGTTTTTTGGCGGCGTGGACATGGCTGCGGAGTTGCGCTGTCTGAATACGTTTGAATCGCTGATCTATGCGCGCTCTCGGATCGTAAATGCCGCTTCCGCAGCGGGTTTGGATGTGATCGATGTGCCCTATCTGGATTTGGATGACCCTGAAGGAATGCGGATCGAAGCGGAAAAAGTCCGCGATCTTGGTTTCGCGGGGAAAGGTTCTATCCATCCCAAGCAAATCGCCACATTGAACGCCGTCTTCACACCATCTGAAGACAAGATCGCGCGGGCGCGACGCGTCATCTCAGAGTTTGAAAAAGCAGATACTGGCCTTGTCGTCGTCGATGGCAAGCTTATCGAAAAACCTGTATTGAGGGATATGTACCGCGTCGTGACTATCGCGGATCGGATGGGACTTTAGAGATGGATTGTTGTGGACCGGGTTATGCCTCGCCTCAAGAAGCAATCAAAGCACCGCGTGAGAAGCTGCTTTATACAATAGCGATCTACACCGGAACAGGCATCCAAAAACCCGACTACTTGGCCACGGTCGATGTCGACCCGGACAGCCCGAGCTACGGCCAGGTCATCCATCGCCTTGAGATGCCGGGCATCGGTGATGAGCTGCATCATATGGGGTGGAATGCCTGCTCGTCTTGCTTTGACGACAGTTCCATGAGCCGGCGTTTTCTACTTTTGCCGGGCGTGCGCTCCAACAATATTCACGTGGTGGACACCGCGACCGATCCTCGCGCACCGCGCCTGCACAAGGTGATCGAGGGTGCTGACATAAAATCCAAAACCGATCTGAGCGGCCCGCATACGGTCCATTGCCTGGGATCCGAGATCATCATCTCAATGCTTGGCGACGCGAAAGGGGAAGCTCCTGGCGGCTACCTGCATTTGAATAAGGATTTCGAGATCGTGGGGCGGTGGGAAGCCTCGATGGGCGACATCCCGTTTGGTTATGACTTCTGGTACCAGCCACGCCACAACATCATGGTTAGCTCGGAATGGGCGGCACCGAATACGTTCATGCCTGGATTTGATCTCGAAGAGGTTGGGCATCTGAAATACGGCCGTAGGTTGCATCTGTGGGATTTTGAAGCCCGCACACCTGTTGAAACGATGTATCTGGGCGAGGACGGTCTGATTCCTCTGGAAGTGAAGTTCCATCATGACCCTGACAGCACGCATGGATTTTGCGGGGCAGCTTTGTCGGCCAACGTTATCCATTTCTGGAAGTCAGACAGCGGCACTTGGGAATGGGAAAAGATCATTGATGTAGAGAATGAACCGCATCCTGATTGGCCCATCCCGATCCCGGGCGTCATGTCCGCTATCTTGGTATCGATGGACGACAAGTACCTCTATCTCAACAATTGGCTACATGGCGATATGCGCCAATACGATATTAGCGATCCACACAACCCGGTCCTGACAGGGCAGGTTTATATGGGAGGTCTTCTCGGCAAGGCACCAACGGTGAATGGCGTTGAGATGGCGGGCGGCCCACAGATGTTCCAGCTGAGCCTGGATGGCCGCCGGCTCTATGTCACGACCTCCTTGTTTTCGACCTGGGACAATCAGTTTTATCCTGAAATCCGCGAAAAAGGTGGCGTGATGGTTCAGATCGACTGCAACCCCGTAAACGGTGGCATGTCGATCAATCCGGATTTTATTGTGGATTTCGGAAAAGAGCCCAATGGTCCCTCCAGATGCCACGAGGCGCGCTATCCGGGCGGGGACTGCACGAGCGATATCTGGTTATGACGACCTTTTCCGTCACCCTCGCGAACCGACACGGTGCGACGTTTGAAGTGGATGGACGACGCCCGCTGCTGGATAGCTTGCGTGATCAGGGTGTCGATTTGCCGTTTGGGTGCAAATATGGCGGCTGTATCACCTGTGCCGCCAAACTGACCGATGGGACGGTCGATCAGCGCCGACAGGTTGCGTTGAATAACCGCCAGATTGGTGATGGCTACATCATTTTATGCGTGGCCCGACCCAAATCCGATGTCACTTTGGAGATTGGGGTAGAGAGTCATGACAAGCTGTACCGCAATCCGTTTCTCGACCCGCTCAAACCGCATGAACTCAAGGCGGATATCGCCGTGCCGAAGGAACAATAAACATGCCCGACGCCGAAATTGATCATCTCTATGCCTATGAGCCCGCGTATATTGCGGACATCCTAAAGTCGGTAAAGACGATCGCCATGGTAGGGGCCTCTGGGGATAAGACCAAATTCAGCTACGGTGTGCTGCGCGTGTTGCATGAGACGGGATATGACATGATCCCGGTGAACCCGAACCCCAATCTGACGGATATCCGTGGGATACCTGTAGCGCGTTCATTGGCGGACATCGAGCGACCCGTAGATATGGTCGAAGTGTTTCGGCCCAAGGAAGAGTTCTATGGATTTGCGGAGCAAGCCATAGCCATTGGTGCAAAAGTGCTGTGGGGGCAGATCGGGGTCTACGATGATGCGGCAGCCAAATTGGCTGAAGAGGCCGGGCTAAAGGTCATTATGAACCGATGCCCGAAAATCGAACTCTTCCGGCCGTTTTGGAAACCGAGACTGGATCTCGAAATTTGATGTCTTTTCGTCAGACCACATAAATTCGGAGATGCAGCTTGATCACCGAAAAAACGCCTGACAGAACTCACCCGATCAGGCCGGGATGCGTGGAAAATTTTTGTCTCTCAGCCTGAGCAATTCATCAGAAAGACCGCCGAACGCACCAAAGGAGGTGATCGTTCGAATTTTCTTCACTACGCTTCAAGACGCATTTGAAAGTTGCAAAAAGATATGAGGTCTAAAGGCGAGCGGTCTTAGGCCACCCTTTGATATTGCGAATGCATTGCCCGTTTCGGAACAAAAATGACCGGAGCTCTTGCGGCAACTCACGCGTCTGAACTCGTGAACCTTTCGAACGACGCGCCGTTGCTGAAGCCGGACTGTGGCTGCGCGCGACAGGCCAGAGACCGCACAACCCTACACGTGGCGCGGCTGTTCACCATGTCGCCAGTGTCCGATCGAAGCCCGTCTATTTTTGAAATCTTCGGATACTTTCAGCCGATGCAATCAATGACTGATCGACAGGTATGAACTTAAAGCCAAAAACACGCTCTGCCTTGTTGCCTGAAACGGCCAAGTTGATTCCCAGATTGGCACGTACGGGTTTAAGGTCGGATACAAAACGTCCTAGGATTTGCACCATCCAGGGCGGCAGTTCTCGAGTTGGTGCCCTCAAAAGTGGATCCCATGCTTGCAGAATTCGGCCCAAATCGACAAACCGAAGCGTATCGCTGACAGCGGCGAAGCGTTCCCCTTTTGTGGCTTCCAAGTCGATGGCAGCGACATGCATCATGGCCACGTCACGCACATCCACAAAGATAAGGCTCATTGGTGGGGCCACAGGTACCTTCCCGCTCATCAACTGCTCGACGATTTCCAATGACGCACCGTATCGTGCGTCCATGGTAGGCCCAAACACGCCGCCGGGGTTGATTGTCGTCAAGGCGATTTCGGGGTGCTCAGCCACAAAATTCCACGCGGCTTTCTCGGCAAGTGTCTTGGATGCCTCATAGGCACCAACCGAAGGCTCTTCTATGCTGGTCCAGTTCCGCTCGTCAGATGGAGCATCCTTCGGTTTCGCAGCATCTTTGTAGATAGCGGCGCATGACGAGGTCAATATGACCCTTTTGATACCCACCGCATCAGCAGCCCTCATCGCGCGCAATGTCCCGTCTACCGCAGGGCGAATAAGCTCGTCTGGGTCCTTTGGATCCCGCAACGGAAAAGGCGACGCTGTGTGCATTAGCACATCGCATCCTTCCAGCGCGGCTGCCCAGCCATCATCTTTGCCCAGATCGAGGAATGCGAACTCCATAGCCGTATCTGGAAACAACTCTTCAAGTTCGGCTTTGCGCGTTTCGGACCGAACCGACGCACGCACCTCGTACCCCTTTTCAAAAAGCTCGCGCAGTATGTGTTTGGCGATAAAACCTGATGCGCCAGTGAGGAAAACTTTTGTCATTTGCCCAATCCTATTGTGTTGCAAAGCATGTCGAAGGCGAGATCTTCATCAGCGCCCGTGAGATTGTGTTCGATGACCAAATCAATCTGGGCCAGGATCACATCGCTGATGTAGCTGACGCTTGGACCGCGTATCGTCCCAATGTCCAAAGCGTCGATAAGGCTTTGCGCAAAAGGAGCTGCGTGTTCCTCCATCTCCGCCTTGACCCGGGAACTCGCGAGGCCAGACTCGTGTAGTAAATGCATGACCTTGTGATCATTTGGGGCCGCGCGCACCCATCTCAGATATGCGTCCCATGTCGCGCGCATTTGGCTGAGCCCGAACGGACGACCATCGGGTTCAGGAAAGACCGCGAACATAGCCAGCTTCTTGCTTCGATAAATGGCGTCGATCAGGTCTTGTTTCGTTGAGAACGCATTGAAGAGTGTACCGTTTGAAACGCCCGCCTTTTGAGCGATGCGCGCCGTGGCAACGCCAACCCCTTCGTCCAAGAACAAAGGAATTGCGGCTGTGATAATCTGGTGCTGCCTTTCATTCATGAGCTCGAATATAATTAGAGTGACTAGTCAGTCAAGATTTGATTCAGATTATTTTTGGCCTTCGGAGGGCTTCCGCTAAAACCTACCGTCCAGATCGCTTTGCAGGGGGCCTGAATACAATGCAAGGTCCTCTGTGTGAGCATCGATTTGCGTTCGAGATCGGCATTTTGAACAAGCGTTGATTGCGCTAGTAGCGGGGCGATCCAAAAGCCTCTCGGAGGTTTTGCTTGGTGGCTTTGCCAGCACCGTTGCGGGGCAGAGCGGCCATGAACTCGACATGTTTCGGGAACTTGAAGGCCGCCAGGCGTTCGCGCACGACCGGTTGAATGTTCGCGGTACTTGGCTTTTAGCCCGTTCTCAACACGACAACCGCAAGGCCGACTTCACCCTGTTTTTGGTCAGGTACTCCTATAACGACCACTTCGGCCACGGAAGCGTGGGCCAGCACCGCGTTTTCTACTTCGGCGGGATAGACGTTTTCTCCACCGCTGATCAGCAGGTCCTTTAATCGGTCGCGAATATAAAGAAACCCTTCTGCATCAACCAAGCCAGCGTCACCCGTGTAATACCATCCATCTTGAATGGAACGCGCAGTTGCCTCCCGCCGGTGCCAGTAACCGGGTGTCATCTGCGGTGTCCGGCAAATGATCTCACCCGGGGTGCCAACGGGCAGCTCGTTGCCGTCTGGATCAACGATCTTTAAATCCGTATCGGGAAACGGTGTGCCGCAAGAGTCTGGCCTGCGCCCCGCGCGTAGCTCGCTGGGATCAAGCACACAGATCATGTAAGTTGTTTCAGGCATGCCATAGACATGAATGAAATCGGTTTCCGGGCAGATGGCCTGCGCACGTTTGAGCAATTCGGCGGGCATCGGCGCAGCCCCAAAAGCAATGGTCTTCAGCCCTGAGATTGTTCGTCCTTGTTCTTCGGCGGCCAGAACGAGCATTTGAACAACCGCGGGGACCATGAGCGTGCAACTGAGGTTTTGCTTTGAAATCTGGTGAAAGATCTTTTCAGGTGAGATGTCCTCGACAAGTGACGTCCTGCACCCGGCGACCATGCCGAAGAATAGCCAACCGTTTCCTGCCACGTGAAAAAGCGGCATACAGGCCAATCTACGCGCGTCGTCACGAAAGGGACCAAGAAATTGCACGTCGTTGCGGCAGAGCGCCAGAAGGGTTTTGTGGGTTAGCTGGACCCCTTTCTGATGCCCAGTCGTGCCAGATGTATACATTTGGAACAGGACGGCATCCGCATCACTCTGTCCGATGGTCCGCAAAGTATGTCCCGCGTTCCATCCGCCGAACGTTCCATCCGATGTGATCTCGATCGTGGCATTGCAGTTTGGGCTATTGTCTCGCGCGGACCGCGCGACATCGAGAAAATTCCGACCAGAGAAGATGAGTTTCGCCTCGCTGTCTTGAACAATGAAATCAATCTCCGGCTGTGCCAAACGAAAGTTCAACGGCACAAGCACCACGCCTGTGATCGATGCGGCCATCATCAGATCGACGAAGGCCACATCATTCTTTGACAAAAGTGCTATGCGCTCACCGCGCTTCAGGCCGTGTTGATTAAGCTGAGCAGCAATTCGGTGGGCGCGTGTGTGAAGCTGGGAATAGGTCAGCTCAGACGTCTCGTCCGAGAGTGCGACCTTTGTTGGTCGCTCCCGGAGATGAACTGGCAACAAATCGTGAAAACAGGTGCACGCATCAATGCGCGCCAGGATCGCCTCGAGGGCAACGCCTGGAACCTGGTCTTGCGGATCGTTTCTTTGAACCATCTCTACACTCTCTGTCGGGCAAACTGCTCGCCTAGAGGGATAAAATCGTTGGAAGTGATCTGCTTGAGCGGAACTTGAGAAATCTATGAAATCTGGGCGCGGCGTCCTACGCTGGTGCCAATGAAATACCGATTTGACAGATTCACGCTCGATATCGACGGAGGGATATGCGTGGGGCCCCTTGGTCATGTTCGGCTGTCTGACAAACCCTTCAAATTGTTGAGCGCGCTTGTTGTGGCGGAAGGCCGTGTCTTGGATAAACAGGCGGCGATGGATGCCGTTTGGCCCGATCAAATTGTTTCTAGATGCGTCGCTGGCTATGGCGCTCAAGGCGCTGCGTCATGCTCTTGGTGATACCGGACAAGCCCAACGTCTCATTGAGACCGTCAAAAGCCGTGCTCTTCGTATGGCGGTCCCGGTATTTCCTCTGGTTTCATCTCACGTCAAAACCGAGGCGGAAGCGCAGGCATTCCGCGCGATCGGTGCGGCTCCCAGCCTTGCAATACTTCGGTTCACAGCGCCGTCTAAAACACTAGGGCGCACAATCTCGGCGGATCTGATCTCGGCCCTGTCAGCGTCTCGGGAGTTACAAGTGATCGCGCGCGGGTCCTCGTTCCGGTTTCTCAGCGGCGAGGCCTATCCAGCAAAGCTGCGCGAAAAATGCAGGGCAGACTTTGCCCTATCTGGTCATATCGAAGGACCTTAGGACAAGCGCCATATCTCGGTTGAGCTATCAGACACAAAAACGCAAAAAATTGTATGGGCGTCAGCATTGGAACTTGGAGGGGCTACCGACCAAGACATCAGCATCGCGACGCAGCGATTGATCGTGAATGTCATGACACAGAAAATAGTCGGATATCAAAGCGAACAGGCGGCTTTGAGATCTACACAGCATTTGAGCGCGTGGGAATCCTTTCATCTTGGCGTTAATGAAAGTCGTCGCAACACCCGAGAAGGCGACCGGCGTGCGATGGTCCATCTGCAACGCGCAGTTGCACTGGATCCGGACTTTTCCAGCGCCTATGCGATCTTGTCGGATGTCGCATCTAGTACGGCTTTCAACTATTATTCAGATGACAGATCGACCTATCTGGAACGTATGAAAGCTTGGGCTGATATCGCCATCGAAATCGATCCGGAAAATTCACTGGCTTGTGCGGCCAAAGGTCGGAGCTATTGGTTGCGCGAAGAGCCGGCCGAAGGGCTGCATTGGCTCGACCGGGCCTTACAGATTGACCCAAATTCTGCCTATGCTCGCTATTCCCGTGGGATTTTGTGCGGCCTGATCGGAGACACCGAAAAAACCGAGATCGACCTCGGAAATGCTATTCAAAGCAGCCCGCTAGATCCGAAGATCTACTCGATGCGCGGCCATTTGGCGCTGTCATGTCTGCAGCGCGAGGAATTTGAGATCGGCCTTGAATGAGCCGAACATGCAGTGCTCAGTCCCAGAACGCAGCATATGGTCTTGTTCGTCGCCGCCGTCGCCGCTAGCCTTGCTAGAGAGTTCGCTCGCGCGCCGTTGGAAGTCTGAACTCGCCCGGGTTGCACCGCAGGTCACGGCCCGACGCTTCTTCGACAGCATGCCGCTTAGACCCCATACTCAAAAAGCATTCACCAAGGCGTTCGAGCGGATCGATTGAAACCGGAAACCAGAGCAAGGCGAAATTTCAATGCCTTGGCGCAACCATTTAGGGGAAGAACGATATGAGCGACAGTGTTACGATCGTTGTTCGGCAAAGAGTCAAACCAGGGTGCGAAGCCGAATATGAAGCTTGGCTCAAACGCATGACCGAGGGTGCATCAGCGAAGTTCCCGGGTTACATTGGCGTAGGTTTCCACAAACCCGCCCATCCTGGCGACACCTATCACCAGATTTTCCGGTTTGACAGTGTCGAGCAATTGGAGGAATTCGAACGTTCGGATTATCGCGCCAATATGCTCGCAGAAGGGGCGAAACTGTTTGAGGCTGACCCGACATTTGAACGCATGACCGGCCTGGAGTTTTGGTTTGATCCACCAAAGGGTACAAAGGTCCCTCAGCCGAGCCCGCACCGTATGGCGGTGGTGATGATCGGGGTGGTTTTCACCATGATTTTGATCTTGAGTACGATCATTTCGGCGCTCACCCCAAGTTGGCCTCAGCCACTTCGGCTGTTTTTGACCGTGACAATTCAAGTTTGTCTGATGACATATGTCGTCATGCCGAGGCTAACCCCGCTCATCGCGCGTTTCGTCTATCCCCGATCGCGCACGGTATAGTTTGATCAAAGTGTGCAGTGCTCGAGTGTATCCGCACTTATGGCGGCCTGCTAGGTCACGCCATGCACCGCTCTTCGAGACCGAAGCCTTGGTAAAAAAGCCGTAGAACAGCTCGCGAACGGCCAAGCAAAAGCCCCGTGCGCCCGCGTGAAAGCGGGACCTTGCGTTGACAATCGAGCGCAACTTCGCACAAAGAAACAGCACTTATTTGCACATTGGAACATTTGGCCATGACCCTGGACGCCGCCCACAGCCATTCGACCCATGATGCGTCATCTGATGCGCGCAATGACGATCTCAAGATCTGGATCGATGGCGCACTTGTTCCGAAAGATCAGGCCAAAGTGTCGGTCTATGACAGTGGGTTTTTGCTGGGTGACGGAATGTGGGAGGGCTTGCGGCTTTATGATGGGCAATGGGCCTTTTTCGACGAGCATATGGATCGGCTCTTTGGCTCTCTCAAAGCAGTGTCGATCGAAACCGGGCTGAGCCCGGAAGACATCCGCGACGTGCTTGACAAAACCGCTGCAGCGAACGGGATCACAACCGATGCGCATTGCCGGTTGATGATTACACGCGGGCGCAAGGCCAAGCCGTTCCAGCACCCGAACCTGTCGCGCTTTGGTCCGACCATTGTGGCGATCGTCGAGCATTCCAAACCCGCTGAAACCTTGCAGACCAGAGGCATTCGGCTGGCCACAGTTCCGCAGGTGCGCGGTCTGCCGATGAGCCAGGACCCAAAATTCAACAGCCATTCCAAACTCAATTGCGTCATCGCCTGCCTTCAGGCAGAGGAGGCCGGCGCTGATGAGGGCCTGATGCTGGATCCGCATGGATTTGTGAACACCACCAACGCGTGCAATTTCTTCATTGTTCGACGCGGTGAAGTTTGGACCTCGACGGGGGATTATTGCATGAATGGCGTCACCCGGCAGAAAGTGATCGACCTGTGCCGCACCAACAATATCCCAGTGTTTGAAAAGAACTTCTCGCTCTATGAAGCCTATGGGGCTGATGAGGCCTTTCTGACCGGAACATTCGGGGCCCAGACGCCTGTGTCTGAGATCGACGGCAAGACCATCGGCACAACAGAGCGACCGGTGACGGAGCAGATCCGATATCTCTACAAAGAGCTGATTGCGCAAAACGTAGCACAGCAGGCCGAGCAGATCTGAGCCGGGTACCCCGGCGGGAACCACCAAGAACAGGAGTCAGCGATGCCCCCGAACGTTCCGTTTGATGCCAGCGAATATGCTCTCCGTATTGCGAAAACACGCCAAGCGATGTCACGTCTGGACCTCGAAGCGCTATTTGTCACTGATCCTTCGAACATCGCCTGGCTCACCGGCTATGATGGTTGGTCGTTTTACGTCCACCAAGGCGTAGTCCTCCTGCAAGAAGGAGAACCGATCTGGTGGGGGCGCCATATGGATATGTTGGGCGCTCGCAGAACATGTTGGATGGAACAACAAAACCTGATCGGCTACGATGATGATTTCGTTCAATCGACCGTCATGCACCCGATGGAAAATCTTTGTAAACTACTGAAATTAAATGGTTTAGAATGTCATCGCATTGGTGTTGAAATGGAGAACTACTACTACTCCGCAAAAGCGCATGCGGTGCTGAGCGAGGGTCTTCCGGAGGCTCAGCTCATTGACGCCAGTGGTTTGGTGAATTGGCAGCGGCTGGTCAAGTCCGATGCCGAACTTGCCTTTATCCGAAAGGCTGCGCGTATCTCGGACCATGTCATGAAAACTGCGCTTGAACGGGCGCGCCCGGGTATTCGCAAGAACGAACTTGTCGCCGATATTCTGCATGCGGGTATTTCTGGTGTTGATGAGGATTGGGGCGATTATCCGGCCATCCTCCCGCTTACCCCATCAGGACTTGATGCGACGGCCGCCCACCTGACCTGGGACGGGGCCCCAATGCGAGAAGGTGAAGCCACGTTCTTCGAACTTTCAGGGTGTTTCCGCCGGTATCACGCCCCGCTCTGCCGCACTATTTTCCTAGGCACACCTCCAGATGACATGCGGCGCGCAGAGGCCGCACAGCTTGAAGGGTTGGCTGCTGGCCTCGACGCCGCGCGTGCGGGCAATCGAACCTGTGACATCGCCGACGCATTTATGGCGGTCTTAAAGGGGTATGGTATCGAGCGGTCAGGGCGGATGGGTTATCCAGTTGGGCTGAGCTATCCACCCGATTGGGGCGAGCGAACGGCCTCGATCCGAGTTGAAGACAAAACGGTTCTTGAGCCTGGAATGACCTTTCATTTCATGCCAGCGCTCTGGATGGAGACCTGGGGTCTGGAAACCACGGAGACCATCTTGATCCGCGATCACGGCCCGGCAGAACCCCTATGCACAACCGAGCGCAAGCTCACGATCAAGGCTTAAGCGGATGATCGAGCGAACTCAGGAGATTCTGCGCGATCTGATCGCCTTTCCCACGGTATCCGCCGACAGCAACCTTGAGATGATAGCATATATGGCAGATCTCCTGGAACGCACTGGTGCGCAGATTGACATATTCCAGGACAAAACTGGGCAGAAAGCCAATCTTTTTGCAACGCTTGGACCGGATGTGAGCGGTGGGATTGTCCTGTCAGGCCACTGCGATGTCGTACCTGTGACCGATCAAGACTGGTCGAGCGATCCGTTCACGATGGTTGAGCAGAACAGCAAGCTTTTCGGGCGTGGAAGCTGTGACATGAAAGGTTTCATTGCCGCCACTCTCGCCATGGCCCCGCAGCTGGCGGAAAATATTGGTGACCGTCCGCTGCATTTCGCTTTCACTTATGACGAAGAGACTGGATGTTTCGGTGCCAATCATCTGGCGGAGGTCCTGTCAGCTCGCGCGCAAAAGCCCGGGTTAGCGATCATCGGGGAGCCCACTCAGATGCGGGTCATCGAGGGCCACAAGGGCTGCTTTGAGTATAGTGCACATTTCCATGGCTTGGAGGGTCATGGCTCTGCACCTGATCTGGGGGTAAATGCAGTAGAATATGCAGTACGCTACGTCGACAGACTGCTGGGTCTGCGCGAGGATCTGAAGTCCAGAGCGCCCGCAGGTAGTCGATATCAGCCGCCTTGGAGCACGTTGAACATAGGCGCTTTTCATGGAGGAACGGTCCACAATGTGATCGCGTCAAAGGCGCGCGTCGACTGGGAAATGCGCCCAGTGGTTCCGACCGACGCTGATTTTGTCAAAGACGACATCCAACAGTTTTGCGACGATGTTTTGCTGCCAGCCATGCGGCAGGTGCATCCCGCCGCCTCGATTGACACCGAAGTAAAAGGCGAAGTTGCGGGCCTGACGCCCACTGAGGCCAACGAAGCCCTTCAGATCATCAGTGAGTTAACCGGGGCCAACAGCGCCGATGTCGTAGCTTTCGGCACCGAGGGAGGCATTTTCCAGTCGCTGGGCATGGATGTCGTGGTCTGTGGACCTGGATCAATCGACCAGGCCCATAAGGCCGATGAATACCTGGAGCTCGACCAACTCACGCAGTGTTTAAACATGCTGGGCAAGCTGGGCGACACGCTGTCTGCCACTTGAAATAATTTTCGGCACCCAGAGCGGCGTAAATTCTAAGCGCCACCGGTGCCAAATTGACCCAGGCAAAGCGCCTTGAGCATTGTTGATTGGAAATTCCCCATGAAATCAGTATAATTAGGCGTGAGGAACGATTGGAACACGTTATGTCAGGCAGTGTAGGCCTCCAGAACCGGGAATGCCGCGAGTCTGTGAACTGGGTTCAGACGGTCTTGTCCAATATCAAATCGGTCTTGTTCGGCGTTGCGGGATCCGAACTCCGCTCCGTGCCCGGGGTTTCAATTGATGCCGAACTTGTCGAACAGATGTACGAACTTGCTGTTGCGTCTGAGTTTAGGCAATTCCGCAAACTCTCGCAGAGCATCAAAAACGAGATCATTTGGACCAATCACATTCAGGCGGTCGTGGAGCGTATCGAAAGGTTCTGGCTCGCAGACGATATAACTCTACTTCAGACGATCGACGCGTTCTGGACTGTTCATCGAACGCTGGACGGTCGCAAAGGTCAAACCTCGACCGGTCAAGTCAACTTCACCAATTCAGCGGCATGTGTTGCGATTTATGTCCCATCCGAAGAGCATCATTCTTTCGGTGCGCAACTTCTGCTCGATCAGTTGAATTCGCACGGATTTGATGTTGTCCCGCTCTTCCAGCGGACCGCGAATGATATGTTCGACGTTGTTTCAGAGCGCCACATTGATGTGTTGGCGGTCTCGATTGGTTATGATCTGTCGCTTGCTGGGCTGGCGGACACGATCTCTGAAGCACGTCTGGTCAGCGCCAATCCCCGCATGGCGGTCATTGTTGGTGGATGTGCAATCAACGGGGCGGACGAAAGTTACGATTTTCTGAATGCTGATAAAGTCGTAGCGAAGAGCGAAGACGCACTTTGGCACATCACCTCGGCGGTGCCGACACGCACACAGAAAGGACATCACGGTCATGCTTAAGAAGCGGTCCGAGATAGGTTCCTTTCCTGAGGTGTCGATCAAAGACGCGGTGACCTTGGTCACGCAATGCGCAGATATAACCTTGCAGTTGTCAGTTGATGGTCAAATCATAGACGTCTTCTGCTCGTCTCAATTCGACGCAAAAAAGTTCGGAAACTGGATCGGAAGATCCTTCGGCGAGGTCGTGACCCCAGATAGCGCACCGAAAGTTGCGGGCTTACTGGCTGATAATGCGGCGTCGGAGGACAATGAAGGCCGGTGGCGGCACCTCAATCTTGAGTTGATCGACGGCGAGTCCATGCCTTTGCTGTTGAAGTATTTCAAGTTCGAGAAAGACGGGGTCAACGTGGCCGTTGTCACCGGGCGTGATCTGGGCCCCATGGTAGACGCGCAAGCGCGGTTCCAAAAGGAGCTTCTGATGCTTGAGCGCGAACGGGCAACATCTCTCATAGAGGGGCCGTTGTCGCGACCAAATTGAACCGAAGACGTAAACGTTATTACCCGTCGCGACGCCGTTTTCATCTGCAGTCAGCCAAAAAAAACCCGGTCTCTGTGGTGTGTCAGAGGCCGGGTCTTCTGGGGTGTGTTCCGGGGTGCAACCAGAACATTGGTGAGCGAGTATAGTGTGTGCCTATAAACGGGTTAGGCACTCACAGGTCTTATAGTCGTCGTGTCCTTGCTGCCATGTGCAACACGTTGAACCAATGCTTCGATCCGCTTGGCACCGAACGTGCTCTTTTGTGCGCGGGTTGTGCGAATGGCACGCATCCGGCGCAGTCGGGATTTTTCTAGCAGTGTCGTAGCAGGCATGTGTCGTCTTTCCAGCTTCGGTGTTTCGTTTGGTCCCCACCAAATTACAGCTTCAATTTGCGTCTAAATGTGCCGCTTCTCAAGTAGGGATACCCATACTCGAAATGTGGCCGCTCTTTGTCACTGGCTCCAGAACGTGAACAATTCGCCTAAAATCTAAGGGATTAGCAGCAGTTTTCCACGATGTGCGGCCTGTTCCATCCGCGTATGCGCCAAGCTCGCCTCCGTCAAGGGAATCGCCTGATCCGTCACAGGGCGCAATTCACCTTGTCCAAATTTCGGCCAAACCACCTGTGACAAGGCCTTCGCCACATCTGCCTTATAGCTGTCCGGACGGCTGCGTAGGGTTGAACCGGTCAGAGAGAGGCGTTTGAGCATCATTGGCATCAGGTTCAGTTCCATCTTAGCGCCTTGATTGAATGCAAGATGGATAATGCGACCATCATGGCGGCTGGCCTTTATATTTCGCGCCACATAGTCCCCGCCTATGATATCGATGATGATATCCGCGCCGCCGGCGTTGCGCACAACTTCGACAAAATCCTCTTCTTTAAAATTGATCGCGTGCCTGGCCCCAAGCGCTTCGCAGAACGCGCAATCATCTGCGGTGCCAGCGGTTGTGTAGACCGAAAGACCCATGGCGCGTCCCAGCTGGATCGCCGTGGATCCGATCCCTCCGGCACCGCCATGCACCAGAAGATTGCCGCCATCCGGAACGTCATGTCCGTGGAACACATTGCTCCACACCGTAAAATAGGTCTCTGGAAGCCCGGCCGCATCTATCAGGTCCACGCCTTCAGGCACCGGAAGGCAATGAGATCCGTCGACGGCCACATATTCTGCATAGCCCCCGCCATTTGTCAGCGCGCATACTTTCGTGCCGGCCGACCACTGAGCCTGTGCCCCGGTCGCAACGATTTCACCCGACACTTCAAGGCCAAGCAACGGGGAGGCTCCCTTGGGCGCGGGATAGTTGCCCCGCCGTTGCACCAGATCCGGCCCGTTTATGCCTGCTGCGGCAACTTTGATCAAAACCTCATGGGCGCGCAAATCCGGGACCGGCATCGTCGTGGGTTTCAAGACCTCGGGCCCGCCGGTGCCTGCCATTTCAATGGCCGTCATTTCGTTAGGAAGGGTCATGGCGCTCTCCATGGCGATCAAACTCCACCGCTTATCGCCGCCTGAGAGGCGACTGACAAGCGCGAGGGGTTTCCATTGCCGTAAATCCGGTGAAAATAGTGCGTGTTCGAGAATTGTGGTGAACTGTCAGTGATTGATCTTCGAGATATGCAGCTGTTGCTGGCTTTGGCTAGACATCGCCATTTTGCGCGCGCAGCGGCGGAGTGTGGGATATCGCAGCCGGCTTTCTCAATGCGTATCCGCAAGCTGGAGGCAGAGCTTGACGTTGCAATCGTCAAACGCGGCAACAGGTTTCAGGGCTTCACGGATGAAGGCGAAACCGTCCTACACTGGGGTCGAAAGATCCTTGACGAGGCAAAGACGCTGCAACAGGCGGTCCAGTCGGCCAAGGGCAATGTCACCGGGCGTCTGACCATAGGCGTCGTGCCCACGGCCTTGGTCATGGCGGGGCGGCTGCCTGCACAACTGGCGCAGGATTATCCTGGCATCAAAGTGTCGATCAGATCGGCTTCGTCGATCGAAATCCTCAAGGGTATTGAGGAAGACGTATTTGACGCGGGCATCACCTATAGCGATTCCGTTTCATCGGATTTGTTGGGGTCGGACCCCTTATACGAAGAGCGATATGTTCTCGTCTCACCGATTAGCTTGGCACCGCGGCTGACGGGGGCCGCGACATGGGCTGAAGCGGCCGAGCTTCCGTTGTGCTTGCTCGAGCCCGAGATGTTGAACCGGCGCATCCTCGACCGAATGTTTGACGAGATCGGCACCCAACCGCACGTTGTCTCCGAGACGAATGTTTTTACAGCGGCGCTAGTACAGGTCTATTCCGGTTTTGCCGCGACCATAATTCCGGAGGTTTTGGCCGACATCAGTGCCCCCATTGACGGTGCCGTCATTCTGCCGTTACAAGAACCGGAGCTTACCAAGAAGATTGATCTGGTCTTTTCGCGGCGAGAACTGCAACTGCCTGTCATCGACGCATTACGCCGGACACTCGCCGCGAACCAGCCGTAGAAATCACCCAGTTTGCACATTCGCGTCGTGTTTTCGCCCGATTGTCTCTGTTTGGTCAACAGTGACACGAAGTGAGGTGAAACATGTTTTGGGCACTTTTGCGCAGCATCCGGTTGTTCTGGGTCAGTTTTTGCGTGGCCGTCTCTGCCTTAGTGTGGACTGGTATCTATTCGGGCAGCTTTACCCGCGCTGATCTGCAACTGGGCATGATACAAAGGGTGGCCAGCTTCCTGGAAGATCATCCTGAGGTTGTTGGCTGGAGCCTTGCTGCGATGGGCTATCAAACCGCCACACTGACCGCTGAGGAAACCGAAGCCCTGCCGCAAAGCAGCCTTGACGCCTTGAAGGCCCGCCAACGGGCCACGCCCTGATCAGAAATCGATACTGACATCTGGCAGATTTAAGCTCTGCATCAGTTCGCGGACTTCGTTTCGGGCCGCGATGTTTGAGATGTTCAGGTTCTTGATCCCGATATCTCCCAAATCAAGCAGGGTCAGCCCGCGCGGAAACAGTTCGCGAAAAATCACACGCTCTGAAAAGCCTGGCGCAACCCGAAATCCGATGCGTTTGGCCAGGGTTTCAACAGCGTCAGAAATCTTCTTTTTATTATGCATCCGCTGCGTTCCAACCCGGTTGCGCACAACCACCCAGTCGATGGGATTAAGGCCGGCTTGGGCACGCAGTTGCCGGGCCTGCCAGACCATCTCGGAATAGACGGACGGTCCTTTGATCGCTTGCGTCTCCGGATCCATTCGCGCCAAAAGGTCAAAATCGATGAAGCTGTCATTGAGCGGCGTCACCAACGTGTCGGCCAGGGAATGTGCGACTTGACTGAGCCGCGTATGAGACCCGGGGCAGTCGATAACGATGAAATCATATTGGCTGTCCATCGCTGTCACTGCTTCTGTCAATCGCCGGTCATAGATGTTTTCTCCCGGAGACAGTAAAGACGGGTCAACTTCAGGAAGTTCAACAATGGTCGGGCAGGCCAGATCCAGCCCCTCGGTTTCTGAGAACCGCATGCGGTTCTCGCAATATCTCGAGAAGCTGCGCTGCCTGAGATCAAGGTCGAGTGCTCCGACCTTGAAGCCCATGCGCGCCAATGCGCTTGAGATATGCATGCAATTGGTGGATTTGCCCGACCCACCTTTCTCGTTGCCAAAGACGATAATGTGCGCAGCCATGCTCTGAACCCGATCCTGTCCCGATTTCTTCTTATTCAGGCTTAATGGCACTAAATGTAGGTGTTTCCCAGAGAGAAAGCACTAGTTTTTTGCGTCTTAATCCGGCTTGGGGCGCAGTTATGCACAACAAAAAACGCCGCTCCCCAGGGAGCGGCGTTTGGAATGCCGAAAGGTCGCGGTCTTAAAAGCCCAGACCTTCGTACTTGTTCTTGAATTTAGAAACCCGGCCGCCAGTGTCCATCAGGCGCTGGTTGCCACCGGTCCAGGCAGGGTGCGCGGACGGGTCGATGTCGAGTGCCAACTGATCGCCCTCAGCGCCCCATGTCGATTTCATCTGCACGACATCGCCATTGGTCATTTTGACGTCGATGATGTGGTAGTCGGGGTGAGTGTCTTTTTTCATCGCTTGCAATCCTTACGCGTCTGCGCCCGAAAGCGGTTTGTAGTTGGACATTTCTGCGATCCGCGCGGACTTACCGCGACGTGAACGCAGGTAGTACAGCTTCGCACGGCGAACACGTCCGCGACGCACAACTGTAATGCTATCGATATTTGTTGAGTGCAGCGGGAACACACGTTCCACGCCTTCCCCGAAGGAAATTTTGCGCACTGTGAAGGAACCGGCAATCCCTTTGCCGTTCTTGCGTGCAATGCAAACGCCTTCGTAATTCTGTACACGGCTGCGCGTGCCCTCGGTCACCTTGTAACCGACACGGATGGTGTCACCCGCTTTGAAGTCCGGGATATCATGTCCCAGGGCAGAGACTTGCTCTGCTTCGATTTGTGCGATCAGGTCCATCTGACACACTCCTATACTGGCTCACGGTTGGTCCGCGAAGTTGGTGACACCTCAGAGCTCTCGGTCTTCATCCGGGTCCCTATCGTGCGTTTCACAATAAGCCCGCCAGAGGTCAGGTCGTCGTTTCTTTGTCAGCCGTTCAGCCGCGTTCCGCTGCCATCGCGCTACATTGCCATGATGCCCGGAAAGAAGAACGTCCGGAATGTCACGACCACGCCACGACGCGGGTTTGGTATACTGTGGATGCTCAAGCAGGCCGGTCTGGAAACTTTCGTCTTCCGTGGATGCATGATTCCCAAGCACGCGCGGTATAAGCCGGACCGTCGCATCAATCAAGGCTTGTGCTGCGATCTCTCCGCCGGTGAGGACGAAATCGCCCAAAGAGACCTCTTCGACGTCATATTCGTCCAGAACGCGCTGATCCACGCCCTCGAAACGGCCACACAAAAGCGTCAGGCCATCGGCTTCTGACCACCGTTGAGCCGTGGCCTGCGTGAACGGTGTTCCACGCGGCGAGAGATAGACAACAGGCCAGCGTGCCCGATCTGGTGTCCCGTCGGCAGCCTTGTTCAAAGCTCGCGCGACGACGTCAGGGCGCAGCACCATGCCAGCCCCGCCGCCGGCCGGCGTGTCGTCGACATTACGGTGCTTGCCGGTCCCGAACGGTCGCAGATCAATGGTCTCTAGCCGCCATAACCCGTCAGCCAAGGCCTTGCCGGTCAGGGACGCGCCCAAAACCCCGGGGAAACTTTGTGGAAACAGTGTGATAACGCGCGCGCACCAAGCCCCTTTAAGCGTCGGGGTCTCCGACATCAGGTCGCGGGGCGTTGTCGAGGCCCGGATCGATAACCGTCCATGCGACTTCGATGGCGGCGCTTGCGTGGTTTTTTTCGGTTCGTCTGACATGGCAGGCTTTTAGATCAGCATAGCAGTGCAGGAAACGTCTTTCTCAACTTTCCAACCCACGCTAGATCTGGATCATGGATGTTTCGCGCACTCCGTCCTGGCTAGACAGCCTTCCCGCCCGCCAGGAGGCAGCGGAGGCGGTGCAATCGCTTGTGGCGCAAGATCCAGAATTCCAATCCTTCGCGCTCAAGGATGTCTTGAAACTTGCGAAGGGCCGACAGGTCTTTCTGGTGCGCTTTAGGGGCGAAAAAGCCGTTCTGAAACGGTTTCTCCCTGACGGGGAACATCCACCCGCGCAGATTGTCGCCGCGCTTTGCGCAGAGCTTCAGCTGCAGGGTCCAAGGATGAAGGAGGGACCGTTTCAACTCAACCAATGCCTACTGGCGCGTCCCGATTTGGGCCTTGTTGTCCTGAGCCACGCGCGCGGACGGCGGATGACAGACGTTCTCAGCGAAGCACACGAGACCAAGAGGCGGCGTCTGTTCATGCGGTCTGGGCAGTGGCTGTCGCATTACGTGGGACAGCGACGTCGCGCGTCAGTTTTCGGACCTCGCTATTGGCTGAAGAAACGGCAATCCACCGACATCTCGATGCTTCAGCTAGACGATCGGCAGTTGCTCCGCGATCTTTTGAAGGCGCTCGGGCGCTGGGCCGAGAACATCCAGGGTTGTCCTGTCGAGCAAGGCGCGATCCATGGAGATTTTGCAGGACTGAACTTGCACGTCCAAGGCGGTGTGCTGACGGGCATCGATGTTCAAGGCGAATGCTGGCAGGCAATCGCGCGAGATGCTGCGCGCTTTCTGGTTTGGCAACAGACACGTGACACTCAGATACGTGGCACCCAAAACTACGGGATCGATCAGCGGGATTGGCAAGCGTTTTTCAGCTCCGGCGTGCTGGGCGCGGGTGAACAGGAAACGACCGTCCCGTTCTTTATTGGCGATCGTCTCTTTGGATCCCTTGTGTTAAGCCACGCGTCGCCCGAACGGTCCGAGCGAATACGACATGTTATTCAGGAGTTTCTGCGTGCTGGTCCTTAGGATCATCCCCGAACAGCCCGTCGGGTGGGTCCGAAATGATCCGCGCGGATGTGAGGTCGACCGTTAAAACAGCTTCTTTTGTGAAGGGAAGTAAAACGGAGGTCTTGATCCCTGGGCCGCGCAGCTCCAGAAGGTCGCCCGCCCCGTGATTGAGGACCGCCGCGACCTTTCCAAGCGATTGGCCACCAGTGTCGAGCACTTCAAGACCAATCAGATCGGTATGGTAGAATTCGTCATCCGGCAGGACCGGAAGCAGCTCCCGATCGGCTAGAAGCTTCTGACCTCGCAATCCATCGGCTTCATCTTTGAAACGAACTCCGGTCAGACGTGCGGCGAACCCATTCTTAATGGCGCGCGTGATTTTGACTGTAAATTCGCGCCCGTCTTCAGTGTGAAGCGGGCTGTAAGTGGCGATGTCTTCGGGATTGGCACAAAACGACTTGAGCCTGACCTCGCCTTTCACCCCGAACGCGCCTGCGATCACGCCGACAGTTATACGATCCTGCGTGCTCATCTTGGCAGCCCCACACATAGGTTGCGCGCATTCACTTCCCCTCCGGCATTGGTACACCGCGCTGACAGAAGCCCGCGTTCGACCTGCGTGCCGCCGTAAAAGGCAAGCCCCAACAGGATCAAGTTGATGGTGCGCCGGATCATCGTTTAACCTTTTGGCATACGTGTGGGCACCTGGGTTCGGGTGCCCACACGATCAGCGATGCGGCCTTATTCTTCAGCCGGAGCTTCTTCGGCCGCGGCCTCTTCGGCAGGAGCTTCTTCGGCTGGGGCTTCCTCGGCAGGTGCCTCTTCTGCAGGTGCTGCTGCAGCTTCGGCGGCGGCGGCGGCCTTGGCGGCTTTCTCTTCTGCGCGGTCCTGTGCCTTCTTGCCAGGGACAGCTTTTTTCATGTTGGCGCGCTCTTTCTTTTCAAGAACACCAGCGGCTTCAAGCATACGCGACACGCGATCTGTGGGCTGTGCACCCTTGCTCAGCCAGTGCTGGACCCGCTCCATGTCCATTTTCACACGGTCTTCGCTGTCTTTTGGCAAAAGCGGGTTATAGGTTCCCAGCTTCTCGATATAGCGACCGTCGCGCGGCATGCGACTGTCTGCGGCGACAACGCGGTAGAAGGGGCGTTTTTTCGACCCGCCGCGGGCCAGTCTGATTTTCATTGCCATGGTGTATTCTCCTAAGGTGTTTGAACCGGCATATGCCGGAATTTATTGGAATTTCTTGTGGTTTTGGATGACTTCCCGAATGATGAAATTCAGGAAGGATTTCGCGAATTCAGGGTCGAGATCGGCGCGTTTTGCCAGATCTTCGAGACGTGCGATTTGGGTTGCTTCCCGGTTCGGATCGGACGCTGGAAGCGCGTGTTCAGCCTTCAGTTTGCCAACGGCTTGCGTGTGTTTGAACCGCTCGCCCAACGTATAGACCAAGATCGCGTCAAGCCGGTCGATGCTGGCGCGATGTTCTTTCAACAGCTCGGCTGCGAGAGTGACAGGATCACTCATATGTCTCTCCAATTCAGGGTCTGGATAGGGGCGGTTGTTCGCTGGACAAAACTACGTTCTCGCATCACGCCTTCCCTTCGGGTTTCGGGTGGCGGTAGACGAGAGATCTGTACTCTGCGCTCGGTTGCGGAGCATTTACGTCAAGCGATGCGCCAAGACGTTCGGCAACTTTGATAGACCCAGAATTATCCGGGTCAATATAGCTTACAATGGTTTTCCATTTCAGAACATGCCAGGCGTGATCAATACAGGCGCGGGCAGCTTCAACGGCGTAGCCTTTTCCCTCATGTCGTTCGGAGAACAGGACCCATCCGATTTCCGTTTCGGGCCAAGTGTTGGGTTTCCAGTGGCCGACGATACCCAAGGCGTCATCGGCACCCTTGAGCGTCACCACAAACATGCCATATCCGCGCATGACCCAATGGCCGATCTCGGTTCCGAAGAAATTCCAGGCCTGCCGTGTTGTCATCGGCCCGCCTGCATACTGCATCCGCTCCTGCGCATAAGCTGCCACGAACGCTTCGGCATCCCGAGATGCCGGTCCGCGCAGGATCAGACGCTCTGTTTCAAGCGTCGGGGTTTCGAACGTTACGCTCATGCGGCTTCTCTGCGATGACGATAAACAATCGTGTCATCTGAGCTTTCACCCGCTGGCAAAGGCGCATTTGGGTCGATCTGAGCGCCAAGCCGTTCCGCCAGAGCGCGGGATTTGAGGTTTTTCGGATCGATATAGCTTACGATGTCAGACCAGCCCAAAGTCTCGAACGCATAATCACGGATCGCGGTTGCGGCCTCGGCGGCATATCCTTTTCCCCGTGCGTGCGGGGTGAACATCCAGCCCAGTTCCCGTTCTGGATCAGCGTATTCCAAGTTAAGGCCGACAAATCCCAATAGAGATCGTGCCTGCGTTTCCTCCGCGCTCCAAGTGCCATGGCCCCGCAAGGACCAGCACGCGATCCCCTCGCAAAAGTCACCCCACGCAGCCTCACGCGAAAACGGCCCGCCCATATACCCCGGTTCGTCCGCCGCCATGATGTCTGCATAGACATCGAAATCGGACAGAACTGGCATGCGCAGCGTCAGCCGCTCGGTATGGAGGGTGGGCGCGTTCATTTCTTTTTGCCAAATCCCGACAGGCCCGGAGGCAAACCCATACCGCCGCCCAGGCCAGGCATGCCGCCACCTGGCATGCCGCCCATGCCCATTTTGCGTGCGGCCTCTTCCATCGCAGCGGGGTCGTTCATATCGGGCATGCCGCCCTTGCCGAACATGCCCTTCATGGCTTGTTTCAGCATGCCGCCTTTGCCCATCTTGCCCATCTTTTTCATCACGTCAGACATCTGGCGCTGCATCTTGAGCAATTTGTTCAGATCGGACACTTCCAGCCCGGCCCCTTTGGCAATGCGTTTCTTGCGCGAAGCTTGCAGGATCTGCGGGTTTGCGCGTTCGCGCTTGGTCATCGACTGGATCAGCGCCACCTGCTGCTTGAGCATCTTGTCGTCGATCCCGGCCTCTTTCGCCTGGCCCGCCATCTTCTTCATGCCCGGCATCATGCCCATGAGGCCTTCCATGCCACCCATCTTCATCATCTGTTCAAGCTGCATCTTCAGGTCGTTCATGTTGAACTGACCCTTCTGGAAGCGCTTCATCATACGCTCGGCTTGTTCAGCCTCGATGGTCTCCTGCGCCTTTTCCACCAGGCTGACAATATCGCCCATGCCCAGAATGCGACCCGCGATGCGGTCGGGCTCAAAGGTCTCGAGCGCGTCCATCTTCTCGCCAAGACCTACAAACTTGATGGGCTTGCCGGTGACCGCGCGCATCGACAATGCAGCGCCGCCACGCCCATCGCCATCCATCCGCGTGAGAACCACGCCGGAGATGCCGATCTTGCCGTCGAACTCTTCGGCCACTTCCACTGCGACCTGACCGGTCAACCCGTCCACGACCAAAAGTGTTTCGCGCGGTTTGACGATATCGCGGACGTCTTCGACCTCTTGCATAAGCACTTCGTCAATCTGCAATCGGCCGGCCGTGTCGAGCATATAGACGTCGTAGCCGCCCAGCGTCGCCTGTTGCTTGGCGCGTTTGGCAATGTCCGTGGGCTTTTCGCCCTTTACGATGGGCAGGGTGTCGACGCCGATCTGAGTGCCCAGAATGGCCAGCTGGTCCATCGCAGCCGGCCGGTTAACGTCCAGCGACGCCATCAGGACCCGCTTGCCGTTCTTCTCGGTCAGGCGTTTGGCGAGCTTGCCGGTCGTCGTTGTTTTACCAGAACCTTGCAGGCCGACCATCAAAATGGGGGCAGGGGGGTTGTCGATCTTGAGCTCGCCTGGCTCCTCATTGTCGCCGGCCAGAACATGTTGCAGCTCGTCATGGACGATCTTGACCACTTGCTGGCCCGGGGTGACGGATTTCGTCACCGCTTGCCCAGTGGCCTTTTCCTGCACCGCCTTGACGAAATCGCGGGCCACGGGCAGCGAAACGTCTGCTTCCAAAAGCGCGACACGCACCTCACGCAGCGCGGTTTTAACGTCGTCCTCGCTGAGCGCCCCCTGTTTGGTGAGCTTATCAAAGACGCCGGAGAGGCGTTCAGACAGGTTCTCAAACATCGGCCACGGCCCCTTTTTCAGTTTCAACACAGTCTACATAAGTGCAGACAACCCAAACGCAAAACGCTCCTGCGGGCGCAACGCGCTGGCAGGAGGCGATCCCCGGGCAGTCCGAGGACCGGAAGGCTAAAGCTTCCGGATGTTGCGGCGCATATGCGGGATCGCCGCCACAGAGTCAATGGGGTGTCAGCGCGTTGCGGAACGCGCGAGCCAGGAATTGATGGCTTCGACTGCGCGTGTCGCCGGGAGTGCTGCGTTCCAGTACCGCCCAAGCGGGCGATGCCATTTGTCTTCGCCAGAAGACAGGATCAGTTGGTCGTCTGTATCGGGTACAATTCCCATTGTGCCGGGAGGGTATCCCGGCACAGAGGTGATTTATTGTTACGCCGCAAGTGTCTCGATGGCGCGCTTTGCGGCGGCCAAGGTTTCCTCGGGCTCGATGGCCATTTGGTCTGCGGCGACGAAAGTCACATCATGGATGCCCAGAAAACCCAGAAAGTGCTTGATATATGTTGTTGCGAAATCGATTTCGGACCCGGCTTGGGTGCCGCCAGACGCCACTGCAACGATCGCGCGCTTTTCGGCTAGAAGCCCCTGCGGTCCCGCTTCACTGTATCTAAAGGTCATGCCGACCCGCGCCACGAGGTCGACCCAGGTTTTGAGCGCGGCTGGAACACCAAAATTGTAGATTGGTAAGCCAAGGACCAGAGTATCGGCGGCCTTGAGCTCATCCACAAGACCGTCAGACTGTGCCAGCAGCGCCTTTTGTGTGTCATTGCGCGCGTCAGCCGGTGTGAAGTTGGCGTTGACCCAGTCCTCGGACAGTACAGGCAACCCAGCAGAAATATCGCGATACGTGACTGTTGTGGAGTCTGTCGAAAGTTTTTTGACGATGGAGGCCCCAAGATCGCGTGTGATCGATCCTTGATGTCGGGCTGAGCTGTCGATGTGCAAGATGTTCATTTCGTTCTCCAAGTGCAGAAAATGTTTTCATTGCACTCACAGCTATATTTTGCATAAATTAACGCAACACACGAAACCCAACAAAAATTGTTTGTAGGCGCACAGAAATGGATATCGACAATTGGGACGAAATTCGTACGGCCTACCAGGTCGCTCGGCTGCGCACTGTCTCGGGGGCCGCGGATGCGCTGGGCGTACACCACGCGACCGTCATTCGACACATCGACAGCTTGGAAGGCAAACTGGGTGCGAAGCTTTTCCAACGCCATGCCCGAGGCTACACGCCCACGGAGGCAGGTGAGGATCTGCTGCAAGTGGCCAGTGCGACAGAGGACCAGCTGACGCAACTGGCGGGGCGCATCCACGGGCGTGGCGCGTCGGTATCGGGCAATCTGATCATCACCTGCTTGCCGCAGATGTCGCCGCTGATGGCGCGCGCTTTGACCAAATACCAAGCGGACCATCCGGAAGTTCGGGCGGAACTGATCGTCGATACGCGTCCGCTGCGATTGGAATACGGAGAGGCTCATGTGGCGCTGCGCGGCGGAGCCCCGGGCGATGAGCTCGACAATATTGTGCAGGAGCTGGGCCAGCTGCCCATGGGCCTGTTCGCGCACAAGGACTATATATTTAGGCACGGGCGTTTGAACGGAATTGAAGACATTCCCAATCACCGGTTCTGCCGCGTTTCAAATTTGAACCCACGGGCCCCGTTTATGAAATGGATCGGGGAAATGGTCCCGGAGCAAAACGTCGTCTACAAATGTTCTGACACGAATACTGTGCAAGATGCGGTTCTGGCCGGGGCGGGGATTGGATTTCTTCCAGGTTATATGGGCCATGAGCGAGATTTCATGGTCGAAGTGATGGAGCCAGATCCCGCTTGGTTCACGACGTTCTGGTGCGTGACCCATGTCGATCTGCACCGGACTGCGAAAGTTCATTCCTTCGTCACATTCCTGAAAGAAGAAGCCAAGGCTTGGTCAGCGCTTTGAAGCTTGACCAGTTTGGGGAAGCGCAGCGCGGCCACCTGGCCATGTTGGCCTTCTCTATGCTGGTCGCGGGCTCGTTTGCGTTGGGCTCGATTGTGGCCAACGATATTACACCTGCAGCATTGAACGCGGCCAGATTTGCACTGGCCGGTGCTGCGATCGGCGTGGCTGCGCTTATAACCGGTGGGATACCACGCTCAGCTTTGCGTGCACCTTGGCGCTACGGTGTGCTGGGCGGGCTTTTCGCTGTCTATTTTGTTCTGATGTTCGAAGGTTTGAAAACTGCACCACCCGTGAGCGCCGCCGCAGTCTTTACGCTAACGCCAATTCTGGCGGGGATCGCTGGATATATCCTGCTTCGTCAGATTCTGACCGGGTGGATGGCGCTTGCGTTGGCCATTGGAGCCGCGGGCGCGCTGTGGGTCATTTTTAGGGGCGATCTCAAGCCGCTTTTTGCCTTCAACATCGGGCGGGGGGAGTTGATCTATTTCGTGGGTTGCGTGAGCCACGCGATTTATACGCCCATGGTTCGATTGCTTAATCGCGGCGAGACACCGGTTGTGTTCACTTTCGGGATGTTGGTCGCCGGTTTTTTCGTCCTGCTCATTTGGTCTTGGCACGATATTCTGGCGACGAACTGGTCAGAGCTCGCGCCCATCGTCTGGGTGACGCTATTTTATCTCGCATTCTTTGCCTCGGCGATGACATTTGTCTTACTACAATACGCGACGCTTCGGCTGCCGGCAGCCAAGGTCATGGCCTATACCTATCTGACGCCCAGCTGGGTGATCTTATGGCAATTGGCATTGGGAAACCCGGTGCCGCCTCTGTTGACTTTGGGCGGTGTCCTATTGACCGTCGTAGCGCTCGCCATGCTGTTGCGCGGCGACTGACCTACTGGATTCGGGGTAATTTCCGAGCTCTTCGTCCAGAAACTTTTCGAAGGCGTCGAGGTTCAGGGCCTCGAGTTGTCCGAAGCTTTCGATCCAGACAATGGCGTCCCGCATGGCTTGAGGTTCCAGTTTGCACCACTTCACGCGACCGCGTTTGTCTTGTGAGATTAGACCAGCGCGCGTGAGGATCCCCAGATGTTTGGAGATCGCGGCCAACGACATCTCAAACGGCTCCGCGACGTCGGTCACTGCCATGTCATCTTCCAGCAACATCGTCAGAATTTGCCGGCGCGTCCCGTCGGCAAGTGCTGCGAATACAAGATCGAGAGAAACGCTCATTCATGTGACCTGTCAGGATCCGAGCAAACCGTCAACCAAATGGTTGAATATCAGATTTACCGCATAAGCGGTGCAGTCGAGAGTGCCTCGCAAGATTTGCCAGAAATAATATAATAAAATCATTAAGTTATATGCTTCTTTCCGAGGCGGTACTGCGATTGACTCTTTGCCTGGCACTGCCTATCACTGCCCCAAACGTCCAAGCTTGGCTTTGGGGGCTGCTTTATGGCTGAACATCCGGATCGTGCGCGTCTAGACGAGCTCGAAACGCGGATCAAAGGTCTCAAGCAGACGCAAGATCCAGAGCCGCGCGAGGATGAACACTTTTCGCAGTTGAACCTTGCATGGCGAATGGTGATCGAACTTGTGGCTGGTCTTGGGATTGGCTTTGGTATCGGGTGGGGCCTCGACTGGCTGTTCGGCACTTTGCCGATTTTCCTGGTGCTTTTTATTATGTTGGGCTTTGCGGCTGGGGTGAAAACGATGCTCCGAACCGCTGCCGAAGTTCAGCAAGACCAACAGGCCCATGCCAAAAGGCACGGGCAGGCCGCGCCTGCGGCGGATGACGAGAAGGACGACTAAACGTGGCAGACACAGCAAATGGCGCGGAAGACGGTCTGGTTTTCCATCCTATGGATCAGTTTATCGTCAAGCCGTTCTTCGGCTCCGGCGAAGTTGGCACCTTTACTGTAACCAACGTGACTTTCTGGATGGTTCTGACCGTTCTGTGCGTCGTGGCCCTTTTGGTCATTGGCACATCCCGCAGGGCTACAATTCCAACCCGTATCCAATCGGTCGCCGAGATGGCCTACGGGTTCATCTACAAAATGGTCGAAGATGTAGCGGGCAAAGATGCGGTGCCCTTTTTCCCGGCGATCATGACATTGTTCATGTTCATCCTCTTCGCAAACGTCTTGGGGCTGCTCCCATTTGCGTTCACCACCACTTCGCATATCGCCGTGACGGCTGTACTTGCAATGGCGGTCTTCCTGACTGTAACCGCGGTAGGGTTCATCAAGAACGGGGCCGGGTTTCTGAGCCTCTTTTGGGTCAGCTCGGCGCCGCTCGCCTTGCGTCCGATCCTGGCTCTGATCGAAGTCATTTCGTATTTCGTGCGCCCGGTCAGCCACTCCATTCGTCTGGCCGGCAACATGATGGCGGGCCACGCGGTGGTCAAAGTGTTTGCCGCATTCGCACCGCTGGTGCTGATCTCAACCGGCATCGGCCTGATCGTCACGCCGCTGTCGATCCTGGCGATCACGGCGATCTACGCACTCGAAGTTCTCGTGGCCTTTATCCAGGCCTACGTATTCACCATTCTGACCTGCGTGTATCTGAAAGATGCGCTGCATCCCCATCACTAAGGTCTGAACACACTCAATCGAATTTCCATCGTAAGGAGAAAGAACATGGAAGGCGATATCGCACAAATGGGTCAATTCATCGGCGCAGGCCTGGCATCGATCGGCATGGGCGGCGCGGCCGTCGGTGTGGGCAACGTGGTCGGCAACTTCTTGTCCGGTGCATTGCGCAACCCATCTGCAGCTGCTGGCCAGACGGCCACAATGTTCATCGGTATTGCGTTTGCAGAAGCGCTGGGGATCTTTTCGTTCCTCGTCGCTCTGCTGCTGATGTTCGCCGTCTAAGCCCCGCAAAGCCATCCTTACGTTTGGGCGGGATCTGAGACGATCCTGCCCATTGTAAACCAGGTTTTTTGGAGGCCGATATGGCAACAGAGACAACAGAAGCAGGCGGCAAAGCAGCGGAGTCCGTTGGCATGCCACAGCTGGATTTCTCGACATTTTCCAATCAGATATTCTGGTTGGTCGTGGCGATTGTCGTTTTGTATTTCGTCATGTCACGCGTGGCGTTGCCGCGGATCGCGTCCGTCTTGTCGGACCGACAAAGCACGATCACCAATGACATCGCGGCGGCTGAAGATCTGAAGCAAAAGGCGCTGGACGCGGAAGCGGCATATAATCAGGCGTTGATTGATGCGCGGGCTGAGGCCAACCGTATCGTCGAGGAGACCAAGGCAGAGATCAAAGTCGATCTGGACAAGGCCATCGCCCTTGCGGATTCTGAGATCGCGGCGAAATCAGCGGAATCCGAGAAGGCGATCGACGCGATCAAGGCCTCCGCTCAGGAAAGTGCTGCCGAAGTGGCGCGCGATATTGCACAGGATATTGTCAGCGCGGTTGCGCCGGGCAAGATCGACGCCAAAGCCATCACGGCCGCCGTCAATGCTCGGGTCAAGGGGTGAGCGAGATGAAAAGATTGACCACCGTGTTTGTATTGGCGCCGATGCCGGCTTTCGCAGCGGGGGACGTTCTGATTTCCCTGCGGAATACCGATTTCGTTGTTTTGGTGTCCTTCCTGCTGTTTGTCGCTTTGCTGGTCTATCTCAAAGTGCCTGGCATGCTGATGGGGTTGCTTGACAAGCGCGCCGAAGGGATCAAGTCTGATCTGGATGAAGCCAAAGCGTTGCGCGAAGAGGCCCAGACCATTCTGGCCAGCTACGAGCGCAAGCAAAAAGACGTAGCCGTGCAGGCGGAGCGCATTGTAGAGACCGCGCGCAAGGACGCAGAAGCTGCCGCGGTTCAGGCTAAGGAAGATCTGAAACAGTCGATTGCGCGCCGCTTAGCCGCAGCCGAAGAACAGATCACCTCGGCTGAGGCAGCGGCCGTCAAAAGTGTCCGCGACAGCGCGGTCAGCGCGGCCATTGCCGCCGCAGGCGATGTTGTTGCAGCGAAAACAAGTGCGGCCGATCAGAACGCCCTGATAGATGCCGCAATCGCGGATGTCGCCAACAAGCTTCACTAGTTTGACACGCATATGAAACAGAACAACCCGGCTCCCGTGGCCGGGTTTTTTCATATCTGGAGGAGCGGACACACAGCATGGACCAAGCGCAGCGAGATCTGGCCTATGAGAACGGCGCGTTTATTCCCGATGCCGAACAGTATGGACCGCGATGGCAGGCTGACGCAGCCGCATTTCGGGCCCGCACACCTTGTGAATTGGACATCCCCTACGACCAGCATGACAGGGCTGCTTATGATCTGTTTTTTCCTCAGGGCGAAGCATATGGCCTGATGGTTTTCGTGCATGGCGGTTACTGGCGCATGCGTGCCAAATCTGACTGGTCGCACTATGCCAGCGCCGGGTTGGCGCGCGGCTGGGCAGTGGCGATGATCGGGTATCCATTGGCCCCCGACATTCGACTGTCGCAAATAACCCGGCATGTCGCCATCGGGATCGCGGCTGCCGCCGCGCGCGTGCGTGGACCTATCTCACTGGCCGGGCATTCCGCTGGTGGTCATCTTGTAGCTCGCATGTCTATGCCCGGCGTGCTCTCAGACGCGGTTGCAGCTCGTATTTTGCGCACTGTGGTGATCTCTGGTGTGTCGGACCTGCGCCCCCTGTTGGACCTTACAATGAATGCGGAACTTGGACTTGATGCCGCGGAAGCGGCCGCAGAAAGCCCCGTCCTGGGACCAAAGCATGCCCACATCCACGTCACCACATTTGTCGGTGCTGAGGAGCGTCCGGTGTTTCTGGACCAAAGCCGGTGGTTGGCAGAGGCGTGGGGCATAAAGGAAATCATTCTGCCCGGCCGTCACCATTTCGACATACTGGACGGATTGGAAGACCCAAACTCATTGGTGATGCGCGAAGTACTTGGCTAGATTTTACCAAATCGAGACTGCCAACTCGGCAACACGTCTCCCGGCGCGGCGGTTGCTGCAAAGACGCCGCGGGCGATTGCACGGCTCAGACATAGTGCTGCGGCGTGACCGGTCAAAAGCGGATCGGCAGCGCCGTGTGCTCCCGTTGATGCCGCGAAGACCAGATCTCCGTCCATCGGGGTGTGACTGGGCCAAATGGCGCGCGCCATCCCGTCTTGCGCAGCGGTCGCCATACGCAAACAGCCGGACTTGTCTAGCGCTGCATCCGTAGCGACGACGGCAATCGTCGTATTCTGAGCCGGGCCATGCTTGGTGACAGGGACTGACAGCGTATCGAAACTGGGGGCAAGACCGCACCCGCCGAATTCTTCGTCAATCTCGAATGGCGCCGCCCAGAATTGAGGCCCATCCCCGACGGTCACGCACCCTAAGGCATTCACAGCGACAAGCGCGCCGACCGTTTGCCCAGTTGGCAAAACCAGGGAAGCGGATCCGATGCCACCCTTCAGATTTGCGGTTGTCGCTCCGGTTCCCGCCCCGACACTGCCGAGCGCGAAATTGGTGACAGCGGCCTCAAGCGCTGCTTCACCTAGTTTCGGATATGGGTTCACAGCCCAGTCTTTGTCGCCGCCACTCATCAGATCGAACAGGATCGCGGCCGGAACAATTGGCACCCGGTGCGGACCCACTGGAAAACCGCGCCCCTGCTTTACCAACCCATCCGCTACACCGCTGGCCGCTGAGAGGCCGAAGGCAGACCCGCCCGACAGAACCAAAGCGTCGACTTCTGTCACAGTTTTGTCCGGAGCCAAAAGGTCGGTTTCGCGGGTCCCGGGCGCACCGCCCATCACCGAAACGGCGGCCACGAAAGGCGCATCAGCTGTGAGGACAGTGGTGCCCGATTTTAACCTGGCGTCCTGAGCGTGGCCCACCCGAAGTCCGGATATATCGGTTATGAGATTGTTGGGGCCGGGCTTCATGGCACGTCTCTTCGTTGGTTCGATCAAATTGATCTTGTCACAGTTTGTGCAATCGGCAAGTCTGAGACAGATAAACCAGGCGATGGCGTCGCCTCGGTGACACTCACACCAATAGTCCTGAACGCCGGGATCTTCGTTTTAGCAAGTAAGGGAGGTCGCATGACCCAACCTTCCCACGACAGCACGCGCCCGGCCTATTTCCGTTTTCACAATGGCGAAAACGCACCCTTGCCGTTTTCAGCTGAAGAATACGAGACCCGGTTGGCAGGGTTGCGCCGTATCATGGAACGCGCAGGGGCTGACGCTTGC
The DNA here is from genome assembly GCA_039193885.1 of Pseudomonadota bacterium. Lineage (GTDB taxonomy): Bacteria > Pseudomonadota > Alphaproteobacteria > Rhodobacterales > Rhodobacteraceae > Litoreibacter. The sequence continues at coordinate 158,668 of JBCCWL010000001.1, forward strand.
GTCCTGACCTCCATGCATAACATCGCCTACTACAGCGGATTTCTGTATTGTGCGTTCGGGCGGCCATATGGCCTGGTTGTCACCGCCCAGGACAGTGTGACGATCTCAGCAGGGATTGATGCGGGACAACCGTTTCGTCGCACACATGGCGACAACATCACATATACCGACTGGGCGCGGGATAATTTCTGGCGGGCTGTAGCCTCTGTCACAGGGGAGGGAAAGGCCATTGGGCTGGAAGGCGATCATTTGACGTTAAGCCAAATGGACAAGCTTGTTGAGTTCCTCACGCCATCGCGCAAGCTGGATATGGCGCCAGCGACCATGGCGCAAAGGATGCGGAAGTCTGCAGCCGAGATCGAGTTGATCCGTGCTGGTGCTGCAGTGGCTGATGTGGGTGGCTATGCCATCCATGACGCCATTCGGCCCGGAGCCCGCGAGATCGATGTGGCGATGGCCGGGCGGGACGCGATGGAGCTGGAAATCGCCAATAGATTTCCAGACGCAGAGTACCGTGATACCTGGGTCTGGTTTCAATCTGGGATCAACACCGATGGTGCCCATAATCCAGTGACAGCCCGAGTGCTCGAACATGGCGATATCCTGTCTTTGAACACTTTTCCGATGATCTCAGGCTATTACACAGCGTTGGAACGTACCTTGTTTGTTGGCGAAGTAGACGACGCATCGCTTAGCTATTGGAACGCCAATGTCGGCGCGCATGAATTGGGCATGTCGCTTATGAGGCCCGGGGTAAGCTGCGCCGAGATAACCAATGGCGTGAATGCTTATTTTGAGGAGCGCAACCTGCTGCAATATCGCTCGTTCGGCTATGGCCATTCCTTTGGGGTGCTGTCTCATTACTACGGACGGGAAGCGGGCCTGGAGCTGCGCGAAGATATCGACACGGTGTTGGAACCGGGCATGGTGGTCTCTATGGAGCCAATGATAACCATCCCTGACGGCCTGCCCGGCGAGGGCGGCTACCGAGAGCACGATATCCTGATTATCACCGAAGACGGGGCCGAAAATATTACGGGGTTTCCCTACGGCCCAGCAAACAACATTATTCGTTAAACGGAGCCGCGCTTGCGCGCGGCACGTCCTCTTGCCGGGTCTTGTCCTTTGGACCAACCCCGGCGCCGCCAAGACCCCGCCGGGTTAGAGGGTTAGAATTGTCGATCCAGTGGTCTTACGCGCCTCCAACGCGTCATGCGCCTGGGCGACATCGGCAAGCGGGTAGGTTTGGTCAATCCGGATTTTCACTGCGCCGGAGGATACTTTCTCAAACAGTTTGGCAGCCATCTGCTGACAGGTTGCATGATCATTTGTGTGCGCAAACAGTGTCGGACGAGTGATTTTGAGGGAGCCCTTCGCCGCGAGCTTTGAAATATCGAAGGGCGGAACCGGGCCAGAGGCGTTGCCGAAACTGATCATCATCCCCAGCGGCTTCAGGCAGTCCAAGGATCCCTCGAAGGTCTCGGCCCCGACAGAGTCCATGACCACGTCCACGCCTGCCCCGTCTGTGATCTCTTTCACGCGCGCTGTGAAGTCCTCGGTTCTGTAGTTGATTGCATGAGACGCACCATGGTCACGGGCCAATTGGCATTTCTCGTCGGTCCCAGCCGTGGCAATCAAAGTGATGCCTTCCGATCTGGCCCACTGGCAGGCAATCAGCCCAACGCCACCGGCGGCCGCGTGAAACAGCACCGTATCGCCTCGAGCGATCGGGGTCGTACGGTCAAACAGATACTGGACCGTTAGCCCTTTGAGCATCATCGCAGCCGCGTCCTCGAAGCTGATGTCATCCGGCAAGGGACAGACTTGCGAGGCGGACATCACGCGCGCTTCGCAATAGGCACCCGGCGGGGTGGCCGCATAGGCAGCCCGATCGCCCACGGCCAGATGTGTGACCCCAGGGCCGACCGCCTCAACGACGCCGGCGGCCTCCATCCCAAGCGCGTGCGGCAGTGCCAGCGGGTAAAGACCGGTACGTTGATAGACATCAATAAAGTTCAATCCACAGGCTTTGTGCCTGATACGGATTTCGCCTGGGCCGGGCTCCCCCAGAGGCAGATCAGCAACGCGCAAGGCATCCGACCCTCCATGGGCTTCGATGAGGACGGTTTTCGCTGAATCGGCCATAACGCAGGCTCCTGTTTGAGGCAATTTCTGGAAACCTAGCACTGTTTGTCGCCGAAAGACGAGCGCCCCCTTCTTTTGTTTTGGTGTTCAAGGAGATTGCATGGCACACTCTTTAAAACGCTGGGATAATGCTTATGTAAATAAGCGTAACATTTAAAACGAGGGGTATAGTATGGCCGATTTTGACGCTCAGGTCCGGGAAAGCCAAAGCCAGGTTGAAGAAGCGCAGTCGAAAATCCAAGAGTTGACGAGCCGGATCGAAGCGGCGCGAAGCAAAATGGAATCTGGTGCGGATATCACCATGGATATCGAGAATGCGTCGCTTGAAGATGTGCACGCACATACGGAGCTGATGAATGCCAATATCGCCGAGCTGATCATGGGTCTCGATGATGTGACCTCGGGCTTTTCGGAAGATTTTTCGGCCATGCGCGACAAGACCGGTTGGGAAAGTTTTGTCGGCATCTTTGCACCGTCGAAATCGGAAAGCATGCGTCAGGAGCGGATGCGAACGGCCTCCATCGATGACAAGCTGCAGGACCTGATCTCGAAATCCGACAGTATCGTGGCGCTTTTGCAGGGCCAGTTGAACGTACTCAACGAGCAAAAGACCAAGGTCGAACAAAACCTGACCGGCACATTGGATGACCGAGAGTTCACCGTGGCCGAGCTGGAAGGTTTGCGCGCGGAAATCCTCGGCATGGATCCCAAGATCATCGAGCTGGAGAACAAGATCTCGACCGAACAGGACGCTGCCGCTCGCACAAGGCTGGAAACCGAACTGGCCGAGATGAACGCGAAATACAATGAGATGGTCCAGCAGGAACAGGTGAAAATCGCCAAGTCGCAGACGCTGGAGCGCTATATCGAGAAGGGCAAGACCTGGATCGATTCACTGCAAAACCAGGCCGCGACGCAAATGGTTCTGATCAACAAGCTGGAGACGGACACGCAACAGCGTGTGGTGCTTTACGACGCGCTGACCAAATCGTTGAAAACCGCCCAACAACAGGATGTGGCGCATAAAATCAACGAGATTGGCGTGAAAACTGATCAAGAGGCGCAGACGGCCATGGCCGGCATCGGCTCTGCCACCAACACAAGGATGGCCGAAATGATGGAGGCGCATGAAGATCAGATGGTATTTGCGCGCAAAGTGCTGGAACAAAAGGCCAAAGCGGACGAGCGGTTTGCGCGACGCTTCGAGAAGATCGTCGAGAAGCACGACAAGAACCTGTATGGGGCTTAATGCGCCTTGCGAACAATTTTTCAGAAGCTATTCGGTACAAAGAGGGTTCCTAACGAACTCGGTCAATGGAAATTTGTTCCTGAGAAACCGGTGGAACATTCGCGGATTCCCTCCGAATTCGCCGGTCTGACCCGAAGGGATGTAGAAGTTCCCGGTTGGGTTGTTTGGGGGATGCGTTCTAGTTGGATCATATTGGTTCTTACTGCCATTGCGTTTTTTGGGCGATCAGACCATTGGTCGGTTGTGAGCATTGGCGTGTTCCTCTTTTATGGAGTTCGTTGGATCATTTATAGGATTTACAAGCATCAAGACCCGGGTCACGCTGAAGTAGCTTTTTATAATGAGGAAGACGGTTACTCTACTCGGTGGTGGTACAGTGACTGAAGAACTCCATCTTACAACCGACCACGCGGGCCTCTCAGATGACCTCGCGGCGCGGCGCTATTTCTCGAAGTTTGAGAAAATCACCGGGCATCTGACGCGTGTGGCCGCCGAGATGGAGGTGGAGCGGGTTTTCAGCAAGTCCGACGTGTCCATCATCTCGGACTACGTCACCCGGATCGCGCGCACGTTTCGCGCGCTCAGTCATAAATACCTGCTGACAGGGCGCGATACGGGACAGTTCTTTGGATCGCTCACGATCGACAAGATCGACAGCGGATTTCCGGTCTTTGCCGAGGTCATCAAGATGGCCAATGATGCGCAGCAAGCTGAGCGTCACCTCAAGGGCATGCGCGGGACGGCGCAGCTGAAGGACGACATGATCCGCGAGATCGTTGGCCGGCTTCAGGTGCCAACAAAGCTGCAATTTGCGCTGTCTCAACGGCTCTACTACGAAGCTTTGGCGCGGGGGGAGTTGTTCTGGCCCACCAATGATGCCGCAGCGCTCTGGACCGGTAATCTGGAGGAACGGCGCACCTATCTGCTGCATTGGGCGGTCTACGACACCAACCAGAATGTGCCGACGATTTATCTGATGGATGTCGAGGATACGGGCGAGGTGGCCTTGCCCAAAGATGCGCGACGCTGGCCTGCCGCACAGGCGCATCTGACGGCGCAAGCCACGGGTGGATTGAAGCTTTTGACCATCGCGCAAGGCTTTGACCGCGACTTCGACGACATTCATCCTAAACGGTTGCGGCGCATTCATGTGGGCCCGATGTATAGCCATACCTTTACGCTCCAATCCGGGCCGATCCGGGGCGTGCTTGAAGAAGCGCAAGGGGCCCCGGGCGAAGATTGGGCATTGGCCTGGACGGTCGAGGATCTGCATTCCGAGCGTGTGCAGCTCGAAAAGAAAGGCTGGTTTGGCCAGGTTGAGCGCGAAATATTCAAGCTTGATCCGTTCTCAAGCCGCGGGGCCGAGACGGGAACAACCTCGATTGCGCGTAGCCTCATTCTGCCGCAAAAGCCGTTTCAAGTGCTGGAAGAAAAGCGTCCCGAGGGGTTTGAAACGGTTCGTAAATTCGTGGTGTCGCGCAATGGGCGGGTGGTCAGTTATCGCTGAGCCTGAGACCCCTATGACCGTGCCAACAACTAAAAGGAGATTTGCGTGAGTGTATCCGCTGATCTGATGGAACTGAAAGAAGACGAAATCCGCGCGCATTACGCCGCAGCGGTCGCGATGCTGGATGGCATCGACCACACCCCCCGCGTAGCGGTGGCGAAGGACGCGCCATCCTCTGCCATGGGGCAGGCGGAACGCTCGCCAGGTCTGGCCACACGCAGGCGGTTCCGCTCGACCACGCCGGGGCTTGTGACGCGTTCGACCGCACGGCCCGACGGCGTGCGCGTGATGGATCGGATCGAAGCGGTCGGCGACGATGCATTGCCATCCGCCGTTCAGGCCACCACGCTGCAGGCATTGCGCCGGGCGCTGGCCATTGCGTTGGCCATCGGTGAAACCTATGCGGAAACCACCGGCTTGGCGGAATTGAAACGCCAGAACCTTGCCGGACGTCTGAGCGATGCGAAACGTGCCGAATTCGGAGAGCTGTTGGCGGGCGAAGCCCTTGCCACAAGTTTCGCCTTTGGCAATGCGATGGCGTTTCTTCTGGCGGCCCACGCCAGTGAAGCGACGGTCGAGATTGGCGCTGTCGAGGAGGTGCTGACCGACAATGCGCAACTCGCGCTTCATGGCTGTTTGTGGGAGCTTGATCAGGACCTTGCGCTGTTTGCCGAAGATGACGAAAAGCTGGTTGCCACCATTCTGGCCTATGCCGAACAGCTGATGGAAAAGGTGGCGCTACGGGCGCAGAACACCCCGCGCCTTGACGCGTTTCATGCCTCGGCCTACCGGATTGAAGCGGATGATTTGACCATCAACGGGTTTACACCTGCCGTGCGGGGCAAGGGGTCGACCCTGACTATGACCTTCAAGAAACCGAATGAAGTCGTCGGCAACCACATTGCCAAATACCAGGCTATGAAGCTGGCCAAAATGCTCATGGCTTATGATTTCGAGCGCAAGCTGAATCCGTTTGCCGAGCTTGGCGGCTTCATTTTCACTTTCATGGGCGACGGCAAACCGGGCACTGGGAAAACGACGCTGATCCAAATGATGGCTGGGTTGATCCAGGGCTATTGCGAAACCGCAGGCTATCCGTTTCGCTACCAAAACCTGTCGACCGACAATATCGACAGCTATCAGGGGAAGTCGGGCCAAAACGCCAAAGCGTTCATCAACAATGTCATTGATCCCAATGTGATCGGCTTTGGGACCATTGACGATATCGACCAATTGGCGGGCAAGCGCGGGGATCGACAGTCGAGCGCCGGTCAGCTGGAAATCACGGCTGTGCTGATGGAAAGTTTCGCGGGGGCAAACACGGTGGTACGGGGCAATTGTACCTTCGGGATGTTCTCAAACTACCCCGAGAATGTCGACGACGCGCTGCGTCAGCGCGCCGGAGCGCGGTTTCTGGTCGACGGTCCGATCACGCGTGAGGATTACATTGATATCCTGTATCTTTTGATGGGCAAAAACCACGACATCCCCACAGGCGACCACGAGGTTTACGCCGCTCAGGAGATCAAGAAGGCCGTCGCTGCAAGCTTCGACAGCCACAGCAAACCTCATGAAGATGGCCTTCTTGAGGTCTATGAGCGGGTTTCGAAAGATATCGGATCGCTGGATACGATTGCGAAGCTGGGCACCTATCTGAAAGGAATTCAAGAAGCCGATGAGCGCTTTACCGGGCGCGCGATCAAGAACATTACCGACGCGGTCAAAGTCCGTGCGATGGATTTCGAACTGCCTGACGAATGGATGGAGGAGCCAGATCTGTTCCTGTTCAAAACCTACGAGGAAAAACGCGGGATGATCGAAGACCTGCGCCAGCCCATCACGGTCGATATGGTGATCCAGGAAATCAACCGCTACGCCGATAGTGAATTCCGCTATGCCGACAAATCCGACGAGGTCGCCATCGAAAACATGGTGCGCGACTATGGCCGGACCGAAGAGGCCAAGCGGCGGTATCTGGAGGAAAAGGGGTGAGCTTCGCAACGAAACATAACCTCCTAGCCCATGCAGAGCCCGGATTCGCGCAGCCGCGCCAGGCACGCAAGCGCGCTCTTCATCCGCGTTTGGATGCGCCCCGCGCGACTTCAGGAACGCGCCAATGATAGCCACCGCCGCCATCGCCTGGGTAGGACCAATGATTATCGCCTGCTTCGTTGGGCTTTGGATGGGCAAGCGCCCGGCGTCTTCGGCGGCCGAATTTGGCACCGCGATGATGTTTGCCACCCTTTGGTGCGCTATGGCGGTCTTCATGCTGCACATGATCTGGCTTGGGGCCTTGATGATGAGCGATGGCGGCATTGCGCAGCTGGGCTCCTGGGCTTGGTACTGGACCTGGGTGACAGGGTTTATCTGGGTGCCGATCATGGTGATCGCCTACATCCTGCGTGCGCGACGGGAGATGCGCCAATGACGCGTCAGCGCTTGATCCTCGCAGCCGTGCTTGTTGCTCCATTCCTGGTCGCTTGGGGCGTTGCGGGCGCGGTTTGCGGGTTCACCGGACCGCGCGAGATCAACTGCTATCACGCCTCAGACGGGTATTGGGAAATCTACTTTTCCTTCCTGATCATGTTCAGCATTGCCATCTGGATTGGGGGCGGGTTCATCGCACTCACCCTAAAGCTCGCAAAGGCGCGTAAACCATGATGCGGCTAATCCGAAAGGGCCTGATGTACGGAAACCTGTTCCATGTGAACAGCCCTGCCCTGGTGGAACGTTACAACCGGGCGCTGCGCCATCTTTGTGGCAAGAAAACCGAGCTTAGCGACTTTCACATCGATATTTCAGGCTATGCGCCCGAAATAGGCGAAGAGCTTGGAGATGATCACTATCTCAACCCAAACGGTTGCAACCGGCAGTTCATTTTACTCTCGACGGAACAAAAGACAGCGCCGTTGCTGGAAGCGAAATTTTCGACATCGCGTGGGATCCTGCGCCAGTTTATCACTGATAATGAGGACCAGTTGTTTGCCTTGACGGCGCGTGATGCGGTCGCGGGCGAGCTATTGAACTCGGTCTTTCGTGTCGACCGGGCAGCGGATCTTTTTGATATTCGCAAGATCACGATCGAGGCCGACACAACACAATCCCATGTGGCCGAGGCCAGCCGGCTTGAGGCGATGATCACCGAGTTCAAAACCCGTGATGACGCCTGGTGGGACGATGTTCTGATCGCCCAAATGATCGAGCTGGCGCGAAAAACCGGCGATGTGACCCGCGCTCCGGTTTCCCTGAGATCGACCGCATTCGAGCAACAGAATTTCTGGACGGAACATTTCGACGGATTATACGTATTTCGCGAGGCCGAGCATCCCGCCGCGATCTCTGTCGGTCCCAAGGAACGCATCGGAAAGCTCCCAATTCCCTTCACCATGGATTTCGACGACAAGAACCAGATTGCCGCTTTCCTTGAGATGAACAAACTGGCCGAGCCCATCATCGGTGTGCCCGGCCTCGACGCGGCCGCGATCCTGCGCCAGAAGATGGATTTCATCACGCTCGACGTCGCCGCCAGTCTGGGCGCGGATGTCGAGCGAGTTGATCGCCGGGATCTGCGGCAATTGGCGCGCCGGTTTGCCAAAGACCTGCCCGAAGCATTCCACGGTCTCAACCAGCTTCTACGCTGGGCAGAAGGGGGTGGTGCGTTTCCGCGGATCACGTCTGAGCACCCGGCCTACTTCTACACGTTACGCTCGAAGCCGCATGCCGATCGCGATCTGGTCAACAGGCTATTGGCAGAGCTGACGCCGCTTGACATTCGGCAGCTCTTCATTTGCCATAAGGAGCTATTCTACGCGCTGTACCGCGATTGGCCCGAACCCAAGAAGGCCTATGTCGCGGATTTTCTAGAGCGCGAGTATCAGGTCGATAAGGCAGGAACGCGCGACGCGTTATTCGGGGGCGACGCCCCAATGGAAGAGCCCGATCAGCAAGATATCATGGATCGTGTCGGGCCATGGGGCGCCATCAGGAGGGGCAGATGATTATTGGAATTCTGAGACTGGGGTTCTTTGCATTTCTGGTCATGCTACTGGTCTATTTCGTGTTGTCGATCTGGTCGCGATCTGTGCGCCGCCAAAAGCTGGGCGAGGAATGGGACGAAAGCGGCCGCCAAGGAGATCGCGATGCCTTCATCGCAGAAGGTTTGACGGAGTATGACGGCTCGCTGCGGCGCAAACTTATCTTCGGTGTCTTTGTCGTGCCTTACGCCGTCATCGCCATACTCGTCTATGTTATGAATTTTATGTAAGGGGCCCGAAATGCGATATGTAAAATGGACATTCTGGATCGTCTTTTGGCTGCTTATCGCGGCGTTCTTTCACTACACGTTGCCACAGCGAGATATTGCTCGGGTCGTTGAAACCGAAGTCCGACGCGTCGATTTTGGCGAGAATTCGATCTTCTGGGCCGGGGCCGACACGGGGCAGGACGCAACAGGCGTCAACCGCGATGTCAGGTTCATCAATGCGGTTAGATCCAATGACCGGGTCATGGTGTACCGTAACGAAGATACCGGATGGGGGTGGCCACCATATTTCAAACTCGACAGTTCGAACCTGCAAACCGAAGCCGCGGATCTGGTCTCACCGAAAGAAAATCCACAATGGGTGGTCATCACGCATTACGGCTGGCGCAACGAGTTCTTGTCGATCTTTCCAAACGCTGTTGGTGTGCGCGCGATCGACGATCCAAACACGCGCTTGATCCCGTGGTTCAATATACTGATCTTGATTATCTTTGCTGGTTTGTGCCTCGGGTTTTTCCGCCTGACACAGTGGTTTCGACGCACTCGGATCGACCCTTTGCTTGAGGATGCAGGCGAAACCTGGGATGCCGTCGACGCACAAGCGGATGCCGCACGCGAACGCGCGTCTGGATTGATGGGGCGTTTCAAAGCCTGGTTGGACACTTGGCGGGGCAAGCCACGCCTCTAAAGACGGGGAATACGCTCTAGGTTCTCCCATATTTGTGCGCGCGCCGCGCGTATACCGTCTCCCGAAATGCGCAAAGGCGATTGAAGGGGACAGATCATGAAGAAATATGTCGCGGAATTCATCGGCACAGTCGTGTTGGTTTTCTTTGGAGTGGGTGCAGCCGTGTTGGCGGGCGGCGGAATTGGTGTCGCCAATCCAATTTCGATCACGGGGATCAGTTTTGCCTTCGGCATTTCAGTGGTTGCTATGGCGTATTCGATTGGCCAGGTCTCAGGTGCGCACCTAAACCCGGCCGTGTCCATGGGTTGCCTGGTGGCCGGACGCATTTCGAGCTCGGAGTTTTTCGGCTATGCGACAGGCCAGACTGCAGGAGCAATACTTGCAGCCGGACTTATTTATCTGATGGCGACACAAACCGTTGGCGGGTACGACATCGCCGCAAGTGGACTGGGTCAAAACGGCTGGGGCGCCGGTTATGGAGGAGAGTTCCTCATGGTACCGGCGTTTCTGTTTGAGGTCATTGCGACGGCCGTGTTCCTTGTCGTGATCCTAGGCGTCACGGAAAATTCCTCGTCCGCGCCAATCATCGCGGGGCTGGTGATCGGTCTCACGCTGGTCATGATCCACTTGATGGGCATCACTGTTACTGGAACGTCGGTCAATCCGGCACGTTCAATTGGGCCTGCACTCTTCGTTGGCGGCACGGCGCTGAGCCAGCTTTGGCTGTTCGTCCTGGCACCGTTGGTCGGTGGCGCTTTGGGCGGTGTGTTGCACAGGGCGCGTATTACGTCACCCTAAGTACATCTAGACGAAAGGACTCGTCGCCTCACGCGGTGGCTTTCGGCTGGGCGCGAGGCGGTGGTGCCCCGGCTACTCGCCGTAAGGGACCCAGATATTCTTTACCTCGGTCGCATGGGCCAGCATATCCTTGGAACTGCCCGGGCGGGGCGCGACATATGTCCGCTTCAGATTGCCGACCGACGCGGCCTCGATCTCTTTGGCTGAAGCCGTTGATGAAAAGCTCCAAACGGCATCGATATCGTTATGCGCGGCCAGATGCGGTGCCAGCTCTGCCTGCGATCCGGTGAGAATGTTGACCACGCCTCCCGGGACGTCCGAGGTTTCAAGCACCTGATAGAAGTCCGTGGCCAACAGTGGATACGCCGTCGAGGCACAAGCGATAACGCGGTTTCCCATCGCCAACGCCGGTGCAAAGACCTCTACCAATCCACCAAGCGGTCTGTCATCGCACAAGGCACCGATCACGCCCACAGGCTCTTTCATCGCCAAAGCAACGCCGCGCATGGGTACATTATGGACCTGTCCGTCATATTTATCGGCCCAAGCCGCAGCAGAAAATAAGGTCTCCAACGCCGAGGTTACGTCCGATGATCCGGGCTTGCCCGTCATGGCTTTGATCCGAGCGGCGAATTCGTCTGCACGCGCCGAGAGGTTCTCTGCGATGTAATACAGGATCTGTGCGCGCAGATGGCCGGTGCTGGCAGACCAGGATTTCGCCGATATTGCGGCCTCGACCGCGTTGCGAATATCCTTGCGGTTGGCCAGACCCACTTCGCCGATCGCTTGGCCTTTGGGGCCATAAATCACTTGGCTATATCCGCTGTCCGGTCGGGCCTGTTTCCCGCCAATGTAGAGCTTTGCAGTACGATCAATCGGGTCAGACAGAGGGCCAGAGCCTTGATGCGCGACCGCAGGTTTGACCGCTGACGGCAAGGTCTTTGGTCGCGTGTAAGCGGCCAAGCCTTCCCAACCGCCTTCGCGCCCATATCCGCTTTCGCGCACCCCCCCAAACCCGGCCGCAGCGTCGAACATATTCGTACCATTGACCCACACAACACCAGCCACAAGCTTGGGCGCGATCTCGAGCGCCAAATTGATGTTCTCGGTCCAGACTGAAGCCGCCAGCCCATAGCGGGTCTGGTTGGCCACCTGAAGTGCTTCGGCGGGCGTCCGGAAGGTGGTTGCAACAAGAACAGGGCCAAAGATTTCTTCCTGCATCAACGCAGCCGATGGGCTGAGCCCAGTGATCAGGGTTGGCGGGTAAAAACACCCCTCGGGCAAAGGCGTGTCTGCCACATAGTGCGTGCCTTCGGGGTTGCCCTTCACCAATTGCGTGATTGTGTCCAGCTGAACCGGGTCGACTATCGCTCCGATATCGATGCATTTGTCCAGCGGATCACCGATGCGCAAACGATCCATCCGACGCTTGAGTTTTCCGTAGAAGGCCTCGGCCACACCTTCCTGAACCAAAAGTCGCGAGCCCGCGCAGCAGACCTGACCCTGATTGAACCAAATCGCATCGACCAGGCCCTCGACGGCGCTGTCCAGATCGGCATCGTCGAACACGATATAGGGTGATTTTCCGCCAAGCTCCAAGGTCAGTGACTTGCCTGATCCCGCTGTTGCCTGTCGAATTTTTCGGCCCACAGCGGTGGATCCCGTAAAGGCGATCTTGTCGACCTCTGCCTCGACGATCATTTCCCCCACAGCCCCGTCGCCCGTGACAATGTTCACGACGCCCGCGGGCAAACCCACCTGGGCGCAGATCTCAGCGAACAGCAATGCTGTCAGCGAGGTGTATTCGGCCGGTTTCAAGACGACGGTGTTTCCCATTGCCAAGGCCGGGGCGATCTTCCAGGACAACATCAACAAGGGGAAGTTCCAAGGGATGATCTGTCCGCAGACACCCAACGGCGTGCGGTCCGGCAGCTCGGTCTGCATCAATTGCGCGGCTCCGGCATGATAATAGAAATGCCGTTGCGCCAGCGGGATATCTATATCCCGGCTTTCGCGGATCGGCTTGCCATTGTCGAGCGTTTCCAAGACGGCAAAAAGCCGGGAGTGCTTTTGCAGTGCGCGCGCCAGCGCATAGATATATCGCGCGCGGTCAAATCCTGTCAATTTCGCCCATTTTGGCTGCGCCTTGCGCGCAGCTTGAACTGCGGTTTCAACATCCTTTTTGCTCGCCTGGGAGATCTTGGCCAAAAGCTCTCCGGTGGCGGGGTTACGGCTCTCGAAGGTTCTGGCCGGTTTGGTGAAACTGCCGTCGATGAACTGTCCGAATTTGTGTTTGTGACCCTCAAGCCAGGCCATCGCCTCCCCCCGACTTTCCGGGGCGGGGCCGTAGTCCATACTGTCGAAATTCTCTTTTACGGTCATGGGGGAATCCTCACGCCAAGGGATGGCGATAGCTGGCTGAATAGGCTCCGGTGACATGATGTTCGAGCTGACGTTCGATATCATTGAGCAAGGAGGAGGCGCCGAAACGGAAGAGATCAGGTTGCAACCACCGATCGCCCAGTTCGTCCTTGATCAGGCTCAGGTAGGTGACAGCATCCTTAGCCTTGGAAATTCCTCCGGCCGGTTTGTATCCAACGTGAATACCGGTGGCGTCGTAGAAATCCCGGATCGCACGGATCATCACCAGACTGACCGGAAGCGTTGCATTGACGCTTTCCTTGCCCGTCGAGGTCTTGATGAAATCGGCCCCCGCCATCATGCAAATCAGCGAGGCGCGAGCCACATTGCGCAGCGAGCCAAGCTCTCCGGTCGCCAGAATGGCTTTGACATGTGCCTCTCCGCAGGCTGTTCTAAACGCGCGCATTTCATCGTAAAGCGCTTGCCAGTTTTGTGTCAGGACATGGCGGCGCGAGATCACGATATCGATTTCGCGGGCCCCCGCCCGGACGCTTTCCTCGATCTCGGCCACGCGCAGATGAAACGGGCTCAGACCGGCGGGAAAGCCGGTGGAGACCGCAGCGACCGGAATAGAGGTGCCGGCCAGCGCCGAGACCGCCGGCGCGATCATGTCATGGTAGACACAGACTGCACCGGTCGTGATCGCCGGCATGCCAAGCGCCTCCATCAGATCGGCGCGAACAGGTTGGCGCGCTTTCGCACAAAGCCGGGCAACACGCCCTTGCGTGTCATCCCCGCTGAGCGTGGTTAGATCGATGCACGTGACCGCCTTAAGAAGCCAGGCGGCCTGAAAGGACTTTTTGACGGAGCGCCGTCTGGGCAGGGTCTTTGCACGCCGTTCAATTGCCGATGTGTTGGCCTGAACACGTGCCACCCAATCCAAATCAAGCTCTGTCCCGGCATTCCGGGAAAGATGAACTTGTGGCAACTGGGCGGTTTTCAGTTCTGTCTGTGTCTGGTCCAAGGGCGCCTGCCTGTATCGTTCAGAGCCCAAAGGTGACATGCACAAATCACCCACGCAAGGGCGCCCGTTGGGGAAACCGGGTTTCTTTCACGGCGGGAACTGGCTAGGACATGGGCTGATAAACGATAAGGACCCTGCCATGAGTTTCGACCGCACAGTCAAGATCGCCCCCTCGATTCTGTCGGCGGATTTCGCGAATTTCGGTGCCGAATGCGAAGCGATTGAGGCGCAAGGTGCGGATTGGGTCCATGTGGACGTCATGGACGGCCACTTCGTTCCGAACATTACGTTTGGACCGGCCACCTGCAAAGCGATCCGGCCTCACATAAAGACGGTTATGGATGTCCATCTTATGATTGCTCCGGTTGATCCGTTTATCGATTCCTTTGCCGAGGCGGGCGCAGACTTTATCACCGCGCATGTTGAAGCTGGGCCGCATATTCACCGCACGCTGCAGGCGATCCGCGGGGCAGGGGCAAAAGCTGGCGTCGCCCTGAACCCGGGCACCGATGTGGAGCAGATTGCCTATCTGCTCGACCTCGTAGATCTGGTTTGCATCATGACAGTTAACCCGGGATTTGGCGGGCAAAAATTTATCCACTCGCAAGTGGCGAAGGTCGCAAAACTGCGCGAGATGATCGGAGACCGGCCAATCCATATCGAGATCGACGGCGGCGTCACGGCTGAAACTGCGCCGCTCGTCATAGGGGCTGGGGCAGATGTATTGGTTGCGGGCTCGGCCGTCTTCAAAGGCGGTTCGGTGTCTCGCCCTGAAATCTACGGTGAGAATATGCGTTCAATTCGAGCGGCGCTTTAGACACCATCACGATTGGCCCGGCAGATCCAGCAATTCGTCTAGCTGCTTTGCAATCCATCCGCGCGGGATGAAATGGCCCCTCTGGTGCACATCCAGAGCTACGGCACCGCCATCCTCGCAGGTCCATTCGGTCCGCAAGAAGCGATCTTTCTCTGTCGTATTGTAGTGGCCAAGCTCCCGGCCCGTGCCGCACAACTTATGGTCGCGCCAGAGTTGTACCGGATAGGTTTCGTCCCCGCCGGGGCCAAAGGGGAAGTCCATCACAGTATCTGACGTGCCATGAACATGGCGGATGATTTTGGGCGATGTGGCGCAGAGCTCTGATTGCTGCAATGTCCCCGAGACGGCCAGAAGCGCGTGAACCTCGGCCCCGCGGTCGCAGGCCATTCGCCACGCCATCGCGGAGCCGTAGGAATAGCCCGATACAAAGATCCGGTCGCGATCAATCGGGTAGCGTTTGGCAGCATCTTCGATCACGTCCCAAGCAAAGTCAGTGTCCCGGCTGTCGGCATCCCAGAAATCCCAGGTTTTTCCGCGCCCGTTTGGGGCCAGAAGCAAGACACCGCGTACGCGTGTCGCCCCCGAAATCCGTCCATGTTTGACGATCAGCGTGCCTTGGCGACCCCAGCCGTGAAAATGGAGCATCACAGGCAATGGCGTCACGCCATCCCAATTGTCAGGCGGTTTCACGTGATAAGAGCGATCCCCCAGTTGGCAAGGAACCTGTTCGACACAATCCGCGTCTTGAGCCACAGCACCGTTCACCCAGATCACGGCAAACACACATAAAAGTCTCGAAATCATCTTCACCTCAGACACGCTTTCGATCAATCTAACGGCCCACACAGAGATCATCATCTCACAAATCTGTCAGTCTTGATCTAAGGGATCGCACTAGGCCTCCTCGACACGCCGAATAAAGCCAAAGTAATCGGTGACGCGCCCGGCATTGTCTTTCTGTGCCGTTGCTTTGATATGAAATATTCCACTGGTGTCTGCAGCACGCTGGAAGCCGAAGCTTTCGTCAATGTCATAGCCGAGCCTTGCGAGATCATCGTGTTTTTTTGCAAAAAGTTTGCGCTGATCGAGATGAACCAGGTTTGCGAGTCCATCGAAGCCTGGATCGGACGGTCGTGCGACATCCAGGATGTTCCAGATCTTCTCGCTCCAGTAATTCTGCTTTGTTGTCACGTCAAAGCTGAAAAACCCAATTTTTTGGTCAAAGCGCATAAGCTCCAGTTGTTCAAACCGTCGGCTATATTCGTGGTCATCCGTCACGTCGCGGAATGAGCCGACGATAGATATCGGCTGTCCGTCCGAGCCTGTGGTAACATCGGCCAGAGATTCGACCCAAACGACCTCGCCATCGGGGCGTAGAATGCGCCGCCGGAACGACCAACTCGAGCCGTCTTTCAAACTCCGATTTACGATATGTTCGACAAAGTCGCGATCGTCGGGATGGTAGGCCTTGATAGCCGTGGCAAGCTCTGGCTGGTAATCCACCTTGTTGAGCCCATGAATGTCGTAGACGACATCCGACCAGAAGACGTTCTGAGTCGCGAAATCAACCCGCCAATATCCGGTCTTTGATAAGCTTTGTACCAGCTCCAAGGTCCGATTGACCTGTTGCAAATGAACCTGACCTTCCACGGTTTCTGTCACATCGGTGCCAATTAGAACCTGATAGGTTTTGTCGTCTGAGATATCCTCGAACTCAAATCGCTCAGCAGCGATCCAGGTGGCATCCGTGCTGTCGCCCGACCACAACGCTATGCGGGCATGATTGTTGTTGCGGTTCAGCATTTTTTCCAGCGTTCCGGTCGTATCTTTAGCGACGCTGTATTTCATCAGATCGTGAATGTTTCGCCCGACGGCTTCATCCGGGGTCAAACCCAACGCATTGGCGGTGGCCGCGCTTACGCGCACCACGGTGCCGTCATCGGTATAACGGATCAAATGCATTGGCGCATGATCGAGAACCTGGGTGATCTCATTGCTGAGCGACTGCATGGCCGGGTTCTTGAACAAAACGATCGTGGTGCCGATCAGCTGGCCCGAGGCCCCTGAAAACGGCGCACATTGAAGCGAATACGCGGACCCGGCGGAAGAAAAGTCCATTTTCACAGCCTCGCCACTTTGCAACGCCTGCGTGCAGATATCCAAAAAGCGTGGAAAACCGGCAGGTACATTAATCTGACTGAGATGCGGGCTCATCAAAGGTTGCGGAATTTCGAACATATCCATTGCCGTCTTGCTGGCGCGCGAAATCTGCAGTGCATTGTCGAGCACCATCAGCGGAATCGGAATATTGCCGAGGATCGAGCCCAGCTCTGCGTTCAACGCGGTCAGCTCTGACGAATTGACCTGCAATTCTTCGTTGACCGTGATCAGTTCTTCATTTGTCGATTGCAGTTCTTCGTTCGAGGTTTCGAGTTCTTCGTTGGTGGCCTGCAATTCTTCATTTGTTGATTGCAATTCCTCATTGAGAGCTTGAAGCTCCTCATTCGACGTCTCCAGCTCTTCGATAGTCTGTTGCAGCGCCTCACGAGTTGTAGCGAGCTCCAGGTCAAGTTCTCTGAGATGACTGTCAACTTCGGAGCTTGAAGCACCTTCGGTATCTGCTGGAACGCCAGCGATGGTTTCAAATTCCTCACGCGTCCACTCATTGATGATCAATAGAGCAAGCTTCTCATCAAGCCCGGGGACAATAACCGGCATGCATTCGAGGCGAATGACACTGCGCGTGTCCGGGTCGGCGATGTGACGCACGCCAACCCGCCTTCGGTCATGTTTTAGTGCCAATGTGACGAGGGAACGCGCCTCTTCGCGCAATGGGGATTTCAGCAGACCCAGCTGCATGTGCAGGGCCGTATTCTCGGACAGGTCGATGTAGGAGGACATATCCCCATAGACCCTCAGAAAGGTCTGGTCGGAACTGACGAGCACTGAATTGTCGCCAAGTGATCGTGCAAGCGCATCGAACATCTTGCGCTCCGTCGGATCGCCCGCGACTTTCTCGCGCCCTTTGATCGGGGCTTCAATGCGCGGTTGGGACCAGTTTGTTGAAAGCGCAGATACGCCGTAGGGTACAGTTTTCTGGAGGACACGTTTCTTGAAAATGTGGCCGCTATTGCTCAACGGAAGAAACAACTGATCGGCACCACTGGTGCTTTCCGCAGTTCCCAAAAAAAGATACGCCCGGGATTTCATCGCATAATGCAGCCGTGACAAAACCCGTGACTGCAGCTTTGGTCCAAAATAGATCAACAGATTGCGGCAGCAAATAAGATCCATATTCAGAAAGGGGGGGTCCTGGCACACATTGTGATCTGAGAACAGGATTACCGAGCGCAAAGCCTCGACCACCCGTACTCCATCGGATTGCTGTACGAAGTACTTGGAGACAAGATCGGTCGGCACGTCGAACAGCGCACCTTGGGAATATTGACCCCGGCGGGCTGCCTCCAGCGCGGCACGGTCGATATCTGTAGCGAAAATCTGTGTGCGCGAACGAACAAGCTCTGAAATCCCGCCCATGGCTTCAGCCATCATGATCGCGATCGAATAGACCTCTTCACCTGTCGCGCATCCAGCCACCCAGATCCGCAATGGTTGACCTTTGCGGTTCTCGATCAGCGTCTCGATAGGCTCGCGCAGTTGCTTGAATTCGTCACGGTCGCGAAAAAAGCGCGTGACTGAAATCAGCAGATCCTTGAACAACGCGTCAACCTCGGGTGGGTTGCTGCGACAGTGGGTCATGTATTCTTCAGCGGTCGCGATCCCCAGCGCCGTCATCCGCCGTTCGATCCGCCGCTGGACTGTCGTTTGTTTATATTCGCGGAAGTCGACCCTGGTGCGCGCCAATACGATTTGCAGGATGCCGGTGATCGGCGTGGCCAGCTCGTGGTCGTCTTTGAATTCCTCCAATGCACCGGGTGATGACAGTATCTTTTTGAGATGCGTTCCGATCTGGCTCGGTCTGAGAACTAGATCAATACACCCCGTTTCGATCGCGGCATTGGCCATGCCGTCATATTTTGCGCTGACATCATCTTGCGCGATTGTGATGCCACCGACCTCGCGGATCGCCTGTACGCCATATGCACCATCCGAACCTGTTCCGGAGAGAATTATGGCCATCGAGCGCTCGCCATGGTTCGCAGCCAAACTGTTGAGAAAGCGATCGACGGAAGGCTTTGGTTTGCCGACATTCAAACTTGGCTCGACAAGACATAGCTTGCCTTGATCGAAGATTACGTCGGCGCGCGGAGGGGTGACGTAAATGACATTTGGTTCTGGGACTATGCCGTCTTGAATATCCAAAACTTCAAGTTCTGTTTCGTTGCCGATCAACGTTGCCATCAGGCTTTTGTGTTGTGGCGACATGTGCTGTACGATGACATAAACGCAATCATTGTCCTTGGGCAGGTTTGTCACAAGTTCGCGAATAGCCTCCAGGCCACCCGCCGAAGAACCGATTCCAACCATGAACGTCTTTTTGTCTTTTACATCGGATTTCATATCCATGGGCCAAGCTCTCGTTCGGAAAAATCGTCGAAGAAATGGTTAATGGACTAATACATAAACGCGTGGTTTTGTATTAAATTTTTCTCGACCAAGGGTTTGTAAACTATTTGTTAATCTTCTCAGGCGACCGTCCATCAGAGCTGTGAGGGTTCGAGATTCTGGGGTCAAAATGCAACTGAAAGACCGTAAATTGGAATTGACGGAATCCAGCGATATGGACACATTTGTCGTGCATTTATCGCGCGGTATGAATGGTGTCGTAAAAGTCACGTCCGTCGAACTCATTCTCTCTGAGATGCGCAACCGCTATTCATTCAAAGCGGGTCAGGAGATCGAGGACGTCTTTTCAATTGAACTGGCCGCGAAGATCCAATCCGCTTTGACAAGCATCGGACGTGACGACCGAATGGTCTCTTTGCCGGAGTTTGAAGTCACGTCGAAAGGATTAATCGTTTCGGGCCTACGCATTCTGATCACCCGCCTGGAAGACGGGGCTGAGGCCATTATGCTGCGGTTCCGCCACTATGTCGGCGCGATCAAATCAGCCTTCAAATTTGATCCTAATATGACGATCGACAGTGCATCTATGCGTGAGAAAATTGCCGTCGAAGTCTTGCGTGATATCGTGACACCGCTTTTCGACGTCGTTGCTTTTTCCCAGCTGGCACCGTCCGATGACATTGATTTGCACAGGCGTGCCATTGAAGAACGGCTTGGCCGTATTTCGTCGCGGCAGGAAGAGATAAATTTCTACATTGGTCTGCTCCAGCGATATGTTGCCGGATGCAGAACCGACGCGCTTGAGCGCGAAACCATTATTAACCAGCCTCAGGAGCGTTTGTCCGTATCAAACTAGTGTTGGACGCGGCAGTGTTGCGCCGCCCACGACACTGTATCATCGCCTCAATTGACCGTCGTCTTCGTTTGCGCAGGTTCATTCCCGTCGGACCCCAAATGGACTTTGCAAAAGCCGGCAACCGGGCACTCTGCCGCACGGCTGGGTGGTCTTTATTCTGTCGTCTTGCGATCGAGCTACCGTTGGAACGGGTCGCTGGCATAGCTGACCTGCGAAAGATACAGCCCATCTGGCGGACATACAGGTCCGCAGCGCTCTCGCGCATGCGCTTCAAGGGCAGATTTCACCGCATCGGGGGACCAGGCTCCTGCGCCGACGCGTTCTAGCGTGCCTACAAAACTCCGAACTTGATTGTGCAAAAAAGACCGTGCTGCGATGTCAAAGCGATATTCTTGGCCATAGGGGTGCGAAATCGTCTCGATTGTGAGTTGATCGAGCGTTTTTATCGGTGATTTGGCCTGACACATCGCGGAACGAAAGGTGGTGAAATCGTGCTGACCCAGCAGATGCGACGCGCCCTGCCGCATGGCGTCAACATCGAGCTCATGTCGAATTCGCCAGACCAGGCCCGCGTCATGGGTCAGGGGCGCGCGCCGGGCAATCAGTCGAAACATGTATCGTCGGCCCGTTGCGCTAAAACGCGCATGCCAATCATCATCGACAGCCGCTGCATCCAGAACCGCCACCGGGTGCGGTTTGAGGTGGTAATTCAGCGCCTCTGACAGACGAAACGGATCCCATGACTTGCTCAGATCGCAATGGGCCACTTGCCCGAGCGCATGGACACCCGTGTCGGTGCGCCCTGCGCCACCGATCCCGGGGTGATCGGCATCGAGACGCTCAAGCGCCTTTTCAATGACCTCCTGTACGGTGACTGGGCCATCCTGGCGCTGCCAGCCGGCGAACGGTTGGCCATTATATTCAATTTTGAGTGCGTAGCGGGGCATTTTCCCCGCATAACCTGTGTCTCGCCGTCTGCCAAGGCACTACCAATGCGCCATATCCCTGCCTATGTATGGATCAACCGCTGAGAGGAACGTGTTTGATCTTGTATGATATTTTCGACGGCATTGGCCGTACCGTTGAGAGCGCGGGTCAGGCGGTTTCGGGAGTGTTTGAGCCCAGTTTGCGTCTGGGTGTCACTGGGCTGAGCCGATCGGGCAAGACAGTGTTTATTACATCGCTTTTGGCAAATCTGATGGACCGGGAGCGGATGGTACAGTTTCAGGGGGCCAGCAGCGGCGCTATTCAAACCGCGTTTCTGCAGCCGCAACCCGATGATACGGTTCCAAGATTTGACTACGAAGCGCACCTGGCAGCTCTTGGCGGAACGCAGCCACGTTGGCCGAACTCAACACGCTCGACTTCTGAATTGCGACTGTCGCTCAAAGTGCAGCCTACAGGTTTGCTCGGAAGCTTTTCCGGCCCGCGAACGTTGCATCTGGATATCGTCGATTACCCGGGCGAATGGCTACTGGATGTGGGGCTTTTGGAGAAGTCATATGCAGATTGGTCGAAAGATAGCCTGGCCCGTGCAGCGGGACGCCCGGCGGCTCAGACCTACCTTGATCTTGCGGCGGCAACCGAAGGCAATGCCCGGCTCGACGAGCCGGTTGCGCAAGAATTGGCCCGCACATACACGGTGTATCTGAAGGACATCCGCGGACAAGGGTTTTCCGATTGTACACCGGGCCGGTTCTTGCTGCCGGGAGATCTCGAAGGTTCACCCGTTTTGACGTTTGCGCCGCTTCCGCCGGTTGATGCGGCCCCGCGCAAATCGCTCTACCGAGAATTTGAGCGCCGCTACGAAGTCTACAAGTCGCGCGTTGTAAAGCCATTTTTCCGTGACCATTTTGCCCGGATTGACCGCCAGATTGTGCTGGTCGATGCGTTAGGGGCGATCCATTCGGGGCCACAGGCTGTTGAGGATTTGCGGGTGGCCATGCGTGATATTCTTGGGGCGTTTCGACCGGGGCAGAACAGTTGGCTGGCGTCAGTCTTCTTGGGCCGGCGGGTCGAAAAGATCCTGTTCGCGGCCACCAAAGCTGATCATTTGCATCACACCCAGCATCCACAATTGACCGGCATCATGGAGGCCTTGTTGCGCGACGCGCGCGATCGCGCTGATTTCGCCGGTGCTTCGACCATGGCGATGTCCATGGCGTCCCTGCGCGCCACGGTCGAAGACACATTGATGCATGACGGGAGTGAGCTGAATGTTGTGCGTGGGCGCCTGGCCGAAACTGGCAAACAGGCGGCACTTTTTCCGGGCGATTTACCAGAGGACCCAATGGAAATTTTAGCGCCGGCGCGCGAAGGCAAATCTGACTGGCTGGGCGCGGATTACGAGATCATGAATTTTGCACCGGCCCGATTGGAGGGGCGCACGCAAGGCGGGTTGCCTCATATCCGGCTCGACCGCGCGGCAGAGTTTCTGATTGGAGATCGCGTGCGATGAGCAACCCTAAGAAACCTGTCGTAATTGATTTGGAACCGGCGGCACCAAACGCCCATGCCTCAAGCAAGAGCGCGACCCCGAAGATTATTGAGCCCACGACCACAACCAAGCACACACCGGCAAGCGCCCCGCCGGTTCCGGACCTGGAGTTTGGCTTATCAGACGCCGCTCCAGAAGGGCGCGCGATGCGCACGATGGCGGCTTTGGCCGGGCGTAAACCATCGCGCCTGGTTGGTTTGTTCTGGGCGGCGTTGATCGCGCTTGTTGGATTTGCAGCTTCGGTTGCCGCCTGGGATTTCGTTACTGCCTTGTTGGCGCGCAATCCGGTTTTGGGCGGAATCGCAACCGGGCTTTTGGGACTTGCACTGGGACTATTGGTGCTGATGTGCGGGCGCGAATTGATGGCGCTGGGCCGTCTGCGGCGCATGGACAAGATGCGTAAGTCCGCCGACGCGGCCCTCTCGGAACAGTCGCTCGATGCAGCCAAAGAGGTGTGCGCCAAGCTGGTGAAGCTCTATCACCCGCGCTCGGAGCTTGCGGTCGCCAGCGAAAGCGTCACTCAGGGTTTGCCTGATCAATTTGACGCCGCGGGCGCAATTACCCTGGCAGAGCGACAGCTGATCGCGCCGCTCGACGCCGCTGCCATTCTAGAGATTGAGGCCGCGTCCCGCCAAGTGGCCATGATCACTACGATTGTGCCTTTGGCTTTAGCGGACCTGGCTGTTGCGCTGACGGCAAACCTTCGAATGATCCGTCGTATTGCTGAGATCTATGGCGGTCGCGCCGGTCTTTTGGGTGGCTGGCGGCTGACCCGCGCTGTTCTGACCCATCTGGTGGCAACGGGGGCTGTGGCTGTGGGCGATGATTTGATCGGATCCGTCGCGGGCGGCGGATTGATGGCAAAAGTCTCGCGCCGATTTGGCGAAGGGATTGTCAACGGTGCGCTTACTGCTCGGGTTGGACTGGCCGCCATGGATGTCTGCCGTCCGGTGCCCTTTTTAGCGCAAAACAAACCGTCGGTCACAGGGGTGGTGAAACGTGCGCTTGTCGGCCTATTTCTTTCGCCAAAGGAGAAGAGTTGATGGAAAGTCTAGCTGCCAATCTCTCAGAAATGACCCGCACCCCACTTGCCCAGGCACATGTTGACGCGTTGCGAAAGGCAGGGCGAGAGCAGCGTTTTGAACAGGGGGAAATGGTTGCAGAGGTCGGAGCGCGTGTCGACAAGTTCGTGTATGTCTTGGAGGGGGAGATCGAAGTCGTCGACCCGTATACTGGCGAACGCGCCTTGCCAAACGGGATCGGGCCGACACAGTTTATGGGTGAGATCGCCTTCCTCAACGGTGGAGTTCATTCATTGCCTTTGCGCGCATCAATGCCGACGAGCGCCTTGGTTGTCGATCGGCCCGTGATGCTGGATCTGATGTCCAAAATCCCTGAGATGAGCGACATTGTGATTTCGGTTTATGCCGCCCGCCGGCGCAGACAACTTGAGGAAAACGACAGCTCGTTAAAGCTTATCGGCGCAGATCAGGACAGGATGATCGGCCGGATCGCGTCTTTTGCAGCCCGCAATAAAATCCCATTTCAGTTGCTCGAACTGGGGTCTCCGGATGCTCAAGAGGAGGCGAAGACCTGTTCGATTGACCACACTAAACCCGCTGTAATCTTCGGTCGCGATCAGGTTGTTGAGGATCCAACGCCGCTGAAGGTTGCGCAGCTTCTGGGCCTTGACCTCGAAGTTGAACCGGGAGAGGTCGTTGATGTTTTGATTGTGGGTGGCGGCCCTGCAGGTGTGGCGGCTGCGGTTTACGCGGGTGCAGAAGGCCTTTCGGCGCTGGTTGTCGAGGACACGGCCGTTGGGGGTCAGGCCGGCACATCAAGCCGGATCGAGAACTACATGGGATTTCCGACCGGTATCTCAGGCGGTGATCTTGTTTGGCGCGGAGAAATTCAGGCAATGAAATTCGGCACGCGCTTTGCAATGCCGCGCCGGGTACGTGGGCTTGAAAAGCGCGACGATGGTCTGTTCTGCGCCACACTTGATGACGGATTGGAGGTCTGCGCGAAGTCGATTGTCGTGGCCACAGGCGTTCAATATCGCAGGCTTCCGCTGGACCGGCTCGAGGATTTCGAAGGCGCCGGTGTGTTCTATGCAGCCACCGATTTAGAAGCCCGGTTTTGTTCTGGCAGCGAAGTCTGTGTGATTGGCGGCGGCAATTCGGCCGGGCAGGCGGCGATGTATATGTGCCGCAATGCTGCCCACGTTCACCTGCTGGTGCGCGGCGACAGCCTTGCAGCCTCCATGTCAGATTACCTGTCCAGCAGGCTCGAGGCCGATCCGTCCGTCACAATTCACTACAATACACAGGTCTGTGGTCTTGGCGGTGGCGACTCGCTGGACTGTGTGACGCTGACATCGCCCGATGGCGAGTGGGACGTGCCGGCCCGTGCACTGTTTATCATGGTCGGAGCCGCACCCAATACGCAGTGGCTGTCTGGTCTGGTTGCCCTTGACGACAAGGGATTCGTCCTGACCGGATCACAAAATGGCGGTGGATCGACCTTTGAAACCTCGCAGCCGGGTATTTTCGCCGTAGGTGATGTCCGCGCAAGTTCGGTCAAGCGTGTTGCAAGCGCAGTTGGCGAAGGGTCGGTCGCAATTTCGAAAGTCTGGGACCACGTCAATACCTAACCGGGCTGGACCCTTGTCCAGAGGCTCGCTATAAGCCGCGGCATGGCCTGTTTGTTTGGCATATCCGACCGAATTATTTCCCCGGCGCTCTGAGCAGATGAGACGCCGGGCCAAGGTGCATGACGCCGCGCGCACCGCCCTTTCAACATTCCTGAGACGACCGCAATAAGGACGCCTGATATGTGCGCCGAGACCACCGACCCTGTTGACTATAAAGACACGTTGAACCTGCCGCAAACCGACTTTCCAATGCGGGCCGGACTGCCCAAGCGCGAACCCGACTGGCTGGCCCGCTGGGAGAAAATCGGGATCTATGACCGTCTTCGTGGCAAGACCAACCGCAAGCCGTTTACGTTGCATGATGGCCCGCCCTATGCGAATGGACATTTGCATATCGGCCACGCGCTCAACAAAATCCTCAAGGATATGGTCGTCCGCTCTCAGCAGATGATGGGCCATGACGCCTGCTATATCCCCGGTTGGGACTGCCACGGGCTGCCGATCGAATGGAAGATCGAAGAACAGTACCGCAAAAAAGGCCGCAACAAGGACGCGGTTGACATTGTCGAGTTCCGGCAGGAATGCCGCTCCTTTGCGGAAGGCTGGGTTGATGTTCAACGGACAGAGTTCAAACGGCTGGGGATCACCGGCAACTGGGACAACCCATATCTGACCATGGATTTCCACGCCGAACGTGTGATCGCCGAAGAATTTCAGAAGTTCCTGATGAACGGCACGCTCTATCAGGGCTCAAAACCGGTCATGTGGTCGCCGATTGAGCAAACGGCCCTGGCCGAGGCCGAGGTCGAGTATCATGACAAGGAAAGCTTCACCGTTTGGGTGAAATTCAAAGTCGCTGGCACTTCCGACGCTGCGCTGGACGGGGCTCATGTGGTGATCTGGACCACAACGCCCTGGACCATGCCGTCCAACAAGGCTGTGGTCTATGGCGAGAGCATTTCCTATGGCCTCTATGAGATCATCGGACGGCCCGAGGAATGTTGGGCACGGATCGGTGAGCGCTACATCCTGTCCGACAATCTGGCAGCAGACGTCCTAAGCCGGGCCCGTTTGGATGAAACGATGTATCGTCGTCTTGGGGATGTCGATCCTGGTGTGATCAATGGGCTCCTCCATCCACTGGCCGGGGCAGACGGCGCGGACGGAGAGTGGGATGATATCCGAGACTTCCGTGCGGCCGAATTTGTCACCGACGAAGAGGGCACGGGGTTCGTACACTGCGCGCCGAGCCACGGGATGGAGGAATATGAACTCTACCGTGATCTTGGGATGCTCGAGCAGGTCATCACCTACAATGTTGAGGATGACGGTAAATTCCGTGACAGCCTGCCATTCTTCGGCGGCAAGTTTATCCTCAGCCGCAAAGGCGGCGAGGGCGATGCCAATACGGCGGTGATCAACAAACTGGTCGAGACTGGCGGCCTTTTGGCGCGCGGCAAGATCAAACACAGCTACCCCCATAGCTGGCGCTCAAAAGCGCCGGTGATCTATCGCAACACGCCGCAATGGTTCGCTGCCATCGACAAGCCTGTGGGCGACGGTCAGGACACGCATGGCACGACAATTCGCGCGCGCGCTTTGACCGAAATTGACAATGTGACCTGGACCCCGAAATCTGGTCGCAACCGGCTGCACTCCATGATGGAGGCGCGCCCCGACTGGGTGCTGTCGCGACAACGCGCCTGGGGCGTCCCGCTGACCTGCTTTACCAAGTCTGACGCAATGCCAACCGACGAAGACTTTCTGCTGCGCAATGACGAGGTAAACGCCCGCGTATGTGAAGCATTCGAGGCCGAAGGGGCAGATGCCTGGTACGCAGAGGGCGCGAAAGAGCGGTTCCTGAGCGGTATTGTCGATCCCGACGCCTATGATCAAGTCGGCGATATTTTAGATGTTTGGTTTGATTCCGGCTCCACTCATGCATTCACACTGCGCGACCGTGAGGATGGCTCAACGGACGGGATTGCCGACCTGTATCTTGAAGGGACCGACCAGCACCGTGGCTGGTTCCACTCGTCCCTTTTGCAAAGCTGCGGCACGCAAGGTCGTGCGCCCTATCGTGGCGTTCTGACCCACGGGTTCACGCTTGATGAGAAGGGCATGAAGATGTCCAAATCCATTGGCAACACGATTGTTCCCGAAGAGGTTGTCCGCCAGTACGGGGCGGACATCTTGCGGCTTTGGGTGGCTCAAACAGACTACACGGCTGATCAGCGGATCGGCCCGGAAATACTCAAAGGCGTTGCCGACAGTTACCGCCGGTTGCGAAACACGATGCGGTTCATGCTGGGCTCTCTGGCACAGTTCAGCGAAGCTGACAGGGTCGAGCCTAGCGATATGCCCGAGCTGGAACGCTGGGTCCTGCATCGTGTGTCCGAATTGGACGAGACGGTGCGCGAGGGCTACGCGAAGTATGATTTCCAGGGTGTCTTCCAGGCCATCTTCACCTTTGCGACGGTGGATCTCTCGGCTTTCTATTTTGATATTCGCAAGGATGCACTTTATTGCGATGGCGATACGCTGCGCCGCCGGGCGGCGCGGACCGTGCTCGACATTCTTTATCATCGCCTGACCACCTGGCTTGCCCCTATCCTGGTCTTCAC
Organism: Pseudomonadota bacterium; assembly: GCA_039193885.1. Classification (GTDB taxonomy): domain Bacteria; phylum Pseudomonadota; class Alphaproteobacteria; order Rhodobacterales; family Rhodobacteraceae; genus Litoreibacter. The sequence continues at coordinate 186,675 of JBCCWL010000001.1, forward strand.
CATGGAAGAGGTTTGGCTTGAGCGCTTCCCAGGCGAAGACAGTTCAGTTCACCTGCAAGACATCCCAGAGACGCCTGATGCCTGGCGCGACGACGCGTTAGCCGCGAAATGGGCCACGATCCGGAAAGTGCGCCGGGTTGTGACGGGTGCGCTTGAAGTGCAGCGCACTGAAAAGGTAATTGGCTCGTCTTTGGAAGCTGCGCCTAAGGTCTATGTGGGTGCCGATGAGGCCCAGATCCTGAACACCGTCGAGTTTGAGGATATGTGCATTACCTCGGGCATTTCAGTCTTGGCCGAAGCGGCCCCCGAAGGGGCATTCACATTGGATGATACACAAGGTGTCGCTGTTGTATTTGCCAAGGCGGAAGGACAAAAATGTCAACGCTGCTGGAAGATCCTACCTGATGTCGGACTTTACGAGCATCCGGGTGTGTGTGGCCGCTGCAACGAGGCGATGAGCTGAACCATGTGGCAGCCGCGTAACCCAGATTTCGCGGCCCGCACCCGGGCAAGCTTTGCCGATCAAGCTGTGATGGCGACACTGGGCATTGCGATAGCGGATATTTCACCTGGTCTCGTGGCATTAGAAATGCCGTTTCGGGCCGACCTGGTCCAGCAGCATGGGTTTCTGCATGCAGGGGTTATCACGACTGCACTGGATTCGGCGTGCGGATACGCGGCGTTCTCGCTGATGGAGGAGGACGCCGAGGTTCTGACCGTCGAGTTCAAGTCCAGTTTTCTGGCCCCAGCAAAAGGACTAGTCTTTCGCTTCGAAGGCCAGGTTATTCGAGCCGGACGCACTTTGATGTTCACCGAAGGCAAGACAACGAACGAAAAGGGCACGCTGATTTCAACATTGTCCGCCACAATGATGGCCGTGCGAAAACCGCTATGACTGTCTGTATAGACAGTCCGGTTGGCGCACTGTCCTTTGAAGAACACGACGGGGCTGTGACCCGTTTGGATTGGGGCGATGACGGCACAGCACCGGTCACGGAGCTGGCGAAGACTCTGGCGCAAGAACTCAGCCAGTATTTTGCCGGCGCGCTGAACGAATTCTCGGTCCCTTTGGCCCCGCGGGCGAACCCGTTTCAACAGCGCTTTTATGCGGCTCTGCGTGCGATCCCTTACGGCGAGACGCGCACCTATGGCGATATTGCCAAAGCCCTTGGCGTCTCGGCGCAATCAATTGGGCAAGCCTGTGGTGCCAATCCGATCCCGATCCTGATCCCCTGCCACCGTGTTCTGGGGGCAAGCGGGCTCGGCGGCTTTTCCGGACGCGGCGGTGTGGAAGCCAAGGTTGCGCTGCTGAAACTTGAAGGTGCTGCGGGACTTTTGATCTAAGTTGCCCGGGCCGGGAACATCTGCTGTGTCACGCCTGCGAACAGCAGGTAGACGGACGTGACAATCAGGCCCCAATGCGCCCAGCTTTGCGGATCGAACGCAACCCAGGCGGCCCAGCCGGCAAAGAACGTCCAGGCCAAAGCCATTGGCAAGGTTAGCGCGCGCCAGCGCTCTGTTCTAACTGGATGGACAAATTTCAGCGGTAGAAACATGGTGATCGCGAGCACCGAGACCAGGACCAGGATGACCCAGAAATTTGGTTCAAGCGCAAAAACGACAAGCGCGACCATATTCCAGCATCCCGGGAAGCCGGAAAAGGAATTATCCTTTGTTTTCATCCGCGTATCGCAGAAATACATCGCCGAGGCAAAGGTGATCACGATGATGACAAACCAGCCCGTCCACCCCTCAAAAAGTCCTGACTTAAACAGCGCGAAAGCGGGTATGAACACATAAGTGAGGTAATCGATGATTAGGTCGAGCAGCACTCCGTCGAAGGCCGGTGCATTGGTTTTCACGTCGTATTTTCGCGCCAGCGGACCGTCGATCCCATCGACAAAGAAAGCCACGACGAGCCAGAGAAACATTAAGGCCCATTTGCCGTCGACCGCTGCTAGCATGGCCAGCATGGCAAAGACAGCGCCAGAGGCGGTCAACAAATGGACGGACAGGGCTTTCATGCGAAGTGTCATGAAGGTGTCATGACGCAAGCATCCGCCAAACGCAAAGAAAAAGCCCGCGCCAGGAGGCTGAGGCCTGTCAATCCGTTGTCTTTAGATCAGATGGGGACCCAGACCTCTCCCAAAAGGATAGGTTAGGATGTCCCGATCTTCGAAGGCAGCATGGCAATCATGGCAAGCGCTTTCCTTGATCTTCAACGGTTTGCCAATGGGTTGAACCGTGGAATAGAGCCGGTTTGGCGTGTCAGGAACCCTACCAGCTTCAGCCTTTGCCATGATGAAAATCGGGCCGATCCGGCCGATGGATTTCCTGTTCTTGATCGAGAAGCTTCCCTTCGCCAAAACCGACCCGGCAGGCATCACAACGCCTGCGTCGGCGATTTTCAGATACTCCTCGGCCAGCCGTATCGAAGTCGTCGTCCCGCTGCGAAACGCGGCTGCAAAAAACTGCTCCGGATAGCATAGAGTGGTTTCCCTATTCGGCTGTGTTTAAGGAATAGGGCTTCGCATGGCGCATTATCGGGCTCAGCCCCAGATAACTAGTACAATGCGTTCGCTAACCATGCCGGCCATGCGGATGCGCCGTGTCGTAGATTTCCATCAGGCGGACCGTGTCAACGGCGGTGTAGGTTTGCGTCGTCGACAGTGACGCGTGGCCCAGCAATTCCTGGATCGCGCGAAGGTCTCCACCGGCCTCAAGCAAATGCGTGGCAAAGGAATGGCGCATGGCATGCGGCGTTGCGGAAGCTGGGAGACCAAGTTGCAGACGCGTTTGCTCCATCGCTTTCTGGATCGCTCGCGGGTTTAGCACACCGCCGCGTATGCCACGAAACACCAGATCTGTCGGGGCGAGCTCATAGGGGCACAGCGCGATGTAGTGCGCCAAAGCCTCGCGCGCGGCGGGAAGCACCGGCACGATCCGTTCCTTTCCGCCTTTGCCGATAATCCGCAAGGTTTCGGGCAGTGGCGTTTCTGCCCGCGTCAGCGATAATGCTTCTGAGATCCGCAGCCCGCAGCCATAGAGCAGCGTGACGACAGCGATATCGCGCGCGTTGATCCAATCCTTGCCGCCTTGCTGTCCCACCGTCTCAATCACAGCCCGCGCGGCATCTTGTGCCAAAGGCCGGGGAAGTTTTTTCTTGAATTTCGGCGCTCGCGTGGCCAGCACAGCGGTCGGTTCAAAACCGTCACGCGTGGAAAACCAGCGGTAGTAGTTTTTCACCGATGACAGCGCGCGGGCCAGCGACCGGCTTGAGACGCCGCGCTTGCGTTCATGTGCCATCCAGGCCCGCATGTCGAGGGTCGCAACTTCGCGCAAAGCTTTAAGGCCGACCTTCTCCTCAAGATGCGCATTTAGAAATCCGAAAAACCCAAGCAAATCAGATCTGTATGCATCGAGTGTGTTTTGGGAGGCGCCCTCCAGGGCGCTCAGATGGGTCAACCATTGCTCCAGCTGGTCGCGCAGAGCGGGCTGAAATGTCAGGCTCACGCCAACCAGCGACGAATAGACCGTTCAAATGCACCGCCGAAAAATGTTAACAGATCGGTGCCCTGGCTGGGCTTGAACTGATGCGGATCCTCGGAGGCCATGACCAAAAGACCGGGAAGTCGGCCAGGACCCAGATCCAGCGTCAAAAGCGCTTCTGAGCGGACAAATTGCGCGGCCGGTCCATAGACGTCTTCGGGGGCTTGCGCGACTTGGCGCAACGTCACGGGCCTGACGGTCGACCCGCGACCGCCTGTGACATAGGCCTCAATTGTGCCGGGCTCAACGATGCTCAATACCGACTCGTAGCCAACCGTTTCCGTGCTATCGTGACTTTCCAGGATCAGTCTTAGATAGGCCACCCGTAAACATGCGGGCAGCTCATCAGATAAAATATCGAGGAAGCTGGTGAAATCGGTCGGGTCCAGCAGTTTGAGAACCGCATTGTGGATCAGGTTCGTGCCCGCAAGATTTTCGTAAGCCGCCGCAATCACCGAGCGATGCGTGTCTTCAAGCCGGTCCAAACGGCTTTCCAGACGTTCCATTGCGATGCCGCGAAGATCGACGATATTGCCGCCCTTTGCACGTTCATTCGCATCTATCAGCGCGCGCATAAGGTCGTGGTCTTCCAGCACAACCTCGGGTTCTGCCAAGATTTTACGGCGTATCGCCCCCAGCATGTCTGCCTGCTCGCTCATGCCTGTCTCCTGATTTTTTTGGCATTATAGCGGAAGCTTCAGCAGAATTCATCACTGAAAAAGCGCCATGCGCTATAAGTTGCGCCGGTCGCCCATAAAGCGTTCAAACGCGGATTGTAGGACGGCGGCATCCTGGACCCCGCTTAACGTCTCAACGACGCGGCCTCGCGCGTCAATCAGAAGCAACGTTACATGCGGCACGCCATGTCGCCCGGCAAAATTACCCCCCTCAGCGGTTCTGATGTTCGCAACGACATACTCTGGCGCCCTGTCGCCCATGTTTTTGAGCGCTCTGCGGGCCTGTTTTTGCAACGCTGTGCACAGCTGACATTGGGGGTCATGAATCTGCACAACGGTGGGTGCGCCGGCCCCAACGCGGGTCAGGTCATTTTCGTACATAGTAGCTTGAACGGATCTTGCCGCAAAAAACCCGCCTACGCCAAGAACGGCCGCGCCAATGGCACCATTGCGCGCAAGCCGCAGCATATCGCGTCGCGTCCGTTGCGGTGTGGCTTGTGGCCCCGCTGCGGCGGGCTTGCGTGTGCGTTTTTTAGATTTGGCCACGAAAAATCCTCCCGGCTAATTCGACAAATAGTGGCGAGATAGCCTGGGAAGCGCACTTCACATCTTGGTGATCCCGGTCAGAGGATCTTTTGCCCGGTCTTTTCCCAGTCTTTCATGAACGCGGCAAGGCCCGCATCTGTCAGCGGATGGTCCGCGAGTTTCTTGATCACGGCAGGCGGCGCGGTAATTACGTCGGCCCCGATCTTGGCGGCCTCAGAGATGTGGTTTACGGTGCGGATAGAGGCCGCTAGGATCTGCGTCTCGAACCCGTAATTGTCGTAAATGTCCCGGATATCCGCGATCAACTCCATGCCGTCGAGATTGATGTCATCCACACGCCCGATGAAGGGCGAGATGAAGGTTGCGCCACATTTGGCTGCCAGCAACGCCTGGTTGGCAGAAAAGCAAAGCGTTACATTGACCATGTTGCCTTCTTCAGACAGCGTTTTGCAGGTTTTTAGACCAGCCCAGGTCAACGGCACCTTGACGGTAATATTGTCGGCAATCTTCGCCAGCTTGCGACCTTCGGCAATCATTGCGTCTGCTTCCAGCGCGACAACTTCGGCAGAAACCGGACCATCGACCATGTCGCAAATCTCTTTAGTGACCTCCAAGATGTCGCGGCCAGATTTCATGATCAGCGACGGGTTCGTTGTGACCCCGTCAACCATTCCCAAATCGTTCAATTCGGCAATCGCGTCGGTCTCGGCCGTGTCTACAAAAAATTTCATCTCGAACCTCGTGAGTTGTCTGGCGGTGCATAGGCGATGCTTTAGACTAAAGCCCCTCGGCTCGAAAGCCCCATGACGGAGATTTCCATCTTTGCGCCAGGGGAACGGGTTGGCGTTTTGACGACGCAACCCTTGGACCGTGTTTTGGACTACCGCGCCCCAGAAGGTGGGTGTCGTCTTGGTGATTTCGTGGAAGTCCCTTTAGGCCCGCGTAAAGTACTGGGTGTGATCTGGGGCCCGGGCGAGGGCGATTGGCAGGCCTCAAAACTGCGCGCGGTGATCCGCGTGCTTGATGCCGCGCCGATGCGGCCCGAAATGCGGGAGTTCTTAAGCAAGGCCGCCGCCTATACACTGACACCGCTGCCCCCGATGTTGAGATTGGCAACACGCTCGCCGGGTCTGGGCGATCCACCCGCCATGCGTAAAATCTATCGATTGGGTCGGGGGGAGCCGGACCGAATGACCCCAGCCCGCGGGAAAGTTTTGGCCGTCTTGAGGGACTATGGCGGTTTGGCTTTCACCCTTCGGGAGCTTGCGGAGCAGGCAGGCGTCGGGTCATCTGTTATCAAGGGTTTGGTCGCACAAGGCGTGGTGGTTGAGGAAGACACCCCGCGCGACAGCAGCTATCCGCGGTTGAACCCGGATCTGGCCGGGCAGACTTTGACGCCGGATCAGGCGGCTTCAGTCGCAGGACTGCGCGCGAAATCTGGGTATTCGACGACCCTTCTGAAAGGCGTCACCGGGTCGGGCAAGACCGAGGTCTATCTGGAGGCTGTTGCCGATTGTTTGCGCCAAAACCGCCAGGCTCTGGTTCTGTTGCCAGAGATCGCATTGACGGCAGAGTTTTTATCCCGCGTGGAAGCCAGATTCGGTGCGCGTCCGACGGAATGGCATTCCGGCGTCACGATGACCGAACGCCGCCGGGCCTGGCGCATGGTGGGTGAGGCTCAGGCACAGCTTATCGTCGGCGCGCGCTCAGCGTTGTTTCTGCCCTTTGCCGATCTGGGGCTTATCGTGGTCGATGAGGAGCATGACAGTTCCTACAAGCAAGAGGATGGCGTGCTCTACAATGCCCGCGACATGGCGGTGCTGCGCGCATCGATTTGCGATGCCAAGGTGATCTTGGCGTCGGCCACTCCGTCATTGGAAAGCTGGGTTAACGCCAAGTCTGGAAAATATGCCAAACAGGAACTCACCTCACGGTTTGGAACTGCGAAACTGCCTGAAATGCGGACCATCGACATGCGAGATCAGGCGTTGCCGGCCTCGCGTTGGATTTCGCCCGTGTTGCAAAACCAGATCGCGTCTCGCATTGAGGCAGGTGAGCAATCGCTGATCTTTCTCAACCGGAGGGGCTATGCCCCGGTGACTTTGTGTCGGGCCTGCGGGTTCCAGATTGGCTGCGATCACTGCGATGCGCGCATGGTGGAGCACCGCTATCTCAAACGCCTGATGTGCCATCAATGTGGGGAAACCAAGCCGATCCCGACGATCTGTCCAAATTGCCAGGTGGAGGGTAGGCTGGCCCCTGTCGGCCCTGGTGTCGAACGCATGGCCGAAGAGGTCAAGGAGCTGTTTCCCGAGGCGCGAATAGCGGTCTTGTCGTCTGACCTTTATGGGTCTGCGCGGGCGCTCAAGGAGCATATCGAAGCGATCGCAGCCGGGCAGGCAGATATCATTATCGGCACCCAATTGGTGGCCAAAGGGCACAATTTCCCCCTGTTGACCCTGGTGGGCGTGATTGATGCGGATCTGGGGCTACAAGGCTCTGATCTACGGGCGGCAGAGCGCACTTTTCAACTGATGCGCCAGGTTGCCGGGCGCGCTGGTCGTGCCGACAAGCCCGGGCTGGCTTTATTGCAGACCTACCAACCGGAGCATCCGGTGATCCGCGCCATAACGAGCGGCGATGAGGAAGGCTTCTGGACAGCAGAGGCGGCCGAACGCGAACACTCAAGCATGCCGCCCTTCGGACGTATGGCAGGCATTGTTTTGTCGGGGCCAGACGTGGGACCGGTTTTCGATCTGGGCAATCATCTGGTGCGCAATGATGGCGCGTTGCGCAGGATCGGCGCGCAGGTGTTCGGGCCGGCCCCAGCCCCGATTGCGCGGGTTCGCGGGCGTCACCGTGTCCGCCTGTTGGTTAAGGCTGACAAGGGCGTAGCGTTGCAGGCTGCCCTGAGCGATTGGGTCGCCAAAATCAAGCTTGGTTCGGGCATCCGGCTGAGCATCGATATCGACCCGCAGAGCTTCTACTGAGCCAAATCCGCCCGGCCGGCCGTAAGCCGCTTTTCAACCCCGAGGCTGGGCTGTAAGACGGGTTGAACCTTTGATGGAAGAACTGACTATGGGCCTTACGCCGCAACCGGGTATTTTGGACATCGCGCTTTATCAGGGCGGCGAGGCGCATCTGCCGGGTGTTGCAGATGTCGTTAAGCTGTCGTCAAACGAAAATCCGTTTGGACCCAGCCCGCGGGCCTCCGACGCGTATCGCCAGGCGGCAGGGCAGCTTCATGTCTACCCCTCGACCGACCACGCTGATCTGCGTGAGGTGATCGGGGCTGTGCATGAACTTGATCCAGCGCAGATCATCTGCGGTGTCGGCTCGGACGAAATTATCTCTTTTCTGTGCAACGCCTACGCTGGGCCAGGCGATGAAGTGCTCTACACCGAGCACGGGTTCGGGATGTATAAGATTTCGGCATTGGCGGCCGGGGCCACTCCGGTTGTCGCGCCCGAAGACACACGCAGAACTGACGTGGATGCCCTACTGGCGGCCTGTACCGACCACACGCGCCTGGTGTTTCTGGCCAATCCCAACAATCCGACAGGCACGATGATCGACCAGGCCGAACTTGCACGCCTGGCCGAGGGTTTGCCCGATCGGGCGCTGTTGGTGCTTGATGGTGCCTATGCGGAATATGTCGAGGATTATGACGCTGGTGCTGCGTTGATTGAACAACGCGAAAATGTGTTCATGACACGGACCTTTTCCAAGATTTACGGCCTGGGTGGTTTGCGCATTGGCTGGGGATATGGTCCGCAAGCCGTCATCGACACGCTGAACCGAATTCGCGGCCCGTTTAACCTGTCGGCCCCGGCCCTTAAGGCGGCTGAGGCTGCGATGCGCGACCAAGACTACATGATCCGCTGTCGGGTAGAAAACTCCCGGATGCGAAGCTGGCTGGCCGACGCACTCGCAGCGCTTGGGGTGCCTTCAGACACGTCGCATTGTAATTTTATCCTGGCGCGGTTCCAGAATGCGCAACAGGCCCAAGCCTGCAATTCCGCGTTGCGCGCTGGCGGGATTATCGTCAGGCCTGTCGGAAGTTATGGCCTTCCAGAGTGTTTACGGATCACGATCGGTGACGAAAAAGCCTGTCGCCGGGTGGTGCGATTGATCGAGATGTTTTTGAAGGCAGAGTCATGAGTGTGATTTACCCAAATGTTGCCCTGATCGGGCTGGGGCTGATTGCCTCGTCGATGTCGCACGCGATCAAACGCGCCAATGCCGCCAAGAAGATCACAGGATACGCCCAAAGTGCCCAGACCCGCGATATCGCGCGAGAGATCGATTTGTGCGACGTGACAGAGGATCTGGCCAGTTGTGTGCGCGACGCGGATCTAGTGGTCCTTTGTGTCCCCGTTGGGGCGATGGAGCCGGTGATGGCCGAGATTGCCCCGCATCTGAAACCAGGGGCCATTCTCAGCGATGTCGGCTCGACGAAACGGGCGGTGATCGAGATTGTCGCCCCGCATGTGCCGAAAACCGTGACGTTTATTCCGGGCCATCCTGTGGCAGGCACAGAATATTCAGGCCCGCGCTCAGGCTTTGCGACACTCTTTGACAACAAGTGGTGTCTGCTTACACCGCTGGAAGGTACAGATCCGGCAGAGATCCAAAAGTTGACCGGGTTTTGGCAGGCGCTGGGCTCTTACGTAGAAGAGATGGATCCGAGCCACCATGATCTTGTCCTCTCGGTTACCAGCCATACACCGCACCTGATCGCTTACACGATGGTCGGCGTGGCCGATGATTTAGGGCGTGTGACTGATACCGAGATCATCAAATATTCGGCCGCCGGATTTCGCGACTTCACCCGGATCGCGGCGTCTGATCCGACGATGTGGCGAGATGTCTTTTTGACGAACAAGGACGCAACGCTCGAGATTCTGGGGCGGTTCACCGAAGAGCTTTTTGCCCTGCAACGCGCTATTCGTCAGGGTGATGGCGCACATCTGCATGACTATTTCACCCGTACGCGCGAAATTCGCCAAGGAATCATTGATGCCGGACAAGACACGGCTGTGCCCGATTTCGGACGTGGGTCCACTGAATGATCTGGCTGCGCGCGGCAGTTGTCAGCTTCGCACTTGTCGGGACCTCGCATGCCGAAGTCCTGACTTCCCCCCGACCCTCCGAGCGCGGGATCGAGGCGGCAGAAATCGCGGTGCGGACGTCTGAGGACAGCCCAAGTTCTGCCGCGCCGGGACGATCCGGACGGCCAGCCTTGCGACCCGCTCGAGTAGCGCCCGTGATCGAAATCCCGGCGTCTGAATCCCGTTCACAACGCCCCTTGGTACGACCCAGCGAGCGTCCGCCTGTCTCCGTGAAGCCGCAGCGCCAACGTAATGAGCTGGCGGTGAAACCAGCGCAACAGCAGCGCCAACGCTCTGGGTTATTTGGCATATTCGGTGGCAAGCGCGTGGCTCGCGGAGCCGAGGGTTCGGTCTGCAATGACAGCTCGATCGAGGGCATGGCGATCCGGCCGATCCCCGCGGGCTTGCCTGGCTGTGGACTGCGCAATGGCGTTCGGATCACCAAAGTAGATGGCGTGTTTCTCAGCACCCCGGCGAATGTTGATTGCAACACAGCCCGCGCGCTGAAGTCATGGGTGCGCAACGGTGTCAAGCCGGCCATTGGGAAGCGCGGCGACGGTGTCGCAGTGTTGAAAGTGGCGGCGCATTATGCTTGTCGGACCCGCAACAATCGCCGAGGGGCCAGAATTTCAGAACATGGCAAAGGCCGTGCGATTGATATTTCCGCAATCCAGCTGAAGAACGGCGAAACGATCACCGTGCTTGACGGCTGGCGGGATCCTCGCGACGGCAAAGCACTGCGCGAGATGCAACAGGCAGCTTGTGGCCCGTTTGGGACGGTACTCGGACCAAACGCTGACAGGTACCACCGGGATCATTTTCACTTTGACACTGCGCGTTATCGCACGGGTCCCTATTGTCGCTAGCGCAAAGACAAATCAGGGGCCTTGCCAATCGGGATGGGCCCCAAAAAGCTTAGACCGTCTTTGAAACTGAGCGGTGCGTCTAAACTGTCAGAACTGCCCGACAAGTTTGACAATAGACCCAAGCCAAGCTCCGCGCCGCGTGCAACATCTGAGGATACAGCACCCGCATCTACGGCCAGTGCGAGCATATCGCGCCAGTTTCGGGCATTCAGATCAATCGCGCCGTCCGGCTTGCCCGTCGCATCAACGTTCACTTTCCCTGCGGCGCGCAAAGAAAGTTCGCCCCAGCCCGCCTTTGCTTGCTTGATTTCGATCGCGGTCAAAGCCGGTCGCGCCTCTTCAATCGTGCGGATATCCAAAGGCGCGTCAAATCCCAACACAATGTCGATCAGCACGGCCTCCAGCGCATCTGGCAAGGCCCCGGACCGGTCGATCATCCCCTGCCATGCTTCGCCGGGTACCAGACCATCGGCGCTCAGTGCCAAATCATAGGTGTTTTCGCGGCCTTCTGTGCCCCGTATACCCGCCGTGAGCGCCTTAAAGCGGGTTGTCCAGCCTTCTGTCGAAGTCAGGCTCGCGTTCTCGACCACCAGGTTGGCGCGATCAAGCTCCAGGTCCTCACCGGGCTTGACCACCAGGCTGGCGGTCATTTTCTCCGCGACCAAGTCAATCTTCTGCTCGGGTGTTGCCAGGGTCTGCTGATCGGGCCAAACCGCGATCAGATGGTTCGGCTGATAGCTCAAGGCCAGAATCTGAAAGAACGGTGCGATCCAGGAAACGCCGGTCTCTGGATCGGTCAGCTCGACATCGCGCATCGTCATGTCAAACCGGTTCGGATATCCTTGCAAATCAAGCGCGGAATACTCGACCTGCCAGCCCTCGGCGCGTCGCTCTTCCAGCCAGGTTTCAACCGCGCTCGTCTGCGCCCGTGCGCCATAGATCCAGTATCCACTCCACGCCGCAGCGGCCAGGACCACGATGAAGATCAATCTGCGCATGTTTTTCCCTTTCACCCGACGGCTGGGTCCTATTTACAGAGGTCAGAAGTGAAGGACCAGCGTGATGGCGGATAACGGGCTTTGGGTTTTTGGCTACGGCTCCCTGATGTGGGAGCCAGGCTTCGAGGTGAGCGAGAGCCAGATCGCGCGCCTGGGTGACTACCACCGCTCCTTTTGCATGTGGTCAATCCATCATCGCGGCACTCCGGAACATCCCGGTCTGGTGCTGGCGCTTGATGCACGCACCGGTGCGTATTGTGACGGCGTCGCGCTTTTTGTCCGTCCGGAAAAGACTGATCAAACCCTTGCTTACCTGCGGGAGCGGGAGTTGGTGTCATCTGCCTATCTGGAAGTGTTTTGCCGTCTTTCCCTGCGTGACGGACGCGAGGTGGAGGCCGTTACCTACATCGTGGACCCCGATCATGTGCAATATTGCGGCACGCTTTCGCTTGACCGGCAAGCGGAAGTGATCTCGGACGCAGTTGGTGGGCGCGGACCGAATACCGAATACTTGTCAAACACCGCCGCACAGTTGCACAAACTGGGGATCCATGACCCCGAGCTGGATCTGCTGGTCGAAAAAGTCGACCGGCTCAAGGGGCAGAACTAGCAAGAGTTAGCCCTTGGAAAGAAGGGCATCCCACCCTATGCTTGCGGAAAATAAGAGCGGTTAACAAGGTCTCGCATTATGGATTTCCCGGACAGGGACAGCGCGTCGCAGTTTTCGCAGCCGGTGCGACAAGCAATTTTGATGTTGATCGTTCTGGGCCTGGTCGCGTTTGGTGGCTATCTGGCCTATCCGAGCGTCGCTCCGGTGTTTCTGGCCAACCCCTATTTGAACGGTGTGATCCTGGGAGTCTTTGCGTTGGGCGTCATTGCCTGTTTCGTGCAAGTGACCCAGCTCGTCTCCTCGGTCTCGTGGATCGTCGGCTTCGTTGAAGAGCGCCCGGGGCACAACACGTTCCGTGCACCACGCCTTTTGGCCTCGCTGGCCCCGCTTCTACGCAGCGGAGGCGCACGGATTCAAATTAGTACGACCTCATCGAGATCCATTTTGGATTCGGTTGCCACCCGCATGGACGAGGCGCGCGATATCACGCGATATATCGTCAATCTATTGATTTTCCTAGGTCTTTTAGGAACGTTCTACGGATTGGCGACAACAATTCCAGGTGTGGTTGATACGATCCGCTCTTTAAATGTCGGACCGGACGAAAGCTTCGCCGACGTGTCCGGGAACCTTATCGCCGGACTGGAAGGCCAATTATCTGGCATGGGAACTGCGTTTGCATCGTCTCTGCTTGGGTTAGCCGGATCTTTGGTTGTCGGTCTGCTCGAGCTCTTTGCAGGACATGGCCAGAACCGATTTTACCGGGAAATGGAAGAATGGTTGGGCTCTATCACCCGGGTCAGCTTTAGCTCCGGCGAGGGGGAAGGGAGTGGTTTTGACCAGGGCGTGGTGGCGACCGTGCTCGACCATATGGTGGAGCAGATCGACAGCCTCCAGGGTTTGTTCATGCAAGCCGAGGCCGGACGGGTCGCGACCGAAGACAAAATAGACAGCCTGACAAGCACGATGTTGCAATTGACCGAGCGGATAGACGCGTCCATCGACCCCACGGATGCGCTGCACCGCGTGGCGGCCGGGCAAGAGCAGCTCATCGAAGAGCTAACTCGCATGCGCCAAGATGACGGATCGGATCCTGAAAGCCGGATGCGGTTGCGCAGCATAGATGTACAATTGCTGAAGATCTTCGAAGAAATGGCGGCGGGTCGCCAGGAAAGCGTGTCCCAACTGCAGGCCGAGATCAGCCAGTTGACCCGCGCCGTTCAGTCCGCTTCAAGCGCAGGCTCCGTCGCTCGATTGACGCGCAGACGGGACTGACCGGATGGCATTGTCGCGGCGCAATGGGCAACGGTTCGAAGCCAATATCTGGCCGGGCTTCGTTGATGCAATGACGGCGCTGCTGCTGGTCTTGGTGTTCGTTCTGTCGATCTTCATGATCGTGCAATTTACCCTGCGGGAGACGATCACCAGTCAGGATACCGAGCTTGAGCAACTGGCCGGGCAAGTACAGACTCTGGCCGAGGCACTCGGTTTGGAACAACAGCGTGGCTTCGAGTTGGAAGAGCAGGTCGATCGCTTGGACGGTGCGTTGCAGTCGCAATTCGACGAGGTGACGCGCCAGAATGACTTGATCGCGTCGCTCACAGCCCAAAACCAGACGCAAGCTGGGCGTATTGCCAGTTTCGAGGAACAAGTCGCGGGCCTTTTGACAGAACGTGACGGGCTTCAGGCCCGCGTGGTTGGGCTGAGCGCTGAGCGCGATGATTTGCGCGCTGAGACTGCGCGTTCTGCCGATGAGAACGCAGCGCTGGTGGCACGGATCGAAGACATTGAAGCCGGGCTCGCCCGAGAGATTACGGAAAAAGAGGCGGTACAGTTGGCCCTGGCTCAGGCCCGTTCGGAGATTGACGCTGGCACCGAGGCAGCCCGGCTTGCCGCAGCGCGTCGCGAAGCGCTTGAGGCGCTTTTGGCAGAGGTACAGTCTGAGCGAGACACGGCTCAGGAGGCGCTCTCAGCCGCGGAGGCCGCGCAACTGGTCGACCGTGCGGCAGCACAGGCACTTCGGGAGCGGCTAGAAAACGCGGATGCCGAGTTGACTGCGATGTCACTAGCCTTGGAAGCACAGCGCAAAGACGCGGAAGAAACCCTCACGCTTCTCGCGGCGGCAAATAGCGCGAAGGAGGAGCTGGACGCCCAGCTCCTGTCCATATTGGCCTCTGCCCAGAATGCGCAAACCGAGGCCAGCCAGGCCCGTGCGCAATTGCAAGAAGACTTGGTTAACGCGCGATCCGCCGCTGAACAGGCGGAGGCGGCGCGCGCAGAGCTACAGGCGCTTCTGGACACAGAGGCGGCCAAGCGAGATATCGAACTGGCTGACCTCCGAGCCCAGATCGCCGCGGCATTGGCCGCGCGCGTTGCGGCGGAGCAGGCCAACACAGACGCCTTGAGCGAGGCCCAGCAACGCGAAATTTTGCTGGCAACCGCGCGCAGTCAGTTGGCGGAGTCGCAAAAGTTGACCGAGCAGAGCCAGCTTCAGGTCGAGGCTCTCAACCAGCAGGTCGCCGCACTTCGCTCACAACTTGGATCGCTGCAAGCCCTGCTGGATGATGCTCAGTCGCGTGATGAAGCGGCCGATGTTCAGATCTCGGCCCTGGGATCACGGCTCAATACCGCGCTCGCGCAAGTCGCGGCCGAACAAAAACGCACAGCGGACGAGCAGGCACGGCGCCTGGCGCTCGAAGAGGCGGAACGCGTTCGGCTGGAGGAGGAAGCCAAGGAGTTGCGCAGCTACCGCTCAGAATTTTTCGGCCGTTTGCGGGATCTTCTGGGTGCACAAGACGGAGTGCTGATCCAGGGTGACCGATTCGTGTTTTCTTCCGAGGTTCTGTTCCAGCCCGCGCGGGCAGATCTGTCTGCAGAAGGGCAGGTCGAGATCGCCAAAGTTGCTAGGATTTTGCAAGATGTGGCGTCCGAAATTCCGGATGATCTGAACTGGATCATTCGTGTCGACGGCCACACGGACAGCACGCCCTTGTCTGGCTTTGGTCAGTTTGCTGACAATTGGGAATTGAGCCAAGCCAGGGCACTGTCAGTTGTGCGCTACATGAGTCAGCAGCTCGGCATTCCGGCAAACCGGCTTGCGGCCAATGGGTTTGGTGAGTTTCAGCCTGTCAGCCAAGGCGACAGCCCGGAAGCGCTGGCGGCAAATCGGCGTATCGAACTCAAGCTGACTGAAAAGTAACACTAGGCGCGTTCAAACAAAAAACCCGAGGCCAGCTTTTGCGCATGCCTCGGGTTTTTGCAATTTGATATGCCTGTTTCGGCTTAGTCCGCGGTCAAGAGCGGTGGCTTTTTCTTGGAGCTGATCTGCGCATTTTCGGGCTCCAAAATCGTCAGATCGATCTTGTCTTTCTTAACGCCAACTTTGACGACGCCGCCCTTGGCCAGTTTGCCAAACAGCAACTCTTCCGCCAACGGTTTCTTGATATGTTCCTGGATCACGCGGGCCAGAGGCCGTGCGCCCATTTTATCGTCATAGCCTTTGTCGCCGAGCCAAGCGGCAGCCGCCGCTGTAAGTTCGATTGTGACATTTCTGTCCATGAGCTGGGCTTCAAGTTGCAGCACGAATTTCTCAACGACGCGGTTGATTATTTTCTGCCCAAGCGGCGCAAAACTGATCACCGCATCCAGGCGGTTGCGGAATTCCGGGGTGAATGTACGCTCAATCGCGGCGGTATCTTCGCCTTCGCGACGATCGCGGCCGAACCCAATTGCGGATTTAGCCAATTCAGTGGCACCGGCATTTGACGTCATGATCAAGATCACATTGCGGAAATCTGTAGTCCGACCGTTGTGATCTGTCAGTTTGCCATGATCCATGACCTGCAACAGGATGTTGTAGACATCCGGATGCGCCTTTTCGATTTCGTCCAGCAGCAACACACAATGTGGGTTCTGATCCACGCCGTCGGTCAGCATGCCACCCTGGTCAAACCCTACATAGCCGGGAGGCGCACCAATCAGGCGCGAGACAGCATGCTTTTCCATGTATTCAGACATGTCGAAACGCAACAGATCCACGCCCAGTGTATCCGCCAGCTGCTTTGCAACTTCGGTTTTGCCGACACCGGTCGGGCCTGCGAACAGATAGTTGCCTATCGGCTTTTCTGGTTCTCGCAAACCGGCCCGGGCTAGTTTGATGGCAGAGGACAGCGCCTCGATCGCGGTGTCTTGGCCGAACACGACGCGTTTGAGGGATTTCTCAAGATCCTTGAGAAGTTCCGCATCGTCCTTCGAGACGTTTTTCGGAGGGATCCGCGCGATCTTTGCGACCACAGCCTCGATTTCCTTGGCGCCGATGGTTTTGCGACGCTTTGATTCCACAATCAGATGCTGCGCTGCCCCCGCCTCATCGATCACATCGATCGCCTTATCGGGCAGCTTGCGGTCATTGATGTACCTGGCCGACAGTTCCACCGCCGATTTGATCGCATCGGACGTGTATTTGATGTCGTGATGCTCTTCAAAATAGGGTTTCAGACCTTTCAGAATCTTCACCGCATCATCTACCGAAGGCTCGACGACGTCGATTTTCTGGAACCTGCGAGACAGGGCCCGGTCCTTTTCGAAATGCTGGCGGAACTCTTTATAGGTCGTTGAACCCATGCAGCGCAGCTTGCCGCCCTGCAAGGCTGGTTTGAGCAGGTTCGAAGCATCCATAGCCCCACCTGATGTGGCACCAGCGCCGATAACCGTATGAATTTCGTCGATGAAAAGCACCGCGTCTGGGTGGTTTTCCATTTCGTTCATCACCGCCTTCAAACGCTCTTCGAAGTCGCCGCGATAGCGGGTACCCGCCAGCAATGCACCCATATCAAGGGAATAAATCGTAGCGTTTGCCAGGACATCAGGTGTCTCGCCCGCAACGATCTTATGCGCCAGTCCTTCGGCAATTGCGGTCTTGCCGACGCCGGGATCACCTACCAAAAGCGGGTTGTTCTTGCGCCGCCGGCACAGAACCTGAATGCAGCGCTCAACCTCATGTGCCCGTCCGATTAACGGGTCAACATCGCCGTTTCGCGACTTTTCATTGAGGTCCACGCAATACTTCGCCAGGGCGGACTCCTTCGACTCGCCACCCTCAACGGACTCGGCCGATTCCTCTTCGAAATCGCTCGATCCGGTGATCGGGCGCGCTTCGCCGAAATTCGGGTCCTTGGCGACGCCATGTGCTATGAAATTCACCGCATCGTAGCGGGTCATATCCTGTTCCTGAAGGAAGAAGGCCGCATTGGATTCGCGTTCGGCAAATATTGCGACCAGAACATTGGCCCCGGTGACTTCGGTGCGCCCCGATGATTGGACATGTATAGCCGCGCGTTGGATAACGCGTTGGAATGCCGCCGTTGGCACCGCCTCCGAGCCTTCTACATCGGTGACCAGTGTCGCCAATTCGTCTTCGATGAACTCCAGCAATGTCTTGCGTAGAAGTTCGAGATCGACACCGCAGGCTTTCATGACCTTTGTTGCGTCAGGCTCTTCTGTCAGTGCGAAAAGCAGATGTTCCAGTGTCGCCAGTTCGTGACGGTTCGCATTTGCCTGAGCAAGTGCGGAATGGATTGCTTTTTCCAGAGTGTCCGAAAATGATGGCACCCAAGTGCTCCTTTTGATGAGGGCAACTGCCGGGAGGAGGTCCCGGTAGCAACCATTGCCTCTTGTTCATTACAGTTCGGTTTAATTTCGTCGGCTTCAAGTCCTTTCTGGTCACTTTCTTCGTGATTATCCAGTTTGTTGCTTATTTTTCAGGCATTCCCAGCGCGCGCACCGGTCTCTGTAAACAGTCTATGAATGAAAATGGCGATGGTCTCGGGCAAAACTGCGTCGGAATTGGGCCGTTTTTTCGAGCTCTTATGTTGGAAATCGTCATCATCCGTGAAAAGTTTAGCTCGGAAGGAACAACGGACAACCTCGTGCATCTCGACGTTCAAGATCTTAAGCGCTTTTATTACCGGACCCCAATCGGTCGGGTCGCTCAACGAGCGGTGCGCGATCAGGTGGTGGAATTCTGGGACCAAACCGAGGCGCAGACCGTTGTGGGCTTCGGTTTCGCAGTTCCGCTTTTGCGCCCGTTTCTGAAGACGTCGCGACGGGTCGTGGCCCTCATGCCGGGGCCGCAAGGGGTCATGCACTGGCCGATGGGGCGCGATAATGTTTCGGTGTTGTGTGAGGAAACGCGTTGGCCGCTCAATTCAGGTCAAGCCGACCGCGTTGTGATGCTGCATGGTCTTGAAACCAGTGAAAATGCTTCCGCCTTGCTGGATGAATGCTGGCGTGTCCTTGGCCCGGGTGGACGGGCTTTATTCGTTGTCCCGAACCGGGCCGGCTTGTGGTCGCGGCGCGACGCAACTCCGTTCGGCTTCGGTCGGCCCTATTCCCTGAGCCAGCTGGAGGCCCAGCTGCGCCGTCATTCTTTCGCGCCGGAACGCCACAGCGCCGCGCTATTTGCGCCACCCAGTGAACGAAAATTCTGGCTCAGGTCGGCCAATGCAGTTGAACGGATCGGACGGCGCGTGTCGTCCCGCTTTGCCGGTGGTGTGTTGATGGTTGAGGCGACCAAGCAGGTATATGCACCGACCCGCCGCGGCTTGAGTATTGACATGCGCGCCCCGCTGCGCGCGCTGGAAGGAAAACCGATCCCCACGGCGGGCCGGCTGAGCCCGCGTTTTCCAGCGACAACGCCTAGAAATTGAGCGCGACTGACAGCTACAATCGGTCGCAGGCAGCCCAAAAGCCAGGTGTGGCTTGCTATTCCTGCAATCCAAGTGATGAAAAAAAGTCATAGGCGGTTGCGGCATGAGCAACCCTTTGCTACACGACCGCAGATTTTACCGGACTCCGCAGAGTGTCCTAAGCCACCAGTCGGGGTGGTTTCGGGACACGCCGTCTTGTCCAGCTGCCAAAAATCGAAGGGGTGCATGTGTCCGAACCGATATCAATTTCCACTGGCATCGCCGCGCGCTATGCGACCGCTGTTTTCGAGATTGCCAAGGATGGGAAGACCCTTAAAGCGCTCGAAGCTGATGTAACTGCGCTCGAGCAGGCTCTCGCAGACAGTTCAGACTTCAATGATTTGATCAATTCACCGGTTTATTCCAGGGCGCAGCAAAGCGACGCTGTCGGTGCGGTTGCCGCCAAGATAGGTGTGTCAGAGACTGTTGCCAACACGCTGATGCTTATGGCCTCCAAACGCCGTTTGTTCGTGCTGCCCCAACTGGTCAAAGCCCTGCGCAATTTGATTGCCGATGAAAACGGCGAAATCACTGCAGAGGTCACCGCCGCAAAGGCCCTGACCAAGGCGCAACAAGACAAGCTTGCCAAGACGCTGAAAGCAACCGTTGGCAAAGATGTTAAAATAGAAATGGCCGTCGATGAAAGCCTCATCGGTGGCCTTGTTGTAAAGGTGGGCTCGAAAATGATCGACACGTCGATCCGTTCGAAACTCGCATCCCTCCAGACTACTATGAAAGAGGTCGGATAAATGGCGATCGAAGCTGCAGAAATCTCTGCAATCCTTAAGGACCAGATCAAAAACTTTGGCCAAGAGGCCGAAGTGGCCGAGGTTGGTCGTGTGCTGTCTGTTGGTGACGGTATCGCGCGTGTCTATGGGTTGGACAATGTTCAGGCCGGTGAAATGGTCGAATTCCCAGGCGGCGTGCAAGGCATGGCGCTGAACCTTGAATCCGACAATGTCGGTATCGTTATCTTCGGGACCGACCGCGACATTAAAGAAGGGGATACGGTCAAGCGTACCAACTCGATCGTGGACGTGCCTGCGGGCGACGCCCTTCTGGGTCGCGTTGTTGACGGCCTGGGCAATCCGCTCGATGGAAAAGGCCCGATTGAGGCGTCCGAGCGCCGCGTTGCAGACTCCAAGGCTCCGGGTATCATCCCGCGCAAATCCGTGCATGAGCCGATGGCCACCGGTCTGAAATCCGTCGATTCGATGATCCCAGTTGGCCGTGGCCAGCGCGAGCTGATCATTGGCGACCGTCAGACCGGGAAAACAGCCATCGCGCTGGATACGATCCTCAACCAGAAATCCTACAACGACGCTGCAGGCGACGACGAAAGCAAAAAGCTTTACTGCGTCTATGTGGCGATCGGCCAAAAGCGCTCGACCGTTGCACAGTTGGTGAAGAAACTCGAAGAAACCGGCGCGATTGAGTACTCAATTGTTGTGGCCGCCACGGCATCCGAGCCTGCTCCAATGCAGTTCCTGGCCCCCTATGCCGCAACCGCAATGGCAGAATACTTCCGCGACAATGGCCGCCATGCGCTGATCGTTTATGACGATCTGTCCAAGCAGGCCGTGTCTTACCGTCAGATGTCGCTGCTGCTGCGCCGCCCACCGGGACGTGAAGCCTATCCAGGTGACGTTTTCTATCTGCACTCCCGCCTGCTGGAACGGTCGTGTAAGCTGAACGAAGACAATGGGTCCGGCTCGCTGACAGCTCTGCCGATCATCGAAACCCAAGGCGGCGACGTGTCGGCGTTTATCCCGACCAACGTGATTTCGATCACTGACGGCCAGATCTTCCTTGAGACCGAGCTGTTTTACCAAGGGATCCGCCCGGCTGTGAACACCGGTTTGTCGGTGTCGCGTGTGGGCTCTTCGGCCCAGACAAACGCGATGAAATCTGTTGCGGGCCCTGTGAAACTGGAGCTTGCACAGTACCGCGAAATGGCAGCCTTTGCCCAGTTTGGCTCGGACCTTGATGCCGCAACCCAGCGACTTCTGAACCGTGGCGCACGCCTGACCGAACTGATGAAGCAGCCGCAATACGCGCCCCTGACCAACGCCGAGATCGTTTGCGTCATCTATGCAGGGACCAAAGGCTATCTTGATGATCTGCCGGTTGGCGATGTGGGTCGCTTTGAAAAAGGCCTTCTGGCGCATCTGCGGTCAAATGCCGGCGATGTGCTGGACATGATCACCAATGATGACCCGAAAGTAAAAGGCGACGCTGAAGACAAGATCAAAGCCGCTCTGGACGCGTTCGCCGCTGACTTCGCTTAAGGGGAGACGAGGCCATGCCAAGTCTTAAGGACCTTAAAAACAGGATCGAGTCGGTCAAATCGACCCGCAAGATCACTAAGGCGATGCAGATGGTCGCCGCCGCCAAACTGCGCCGCGCGCAGGATGCGGCGGAGGCTGGTCGCCCCTACGCCGATCGTTTCAACGCGGTGATGGGCGGGTTGGCGGCCTCTGTCGGCACATCTGACGGCGCACCGAAGCTTCTGGCTGGCAATGGCTCGGATCAGACGCAATTGCTGGTCGTTATGACCGCAGAACGGGGCCTGTGTGGTGGCTTCAACTCCAACATCGCCAAGCTCGCCCGCGCCGCGGCAGAGACGCTCAAAGCCGATGGTAAAACTGTCAAAATTCTGACGGTTGGCAAGAAGGGTCGAGAGGCACTGCGGCGCGATTTTGAAGATGATTTCGTTGGCCATGTTGACCTCACCGAGGTCAAGCGCGTGGGCTACGAGGATGCAGCTGGAATAGCCAAGGATATCCTGGCGCGGTTCGATGCGGGCGAATTCGATGTGGCGAAAATCTATTTCTCGCGCTTTGAGAATGTGATCAGCCAGATCCCGACCGAACTTCAGGTCATCCCAGCCTCTTTCGACGCCAGCGAAGACGAGGATGTCACGGGCTACGACTATGAACCGGGGGAGGAAGAGATCCTTGCAGATCTTTTGCCCCGCGGTGTTGCGACCCAGATCTTCAGCGCGCTTTTGGAAAATGGGGCCTCCGAACAAGGGGCCCGGATGTCCGCCATGGACAATGCGACGCGTAACGCAGGCGAGATGATCGACAAGCTGACGATCGAGTTTAACCGCTCGCGTCAGGCTGTGATAACCAGCGAGCTTATTGAAATTATTTCGGGCGCGGAAGCGCTCTAGACCCCGGAGAACCCAAATGGCCAACGCAAAAGGCAAGATCACACAGGTCATCGGCGCGGTTGTCGACGTCCAGTTTGATGACCACCTGCCAGAGATTCTGAACTCTCTGAAAACTGACAATAACGGCAAAGACCTCGTGCTCGAAGTGGCTCAGCACTTGGGTGAGAACACGGTCCGCACCATTGCCATGGACTCCACAGAAGGCTTGGTGCGTGGTCAGGACGTGACGGACACGGATGGCCCAATCACCGTGCCTGTGGGCAATGCAACGCTGGGACGGATTCTTAACGTGGTTGGTGAGCCGGTGGACGAGGGCGGCCCTGTTGAAGCAGACGAAGCGCGCTCGATCCACGCAGAGGCACCGGAATTCAATGCCCAGTCAACCGAATCTGAGGTGCTGGTGACCGGTATCAAGGTGGTCGACTTGTTGGCCCCTTACGCAAAGGGCGGCAAGATTGGCCTGTTCGGCGGTGCCGGCGTGGGCAAAACCGTTTTGATCATGGAATTGATCAACAACATCGCGAAAGTGCACTCGGGCTTTTCGGTCTTTGCCGGCGTGGGCGAGCGGACCCGTGAAGGCAACGACCTTTACCACGAGATGATCGAATCCTCGGTGATCGTGCCTGACAATCTGTCAGAATCCAAAGTGGCGCTGGTCTACGGCCAGATGAACGAGCCTCCCGGAGCGCGGATGCGTGTGGCCCTGACCGGTCTGACACTGGCCGAGCAGTTCCGCGATCAGTCAGGAACAGACGTTTTGTTCTTTGTTGACAACATCTTCCGCTTCACCCAAGCGGGCTCCGAGGTGTCGGCGCTTCTGGGTCGGATCCCATCGGCGGTGGGCTACCAGCCGACGCTAGCCACCGATATGGGCGCGATGCAGGAACGTATCACTTCGACGAAATCTGGCTCGATCACTTCGGTGCAAGCGGTTTACGTGCCAGCGGACGACTTGACCGACCCGGCACCTGCAACCTCGTTTGCGCACCTGGATGCGACC
This sequence comes from Pseudomonadota bacterium, assembly GCA_039193885.1. Lineage (GTDB taxonomy): Bacteria > Pseudomonadota > Alphaproteobacteria > Rhodobacterales > Rhodobacteraceae > Litoreibacter. The sequence continues at coordinate 209,953 of JBCCWL010000001.1, forward strand.
ACGGTTCTCAGCCGTGCCATCTCCGAACTTGGGATCTACCCAGCGGTTGACCCGCTCGACAGCTCGTCCCGTCTGATGGACCCGGCGATTGTCGGCGAGGAGCACTACAGTGTGGCCCGCGACGTGCAAGGTATCTTGCAGCGCTACAAATCCTTGCAGGACATCATTGCCATTCTGGGCATGGACGAACTGTCTGAAGAGGACAAGCTGACGGTGGCCCGAGCCCGGAAGATTCAGCGCTTCTTGTCGCAACCATTTGACGTGGCCAAGGTTTTCACCGGATCAGATGGCAAGCAGGTTCCGCTCGAAGAGACGATCGCGTCGTTCAAAGCCGTTGTCGCCGGTGAGTATGACCACTTGCCCGAAGGTGCGTTCTATATGGTTGGTGGCATCGACGAAGTGGTGGCCAAGGCCGAGAAAATGGCAGCGGACGCTGCCTGATCCAACGCGTGAAGGAGGCCATCGATGGCTGACATGATGCAGTTTGACCTTGTAAGCCCGGAGCGTAGCGTTGCCTCGCTCCAGGCCAGCGAAGTTCAGATTCCAGGGGCGGAAGGTGACTTTACCGCAATGCCAGACCACGCGCCTGTTCTGACAACCCTGCGCCCCGGCGTGCTTGTTGTTACAACACCCAGTGGCAGCGAGTCCTACTTCGTAACAGGCGGGTTCGCCGAGGTAACACCTGCGGGCACATCGGTTCTGGCCGAACGGGCCTACGCGAAAGCGGATGTGACCCGTGAGATGCTCGACGAGATGATCCAAGAGGCCAATACTGCGCGCGACGCGGCACCTGCGGAGACGCTCGATATGGCGGCGAAATTTGCAGCAGATCTGGCTGCTGCAGGCGAACAAATCTCGCTCTGATCCTTGGATCTAGGCGAAACAAGTAAAAAAAGGGCCCCAATCGGGGCCTTTTTCATTTTAGTCGATTTCATTTTATTGTCCTAATCTCGCCAGACTGTGCCATTACCCGGTGCCAAAGGGTTTTTTTGATATGCGTCGTTACAGTTCCAATGCCATCGGAGTAGATCAGGGCGACCGCGTCCTGTTTTCGGACTTTATCGATGGGGGTCCCATGTGGACCGGCGATGGACCGCGAGAGTTCCGGTTTTCCGTGAAATTTTCAGAAGCCTATCTGCATCCACCGCAGGTACATCTGTCGATGTCCATGTGGGACAGCGACCACAAATCGAACCAAAGAATGGACCTTTCAGCCGAGGACATAAGTTTGGACGGGTTTGTTCTGGTGTTCAAAACCTGGGGCGACAGCCGTATCGCGCGCGTGCGGGCCAATTGGATGGCCATTGGGCCAGTATCGCACGAGGATGACTGGCAACTCTATTAGAGGTCCGGGTACAAGCCCTCATAAATCGGCCCCAGGGTGGCATTGTCAAACAGCGACGAGACGCTGGTTCCGCCCCAGATATTCAAAATAGCCTGACCGAACATAGGTGCTGTCGGCACGATGCGGATGTTTTCGCAAGCTCTGACCTGGGGTGTCGGCTCGATCGTATCGGTGATCACCAGGCTTTTCATGACGGATTTCGAGACACGCTCGACGGCAGGGCCGCTGAGAACGCCATGGGTGATGTAAGAATGAACTTCTGTGGCACCAGCCTCGATCAGGACTTCCGCCGCTTTGCACAAAGTCCCTGCCGTGTCGCAAATATCGTCTACGATAAGACAAGTCTTGCCCTTCACATCGCCGATTACGGTCATCTCGGCGACTTCACCAGCCTTCTCGCGGCGCTTGTCGACGATCGAAAGGGGCGCCGAAATCCGTTGCGCGAGCTCCCGCGCGCGGGCAACGCCACCAACATCTGGGGACACCACGACAATATCTTTCAGGCCGTCCTTAAAGTTGTGCTGAATATCTAGCGCAAAGATCGGAGAGGCATAAAGGTTGTCCACCGGCAGATCGAAAAACCCCTGAATTTGAGCGGCGTGCAGGTCCATGGTCAGAACGCGTTCGACGCCAGCCTCGGCGATTAGATTTGCCACCAACTTGGCGGAAATCGGTGTGCGCGCCTTAGTCCGACGGTCCTGACGCGCGTAGCCGAAATAGGGAATGACAGCCGTGATGCGAGATGCCGATGAACGCCTCAGCGCATCGGTCATGATCAGAAGCTCCATCAGATTGTCATTGGCCGGATTGGATGTGCTTTGGATGATGAACATGTCCTCGCCACGCACGTTCTCGAACACCTCGACGAATATCTCGGCATCATTGAACCGCTCCACCCGTGCATCGACCGGTTTGACGGCTAAACCACGATGCATCGAAATGCGTTTGGCAATCCCTTCGGCCAGCGGCCTATTCGCGTTTCCGGAAATAAGCTTCGGCTCTGTGTTTGTCGGCATGGCTTGTCCCTGGTTCTTGCAGCACGATCTCCGCCAATCTTCGCCCCAGACGACCGACGTTGATCATCGCTTACCACCCCGCTACGATCCTGCAAACCTCTTAAACAAGGACCCAGGAAATTGGCTCACATCGACTACTTTTTCGCCACGATTTCACCTTTCACCTATCTTGCAGGAACGCGGCTAGAAGAGGTGGCCGCACGTCACAACGCCACACTCACCTATAAACCCATGGATATCATGAACGTGTTTTCGCGCACGGGCGGCACACCCCCGAAAGATCGCCATCCGGCGCGGCAGGCATTCCGGCTGGAAGAAATACGTCGCAGCGGGATCAAGAACCAGATGCCAGTCAATTTGAAACCCGCCTTTTGGCCCACAAATCCTGCACCCAGTTCTTACGCGATCATCGCGGCCCAGAAAGCAGGTGGTGGCGACATGGGCGCGTTGGTGCATGGCTTTACGCGGGCTTGTTGGTCCGAGGACCTCAACATCGCTGAGGATGACGTGGTCCGCCAGATTTTAGAGGCGGCTGGATTTGACGGAGCCTTGGCGGATAGCGGAATGCTGCAAGGCGCCGAGGAATACGCCGCGAACACGGAAGAGGCAGTCAACCGCAATGTATTCGGTGCACCGACATACATTGTGGGCGATCAGAACTTCTGGGGTCAGGACCGCATTGAGGATGTCGACCTGTATTTGTCGGGCAAGCTCTGAGGAGTTACAGTCCTAGCGCAGAAGACCCAACATCGCCTCAATATCAGCTTCAGTTTTCGACCAATCGCAGACCATACGGCTGTTGAGCCGCTCCTCCATCGGCCCGGAATCGAGATTGCCATAAACGGTGTACAGCGCACCGCCCGCCCGGGCCCGTTGGTGCAGTTCTCTCGGCATTTCCGCGAATATCATATTCACTTCGGGCTCATAGGTCAGCGCGATATCAGGGTGCTGTTTCAGCCCGCGCGTCAGCAGGCCTCCGGTCGTGTTCGCAGATCGGGCCATCCTCAGCCAAAGCCCATCTGCAAGGTAGCCTTGCATCTGTGCGGCAAGAAATCTGTGCTTTGAGAAAAGGTGCGCTGCACGTTTGCGTCGCAACTCGAACTCCCAAGCGCGGTCCGGATCGAACAGCACAACCGCCTCAACCGCAAGGCAGCCATTCTTGGTCCCGCCAAAGCTCACCGCATCGATCCCTGCCTTCCAGGTCATCTCCGCTGGTGTGCAATCCAACGCGACGCAAGCATTGGCGAACCTGGCCCCGTCCAAATGGCAGGCCGAGCCGCGATCCTTGGCTATTTTGCACAAAGCCTCGATCTCGGCGCAGGAGTACAGCGTTCCGGCTTCGGTGGCCTGGGTCACAGAAATCGGCCCAAGTTGCGCCTGATGAACCGACCCGTCCGAATGCTCCATCGCCTGTGTCAGATTGGCGGCTCGCATCTTTCGGTCCGGCCCATCAACAAGGGAAAGTTTCGCGCCGCCGGAATAGAATTCCGGGGCTCCGCATTCGTCTGTCTCAACATGCGATTCTCGGTGGCAAAAGATCGCGTCCCACGGCTTTGTATAGCAAGACAGCGCCAAAGTGTTGGCGGCGGTACCGGTCGCGACCAGATAAACGGCTGCCTGTGGCGCTTCAAAGATCCGTCGTAGTTCTGCCGTCACGGCCTGGGTCATGGCGTCTGCGCCATAGGACTTGTGATGGCCGTCATTGCTGGCCAAAACGGCCGCCATGATATCCGGATGAGCCGGTCCGCAATTGTCGGAGGCAAAGTTCAAAGAAACGGACGTCATAGCTGATCCTCGATAATGTGGTCTTCCCATTCGTCCTCGGGAACCTCGAATTCGGGAACGGTCCATCCACGCACGGATATCCCGGCTTCGTGCACAGTTTCGGGGGTGCCTGATAACAGCGGATGCCAGTCATAAAGCGGTTTGCCTTCGCTCAAAAGCCGGTAAGCGCAGGTGCGCGGCATCCAATAGGCAATCTCGTCGATTGTCCCAGGCGTCAGCACCACGCAATCGGGCACGAAGTGTTTGCGAATGTCGTATTGCGCACAGCGACAGGTTTCGCCATCGAGCAATCGGCATGCCACTCGAGTAAAGGCAATTTCTCTTGTGTCTTCGTCTTCCAGTTTATTGAGGCAGCACTTGCCGCATCCGTCACACAGGGCCTCCCATTCGCGGGGTGAGAGGTTCTTGAGCGGAACGTTTTCCCAGAAATTCGGCCTCAAACCGGCGCGCTCAATCGGGTCTTTCATAGCGCCGCGAGGAGTTTGCGGGCCTTAGCGCAATCCGCGTCCATTTGTGAAATCAAGGCTTTCAGAGAATCGAATTTTTCTTCGCCGCGCAAATACTCGACCAAAGCCACTGAGAGCTGCTCGCCATAAAGGTCGCCGCGAAAATCGAACAGGTAAGTTTCGCAATTGGGGAGGTTCTCGCCAAACATTGGCCGTACTCCGATCGAGGCGGCACCGTGATATGCGCCGGCATGTGGCCCTGTCAGGACATCGATCAGAACCGCGTAGACGCCGAATTTTGGCGGATGAAGGCCTTCGATCGACATGTTTGCCGTTGGATAGCCAAGATCGCGGCCGCGTTGATCGCCGCGAATGATCTCTCCCTCGATGCGGTGCCAATGGTCCAACATTGCTGCCGCATCCCCGGGCCGCCCTTCGCTGAGAGCGTTTCGGATATTCGTCGAGGAGACCTGACCTCCGGCGCTGGCCACGAGCTTTGCGATTGTGACCCCAAACCCGTGCGCTTCGCCCAATTCCTGCATAAGTTTAGCGTTCCCAGCACGTCCTTTGCCAAAACAGAAATCGGCACCAATCACGATGTGGCGCAAGCCCAGTTGCTCGACAATAACGCGGCTCACAAACTCCTCGGCGGTCAAACCCGCGAGGCTCGCATTGAAATTAAGCTCATAGAGCTTTTCGACACCGACTTTTTCAAGCCGGTTCGCCTTGGCTTCCGCGTTCATCAGGCGAAAGGGTGGAGCGTCTGGCGCGAAGAGTTCGCGGGGATGCGGCTCAAACGTCAACACCCCCAACGGGGCATCAGGCACGGCCTCTCGCGCAAGTTCAATGACGGCCTGATGGCCAATGTGAACCCCGTCGAAATTTCCAATGGCCACGGTGGCACCGCGATCTTGGTCTCTGATGAACTGATAGTCGCGAATGACCTGCATGGGCCTTGCGTATCTGGGCTGCAGCGGGCGCGCAAGCCTTGGCGACTTGGTTAGTCGAACTTCCGGCTTGGGGCCAGAACCACGGCCTCACCTTTGAGTACGACCGTGTCGTCGACTTTGCACTGTGTCTGCATCGTGACCCGGCGCTTTGAATGATCAATGTCACTGACTTCGACCTCGGCCAAGACAGTGTCACCAGGACGGACCGGAGCCATAAATTTCAAGCTTTGACCCAGATAGACCGTACCATGGCCCGGCAACTGTTCACCAATAACAGCAGACACAAGACCTGCGGTGAGCATTCCGTGGGCAATACGCCCTCCAAAGATCGTCTCCTGGGCATACTCTTCGTCCAGATGTACCGGGTTGCAGTCGGTAGAGACCTCGGCAAACAACTCGATATCGCGGTCGGTGATCTGCTTGCGCAGATGCCGCTTCATTCCGATCTCGAGATCCTCGATACAAATCGTTCCACGAGGCAAATTATCGCGCGCCATATCCAACATGCTTGACCCTTTAAGTAATTATCGGACGCAGAGCGACCGAATTTTGAAACTTAATTACTTTGCGTCTGCAGAAAAATCAAGCTGATTCCGCTAGCGAAGTTTGCCAATCGTGAAGGTCGGGGAAACTTGCTCTTTTGTCAGAAATGCCTCGAGCAGGGCCGGATCTGGCGAATATTCTGTCTTTGTCTCGGCCGCCGCCAGCCCACCGGAGATAAAAAGGCAGTCCAGATCTTCGCCAAGCGCGCCGCGCACATCCGTCAACACACCATCGCCGATGCATAGAATGCGGCTGTCGCTGACCGTCCGTCCCAAAGCTGCAAGACGCCGCCTTGCGAGATCATATATGGGCGGATGTGGTTTGCCGAAATACAGGCTTTCACCACCCATCTCAGTATAAAGTTGCGCCAGGGCACCTGCACACCATTCGCGCGTCTCACCACGGTCGACAACGATGTCAGGGTTTGCGCAAAGTAGCTTGAGGCCTTTCTGTTTCGCGTAGAGGAATTCGGGTCGGTTCACATCGGGGTCGGCCAGCGGATCGACTGGTCCACAGCAGATAATCCCCTCAGCGTCTTCCAGGGCAACTTGCTCAATATCAACCGGGTCCTTGATAAGTTTCAGCGGGTCGAAAAACGCCTGATCATGGGGCTGCCCAATGAAGAACACCTTCTCGCCCACGGCACCACGGAACATTGCAGCACGTGCACTGTCGCCCGAGGTGGCGATATCGTCGTAGCTATCGGCGGCGACCCCGATCTTCTCGAGCTGTTTGGCGACGCTGGCGCGGTGCCGCGGGGCGTTGGTCACGAATATGACGCAACCGCCTGACGCCCGGTACGACTGCATGGCGGCGACCGCACTCGCGAACGGTCGCAGCCCATCGTGGATACAGCCCCACAGGTCGACAAAAAGGGCGTCATAGTCGTGCGAGATCTCAGAGAGATGTTCGATGATTTGTGACATTGAGGCCCTTTCGGCGAACTGTGAAGATGCGGCGGTTCCGTCCGTTTTGAGCTGCCAAACGGCGGCTCGGGGACGTTACAGCTTGAGGTTCGGAATGATCTGCTTTTTGCGGCTCATGATGCCGGGCAGCACAACAGTGTCGCCGGCACAAACGGTGTTGAAGGATTTCTCAGCCACAGATTTTGTCAAAGCGTTGGGCAAAAGTAGCGTCGCCTCCTCGTTGAGGATGTCGACAACAAACAGCAGCACTTGGTCGACGCCGTCTTCCTGAGCCACGCCTTCCATGCTGGCCATCAGGCTGTCTTTTCGGTCCAGAACAGTTTTGGGGGACGTCGTTTCAAGCACTGAGACGCGGAAAGCTGTGTCACCGACGCTGTATTCTTTGCTGTCCATGCGCAAAAGCTCGGCGTCGGAAAACGCGGAAACGTCGGATTTCGCGGCGAACATTTCGCCCGCGTAAGCAGCGATATCAACGTCCAGCTCGGCCGCCAGACGTTCAGCGAGCTCTCTGTCGGTTTGCGTCGTTGTGGGCGAGCGGAACTCAAGCGTGTCCGACAAGATACACGAGAGCATCGCACCCTTGATGTCCTTTGGCATATGCGCGGCGTGATCTCCCATCAGATCATGCATGATGGTGGCCGTGCAGGCCAGCGGTCGAATGGTGATATCGATCGGGGCTGCCGTCTCCAGTCCGCCCACCAGTTTGTGGTGGTCGATAATAGCCGTAACATTCGCCTCATTGATCGTTTCTGGCAGCTCGGCTGGGTTGTTGGTATCGACAATGATACAGTCCTGTCCGGCTTCAAGATCGGAGAGGATCTCAGGCTTGCGCAGCCCCCAGTAGTCGATCACGAATGCAGCTTCTGTGTTGGGCTCGCCTAGAAGAACCGCTTGCGCATTACCGCCCGTGTGGTTGACGAACCATTCCCAGATCAACGGGGATCCGGTCGAATCCGTATCGGGAGATTTATGTCCGAAAATCAGCGTAGTCATGCCAGGAGTCCTAAAATTAAAGTTCAGATTTTCGCGCCTTATAGGGGGATGACCTGACCTTGTCACGGGGCCAAGTCCCGTTAGGATGCGTCATATGAGCCGTTCGACAAATGCAATTCTTGAAACCGAGCTTTATCCGGCGGTGAAACGATTTCTTGAGGCACAGGGCTATGAGGTAAAGGCCGAGATTGTGGCCTGTGATGTGGTCGGTCTGCGCGGCTCGGATGATCCAGTCATTGTGGAGCTGAAAACCGGCTTTGCACTTGCGTTGTTTCACCAGGCCATCGCCCGACAGACGATCAGTGACGATGTCTATGTTGCCGTGCCGCGAGGCTCCGGGCGTCGGGCGCAGAAGGCCCTCAAAGACAACCTTTCGCTGTGCAGGCGGCTGGGGCTGGGGCTGATAACTGTGCGTCTTTCAGACAATCACGTTGAGGTTCACAATGATCCTGCCCCCTACAAGCCGCGCAAGTCCAAGCAGCGACAAGGGCGTTTGTTGCGCGAGTTTGCGCGCCGTGTGGGTGATCCGAACGCAGGTGGGCAAACCCGTCAGGGTCTTGTGACTGCCTACCGCCAGGATGCGGTTAAATGCGCCTGCTTCCTCGACCAGGCGGGCCCGTCCAAAGGTGCGGTCGTTGCAAAAGAAGCTGATGTCACCCGGGCTACCCGGTTGATGGCTGATGATCATTACGGTTGGTTTGAGCGGGTCTCGACCGGGGTCTATATGCTCACGCCGAAGGGCGCGGAAGCGTATAAGTCCTACTTGTCCAAAGGATCCGAACACGGCCGGGAAATTCCTTAGAAATTTTTGCACCTCCTCGGTTGACACCCCCAACGCGCCTCCTTAGGTAGGCGCCGTTAGCACTCGCATGGGTCGAGTGATAACAAGAGGCTCGATTTTGAGCCATTGGGAGAAATATGGAGCTAAGGAGCACCACTGAGATGGCATTGAAACCACTCCACGACCGCGTTCTGGTCCGCCGCACCGAAAGCGATGAAAAAACTGCCGGCGGATTGATTATCCCCGATAGTGCGAAAGAAAAGCCTGCAGAGGGCGAAATCGTTGCAGCAGGTGAAGGCGCTCGCAAGGACAGCGGTGAGCTGATCGAGATGGCCGTGAAAACCGGCGATAAGGTTCTGTTCGGGAAATGGTCCGGCACAGAAGTGACTGTCGATGGCGAAGAACTGCTGATCATGAAAGAAAGCGATATTCTGGGCATACTGTCCTAATTCGCCTTTCCCGAAATTCTAAAAATAGGAGCATTCTTAAATGGCTGCTAAAGACGTCAAATTCGATACAGACGCGCGCAACAAGATGCTGAAAGGCGTCAACGTTCTTGCAGATGCTGTAAAAGTTACCCTTGGCCCGAAAGGTCGGAACGTTGTTCTGGACAAATCCTTCGGTGCACCCCGCATCACAAAAGACGGTGTATCTGTCGCCAAAGAGATCGAGCTTGAAGACAAGTTTGAGAACATGGGCGCGCAAATGGTCAAAGAAGTGGCTCAGCGCACCAATGACGAAGCTGGTGACGGTACAACAACTGCGACCGTTCTGGCTCAGGCCATCGTCAAGGAAGGTATGAAGTCGGTTGCGGCTGGGATGAACCCGATGGATCTCAAGCGCGGCATCGACATGGCGACCACCGCCGTTGTTGAATCGATCAAATCTGCATCCCGCGAAGTCAAAGACAGCGACGAAGTTGCTCAGGTCGGCACAATCTCTGCCAATGGTGAAGCTGAAATCGGATCGCAAATCGCCGACGCCATGCAGAAAGTTGGCAATGAAGGCGTGATCACTGTCGAGGAAAACAAAGGTCTGGAAACCGAGACCGACGTTGTCGAAGGCATGCAGTTCGACCGCGGCTACCTGTCACCGTACTTTGTCACCAACCCAGACAAAATGACGACCGAGCTGGAAGACGCATTGATCCTTCTGCACGAGAAAAAACTCTCGTCGCTGCAGCCAATGGTTCCTCTGCTTGAATCAGTGATCCAGTCTGGCAAGCCACTGATGATCATCGCTGAGGATGTTGAAGGCGAGGCTCTGGCCACACTGGTTGTTAACAAACTACGCGGTGGTCTGAAAATCGCAGCTGTTAAAGCACCAGGCTTCGGTGATCGCCGCAAAGCCATGCTGCAAGACATCGCGATCCTGACCGGTGGTCAGGTGATCTCCGAAGACCTCGGTATGAAACTGGAAAACGTCACGATGGACATGCTGGGTACAGCCAAGCGCGTCGCTATCACCAAAGACGAAACCACGATCATCGATGGCTCCGGAGAGAAGGCCGAGATCGAAGCACGGGTCGCTCAGATCCGCCAGCAGATCGAAGAGACAAGCTCCGACTATGACCGCGAGAAACTGCAAGAACGCGTGGCCAAACTGGCTGGCGGTGTTGCTGTGATCCGGGTCGGTGGCATGACCGAGGTTGAAGTCAAAGAGCGCAAAGACCGCGTTGATGATGCGCTGAATGCGACCCGCGCTGCGGTGCAAGAGGGCATCGTAGTTGGCGGTGGTGTTGCTCTGGTTCAGGGTGCAAAAGCGCTTGACGGCCTAGAAGGCGCAAACAGCGACCAAAGTGTTGGTGTTGGCATCGTCCGTAAGGCTCTCGAAGCTCCGCTGCGCCAAATCGCAGAAAATTCAGGCGTCGACGGCTCTGTTGTTGCTGGCAAGATCCGTGAAAGCGATGACACCACCTTTGGTTTCAACGCACAGACCGAAGAATACGGCGATCTGTTCGGCTTTGGTGTGATCGATCCGGCCAAAGTTGTTCGCACGGCTTTGCAGGATGCAGCCTCAATCGCCGGTCTGTTGATCACGACAGAGGCTATGGTTGCGGACAAGCCTGCAAAAGAAGGTGCCCCGGCCGGTGGCGGAATGCCTGACATGGGCGGCATGGGCGGCATGATGTAGTTGCCGCAAGCCGCGGCGTGGAACACACGTCTCGCATAATTTGAGAAAGGGCGCAGCACTCTGCGCCCTTTTTTGTGGCCATGGCCAAGCCAGAGCCTTGATCCATGCTTTGAGCAAGAATAGCGCCGTCTCGCCTTAATGTGACCGGGCGCGCGTCGGAATATGCCTAGAACTCAGCGGGCAGGACAAGTACGACATCCCGACCCAGACGGCTTGCGAATTGACCTGATGAAACTTTTTCTGCTGACAGCGCTGACAATGACGGCCTTTGCGGGGAACTCGGTTCTTAACAAATTCGCGGTCGGGCCGGAGGCTGCGGATCCGATGGGTTTTGCGCTGATCCGGATCGCATCAGGCGCTGCGATGCTTGTTGTGCTGATGGTCTGGCGCGAGCGCGGGCGCATGTCGTGGCTGGCTTCTGGCGAAATCGGGACCGCCATTGCCTTGTCCGCCTACCTGTGCGGGTTCTCGCTGGCCTATCTGACACTGGATACCGGGGCAGGAGCGCTGGTGCTGTTTGGCGTCGTTCAACTGACCATGTTCGGGATGGCCTTATGGCGGGGCGAGGTAATCTCACCCTGGCGCTACCTAGGTGGCGCGATCGCTTTCCTGGGCCTGTGTGTCCTGCTTTGGCCATCTGCCGATGTCGAAATTGGCTGGGTCGGGCCGGGCTTTATGATCGTGGCCGGCATAGGTTGGGGGCTTTATTCCATAGCGGGTGCCCGCGCGATGGATGCCTTGGCCGCCACAACGGCAAATTTTGTCTTTGCCACCCCCATGGTCTTGCTGGTTTTTGCAGTCTTTGGGTCGGTCAGCTTAACCGGAGCCGGGGTGATTGCGGCTATGGTCAGCGGTGCCATTACATCTGCACTGGGGTACGCATTGTGGTACCAGATCCTACCCTTGATGAAGACAAGTACCGCCGCCTTGGCGCAGTTGAGCGTGCCAGTAATCGCAGCTCTGGGTGGTTTTGCTTTGCTGAGTGAAGGCGTGACGTGGCGCTTCGGTCTGGCCACGCTTCTGGTCCTGGGTGGAATTGCACTAGGCCTTTTGCGTGGCGCCAAGCCGCAGGTCAGTCCGCCCGACTGAGCAGCCCGCCGGGTTGCCGCATGATCCGGCCTTGCAACTCCAACTCTACGATTTGGGGTGTCACCAGATGGGCTGGGCGGGCCAGATCACGGATCAACTGGTCTTCGGCTACCGGCGTCGGGCCGAGCAGTTGCAGGATGTCTCCGGTCACTGATGGGGGAGGTTCAGATTCGCTTGGGTCTGCTGCTCTATCCTGGGGTTCTGAATATGGCTCCTGTTCGACGGCCAGCGGCGAGAGCGCATCTTTGACATCTTGCGCATCGCGCACCAACGTTGCTCCGTCCCGGATCAGCATGTTGCACCCGGCCGATCGCGCATCAAGCGGGTGGCCCGGAACGACCAACACTTCGCGGCCCTGATCAAGAGCATTGCGCGCAGTGATCAAACTGCCGGATTTCGCCGCCGCCTCGATGACAACAACTGCGCGCGACAGGCCGGAGATGATCCGGTTGCGGCGCGGAAAATGCCGCGATTGCGGCTGTAGACCCACAGGTTGTTCGGAAATCCGAAGGCCCGCTTTTGCAATCTGGTCATGCAGCTCGGCAGTCTCAGATGGATAAATCCGATCCACCCCGCCAGCTTGAACCGCGATTGTACCTGTTTCCAAGGCGCTGCTATGCGCCGCGGCATCGATACCGCGCGCTAAGCCCGACCCCACGACAAAACCCATGTTCCCAAGACCATGCGAGATAAATTTGGCCATTCGACGCCCCAAGCTCGACGCGTTGCGCGCGCCAATGACCGAGATCACCTCGCGGTGCAAAAGTGCCGTATCGCCAAACGTCCAAAGAACCGGAGGCGGATCGGAGATCTGCGCCAACATCGTCGGATAGTCAGGGCTGCCATAAAAAATCAGCCGCGCCCCCAGTTTGACACCGCGTGCCATCTCATCTTCTGCGGCTTCAACTGTACAAGATGTGTATTTCGAAACGCCGGCAGCGGTCGCAATCCCAGGCAGAGCATCAAGTGCCGCAGAGGCGGTTCCATGCTCGGACATCAATCGGAAAAAAGTAGAGACACCGACGCGGTGGGATCTGATTAGACGAAGCCAGGAAACCTTTTCGCCCTGAGTCATTGGGGGTGCGAGGGGGGGTGGGGTAGACAGCAGGTCGCCGGCCATTCTCGCTCCGTCTAATCATTGATCCATAAATGACTCCGAGTGGTTAAGAGAGAATGAAGACAATCACGAATTCGTAATCTTGCTGCGAAATATAATTAAACACTTGAATATATTGCGTTAAATTCATGCCATCTTGGCCGCCGACATTGGCAACGCGTGTCTGGCCCATCCGACCCTCACCAGATATGGGGAGCGCAGCACGCGCCAAAGGCTTTCAGCGCTTGTCCAGAATCAATCCGTCGCGGACCCACCGACCGTTAATCCGCCAATCATGAGGGTCGGTTGTCCGACGCCTACTGGGACCCATTGTCCGGCTTTTCCGCAATTGCCCATACCAGGATCAAGTTTCATATCATTACCGACCGCTCTGATTTTCGTCAGTGCTGTTGCGCCATCACCGATCAACGTCGCACCCTTCACGGGCGCGCCGACAATGCCATCTTTCACACGGTAGGCTTCTGTACAGCTGAAGACGAACTTTCCGTTCGTGATATCCACTTGCCCACCGCCAAAACCAACGGCGTAAATGCCGTCTTTAAGCTCGGCTAGAATGCTGTCCGGGCTGCTGCTGCCGCCTAACATGTAAGTGTTTGTCATCCGCGGCATCGGCGTGTGCGCATAGCTTTCTCGCCGCCCGTTCCCCGTGGGCGAAACGCCCATCAGTCGGGCGTTCTGACGATCTTGCATGTAGCCGACAAGCACGCCATCTTCTATCAGAACGTTGCGTGCGCTGGGCGTACCCTCATCATCAACGCTGATCGAGCCGCGCCGGTCCGGCAGCGTGCCATCGTCGAGTACCGTCACCTCGGAGGAGGCGATCTTTTGGCCCATCAGCCCCGAAAAGGCGGAGCTTTTCTTTCGGTTGAAATCCCCTTCCAGCCCATGTCCAACGGCTTCATGCAGCAAAATTCCCGGCCATCCTGGACCAAGAACGACATCCATGACACCGGCCGGGGCGGGGCGTGCCTGCAGGTTGACCAAGGCGATGCGCAGTGCCTCGCGGGTCTGAGTTTCCCAGTGCTCGCGATCAAGCAATCCATCCATCATGTGCCGCCCGCCGCCGCCGGTACCACCACTTTCTCGACGACCGTTTTCCTCGACAATGACGCTGACATTGAGGCGTGTCATTGGGCGGATGTCGGACACATGAGTGCCGTCGGGTCGCAGAATCGCAACCTCTTGATGCGAGGCTGCCAAAGTGGCTGAAACTTGGACAACCCGTGGATCAAGTGCGCGCGCAAACGCATCGATTTCGCGCAGCGTGTCGACCTTGACCGAAAAAACGATACCGTCCATCGGGTTTTGATCTGAATAAAGTCTTTTGTTGGTCGCTTGCGGGGCCGCGGCCATCTGACCGCCGCCGTCGCCTACAGCGAGCCGGGCGGTTTCCGCAGCCCGAACCAACGCGTGTTCCGAGATTTCGGAGGCGTGGGCGTAGCCTGCGGTTTCCCCTTTTACTGCGCGCAGCCCGAACCCCTCGGATGCATCATAGCTTGCCGTTTTCAGCCGCCCATCATCAAAGGACAGAACCTCACCGCGTCGTCGTTCAATGAACAGCTCGCCATCATCGGCACCATCGGTGGCTGCACGCAGAACGTTTAGGGCTGTGTCTCGATCAAGATGAGTCTCAAAAGGGCGAAACACATCGCTGGGCGCAGGTGGAACTTTTGGTGTCATCTCAGGTCCTTTATCTACGGGTCGAATTTGTCCGAACGCGGACCTGCGGCATGGTAGCGCGAACTGGGTGCAAACTCTTGCCCCATGCCTGCTAATATGGTTTCTGCAACCAAAGACGCAACGGGGTATCGTATAAGCTATGCGTGCCACGTCGAAAAATTGGGAAATTAATATGCGACTTATGACGGCTTTCGCGGCATTTTGGGCGGCAATGGCATCCTCGGCAGCATTTGCTCAAACGGCTATTAGTGATCTTGAGATAATCGGCAAACCGGTGGCTGACGGGATCAACTTTCAACCCGCAACAACGGAATTGATGCGTGAAATCGGCTGGTTAGACAATTTTGTCCTTGTCATCATCACAATTATTACGCTGTTTGTTGTTGGGCTTTTGGCCTGGTGCGCATTTCGCTTTAACGAAAAACGCAATCCCGAGCCTGCGACATTCACACACAACTCCCCGCTCGAAGTAGCCTGGACCCTCGTCCCTGTGCTGATTCTGATTTTCATCGGGGCATTTTCGGTTCCGGTGCTGTTCAAACAGCAACGTATCCCGGAAGGCGACGTGGTAATCAAAGCAACCGGGTACCAGTGGTACTGGGGCTATGAATATGTCGATCATGAGTTTGGCTTTGACAGTTTCATGATCGGGGCAGGCGATAACAAGCTTACACCCGATGTCGAGGCCGAGCTGATTGAAGCCGGCTACACGCGGGACGAATTCCTGCTGGCGACGGACACTGCGGTCGTTGTGCCGGTGAACAAAACCATCGTCATTCAAGTGACATCGGCCGACGTTATTCACGCCTGGACGATCCCATCTTTCGGCGTCAAGCAGGACGGCGTTCCGGGCCGCCTGGCGCAACTGTGGTTCACGCCAGAGCAGGAGGGCGTATATTTCGGCCAATGCTCGGAACTCTGCGGCCAGGCGCATGCCTATATGCCGATCACCGTCAAAGTCGTAAGTCAGGAAGTTTACGACGCCTGGCTTGAAGGCGCGATCGAGGAATATGCGGGCACCCCGCCTGCCTTAACCGTCGCTGCGTCTGAGTAACGCACCAGCTTTAATGCGCGTGTGGAGCTATAATGACTGACGCCACCAATCATATCGGGACCCAACACCCGGAAGCTCAATTGAGTGACTATTTCGCGCTGCTTAAGCCGCGCGTCATGTCCCTGGTTGTATTTACAGCAGCGGTTGGTGTTTTTGTGGCCCCTGCACCAGTTCACCCATTCCTCGCGGCTGTTGCGATCCTGTTCATCGCGCTGGGCGGAGGGGCGTCAGGCGCATTAAACATGTGGTATGACAGTGATATCGACGCGGTCATGAAGCGCACCTCGGGCAGACCTGTCCCAGCAGGGCTTGTTGCCCCAGGCGAGGCGCTGAGTTTCGGGCTTTGGCTTTCCTTCATCTCGGTTGTGATGCTGGGGCTTGTCGCCAATTGGACGGCGGCGGCGATCCTGGCCTTCACGATTTTCTTCTACGTTGTCATCTACACAATCTGGCTGAAACGTTGGACGCCGCAAAATATCGTCATCGGCGGTGCAGCCGGGGCCTTCCCTCCGATTATCGGGTGGGCTGTGGCCACGGGTGGAATTTCGTTTGAAAGCGTTTTGATGTTCTGTCTGATTTTCATGTGGACGCCACCGCATTTCTGGGCGCTGGCGCTGTTCATGAACGAAGACTACACCAAAGCTGGCGTGCCGATGCTCACCGTAACCCATGGGCGGCGCGAAACCCGACGTCAGATCCTGGTCTACACCATTTTGCTGGCCCCGATCGCCATCGGCACTGCCTTTACCGCCATAGGTGGATGGATTTACTTGGTCGCAGCGATCCTCTTGAACGTCAAATTCCTCCTCGGAGCCGTTCGTTTGTGGCGGCGCAGCGAGGCTGAAGCCGATGCAGACGGCTACAAAGCGGAAAAATCCTTCTTCCGCTTTTCGCTGAGTTATTTGTTTCTGCATTTCGGGGCATTGGCCGCACAGGGCATGTGGGTCAAACTCGGCATGGGGGCGTGGTAATGGCGTTCCGTCCTGAACATGAACTGCACAAACGCAGGTTTGGCCGTAACACCGGTCTTGGCCTTATCCTTGTTGGTTTTGTCGCGATCATCTTCGGTGTAACAATCGTCAAAGTCTCGAACGGGTCATTCATGGAAGCCTATGATCACGCGGTCCGGCCTTCGATCACAGTTCCGGAGTCCAGCAACTGATGTTCACAAAGCTTGATCCGACACGCCGCACGTTGGCCTACCTTTTGACCCTGGTTGCTACAATGGTCACTTTGGCTTTCGCCTCGGTTCCGCTGTATGATTGGTTTTGCCGGGTTACGGGCTATGGCGGCACAACGACTCAAGCCGAAAGCGGTGCCGAGACAATTCTCGACAAAACCGTCAATGTCCGCTTCGACGGGTCGCTTGAAAGCGGCATGGCCTGGCAGTTCAAACCAGTCGAAAGAGAAATGGATATCCGAATTGGCGAAACCGGACTGGCCTTCTACGAGGCCTATAACCCGACCAACCGCCCGATCGCGGGCTCGGCCAGTTTCAATGTCTTCCCCTTCACGGTGGGTGGATATTTCACCAAGATCGACTGTTTCTGCTTTACCGAGCAGGTCTTGCAGCCCGGTGAACGGATCACCATGCCGGTGACATTTTTCATAGATCCGGAAATCGTCGCCGATGCAGATGGAAAACATGTCGAGAGCATCACGCTGAGCTACACATTCTATGAAATCGATCTGCCCGAAGAACAGGCAGCGCTGGACATTTCGCCCAGTACAGATGTTAATTAAGAAAGCCCATACGAGGGACGGCCCATGGCACATGTAAAGAACCACGACTACCATATCCTCGCTCCGTCGATTAACCCTTTCCTCGGGTCGGTTGGTGCATTCGTCATGCTATCGGGTGCGGTCCTATGGATGCATGGTAGCGGCCCATGGCTGTTCCTGATCGGTCTCGCGGCCGTTCTCTATGTCATGTTCAGCTGGTGGTCCGACGTTGTCGAAGAAAGCCAGGTGGGCGATCACACCCCGGTCGTACGGATTGGTCTGCGCTACGGGTTCATCTTCTTTATCATGTCCGAGGTTATGTTCTTCGTGGCGTGGTTTTGGTCCTTCTTCAAACATGCGATGTATCCAATGGGCCCGGACAGCCCAACTGTCGATGGGGTCTGGCCGCCTGCAGGAATCGAGACATTCGACCCCTGGCACCTGCCGCTGATCAACACGCTGATCCTGCTGTGTTCAGGTGCTGCGGCGACCTGGGCGCACCACGCGTTGGCCCATGAGGATAACCGCCAGGACCTCAAGAACGGTCTGATCCTCGCGATTTTGTTGGGTATTCTGTTCACTGGGTTCCAGGCCTATGAATACAGCCATGCAGCATTTGGCTTCTCGGGCAATATCTACGGGGCCAACTTTTTCATGGCCACTGGCTTTCACGGCTTCCACGTGATTATCGGCACGATCTTTCTCGCGGTCTGCCTTTTGCGCGTCTATGCCGGGCATTTTACGCCTGAGCGTCACGTCGGGTTTGAAGCCGCAGCATGGTATTGGCACTTTGTAGACGTTGTCTGGTTGTTCCTCTTCATGGCGGTTTATGTCTGGGGCGGCTAATTTCCAGGCCCTGAAACCGACCTGAGCAATTCTGATAATGCGCGTGCCGGGTCACGCGCATTTTTCATCGGAGAGACCATGTCCAATCGCATGATAGTCCCTGCACTGATCGGTCTGGTGGGATGTGCCATTCTGATCTCTTTGGGGATTTGGCAAGTCCAAAGGCTGGCCTGGAAAGAGGCAATCCTCTTCGAAATCAATGCGCGTGTAACGGCGGCTCCCGTGGACATTCCGACCGACCCAGATCCCGATCGTGATGCATATCTCGCCGTTGAAGCCAGCGGGCGGATTCTGCCCGAAGAAATTCATGTCTTGGTGTCGATCAAACAGGTGGGTGCGGGGTACCGCGTTATTTCGGTGTTTGAAACTGCCGGGCGTCGCGTCTTGCTGGATCGGGGCTTCATCCCGTTGGAGCTGAAAGAGGCTGAGCGCCCCGAGATCCGGGCTGAGGTGCTGGGCAATCTGCACTGGCCGGATGAGATCGACAGCTTCACGCCCGAGCCTGACCAGGCGCGGCAGATCTGGTTTGCCCGCGACATTCCACGGCTGGCAGACGCGTTGGATACAGAGCCCGTTTTGATCATTGCGCGCAGCAGTACCGAGACCGAATTGGCTGTATCTCCTGTGCCGGTCAGCAGCAGCGGAATTCCAAACAATCACCGGCAATATGCCGTGACTTGGTTTTTGCTTGCGGCGCTGTGGTTTGGGATGACAGTCTATCTGCTTTGGCGTATTAGGCATCGGACCGTCTGAGGAATACGACCATGCACTATATTTCGACCCGTGGATCCGCTCCGGTGCTCAGCTTTGAAGAGGCCATGCTGACGGGTCTTGCGCGCGATGGCGGTCTTTATATTCCTCACGATATCCCGCGCTTGAGCAGCGATGACATCCGGGCAATGAACGGCCTCAGCTATGAGCAGATTGCCTTTCGCGTTATGCGGCCCTTCGTCGGCGACTGCTTTACCGACGATGAGTTCGAGGAGATCATCGCTAAGGCCTATGCGGGCTTCGGTCACGCGGCCCGTGCGCCGCTTGTTCAGCTAGATCAGAACCATTTTCTCCTTGAGCTTTTTCACGGCCCGACACTGGCCTTCAAAGATTTTGCCATGCAGCTGATCGGACAGATGTTCGAAAAGGCGCTGAGCCGATCCGGGCAGCGGGTCACCATAGTTGGGGCCACGTCAGGCGATACAGGCTCTGCCGCGATCGAAGCGTTTCGCGGTCTGGATGCAGTCGACGTATTTATTCTCTACCCCCATGGGCGCGTGTCGGAGGTCCAGCGCCGCCAGATGACGACACCCCAAGAGTCAAATGTTCATGCGCTTGCAATCGAGGGCGATTTCGACACCTGCCAAGCGGCGTTGAAAGACATGTTCAACGATTTCACCTTTCGCGACAAAGTCCGTCTTGCGGGTGTGAACTCGATCAACTGGGCGCGTGTTCTTGCGCAGGTCGTCTACTATTTCTCCTCGGCAGTCTCTCTTGGGGCCCCGGAGCGTCCGATTAGTTTCACTGTACCAACCGGCAATTTTGGCGACATTTTCGCCGGCTATATCGCGCGTCAGATGGGACTGCCGATTGAAAGACTGGTCATTGCAACGAACCAGAACGACATTTTGCACAGGGCCATGGAAACAGGTCGCTATGAGACCGAGCAGGTTATTCCGTCTATAAGCCCGTCTATGGATATTCAGGTGTCGTCGAATTTTGAGCGCGCTCTTTTTTACGCCTATGGTGGTGATGGAGCGACGGTCGATATGCAGATGAAAGACCTGAAAACCTCCGGTCAATTCGCGATCTCTCAAGGGGCGATTGATGCGTTGCGCGAAGTCTTTACATCGGGACGCGCGAGCGAAGCGGAAACCTCGGAAGTTATCGGGCGCGTCATGGCGCAAACGGGCGAGCTGCTCTGTCCTCACAGTGCCATAGGTGTCCATGTGGCCGAGGATCATCTGGGTCCGACACCGATGGTGACACTTGCCACCGCTCATCCAGCGAAATTTCCCGATGCTGTTCAGTCGGCCAGTGGTCTCCACCCATCACTGCCCGACCGGATGCGTGATCTTTTTGAGCGTTCGGAACGGGTCACCGAGTTGCCAAATGACATCATCGCAATCCAGTCCCACATTCTTGAAAAGATCAAAGCGTGACACAACAATTGCATACATTGCCCAACGGGTTTCGGGTCGTCACCGAGCACATGCCAGGGCTGGAAAGCGCCTCGCTCGGCATCTGGGTCAGCGCCGGCGGACGCCACGAACGCGTCGAACAAAACGGCATTGCGCATTTTCTGGAACATATGGCGTTCAAGGGAACCACAACCCGCTCCGCCCTGCAGATCGCCGAACAGATCGAGGATGTAGGCGGCTATATTAACGCCTATACCTCGCGCGAAGTGACGGCCTATTTTGCGCGGGTACTCAAGGCAGATGTCGCTCTTGCCTGTGAGATCATCGCCGATATCCTACGAAACCCGATTTTTGACCAACGTGAAATCGAAGTTGAGCGCGGTGTAATCTTGCAGGAAATCGGCCAGGCCCTCGACACACCAGACGATGTGGTTTTTGACTGGCTGCAAGCGGCCGCCTTCCCCGAACAGCCCATCGGTCGAACGATCCTCGGTCCTGCTGAGCGGGTCTCTCATTTCGGGCGCGACGATCTTGCGGGGTTCGTGCATGAGCATTACGGCCCCGGCCAACTGATCTTGGCGGCTGCCGGCGCTGTTGACCATGACCAGATTGTACGCATTGCGGAAGATCTGTTTGGCGATCTGCCCGCTCGCACAAGTGCACAGGCAACCGGTGCCGTGTTCGCATCGGGAGAACGGCGCGAGGTCAAAGGCCTCGAACAGGCTCATTGGACGTTAGCCTTGGAGGCCCCGGGCTATCGTGATCCCGCATTTTATGCAGCGCAGGTATTCTCCACTGCTTTTGGTGGCGGAATGTCATCGCGCCTTTTTCAGGAGCTGCGCGAAAAGCGTGGGCTGTGCTACTCGATCTTCTCGCAAATCGGCAGCTACTCCGATACGGGCATGTTCACTGTCTATGCCGGCACATCAGGTGCAGACGTACCGGGCCTTGCGGAATTGACCATTGATGAGTTGAAACGCAGTGCCAGCGACATGTCGGAAAGTGAGATTGCGCGCGCCCGAAACCAGATGAAGGCAGGGCTTTTGATGGGTCTCGAAAGCCCCTCGTCGCGCGCGGAACGGCTGGCGCGGCTTGTGGGAATTTGGGGGCATTTGCCGCCCTTGGCCGACACGATTGCCAAAATTGATGCAGTTGATGTCGCGTCCATTAAGCAGTTCGGCCAATCTCTCCTGTCCAACGGCAAGATTGCGACTGCGCTCTACGGGCCGGTCGCGTCAGCCCCGGAGCTCGAGAGCCTAGAGCAACGACTGGCGGCCTGATGCTGGTCCGCAAACGCAAAGTGCGCATAGAGACGGAACGGATGACATTGCGGCTGCCGCAGCATTCCGATTTCCGCGCATGGGCCACGCTGCGTTCGGAAAGTCTTGAGTTCCTCGCCCCTTGGGAGCCCAGCTGGGCCGGCGATCACTTGACGCGCAAGAGTTTCACCAACCGTGTCTACTGGGCGCAGCGCTCCTTCAACTCAGACACCGCGCTTCCAGTGTTTATGGAGCGCCGGTCGGACGGTGCCATTCTGGGCGCGATCACACTGGACAATATTCGACGCGGACCGGCCCAGGCGGGGACCTTGGGATATTGGATCGGGCAATCACACGCCAGGCAAGGGTTCATGCGTGAGGCGATCCTGGCCATGGTGCATAATGCGTTCACCGCGCTTGATCTCAGCCGGATTGAGGCCGCGTGCCTACCGGAGAATGAGGCCTCGCGCGGCGTTCTTGAAAAATCCGGCTTCAAGTATGAAGGCGTTGCGCAAAGCTATCTGCAGATAAACGGTCGGTGGCGCAACCATGTGCTTTACGCCAGTTTACGCAGCGATCGGCGCGGAAAAACCAGCGCGGGCTGACTTTTCAACTGAAAATTGATTTGCCGCCTATGCCCATGGCTCTAGGGTTTTCACCAGGAGGGTGTGATATGCGATTCTTACTGGTTTTCATTTTAATCTGGCCCGGCGCGCTGATGGCGCAGGACCGCAGGCCAAGCCATTGTATCGCATTGGCCGATGCCACGCCTGGCATCGAATATCTACATCGCGCCAGTTGGACGGATCCAGTGGATGAATACACCGTTCGGATCAGTTATATCGATCACTCGATGTTTCTGTTGCAGACCGCCGGAGGCCTGAGTGCTGTCACCGATTACCGGGGTTTTCTGGGTGTCACGTCATTTGTACCGACCGTTGTCACGATGAACCACGCCCATGACAGCCACTGGACAGCCCGCCCCGATCCAGAAATTGAACATGTGCTTAGAGGATGGGGCGACGGTCGCACGGCGATTGATCACCATCTTGATCTGGGAGAGATGCTGGTGCGCAATGTCGCCACAGATATTCGGTCCCAGTGGGACGATCGCGTGGAAAAATTTGGCAACTCGATTTTTGTGTTCGAAGTGGAGGGCTTGTGCATCGGTCATCTTGGGCACCTGCATCATGAGCCCGATCCCGCTCAATATGCTGCACTTGGCAGGCTCGATGTCGTGATGGCCGCCGTTGATGGCGGTATGACGGTCGATCTCCCAACGATGATCCGCGTGCTGAAGCGGTTGCGCTCGTCGATCGTTATTCCGATGCATTGGTGGGGCACCAACACCTTGCAGAGTTTCGTCGCCGGCATGTCAGATGATTTCGACGCCGATTATGTCGAAGGTGCGTCGATCGAGGTTTCCTTGCGCAATCTTCCGTCGCGCCCGACAATCAAGATCCTGCAACCCAGTTTTCTGTCCGATCAGACAGAATAGGCATTTTCCTTTGCTGCGCGACGGGCGATAAGTCCTCCATGCTCAACGCCGTGTCCGACAGTTTCAAAGCCCGCCTGGCGCGTGAGGTTCCACCAGCGACCTTTCGAGATCTGACCGCTGCGTATCTGGAGGAGCCACGCGGCAGATATAACGGCGTCGGCGGCGTTCTACTGGCCCCCGATACAACAGAGCAGGTCGCAGCAATTTTGCGCATCTGCAACGAGACCCGGACGCCTATAGTGCCCTATGGGGGTGGAACCGGTCTGGTTGGCGGGCAGACCGCGCCAGACCTGCCCGATCCCGTCATTTTGTCTTTGGAGCGCATGACCCGCATCCGTGAAGTCAGCGCCATCGAAAATGTTATGATTGCCGAAGCCGGGGTGGTTCTGGGCAATATCCAGAAAGCAGCAGATGCGGTTGACCGGCTCTTTCCGCTGTCATTGGCCTCGGAAGGGTCTGCACGTATCGGTGGGAACCTCGCGACGAATGCGGGTGGCGTAAATGTTCTGCGCTACGGCAATGCGCGTGATCTGTGTTTGGGGCTCGAAGCTGTGCTCCCAGATGGCAGCATCCTGTCGGGCTTGTCGCGGCTGCGCAAAGACAACACCGGCTATGACCTACGTCATCTTCTTATCGGCTCCGAAGGCACGTTAGGGGTCATTACAGCTGCAAGCTTGCGGCTGTTTCCCAAACCCATAGCACACGGAACTGCATTGGTGGCGGTGCCTGATCCGCAAGCCGCACTTGACCTTTTGGCGTTTTCACAAAGCCAGTTGGGCAGCCAGATTTCGGCTTTCGAGTTGATCAACCAGATGGGATTGAAGTTTCTCGCGGAAACCGGCCCCGAGGTCGCGGCCCCATTTGCTCAGACACCCGAATGGATGGTGTTGATCGATCTGGGCAGCGGTGCAGATCTTGATCCGGGTCAAGCGCTCGAGGCGCTGTTGGCGGGAGCATTTGAACGCGGGCTCATCTCCGATGGGGTCATCGCGCAATCCCTGTCTCAAAGAGAAAACTTCTGGGCCATTCGCGAAAATATTCCTGAAGCCAACCGCCGCATTGGGTCGATCTCCTCGCATGACATTTCAGTGCCCATCGCACGTATTCCGGAATTCATCAAACGTGGCGAACAGGAATTGTCACGCTTGGGAACGTTCCGGATCAATTGCTTCGGACATGTCGGGGACGGCAATTTGCACTACAATGTCTTTCCGATACCGGGCAAAACCCGCGCTGATTACGAGTCCGAGCGCTTTGAGGTCAAGCGCATCGTCCATGATCTTGTCTCGTCGATGGACGGCTCTGTCTCGGCCGAACATGGTGTCGGCCGGCTGAAAGTCGAGGATTTGCGCCGCTACGGCGATCCGGTGAAGCTAAAAACGATGCGTGCGATAAAAGCGGCGCTCGATCCCAACGGCATCCTGAATCCTGGTGTTCTTTTGGGGTAAGTTAGGCCGAGTAACCTTTTGATTTGTCTTTGCCTTCGATTTCGAGGACCCTATCTTTGCAAAGTGAATCATTTCACCAAGTATTCATGAGGGAGGAAAACATGAAAACACTTTTGAAAGCCGCCTGCGTAGCGGCAGTGGCCTTTGTACCGTCAATCGCCGCCGCTGCCTGCGACAGCGGCGAAATGGTCATCAAGTTCAGCCACGTCACGAACACTGATAAGCACCCCAAAGGTATTGCGGCATCTCTGCTCCAGGAGCGTGTAGATGCAGAGATGAACGGGACAGCTTGCATGGAAGTGTTCCCGAACTCGACACTCTATACGGACGAAAAGGCGCTTGAGGCGCTGTTGGCAGGTGAGATTCAGCTGGCCGCTCCGTCCTTGTCGCTGTTTGAGCCATTCACCAAACAATTCCGCATCTTCGACCTGCCGTTCATGTTCAAGAATATCGCGGCAGTTGATGCCTTCCAGGCGTCCGAAGCCGGCCAGGCAATGAAAGACTCAATGAGCCGGCGTGGTCTGCAAGGTCTGCAGTTCTGGCATAACGGCATGAAGCAGATGTCTGCGTCTAAGCCGCTGCTGTTGCCAACAGACGCAAATGGTCTGAAGTTCCGTGTCCAGCCGTCTGATGTTTTGGTTGCCCAGATGGAAGCTATCGGTGGTGCCCCTCAGAAAATGGCATTTGCCGAAGTCTATGGTGCATTGCAACAGGGCGTTGTTGATGGTCAGGAAAACACCTGGTCCAACATCTTCGGGCGCAAGTTCTTCGAAGTTCAAGACGGTGTGACGGAGACGAACCACGGGATCATCGACTACCTGGTGGTTACCAATGTTGACTGGCTCGAAGGATTGGATCCGGCTGTGCGCGAACAGTTCCTGACGATCTTGGCGGAAGTCACCGAAACCCGGAACTCGGAATCCACGAAGGTGAACAACGAAGCCAAAGAGGCGGTCGTTGCTGCCGGCGGTGTTGTACGTCAACTGGACGCCGATCAACGCGCAGCGTGGGTTGAGGCGATGAAACCAGTCTGGACGCAGTTCGAAGGTGACGTGGGTGCCGAAAACATTGCGGCAGCCCAGGCGATCAACGACTCGATCAACTGATCACATATTGGAACTTTGGTCGGGCCAGGGGCGCTGCCTTTCGGCCCGACCGTACCAGGTGAGGCGCAAACCGATGCACAGGCTGCGGACTTAAATTCACAGGACGATTGATGCGCGAAGATCCCTCGATCATTGATACTTTAGAAGAAACGCTCATTGCCGCAATTCTTGGGGTCATGACGTTGATTACATTCGCAAATGTGATCACCCGCTATATTTTCAATTTCAACATTCTTTGGGCGCTGGAAGTCACCGTGTTCCTGTTTGCATGGCTGGTGATCCTTGGTGCCTCCTATGCATTGAAGAAGACCGCGCATCTCGGTGTCGACGCGGTTTTGAACGTTGTGTCCGCCCCGGTCCGACGCATCCTTGGGATACTGGCGGGGGCCTCGGTTTTGCTATTTTCAATGATGATGTTCAAAGGCAGCTGGGACTACTGGGCTAATTTCGGTGAGATGCCAGCAACGACCGGACGCTGGTTTCCCACCGGATTAGAGGACAGTTTCCGAGGCAAGGGCTGGTACGAGACGACAAGTACGCCCATCCCTGAATTCATGCGATTTCTAGAAGGCTGGTTCAACTTCGGAGAGCGCTACGACAAGATGCCAAGGCTCATTCCGTATCTGGTTCTGCCCTTGGGCATGGGCTTGTTGTTCTTACGATCTGTGCAGGTCGTCTGGCGACTCTGGACAGGTAAGATCGACATGATGATCGTCAGCCATGAGGCCGAAGACGAGGTCGAAGACGCTGCGCACCAGCTGAAAGATCTCTGAGACATGGAAGTCGCTCTCCTCTTCGGTCTTGTCATCGGATTTATGCTGATCGGTGTCCCGATCGCTATGTCATTGGGCCTGTCATCAATCCTGTTCTTGCTTTGGTTCTCGGACGCGTCGCTGGCCTCTGTCGCGGGTACTCTGTTCGAAGCATTTGAGGGCCATTTCACGCTCTTGGCGATCCCCTTTTTCATTCTGGCGTCGTCCTTCATGTCGACGGGCGGTGTGGCGAAACGCATCATCCGCTTCTCGATTGCCTGCGTGGGTCACCTGCGCGGCGGGCTCGCAATCGCAGGTGTTTTTGCCTGTATGATGTTTGCTGCGCTGTCGGGGTCGTCCCCGGCTACCGTTGTGGCCATCGGGACAATCGTGATCGCAGCGATGCGGCAAGCCGGATACACCAAGGATTTCGCAGCTGGCGTAATCTGTAATGCGGGCACGCTTGGGATCTTGATCCCGCCTTCAATTGTGATGGTGGTCTACGCGGCGGCTGTTGAGGTGTCGGTAGGACGGATGTTCCTGGCGGGCGTCGTTCCCGGTCTCATGGCCGGTCTGATGTTGATGATTGCGATCTATATCATGGCCCGCGTCAAGAACATGCCGGCGGGTGAATTCGCAGGGTTCCGCGAAATCTTCGATAGTTTTTCCGACGCGGTTTGGGGCTTGTTGCTGATCCTGATCATCATGGTTGGCATCTACGGAATTCCCGGCCTGACCGGGGCAATTTTCACACCGACGGAAGCGGCCGCCGTTGCCTCTGTTTATGCGTTTTTCGTGGCTTGTTTTGTTTACAGGGACATGGGGCCGCTGCGCCGGGGGGAGCAGAAGCTGGCCCTTGTGCAAAATCCCAAGGCCATCGTCACCGCGTTCTTTCACGCAGACACGCGCCGGACCTTGTTTGAAGCCGGCAAGCTGACAATCACGCTGATGTTCGTGATCGCCAATGCGTTGATCCTAAAACATGTTTTGACCGATGAACAGATCCCTCAGAAGCTGACAGCAATCTTGCTGGACGCCGGGTTCGGCCCGGTTCTGTTCCTGGTTGTCGTCAACATTATCCTGCTGATCGGCGGACAATTTATGGAACCATCGGGACTACTCGTCATTGTCGCCCCGCTGGTCTTTCCGATCGCGATCGAGCTTGGGATCGACCCGATCCATCTGGGCATCATCATGGTCGTGAACATGGAGATCGGGATGATTACGCCGCCGGTGGGTCTGAACCTGTTCGTGACCTCGGGCGTAGCGGGCATGCCGATGATGCGCGTCGTCAAAGCGTCATTGCCATTCCTGGCCGTGCTCTTTGTGTTCCTGATCCTGGTGACCTATATCCCCGCGATCTCGACAACCCTGCCGAACGCGTTGATGGGACCCGAGCTGATCCTGGATTAAACCCTAGCTGAGCGATTTACGGACGTTTTGGGCCGTCAGGGAAGATACGCGAACGTTTGATTCCTGCGTCACACCGCCGATATGCGGTGTCAGGATCAGGTTTGTCAGACCTGCAAATTTCGCACCTGCTTCTGCCGTCAAAGGCTCGGTTTCGAAAACGTCCAGGGCCGCGCCTGCGATTTGATTGCGACGCAATGCTGTGGCCAACGCCTCCTCGTCGACAACGCCGCCGCGCGCCGCATTGATCAGCACAGCACCTTTGCGC
Source organism: Pseudomonadota bacterium (assembly GCA_039193885.1). Taxonomy (GTDB): domain Bacteria; phylum Pseudomonadota; class Alphaproteobacteria; order Rhodobacterales; family Rhodobacteraceae; genus Litoreibacter. The sequence goes on from JBCCWL010000001.1 coordinate 238,252, forward strand.
ATCGCAACCAGCGCCTCGGAATTGATCAGATGTTTGGTACCCTGGGTCAGCGGCACATGCAGTGAAATCACATCCGATGACACAAGCAGGCCGTCCAATGCGTCATGTCGCGTCATGCTCTGCCACAGCGTATCCTCCGCGGGAACGAAAGGATCAAACCCGGCGATGTCCATGCCCAGGCCGCGCGCAAGGCGCGCAGTTTCCCGCGCGATGGAGCCGCAGCCCACCAGACCCAAAGTTTTCCCCGCCAGTTCACCACCAGACATTTCCTGACGTGGCCATTCCCCACCAACCATCCGGGCTTGGCCAAAATAGGCACCGCGCAGCAAGGACATGGCTGAGGTGATGACATATTCAGCCACCGACAAGTCATTGGCCCCCGAGGCTGGATGAACCGAAATTCCGCGGGATTTGCAGGCCTCAAGATCGATATTGTCGAGCCCGACGCCCAAGCGGCCAACGGTCTTCAGGTTTGGGGCCGCGTCCAGCAATGCGCCACGAACCTGCGTCCTGTTGCGCACGATGATACCCTCCGCCGAGCTGAGCTCGGCGAAGAGTCGGTCTGTCTGATCGACCAACTCCGGGTCATAAACGACGTCGAAATCTTGCCGTAGGTCGTCTACGGCAGCTTCATCCATGAATTCGGAGATGACGATCTTTTTCAAATCAGGCGTTCCGCGCTTGAATGGTCTTCATGAAACGATCACGGATCACCACCGGATCCATGGTGATTACAGGCACTTTGATGTTGCCGCTTTCACATTTCGACACGATGATTGTCATCTTGTCGCCCTCGAGCGCTTCCTTGACGACCTTTGGCGTATCCTCAGCTGCGCATTCGATGACATGTTCGCACCCGCAAGCCTCGGCCACTTTCGCAAGCGAAGTTTTTTGGCCGGCATAGGTCGGCTGGTCACCGGTCGAGCCATACGAACCGTTGTCGACGATCATCAACACCAGATTGTCCGCCACGTTATTGGCGATGGTCGGCAAGGTTCCCATGTTGGTCAGCACCGAGCCGTCGCCGTCAATGACAAAGACTTTCTCATTCTGGGCCAGTGCCAGACCAAGTCCGATGGACGAAGCCAGCCCCATCGTGCCCAGCATGTAAAAATTGGTGGGCTGATCGTCGAGCATATGCATTTCCTGCGACGGAAGCCCGATGTTGCAGACTGTTAGTGTGTCGGAGATGACAGGGATCAAGTCTCGCAGAATATCAGAGCGGATCATATCAGTAGCCTCCCCAGAACGTGGCATCGGTCAGTATCGCGACCGGCTTGTTGCACATGAATGTATATTTCAGGATCGCGTCGAGCTCTTGCTCATCGCCTTGATGGTGGAAGTGATAGGTCGGGATGTTGAGCTGCGCCAAAAGCGCCTTGGTGTGAACCGCCATTTCAGCCTGACACGCAACGGGTTCGAGCAGCTCGCCGCGATACGAGATCAGCATCGGCAACGGCATCCGGTAGAATTGCGTAAGGGTCACCAACGTGTTGATCGTGACACCGATGGCGGTGTTTTGCATGATGATCGCAGAGCGTTTTCCGCCCATGAATGCACCGGCGCACAGGCCCATTCCCTCGTCTTCTTTGTTCGACGGGATGTGGTAGATCGACGGTTCGGCTTCCACCGCTTCGATTACTCCGCCTAGCTGCTTGCAGGGTACAGTCGTTACGAACTCGATATCATTCTTAACGAAGTCCCCTACAATTCTCTCGCTCACCGACATGGGGCGCGTCCTTCTCGTTATTGTTTCAGTCATGGCGGGAATGGCCTAAAATTTTACGATATGCAAATCATCATGTTTTTACGTACGATAAAAATTAACTTTATGACGATCCAAGCCGAACGTTAGCGGTCGGGCAGACAGCTCCGCAGTTCGCTCAGCAATCTCTCGGCCAGCAATTGCTTTGTGGAATCAGCGCGAGTCAAAACTCCGAGCGCACGCGACATCGGGTGGGTACTCAAAGGGATTTTGCGCAGGCTCGCGAAGACCGGATCCGGGACGCATATATCGGGAACGATGGAGACACCGAGCCCGTGACTGACCATGGACGCCACAGATTCTATCGATTCCATCTCCATCGCGACATGCGGTTTCAGCCGAACCTTGCGCAGCCACAGGCTGGCCAAACCACCGGCGGCCGCGCGGCGCGTGTGGCGAATAAACGGCTCACTGCGCAATAGCTCCAACGGGTCTTCACCTTTCTGGTCATGGCCAGCGATCAGCACCAAAGGTTCTGTCGTCAGTTCCTGCCAGTTCAAGACAGCACTGCCAGTGCCCGGTGCCGAGGAAATCGCGGCATCCAATGCACCGCGCTCCACTTGCTCCAACAGGTCGTCAGACAAGCCCGGCACAATGCGAATTCCGATTTCGGGCAACGCCGCGCGCAGGCGTTTCACAGCCTGAGGAACCAACCCGCGCAATGTCGAGGGAACAGCGCCCAAGCGCAGCTCACCCGACAGGATTTCTGGATTTCCCTGCATCAAAGCGTCATATGCCGCGACGACTTCGCGGGCTTGAGGGATGAGCGAGTTGCCGATCGAATTCAGGCGCGGGGCAGGCTGGCTGCGGTCAAACAATGGTGTTCCCAGCGTATCTTCCAGCCGTCTCATTTGTTGACCAACAGCGGCTTGGGTCACATGAACACGAGCAGCGGCGGCAGCGAAGCTGCCATTTTCATAGACGGCGATCAGGGTGCGGAGCAGCGTGATCGACATTTTGGCTATAGTTTGGTGACAGTGACGTCGTGGGCTTCAAGATCCCGTCGCACACGGGCAGCGATCTCGACCGCCTCGGGCGTATCGCCATGACAGCAGATCGTGTCGATTTGTGCCTCTATGCGTGCGCCGCTTTCCGAAATGATCGCACCTGTAGTCACCATTTCCGCGATCCGTTTCGCCGCGCGTTCCGCATCGTGAATAACCGCTCCGGGCAGTGCGCGGTCAACCAGGGTTGCATCGTCTTTATAGGCCCGGTCTGCAAAGATCTCCCCGGCCCAATTGCATCCAAGCTCTCGCACGGCTTGCTCCATCACTGTTCCCGAAAGCACCATTATGACAATATCTGGATCAATTTGCAGCGCCGCTTCATAGCAGGCGCGGGCCATATCTCGGTCGGCCATAGCCATATTTGACCAGGCACCATGCAGCTTGAAATGGCGAACCGTGCCGCCTGCGGCCTTCGCCATGGCTTGGGAGGCTCCCAGCTGGTAGCGCACCCAATTTTGCAGGGTGGGCACAGGCACGTGCATTTTGCGACGACCAAAACCCTGCAGGTCATTGAAGCCTGGATGGCAGCCGATACCCACGCCTTTTTCAACCGCGAGCGCCATTGTCTTCGCCATCACGTCAGGGTCTCCAGCATGAAAACCGCAGGCAATATTGGCCGAAGTCACGGTGTTGAGAAGCTGGGCATCTTGTCCCAGTGTCCAGTCGCCAAAACTCTCCCCCATATCTGCGTTCAGATCGACCTTGATCATGGAGTCCCTTTCGATGTGCAATCGTCTGGACATATCATGAGCATCTCCGCGCCCCTGGCAAGCGGCTCTGAGCATAGCGGCAGCGTTCAATGCTTACTCGGCAGCTTCGCGCGCGCCGGACTGGTCAAGCAGACCGATGAGAAAAGCTACCTGTCTTGGGCGCAACACCTTCGTGGAGTAACTCGCCTGAGCATGCTGCCGTGCGATGTCTACGCGCTGGGCGCTTGCGGGGCCATCATTCAAAACCTCATCGACCGCATTCGCGATTTCGCATGCTTTGTCGTGGTTCACAAATCTCGCTGCCTGCGCGGGGACCACCTCGCGCACGGGTGCAGTATCGGAGACAACCAAAGGGCAGCCGCTGAGCATCGCTTCGATCAAAGACCAGGACAAAACGAAGGGCTGGGTCAAATAGACATGCACGCAGGAGCGTTGCAGCAGTTTCGCATACACAGATTTTGGCAGGAGGCCCATCAGATGAAGCCGGCTCTGGTCGAAACTATGTTGGCTCAACGCTCGCCCCAAATAGCTGTCATTTTTGGGTAATTGTTCGCCGTAATTCACTTTGTCTTGACCGGCGATGACGCAATGGGCGTCGGGGCGGCGGTTTTGAACCTCTTCCCAGGCCGACATGAATTGCGGAAAGCCGCGCATGGGTTCCATCCCACGCGTGGCATATGTGACGACTGGAGCGTTCTCTGGCACGCCTTCAATTGCGGGGCGTTTCTGACCTTCCGGAACAGGGGAAAACTGTTCCGCAGATACACCATCGTGCAGGACGGTGACACGATGGCGTAAAAACCGCGGCAGTTGATCGGCCTGAAATTGTGTCGGCACCCAGATTGCGTCAGCGCTTTGGGCGTCGATCAGAAAGGGCAGGTTGCGGCAGAGTGTTGCAGCTACTTCATCTTCGCTCAGCGCAGCACGCGCGTCTTCGCTCAGATCTACCGGTGAGCTGTTATACCACCATTCCAGATATTGAACGAAATGGGCCTCTGGCCAGACGACCTTGGCGAAACTACCCGATCCCCAGCCGGAATGTGCGACGATCAGATCCGGGTTGAATCCGCCCGCTGCCAGGCGTGCGGCTAGTCGCGCAAATCCTTGCCCGTTGAGCACCGCCTGTTCGGTCGTCTTGAGGTAGTGATGTGAAGTCCGGGCAGCGTTGCGACGCCGACTATAGCGGACCACCGAGACGCCGTTGATTGGGGAATGCGCATGCCCGTCATCGGGGATTGTGTCGCTGGCGGTCGCGAACACAACCGTCCAACCCAACCGCGCCAGATGTTGGGCCAGGCCACCGAACTGGGCGGGGAAGTTTTCGTGAACGAACAAGATCGAGGGCATTGAGAACCGCGTACCGCTGCCGGAACACCACAAAGCTGTGGAACAATAGAGTTGAGGTGAGGTAAATCTGTCCGATATTCCTTTAGAAAACGGAAAGGTGTCTCAAATGTCAAAGGACGGGTTCACGGAGATGGTCGAGACCGCGCAAGCGTTTTTCACCGAACTGGAACAGAACAACACGAAGGCGTTCTTTGAGCCGCGCAAAGAGATGTATACCGAGTCCATAAAGAAACCCGCGGAATTTTTTGCAGAGATCATGGCCGAGGAATTCAGTCGCCTCTCCGGGCAAAGCTACCGGTCTAAAGTGTTCCGGATTTACCGCGATGTGCGGTTCTCCAAGGACAAGACACCGTATAAACCCTACCTCCATATGCTCTGGTCTACGGGGCCAGAAGTCTTTTCACCAAAAGTGTTCTTTGGGTGTGAACGCGATCGGTTGCGAATGGGATTGGGCATCTTTGGAATGGTGTCCGATGAGCTGGCGCGGCTTCGCGCCTTCATCGATTCCGATGGAGACCGGGTACTGGATGCACTGAATGCGGCGCAGGCCACGTGGTCAGATTGGGGACCAGATCCGCTGAAACGTGTTCCCAAACCTTATGCACCGGATCATCCGCATGGGGACTTACTGAAACGCAAAGCTTTCGCAGTCCACTTGCCCTTTGCCGAAACCTGGCGTGATGACGGACTGGTCAAAGCCGTACGGGCAAGTTTTGAAGCGTCTGAGCCTCTGCGGAGTATTCTGTCTGAAGTCTAACCTATTCTGCGGCGACGGTCTTGGGATCAACCAGCTCGACGAGGTCTTCCATGATCCGGTTCAGCTCGAAGTCTTTCGGGGTGTAGACCTTTGCGATGCCCATGGCGCGCAGCGTATTGGCATCGTCCTCTGGGATGATGCCGCCAGCAACAATCGGAATATGACCCAAGCCCGCCTTGTGCATTTTCGCGACCAGATCGCCAAGAAGCTCGATATGGCTGCCGGACAAAATTGACAGGCCAACGACATGGGCCTCTTCAGCTTGCGCGGCAGCGACAATTTCATCCGGCGTTAGCCGGATACCCTCGTAAGAGATATCCATCCCGCAATCGCGCGCACGGGCCGCAATCTGTTCAGCCCCGTTCGAATGCCCATCCAGTCCAGGCTTGCCCACCAGAAATTTCAGCCGCCGGCCCAGTTTGTCAGACACGGCATCAACCCGCGTACGAATATCGTCCAGTCCTTCCGTGCGGTTCGATGGGCTGCGTGAGACACCCGTTGGACCTCGATACTGGCCAAAGGCTGCGCGGACCATATCGCCCCACTCGCCGGTCGTGACCCCCGCCTTTGCCGCTTCGATGGAGGCCGGCATGATATTTGCACCAGATTGAGCGGCTTCGCGCAGGGCCGCTTTGGCGGCTTCGACCCGCGCGGTGTCTCGTATCTCTTTCCACTGGGCCAAACGCGCCAGCTGATCGGCTTCGGCGTCTTTGTCAGATACCATGATCGCGTCGTCGCCTGCGGTCAGAGGGCTCGGCTCGGCAGACGTGTATTTGTTGACGCCAACAACTGTCGTGTCGCCGCTTTCGATCCCGCCCAGACGCGCGGCGTTGGCCTCGACAAGCCGGGATTTCATGTATTCGATCGCCTCATTGGCCCCGCCCATCGCATCGATCGTGGCAAGCTCAGCCCGCGCGCCGTCTTTCAGCGCCTCCACCTTGCGGTCAATCGCCGGGTTACCATCGAACAGGTCGTCATATTCCAGAAGGTCTGTCTCAAAGGCCATGATCTGTTGCATTCTAAGCGACCATTGCTGATCCCAGGGACGGGGCAATCCCAAGGCTTCATTCCAAGCTGGCAGCTGGACAGCACGCGCACGCGCCCTTTTGGACAGTGTCACCGCCAGCATTTCGATCAGGATACGGTACACGTTATTCTCAGGCTGCTGCTCGGTTAGACCGAGGGAGTTCACCTGCACACCGTAGCGGAAGCGCCGAAATTTCGGATCCTCGACACCATAACGATCCTTGCAAATCTCATCCCACAAATCGACAAACGCCCGCATTTTGCACATCTCAGTCACAAAGCGAATGCCTGCGTTCACAAAGAAGCTGATGCGCCCCACCATCTGGGGAAAATGCTCTGGCGCGACTTTGCCCTTCAGATCGTCCAGAACTGCCGTGGCCGTGGCGAGCGCAAACGCAAGCTCCTGCTCAGGTGTCGCTCCGGCCTCCTGAAGATGGTAGGAGCACACATTCATCGGGTTCCATTTGGGAAGATGCGCGCGGGTGTAGGCCGCCACATCTGTGATCATCCGTAAGCTGGGCTTGGGTGGACAGATATATGTGCCGCGTGACAGATACTCCTTGATGATGTCATTCTGGACCGTCCCTTGCAGGGCGCTGATATCGGCCCCTTGTTCTTCGGCCACTGCGATATAGAGCGACAGCAGCCAGGGGGCTGTCGCATTGATCGTCATCGACGTATTCATCTGATCCAGCGGAATATCTTCAAACAACATGCGCATATCGCCAAGATGGCTAACAGGGACGCCAACTTTACCAACCTCGCCACGGGCGAGTTCGTGATCGCTGTCATATCCCGTTTGCGTTGGCAGATCGAAGGCCACCGAAAGGCCGGTCTGCCCTTTTGCAAGATTACCGCGATACAGAGCGTTTGACGCCCGTGCCGTTGAGTGTCCGGCATAGGTCCGAAATAGCCACGGACGGTCTTTCTGTGTCTCTGTCATCGTCGGCCTCGTGAATCACACTTGGTAATTATATTTCGTCAAAGGCTTCATAACGGTAACTTTATGCCCATGTCAATTCGCTGCGTTGCGGCATGACGGGATTTACCAGGGCTCAAAACCCTGCGAGGCTCCGAGCTATGATGACCACGATCGAGCTTCCGCTCTGGGCCCTGATCCTAATGGGGGTTCTGGCGGCCTTCACAGCAGCTTCACACCTGCTGTTTCCGTCAGTCCGCTGGTTTTTCCGCAAGCGTGCCGAGCGCGTCGTGGCCCGCCTCAACAGAAACCTGACCCGCCCAATTCAGCCGTTCAAGCTGGCCCGGCGGCACGACATGATACAGAATATTCTTTATGACCCTGACGTGATCCGCGCCGTCAACGATCACGCCGAGGCAGAAGGTATTCCCGACAATGTCGCGTTCGAACAGGCGCAACGCTATGCCGGTGAGATCGTGCCCGCCTTCTCAGCAACGCTCTATTTTGCCTTTGGCATTCGGGTTGCGCGTTGGATGGCGACATCGCTGTACCGCGTGCGTGTATTTTCAAGGGATGCGGATGCGCTGGCTAGAATTGACCCAGATGCCACGGTGATTTTCATCATGAATCACCGCTCAAACATGGACTATGTTCTGGTCACTTACCTTGTAGCACCAGACACGCCATTGTCCTACGCGGTGGGCGAATGGGCGCGAGTTTGGCCGCTGCGCCCCATTATCAAGATGATGGGCGGGTACTTTATTCGCAGGCGGGAACGCAACGCGCTCTACCGCAAAGTGTTGTCCCGCTATGTACAGCTATCGACCCGCGAGCAGGTGGCGCAGGCTGTTTTCCCAGAGGGCGGGCTGTCGCGTGATGGCGCAATCGGAGTGCCAAAACTTGGGCTCCTAAGCTATGTACTAGAGGGTTTCGATCCGCGTAAATCAAACGACGTCGTGTTCGTGCCGGTCGGCCTAAACTATGACCGTGTGCTGGAAGATCGGGCGCTTTTGGCGTCCTCCACGCGGGCCGGCACACGCTTCAAGTTCAGAATGTCAGTGGTTTTCCGCTACCTACGGCGGCACATTCTGCAGCGTCTAACAGGACGCTTTCATCGGCTTGGCTTCGCCGCCGTGTCCTTTGGGTCCCCGATCTCTCTGAAAGCTTTCTATGATGGTGATGAGACCGATCTGCTCGAACGCCTCGGATCAGCCTTGATGGACGAAGTCGCCGAAGTCGTGCCCACGATGCCTGTGCCGCTCGTGGCGCAAGTTCTCGAGGTGACCGATGGCACCATCACGCGCGACGCGCTGCAAAACGGCTTTGATACTCTGGTTGAAATATTGGGATCGCGCGGTGCCATGTGTTTGCCCGATGCCGGCGCGGAAGAAGCTGTGACCGAAGCAGTGCGGATGTTCGAAGCCCGTGGACTTGTAAAAGTCCAGGGGGATATGATCTCGATTACAGACAAGCATCCTGAGGTGATTGGCTACTATGCGGCATCGATACGCCATTTTTTGCGCTAAAGTTTCCGTCGCGACATAAAATTACAAAATAGTGGAATTTTGAGTTGTAATCTTGCGCGCTCGATTTTATTCACACTTAACGCAGTGCAGAAACTGATTCTGCATTGCGGCGTAACCAGGAACGATAAGGACCGCGCAGATGGCACTCGATACGCAGGACACCATTATGGATTACAACGCCCCGCAAAAAGACCTCTACGAGGTCGGTGAAATTCCTCCTCTAGGATATGTTCCAAAGCAGATGTATGCCTGGGCCATTCGCCGGGAACGCCATGGCGAACCGGAACAGGCTTTCTTGAGCGAGGTCGTTGACGTTCCGCGCCCCGACAGCCATGAGGTACTGGTCCTGGTGATGGCGGCAGGTGTCAACTACAACGGTGTCTGGGCCGGGCTTGGCGTTCCAATCAGCCCATTTGACGTGCACAAAGCCGAGTATCATATCGCGGGATCTGATGCTTCTGGCATAGTTTGGGCTGTGGGCGAGAAGGTCACGCGCTGGAAGGTCGGCGACGAGGTGGTCATCCACTGCAACCAGGATGACGGCGACGACGAGGCATGCAACGGCGGCGATCCGATGTATTCCAACAGCCAAAGAATCTGGGGGTACGAGACCCCGGATGGCTCATTCGCTCAGTTTACATGCGTCCAAAGCCAGCAACTTATGCCGCGTCCAAGACATCTCAGCTGGGAAGAAAGCGCATGTTACACGCTGACCCTAGCAACGGCCTACCGGATGCTGTTTGGCCATCACCCCCATGAACTTAAACCCGGCCAAAACGTGTTGATCTGGGGGGCCTCCGGCGGATTGGGGTCCTATGCAATCCAGCTTGCCAACACGGCCGGTGCCAACGCGATCGGCGTAATTTCGGATGAAGACAAACGCGATTTCGTCATGGGCCTCGGCGCGAAAGGTGTCATCAACCGCAAGGATTTCAATTGTTGGGGGCAGATGCCGACCGTCAACACAGATGAGTACAAGGCCTGGTTTGCAGAAGTGCGCAAATTCGGCAAGGCCATCTGGGACATCACCGGCAAGGGCAACAATGTCGACATGGTGTTCGAGCACCCTGGCGAAAGCACGATGCCTGTCAGCGTCTTCGTATGCAAAAAAGGCGGTATGGTCGTCATTTGTGCCGGGACGACCGGATATAACCTGACCATGGATGCCCGGTACCTATGGATGCACCAAAAACGCGTCCAAGGCTCTCACTTTGCGCATCTTAAGCAGGCCTCAGCGGCCAACCAACTGATGGTCGAGCGTCGCTTGGATCCGTGCATGTCGGAAGTCTTCCCATGGGCCGAGATCCCGCAAGCGCATACGAAAATGCGCAAGAATGAGCATAAGCCGGGGAATATGGCCGTTCTGGTCACCGCGCCGCATACGGGACTGTCAACTTTCGAAGACACCATCGAAGCCAGCCGAAAGGTATGAGAATCATTACTTGACGGATGTTCGAATTTTTGAGCCCGCATTTCCCGGAAATGCGGGTTTTTTATCAAATTTTTCAGATATTTAAATCCGATCCTATGCCCTTCAGTGCTTTAGCACCTTGCACCCTCGCTATTTTTGGGGAGTAGAAAAACGCGAATATTTTTGAGCGATCTCAAATGATAGTCTTGTCCTTAACGAATGATTAACTCTTTTTGGAGGAAAGTATTAATGACGAATGATTGGATAATTGACGTACTCACGGACTTGAAGAAATTCTCAGCCTCCAATTCGATGGGACAGTTGGCTGAGCAACTGGATGACACGATCCTAGTCGCGACTTCAACGCTAAGATCGTCCGGACGGACAGTGCGTCAAGTGGTAGGTGAAAGTGACCAAACTGGAGGACATGCAGGACCTTCTCAATCGGGCAACAGCGCTTGATGAGCTTCAAAGGGTCACGGAGAATCTTCGCGAACACTACAATGTAAACCATGTCGTCTATCATTGGGTGAACAGCGTCGGGGAAAGATTTGGCTGTGGCACCTACACAACGGAGTGGATCGACCGTTATCTCGAAAAGGACTATCTGCACATTGATCCGGTAATACATGGATGTTTTCAGAGGTTTAACCCGGTAGACTGGAAATCACTCGACTGGTCATCGAAACCCGCAAGAGCATTTATGAAAGAAGCCATCGAGTATGGGGTAGGTACGCAAGGCTATACGGTCCCAATGAGAGGGCCGAACGGCCAATTTGCTCTCTTTACGATAAATCACACCTGTAGTGATGAAGAATGGGAACAGTTCATTGACGGACAAGGGCGCGATCTGATCCTTGTTGCACATGGCTTTAACCAACGGGCGCTCGCGATGGAAGAAGGGGTTTTCCCGCTGACGCCGCCATCCCTGTCGCCGCGCGAACTCAGCGCAATGACGCTGCTTGCGAAAGGAAAATCAAGAGCACAGGCATCCGTGGAAATGTCGATCTCGGAACACACATTGCGTGTCTATATCGAATCTGCGCGCCACAAACTTGGGGCGATGAATACGACCCACGCCGTCGCACGGGCCCTTGCGATCGGAATTATCGTCGTTTGACCGTACGGTGCTAACGTACTGATAAACAGTTCTGAATTTGATCCGTTAATCCGGGGCTAATGGCGTGCGCGTCTTGGTAAGCTCCTGGAAAGGGGATGTTCCTAGCTTTTTTCCATCACCGATGGACAAGGAACAGCCCATGCTTCGCTACATTTACGCCAATGACCTTCACAACTTTCCAAAACTTCAGGACTCAATGTTTCGCGACCGGGCGGAACAATTCAAGTCGCGTCTGGGTTGGGACGTCACCGTTGATGACAACGGTTGGGAGCGCGACGAATACGACGATTTGAACCCGCTTTATGTCATCTGGGAGACGGCCGATGGGAGGCATGGCGGATCGATGCGTTTCTTGCCAACGACCGGCAAGACCATGGTCAATGATCATTTCGTGCATTTGACCGACGGCGTGCGGATCGAAAGCCCACTGATCTGGGAATGCACACGATTTTGCCTGGCTCCAGACGCCGATCGCCGGGTCACCGCAGCTTTGGTTCTGGGCGCAGGCGAAGTGATGAAGAACTTTCATCTTGAGCATTTCGTCGGTGTCTTCGACCCGCGGATGGAGCGTATCTATAACCTGTTGGGCGTCGTGCCCGAAGTGATTGGACGCAAAGGTGAAGGCACACAGGAAATTGGCGTTGGGCTTTGGGAATTCCAGGAACAGGCACGGCCGCGGGTAGAAGGCCGCGCAAAGATTTCGCAGGAAGTGTCGCGTCAATGGTTCAACCGCGCATTCAACATTCCTGAAGTCTCGCATGCGCTTGATACGACCTACGGGGTATTCTCTGTGGGCTGAGCGCGACTTCTCTCTGGTTTGGATCTCGCATTCAATTTAGGGTCTGTCCCATGTCCGGGCAGGCCCTCCAGCTTTCTGAAGACCAGGCGGAGGCCTATGATGCGCTCAGCGATATGCTGGCGCGAGCGGGGATTGATCTGCTGGGCTCCGGAACCACCCCGCTGCAAGAAGATCGCAGCCAGGTTCTGGCGATAGTCGGCAAGGCCGGATCCGGAAAAACTCTGTTGCTGGCCGAGCTTGTCAAGACTGTCGAAGAAGCCGGCGTTGATTTGATTTCTGGGGATTATGAGGGTCGAAAGCGAAAGGACCGGCGTACCGTCGCGGTTCTTGCACCGACCAACAAGGCGGCCTCTGTGCTGCGCAACCGTGGCGTGCCGGCCACGACAATCCACCGAATTCTCTACACGCCGGTCTATGATCCAGAATACGAAAAGATAGCCGAATGGCTAGCCGGACAGGGGACGCGACCCGAGGTTGAAGGGTTGACAGATGCCGCCCTCGATCGGGCCAAATCCTTCTTTGAGGCGCACAGATCCATCCCGGGTGCGCTGGCCGCTGCTGGGTTAAAGGGATCCGATTTCATTTCTGGTTGGAAGCGACGCGAAGAGCCATTAGACATTGGTTTCATTGATGAATCGTCGATGCTTGACGAAAAGCAGTACGAGGATCTGCGCGAGATATTCCCGACACTGGTTCTGTTCGGCGACCCGGCGCAACTGGCACCGGTTGGTCAGTCCGGGGAGATGGTCTTCGACCGGATCAAAGACGGTCGCAAATTGCAACTCAACAGGGTTCACAGGCAAGATGCGGACAACCCGATCCTGGATTTGGCGCATGCGCTTTCGGATCCGACCGTCGGGTTTGAGGCTTTTGAGAGGATGGTCGAGGCCGCCGCGGCCCAAGATGATCGCGTCGTCTTTGCATCCCGGGTGGAGGCGGATTTAATGGCGCGCTCTCCCGTTTTGGTTTGGCGCAATGCAACGCGAATTCGTTTGATCCAGGCCTGGCGGCAGGCCTACGGCGCAACGGTAGATGATCTGCTGGAAGGCGAGCCGTTGATCTGCGACGGTATTGAGTTGCCGCTCAAGCACCGGAAAAAGCGAATAGATCTCGAAGCTCGCGGCCTGATCAAGGGCGCACAGGTGATCTATCTAGGACCGGGGAAACGGCCTGGGTTCTCGCGGCTGCATGTCATCGGGGCCGAGGATCCGCAAGTATCAGCCGCCTCGATCATCAAAATTGAGGCTCCTGATGAGGCAGAGCCATTCATCCCATTCGCAGCCCGAATGGGGGCTGCGTTTTTACATGGCGCTGCGGTGACAATCCATAAGGCGCAAGGATCGCAATGGTCTGACGTTCAAGTGTTTGCGCCGGATCTTTATGCTGCGGCGCGGTCCGGGCGGGACGAGGCCGGCCAGCCCTTGTGGAAGCGCCTGGCCTATGTGGCGATCACGCGGGCGCAGACTCGATTGCTTTGGGTGACCCGAAACCGGCTGAGCCGTCCAACCAGCACTCTCCAGACCGAAGATCTCCGTGCGAGCGCCGTTCCGCTGCAGCTGCAAGTTGAAGATCAGAACCTGATATAACGGAAGACAGCTGATGCGAGCCAGCCTGCTGCGATCGCGATGGCAAGCGATAGAATCCCATAGATTAGCGGCTGTTGGTGCGCCAAATCGTAGATCCACCGTTCCAGGCCCACCTTGTTCACATTGATGACGGTCTCGTAGTGGTCGATGACTTGCCCCTGTCGCAGCAAGAAAATACTGGTCTCATAGGCGCCCTCAACCAGATTGGCAGGCAGGTCTACTGTCGTCGAAAACAGAGTATTATTAAACAGAGCTACAGAATTGTCCTGGCGTGAATACAACCCGTTGTCTTGCCGGATACGAATGACGGCATCGGTAAATCTTGCAGCGTCCTCAATCGTGCTGGGGGCCCCGACGGAGCGTATCGCCCGACCGATGGAGATCTTGTGCCGCAGATCTGCCGTTTCGGTCAGGATCTGGTCAAGTGCCCCGGTTGCTGCGACGGCATAAAAGCTTGGTGCCTGATCGACCTCAACAGCTTCGGTGTTGATCCAGATCCCGTAGCGTTGATCTTTTTTGCGTACGGTGACTGGCTGCGACGGGCCAGAGACTGTCACCACTACGTCAAGCGGCGTGTCGGGTTGCGGGGCTTCGCGGCTGACGGCCCCATAGATCAGGATGTCGGATCCATCAAAATTCGCTGTGATTTGAACTTCGTTGCGCGACAGGTCCGCCACGACTTCTTCTGCAATGGCAGGCGCGGCCGCAAGCAAAAGGACTATGGCTGCGAGGACGTGTTTCAATGGCCGCCTCCCGGCCCGATCGAATAGAGCTCAGACGGCATTAGCAGCAAATCAAGTGCAAGCTTGCCGCACACGCCCAACACGAGGATCGACAATAAGATCCGCAGCTGCTCGGCCTTTAGTTTCACGCCGATCCGGGTGCCAATCTGCGCGCCGATGACGCCGCCAACCAACAGCAAGACGGCCAATGCCATATCGACCGTATAGTTCGTCGTTGCATGCAGCAGTGTTGTGAATCCAGTCACGAAAATGATCTGAAAAAGCGATGTCCCGACGACGACTTTGGTTGGCATTCCAAGCAGATAGATCATTGCTGGGACCATGATGAACCCACCGCCGACGCCCATGATTGCCGCAAGAACGCCGACAAAGAGACCGACTAGGAGTGGCGGAATGACCGAAATATAAAGGCCAGACGTACGGAATTTCATCTTGAAAGGAAGCGCATGGACCAGCCCGTGTTTCTTTCGGGTGGGCGGTGCGGTGGTGTTGTTTGCACGCCGGATGGCGCGTAGGGATTCCAGGAACATCAAACCGCCGATGATCCCCAGAAACACCACGTAGCACAGCCGGACCAGCAGATCGACCTGTCCCATCGCGCGCAATGCGGCAAAGATCTGGACACCCAGCGCGGCCCCTACAAGGCCGCCAATCAGCAGCACCATGCCCATTTTCAGATCTACCGTGCGCCGCTTGAAATGAGCCAGCACGCCGGAAAAGGAAGATGCTACAATCTGATTGGCTTCAGTAGCCACCGCAACTGCAGGTGGGATGCCGATGAAGAACAAAAGTGGCGTCATCAGAAAGCCACCGCCCACGCCAAACATGCCCGATAAAACGCCTACCATTCCGCCGAGACCCAGCAGGAGAAACGCGTTGACCGAAACCTCGGCTATGGGCAGGTATATTTGCATGGCCACTCTTTAGACCCGTTGAACTGGACTGAGCAACGCCTTTTAGTAAGTCCAGTTCGGAAACTACCGTTCCTTCACGTAGGGCTGTCCGCCAGCGCGTGGCGGGATGGCTTTTCCGACGAATCCAGCAAGGATAACAACCGTAAGAATGTAGGGCAGCGCCTGCATAAATTGGCTGGGTAGCGTAAAGGCTCCAAGGTCCAGGCTAGGGTAGCGGTTGGACACGGCCTCCAACAGGCCAAACAGGAAGGTCGCGTAGAGCGCGTACCAGGGGCGCCATTTCGCGAAGATCAATGCGGCCAATGCGATGAAGCCGCGCCCGGCGGTCATTTCCCGCACGAAACTGGCTCCAAGACCGGTCGACAGATATGCCCCAGCGAGCCCGCACAGAACACCGGCGATTGCAATTGCGGCGTAGCGCAGATGCACAACAGACACGCCAGCCGTGTCAACCGCGGCCGGATTTTCGCCAACGGCACGCAAGCGCAATCCAAACCGGGTCCGAAACAGAACATACCAGCTCAGCGGGACGGCGAGCAGCGCGAGATACACTAGGAAGGTATGACCGGACAGGACCTCGGCGTAGATCGGGCCGATCACCGGGACATTGGACAGCGCCTCAGCGAAGGGCAAATCAATCCCGCTGAACCGGGCGTTGCCTTGCAGGGCAGGCGTCTGACCGCCCAGCTTGAACCAACTCAGCCCGATCAGAACCGTAAGCCCTGAAGCAAGAAAGTTAATCGCCACGCCCGAGATGAGCTGGTTGCCCTTGAAGGTGATCGAGGCCAGCCCGTGAATTCCGGACAAGACCATTGACGCCGCGATCCCCGCCAGAAGCCCCAGCCAGACCGATCCGGTGGTAAACGCCGTGGCCGCAGAAAAGAATGCGGCCCCCAACATCTTGCCTTCAAGGCCAATATCGAAAATCCCCGCGCGTTCTGAAAACAGGCCAGCCAGGCAGGCAAAAAGGAGTGGGGTGGCCAGGCGCAGCGCCGAGTCCAGGATCTGCAGAATCGTCAGAAAATCCATCAGCTACACCCCGTCTTGCATTTGAAGGCGGTAGGGGTCGACGTCGCTCTGAACAGTTCAAGGATCATTCCGCAGGCCCCCGAACGGTGCCGGATTTATCGCGCGACAGGGCCAGGAACACCCGCTCGACCGGGGCGCGCACCATCCCATCCAATGCGCCGGTGAACAGGATTACCAGGGCCTGGATGACGGTGACGAGCTCTCTGGGCACGGATGTCCACAGTGAAAGCTCTGCCCCGCCCTGAGACAAAAACCCGAACAAAAGTGCGGCCAGAACAATCCCGACCGGGTGCGACCGCCCCATCAATGCCACCGCAATTCCGATGAAACCTGCGCCCTCTACCGAGCCCAGGATCAAGCGCTCGGCCTCGCCCATCACGTTGTTGATCGCCATCATTCCGGCCAAACCGCCCGAGATCATCATGCAGATGATCGTGATGCGGACCGGGTTGATGCCGGCATAGATGGCTGCTGGCTGAGATTTCCCGAAGGCCCGGATTTGGTAGCCAAGCCGCGTCCGCCAGATCAGAAAATACACCAACACGCAGGCTGCCAAGGCCACGAAAAGCGTGACATTTGCCGGAGTGCCTTTCGCAAAGGGGATGCCGAAACTGTTCAGAATATCGCCAAGGGAGGGCAAGTGTGTTGCCTCTGGAAATTTAGCTGTCGCCGGATCCATTGCGCCTTTGGGACGTAGCATGTTGACGATCACATAGTTCAGCAACGCGGCCGCGATGAAGTTGAACATGATCGTCGTAATCACGATATGGCTGCCGCGCTTGGCTTGAAGATAAGCGGGAATGATCGACCAGAACGCCCCGAAAGCGGCCGCTGAAACAGAGGCTGCCATCAGCGCAACGGTCCAGTGGGGCCAGGGGATTAGCAGGCAGATCAAGGCCACGCCAAGGCCGCCCAAAGTGGCTTGGCCTTCGCCCCCAATGTTAAACAGGGAGGCATGGAAGGCGACCGCGACCGCAAGCCCGGTGAAGATGAAGTTTGTGGCGTAGTAAAGCGTGTAGCCCCAGCCATAGCTTGAGCCCAACGCGCCCTCGATCATGACCGATAGAGCTTCCAGCGGGTCTTCTCCGATTGCCAGGATCACGAGACCTGAAATCACAAAGGCCAGGATGAGGTTTATCAACGGAATCAATGTGATATCCGCCCATTTCGGCATTGCCGTCATGCCGTAGCCTCCTGGTTTGACGTCTCTTTTGTCATGCCGGCCATCATCAGCCCGAGCTCTTTTTCGTCAGTTTCAGCGGGCAGGCGTTCGCCCATCAGGTGACCGTCGAAAATCACGGCAATCCGGTCGGCGAGCGACAGGATCTCTTCCAGCTCAACCGATACCAGAAGGATTGCCTTACCTTGATCGCGCAAGGCCACAATCTGCTGGTGGATAAATTCGATCGCCCCGATATCGACCCCGCGCGTCGGTTGACCGACCAACAAGACGTCCGGATTCCGCTCGATCTCGCGCGCCAGAACGATCTTTTGCTGGTTCCCACCTGAGAAGCTTTTCGCCTCGAGATTTCCGTTGGCCGGACGAACATCGAAGCGGCCAATCTTACCTTCGGTGTCGGCCCGTATGGCAGAGTTGTCCATCAACAGCCCCGATTGGTACTCGGGATCGTCATCGTATCCAAAGGCAGTATTTTCCCAGGCCTTGAAATCCATGATCAAACCTTCGCGTTGCCGGTCCTCAGGGACATGCGCAATGCTGCGTGCGCGCCGCGAGCGCGCGTCTGAGAACTTGCCGGTCAAATCGATGTCGTTGCCATTCACCCGCACCGCACCGGTGGCGGTCTGGATGCCGCCCAAAACATTGAGAAGTTCCGATTGACCGTTTCCGGCAACCCCCGCGATGCCCAGAATCTCTCCAGCTCGGACGTTGAAACTGACGCCTTTCAGACGCTCGACGCCTTTTTTGTCGATCACCCTCAGATCGGTCACATCAAGGATCTTCTCACCGGGGTTTGGCGCTGTTTTATCCACGCGCAACAGAACTTTGCGACCCACCATCAACTCCGCCAGTTCGGTGGGGGAGGTTTGGGACGTTTGAACTGTTGCAGTCATTTCACCGCGCCGCATCACAGAGACGGTGTCCGTCACGTCCATGATCTCACGCAGCTTGTGGGTGATCAGAATGATCGTTTTGCCCTGAGCTTTCAGGCCTTGGAGGATGCGGAACAGGTGGTCGGCTTCGGCCGGTGTCAACACGCCTGTGGGTTCATCCAGGATCAAAATGTCAGCTTTTCGGTAAAGCGCCTTCAGGATCTCGACCCGCTGTTGCATACCGACGCCGATCTCTTCGATCAAAGCATCGGGATCGACATTCAGCTCATATTCGCGGGCCAATTCCGTCAGTTCGCGGCGCGCCTTTGCCAGCGATGGGCCCAGAAAAGCACCGTCCTCGGCACCAAGAACCACATTTTCCAGAACCGTGAAGTTCTCGACCAGTTTGAAGTGCTGAAACACCATCCCAATGCCCGACGCAATTGCGGCCTGGCTGTCGGGGATCGTGGTTTTCTGGCCTGAGATGTAAATCTCTCCGCTGTCTGCCTTGTAGAAACCGTACAAGATAGACATCAGCGTCGACTTGCCCGCGCCGTTTTCGCCGATGATCCCGTGGATCGTCCCGGGCATCACCCTGATAGAGATGTCTTTATTCGCCTGAACCGGGCCAAAGGCCTTGGAAATGCCCTTCAGTTCGATGGCAGGGGCAGCCGAACCAGGCTGCCCCCCGTTTTCAGCTGTCATATTAGAACGACAGCGATGGGCAGCTTTCGTCGGACATATAGTCGTGAACAGCGATTTCGCCGGATACGATCTTGCCTTTGATCGCTTCAACCGTGGCCACCATATCGTCGGATACGAGATCGGCGTTGTTTTCGTCCATCGCGTAGCCGACACCGTCATTGGACAGACCCATGACGTTGAAGCCAGTTTCAAGGCCAGGACCATCGGTCATCGCTTGATAGACAGCATTGTCGACGCGCTTCATCATGGACGTCAGGACTTTGCCAGGGTGCAGATAGTTCTGGTTGCTGTCGACGCCGATGGACAGGATGCCCTCATCAGCAGCGGTTTGAAGAACACCCAGTCCAGTGCCGCCTGCCGCCGCATAAACCACATCAGCGCCCTGGCTGATCTGTGCGCGGGTCAACTCGCCGCCTTTGACTGGATCGTTCCAGGCCGCACCTGTCGTGCCGGTCATGTTGGCGATGACTTTCGTGTCGGGATTTGCCGCTTTGGCACCTTGCGCATACCCACACGCAAACTTGCGGATCAGCGGAATATCCATGCCGCCAATGAAGCCCACAGTGTTGTTCTTGGAGGCTTGCGCGGCCATGTAGCCTACCAGGTAGGAGCCTTCGTGCTCGTTAAAGACCACCGAGCGCACGTTTGGCTGATCGACCACCATATCGATGATCACGAAGCTGGTATCAGGATAGTCTGCGGCAACTTCATCCAGTGCAGAGCCGAATGCGAAACCAGCCATAACGATTGGATTGGATCCGGCTTCAGCAAAGCGGCGTAGCGCCTGTTCACGCTGAGCGTCGGATTGCAGTTCGATTTCGCGGTAGCTGCCGCCACTTTCGGAGGCCCAACGTTCTGCGCCATTGAAGGCGGCTTCGTTGAAGGACTTGTCGAATTTTCCGCCAAGGTCGAAAATAATTGCAGGGTCAGCCAGCGCGGCACCAGCGCTGAGTGCCAGTGCTGCGGACGCGCTTAGAAATTTCTGCATGAGGGTCATTGTCGTCTCCCAGATGTTTTTTGTTTTGGCCGGATTGGCCCTTCCGGGGACCGTCCCCCCGGGTGGTGTTTGGAAAGCGAAAACGCTTTCCCATGCGCACAATTAGCGCCTAGCCCGCCGGGAGGGTCAACCGATTCGCACATCTTTGGGTCAGTTTTGATCCGTTAACAGCGACTTAACGTGGCGTTCGCGTAGAAGAGTAGCTGTTTGCAGAAGCGCCGATTGCTCAAAATTCGAGGCGCAAGATGTAGGCGGTTTCCCGGGAGCCATCTTCAGCCCGGTAATAGTCCGCTCGACGTGCGATTTCTGAAAACCCACACCGTTCGTAAAGCCGACGGGCCGCTTGATTGTGCGCGCCCACTTCCAGGAAAATACTGTCGGCACGTTCGACTCGCATCTGGTCTATGAACTGCCGTGTCAGGCGCAATCCATGCCCGCGTCGCTGGAAATCGGGATCGACGGCCAAGGTCATCACTTCGGCCTCGCCCGCTACCAATCGCCCCAACAGAAAACAGCTGGGTCCGCACAGCAGGCGGCTGGTTGGGGCATCCAAAACTTCGCGAAATTCGTCTGAGCTCCACGGTCGGGATGCGGTGAAAGCGCGTGCATGGATATGGGCCAGTTCCTCGGGGCTCACGTGGGGTCCGGCAGGATTGTCGGGGCCGCCTGGCGGGGCGGGGCAGCGTCTGGCGGCCGGACGTATAGCGGGGCGGGGCGCGCCAGCATTTCGGCACCAGCACTGGCCGCCTTGCTGGCAGCTATGCGTGCGATGCGCGCCGGAATATCGGTGAGGTCTCTGCACGCATAGCTGCGGCAGCCCAGATGCGCCGCGACGACATCGGCCTGCGCTCCGACAACATGAGTATCTAGGGAAACCTGCACTGTCTCTGCCGCATCTTCTGGCCATAGCTGAAACGGGGCACCGATGCGCGCGCCTTGGGCGAATCTTTGGGCATAAATCTGGCCCCTGGGTGCCTCCAGACACACCAAAAGCGCATCAGATGGGTCGTCATAGGCCATGACCTCAAATTGCGTCACACCTATGGCCGGAATGTTCAGCGACAGGGCCAGGCCTCGCGCCGCGGACACAGAGATCCGGATCCCGGTAAAATTCCCCGGACCCAGTCCGACCGCAATAGCATCAAGCATGTCATAGCTTTGATGCGCGTCAGACAGCGTTGTGTTGAGCATGTCCATCAGCGCTTCTGCTTGGCCTTTCTTCATGGCCGTGGTTTGCTCTGCCAAAATTGTGCCGCCACATAGCAAAGCGGCCGCGCAATGCGCGGCCGATGTGTCAAATGCCAGAATTGTGGGGTCAGGCCGCAACCGGGCGGACCTCCAGAACTTCGGGGATGTAGTGGCGCAACAAATTCTCGATGCCCATTTTCAAGGTCAGGGTCGAGGATGGGCAGCCGGCGCAGGCCCCTTTCATGTGCAGGTATACGATACCGCGGTCAAAGCCATGGAAGGTGATGTCGCCGCCGTCCTGTGCCACGGCTGGGCGGACGCGGGTGTCCAGCAGTTCCTTGATCTGACCGACGACTTGGGCGTCCTGTTCGTCATGTTCGGCGTGGCCACCCACGTCGCTTTCGCCTGTCATGACCGGCTGACCGGACTGGAAGTGTTCCATGACTGCACCCAGCACAGATGGTTTGATGTGATCCCAATCGATGTCATCGGCCTTCGTCACCGTCACGAAGTCGTTGCCCAGGAAAACCCCGGTGACACCGTTCACCCCGAAAATGCGCTGTGCAAGCGGTGATACATCCGCGCCTTCGGGCGTCGGAAAATCTGCGGTTCCGGTGTCCAGCACAGTCTGGCCGGGCAGGAATTTCAACGTCGCGGGGTTGGGTGTCGATTCCGTCTGGATGAACATGGCATCAATCCTTTCTGCGTGCCTTCAAGATATGCGTCTTCGCACCGCAGATGTCAACATTCTAGAACCATTCTAAACTAAAGATTGGCGGAAAGCCCGGCGCATGACGGGAATGCCACGCATCGCACGGCTCAGGAGACAGCCTCAAGTTGCTCTTTGGTCAATTCGCCGGGCACAATCGTGATGGGCATCGGCAAATTGCCCGAGTTTCGGGACAGCTCAGTGACCAGAGGGCCTGGCCCGGATTTGTCTGTCCCGGCGCCCAGTACCAGAACGCCCACATCCGGATCGTCTTTGACCTGCGCTAAAATTTCCGGGACCGGTTCCCCCTCGCGAATTACCAGCTCCGGCTCAATCCCCTTTTTGTCGCGCATCCATTTGGCGAAAACTTCAAAATGCGCCTCAATCCGCTCCCGCGCTTCGTGGCGCATAATGTCGCCGACGCCGATCCAATGATTGAATTCCTCGGGCGGAACGACGGCTAAAACTTCAACCCCGCCACCGGTGCTGGCGGCACGCATCGCCGCAAACCGCATGGCGTTGAGGCATTCGCGACTGTCGTCCAGTACCACCAGAAACTTACGCATGGATGGCTCCTCCCAGGGATGGATCATGGCGCATGGGCCTGCGTGGCGCAACTGCGCTTTTGATACAGGTCATTCGGCCGGCGTGGTACGGGTTGCCAGCGGCCCAGGCGTTTCGCGGATCGGCAAGTGCAACACTGTAGCCAAGAGACCAAGACCAATCGCCGCCCACCACATCGGCAGGTAATCCTGGTACGAATCGAAGATCCGACCGCCCAGCCAGGAGCCGATAAACGCCCCAGTCTGATGACTGAAGAACACCAGACCCGCCAAGGTCGACAGGAACGTTAAGCCTTGGGTTTGCGCGACGAGCCCTGTGGTCAAGGGCACTGTCGAGAGCCACAACAGACCCATCAGCGCCGAGAAAACAAAAACGCTGGCGGGTGTAAGCGGCATCATAATGAAGGCAAAAATCACCACGACCCGGGCAAAATAAATACCGGAGAGGACTTTCTTTTTCGAGTAGACCTGACCCGACCACCCGGACAAAAAGGAGCCTGCAATATTGAAAAGTCCGATCAGTCCAAGAGACCACCCGCCAATAATTGGCGCTAGTCCCTGATCGGCGATATAGGCTGGCAGATGGGTTTGGATAAAGGCCACATGAAACCCGCAGACGAAGAACCCAAAGAACAACAGCACATAGGAGCGATCGGCGAAGGCGGTCTTGATCGCATACCCAAAGCTGCCGCCGTGCCCCGAAGATGCGGTCGGCCGTGACACCCGCGCGATAAAAATCAGGGCTGGCAGGATCAAAAGAAAGCTGGCCGCAATAACCAGGATCGAGTTCTGCCACCCAATTGAATTGTTGAGCATCAGGGACGCAGGAGCGGCAAAGAACATGCCCGCCGAAGCGGCCGCTGTTCCGAGTCCCAGAATGAAACTGCGCCGTTCTGCAGAGACGATTTTTCCCAATGCGATGATCACAATAGGAAACGAGGCGGCTCCGGTTCCGATACCGACGATGAAGCCGGACGCGATGAAGACGCCGGGATCAATGATTGCGCCGCGTATGAAAAACCCCAAAGCCGAGACGACGGCCCCAAAAGCCAAAACGCGCGCTGTTCCATATCGATCCGCAACCATGCCCGCCAAGGGCTGTGCGACGCCCCAGCACAAAGCCTGAATGGCGATGGACAAGGAGAAAACCTCTCGACCCCAGCCAAGCTCTTCGGACATCGGGCGCAGAAACACACCAAAGGTCGCCGCAAACCCGAAGGTGATGAATGCGATCACGCATCCCGCCGCAATCGCGACATTCGCCGCCGACGTAGAGATTTCAGTGTCGTCTGTCACAATCTGCTCCTTCGGACGATACAATAGGACAGTTTCGAGGGGCCGGCGAATTCAAATCTGTCATCGGGATCATCGACAAATGGAATAGGCCGGAGCTAGCCAGAAAGCGCCCAATCCCAGTACAACTCACGCGCACGTTTGGCGATTGTTCCGCTTTGATAGTGCGTTCCGTCAAATTCGGTGACCGGGGTGACTTTCATCATATTCCCCGACATAAACACCTCATCTGCCTGGCGAAAATCGTCAAAGCTAAGCACGGTTTCATGAACCTTGAACCCGTCAGCGCGCAGGTTTTTCATATGTCGTGCGCGCGTGATCCCGGCCAGGAACGTGCCATTTGGGGCGGGTGTAAAAATTTCGCCATCCCGGACCATAAACACATTTGCCGAGGCGGTTTCGGCAACATTTCCAAGTGCATCGGCTACCAGCGCATTGCCAAAGCCCTTGGAGCGGGCTTCTGCCAGCATGCGTGCATTGTTGGGGTACAAACACCCCGCCTTTGCATTGACCACCGAGCTTTCCAGCACCGGGCGGCAGAAACGCGTGGTCGTCAAAGTTGTTGCGGCTGTGGGAGGGGCCATCGGAATAGCTTCCAGGCAGATCGCGAAACCGGTCGTATCCTGGTTGGGTACGATCCCAAGATCACCGCCATCTATCGCCCAATACATCGGCCGAATGTAGACGGGTGTTGTCTTGGCGTAGGTGGCCAAACCCTCTTCGATAAGCGCAACCATGTCGCTGGTGCTGACCGTCGGCGTGATCATCAGCGCCGCGGCAGACGCGTTGACGCGGGCGCAATGCGCCTCAAGATCCGGGGAAACCCCATCGAAATAGCGCGCGCCGTCAAAGACCGTGGTGCCCAGCCAGGATCCATGATCCGCAGCGCGCATAATCATCACATCGCCGTCGTGCCATGTCCCGTTGAAATAAGTGCGAATATTCTCTCCGGTTGCCATGGATCCCCTCCGGTTTGGTGGCGCGCAGGATAGGAGCAGTTAGGTCAGCCGTCCAGACCCTTAAGCAAGGGCCAAAAGCGCGTCGAGATCCAGCCGGTCGTTGACCATTTCAAGTACCCCGTCGCCGTCTCGGGGCCAGTCTTTCGGGTCGCGGTCCCAGTAAAGCTCAATTCCGTTTTCGTCAGGGTCCGAGAAATAGACCGCCTGTGAGACACCGTGATCAGCAGCGCCTTCCAAGACAACCCCCGCATCAAGCGCGCGCTTTAAGGCCACACCTAGGGCCGCGCGGTCGGGATACAAAAAGGCTGTGTGGTAAAGGCCGGGGTGGCGCTTGGGGGCCGGGCTTCCGCCCAGGCTGTGCCAGGTGTTCAGACCCAGATGGTGGTGATACCCATCTGAAGACAGGAAGGCAGCACGGTCACCGTAGATCTGTTGCAGTTCCAGCCCGATGACAGTTTGGTAAAACGCGACGGACCGGGACAGATCAGAGACACGCAAATGCACATGTCCGATGCGAAGGCTTGGCGGGTTAGGGGTTTCTTCAGACATATTTAATCTCCTTTGAACAACAGTTAACACCCGCCAAACCGGAAGAATACGGATGCTGATGCACCGATTATGTGCGTTCCTAAGAGAAAAAGCGCCTCCGGGGGGAGGCCGGAGGCGCGGCGACTGAATGCGCCGTCCAAGTGGGACAACTCGGGGGCGATACTTGAGCCATATTTTGGCCCGCGGGCCCGCGATAGCATGAGGCGATCCACGTCGCGGGCAGGCGGCAAGTCAGCAGCTGAGGCAACAATGAAGCGATATTGAATCAGATGTGTGACAGCGCTTCGACCCGGCCTGGCGCGCGACTAGCGCACCATGCCGACGATTTCATATGTGTGCGCCAGAACTGGTGATGCGATCTGCCTCGCGCGCTCAGAGCCGCGATGCAATATGCGATCGATCTCGGTCGGGTCTTCCATCAGGCTGGCCATCTGAGACGAGATTGGTGCGAGTTTCTCAACGGCCAAATCCGCCAGTTGCGGCTTGAATTCGGAGAATTGCATTCCGCCCGTGTCCTGCAAGACGGCCTCGGGCGTGATATCTGCCAGTGCGGCATAGATATTAACGAGATTGGCAGCCTCCGGCCGATCTGCCAGCCCGTCAACCTCTGAGGGCAGGGCGTCAGGATCGGTCCGGGCCTTGCGGATCTTTTGCGCAATCATGTCACGGTCATCGGTCATGTTGATCCGGCTCATGTCTGACGGGTCGGATTTCGACATTTTCTTTGACCCGTCACGCAAACTCATCACGCGGGTTGCAGCCCCTTCAATCACCGGCTCGGTGATCGGAAAGAAGTCGACGCCATAGTCGTGATTGAATTTCGCAGCGATGTCGCGGGTCAGTTCCAGGTGCTGCTTTTGGTCTTCGCCCACCGGGACATGGGTGGCATGGTAAATAAGAATATCTGCCGCCATCAAAGCCGGATAGGCAAACAGGCCCACGCTGACATTTTCCCGGTTCTTGCCGGCCTTGTCCTTGAACTGCGTCATCCGGTTCAGCCAGCCCATACGGGCCACCGTGTTGAAGATCCAACCCAGCTGAGCGTGTTCAGGCACCTGGCTTTGATTGAACAAGATCGACTGCTCCGGATCGATGCCGGAGGCGATGAAACCAGCGCAGAGTTCGCGCGTATTGCGGGCCAGATCACCGGGATCCTGCCAGGTGGTGATCGCGTGGAGATCGACCATACAATAGATCGTCTCGAAGTCGTCGTGTTGCATTTCCACGAACCGTTTGATCGCACCAAGATAGTTGCCCAATGTCAGACCGCCAGAGGGCTGGATGCCGGAAAACACGCGCGGGGCGAAATCGCTAGACATGGGGTTTGGAACTCCGACTGGATATTTTGGCTGCCGTCGCTTACCCATGCCCGTGCGCGAGGTCAACCGGAGCCCACGAAATGTACAACGAAAATGCCGACGCGTCCCCATTCAACAAGCTGCCGCCGGTTATCGTCGCGCTTGCGGCGGTTATGGGGGCAATCGAGCTGATTTTTCAGGCCGGTGAAAGCGGGTTGGTCGGTGGGCCACAAGCTGTCGGATGGCGCGTGGCGGCGATCGAGGAGTTTGGCTTTCTTGACCCGGTCTGGGACTGGATGCTCAGCAACGGGCGGTTCCCCTTGGGTGAGCTTTCCCGGATTGTCAGCTACCCGCTGGTACATTTTTCATTTATTCATGCAGCCTTCGCGATCGTCATTATTCTGGCCATTGGAAAGGCTGTAGGAGAGGTCTTCAACGCCGCGGCTGTTCTTGTGATCTTTGCGCTCGCCTCGGCCATCGGAGCGCTGGCCTATGGTACATTGGTTGAGACCCGTCTTCCGCTGGTCGGTGGCTACCCCGGGGCTTACGGATTGATCGGCGCATTTACTTTCCTTCTTTGGGTTAATTTGGCGGCCGTCGGGGCGAATTCGGCCCGGGCATTTACGCTGATCGGGGTACTCATGGGCATCCAACTGGTCTTTGGGGTGTTGTTTGGATCGGGCTACGACTGGATTGCTGATCTTGCTGGGTTTGCGACTGGGTTTGTCTTGTCGTTTGTCCTTAGTCCGGGCGGTGGGTCGCGCCTGCTCGCAAAGCTACGCAACCGGTAAGACCGTGGCGCGGGCTCAACGCTTCAGAGCAGCCCGAAAGTCTCGCAGGTTGAACGCGCCCATGGATTGGCCACAAAGCGCGTAAGCCGCACCCCCGACAATCAAAAGTACGGCCAGAGCCAAATACCGCCATCCTGGCGTTCCCAGTGCCGGTATCAGGGCGATGAACAAACCGTATAAAATCAGACCCATGACCAGCGAGGCCAAAATGATGCGTGGAACGCGACGCTTGAACCGCGCGTCGAACTGGGCTTCCTGTCCGAAACCACGGGCGTAAAACCACAGCAACCAGGCCATAAGCCAACCAGCCGCGGTCGTGGCGATGGCAGCTGCAATATACCCGACTTGGGAGGCCAGCCCGATGGCCAGCACAGCATTCACAACCATCGCAACCACAGCGAAATAAAACGGCCGCTTGGTGTCTTCGCGCGCAAAATAGAGCGGCTGAAACACCTTTTGCAGAACAAAGGCCGGAAGGCCGATCCCGTAGATGGCAACCGCAACGGCCGTGGCGGCACTGTCGTCGGGCCCGAATTGCCCGCGTTCAAACAAGGTCGCAACCATGGGCAAGGGGATCACGATCAAAGCGACAGCGCAAGGAATGGTGAGCGCTAGGGCAAGCTCGGCCGCGCGGTTATAGGCATCTTGACCGGCCTCCGCCTCTCCGGCCTGTAGACTGCGCGACAGAGACGGCAACAAGACCACGCCGATTGCAATTGCCACGACACCAAGCGGCAACTGATAAAGACGATCCGCGTAGTTAAGCCAGGCCACAGCACCTTCGAAATAGCTTGCGACCTGTCGACCAATGAGCAGATTGATCTGCACAACGCCGCCCGCCAATGCGGCCGGGGCGGCGATCACCGCCAGGCGTTTGAGATCAGGTGTGAGCCGTGGCCACCGCGGCATCAGGCGATACCCGGCGTTTGCGGCAGCTTTCCAGACGAGCGCCAACTGGACGACGCCCGCAATCGGCACGGCGATGGCGAGGCTTAAGCCCACCGGCCATCCCATCGCCCAAGCGCCTGCCAATGCGGACAAAAACACTACATTCAACAAAACCGGAGCCGCTGCAGCGGCGACAAAGCGCCCGGTGGCGTTCAAAACGCCTGACAAAAGAGCGGCCAGTGAAATGAATAAAATGTAGGGAAACGCAATGCGTCCGAACAGCACCGCCAAGTCGAACCGTTCGTCCGCAGCAAACCCGCTGGCCATCGCCAACACCAGATATGGCATAAAGATCGTGGCCAGGACAGTGAACACGATAAGCACACTCGCCAGCCCCGAAAACGCGTCCTGCGCGAAACCTTCAGGATCGTCCTGCGCCTCTACTTTCTTCGAGAACAGTGGCACGAACGCCATGTTGAACGCGCCTTCCGCAAAAAAGCGGCGGAACATGTTTGGCAGCGAAAACGCGATCAGGAAGGCTTCGGCAACTGGGCCTGCACCCAGAAACCCGGCGATAAACACATCGCGCACAAACCCCAGAATGCGGCTCAGTAGGGTCCAGCTTCCAACCGTTGCGATGCCACGCATCATCCGGCTCATTCGCGGGCCCGTTCTGCACCCTGCGCGATGGCATCACGCAGCTTGCGCTCAATCGAGGCAAGCTTGGATTTCGAGTGGAATTTCAGCCCGAACATATCCTTCACATAGAACGTATCAACAACCTGCGCGCCATAGGTCGCGATCACGGCCGAGGCGACGTAGATGTTAGAGTTTGCAAAGGTTTGCGTGAGATCATGCAGAAGGCCTGGGCGGTCGCGTGTGTCGACCTCGATGATGGTGTAGATTTCCGAGCCTTCATTGTCGAAGGTGATCGAGGTGGGCACGATAAACTCGCTTTCGCGCTTTTTGATCTTGTCGCGATCCTTCAAAGCGTCCCGCGTTTTGAGTCGTCCGCTCAGGATCTTCTCAATCATCGACTTGAGGCGCGGTAGACGCCGGGCTTCAAATGGTGCGCCCTCGATATCCTGGATCCAGTAAGCCGCCGTGGCAAAACCGTCTTTCGAGGTATAGGTCCGCGCATCCACGATATTTGCGCCCACCAGGGCTAAAGCACCTGTGACCCGGCTGAAAATTCCGGGGTGATCGGCCATCGCAAAGCTGGCCCTTGTGGCGTCACGATCGTCATCGGGCGTTAACTCTATGCGGACCTCGTCATCGGACAGGTCCCGAAGCATGCGCGCGAAGTCAACATGTGCCGTGACATGTAAGCCCTGCCAATAGGGATCGTAGTGGCGCTGGGTTTCTCGTTTGAGGTCTTTTGAGGGCCAGTCCGGTAGGGCCGCGCGCAGTTTCCGTTTTGCCTCGACGCCGCGTTCTTCGCGGTTCAGCGCCTCCATTCCGTCTTCCAGACCGCGCTTGGTTTGCCGATACAGCGCGCGCAGCAGCGCCGCTTTCCAGTTGTTCCAAACATTTGGACCAACGCCGCGAATATCGCAGACTGTCAGAACACACAGAAGATCAAGGCGCTTTACTGATTTGACGGCCTTGGCGAAATCTCGCACCGTCCGAGGATCGGCGATGTCGCGCTTTTGCGCCATGTCAGACATCAAAAGATGATACCGGACCAGCCATTCTACCGTTTCGCATTCTTCAGAATTCAACCCAAGGCGCGGCGCAATTCGGCGGGCAAGTTTGGCCCCCAGAACCGAATGATCTTCATCGCGACCCTTACCGATGTCATGCAGCAGTAGCGCTACGTAGAGCACACGCCGATTGACCCCGTGCTGCAAGATGCTGGACGCCACAGGCAGCGCCTCGACCAGTTCGTCCCGCTCGATCTGGGCCAGAACGGAAATGCACTGAATGGTGTGCTCATCAACTGTATAGGAATGATACATATTGAACTGCATCATCGCGACAATCGTTTGAAATTCCGGGATAAATGCTCCTAGAACACCCAGTTCATTCATCCGCCGGAGGGCGCGTTCCGGGTTGCCGTGTTTGAGCAGAGTATCGAGGAATATCTTCGTCGCCTCCCGATCAGAGCGCATCTCATCGTCGATCAGGTGCAAATTGGCCGAGACCAGCCGCATCGCATCGGGATGGATAAGGTACCCGGTGCGCAGCGCTTCCTCGAACAGATGCAGGATGTTGAGCGGGGCCGACAGGAATGTCTTGTGGTCCTCAATGTCGATCCGGCCACTGCGCAACGCATAGCCGTCCTTTATGCGTTTGCGCCGCGCGGTGCGGAACAGGCCGATTATGCCTGGCTCTGATTTAACGTGTTCGGCCTCGAGCGCGGTTAACAAGATCCGTGTCAGCTCGCCAACCTTAGTGGCGTGGCGAAAGTAATCCTGCATGAAAAACTCGACCGCCCGACGTCCCTTACCGTCTTCATAGCCCATGCGACTGGCCACTTCGACTTGCATATCGAAATTGAGCTGCTCCATCGCGCGTCCTGCTGCCAGATGCAGATGCGACCGGACCGCCCATTGGAATGAGGACGCCGCATCGAAATCATCCAGCTCTTCGCGGGTGAACACGCCAAGCTGCACCAACGCCTCGATGGATTTCACTCGCTTGGCGTATTTTGCGATCCAGAACAGCGATTGCAGGTCCCTTTGGCCGCCTTTGCCTTCTTTCACATTGGGTTCGAGGACATAGCGTTGACCGCCATGTTTTCGCAGGCGGGTTCCGCGCTCGCCCAGTTTGGCTTCGATGTACTCACGCGCAGTGCCGGCGAACAGCTCTGTCCACAGGCGCTTGTCGAGCTCGTCCGCCAGGCGTTCGTTGCCGACGATTAAACGGTGTTCAAGCAGCGCGGTGCGGATGGTGAAATCTTCACGTGCAAGGCGCAGGCACTCTTTGATCGTGCGGCTGGCATGCCCGACCTTTAGCTTCAGATCCCAAAGGATGTAGAGCATGCTTTCGATCAGGCTTTCGGCCCAGGGTGTTATTTTGTAGGGCATCAAAAAAAGCAGATCGACATCGGAATACGGGGCCATCTCGCCCCGCCCGTAGCCTCCAACAGCCAAAAGGGCGAGTTTTTCGCCTTCGGTCGGATTGGGCGCCGGATGCAAATGTGTGCGTGCGACGTGCAGGACCAAATGCAAAATGCCATCGGTCAGATAGGTGTAGCTGCGCGTCAGAGCTATCGCATTGAGCGGCTCTTGCTCAAAGCACCGGGCCAGGTGAGCCATTGCGCGCGTTCGTTCCGCACCAATAACACGGACTGCCACCTCACGGATCGCTTTAGCATCCGGCGCAGCCAGCGCGGCAGCATCGAGGCTTCGCTGCACTGCCGGGTAATCAATTATTTCGGACGCCGGGCAAATCAGGTCATCTGCACTGGTTGACGAGGCGTCAGAAACCGCCGGTGCCGAAGGAGTTTGGAGCGGGATCAACTATCTGGACCTGACCATCTTGAATCTCAGCGATTGCCAAGGCGCGCTCATTTGTGCCGCCCGGCAAAAATCGGAATACCCCGTTTACACCGGCAAAACCAGAAGCTTGCGTCAGGTTTCCGGCAGAGATGGCCAGATCCTGTGACGCCAAAGCACCGATTGCGGCCATTCCATCAAACGCTAAGCTGGCCAAAGCCACCGGGGGCTCTCCGTTGGCGTCGGTATATCTGGCATCAAATTGCGCGGTCAGCGATGGGTCTGGGATTGCAAACCATCCGCCTTGCAGGCCAGGGTAGGCCAGCGTTTGCGGTGGAATATCCCACCGTGCCAGCCCCAGGTATTTGAATTGAGCCGGGTCAACGCCGTTTTCGGGCAGAAGTTGGGCCAATATCGGCAAGGCACCGGTGCTGTCCGAAGTGATCATGATGGCGTTGGCTGCAGAGCCATTTATCAAGGCCGACATGGCGGGTACGGCTTGCACGATGCCTTGTTGCGAAAATTCGAAGCCCTGCTCACCGACAATGCTTGCGCCGCTGCGCGCCGCTGCCCGTGCAATCGCATTACGTGCGATCTCTCCAACCGGTGTTTGCGGATGGACAACCGCAATGCGCGACTGCCCCTGGCCTGCGGCATAGGAGATGACCCGCTCTGCAGTATTGTCAAAGGTGTTGCCCAGCACGAATAAGTTGCCGCCAGCGATGGCTGCGTTGTTGGAGAATGACAGGACATTGACCCCGGCGCGCCGTGTGGCCACAGCCGCTGCAGCGGCCGCGTCTGAGCGCAAAGGCCCCAGGATGACGTCGGCTCCCTCGTCAACTGCTTGGCTCGCAGCTTGAGCCGCCACTGAAGCAAGACCAGAGGTCGGGTACACTGTGATTTCCACCTCGTCGCCCAGGTCTGCTGCTGCCAGGAACGCGGCCTTCTCCAGGCTTGCCGCCAATCCGATGTCACCGGGTGTCGGTGAGCCATAAGGAACCAGCAGCGCCACTTGGACAGTGCCTTCGCCTGGTTCTTGTGTGCCGACTGCCGGCAGGTCGCAAGCCGCCAACACACCAAGGAACGCGGCGCTGAAAAGGGCCTTTGCAGGCCGTCCAAGCCCTTTGGGTGCTTTGACAAATATGTCGTTCATCTGGAATTCTCCTTGCATCCACCGGTCCCCACGGCCATCGAGCGCAAGGATAGTTTGTCTGATCGCTCAAGTAAACGCAGGACAGAACATGGAAATGGCATGACAGCAGCAAACCGCACGACCTTGCCAAGCGGGCTTTACTTTGTGTCGACGCCGATCGGAACGGCCCGCGATATCACGTTGCGCGCGCTGGATATTCTGACCTCGGCTGACATGCTTGCCGCAGAAGACACCCGCAGTTTGCGCCGCTTGATGGAGATCCACGGTGTGGCTTTGGCGGGGCGCCGGATCATAGCTTATCACGATCACAATGGGGCTCAGGCCCGGCCCGGACTTTTGGGCGCTTTGGCAGACGGGAAATCTGTGGCCTACGCCTCTGAGGCTGGGACACCTTTGATCGCCGATCCTGGCTACCAACTGGGCCGCGCGGCCCGTGAGGCAGGCCACCTGGTTACAGCGGCTCCGGGGCCGTCTGCGGTGATCGCTGCCTTGTCGATCTCTGGGCTGGCCACGGACGCCTTCTTTTTTGCCGGTTTTGCCCCGACCGCCGCTGGCGCGCGCCGAAGCTTTCTAAACGGGTTGGCTGAGGTTCCGGGAACCCTGATTTTCTACGAAAGCCCGAAACGGGTGTCGAAACTTTTGCAAGACCTCGCGACGGTGTTCGGGTCTGAACGCCCCGCCGTGATCGCCCGCGAAATCACCAAGAAATTCGAAGAAGTTCGAAGCGGTAGTTTGGAGGTTTTGATTGGCGAGTTGGGGACTACGACGCTGAAGGGCGAGGTTGTAGTTTTGGTTGCGCGGGGCGAAAAGGTGCCTATTGCGCAAGCAGATCTTGATGCGTTGCTGCGTCAGGCACTTGGCGCGGCCAGCCTGAAATCCGCTGTTGCGGAAGTTGTGGAGGCCACAGGCCTGCCGCGTCGTGATGTCTATCAACGGGCACTGAGCCTGGACAAAGACGTATGAGCGGTTCGACGCGATACCATGCAGGCGCAGCCGCAGAAGCCGCTGTTGAGCAGACCTACACCCAAGCTGGGTACCGCATCCTGGCACGAAGATTGCGCACGAAGCGTGGTGAGATTGACCTGATTGCCGAGAAGGACGGGGTCTTGGTGTTCGTGGAGGTCAAAAAAAGCAAAAGCTTCGCTGAAGCAGCAGCGCGTCTGAGCGCACGTCAGATGACCCGCATCGCTGCGGCTGCCGAGATTTTTCTGGCCAGTCAACCAGATGGTCTGAACAGCGCGGTACGCTTCGACGTGGCGCTTCTGGACGGTAAGGGCCAGATCGAGGTCTTGGAGAACGCCTTTGGTGTGTGAGCGCACAGGGCTTGACCGTAGAATCCGATTGAATGCCGGGCGGGGCCGGTCCATTTAGACCTGAAAGGCGTTGAGAGAGGGTCCCATGGCACTAAAAATCGCATTTCAGATGGACCCGATCGACAGTATCGACATCGCCGCAGATAGCTCGTTTCGTTTGGCTGAAGAGGCGCAAGCGCGCGGCCATTCTCTGTTTTACTATACGCCCGACAAGCTCGCCTTCCGCGAGGGCCGTGTCACCGCGACGGGCTGGCCCTTGACCGTGCAGCGGGTGCAGGGCGCTCACTTCACCCTTGGCGATCTGCAGGAAATCGATCTGGCCGAGATCGACGTTATCTGGCTTCGGCAGGACCCGCCCTTCGATATGGGTTACATCACAACGACCCACCTTCTGGATCTGGTTCACCCTAAGACACTGGTGGTCAATGACCCGACCTGGGTGCGTAACTGGCCCGAGAAGTTGAAAGTGCTCGACTATCCCGAGCTCACGCCACCCACTGCCATCGCGCGCGATCTCGATGCGCTGAAAGCGTTTAAGGCAGACCATGGAGACGTCATTCTAAAGCCGCTCTATGGCAATGGTGGAGCCGGCGTTTTTCGATTGACGCCAGAGGATCGCAACCTCAACTCGCTGCATGAGCTGTTCACCGGCATCAACCGTGAGCCCTTGATAATGCAGAAGTTTTTGCCGGATGTCTCACAGGGCGACAAACGCGTGATTCTGGTCGACGGCGAGCCTGTTGGCGCAATCAACCGCGTGCCGGCCAAAGGCGAAACGCGCTCCAACATGCATGTGGGTGGACGTCCCGAAAAAATTGGCCTGTCGCAACGCGATCTGGAGATCTGCGCCCGGATCGGCAGTGATTTGCGCGACCACGGGCAGGTCTTTGTCGGAATTGATGTCATTGGTGGTTGGCTCACTGAAATCAACGTGACATCACCCACAGGTATTCAGGAGTTGGAGCGGTTTGACGGCATAAACGTGGCCGAAACCATCTGGAAGGCCATTGAGGCCAAACGCAGCTAGGCGGCAACCCGGTAACTGACAGCTTCGGCAATATGTGGCGCGCGCACGCCGTCGGAGTGATCGAGATCTGCAATCGTGCGGGCCACTCGCAAAATCCGGTGGTAGCTGCGCGCTGATAGCCCAAATCGTTCAGCAGCCCGGGACAGGATCTCGCGACCCTGCGCGTCGGGCGTG
This sequence comes from Pseudomonadota bacterium, assembly GCA_039193885.1. Lineage (GTDB taxonomy): Bacteria > Pseudomonadota > Alphaproteobacteria > Rhodobacterales > Rhodobacteraceae > Litoreibacter. The sequence goes on from JBCCWL010000001.1 coordinate 274,010, forward strand.
GCGATATCTTTGAGTTGTTCGCCTTCAACATCGGCATTCACCCGAATGGCGTCATTGTCGGCAAAGCGTTCGCTCTGATGCGCGCGCGCCGTGCGCACCCGAGCCGCCACATGGCTCGACGGCTCGCCATTTCGCGGCAGATCCAAGTCAGCAAATGCGACAGGTGGCACATCGATGCGTAGATCAAAACGGTCCATCAGCGGCCCGGATATCCGCCCGATATAATCTTCGCTGCACCCAGGTGCCCGGCTACAGGCCCGTGCGGGATCGCTGAGATAGCCGCACCGGCAGGGGTTGGCGGCGGCAACCAACATGAATTTGCAGGGGTAGGTCACATGCGCATTGGCACGGGCGACAACGACATCGCCTGTTTCAATGGGTTGGCGCAAGGTCTCCAGAACCGCGCGGGGGTATTCCGGCATCTCGTCAAGAAACAGCACCCCATTGTGAGCCAGAGAGATTTCGCCAGGCTTGGCCCCGCGACCGCCGCCAACGATCGCGGCCATAGAGGCTGTGTGATGGGGTGCGCGAAACGGGCGATCGCGGCAAATACCACCCTCGGCGCTGAGGCCCGCGAGCGAGTGGATCATCGACGTCTCTAGCGCCTCGATCGGGGTCAGTTCCGGCATCAGGCCCGGCAAGCGCGCCGCCAACATCGATTTGCCCGAGCCAGGGGTGCCCACCATCAGCAGATGGTGACGACCGGCCGCAGCAATCTCGAGCGCGCGTTTTGCCTTTTCCTGACCTTTGACATCGCGCAGGTCCTTGGCATGCTCAGTCCGCGGCAGCTCACCAGCCCTCGCAGTAGGGATAAGTGCCTGCCCGGCATAGTGTTGAACGACCGCCAATAGGGACCGGGCCCCGAGAACCTGAGCCTTGTCGACCCAGGCGGCTTCCGCGCCACAGGCAGACGGACAGATCAGCGTACGGTTTTGCTCGGCCGCGGCCAGCGCAGCGGGCAATGCGCCCGACACCTGGACCAGCGATCCGTCCAGCGACAACTCTCCCAACGACAGAATTGCCTCGACGTCATCCTTGGGAAGAATGTCGATCGCCGCCAGCAAGGACAATGCGATCGGGAGGTCAAAATGCGAGCCCTCTTTCGGAAGATCGGCAGGTGAGAGGTTGATCGTAATCCGTTTCGAGGGCAGCGCAATCGACATCGAAGTTAGCGCGGCGCGTACCCGGTCCTTGGCTTCGCTGACAGCCTTGTCAGCCAGTCCTACGATCGAAAACGACGGGAGCCCGGCGCTGACGGCGCATTGAACCTCTACCAGACGGGCATCGACCCCTTCGAACGCAACGGAATATGTACGTGCAACCATGGGCACTGCCTCGCGGAAATCCAACCGTGTGACTGTTGCGCAATTGTGGTTAGAAAACCGTTAATTGGACCCATTGGAATAGGGCGCCGGCCAGCTTGTTTGCGCCCAGGGCATGTCATAGTTGGATTGCGGCGCATCGTTCAGACCATGTGTGCGCCAGGACTGGAACACCGGATCCGCGAAGGTTGTGTCGAGATAACGCTGCGCCAATGCACTACGCGGCAGCCCGTATGTCGCAATCCTGGTCGCTATGGGCGCGAAGAAGGCATCTGCAATGCTATAGGCCCCAAAGAGCCAGTCGCCTGGGCCGGCCATGCCACGTGCCAGGCTCCACAAATGTTCGATCCGAGCTAGATCGCGCGTGACCGCGTCGGAGACCGGCACATCAGCAAATCCTTGACGCAAGTTCATTGGGAACGTGCCGCGCAGATCCGCAAAGCCTGCATGCATCTCCGCTGTGATGGACCTGGCGAACGCGCGTGAGTCCTCCTCCTGCGGCCAAAACCCGGCATCGGGATGCCGCTCTGCCAATGTCTCGGCGATGGCCAGCGAGTCCATCACAACTGCGCCCGAAGGCAATCGCGCTGCCGGAACGGACCGTGCCGGCGGGAACGACCGGAGATCCTGTGCAAATGCCGGGTCATAGAGCCGGGACTCGTGCAGTGTGACGGAGATGTCAAACTTGGCAAAGAGCAGCCAGCCTCGAAGGGACCAACTGGAATACGAACGGTCGGCAATCAATAGCTCATAAGTCATGGCGCGAGGCTAGCGAGGCAAAGGGCTTGCGTGAAATGAAGTATTTTGGCCTAGGCCATCACAGTGTGGAATTGTCACGCCGTCAGGTGATTGACCAACTCAAGCGTCCAGGCCTGGCCATCAAAGGCGCAACAGGTCACGGACAGATTGTCGATCTTCTGGGCCAAAGCATCATAGGCACTGATCCCTCGCGCTTTCTGGACTTGGGTCAGGATGGTGCCGAAATGGGCGACAGCGACGATATCGCGCCCCGCATGGGCCTGGCTCAGACGGGCGATGACCGGCTCGATCCGGGCTGCGGCATCATTCCAGCTTTCGCCATCAGGCGGAGCGATGTCGCCGGGGCGTTCCCAGTACAAGCGGCTGAGTTCGGGATGGGATTGCGAGACTTCCTTGAAATGCCGACCATCCCATTGACCGAAATCAAATTCCCGCAAATCCCGCTCATGCGGCAAACGGTGTCGTGCCCTTTGGATTGCGTCTGCCGTCGCCGTCGCGCGAACAAGATCAGAAGATACGAGCACCGCATCTTGCGGTAGGAATTCGGCCAAACGGGCCAGATGCGGACCATCCGACAGATCTGCTGGAATATCCCGCCAGCCTGCGAATGCCTTTGCGTGCGTTGGTCCGTGGCGGACCCACCACCACCGCGTCATGCCGGGCCGACCGGCAATTGACCCTTCAGGGCCAGCGGCAGCCCGGCCGTTACCAGAACAACCAGCCCGGCCTGAGCTGCCAGCCGGGCGTTAAGCTGCCCTTGCAGGACGCGAAACCGCCGCGCCAGTGCATTTTCGGGCACAATGCCCAATCCAACCTCGTTGGAGACCACAACAACGGGCGCGGCGCACTGCGTCAGACCCGTGATCAGATCGTCAAATGCAGCAGATGTATCGCGCTCGGCCAGGATCAGATTGTTCAACCACATCGTCGCGCAATCCAGCAGCACAATTCCGCCACTGGGGATCGCATTTAAGATTTTGTTAACGTCCAGTGGCTCTTCTACAGTTGTCCAGTTTTGCGCCTCACGCGCCTTTTTATGGGCCGCGACTTTAGACGACATCTCGTCGTCAAACATTTGTGCGGTTGCAATGTATGTCTTGGGCAGACCAGCGTCGATCACGAGGTGTTCAGCAAAAGATGATTTGCCAGATGAGGCCCCACCGATCACCAATGTTAGGGCGGGCTGTTGCACCATTTCAGGTTCCTTTGATCCAAACCGGGATACGCAACGTAACACCCATAAAGAACAAGGCAAGCAATTGAAATATCCTGACCTGGGGGAATGCTATGGCACTCGACGCAAGATCTGATTTTTCACTGTCCCGTTCGGCAATGAAGGCTGAACTCCTTGATGCTGAAACAGAACTGAAACTTGCCTACGCTTGGCGCGATGAGCGCGACGAAGAAGCGCTGCATCGTCTGATCACCGCTTATATGCGCCTGGCAATCTCCATGGCTGCCAAGTTCAAGCGCTACGGCGCGCCGATGAATGACCTAATTCAGGAGGCGGGTCTGGGCTTAATGAAAGCCGCCGACAAGTTTGATCCTGACCGCGGGGTGCGCTTCTCTACTTACGCCGTGTGGTGGATCAAAGCCTCTATTCAGGACTATGTCATGCGCAACTGGTCGATGGTGCGCACCGGATCGACGTCATCGCAGAAATCACTGTTTTTCAATATGCGCCGTGTTCAGGCCCGGCTTGAGCGCGACGCTGCTGCCAAAGGTGAAACGCTGGATCGCCATCAGATGCGGCAAATGATCTCGACTGAAGTTGGTGTGCCACTCCATGATGTGGAGATGATGGAAGGCCGTTTGTCGGGGTCGGATTACTCGCTTAACGCGACGCAATCTGTAGAAGATGAAGGCCGGGAATGGATTGATGCGCTGGAAGACGAAGGTCCTCAGGCTGCAGAATCCGTTGAGCACTCGCATGATACAGACCGTCTTCGGGAATGGTTGGTGACCGCCATGACCTCGCTGAACCCGCGTGAGCAATTCATCGTGCGCGAGCGCAAGCTTTTGGATCAGCCGCGGACGTTGGAAAGCCTGGGCAATGAATTGGGTTTGTCGAAGGAGCGGGTGCGCCAACTCGAAGCGGCAGCCTTCAAGAAAATGCGCAAGTCATTGGAAATGCAATCAAAAGAAGTTCAAGAATTCCTTCTGTGATCCAAACCAAAACTCCATTTTTGAGCGCGGCGTTGTCCGCGCTCTTGATGTTTGACGGTGGTGTGGCACTTGCGAATGAGCTGAACAGTTCAGACTTGTCAATTCTTCCCAAAGCCGACATCTACCTTCTGGGAGAGCGCCATGGCAGCCCTATTCATCATGCCAACCAAGCCGCTGTCACCGCTCAGATAAAGCCGCGTGCCCTGGTCTTTGAGATGCTATCGCCGGCTCAGGTGGCGTCGGCCAAGGACGTACCTCTCAACGATGCTGATGCTTTGGAGAAGGCGTTTGATTGGAACGCGACAGGCTGGCCAGATTTCGCACTCTATGCCCCGATTTTCGCCGCAGCTCCTTCAGCTGTAATCTACGGGGCCGCTGTGCCGATTTCTCAAATACGCGATGCTATGCAGTTGGGCGCGGCGGGAGCATTTGAGGGTGATGCTAAGCGCTTTGGGCTCGACCTTGCGCTCGACCAAGACGAGCAAGACACGCGCGAGACGTATCAAGCTGAAGCCCATTGCAACGCGCTACCTGCCGAGATGCTTCCCGGAATGGTCGAGGTACAACGCCTGCGCGACGTGGAATTTTCTCGGGTCGCCTTGGCAGCACTTGAAGCGACGGGTGGCCCGGTCGTTGTGATCACCGGCAACGGGCACGCAAGGCGGGATTGGGGTATGCCGGTCTACCTGACCGCCGCTGCCCCGGAAAGCGCGACGGTCGCAATCGGGCAACTGGCAACGCCACCCTCCGAGCCAGTATTTGACCATTGGATGCTGAGTGAACCAGTCAAAGACGAGGAAGACCCTTGCGCGGCGTTCGACAGCAACTGATTGCTGCCTGTGAGGTTTGCGCCTAACTATAAGGCGGTTAACCACGAAGGGTGGCGCAAATGCTGGATGGCAAAAGCATTCTTTTGATTATTGGCGGTGGGATCGCGGCGTTCAAGTCGCTCGACCTGATCCGCCGCTTGCGGGAACGCGGAGCCAGCGTAACGCCAGTGCTGACGCGCTCAGCCGAGGAATTCGTCACCCCACTGTCAACCTCTGCTCTGGCGGCGTCGAAAGTCTACCGGGATCTGTTCGATCTCACCGACGAGGCCGAGATGGGCCATATCGAGCTGAGTCGTGCTGCAGATTTGGTGGTCGTTGCTCCGGCGACCGCTGATCTGATGGGGAAAATGGCGGGTGGACTGGCCAATGATCTGGCCTCGACATTGCTTATGGCTACCGACAAACGCGTTCTGATCGCACCAGCAATGAATGTGCGCATGTGGCAGCATCCGGCAACCCAGCGCAATCTCGCCATGCTGCGCGACGATGGCATTCTTTTGTGTGGACCCGATGACGGCGACATGGCCTGCGGAGAGTTCGGCCCAGGACGTATGTCCGAACCCCTGGCTATCGTGGACGCGATCCATGCCGCGCTGGCCGATGGTCCCTTGAAAGGCAAACATGTACTGGTGACCTCTGGCCCCACACATGAACCGATTGACCCAGTGCGCTACATCGCCAACAGATCTTCCGGCGCCCAAGGTGCGGCAATCGCACGTGCGCTTCTGGCGCTGGGCGCGCGGGTCAGCTTTGTGACCGGTCCGGCGGATGTACCCGCGCCAGCGGGCGCGCATGTGATCAACGTTCAAACCGCACAGCAGATGGCTGAGGCTGTCGAGACGGCTCTGCCGGCAGACGCCGCTGTGTTTGCAGCCGCCGTTGCAGATTGGCGGGTGACGACGGCGTCAGACAAAAAAATCAAAAAAGACGAATCTGGACTGCCCAAACTTGAATTCGCAGAGAACCCGGACATCCTTGCGAGCGTCGCTCGGCATAAAACGAAGCGCCCGTCACTGGTGGTTGGGTTCGCGGCCGAAACCCACGACGTAGAGGCCAACGCAACCTCCAAACGCGCCCGAAAAGGCTGCGATTGGATCGTCGCGAACGACGTGCGCCCTGAAACGGGGATAATGGGCGGGTCCGAAAATGACGTCACGCTGATCACCCAAGCAGGGGCTGAAAACTGGCCGCGTCTGACAAAGGATCAAGTGGCTGCCAAGCTGGCCGCGCGTATCGCAGAAGCGCTGGCGTAGCTGTGGTCGAGGTAGCGCTTCGCTGGGCCGAAGGGGCCGACAGGGAATTGGGATTGCCATTCTATGCCAGCGCCGGTGCTGCCGGTGCAGATCTGCGCGCCAATCTGCCGGAAGAAAGCCGCAAGACGGGTCTTAGCCTATCGCCGGGCGCTCGGATCTTGGTTCCAACCGGCCTGCATATCGAGCTTCCGTCGGGCTTTGAAGCTCAGATCCGCCCGCGCTCGGGGCTTGCGCTGAAGTTTGGCATAACACTGCCCAATAGCCCCGGGACGATCGACAGTGATTATCGCGGACCGCTGGGCGTCATTTTGTTGAATGCCGGCCAGGACGTCTTCGAGATTGCGCATGGTGACCGAATTGCTCAGCTCATCGTGGCTCCGGTGGTCCAAGCGCAATTCGGGCTTTCGCAAAACCTGTCAGCGTCGGCGCGCGGGCAGGGCGGCTTCGGCTCGACGGGGCGTCAGTGAAAGGCAGCGGCCCATGGCGGTGATCCTTCTTATCGCAGGTGCAATCTGGTTCATTGGACCGAAATTCGGCATGCCTGTCAGAGTGCGTGGGATGTTGCTGGTTGTGCTGTTCACCGCCGTCTTTTTCTTCCAGTTGACCTTGCCTTCGGGCAACCCGATCAAGGAGGCGACCGGGGGCTCCATCGCAAACTGGCTTATACTTGTGGGTGTGGTGGGTTTGGTTCTGGCCTATCGGTTCGGGCTGAGTTGGTTGCGCGCAAGATCTGTGGGGGCTGAGGAAACAACTGAGGCTAGACCCGGCAGCTTTTCGCAATCTGAGCTTGACCGCTATGCGCGCCACATTGTTCTTCGTGAGATCGGCGGACCTGGCCAAAAGAAACTCAAATCCGCCAAGGTGCTGGTGATCGGGGCCGGGGGCCTTGGGGCTCCGTCGCTTCAGTACCTTGCCGCAGCAGGTGTCGGGACGATCGGGATCATTGATGACGATGTTGTTGAGAACTCCAACTTACAACGGCAGGTTATTCACACTGACGCGCGGTTAGGCATGCCTAAGGTTTTTTCCGCCAAACAGGCGCTGAATGATCAGAACCCTTTCGTTGAAATTCGCCCCTATAACCGCCGACTGAGCAAGGAGATCGCCCCGGATTTGTTCTCAGACTACGACCTTGTTCTGGACGGCAGCGATAACTTCGACACACGTCATCTGGTCAACAGGACATGTGTCGAATTAGGGATCCCGCTTGTGGCCGCTGCCATTACGCAATGGGAAGGTCAGATCAGCCTGTATCACCCGGCGTCCGGTGGGCCGTGCTTCGCCTGTGTCTTCCCGAATATTCCCGATGCTGAGTTGGCCCCCAGCTGTGCCGAGGCCGGCGTCCTGGGGGCATTGCCAGGGGTCATTGGCTCGATGATGGCCGTCGAAGCGATCAAGTGGATAACCGGTGCCGGAGAGCCACTTACCGGGCGTTTGCTGATTTATGACGCGCTGTTCGGAGAAAGCCGGAATATCAAGGCCTTGCGTCGTCCAGACTGCGACCTGTGTGGCTCCTGACTTGCGTCGGTAACCCGATCTTAACACAAAACCTTGTGGATAGAGGAAAATAGGGGTTTACAGCGACTCGCTGTTCTTACACCATATCTAGTAAGGGTCGCTGCCAATAAGACGATCCTTTGAGCAAACCCCTTCAGATGGTGGATCAGGCACCGCCTCTGTGTATACGGGGCGCGCGTGTCAGGAAAAGGGGCTGAGCATGTCTAACCTGGACCATTACCTAGAGTCCGAAGACCTCCATCCAATCGATCTTGTTGAAACCCTCGCAGAGCATCATGACTGGGATTTCGACCGGATTGCTGAAGACCAGATCGCCATGGCCATCGAAGGCCAATGGCGGACCTATTCGATCACCTTGGCGTGGTCGGGTTATGATGAAACGCTGCGCATGGTGTCGACATTCGAAATGGAACCGCCTGCGGACAAACTTCCACAGCTCTATGACGTGCTGAACCGCGTCAATGACAATTGCTGGACCGGTGCGTTCAGCTTCTGGGAGGCGCAGAAACTTATGGTCTATCGTTACGGTTTGATCCTGTCGGGCGGCCTTGGTGCCGGAGCCGAACAGGTTGACCGGATGCTGAGCACCGCCGTCGGTGCGTCAGAGCGGTTTTACCCGGCGTTCCAACTTGCGTGTTGGGGGGATCGCAGCCCGAAAGATGCGATGCAAGTCGCCATTGCGGAAGCCTACGGACGCGCCTAGTCTGCGCCCCGGGCATAATCCGAGGGGCGATATGGATCTGTCATCGATCAACCAACGCGGTTTGGTGCTTCTGGGCTGCGGGAAAATGGGGTCAGCCCTTCTTGAAGGATGGATGAGACAAGGGGTCGAGGCCGGTTCCGTCACGGTGATCGAGCCTTATCCGTCCGACTGGCTGACGGAGCAAGGCACGCGACTCAATTCGAAGTTGCCGCCCGATCCGGCGATTTTGCTGGTGGCCGTTAAACCCCAGATGATGGCTGAAGCGCTGCCCGCCTTGCAGGCGCTTGGAAATGGAAATTCGGTCTTTCTGTCCATCGCGGCCGGGACGTCGATATCCCAGTTTGAGGCAATCCTCGGCGCAGGGACTCCGGTGATCCGGGCGATGCCAAACACGCCGGCCGCGGTCGGCAAAGGCATCACTGCGCTGGTTGGAAATTCAAACGTTTCAGATGCGGATCTCGATCTTGCCGATGCGTTACTTTCCGCAGTCGGTCAAACCGTGCGGTTGAGCGACGAGTCGCAGATCGATGCTGTAACCGGCGTCTCCGGGTCCGGTCCGGCCTATGTCTTTCACCTGATTGAAACGCTGGCCGCAGCAGGGCAAGCGCAAGGATTGCCGGCAGAGATGGCCATCCAACTGGCCAAGGCCACAGTGGCCGGAGCCGGGGCTTTGGCTGAGCAGGCAGCAGAAGATCCAGCTCAATTACGGGTCAACGTTACAAGCCCTGGCGGGACGACGGCGGCAGCTTTGAACATCTTGATGGACAAAGAAACAGGCTTTCCCAACCTGCTTACACGTGCCGTGGCCGCGGCCGCCGATCGCGGACGGGAATTGGCGGGTGACGCATGAGCGATATTGGATTTGACGACTTCCTGAAGGTGGATATTCGCGTGGGCGAAATCATCCGGGCCGAGCCTTATCCGGAAGCGCGAAAACCGGCGATTAAGCTTTGGGTGAATTTCGGACCGGAGCTGGGGGAACGGAAAAGTTCGGCCCAAATCACGGCGCATTACACGCCGGATGCTCTGATCGGCAAGCGGGTCCTCGGCGTGGTCAACTTTCCGCCGCGCCAGATCGGCAAATTCATGTCTGAGGTTCTGGTGCTTGGCGTGCCGGATGCTGAGGGTGAGGTTGTCCTACTTGTACCCGACAAATCGGTCCCGCTGGGGGGGCGAATGTATTGACCAAGACCCTTCTGATTTCCAAAGCGATGCCCGACAGCGTCCTCAGACGTGCCAGTCAGAGCTACCAGCTGACCGTGCGTGAAACCGAAGCCTCGATGAGCGAAGCGGAAGTCACGTCCTCACTCAACAGCTATGATGTACTGCTTCCGACGCTTGGGGACCAGTTTACCGCCGAGGCCATCCGCTCGTCAGATCCCTATTGTAAACTGATCGCGAATTTCGGCGTGGGCTACAACCATATCGATGTCAATGCGGCCCGCGATATGGGCATTGTCGTCACAAACACGCCCGGAGCGGTGACCGATGCAACAGCTGACATTGCGTTGACCTTGATCCTAATGACAGCACGTCGTGCAGGGGAAGGCGAAAGGCTGGTGCGGGCCGGGAAATGGACAGGCTGGCAACCCACGCAGATGCTGGGCCAGCATGTGACCGGGAAGACCATCGGCATTGTCGGCATGGGCCGCATCGGTCAGGCGATTGCGGATCGGTGTCGACTGGGTTTCGGGTGCAAGATCGTTTTCGCCAACCGGTCGAAAAAGCAGATCACCGGCGCAACGCAGCTTCACTCGGTGCGCGATGTCGCAAAGGCCTGCGATGTGCTGGTTGCCGCGACCCCAGGTGGGTCCGAAACACGGCACCTGATCAACAAATCAGTGTTCGACGACATGCAGTCGCATGCGATTTTCGTGAATATCTCGCGCGGCGATGTCGTGGATGAGACCGCCCTGGTCACCGCCCTGGAAACCGGCCAAATCGCGGGTGCGGGACTTGATGTCTATGAGCACGAGCCGAAAGTCGCCTCTGCCTTGATGGCGCTCGAGACCGCGACGCTGCTGCCGCATCTGGGAACCGCGGCGTTGGAAGTCCGTGAAAACATGGGTCATATGGCATTGGATAATATCGATGCGTTTATGGCCGGAACCCCGGTGCCAAACCCGGTTTAGTGGTCTTTCACGGCCTCGCGCCAGTGGCGTCTGCACAGCGACAAATAGGTTTCGTTGCCACCCACCACGACCTGATCGCCATCGGTCACGGCTTCCCCATCGGGCCCTTTGCGGATCACCATCGTTGCCTTGCGCCCACAATGACAGATCGTGCGCACCTCCCGCATTTCATCTGCGATCGCCAGCAATGTAGCAGAGCCGGGGAACAGCTCGCCGCGAAAATCCACCCTAAGCCCGTAGCACATCACAGGGATATTCAGATCATCGACGGAGCGGGCCAGTTGCCACACCTGATCTTTGGACAGCCACTGCGCTTCATCCACCATCACGCATGCGATAGCACCAGTGCTCAACCGCGCCTCGATCTTGGCGAACAGATCGGATTGCGCATTGTAAAGATCGGCATCCTGACTGATCCCGATGCGAGAGCCGATCCGACCCGCCCCCGCCCGGCTGTCAAAATCTGCGGTCAGCAGATAGGTCTGCATTCCCATCTCGGCATAGTTATGCGCTGCCTGAAGCAGCAAAGTCGACTTGCCGGCATTCATTGTCGAATAGTGAAAATAAAGCTTTGCCATAGCCCTCTTGCTACAGCGCCAATCTCAGGCTCGCAATGGTGCGGTGTCGAGTGGGGGCGCTCCGTGAGTGTGGGTCTGCCGTCTACAAACTGTTTTACTATTTATCAGCATGATCCCGCGCCCCCACCCGCCCGGTTACACACAGTGATAACCAGAGTCTGTTGCACCCAAAGGGATGCTGATGTTTTATGTCATGAGGATTCTTGGCGCATGGGGAAAAGGTGCCGATAATTCCCAACATGAACGCCACTTGAACGACGGAATTCCTATGTCCGCCACGAATAAATACTTGAAAAAACACACAGAAGCGCTTGTCAAAGACGTGGGTGTGGAAAATGCCTGTGCCTTGACCGGACGATCAAAGGCCACTTTGGGACGCTACTATTCTGATACGACAGAGCATGCAGATCGATTTATGCCGATTGATGCGGTCGTCGCACTGGAACTTGAGGCAAGTTACCCCCACGTCACCTCTGCGTTGGCGGAACTGGCCGGGAACCACATCTCAATTGGCGATGAGGCCGGTCGAAACTCAAATTCTGTCAACTCCGATGTGGTCATGCTGGCCCAGCGCTTTGCCTTGTTGATGAGCGAGTATAATCAATCCATCGAGGATGGGGTGATCACGGCCAATGAAGCAAAACGGATGCTGCAGGAAACACTGGCGCTCCAGAAAGTCCTGGTCGAGATGAAATTGCATCTTGAGGAAGAAACCGCCTGATCCAGTGGGCTCTTCCGCAGCCCCTTACGCCGCGAAACCGGCCCTGGTGACCGCAGCCTCGCAACGTGGCCATATTGTCATGGTTCCAGCCAGATCAGCGCAAAGGTACTGAATACAGTACAAACCCATCCCGCCGGGCGACTTCGACACCGCCGGTGTCGAGAACAAAAACCCCAAGATTTTCCATGTCTTCGGGGCACCCCACCAGATCGGCCGCATCATCTAGAAACTGATTGGTAAAGTCACTTTCGCCGATGCGGCGGCATGGATCGCCTTTGGTGCGGTATCCGTCGCCGAAGAAAGGAAGATCCGTTCCTGAAACGGGTTCGCTTTGTTGCGCACATGCCGCGAGCATGGCGGCGATCAGGGAAATCTGGGTCAAACGCATAAAATATCTCCGATGAAAAAATCTGTATGCTCAGACTAGCAAAAAATGCGCGGCTTCGCAGCTTCCCGCCTCCATCAAGGGCTTGATCGGCGTGGGTTCGCCCCGCAGCCAGTCTTCATGAAATCCACACTCAACCCTCAAGCTACCGGCCTGTCTTGGGTCCAAAAGGGTGTTCAATGCGTGGTCATGTGACGTGGCCGCAGTTTTGATCTCAACAGCTGGAGCTACCAATGACCCGTACATCTACAAGACATCGTGTCTTCGTTTTCACCTATGGTGTTGTCGCCTATGTTCTTTTTCTCGCAGTTTTTTCTTACATGGTCGGGTTTTTGCTGAGCCTGCTGGTGCCAAAAGGAATCAACACCCAAACACCGGCTCAGTACGGGCTTGGCGCATCCGTTGCGATTAATCTCGCACTGGTTGCTGTTTTTGGCGTCTTTCACAGCCTGTTGGCCCGTGATCATGTCAAGGCTGTGCTGTTGAAGCTGCTTCCCCAATCTGCCGAACGCAGCACCTATGTAGTTCAGTCCAGCTTGTGTCTGGCGCTGGCTATGTGGCAGTGGCAACCGCTCACAGATACGATCTGGCTGGTGGGCGGGATAGGCGCGGCGGCAGCCTACGCGGCCTTCGCAACAGGGGTTGGCCTTGTGCTCTGGTCGACCTTTCTGATCGATCATTTTGAGTTGTTTGGCCTACGTCAGATCTGGACCCATCTGCGCGGAGAACCTATGCCGCAGCCCGAGTTCCGCACACCTGCTCTCTACCGCATTGTCCGTCATCCGATGCAACTGGGCATAGTGATATTGCTGTTTTCGACACCCCACATGACCTGGGGGCACATGCTCTTTGCCGGTTCGATGACGGCGTATGTGTTCGTCGGTCTTCATTTCGAAGAACGCGCGTTGCTTCGAGCATTCGGTCCTCGATATGCCGCTTATCAACGCTCAGTCCCGATGCTCATTCCCTCCCTGCGACGCCGCGCAAATACAACCTCTGCTTAACCTCTGGCCCCGGGTTCTGGCGATCCGAGCCAAGGCCGGGGCAATTTGCCAAAGAAAGGACGCACTGATGAGTGTTTCTTCCGTACCCCATACGCTTCTCGCACTTCACGGATCGGCCAGCTCTGCCAAGCAATGGTCGACATTGAAAGACGCAGTTGCGCACAGCTTTTCAGTTGTCACGCCGACACTCCTCGACACTTCTGCCGACTGCCGACTTGTCATGTTGCTTGATGAGGTTGCGCAATGTCCAGGCCGCATTCATATCCTGGCGCATTCCTTCGGGGCCGCCGTGGCCTTGAAGATCGCCAATCAACGGCCGGACAAAATTGCGAGTGTCACCCTCTATGACGCTGTGGTTCCGATCGAAACAGCAGACCGGATTGCGCCACCCCTCCAACTACAGGAGCTGTCCATGAGGATGCGACGCGAAAGCCCAGAGCATGGCATGGCCCTGTTTTTAGATTTCTGGGCCGGTTCGGGATCATGGGACGCCAGCAGCAGCCGAAGACGCGATGCCTTGGCCGCGAAATACACGTCTGTTCTCAATGACTTCGATCAACTGATTGCGGGAGAGTGGACCTCAGATCCGATTTTATATGACGGTCCAATGGCTGTGCTGCAGGGTGGAAAATCACCAACAGCGATCAAGCAAGTGGCTGAGTATCTGGCGCGGAGCTATCCAAATGTGACCTCGTTTCTGTTGCCCGGCCTCGATCATATGGCACCGCTCACTTTGCCTAATTTGACAGATGCGTTGTTCATGAAATTTGTCTTTTCACATCTGCCCGCCCACCAATTGTCCGAAGCGGCCTAGACGTGATTGGATCCATTCCCCAGATTGCTCAGCGCTTTGGAAATGCGTCGGTACGGACCCGGATCACATAGATTGAAACGGGTGAAAATCTGGCGCTGTCCAAAGCGCGCGTTCTGCGCTCTGAGGTGCGCGCCTCGATCAGCGCCCGGAGCAAAGCGAAAGTTTTGGGCTCTAATGCGATTGGGCCAAAATTTCTGCGCCAGAATTTCGATATCTGACCCAGGCTTTTGTTGGCCACAAAAAGCAGCAACGCCGTGACGGAATATCGGGGCGTTGCCTTTCAAATTATTGACATATGTGTATATTTTATCTATATTATGCACATGTAAATTCTAGGAGTTGTCCTCATGACCACCGCCTCCAGGGTGGAAAACCGTCACGCCAGCGAGAATGAGATTTTGACATCTGCGACCCTTCGTGCGGCAGAATTTCTGATGATCCGCAACAAGGAACTTGCTGAAATTATTGGAGTTTCACCCTCTATGGTGTCAAAAATAAAGAACGGGAATGCGGTACTGCCAAAGGATACGAAGACAATTGAACTGTCGAAATTTTTTCTACGGATGTATCGATCGCTTGATGCAATTGTCGGTGGGAATGACACGGTTGCAGCCGCGTGGCTTCGCAATGAGAACACGGCCTTGGATGGTGTCCCGATTGAGCTGATCTCGACCATACGCGGGTTATTTCGGGTTACGGCTTACTTGGATCAAAGGCGTGCCCCACTTTAAAAAGAAGCCCTACAACGGCACAGTTTGGCGGTTCGTCGAAGCGCAGCATGTCAACTCCACGATGAAACTGGTGGACAGCGAACGCGCTCAGGAAACTCTCGAACAACTGCTCGACGACACCAAACCCCCGGTCCCTGCTGAGTGCCGACATCTGCACTATTTGCTGTTCACACCCTTTAGGTACGAGGCCATTTATGCCACCCGGTTTCGTCGTGTCGGCCAGCCGCAAGGCGTGTTCTACTGCGCAGAAACCGTGGAGACGGCCGCTGCGGAAGTTGCCTTCTATAAGTTGCTATTTTTCTTCGAAAGCCCGGGCACACCGATCCCGGTTGAGCCGTTTGAACTGAGCGCATTCTCGGTACCGATCAGCACTCTGTCGGCGTGGGATTTAACCGGTTCCGATACGTCGAAGTATAGAGCGCCCAATGATTATGGGCCTTGTCACGTAGTGGCGGACGACGCGCTACGGGCCGGTGTCGAAGCCATCCGATATGCGTCTGCTCGCCACGACGGCGGCAGAAATCTCGCAGTGTTTAGCTGCCAGGCTTTCGCAAAGACCGAGCCGACCCAGCCCGAGGCATGGAAATTTCGCTTAAGCAAGGATCGCGTGAGGGTGCGTAAATCTTTCGGACCCGGGAGCTTTGAATTCCTGGTCGAGACCTATGCGAAGGACGCGCGTATCACGCTCTAGCTGGCTTGGTCCTGCAGAGCCATGACCCCAACCTCGCCATCTTTCTGCGCTTTCATGGCCAAAGCTGCAGCATGCGCCCCAGCCGCCGTGGTGAAATAAGGTATCTTGTCATAGAGCGCGATAGAGCGGATGGATTTGCTGTCTTCCACCGCTTGGGCACCCTCGGTGGTATTGAACACCAGTGAAATCAGCCCGTCTTTCATCTGATCGGTCACATCTGGGCGGCCTTCATACACTTTATTGACCACCTCAACTTCAAGGCCACTGGCACGCAGCCATTTGGCCGTCCCCCGTGTGGCGATCAACCCATGGCCCAACGCAGACACTGTTTGAACAGCTTCGAGCATCGCGGCGGTTTTGTCGTCATCGCGGATCGAGATGAATACCTTGCCCGCCCCGTGCGTGGGCATCTGCGTTCCTGCGCCCATCAGCGCTTTCAAAAACGCGCGGTGGAAGTTGTTATCTGATCCCATAACCTCGCCCGTGGAGCGCATTTCAGGCCCCAGGATTGTGTCGACGCCAGGAACGCGCGCAAAGGGCAGAACGGCTTCTTTCACCGCAAAGCTGTCAATTAATGGATCCACCAGGGCGAATTGGTCGAGCGTCTCTCCGGCCATGATCCGTGCCGCAATCGCTGCGACAGGTGAGCCCACGGCCTTGGCCACGAAGGGCACGGTTCGAGAGGCGCGTGGATTGACCTCGATCAGGTAGATCACGTCGTCCTTGATGGCAAACTGCACATTCATCAGCCCCACAACGTTCAAGGCAAGTGCGAGGGCTTCTGTCTGGCGCTTGAGTTGAGAGATGATGGTCTCTGACAGCGAATAAGGTGGCAGCGAGCAAGCGCTGTCGCCAGAATGAACACCGGCCTCCTCGATGTGTTGCATGATGCCAGCCACATGGACGGATTTTCCGTCACACAACGCATCCACGTCCACCTCGACCGCGCCAGACAAGTAGCTGTCCAGCAGTACCGGGCTATCCCCCGACACGACGACTGCCTCGGCAATGTAGCGTTCCAGCTGGGCCTGGTCCCTTACAATTTCCATCGCTCGCCCGCCCAAGACATAAGACGGGCGGATCACCAGTGGAAAGCCGATTTCATTCGCTTTTTCAAAAGCTTCCTCGTCCGTATGTGCGAGGGCGTTATGGGGTTGCTTGAGCCCAAGAGACTGAACCAGCTGTTGGAAGCGCTCACGATCTTCGGCCAGATCAATTGCATCAGGCGATGTTCCAAGGATCGGGATACCCTCGTCACTCAAAGCTTGGGCAATCTTCAAGGGCGTCTGTCCGCCAAATTGAACGATAACCCCGTGCAGCGTGCCGTTTTCCTGCTCCACGCGCAGGATCTCCATGACGTGCTCGAAGTTCAACGGCTCGAAATAGAGGCGGTCGGACGTATCGTAATCGGTGGAAACCGTTTCAGGATTGCAATTGATCATGATCGTTTCATAACCCGCCGCAGTCAGTGCGTAGCAGGCATGCACACAACAATAATCAAACTCGATCCCTTGGCCGATCCGGTTCGGTCCACCGCCCAATATGACGACCTTTTTCTTGTCGGTTGGACGGGCTTCACATTCAACCTCGCTCATCATGGGGGCTTCGTAGGTCGAATACATGTAAGGCGTCTGAGCTTCGAACTCGGCTCCACATGTGTCGATCCTCTTGAAGCACGCCTGCACGCCAAGGTTTAGGCGCGACTTGCGGACGTCTTTTTCCTCGCGCCCGGTCAGTTTGGCCAAGCGTGCGTCCGTAAAGCCCATCATCTTTAGCGCGCGCATCGCGTCTTCACGCATGGGCAGCCCATCATGGCGGATCTCGGCCTCCTTGGCCACGATCTCTCGGATGCGGGCCAGAAACCACGGATCAAAACTGGTGATGTCATTGATCTCGTCATCGTCGAAGCCAAAGCGCATGGCCTCGGCGATCACCCGAAGCCGGTCTGGCGTCTGCTGGCTGAGCGCGCGCGTCATGGCTTTGTCGATGGCCACCTGCGCGTCCGAGGATTTACCGACCAGGCAGCGCATCCCGTGCTTGACCTCGTAGCTTAATGCATCGGCACCCGGCATTCCGTCGAGCTTGATTTCGTCAAAGCCCGTTAAGCCGGTTTCCATCGATGCTAGCGCTTTTTGCAGCGACTCGTGGATTGTACGTCCGACGGACATAGCCTCACCCACGGATTTCATCGCGGTCGTGAGGAATGGCTCCGAGCCCGGAAATTTCTCGAACGCAAATCGGGGGATCTTGGTGACCACATAGTCGATTGTTGGCTCAAAACTGGCGGGCGTCACTTTAGTGATGTCATTGTCGAGCTCATCGAGCGTGTAACCTACGGCCAGTTTCGCGGCGATCTTGGCGATTGGAAAACCGGTGGCTTTTGACGCCAGCGCAGAAGAACGCGAAACACGCGGGTTCATCTCGATCACCACCATGCGCCCGTCGGCCGGGTTCACCGCCCATTGTACATTCGAGCCACCGGTCTCGACGCCAATCTCACGCAGAACTGCAATCGATTGATTGCGCATGACCTGATATTCCTTGTCGGTCAGCGTAAGGGCAGGGGCGACGGTGATCGAATCTCCGGTATGCACACCCATCGGATCGACATTCTCAATCGAGCACACGATGATGGCGTTATCGGCAGTGTCGCGCACCACTTCCATCTCGTATTCTTTCCAGCCCAGAAGGCTCTCATCGATCAGGATCTGGTTGACAGGCGACGCGTCGAGGCCGGATTTGCAGTAATACTCATAGTCATCACGGTTATAGGCCACGCCACCACCGGTGCCACCCAGGGTAAAAGCCGGGCGGATGATTGCGGGCAGGCCCACATATTCGATCGCGTCCATGCATTCCTGCATGTTTGTGGCGATCGTGGCTTTGGGGTTTTCTATGCTCAAGCGATCCATCGCTTCGCGGAACAGTTTTCGATCTTCCGCCATCTCAATGGCGTCGCGTTTGGCCCCAATCATCTCGACGCCAAATTGCTCCAACACGCCCATTTCTTCCAACGCCAGCGATGTGTTTAATCCGGTCTGCCCGCCCATGGTCGGCAAGAGCGCGTCCGGGCGCTCCTTTTCAATGATTTTGGCTACAACTTCCGGCGTAATCGGCTCGATATACGTTGCATCCGCCATGTCGGGATCGGTCATGATCGTGGCCGGGTTGGAGTTCACCAGGATAACCCGGTAGCCTTCCTCGCGCAGCGCTTTGCAGGCTTGCGCGCCGGAGTAGTCGAACTCACAAGCCTGTCCGATGATAATGGGTCCGGCTCCGATGATCATGATCGACTTGATGTCGGTTCTCTTCGGCATGCGCGCCCCCCGAAATAGATTGCCCGATTGACCGTGACAGCAGTCAAATTAGAGCGGGTTTAAGGGGCGCGGCGCGGGCGCGCAAGGGGGTCTCGGACGGGATTACCGATCTTTCCGCAACAGGTGAGGATTTCACTGATTTGGCCACATTGTTGCCAAACCGACGACCAATTGCGCGGCTAGTTAATTTCTACCAGGCGGGGAGGGCTTCGTAGTGGACTTTATCGCAGACTATATCGAGAGCACGTATCGGTTGTTTTTCAACCTGAATTTCCGTGTCTCGCTCTACTATCTGGCCGCAACAATTGTCCTGGCGCTTGGGATATGGAGTGTTCGCGGGCGATCGACCCCATTCCTGCAATGGTTGTTGCCGAAACGGATCTATACGCACAGATCGAACCTTGTGGATATAAAGCTGTTTCTGGCCAACCGTCTGTTTGCCCTGGTAGGCCTTTCCAGCCTTCTCGTCTTCACGCCTGTTGTAGCCTTCCAGACGCTTGTTGTTCTTACGGCAGTGTTTCGCGGCGAATTTGAGCCGCAACCTGTTGATTCCGTTCGCATTGCTTTGGTCACTTTGCTGATCGTGATGGTCAGTGATTTCTGCAAATACTGGTCGCATCGGTGGCAGCATAAAATCAAAAGCCTTTGGCCGTTTCATGCGGTACACCACTCAGCTGATGTGCTCACCCCGGTGACTGTTTTGCGTGTGCATCCGGTCGAGAACATGATCCGCGATCTGATCATCAGCCTGGTGGTCGGGACACTACAAGGGATCGTGCTGTTCGCGGTCATGGGGCAGATCAGCTTTGTCACCATCGGGGGTGCGAACGCAGCTTATTTCCTCTTCAATCTCTTCGGAGCCAACTTGCGCCATAGTCACATCTGGCTGAGCTATGGCCGGGTCTTGGAACATGTCTTCATTTCACCAGCACAGCACCAAATCCATCACTCGGTCGCTTTGCGACATCACGACAAGAATTTCGGCTCGATTTTCGCCCTTTGGGACTGGATGTTCGGCACGCTCTATATCCCGGATGCAGAAGAAGACCTGGTGTTTGGCGTTTCCGACGCATTTGGCGATCCCATTGACCAACCGCATCCGAGCTTGCGCGCCGCACTTCTTAAGCCATTTGCAGACAGCTGGGCTGCTCTGAGGCCCGCGCATTCAGACAACGAAGATCCGGTGACAGACCCGTGAGACCGGGCTTTTCTCTTTGGTTGGATGTATTGCGTGTCGCCGCAGCGTTTGTCGTTTTGCTGGGGCATTTCGCCCACACGCGTTTCACGCGAGGCGACTATGCCATCTTGCGAGAGATTAATATTGCCAGTGATGCGGTTATCGTTTTCTTCGTACTTTCCGGGGTGGTCATCGCCTATGCCGGGGAGCGGGACGGAACCTTGTCTCGCTTCGCCTTTAACCGGTTGACACGGTTGTTCACCGTCTTGGTCCCCGCCTTGATCCTCACATGGGTGTTTGACGGGATCGGAACCCGGATCGATCCCTCTGCCTATCAATATCCGTTTTATCAATCCCATGACGCGACCTCATTCTTCCTGCGTGGCCTGACATTCAGCAATGAGTGGTCCGGCTACTTGGACAGGGTCAGATTGGGCAGCAATGGCCCATTATGGTCGCTCAGCTACGAGGCCGGCTTTTACGCGATGTTTGCAGCCGGAGTCTTTTTGCGCGGCGCGTTGCGCGTGGTCATGATCCTGCTTCTTGCCTTGATCTTGGGCGCGCCAGTCCTGGCCTTGCTTCCCTGCTGGTTGGCCGGTGTTTGGCTATGGCATCATCTGACAGGCCGGGGTTCGGACATGTCGCGGGCCTTGGCCTGGGGACTGGCTGTCGTGCCGGTCTTTGGGCTGATCTTCGCGCGTATGGCAGGCCTGCCAGAGTTTCTGACCCTTCTCACCGATCTGGCGGCTTATCCAGCAACGGCCAAATCCACCTTGCATTTTTCCGATGAAATTCTGTGGAACAGCCTGATCGCGCTGGCGGTGAGCGCACATTTGATGGGCGTCTACGGACTGGCCAAGACGCGTCGCTTTGCTGTCGATACAAGTTTTGCGCGCGTCACCCGCTGGTTGGCGGGGGGGAGCTTTTCCCTCTACGTGGTGCATTATCCGGTCTTGCACCTGTTGGATGCAAGCTTGCCCGAAAGCTTGCCGGGATATGATCTGGCCTTGCTCGGCGGAACCTTGATGGTCTGCTACGGATTTGCCGGCGTGTTTGAACGGCCTTTGAAAGCCTACCGCACCTGGATTCTGCGGTTGCGTCCCGTGCGGCGGGTCGAAGCCTAAGCAGCTATTCTGCGGCCCGCAAATCCAGCACTTCGTGGCTGGTTTCCGTATAGAGATAATCGCGCGTGGTTGGCACCACATCTTGATGTTTTGCCAATTGCAGATGGTAGAGAACATGCGGCATGTCAGACATCGAGAGCTCTGACGCAATCAGATAGTAACGCCACATCCGGATGAATCGTTCGTCATAGCCCATGGCGCGCACTTCGGGCAGACGCGCTTCGAACCGCTTGCGCCACTCAAAAAGCGTGCGGTCGTAATGGGTGCGCCAAACCTCTATGTCGGATTGCTGCAGCTTGGTCTTTTCGACCTGCTTCAATACCTCTGACAATGCCGGTGTATAGCCGCCGGGGAAAATGTACTTCTGAAACCACGGGCTAAGGTTGCCCGGCGGCGTCACCCGCCCGATGAAGTGAACAAGTGCGACCCCATCATCAGCCAGGTTACGATCGATCTTCTGAAAGTAAGTCGCGTATTGCGGTTGTCCTACGTGCTCGAGCATCCCGACCGAGACGATTCGATCGAATTTCTCGTCGACATTGCGGTAGTCGGTCAGCCGAAATGTGACCTTATCGGCAACTCCGGCCTCTTCTGCCCGGCGGCGCGCGGCGTTGAGTTGTTCTTCCGAGAGCGTCACACCTACGACATGGGCACCGTAATCCTTGGCCAATGTGATCGCCAAACCGCCCCAACCCGATCCGATATCGAGGACCCGCATACCGGGTTCGATTAAAAGCTTCTCGCCGATATGGCGTTTCTTGTTAATTTGCGCCTGTTCCAGTGTGTCCTCGGGCGTTTTGAAATAGGCGCATGTGTATTGTTTGTCGTCATCCAGGAACAGGTAATAGAATTCCGTCGAGATATCGTAGTGATGCTCGGCGTTCTTTTTCGCCTGCGCGCGCGGGATCCACTGATCCCAACGGCGCTTTGCAATGCGCAGTGATTTAATCAGCTTTTGAACGCCCGGCAGATTACCGTCCTCGTGATTGGCGATGACCAGCTTCAAAAACCCGTGGACGTTATCGTCCTCTATCGTCAGTGAACCGTCCATATAGGCCTCGCCCAAGGCAAGTTCCGGGTTTAACAGGAATTTACGTGGTAGGCTTGGGTCGGACAGGGTGGCACTCACGCGTGGTCCGCTGCCATCGCCAAGGCGAATTTGGTCTCCGTTCGGCATCCGTAGCAGCAAGTTACCCTTGCGCAGCAACCGCCGCGCCATATTTTCAAAAATTTTGCCCCACATCTTCAGAAACCCCAGTATGCCGCGTCCCCACTTGCCGCGTGTTCCACTCCACTAAATTAGAGTAGACGCCCGTACAAGCAAGGGTATAAATACCCTACCCTTGCGGAATTTTGCCAATGTTTTAGCTGGTTTACTATGACGTAAAGCGCAAATAGGCCGCAAGACATGCAACCTGTACGTCGTTGCAAACTTTCTGGGCGGTGGACAAAACACCTGCGACACTGACAAACGCCTTGAAAATCTGGCCAAGATTGCGTGCCACGCTCCCTTGACTTCCCGGGCGCGCCCATGTGTATCGGGCCGACACAAGATCTCCGCCGAGGAAAAGCCAATGCATGCCTATCGTAGCCACTCTTGTTCAGACTTGAACGCCAGCCATGTGGGCGAAAGCGTCCGGCTGTCGGGCTGGGTTCACCGGGTGCGGGACCACGGTGGCGTTTTGTTTATCGACCTCAGAGACCACTATGGAATGACGCAAGTCTTGGCTGATCCGGATAGCCCGGTCTTCAGCGAGATCGAGAAGGTTCGCTCTGAGTGGTGCATCCGCATCGACGGGGAGGTGAAAGCCCGTGACGCGAGCCTGGTCAATGACAAGATCCCTACTGGCGAGATCGAGGTGTTTATTCGGGATATGGAAGTCCTTGGGGCTGCTGGTGAACTGCCGTTGATGGTCTTTGGCGATCAGGAATACCCAGAAGAAACCCGTTTGAAATACCGCTTCTTGGATCTGCGGCGCGAAAAGTTGCAGCGCAACATGGTGCTGCGCTCAGACGTTGTCGCCTCGATGCGCCGGCGGATGTGGGATATTGGATTTAAAGAATTCCAAACGCCGATTATCACAGCGTCCAGTCCCGAAGGCGCTCGGGATTTCCTGGTTCCCAGCCGATTGCACCCCGGAAAATTCTACGCTTTGCCGCAGGCACCCCAGCAATTCAAACAGCTGTTGATGGTGTCCGGATTCGACAAGTATTTCCAGATTGCGCCATGCTTCCGGGACGAGGACCCAAGAGCAGACCGGTCTCCCACGGATTTTTACCAATTGGATCTCGAGATGAGCTTCGTCGAACAGCAGGATGTATTTGACACGATCCAACCTGTAATCCAGGGCGTGTTCGAGGAATTTGGCGGTGGTCGGGCCGTCGACTCAACCTGGGAGCAGATCAGCTACCGCGATGCGGCTTTGTGGTATGGCACGGACAAGCCCGATTTACGCAACCCGATCAAGATGCAGGTGGTGTCCGAACATTTTCGTGGCGGTGGATTTGCGATCTTTGCGAAGCTGCTGGAGCAAGATGGCACGGAAATCCGAGCCATTCCCGCACCAAATGGCGGCTCCCGGAAGTTTTGCGACAGGATGAACAGCTTCGCTCAATCGCAAGGCTTGCCGGGTATGGGATACATTTTTTGGCGCGAGGTTGATGGGACAATGGAGGCCGCTGGACCATTGGCCAAGAATATTGGCCCTGAGCGTACAGAGGCCATTCGCGTCCAACTAGGGCTTGGCGTTGGAGATGCCGCCTTTTTCCTTGGCGGCAAACCGGCGAGCTTCGAGGCAGTTGCCGGGCGGGCCCGAACCGAGATCGGCACACAACTCGGATTAACCGATGAGGACCGATTTGCCTTCGCCTGGATCGTCGACTTTCCAATGTATGAAGCCGATGACGAAACCGGAAATATCGACTTTTCCCACAACCCGTTTTCGATGCCGCAAGGCGGAATGGACGCATTGCACAACGACCCATTAGCAGTGCTCGGCTACCAGTATGACCTGGCGTGCAATGGATATGAGCTGATTTCAGGCGCGATCCGAAACCACAAACCGGAAATCATGTTCAAGGCGTTTGACTTGGCCGGATATGGCGAGGATGAAGTGCGCAAACGATTTGGTGGAATGGTGAACGCTTTCCAGTACGGCGCACCACCACATGGCGGTTGTGCGGCGGGAATTGACCGCATCGTCATGTTGTTGGCAGATGAAGCAAATATACGCGAAGTCATATTGTTCCCGATGAACCAACGCGCCGAGGACCTTATGATGGCGGCCCCCAGCGACCCGACATCGGATCAACTGATGGAGCTTGGACTTCGCGTTATTCCGCAGGACAACTGAGATTTACCAGGCCGCGTCGGCATCTTGTTCGGTGACCGTGTCTTCGATTTCACCGGTCAGAAAGGTCAGACCATCGCCCACATAAATCATCACGGCGATTGCGACCGCGCATAAAAAAGACATCAGCACAACCATATCGACAACAGACGCGCCGTCTTCGTCGTTCAAAAAATCAACAAGCGATTGTTTGTATTTAACAAAATCCATGATGCGGATCCTAAACCATTTTAGACTGGTCGATTAATGTCGTTGAATAGAGGCAGTAATATGTCGTCGCTTAGTCAGTGGGACGATATTTTTGCGCAGATCCAGGGAATTTTGACGTAAATCGGTTCGCATTGAGCTGTAGCAGGCGCGTTGGAACCCAATCGTGAAACCTGACAACGCCTTACAAATGATGTGTTTCGCAAAAAGCTGTCATCGGTTCTGAAGGATATTTTGTGGTCGAGTGAATGCGCTCAAAACTGTAAACAACCCCCGGTCTGCGCTGGCAAACCATGACTTCGTGGCAAGACTCCGCGGGTGGTTCACAACACGCCGCGGACTGGAATTTGGATGAATACGCTTCGTCTAGCGATCGGTGTGGCTCCCGCACCGAGTTCAAGCGGCTTAACGCGAATCGCATCGTTCGTGGCCTTGCTTTGCAGCACGGTCTGCAGCCGACCAGATTGTGTTAAACGGTTCCCACTTCCAAAAAGTGCGATGCATCAGAGGTTATTTAACTGGGTGATAGATTTCAAACCTGCCAGCATTCGGTTCCCTGTCCAGGTTCGTACGAATTTGCCACGATTGGGGTGCAGAGACAATTTTGTCTGGAGAACAGTCTTGGAAAGCGAGTAAACCAGGATCCCACTGAGCGGGGAAGCTACACCAGAACTTTGTCGTTGCGGCGTTGCGCAATTACTTCGCGAACATGGCTAATAGCCCCTTGTGTGCCACTTCCGAGTTTGATCGCCCGAGACAGTGCATCACTCGCAGCCCGCAGCGCATCGTCGCCGGACAAACGCGCGAGTCCTTGTAGGAAAGGTGCGACATAGGGCAGGGTTTCGTCGCCATTTTCAAGCAGTGAATCCAAATGGGACAGGTCTTCATTGAGTGCGAGCACATCGAGTTCGATCGGCTCATCCGAGAGCAACCTTGGCCCACTTGGTCGAATCTCAGGCGGAAGATGCTTCAAAACAATTTGCTGAAAAGAGGCAACCGAAGCGATCGGCTTCACAAGGAATTCGTCTGCGCCTGCCGCCAAGGCCTTCTCAATCAGGGTCTCGTCGTCGGCACCTGAACAGGCGAGGATCACTGGACGCGCCGACGCATCTTCTTGGACAAACTTTTCTATCAGCTCGATTCCGGATCCGTCTGGTAGACCCATGTCGACGACAACAACTGCCGGTCGGTATACTTTGAGGTGTCGATGCGCCGCAGACAAACTATCAGCGCGCCTAATCCGAGCACCCGAACGAATACAAAGTAGACGCACGGCTTCCGAAGCAAACCGGCTGTCCTCAACAACCAAAACGGTCAATCCAAGCAGCGGACGCATTGCTGTTGCACGCATGTTCATCGCCATGAGGCCGAGTTCATCAGGCATCTATCGGGTCCTTCACATTACGTTGTGAGTCGTTTGTGTCCGTAAACTGTGAGCCACTTTGCCTAACAGGTGATGAATCATTAAAAATTGCATTACTTTGGAAGCTGGTCCCGTTGCCTCACTGCGGCACTAGCGCGCTTGCGGCGCATTTAAACTCCACGCATAAGGCAGCGAACCTTAAGCGAGGACATTGAGATGATTGGACGGCTGAATCACGTTGCAATTGCAGTGCCGGATCTTGAGACCGCCGCCGCTCAGTACAAAGACACACTGGGCGCGAGTGTTGGTGATCCGCAAGACGAACCCGAACATGGCGTAACGGTCGTATTCATCACGCTGCCCAACACAAAAATCGAGCTGTTGTTTCCGCTTGGAGAGAACAGCCCGATACAAAGTTTCTTGGACAAGAATCCGTCAGGCGGGATTCATCATATCTGCTATGAAGTCGAAGACATCTTGGCAGCCCGCGATAAACTCAAACGCGAAGGCGCACGTATTTTAGGGTCAGGAGAACCGAAGATCGGTGCTCACGGCAAGCCGGTATTGTTCCTGCATCCCAAGGATTTTACGGGAACTTTGGTTGAGTTGGAGCAAGCCTAATGGCGATCACATCTGCACTGGTGGTCTATGCAGTTTTGTGGTTCCTGACGCTGTTTTGCGTTTTGCCAATTCGAATGCGCAGCCAGAGTGATACGGGCAGAATCGAACCCGGCACGCCCGCTTCGGCCCCCTCAGATCCGCAAATGCGTCGCAAATTTCTGATCACTAGCCTTATTGCTTTCGCGCTTTGGGTCCCTCTGGTGCTTGCAATCGTCTTTGGCGTCATCAACGTGGATACGATCAACCTCTATGATCGGATCGGTCCAGGCGCGGAGCCCTAGGAACGGCGCGGCGCGCACCCTGACGATCTGCTGACATAAGACGGATGGCACCGCAAAATTATGGTCGCAATAGCTAGGCCGCCGAAAGTTTGCGCGTTGCCGTGGTTACATTTGACTTCGAGATTTGGAACTGACCGACCAAGCCATCCATCACGTTTGCAAATTGGTTCAACTCTTCACAGGTTTCATTAGCCTCTTGAACCATCGAAGCATTTCGTTGAGTCACGGCATCAAGTTGTGCGACGCCTGTATTAATTTCACCCAAACCTAGGGCTTGCTCATTTGTGGCTTCGGCCATCTCAGCGACAAGATTCGAGATATCGCTGACGCGTTGCACAATGACTTCGAGCGCGTCGCCGGCCTTGTTTACAAGATCAACGCCGCTGCTGACATGAAGCGAGCTTTCACCAATCAGTGTTTTGATTTCCAGGGCCGCTTCGGAGGATCTTTGTGCCAGCGCACGGACTTCGGAAGCCACGACTGCAAACCCGCGGCCAGCCTCGCCAGCGCGAGCGGCTTCGACACCCGCGTTCAGGGCCAACAGATTTGTTTGAAATGCGATATCGTCAATGACACCAATGATCTTGGAGATCTGCTCCGAGGAATGGGTGATTTCGCTCATGGCATCCACGGCTTGCGTGACCACTGTGCCGCTTTCGGTTGCTTCGGTCTTTGCCGATTCCGTTGTCTTTTGAACATCTCGGGCACCGTCTGCTGCGGAGCGCACGCTGCTGGTGATCTGCTCAAGCGCGGCGGCCGTTTCTTCCAATGTCGCAGCCTGCCCCGCGGTTCGCTGCGAAAGTTGCTCTGACGACTGGGCAAGCTCATTGGAACCCGATCGTATGCTGGAAGTCGCATCAACGACTTCACCGAGCGTCGAATTCAGTTTCGACACTGTGGAATTAAAATCGCTGCGCAGGTTTTCATATTCGTCGGGGAAAGGTTCAGTGAACTCATGGGTCAGATCACCGTTGGACAGTTTTTCCAAGCCATTACGAAGCTCTTTGACGACATGATCTTGTTCGGCGCGGATCCGTTCTTGTTCTACCTGCAAAGCCTCCGCGCCGCTACGCATCTCCAACGTGTCTTGTTTAAACCGGTAGGTCGCGGCGGCCATCTTGCTGATTTCATCACGCCCTTCGATACCGTCGATGTAGACGTCGAACTGCCCTTGCGTGAACCGGTCAATCACATCGATCAGGTTTTTGATACGAGTGATCATCCGCTGGAAGGAGAAGACTGCGAAGACGAGAACCAGCAAGATAATTGAAGTCCCGGCCCAAAGGATCTGCTTGAAGCTTGAACTGGCATTCGCTTCGATGCTGGCTGCGAAAGTGCCAACCGCATTAGAAAGCTCAAGTTCTTTTTCGCGCAACAGATCGACCCAAGCTGTGGATATTTTGAACCAATCGGATGCGGTCAAACCTTGAAAATCATCAGTCCCATAGCCGGTAGATACAACCTTACGTGCGGCAGCCACGGCCTTGAATTCCGGACTTTCCCGCAGGTCAACGAGCCATTCAGGATCGGCAAGGACACCAGCCGTCTCCTCCATGAGCGCATTTTGGGCACCCCCAAGGGAAACGAAGCGGTCATGGACGGAGAGCGTAAACGAACTGCCCAAGCCCGTCGCACCCATAGCACGTTCCAGGCCGGCACTTTCCTTCGCCGAGCCTACAAGGGCGCGGGCATTGAGCAGTGTTTGAAGTTGGCTATCTTTAGTATTGGCGCGCGCCGGGCGGGCCATTTTGATCAGTAGATTGATCGTATCCGTGTAAAACTTCGCCATTTCTGGAACGGTAGTTGAAAACGAATCAACATTCTGTCGAGCACGCGGAATTTCGGCAAGGCGTTCGGAAATCGACCGCGCGACGTCTGCGTGATCTTGCGTCAAGACGGTGACATCGGAGAGAAAGAGATCAATCGCAGAACTGGTATTTCTGCGCTGTGTGCGCAGTTGTGTTGGGAAGTTTTGGCCTTGCGAAGATATGTAACCTGCTGAGTACCCACGCTCTTTTTGCAGCTCATGGATCAGAGCGCCGGTGGCAGCACCTTCTTTTGCCCGAATGTTCGTTTCGGAGGCGAGTTTCATATCGGCACGCTGGTCCGAAATGTCAGAGAACATCAAATAGCCGGCAAGAGCGAACATCGGACCAATGACGAGAAGCATAACAATGCGTAGTTTCATGGAAAGGACCTCGGGGCTTAAAATGGAAGCATCAGCTTGGTTGGCCAAAGGGCTAGCCAAAAAGTTCTCACAATTTGTTAAGCTTGGCCGGGTGCCGCCAGAGAACGAGGTCTGAAGACTTAAATCGATTTATTGGCCCAAGAATGTCGCTAAATAATCCTCTGGATTGCCTTCAAATTGAGCAGCGACGCAGAGGCGGGGGCGCGTTCTGCGTCAGGCAGGGGCCTCTTGGTTAAGCCGGTGGAACATATGCGTGAAGGTCGCCACGCCCAGGATTGGCACGAATAGGTTCAAGATCGGCACCGTCAGCGGAACCGCCATCAATGTGCCAGCTGCCCAGATTTGTGGCCAGTGGCGTTTGCGAAACGCATGCGCGCCGGCGCTTCCCAGGCGACGTTGGGCCACCAACTGGGTGTATTCCCGGCCCAGTAACAACCCGTTCAAGCCCCAGAAAATCAGCGGCGCAAAGGGCGCGAAAATCAGGTAAAGCAGGAATGCCACGAGGTTCACCGCGATCAGCAGACCCAAAAACCGTAGCGATTCCTTAAGGCTATCGGCCAGGCCCGTCCGCGCGACAGTGGGCGCTTGCGGGTAGTGAACCGCCTCAACCGCGTCGACCACATCATCGAGAAAGAACCCGGTAAAAGCAGAGGCCACAGGAACCATCAAAAAGACAGAGGCAAAGATCATGACCGGGATAATCGCCAAAGAAGCGACGTTATCGACCCAAGTGATCTGGCCGATCCAAGGCAGCGTGAAGCTGTCGGGCACAATCAGACCAATCGTCCAGGCGAAAATCACCGTGAACCCGAACAGCAAGGCGATGGTCAACCCGACCCCGGCAAACAGAACCCGGGTGAATTTTGGGTCCCCGATCTGTGCGACCGCTTTCAGCATGTCCGTGAAAATCATGAGGACATGCGCTGGGTGATTTTCGCCAGATCTGGTCGTGGCCTTTCGGGCGGTGCCGACGTCTCCGATCCCAAATGGATGAATCCGGCGACAAACTCCGTCTCCTCTAAACCAAGACCATCCTGAAGGAACGGTCGGTCAAATGCGGTCCAGCCAGTCAGCCAGTTTGCCCCCCATCCGGACGCCAAAGCCGCATTTAAAAGTCCAAGACAGACCGCGCCTGTGGAGAGCGTCTGTTCCACCTCGGGGATCTTCTCGGACGGTTTAGGAGAGGCCACAACCGCGACAGATAAGTGGGCATTGTCGAACATGAAGGCCAATTTGGCCACGGCGTCATCGGGCTTGCCCAACTCGGCCCCGCGCGTGCGGGTCAAATCACCAAGACGCAGCAAGGCCGCGCGTTCCAAGACAATGAAACGCCAGGGTTCCAGCTTGCCGTGATCGGGCGTGCGTGCTGCTGCGGTCAGGATCGTTGCGAGATCCGCCTCGCCCGGGACCGGAAGGCTCAGGGTTTTGTGCGGACGAGAGCGTCGGGTTAGCAGGAAATCCAGCGCATCGGCATTTGGTGTTGGCATCTTATGTCCCCCTTGCGTCCAAGCCTATGTGGCGACGGTTAAGACCGGCGTCAACCTCGCGCTGGTCTTGAAAAAGCAGTTCTGTAGCGCTGGACGAAATCCTTTGCATTTTGCGGGCTCACGAGTCGAAGTTCCGTTGGTCTTTTAAGTCTGCTATGCGGACGACGCGCGCTTTCGCTGCGTCTGCGCCGATGGCGGCTCTCGTCATCTGGAATTGCTGAATAGGTTTGCACTTAAACCTTTCCCACATGGGTCACCGCGGAGTTAACTGCATTCGTGAACGCAATGGAATTGGGGGCGGGAAAATGTTGCACCACAAAATCCTAGGAGAAGGCAAACCGGTCGTGATGTTCCACGGCGTCACTCTAGATCATCGTCATATGGTTGAAATTCTAGAGCCCGCTTTTGAGCAGCTTGAAGGTTGGCAACGAATCTATCTGGACTTGCCTGGCCATGGGAAGAGCCCACCGCAGGAGAAGATCAACAGCCAAGATGACATTTTGAATTCAGTAGAGGATTTCATTGCCGATCAATTGGGCGACAAACCGTTTGCCTTGGTCGGTCTTTCGCGAGGCAGCTACATTTCGCGAGGCATCATCCACCGGCAAAACGACCGGGTCCGAGGTGCCGCTTTGATAGTTCCCGGTGGCAACCCGGGTTCACCTAATCCGCTTCCCAAGCATGAAATTCTGGAACCTGACCCCACAATCCGGTCCGAGTTGCCGGAAGATGAAATCTGGACTTTTGAGAACTTTGCGGTCGTTCAAAGCCGCGACATTATGGAGAAAAGAAGAAAAATACTCAAACCTGCAATGCAACTACATGATAAGGCACAAGAAGCACGCGTAAAGGAACGGTTCACCTTCAGCTTTGCTGAGGAAGAAGAAGCCATGATTTTTGGGAAACCGAGTTTGCTAATCGCTGGGCGACAAGACTGGATGAGCGGTTATCTAGATTCAGTTGATCTGATGCATCGGTATCCGCACGCCACCCTTGCAGTTCTAGACGCCGCAGGACACGGGCTGGCGTTCGAACGCCCTGAACTTTTCACAGCCCTTATGAAGGACTGGCTACATCGCCTTGCGGTGGATTGGGCAGATTGACCCAAAACAAGCAAGACTTTCATCCATCATATTGTCAGCTTGCACAGCGCTTAGCAGTCATTCGTCCAATCCGCAGCACCGGTCGTTCTGGGCTCAAAGCGGGCTTGCGGTGGCGCGGTAACCCTTCACCGTGGCCAAAGACTGCACTGCGGGAATTTGCAGTCATTCGATTTCAGCCTTCACTGACTCAGCTCATTTAGTATTGCGACGCGGTGCGCGTCACTGACACGCTGGTTCGCAGATGCCGATTTGCCTCAAGCCTAGACCTCAGGCTAGCCATGGTCAGGCCAGACAACCGAAGCGCGGGCGCAGCATTCTGAACACAGACCCCGGAAAGCGTTTTTGTCGCCGTTCAGTCAAACGAAAACTCCAATCATGTCGAAATGCGGCACGGCGCGCTTAGGACTTACGGTTCGCGATGCGCCGACGTATGCGCGACAGGCTCTCCGGTGTCAAACCAAGGTAGCTCGCAATCAGGTATTGCGGAACACGACGCGCGACTTCAGGTCGGGTTTCGACAAAGCGCCGGTAGCGATCTTCGGGTTGCAAGGTCAACAATCGGCTGGCCCGCCGTTGTGATCCGATCAGAGCTTCTTCCAACATCAGGCGCCCAAACCGCTCAATCGCGTGATCATCATCGTAGCCTGTGTTCAGAACGGCGCGCGGTAGGACCAAAATCGAGCTTGGTTCCAGCGCCTCAAAATTCTGCTCGGCTGGGACGCGTGCCAGAAAGCTCTCGGCGTCCGTCACCACGATTCCCTCATCGAAGAATTGGCCGGTGCGCTCCTGACCCGCTGCGTCTGGATCGTCAAAGTAGTAGCGCAGCAGGCCTTGATGGACAAAGAACAGCTCTTCGGCGATATCGCCCGCACGTAAGAGATGATCACCCTTTGCCAAAATGCGATGACGCGCGCCACTGTGCAGCCTTGCCATGGCAGTGACACCCGGAACGAGGGGCGCTACGGCCGTGTGCAGTCGCTGGGAAAAGGCCGTCAGCGCAGCCTCTCGGGTCGTCACGACGCCTTGTGCAACTGTTGGTTCCACCATGCCGTAGTCTCTTTCAGCGCTTGGTCCCAACTATGAACATCAAGCTTGATATGTTGGTCAAATTTGGAGTGGTTGATCACGAAGGGCTGGTCAAACATATACCGCATCTCGACCAATTCGCCAGCCGCAGGCTGAACCAGACCGATCACGCGGAGCAGCCATGAGGGCGTTTTTCGAAGGCGCGTTCGCCCGTTGTCTTCCGCTGTGGCGCGGTCACAAATTTCGCGAACAGTGATCGGCGGCAAGGCCGGCAAGTGCCAGGCTTTCCCCCAGCACGACGGTGTCTGCGCCAGCGCCACAAGGGCCGCCGCTAGGTCAGGAAGATAGGCAAA
Organism: Pseudomonadota bacterium; assembly: GCA_039193885.1. Lineage (GTDB taxonomy): Bacteria > Pseudomonadota > Alphaproteobacteria > Rhodobacterales > Rhodobacteraceae > Litoreibacter. Next base: position 307,214 of record JBCCWL010000001.1, read on the forward strand.
GCTGTGTGGCGCTTCCGGGTCACCGACCCAATCTACGGTCTTGCCAGCAAGGATCGCGGGCCAGAACCGTTCGCCAAGGGCCGACACAGTGACACCAGGTCCGAAGAAGTCCGTAGCCCGCCCGGCAACGCATTTGGCCCGGCCTGCGGAGTGAGCCGCCAACAGCTCTTGCGACAGCCCGGCGCGCAACGAACCCTTGCGCGTGGTCGCATTCAGCGGCAAGTCCTCATGCAGGGTTCCGGCAATGCCGTAACCATAGAGGTTTTCCACGGCTACAAGCACTGAGCCGCTGCTTTCTGCGGCAGCGATCGCGGCCTCCTGCAGGGCGGGGAAACCAGTCGCCCATTCGTGGTATGGTGGGGCCGCGCATTGATAGATTACATCCGCCCTACGACAAGCTTCTATCGTCTGCGCGGGCTGTGACAAATCTGCCTTTGCCGCAGCGATACCGGGCCCGATCGAACGTCCATCGCGGGTAACTACCGTGACGACCTGTCCTTTGGACACAAGAAGCTTGGCTATGGTGCGCCCCATCGGACCTGCACCAAGGACGACTGAGTGCGTTAGATCGCTCATCTTTGACCCGCTCATGCTTTGCGCCAAAGAGTTATGGCCAAGGCCAGCGTCCAGAACTGCCACAAGATACCGGACAGCGTTAGCATCAGCGGCGATTCGATGCCGACAACGGACAAAAGCGTCGACAAAAGAAGCACCGCCGCCCCGAACCCGGCATAGCCCAGCACCGTCCACCCTTGGCGCAGAATGGCAACGGAGATGACGATGGTCCAAATTCCTGCAAAAAGACCAACGCCCATCAATTCGCCCAGACCGCCCGCATAGGCGTTGAACGCTTCATAAACGACAGCAATCGCGTCTTGCGTGACGGGGGTGGCGGCAGGATCGGTATAGGCCACCGCAAGACCGGGCATCAGAAACAGCCATCGGGTGATGCCGAGCGCTTTGGCAAAGCCCGCGAGCACGCCCAAGGTCACAACGGTTCGCCCCATAGCGCCGTTAAGACCTAATGCATCGCGCAACAGTATGGCGACCGGGATAAGAATGACCGCATGGATGAGATAGCTCAGATAGCCCGTAAAGACTGCCGTTGACTGGTCCAATATCAACGGAAAGATTACTTCGGGCGGTTCGCTAAGGGAGGCTGGCCAATTGATTGTAGGGGCCAGAATAAAGAACGCCCCCCACATGGTCGTAAACTGCAACAATAGGAGCGCGGCAGCGGCGGAGCTACCGCTCCGGGCAGAAGAAAAGGGAGAAGTCGCAACGTCCGCCATTGGTATTGTCCTTTCGGAATGAGGTCGAATTTCGGATAAACATGCGGCACCTCCGCATATGGGTCATTGATCTGGGGTAAGATCGGTCACAGCGGCGGCAATCCTTCGGACGCGCGTGCCAATGTGAAGAGGGTCAAACCCGCCCAACCGGCAGCGAGAGGCAAGGTCAGAGCCGCTACAAATGCGGACGGCAAGATCGCCATCAGGAGAAGAGCCGCAATTGGAAGCACCTGCATCGCGTGGATGCCCAGAAAATGCGAGATCCGGTAATCACCACCTGCGAGTGACCATCCCGTCAGAGGCATAAAAGGCCCTTCAGTGGGTGAAATCCCGACAAAGGGGCCGCCATTGGCACCGATCACGCTACCCGTCTGGCCGCCAAGCCACGCTGCCAGAATGAGCCCAAGCGCAAGTGCGAAAGGCAGCGGGTTGGCTGCGATGCCGCTCCAACCGCCGCGCAAGCTGGCAAAAGCGAGGGCGACGCCAAGAAGAAGCGGGACCACAACCAAGACGCCTGCGCCCATCGCCATAATGGATCCGCCAATGGAGTCAAATGCCGTCGCATCATTGAAATGCGACCGCACGCCGCGCGCAGCTTGGATAGACAAAAACACCGTCTCATAGATGATAACTGCGCCAAAGACGAAGAGCCCAACTTTGGTGACAATATGCGCCTGCCACGCTTCGGGCAGAAACCGCGCCGCGATCAGTACCGTACCTCCATGCACTGCAAGGGACAGGTTGAACTTGAGCGGCTTCAGCCACAGGGCTTCATCATCCAGCACACGGCGGTCCAGACCTAAGAGCAAGAGCGCGGCCGGAACCGCAATAAGACAGAGGATGATCGCACTGCGCAAAAGCGCAGCGTCGTTGGGGTGGGTGAACGTCAGCATTGGCGGTCTCCGAACATTATGAATCAGCAGCAAAGCAAGCTGCGATGCGTTCAGAGGTATCGATCCGAGTGCGGATGTTCATTGACTTGAGGTAAGTAGTAACTGTCAACTATCTCGAACCGACCTACCAGGATGGTGCGGAATGTTGACCCAACCCGCTTTCACTTAGCAATACCGACGCCAAGAGTTAAATCGATTGAGCATCGCCAGAGACTTGGCGTGTTGTCCTGGACCGCGATTTGACATGGGAGATGGTGCAATGAGCTGCCGCTTCGGCAATAGCTGTGTTGAGACATGTCAACTTTGTCCACAACAGTGAATCGCCAGACGAAACGTCACTGCACGTTACGCTATTGACCGGTATTCCTGCTGCGGTGCAGTTGTGGGGTCTGCGTGCGAGCAGCAATTTTCTTGGTTGGAGCGCGCGTAGCAAGTAAACTGAATTCACAGATTGGCCTCTATGCAGACCTCTGATGAAACGCAGCAATTCAACCATTGGTCTAGCCTGGAAGAGGACGAACCAAAGCCGCCGTCGGTCGGTGTGCGGGTTGCCGCGCTCGCGGCTCGCATTGCGGACGTTGGCTGCACTCCCCCCTGGAATCACTTTCCTAAATCAGCTGGCCTGCCGCCGATCAAACTCCATGCGGAACTGCCTCACGTCGCCCATTTGCTCATGGGACCAGAACACGAGCGGTTTCAGCACATCTAGAAGGCTGCGCCCCAAATCGGTTAGCTCATAGGTGACGGCAACTGGTGGACCTGGTTCAACAGTTCGAGTCAGATATCCATCTCGCTGCAAGCCACGCAGGTTTTCAGTCAGAACACTTTGCGTGATGTCTCCTATAGACCGTTTGAGATCGCCAAACCGCCTCGGCTCGTCTTCCAGCGCCAGTATGATGATCATCCGCCATTTGCCCGTGACGTTGGACAGCACTGAACGGATACAGCAGTTTGATGCTTCGGCTTTGTTGGCAACTCCAATAGGTAGCATCTCAGTTCCTAGTATGAATCATAGACTACTTCCTAACTAGCCCAATCAATCAAGTCAATCAACGTTGTTTTATTAATCCAGTATGGTTCAAACTACTAAGTTGGTCATAGGTACGTAATTGCAATGTGGTAGCTTTTCACTACTACGTATCGGCAGAATACGAATCAAAGGAACAAAACCATGGCTATCAAAGAACTCGTTGTCGCGCTTTTCACCGCAGCCTTCGTCGATCACGATCCAGAAGCTGCAAGCGCCCTCGTCACCACAGACTACATTCAACACAATCCACAGGTGGAAACCGGCGCTGACGGATTGGTCAATCTGATACCTTTCGTGGAGCAATCAGGAGTGACCGTGACAACGCATAGAGTCATTTCTGAAGCTGATCTGGTTGTGCTGCACAGTACCTTCAACAATGCCCAAGCACTTGGTGCTGAGACTATTGCAGCCTTCGATGTCTTCCGTGTGGAGGACGGCAAGGTTGCAGAGCATTGGGACAACCTGCAGCCCGTGCCTGACACTACGGTCTCGGGTCGCGGCATGGCCGATGGGCCAACCGAGATCACCGACCTAGACAAAACCGAGGAAAACAAGGCTCTCGTCCTTGGATTTGTGCATGATGTTCTTGGCGGTGCCGCGCCTGAGAAAGCATCAACGTATTCTGAGGTCTACATGCAGCACAATCCAAACCTCGCAGATGGCATCGACGGCCTGTTCAACGGCACCAAAGCTTGGGCTGAACAAGGCTTTGTCATTTCCAAGTTCGAGCCTCAAATCGTGGTCGCGGAAGGCAACTTTGTGTTCGTGGCATCGGATGCCACCGTCAGCGGAAAACCCTGGGCCTTCTTTGACCTTTGGCGTGTCGAAGACGGCTTGATCGTTGAGCATTGGGACGTTGTCTCACCAACGCCAGCAGAGATGGTTCACAACAACGGCAAATTCTGACCCCGTACCGCAACGGATGGGCCTGTCAGATGGCCCGTCCCATCAATGCTCGGACTGATACACACCTTCTCCTACACGAGAGCAAGACCATGATAGACAAACAAACCACGACACCGCAGATCCCCTTTGATCGGCTCAAACAGGATCACTGGACAGACCAGGAAGCCAAGAACGCGACAGTCATTGTCGATTTCTTCCAGCGGCTGATGAACGATCACGACTTTGATTATGTGGCGCGCACCTATTCAGATGGGCCATATATCCAGCACAACAGGGCCATCCCGCCCGAGATGTCTGGCGTAATCAGTTATGTGAAGACCCTGACAAAGCGCTTCCCGCACTACAGCTATGACGTCAAACGCATTATTTCGAGCGGTGACTTTGTCGTGCTCCACAGCCATGTGACACTCAAGGCGCAGCATCGCGGAAATGATCGAAAGGGATTCATCATCACGGATACCTTCCGTCTCGAAGACGGCAAACCACGTGAGCATTGGGATGCAATGCAAGCTATTGATCTCTTCACTCGTTTCCTGATGCTTCTCACAGGCGGCACTGTTGGGAACGACAATCCGATTTTCTGATCGGAATCTATGAGTTAGATTACCTCCATTGTCGGTGGGCAGCAACGAAGCCTGTGAAGTTCGAACCTGCGACCCAAAGTGGTCGTTGGTGCCCATGCTCAATTGTTGCGGTGGCACACGCATTACGGACATTCGAAACTAAGGCGAGAGAGAAATGAGCGTCAATCAATCACTGGATGTGATTGCGTGCGCGTGCCAAAATCTGAAAATGGCATCGCGGATTAAAATCGTCTCGACACCCACACCTCTGACACCGGCCGTGCGACTATCCTCCGAACTGGGTATCGATCTTCATATTAAGCGCGACGATCTCGCAGGTCCCACTTTCGGAGGGAACAAAGCGCGGCAACTTGAATACTACTTTGGTGAGGCAAACCTTCGTGGTGCAGACACCATTTTGATCACCGGCGCGGTTCAATCGAACTTTGCGCGTCTTGCAGTTGCAGTCGCCAGAAGCCAAGGCATGCAGACGGTGGTTCAACTTGAAGAGCGTTTGGCGAATACGTCCGAATCTTATAACAATTCCGGAAACGTTTTTCTTTCGCATTTGCTCGGAGCGGAGATCATAAGCTACCCAACAGGTGAGGATGAAGAAGGAGCCGACGGGGCGCTACTGGAGAAAGCTGATGAGCTTCGCGCGGTCGGACGACGGCCCTACGTTATTCATTTATCAGAGGGGCATCCTCCGTTGGGAGCGCTCGGCTATGTCGATGCCGCACACGAAATACTGGAGCAATCCGAAGAATTTGATGTCTTCGTTGTGGCCTCTGGCAGCGGGTCCACACATGCAGGCCTGCTAGCAGGTCTGCGGGGTGCCGGCTCCCGTGCAAAGGTCATTGGAAGTTGCGTCCGCCGGGAAGCCCCTAAACAAGGACCACGCATCCGCCGGGTAATTGATCGTTTGGCGAAGCTTTATCCCCCTGCGGCTCACGTATCTGATGATGATATTGTAGTTTGGGATGGCGCATTAGAACCAGGCTATGGCAGGCTCGGAAGGACCTGCCGCGATGCCATGATGGTAATGGCCAGATACGAAGGTTTGCATCTCGATCCGGTTTATACCGCAAAAAGTTTTGCGGCAGTTTTGGCGCATGTAGAAAGCGGGTTCATTCCCAAAGGCAGCCGCGTTTGTTTCGTGCATACAGGCGGATTGGCTGCGCTTTTTGCGTATCAGCAAGAATTCCCCTGAGCTTCGAACCGGGGATTGAATCCAGCTTCCCGCAAAAGCATCATCACTTCATCCTGCCAGGCTTCCAGCAAGTTACGGGCAATGACAGAGATCGGTCGGTAGACGGGTGAAAAAATGGCATAATGATAGCGGATCGGGTTCGTCATAGGACGAATAGCAATGCCCTCAACCATCGGAGATTGCGGTGTTGCGAGGAATACCGAAAGCGGGTCCAACACCGTGCAACACTGACCGGCAGCGACAAAGTGAAGAATGGGCAGGAACGTCTGGCTTTCAATGGTTGTTCGCAACGTAAGGCCGTTTGCGGCAAACCGGTTCGCCAGGTCAATCGATTGCCGATGCGATGATGGCAAGGTTCCCATCCTTTGATCGTCAAGGTCATCGAAGCTAATCTCTGGTTTCTTGGCAAGCGGATGGCTTGCCGGAATGGCAATGGGGCAATCTGCGGTGATGACCACCGAGCGAAAGAGGTGTTCCGACATTTCGTCGTCAGAAGCATCGGCAAATCCGAAGTCAATTGACTGCGCCCTGGTCAGTTCGGCGATCTGGTTAGAGGTGCGGGCCTGGATTGAGATTGAAATGCCATCGGCTTCTTTTACGTGCGAGGCAATAAATTTCGGAAAGATCAGCGAAACCGGCCCTGGCATAGCCGCCACCCTTAGCGTGCCGGACTGACCACCCGACAGGCCGCGCATAGTTTGCCTGACGCGGTTCATCTGAGACAGAATGGCGTCCGCCTCTGCCAGAAGATACTGTGCCTCAGGGACAGGTATCAGCTTTCTACCCCTTCTTTCAAAGAGTTGCAGTCCAAGCTGATCTTCGAGGGCCTTGATGGCCGCGCTTACAGCGGGTTGTGTTCTGCCAAGCTTTTGCGCCGCATCGGACAAAGATGCCGAGGTCATGACGGCCTGAAATGTAGTAATCTGGGTTAGATTCATAATCATATATAAACATAATTTATGAAAACGTAGAATAATCAAATTGGAATTTATTCTTTTCTCTGTCTACGCTCCCCTTACGACTCGGTTTTAGAAGTCACCTAACAGGGAGTTCAACACAATGAACAAAGTCTCGAAATTATTTGCGATTGCCGCCGCAGCTACGTTGTCTGCGGGGACGGCCTTTGCCCAGGACCCAACGTTCTTCCGGATCGGTACCGGCAGCGCAGGCGGCACCTACTTCCCAATCGGCGGCACAATCGCCAACGGTATTTCCGCGCCTCCGGGTGCTCGCGCTTGTGATCAGGGTGGTCAGTGCGGCGTACCCGGGCTGATAGCGATTGCACAGTCGACTACAGCGTCGGTCTTCAACAATACTGCCGTACAGAACGGTGAGCTAGAGGCTGGCTTGGCGGCTGCCGACGTGACCCGCTCAATGTATATGGGGACTGGCAAGTTCGAAGGTAAGCCGATGCCCAAGCTGCGCGTCATCGCCAACCTTTTCCCGGAAGACTTGCACTTGGTCTTGCCTGAAGGGGCAAGCCTTGCGAGTATTTCAGATCTCGAAAGCAAACGCGTGGGGATTGCGCAAGCTGGCTCCGGTACACAGGTTGCGGTCGAACAAATCCTCGCTGAATGGGGCTTGACCCGCGACAACTACGACGAAGCGGAATTGAACAACTCACAGTCTGCAGAGCGTTTGGCCGACGGGCAGCTTGACGCCTACTTCTACGCCGCGGGTTGGCCCGTCTCTGCCATGGTACAACTGGCGACCACCAAAGGTATGGAGCTGCACAGCTTCACGGATGAAGACATGGCCAAGATCAACGAGATCATTCCGGCCTATATTCCTTCGATGATCCCTGCGGGCGCATACGAAGGTATCGACTATGACGTAAAGACACCGGCTGTGTCCGCGCTTTTGGTGGTGTCCTCCGACCTTTCGGAAGACCTGGTTTACGGTATCACAGCAGCGCTTTGGAACGGCAATACGCGCAAGCTGCTGGATAACGGCCATGCGAAAGGCAAGCAGATCACGCCCGACACTGCGCTTGACGGCATCGCCGCGCTTGGGGTCCCTCTGCATCCGGGTGCCGAGAAGTTCTACAAAGAAGCTGGACTTCTGGAGTAGTGCCTCCGTGAAACTGGGCGGCTCTGGCCGCCCGGTCATTTCTATCAGTTGAAGTGGCGACCTTTGGCCGCGTCTCATGAGACAAGGACGCTCGACCAGCAATTGCGTTGGCGAGGTTCCGACGGGCCGCCACTTCTGCTCCTCGCTAGTCATCTCCAGGCTATACTTTTTCAACGGGCAACAGGCTCAATCCTCAAAACGAAACCGAACACATGACCCAGAATCCCGACGAACAGTCTGATATTCGCGAGTTGACCGACGAGGAACTGATCGCGATCGAAGAAAAATATGACGAGGGGGCGGCCACGCGGTCCATCACGCCCGCGTTTGGCAGGTTTCTGCGCTATGTGGCCCTGACTTTTGCCATGTACCACTACCTCACGGCGGGTTTTGCCTTGCCGACCGACTACTGGCATATGGGCTGGCATCTGAGCGGCCTCTTTATCCTCACATATTCCCTTTACCCGCTGATCAAAAACAAGACCTCGTTTGACCTTAACACCGGTGCACTGCGCCTTGGAGGCGTGCCCTATTTCGATGTGTTGCTCATCATACTGGGCGTCATGTCGGCCCTTTACGTTGGACTTGCCTGGCAAGGGATCCCTTTTCTCGGCATCGAAGAGATGACCTTCCGAATGGGCAATCCAAATGGCTGGGATCTCCTGTTTGGTTGCATCCTGATCGTGTTGGTCCTTGATATCGCGCGCCGCACTTTGGGGTGGATCTTGCCGCTGATCATCTGCGTGTTCATTTGCTACGCGCTTTTCGGCCAATACTTCCCCGGCCTGCTTCAACACCCGGGCGTCAAGTTTAACACCTTCGTCTCGTCGATGTATTTCCCGCAAGAAGGCATCTTCGGAGTCACGCTTTGGGTTGTTTCGACCATTGTGTTCCACTTCGTCCTGTTTGGCGTGATCGCGCAGCGCACTGGCCTTGGGCAGCTCTTCATTGACAACGCGACGATCCTTGCTGGCCGCTACACCGGTGGCCCTGCAAAAGTATCGGTCGTTTCCTCGGCCTTCTTCGGTACCATTTCGGGCTCGTCGGTTGCCAACACCGTTTCCACCGGCGCCCTAACGATCCCCAACATGAAACGCTTGGGCTACCCAGGTCACTTTGCTGGTGGCGTTGAGGCTGCGGCCTCTGCCGGAGGCCAGATCACTCCGCCAATTATGGGCGCTGCGGCTTTCATCATGGCCGAGTTCCTCGAGTTGCCCTACACCACCATCGTCATCGCTGCGATCTTCCCGGCGCTTTTGCACTATGTCGGTGTTTTTGCCGTAGTGCACCTGATGGCCCGGCGCTTGGGCCTGAAAGGCCTTTCGAAAGATGCCCTACCGCAGCTTCGCGCGGTGTGGGGTGATGGGTGGGCCAATATCGTCCCTTTGGTTGGGCTTCTGGTTGTGCTGTTCTCAGGCTACACGCCATACATGTCCGCCTTCTGCGGCATCTCGTTGGCGCTTATCGCGGGCATGAGCCGGATAAGGGAACCGTTGACGCTTGTTTATTCGGCAGCCTTCATTGCCTTTGTTATATGGAAGTATCAGGGGGCGGGCTTCGATCTGAACATGTCTGCTATCCTGATTGTAGGTGCGGTGCTGGCAACGCTTAACCCGCAACGCCGCACCAAGATCAACGAAATGGCCGACACTTTCGAAACCGGCGTCAAATACGCGCTCGCCGTTGGTGCCGCTTCTGCGGCGGTTGGCATTGTGATCGGCGTCATCAACACGACAGGCGTAGGTTTCCGCATCGGTTTCATGGTAACGCAAGCCGCATCAAATCTGGGCAATGATCTGATCTGGATGTTCCAGTTCGGCACCTATCAGCTCTTCAGTGTCGAGGACCTGACGCTGTTCATCAGCCTCGTCTTCATCGCGCTCGCCTGTATTCTGATGGGCGCGGGCGTGCCAACTACGGCGCTTTACATCATGCTGGTCTCGGTGGCCCAACCAGCCCTCGCCCAGCTTGGCATTCCACCAATCGCAAGCCACATGTTCGTGCTTTACTACGGCGTTGTGGCCGAAATCACGCCACCGGTCTGCACCTCGGCTTACGCCGCAGCCGCTATCGCGAATTCCAACCCATTCCGAACTGGGATCAGCGCCTTTACGCTGGGCCTGGGTAAGGTGGTGGCCCCGATGGCCTTTGTCTATGCTCCGGTCTTGCTGATTGTCTCCTCTACCGGTTTCGATCTTTGGGAATTCAGCTACACCGCCGCCAGTTGCATCGCGGGCGTAATCGCGCTTTCGGCGGCAGTTGTCGGGTATTGGCTGGCCCCGATGGGAACCTTGTTCCGCATCCTGATGGCCATCGCCGGTTTGGTGTTCATTGCGCCGTCACTTCAGGCCGACCTGGTCGCCTTGATCATCGCGGCACCCGCGATCATCAGCCAGATCATTCAACGCCGAAACGTCGATGTCACCGCTTGATCAGCAAACACCAGTCACAATCCTGGGTGCTGGCATCGTCGGCATTTGCACAGCGTTGTCCCTACTGGAACGGGGGGTGCCGGTCACGCTTGTCGATAAAGGCGAACCCGGGCAGGAAACCTCGATGGGCAATGCAGGCGTCGTGTCGCCTTGGTCGATCATTCCGCAGTCGCTTCCAGGCACGTGGAAAAGCATCCCCAGACTCATGTTCGGCGGCAGTCGCCCTCTGTCGATCCACCCGCGCATTGCCTTGCAGATGATCCCTTGGGGATTGCGCTTTCTGCGTCAGGGAAGCGAGAAGCATGTCTGGAGAGCAGCAGAAGCAATGTCGCATCTGTGCGGTCCATCCATTGAGCTTTTCGAAAGACATCTCAAAGGCACTGGCCACGAAAATCTGATCACTGACAGTATGTATGTGCACGCATTTCGAGATAGCAGCCGAGCCAGCCTTGTTGCCATTGACTATCGCATTCGATCTGAAAAAGGCGCAGACTTGGAGCTTGTTGGACAAGACAGACTTGCCGAAATTGAGCCCGCTTTGAGCCCGGAATTTGAGGCTGCAATTCTGATCAAGGGACAGGCGCGGATGCGATCCCCTGGACGACTTGGGTCGGTACTGGCGGAAAAGGCACATCAAATGGGAGCAACATTCCGACGATCAACCGTGACCCGCATATCTCGTGCCAACACAAAAGGATGGAGAATTCAATGCAACGACGAAACGCTCAACGCTGATCGCATCGTTTTGTGCATGGGGGCCTGGAGCCCGAAACTGTTGAAAAGCCTCGGCGTGTCGGTGCCGCTGTTGACTGAACGCGGGTATAATGTCGAATTTGAAAATCCGGGCGTTGAGATCAACAACTCGGTCATGGACGTCGACGCCAAGGTGGTAGCCAGCAGCATGGAAAGCGGTGTACGCGTGGCGGGTCAGGCAGAGTTTGCGCCGGTTGATATGCATCCCAACAAACGGCGTCAGAGGCAGCTAACTAAGGTTGCCCAATCGATCTTTCCCGAACTGCAGACGGAAAGACCGACGTTCTGGATGGGACGGCGACCTTCATTTCCCGACAGTTTACCAGCTCTGGGCACCGTGGACGGCCATCCGGGCCTCTTCGTAAATTTCGGCCACTCTCACTATGGGCTGATGATGTCGCCGCGTTCCGGCGAGATCATCGCTCAACTTCTATGTGAAGAGCACCTGAACTTACCGCTGGATGACTACTCGCTGAACAGGTTCTGAACGTTCCGCAAATATCCTCGGCCGACGTCCGCTTTGGGTTCGATCCTATTACAAGGGTGCTATTGCAGCGAATGACCGGAACCTGTCTGCTAGGTCAATTTCTGCGCGAGATACCAATGTCCGCTCTGGGCTTACAGCGGCCTTTCGCTGTAGAATGCTCCAACTTCTGCTTTGCGAGACTTAGGTGCCGTTCGCTGCGACCGCTCCAATGTCTGCTTTTTGTTGTTTTTCAAAAAAGCCGTCTTTCCCTCTCACGTTGACTACTGTGATTTCGGGTCTTTAGGGTTGGCCGGGTGGGTTCTGGCAATGGTCCACCTGTTTTTGGAGCATTTTTTGCGGATATTTAAAGTTGCTCTAGTGATCTTGGCGATCCCACTTGTCCTTTTCGTCGGTTGGATTGCATGGATGTTTTTCACGTTCGAAGTCTTATACCCACGTCAATACGCAAGGCTGCAAACCGAAGCCGAGGAATGGAACAGAGAAAACTGGAAAACCGGGACGGCGTTGCGTGTCAGCGTTCAGGTTTCTTCCAGTGAAGCAACTGGTCGGACGACTGCGACTGCGACTGCGACACTGGACTGCTACCAGAAGCGATTTGCACGCCCCGGAGGACTCAAGGGACGGCCAGGCGTGCACACAGTCATCCGGCAAGATGGACCTGCACACCTCATCGTGCCTTTCGGACCGAATGCCGCGCACTATACGCCCTTGCGGGATGTTTGTTCCGATGCGCTGCGCGGATATGTTAATTGGCGACTGCCACATGTTACGGAGAGCCATTACTATTGGTCGCACATCGTGGCGAATGACCAGTCATTCAATTGTTTTCTGGGTAACGATCCCCGAACGAGCCAAGGGCAGGTGACCCGCCCGACCTTCATGAATGTCGAAGAGGTGCCCCTGCGCACGCTTATTTCGGCCGATGAATACGAGGCTTTGCCCCATGGGATCGACAATCCGCACCAACATTCGTCACAAAGCTATTATTGGTGGACCGAAAACGTAGAAACGACATGCTGGCGTTTCAGGTTCGACGACGCCTGCACCCGGAACGTGAATGAGATTTGCGGCACGCCGTACCGTTAACACTTCCTACGCACTGCGCGGTTCAGCAAGCGATAATCCAACATTCGACCCAAGCCAAAGCGGTCATTCGCGCACTTTGCCGCATTCGTCACTTTGGGCTCGTGGCCGCCGTTCGCAGTAGAATGCTCCAACTACTGTTTTACGGACGAAGCCGCCTTGTGCAATTGCAGCTATTGCCGAAGCAGCATTCTCGTGCACTTGCAAAAACAGACGTGTTGCCGCGCTACAGATTTCGCCAAACCAGCCGTTCGCAAATGTTTGGTTGGCCCGAGCTAAAGTTCCAGGAGTCGCTGCAAGCCGATCAGACCATCGAAACCCAACACTGAGCGGGCGCTAATCGAATTGAAGCAATGTTCCCCCGCGCACCCTCAGACAGGATGGTCTGTTTGCAAATGCAAATCGCGGTTCACTCACTCCTTTGCTCCGCTAGAGAGGTTAGAACTTGAGTTGCAAACTTTAGGGCCGCGACGGGCAGTGTTCTTCCCCGAAGATGGCCAAGAAACAACTCGCCGCCGGAAACATCTCGTTCAGAGATGGGCACGAATGCCATATCCGGTCGCGCCAAGGCATTTAGCCCAACGGGAATCTGAAACCCAATCCCCTGACCATAGGCCGCGAAATGGCGTACCATATCGAAGCTGTCTGTTTCCAGAACCGGTTCAAGTTTTCGGCCAAGCCGGGCTGAGGCCTGGTCAAGCAAGACGCGAACTCCGAACTGAGAGGCAGGGAGAATGAGGTCGTATTCCAGACACTCACGCAGCCGAAGGCTGGTCTGACCCGCCAACGGGTGTGCCGCTGACATGACCGCTATCACAGGCTGATTCACGGCGTGAAGCACCTCAAAATCCACCATATGCGCTGGTTCAAACACCAAAGCTAAATCGCTGTCAAAATTCACTAGATCGCGTTCGGCCTGGATGCGGTCACGAACGTTCACTGTGAATGTCACATCGGGAAACTCAGCGCGATACTTGGAAATCTCACGTGGCAGAAAGTACGGTAGAAGCGCTTGTGAGCAAGCGATTTTGACATGGCCCCGGCGAACGCCCGAGAGATCAGCGACCTGACTATGAACACGGGCCATATCCTGATGCTGAAGCCGAATGTGGTGCAACAACAGCTCGCCTGCCGGATTCAGGCGCATGCCTCTGGGAAGGCGCTCAAAAATCTCTGAGCCGAATTCTTCTTCGAAAGCCTGAATGCGTCGATTGAGAGCGGAGGCCGTGATGTTCGTGTCTTCCGCCGCTTTGCGGATCGAACCCGAGCGATGCACAGCTTCGATCATGTCGTAGATGAGGAGATGTCGCATGATGTCACCGCTTCCGAATGTTGCTAAACTGATGCAAAAAATGCAACGCTATGGTTCATTCTTAACATTTGTTTGCAGCACTTTGGAATGGCACGGTTTCGGCAAATGCTTCTCTCCGACAAAAAGGACCTGCCATGACCGACACTTCGCGTAGAAACTTCTTGAAACTCACTGGCGGCACAGTCGGTGCCGCAATGCTCCCGTTTCTTAAGACAATGCCAGCACAAGCCCAATCGAATAGCCGGATCGTTGTCGTTTCGGGCCAGACGATTAACAGTTTGGATCTACATCGCACGGGCACCAACCGTGCGTCCTATCAGGTTGCCGTCAATTGTTATGATCGCCTCGTAAGCTTCGGGACGAAAGAAGCCCCAGGTGGTGGCTTTTCCTACGATTATTCCGTGATCGAACCAGAGCTGGCCGAAAGTTGGACGATCTCGGACGATGGTCTGACCATGACCTTCAAGATCAAGTCTGATGCAACCTTCTGGGACGGTCGCAAGGTGACCGCCATGGACGTGAAGTGGTCGTTCGATCGCGCGGTGTCCGCCGGTGGCTTCCCCACGGTTCAGATGAAGGCCGGGGGGCTGGAGCGGCCAGAACAATTTGAAGCCGTTGATGAGGAAACCTTCGTCATCAAGCTAGACAAACCGTCCAAGCTGACATTGCCCGACCTCGCAGTTCCGGTGCCGTTCATCATCAACGCGGAGATCGCCAAGGCCAACGCCACGGACGACGACCCATGGGCGATGGAATACCTGCACACGACACCCGCAGGGTCCGGAGCGTTCAAAGTTGTGCGTTGGGACCAAGGCCAACAGCTTGTCTATGAACGCAACGATGCTTGGACCGGAGGCGCGCTGCCCAGCTTTGAGCAGGTGATCGTCCGTGAAGTGCCTAGCCCGGCAACGCGTCGCGCGCTGATCGAACGCGGCGATGTGCAGATGTCGTTCAACATTCCGAACAAGGATGCCTCCGAACTGGATACGATGGACGGCGTTGATGTCTATTCAACCCCGATTGAAAACTGCATCCATTGCCTTTGCCCGAATTTCAGTTTCGAGCCCTTTCAGGACGCAAATGTTCGCAAGGCCCTGGCCTATGCCATTCCCTACGAGGCAATCTTTCAAACCGCCGCCTATGGCCGCGGTGCCCCGATGTGGGGCGGTGAGGCTGAAATCAACGACATCGCCTGGCCGCGCAAATCTCCCTACATGACCGATATGGCCAAAGCAAAAGAGCATATGGCCGCCTCCGGCTTTGCGTCGGGCTTCGAAGTGCCCTTGTCAATCAGCCTTGGGCTGGCCGACTGGATGGAACCAACGGCGCTCTTGATGCAAGAGGCCTTTGCCGAGATCGGGATCAAGGCTGAGGTTGAGAAAATCCCCGGCGCAAATTGGCGCTCGGCAGCCTTGGTCGAAAAGCGACTGCCGCTGCACCTGGAAAACTTCGGCGGCTGGCTGAACACGCCTGACTACTATTTCTTCTGGGCCTACAAGAATGGGCACCTGTTCAACTCGTCGAACTATCTCAATGAAGAGATTGAGCAGCTTGTGGACAATACGCTGCACATTCCGATGGATGACCCAGCCTATGCGCCCAACATCAAGCGTATGTTCGAGATCGCGTTTGAAGACTTGCCTCGGATCCCGCTTTGGCAGCCGGCACTCAACGTCGCGATGAATGGGGCGGCTGGATATGAGTTCTGGTTCCACCGCCAGCTAGATGTGCGCCCGCTGACAATTGCGACGAGTTAATGAACGCACGTTCGAGAATGATCCTGGGCCGTGTGGCCCAGGCGATTCCGGTGATTATGGGTGTCGTGGTGATCTCGTTCCTGCTCACCCGCGCCTTGCCGGGGGACCCAGCAGCATACTTTGCGGGTCCGGCAGCGGATGAGGCATCGATTGCCGAAATCCGCGAGGCGCTTGGCCTGGACAAGCCGCTTATTCAACAGTTTTTCTTTTACGTCGGTGATCTGGCGACGGGTGATTTGGGCACCTCTTTGACGACAGGCCAGACGGTCATGTCCGATCTTGCGGCGCGTCTACCGGCATCTCTTGAATTGACCCTTGTGGCGCTGATTTTGTCCTGTGCAATTGCAATCCCGTTGGGAGTTTTGGCGGCGACGCGACCGGGCACATGGGTCGATCATCTCTGCCGTGTCCTGGTAACAGCCGGAGTGTCGATGCCAACCTTCTTTACCGGGATTGTGCTGATTTACGTGTTCTACTACTTGGCAGGCATCGCCCCGTCGCCGCTTGGGCGGCTTGATTTTATCTATCTTTCGCCGCCACATATCACCGGCTTTTACCTGATTGACGCAACAATCGCAGGCGATTGGGAAACGTGGTTTGGCGCGCTGAAACAGCTGGTGCTCCCCGCCACAACGCTCGCGCTTTTCACCCTTGCGCCTATTGCCCGGATGACCCGCGCCGCCATGCTGTCGGCGCTTTCGTCTGACTTTATCCGTACCGCGCGCGCTGCAGGGCTTGGAAGTCGCAAGGTGCTTTTTGGCTATGCGTTCAGAAACGCATTGCTGCCGGTGGTGACCACGCTGGGCATGGTCTTTTCCTTCACGCTTGGCGCAAACGTACTGGTCGAAAAGGTCTTTGCCTGGCCCGGTATCGGCTCCTACGCGGTCGAGGCGCTTGTGGTGTCAGACTACGCCGCCGTACAGGGCTTTGTTTTGGCCATGGCGCTGTTGTTTGTGGTGCTAAACCTCATCATCGACATCGCCTACGCGCTGATCGATCCCCGTATCGGTTTGAATTGATGGCCGACATGACAGCTACTCGACCATCAGACGCCGCCCGGCGCAAAGGCGACACAACGCTTGGACACATCGCTTATGTGCTTAAGGACAACCCAGTCACGCTGCTGGCCTTCGCGATGCTGGCCTTTTTCTTGGGTTGCGCGTTTTTCGGACCCTCGCTAGTCCCCTACGACCCGCTGGCCACCAACGCCGCCCGCGCTTTGGACGCGCCAAGCTGGGATCATTGGTTTGGCACCGACAATCTGGGCCGCGACGTCTTCAGCCGGGTCATTGTGGCCACGCGCCTCGATCTGACGATTTCGGTCGCGGCTGTGGCACTCAGCTTTGTCATCGGGTCGATCCTCGGTTCAGTTGCAGGCTACTGGGGCGGCTGGCTCGATGCTGTCCTCAACCGCTTCCTTGATACAATCATGGCCTTCCCGCTCTTCGTGTTGGCTATGGGCGTTGTGGCGGCTCTGGGTAATACGGTCGAAAACATCATCTACGCCACCGCGATCATCAACATCCCTTTCTACGCACGCCTGGTGCGGGCCGAGGTCAACATTCGCCGCAACGCGGGCTTTGCTCAAGCTGCCAAGCTGGCAGGTAACAGCGACCTGCGTGTGCTTGCGGCGCACATATTTCCCAATGCGTTGCCGCCGATGATGGTGCAGGTCTCGCTCAATCTCGGCTGGGCGATCTTGAATGCGGCGGGTCTAAGCTTTATCGGTTTGGGCGTGCGGCCCCCGACCCCGGAATGGGGGATTATGGTGGCGGAAGGCGCGAATTTCATCGTCTCGGGCGAATGGTGGCTCGCCGTATTTCCCGGCCTGTGGCTGATGCTGGCGGTCTTTACCTTCAACCTTCTCGGCGACGGGCTGCGTGACATCGTTGACCCGCGCAAGAGGACTTGAGGCCCATGCTAACGATCAAAGATCTCTCCGTCGCATTCAAGACCCGCAAAGGCGAGGTAAACGCTGTGCGCGGGATTTCACTTGATGTCGGAAAAGGCGAGACGTTGGGCATTGTCGGCGAAAGCGGGTCGGGCAAATCTGTGACGTCATTCGCTTTAATGCGTATCCTGGATGAAGGCGGCGAAATCCGCACCGGCGATGTAACATATGGCGGGATCGATCTGCCTGCAGCGTCCGAGAAAGATATGCGCGACATTCGCGGCCGTGAAATATCGATGATCTTTCAAAACCCGCGGGCGGCTCTGAACCCGATCCGACGCGTTGGGCATCAGGTCGAAGATGTATTGATCTGCCATGCGCAAACCACGCGTCAGGATGCAAAGGCAAAAGCCATCGCGGCTCTTGAAGCGGTCAAGATCAGCGACGCCGCCGCGCGCTATGAGGCGTATCCGTTTGAGCTGTCGGGCGGGATGTGCCAGCGGATCGTGATTGCTATCGCGCTGGCTTGCAAACCACATCTGCTAATCGCAGATGAGCCAACAACCGGACTGGATATCACCACGCAAAAGGCAGTCATGGACCTGATCGGCGATCTCGCAAAACAGCGCGGAATGGGCATGATCCTGATCACCCATGACCTTGGCCTCGCCTCGCAATATTGCGACCGGATCGTGGTCATGAAAGACGGCCAGATCGTCGAAGAAGGCGCGCCGGGCACGTTGTTCACCGACCCGCAGCACGCCTACACACGCAAGCTTGTGGACGCGACACCGCGTCTTGGGTCGTCGATCCGCAATCTGTTGCCGCCGGAAATTCGCACCCCGGAGCCCGCGCATACGGTGCACAGCCGTCCTCTTCTTGAGGTGCGCGAACTTGTGAAGACCTATCCGGGCAAGGCCGGTCCCGTTCAAGCGGTGACAGGCATCTCTTTTGATATTAAAGCGGGTCAATCGTTGGGTCTGGTGGGCGAAAGCGGCAGCGGCAAATCCACGACATCCGAGATGGTTGTGCGCCTGCAGGATCCGACATCTGGCAACATCATGTTTGATGGGCAGGACATTGCCTCCACTCCATCCGCCCGTTTCATGCGCCATGCGGTGCGCCGGGATATCCAGATGGTGTTTCAGGATGCAACCGACAGCCTGAACCCCCGGGGCACAGCTGCTTCAGCAATCGCGGAGCCCTTGGCCCGAATTAATCGCATGCGCGGTGCGAAACTGACGGCGAGGGTGTCTGAACTGGCTGATCTGGTTGGCCTACCGCAACCGCTTCTCAGCCGGTTCCCGCACCAGTTGTCCGGCGGACAAAAGGCACGGGTCGGAATTGCCCGCGCCATCGCCCTGGAACCCAAGCTTCTTGTCCTGGATGAGCCCACCGCCGCGCTGGATGTGTCCATTCAAGCCATCGTTCTCAATCTGCTGGTAGATCTGCGGGCACAGATGGGCATGTCCTATCTGTTTGTTAGCCATGACCTGAATGTCGTGCGTCTGCTCTGCGATGAGGTCCTGGTCATGAAACAAGGCGAAATCATCGATCGTGGGCCCGCCGCGACGGTGATGGACAACCCAAGCCATCCCTACACCCGCGCTTTGATCGAGGCGGCCCCGCAGCCTCCCGAAGCCGTGCCCGCCTGAATTCGGAAAGACCAAGACCATGACAAAAGATACGGCCCTAACCCTCGACGCGCTCCGCGAAGCCTATGAAACCGGCGCAATGCCATCCGACATTATCCGCGAAGTCTATCGCCGTATCGAAGACGTCGGTGACCCGGCAATCTTCATCCACCTCAGGCCCATGGAAGACGTTATTGCGGACGCTGAGGCGTTGCCTCCGCGGTCTGATGGGCAGCCGCTTTGGGGCGTCCCGTTTGTTGCGAAAGACAACATTGATGTGGCTGGAATCCCGACAACCGCTGCATGCCCGGCTTACGCCTATACGCCGGACCAGGACGCGTTCGTCATTGCTAAACTGCGGGCGGCCGGCGCTTTGGTGATCGGCAAGACCAACCTCGATCAGTTCGCAACGGGGCTGGTTGGCGTGCGCTCACCCTTTGGGGTGCCAAAGAACGCAATTGATCCCGACATCGTTCCCGGTGGCTCGTCCAGCGGCTCTGGCGTGGCGGTCGGGCACGGCTTTGTCACCTTCTCTTTGGGTACAGACACGGCAGGCTCCGGCCGCGTACCAGCCGCTTTGAACAACATCGTCGGACTGAAACCCTCATTGGGTGCTCTGTCTGCGAACGGGGTTGTGCCAGCATGTCGGACACTGGATACGATCTCGATCTTTGCGGTCAATGTAAGCGATGCCTTTGCGGCCTTTCAGGTGGCCTGCGCCGAAGACATCGAGGACGCATACTCCAAGAACATGATTGCGGGCGAACTGACTGCTGCACCGCCAAGTTTCAGGGTAGGCGTACCGGACGCTGCCTCTCGTATCTTTTTTGAGGACGCGGTCCAGGCCGAGAACTTTGCGGCCAACTTGAAAAAGCTGACCTCGCTAGGTGCCGAAATCATTGAGCTTGATTTCTCCCCGCTCTACGCCGTGGCGGAGATGCTGTACGAAGGGGCGTGGGTCGCCGAACGCCACACCGTGGTCGAAGACCTGATGCGGAACACACCAGATGCGTTAAACCCGACAACCGCCAAGATCATCGGTGCTGCCGAAAACCTGTCAGCTGCGGATGCGTTTCGCGGCATCTACCGTTTGAAAGACCTCGAACGGGCAGCGCAAGCGCTGATGGATCAGGTCGATCTGCTGTGCGTTCCAACGATTCCAACCTTCTATTCGGTTGCGGATTTGGAAGCCGATCCGGTGACGCCGAACTCGAACCTGGGCACCTACACAAATTTCGTGAACCTACTTGACATGTGCGGCATTGCGGTCCCGTCAGAGGCACGCAGCGACGGACGCCCCGGCTCGATAACCTTATTGGCCCCAAGCGCACAGGATGCATACATCGCCAGCATCGCCGCACGGTTCGCCGGTGAGACGATTGCCGACGCGCCAACGGAAGCCACGGAAACCGAAATCGCTCTGGCGGTGTGCGGGGCCCATATGTCGGGAATGGCGCTCAACCATGAACTCACGTCCCGAGGCGGGCGATTGCTGGAAGCGACGCGAACAGCTCCGCGCTATCGTCTGTACGCGTTGGCGGGGGGACCGCCGCAAAGACCAGGCCTGCTGCGTATTGAAAAGGGTGCGAAGATCGAGCTTGAGATCTGGGCCCTCCCGAAATCATCGGTCGGTGGCTTTTTAGAAGGCATCCCTTCACCGTTGTCGATTGGGACGGTGGAGCTTGAGAACGGTTCAAAGGCGCATGGCTTCCTGGTCGAAACAACCGGTGTTCAAGGCGCTGATGATATCACTCATCTTGGAAGCTGGCGCAAATTCCAAGACCTCAAGCACCGCAATGTGGCGGAACACGCCGGCTGAACGCACTCACCCAAAAGGACCAAAAGAGTGGCGCACCTGAGTGAGCTCTCTATTTGGACTGTCCGCGCCATCTTGCATTGCAGCTTTTTCCCATCGGCACATTAGTCATGATGCAAATTCCGAACCGCCGGTTGCATGGCAACTTCTCGAAGTCCATCGTTTGAGTTATCCTGCAGCTGTGGATTATTAGGATAGATGACATGCTCCAGATTGACGAAGAGATTACGGATTTAGAACGCCTCCGCGAACTCATACCAGGCTGGCCCGGGTCCAACACGGAATTGAAAGTGACGAACAGCCTTAATCAAATGGCGCGCGACTTTATCGCAGCTGCACCGTTTGTCGTCATCTCCACCAAAGCGTCTGATGGGCTGATGGACGTTTCACCAAAGGGCGACCCAGCAGGGTTTGTAGAAGTCTGTGATGAAAAGACGCTGATCATTCCCGATCGCCTTGGCAACGGGCGCACAGACGGGTTTTTGAACATTCTGTCCGACCCCAATATCGGAATTCTATTTGTTGTACCTGGGCACAGAGACACCCTTCGGGTCGCAGGGAAGGCGCGCATTGTCCGGGACGCCGTGATCAGTAAACGCTTGGCTGTGAATGGGAAAGAGCCCTTGCTCGCGATGGTGGTGGACGTCGAGGAAGTCTTTATGCATTGCGCGAAGGCTTTCATTAGGTCGCGGCTTTGGCAACCAGATCATTGGCCCGACCGAAAGAACGCGCCCACATTGGCTGAGTGGGTGGCTGGAACAGCGGGAAAGGATCAGACTGTCGCCGATTTGCAGGCGATCCATACAGATGACGAGGAGACACGACTTTATTGAAAGCCAGGATGTCGTCCAGCACTCTTGGAATCTACTTCGGTAGCAAGGTGGCTCATCCAATGGTTGCGGCAGCTTTCAGGTAGCGGGCCAAAAACGGTCGTTTTTTTTGAATTTCGGCTCAACGAAGTCTTCGGGAAATCTGGTGACACGAACCCCTGACAAAACCTAATCTGATTTTGTCACGTTTTTTGGGTTCCTCTTGAGAACCGGACATTGGCGTGCAGTGCAGCATCTGGTAGTCTGGGCTCTAAGCGGACTTTGTTATCTGTCCGAACCTTCTAACCAACTGGAAACGACCGCCGCGTAGGTCAGCTGAAAAGGATCATCGATCTTCAGCTCTGACGTTGGGCCGGGACGTGATTTGGCGAAGATCAGGGCGGCCATTAACGCCAAGAAGATACAAACCAGAAGCGCCAGGCCCTTCTTCACGCTTTTTTCTTCGCTGCTTTTTTACGTGCGGGGCGTTTTTTCGACGCCTTGGCCGCGATCAGCTCTAGGGCCTGTTCCATGGTCACATTGGCGACCTCGGTGTCCTTGGGCAGCGTTGCGTTCACCTTTTCCCATTTCACATAAGGCCCATATTTGCCGTCCATGATTGATACCGGACCGCCGTCATTGGGATGTTCGCCCAGATCGCGAATAGGTTTTGCTGCAGCACCACGTCCAACGCGTGAGGCAACCTTCTGCGCCAGAAGCTCGACCGCGCGATTCATGCCCACCGTAAACACCTCATCGAGGCTTTCCAGATTTGCATTCGTTCCACCACGATCAGACGTGCTTTCGGCATGTTTGATGTAAGGTCCATAGCGTCCAATATTCGACCAGACCATGATCCCGTCCTCGGGATGCGGGCCAATTTCGCGCGGCAGGGACAGAAGCAGCAAGGCGCGCTCCATCTCAAGCTCTTCGGGGCGCCAGTCTTTGGGGATCGATTGACGGGGTGGCTTCTTATTGTCGTCACTCACTTCGCCGCGTTGTACATAAGGGCCAAACCGACCTTTATGGATCCAAATGTTGTCACCCTGATCCTCGCCCAGAAGCTTGCCCTCAGGCGGGATCGCACCGTCTTCTTCTGCACCGGGCGGACCAAACGCGCGCGTGTAGCGGCATTCAGGGTAGTTCGAGCAGCCGATAAATGCGCCGCCCGAGCGCGCGGTGCGCATCGACAATCGGCCGTTGCCGCAATTGGGGCAGAGACGCGGGTCACTACCATCCTCATTGGGCGGGAAGATATGCGGGGCTAGCACCTCGTTGATCTTCTCCAGGACCTCCGTGATCGACAGATCCATCGCCTCGGCAATGGCCACTGAGAAATCCCGCCAGAAGCGCGACAGCACATTTTTGTAATTGCGATCGCCAGCCGAGACGTCGTCAAGCTCTTCTTCCAGGGCAGCGGTGAAATCATATTCGACGTAGCGCGTGAAGAAATTGCTCAGAAACGCGGTGACAAGCCGGCCTTTGTCTTCCGGGATCAGGCGGTTTTTGTCCTTCCGAACATAGTCGCGATCCTGAATGGTTGTGACGATAGAGGCATAGGTCGAGGGCCGGCCAATCCCCAGTTCTTCCATCCGTTTGACCAAGGTGGCCTCGGTAAAGCGGGGGGGAGGTTGGGTGAAATGCTGCTCGGGCGTGACGGCGCGTTTTTCAGCAGGTTCCCCTTGCGCGATTTGCGGCAGGCGCTTGTCATCATCCTCTAGAACCGCGTCATCTTTGCCCTCTTCATAGACCCGCAAGAAACCGTCAAACAGCACGACCTGGCCTGTGGCGCGCAGCTCGACCTGATCATCGGATGAGCCGATATCGACCGTGGTTCGTTCCAGTCGTGCGGCCTCCATCTGGCTGGCAATGGTGCGCTTGTAGATCAGATCATACAGCTTGCGTTGATCGGGATCGGCGATCTTCAGGCTTTCGACATCGCGCATCATATCTGTTGGGCGGATGCATTCATGCGCTTCCTGCGCGTTTTTGGCCTTATTTTTGTACATGCGCGGACTCGCGGGCACGTAATCGCCGCCGAACTTGTCTTTGATCGCGTCGCGGGCCGCGTGAACAGCCTCAGGCGCCATATCAATGCCGTCAGTCCGCATATAAGTAATGTGTCCGGCCTCGTAGAGCCGCTGCGCGTTCGACATGGTCTGTCGTGCGCCCATCCCAAACTTGCGGCTGGCCTCTTGTTGCAGGGTAGAGGTCATGAACGGGGCGGACGGATTGCGTGATCCCGGCTTTGCCTCCACCCGTTTGATTGTCAAATCACGAGAATTCAGCGCCTGAACGGCAAGTTCTGCCGCGGTTTCGTTTTCAATATCGAACCGATCGAGCTTCTTGCCGCCCAGAACGGTCAGCCTCGCGTCATATTCCTGACCGCGCGGCGTGGCGAGGCGCGCTTTCACCGACCAGTATTCCCGCGCGATGAACTTTTCGATCTCCATCTCGCGTTCGACGATCAAGCGCAGACAGACCGATTGGACACGACCTGCCGACTTTGCACCGGGCAAACGTCGCCACAGCACCGGGGACAGCTTGAAGCCAACCAGATAGTCCAGCGCCCGGCGCGCCAGATAGGCATGGACCAAAGGCTCATCGACCTGACGCGGGTTCTTCATCGCCTCTGTGACGGCAGACTTTGTAATTGCATTAAACACGACGCGGCTGACAGGCGTGTCTTTCTTGATCGCCTTGCGGTTTCTCAGCGCCTCTTCGAGATGCCAGGAAATCGCCTCACCCTCGCGGTCAGGGTCAGTGGCGAGGATCAGCTCACCATCTTCTTTCAGCGCATCGGCGATCGCCTTGACGTGTTTTTTGCTCTCAGAGGCCACCTCCCACAGCATGTCAAAATCCGCCTCTGGATCGACGGAGCCATCTTTGGGCGGCAGGTCGCGTACATGGCCGTAAGAGGCGAGAACGGTGTAATCGGAGCCAAGGTATTTGTTGATTGTCTTAGCCTTTGCAGGCGACTCGACGACGACAACTGGCATAAATTTCCTCTCTCAAACGTTCGGCCCCGGCGCGGTTACATGTGGCTGGAGCAGCCGGGATGTCAACAGGGGGTGCGCGCTTTTCAGCGAACCAGCGGCTCCAAAGGGTCATAGGTGATCGCCGATTGTGCACCAAAAGCCACATCCGCCAAACTGTCTGGTTTCAGGCGAATGGCCGATAACTCAGCGCGCGAGAAGAACTTGCGCTCGGTGACGATTCCCTCAGGATCCTTCCATGCTGCGTCGATTTGACCTGCCGTGATCTCACAGCGAAAATAAATGTCGATCTGATGAAAATCTCGCTCAGGCGCGTGAAATTCATTCACCAGGCAGACCGGACCGACCGTGACTATAAGCCCGGTTTCCTCATGCACCTCGCGGATAAGGTTGTCGGGCAAAGCGCTGTGGGCCTCTACACCGCCGCCCGGCGCACACCACAGATCTGAGACACCACCGCCCCAGGCATTGACCAGAAGCAGGCGGTCATTCTCGATGATGATTGCGCGGGTGGCGATGCGAGGCGGTTTTGACATGGGCCTAAACTGAATGTGACGGAACGTCGGCGCAAGCCTGTGGTGAAGTTTTGGAATCTATGACTATTCTATTCCCATGCGGTGGTTGCTGTTCATATGTATATTTCTTCCGGGCGCGGCGATGGCTGAGTGTGTGGTTATGTTGCACGGGCTGGCACGGACCTCCTTCTCGCTCAGCGTGATGGAAGAGAGCCTGAAACTGTCCGGCTACACGACGGTGAACCCCGGCTACGCATCGACCACCGATACGATCTTCGATCTGGCGAGTACGGCCATTCCGCCCGCGCTCGAGGCCTGCGGTACCGAAACCCCGGTTCATTTTGTGACGCATTCAATGGGTGGCATTCTGGTTCGGGCTTATCTTCAGGATCATGAGATCGCCAATCTTGGGCGGATCGTTATGTTGGCCCCCCCAAACAAAGGCTCGGAGCTGGTGGACAAGTTGCGCGGATTGGATGTGTTTGGATGGGTGAATGGACCGGCCGGTGACCAACTCCATTCAGGGCCTCAGTCGGTCCCCAATCAGCTGGGTCCGTTGGAGGCGGAGCTGGGCATTATCGCTGGCACGCAAAGCCTCAACGCCTTCTACTCCTCGCTGATCCCGGGCCCTGATGACGGCAAGGTGTCGGTCGAAAGCACGCGGATCGAAGGCATGGATGATTTTTTGGCCCTGCCAGTGACCCACACCTTCATGATGAACGCGCCACTGGTTGTCGCACAGACAATAGAGTTCTTGCAAAACGGCACCTTTGAAGAGGGTCTGACTCTCGTCGATGTGGTGGAAGATGTGGTGGGTGACGTCGGCAGCTCAGACTAACGTAAGCGGTTGAAATGCCCCATTTTTCGCCCTGACTTAACTTCTGATTTACCATAAAGATGCAGCGCAACGGACGGGTCCGAGGCAAGTGATGGGACCTTATCCATGTCCGAGCCGATCAGATTTTCCATCACCACATCTGCATGCCGAGACCCATCGCCCAAAGGCCACCCGGCCACGGCGCGAATATGCTGTTCAAACTGGTCGATGACGCAGCCGTTCTGGGTCCAGTGCCCGGAATTGTGCACCCGCGGCGCAATCTCGTTGACGATCAAGCCAGAGGGCGTCACGAAAAGCTCGACCCCGATCACCCCCACATACTCCAACGCGTTGAGGATCTTGGCCGCAATCAAAACGGCATCAGTCCGCTGCGCTTGACTTAAGCGTGCAGGCACTGTGGTCGTGTGCAGAATGCCATCTCGGTGCACGTTCTCGCCCGGATCGAAACAGGCAATCTCGCCTTGCGCACTGCGTGCTCCGATCACGGACACCTCGTGGCTGAAGTCGACAAATCCTTCCAAAATTGCTGCGGCACCGGAGAGCTGCGCGAATGCGGAACTGGCCTCCGCCGGGGTAGTGATCCGAACCTGGCCTTTGCCATCGTAGCCCAGAGTGCGGGTTTTCAGGATTGCAGGCGCGCCGATTTCACCCAGAGCTTCAGTTAGGGCCACCGCGGTCGGGCAATCGGCAAATGGTGCCGTCGCCAGTCCCAAACCTTGTAGAAACTGCTTCTCGATGAGGCGATCTTGAGAAGTGGCCAAGGCGGCGCGGCCCGGGCGAATGCGCCTGCGGGTTTCCAATAAGTCCAACGCGGAAGTTGGAACATTTTCAAATTCATAGGTGATGACATCGACCGAGTCCGCAAAACGGGTCAACGCGTCAATGTCGTCATACGGAGCGGTCGTGACCTGGTCGGCCAATTGACCTGCAGGCGGGGCTGAGCCGGGCTCAAAAACATGCGTTTTGAAGCCCAACCGTCCAGCGGCAACCGAAAGCATGCGGCCCAACTGGCCTCCGCCCAAAATGCCGATCGTGGCTCCGGTCGGAAGCGGGTCAGTCATCGGTCGGATGGTCCGCGATGGCGTCGCTCAACGCCGTGCGCCAAGCGTCCAAACGGGCGGCAAGCGCATCGTCAGATAGGGCAAGAATGGACGCCGCCATTAAGGCCGCATTGCTGGCCCCGGCGGACCCGATGGCCATGGTGGCCACCGGAAAGCCGCGTGGCATCTGCACGATGGAATAGAGACTGTCGACACCCGACAAGGCTTTTGACTGAACCGGCACACCGATAACCGGCAGGCGCGTTTTGGAGGCCATCATGCCGGGCAGATGGGCCGCGCCGCCCGCTCCGGCGATGATGACTTTCAAACCACGATCCACTGCGGTTTTGCCATAGTCCCAAAGACGATCCGGGGTGCGATGCGCCGACACGATACGTGTTTCATATGAAATGCCGAGAGCGTCCATTAATTCGGCGGCGTCGCGCATAGTCGCCCAATCCGACTGGCTTCCCATGATCAGGCCTACGTCAACCTGTGCGGCCGGTTGCGACATCTCACGCCTCACATATTCTTAAAACGAAAGGCGTTTATAGACAGGCAGCAGATTTCTGCAAGCCGCAACCGCGGCGTCTCAGGCGATGATGTCCGGGGTCAGTTGATCCTCGATCACAGCAATCTGATCCTTGAGTTTCAGCTTTTGCTTTTTCAGGCGTCGCAGCAACAACTGATCAATCGCGGGCGAGTCCTGGAGGGCTTTGACTGCCTCATCAAGATCGCGGTGCTCCTGCCGCATGACGTTGAGCTTGACCTTGAGCACTTCCCTGTCAGTCATTTTCGGAGTTGGGGTCATAGAACTGCTACAGCCTTCGAAAACTAGACGATTGGGCACCCGGAATACGCGATTTCCGAACTCAATCAAGGTAATTTACCCTCTCAGGGTTGCACATAACGCACAGAATCCCCAAATTTTGACTAACGGCTGCCAGACTGGGGCCGAACACCAAGACGTCGCTGCTTTTGGAGGGCGAACACAGATGACAAAACTTGCCTTCGGGGCGCATCCTTTTCTTTTGGGCTTTGATCAACTGGAACGGTTGGTTGAACGCACAGCGAAATCCGGAAATGATGGGTATCCTCCTTTCAATATTGAGCAATCCGCCGATCACGCATTTAGGATCAGTCTCGCGGTCGCGGGCTTTTCGGAAGATGATCTGTCGATAACGGTCGAGGACCGCCAATTGGTGATCCGAGGACGTCAGCCGCAAGACGATGAAAGCAAGGTGTATTTGCATCGCGGGATCGCTGGACGACAATTCCAGAAATCCTTCGTTCTTGCCGATGGTGTTGAGGTTTCTGGTGCCGAGCTTGAAAACGGCTTGCTGCATGTCAGTCTGAGCCGTGCCATCCCTGAGACGATCGTTCAAACGATCAAGATCAAGTCATCTTGAAAGGAGGCAAAACAATGAAAACAAAGGTAAAATTTGATCTGAAAACTGGCATGGATGAGCGCATCGTCTATATTCGGGCCGTTGATGTCAGCGACCTGCCCGAGGAACTGAAGGACGAGACGCCACCGGAGCTGGAGCAGATTTTTGCAGTTCATGCACCGGACGGGGAGCGCCTTGCGCTGGTCAAGGATAGAGAGTTGGCCTTTGCGCTTGCGCGTCAGAATGACTTTGCACCGGTGACGGTGCACTAACGCCCTTTAGTCTTTGCTCGGGGCTACCGTAGGCCTTGGCAGGGCCTCGCTGAGCAACCGCAGCAACCAGTCCAAAGCCGCGGGTTTCCCGCAGATTGGTGTCTCTGTATACCGCGTTCTGAGGGTTTGCGATTCCGGCCGCGCCGTATGAAATACAAAAGGAATTCCTTTGGCTTCCAGAAGATCGGCGACCGGAAATACGAGTTTGCCTGCGATATCAACATCGAGTATGGCCGCTTCGAAACGGGCATCGGTTGCGGCATCATAAGCGTCTTCGAGCTTGTGAAACGGGCCCGTCACGGTAGCGCCGGCTTCGGCAACGCTGGCACATACGTCATGTGCAAGCAAAACTTCGTCTTCCACGATCAGGATCCGTTGCCCTGCTAGGTTGGGTGTCTTCACGCTCATGATTTTAACGGTTCAATATCGATTGTGACTTGCAGTCCGGAACTGTTCCAGACGCGCGACATCTGTCCGCCGATCTGCTGCAGCGACAACTCCATCATGGTGGTTCCAAAGCCGGGATCTGCTTGTGAGCCAACCCGCGCATCCGGCCCGCCGGTTTCTGTCCAGACAATCTTACGGATGGCCCCTTGATCGTCACCGCGAATGTCAATCGTCACGGCCCCGCCCAGCCCACTCCAGGCCCCGTATTTCAACGCGTTTGTGGCCAGTTCATTCGCAACCAAGCCCAAAGGAGTGGTCAGCGATGGGATCAGCGACACAACATCGCCGCGTAAATTTAAGCGGCCCTCATTGCTGCAGTAGGGCTCAACAACCTTGGTCCAAAGTTCAGCCACACCTTGCTGGCTGTGAGACATCGTCTTGTCCGGTTTCGTCGACAGATCATGCGCCCGTGCCAGAGCATTTATCCGGGCGCGCGCTTTTTGTGCCGCCAGCATCGGGCTGTCCTCGCCGCGCGCGGTCATAGTGACAATCGACGACACTACCGCGAACAGATTTTTGACCCTATGATTAAGCTCGTTGGCCAAAATGTCGGCGCGATCGCGTTCGCGGGCAAGCTCTTCAAGATATTCGGCCCGGATCGCCTGGGTTCGGTCATCGCGAAACTTGAAAAAGAGACGCAACGCCATGATACCAACCAGGCTGCTCAGAAGCAAAAGCGATGGGATCATAGCCGCCCAATCCGCCTTTATATCCGCGCGCGAGACGTCTTTCTCGTGCGCAATACGGTCTCTTTCGGCTTCAAGATTGGCCAGAATCTGGTCTGTTGCCAACCGTAAATGGCCAGATCTGAGCGACATATGGACCGTCTCGGGAATTTGCGAGATTTGCTCGACCAGCGCCATCACCTCGCGGCTGAGACGCTCCACATTTTGCATGAACTCTGAGGGTGGAGCCGCATTCGAAGATGCCGCGCGCCTTGCGTCAAGCTTGGCTCGGTAATGGTCCTGCTTCTCCTGAAGATCTTCGCGCGTTTGCTGCCCCGGGTCTAAAAGCCAATGCAGACGCGCAATTCTGGCTTGCTGCGCAATATTGACGGTTTCATAGATGTCTTGCAGCTGAGCCGTGGCGGCGCGGTCCGCCTCCATATGAGCGCGCAACGCAATGAAGTTTTGTCCGACATGAATGAGCAAAATGGCAGCCAGAGCCGCCCAGACGAGCAGGAAGCTCAAATCCAAAGAAATAGATCGAACGAAGGTAAAAACAGGCAATCGGGTCATGCCGATAGCAATAATCCTGGGGCTCTTAACCTTCGTTAAATTCACCGGACTGACCCATTGCCCAAAGGTAAGCGGGTAATGGATTTTTATTATTATCAGAAGGTTAGCCCTTGATCAGGCCCATGCTTTCCAGCTTGAGGATGACCTGATGCGCGCAATTGTCGACATCGACATTTTCTGTTTCAACACGCAGCTCAGGGCTCTCAGGTACATCATAGGGGTCGGAAATCCCGGTAAATTCCTTGATTTTTCCGTCCCTGGCCAGTTTGTACAGCCCCTTTCGGTCGCGACGCTCACACTCTTCGATCGAGGTGGCCACATGCACTTCGATGAAAGCTCCAAATGCCTCAATATCTTCGCGCACCGCGCGCCGCGTGGTGGCGTAAGGCGCGATTGGCGCACAGATCGCTATCCCGCCATTTTTCGTGATTTCAGACGCCACATAGCCGATGCGGCGGATGTTGAGGTCGCGATGTTCTTTCGAGAAACCAAGCTCGGAGCTGAGATTCTTGCGCACAATATCGCCGTCCAGAAGCGTCACGGGGCGTCCACCCATTTCCATCAGTTTGACCATCAACGCGTTGGCGATGGTTGACTTGCCGGAGCCGGAAAATCCGGTGAAGAACACGGTAAAGCCCTGGTTGGCGCGGGGTGGGCGCTATTTGCGAAGCTCGGCCACCACTTGCGGGAAAGAAAACCACTCTGGGATTTCAAGACCTTCGGCCAGACGTCGACGCAGCTCTGTCCCCGAGATGTTCAGGATTGTGACATTATCGGCGTCGGCGATCTCGTCGGCCGGTTCATACTGAGCGCGGTCCTGAACATAAACCATGTGTTTGAAGTCAACCATCTCGATGCCCATTTCGTCCTGGTGGGCGCGGAACAGGTCCTGAGCGTCATAAGGCCCATAAAAATCTTCTCCGACAGAGTTTTTGCCCGGGCCAGCGTGGTCGCGACCAACGATGAAGTGGGTGCAGCCATGGTTTTTGCGGATCAAGCCGTGCCAGACCGCCTCCCGTGGGCCAGCCATCCGCATGGCCAGGTTCAAAAGGCTCATAGAGGTGGTCGATGTTGGGTATTGATCGAGCACCGCCTCGTAGCACCGAACACGGGTAAAATGGTCGATATCGCCGGGTTTGGTGAGGCCTACAACCGGATGGATGAGCAGGTTGGCCTGGGATTCTTTCGCAGCCCGGAACGTCAGCTCCTGATGCGCACGGTGCAAGGGGTTGCGCGTTTGAAAAGCCACGACTTTGCGCCATCCCAGCTTACGGAAATAGGCGCGCAGCTCATTGGGCGTGTCGCGGCGGGCGCGGAAATCATAGTGAACGGGCTGTTGAATTCCGGTGATCGGGCCGCCCAGATAAACCGGACCTGCCTGGTTGTGCAGATAGTTGACAGCCGGATGTGCCGTGTCATCAGCGCCAAAGACTTTTTCAGCCTCATGCGATTTGTTTGGAGTCCATTTGTCGGTGATCGACATGATCGCCAGGATCACACCTTCCTGGTCGCGCAGTGCGATATCCTGATCTGCGGACACACTATCAGCGAAGTCTTGCGTTACGTCCAATGTGATTGGCATCGGCCAAAGCGCGCCATCGGTCAGACGCATAGTGTCAACGACGCTGTCATAGTCGGCTTCGGACATGAAGCCTTTCAGCGGATTGAAGCCTCCGTTCATCAGCAATTCCAGGTCGCAAATCTGGCGCGGCGTCAGATCCCAGGACACAAGCTCAGCAGCTTCCAGCTTCAGTTTCTGAGCGGAGTCGTAGGACACGTAGAGCTCAGGGACGGGGGCGATATTCGTCGCGGTCATCGGGTGGTCTTTCTTCATAAACACAAAATAACAATTCGCCGTTTCCCCCCAAACGGCATTTACCGGGGCTTTAACGCGCGATTTGCGCGCAATTCAAGGACAGAATCAGGCGATTATGCGTCGACGCTGGTTTTTGCGGCACTAGGGGCGGCATGCGCATCGGCGGGCTCTGCTTCCGCCAGGAAACGTTCTGCCTCCAGCGCTGCCATACAGCCCATTCCAGCGCTTGTGACGGCTTGCCGATACTTGTGGTCGGTCAGATCGCCCGCAGCGAACACTCCAGCGATCGATGTCTGAGTTGAATCAGGCTTTGTAACGACATAACCGCCCATATGAGTTTCCAGCACGTCCTTGACGAGTTCATTGGCAGGTGCGTGACCGATCGCCACAAACACGCCCTTGCAGGGTATGTCTTTCAGGTCGCCAGTCTTGACATCCTTGACCCGTACACCCGTGACACCGGCCGGGTTGTCATCGCCCAGTACTTCTTCGAGTTGGTGGAACCAAAGCGGCTCAATCTTGGGGTTCTTGAACAAACGATCTTGCAGGATCTTTTCAGCACGAAGTTCGTCGCGGCGATGGATGAGAGTGACTTTCGAGGCAAAATTGGTCAAAAACAGCGCCTCTTCCACAGCCGTATTGCCGCCGCCGATCACGACGATCTCCTCGCCGCGGTAGAAGAACCCGTCGCAGGTGGCACAGGCTGAAACCCCAAATCCTTTGAATTTCTCTTCCGAAGGCAACCCAAGCCACTTTGCCCGTGCGCCCGTGGCCAAAATAACCGCGTCGCATGTGTATATCGTTCCGCTGTCGCCTTTGGCGGTGTAGGGGCGCTGCGACAGGTCGAGATCAGAAATGATGTCACCGATAATTTCGCATCCCATAGCCTTGGCGTGGGCTTCCATCCGGACCATCAAATCCGGGCCTTGAACCTCGGTATCTCCGGGCCAGTTCTCCACCTCTGTCGTTGTGGTCAACTGGCCGCCGGGCTCTATGCCTTGTACCAAAATGGGATCCAGCATCGCGCGCGACGCGTAGACACCGGCGGTATATCCCGCCGGACCAGACCCGATGATCAGAACTTTCGTATGACGTGTCTCGGACATGGTTTCCCCCGGGGCGTTTGAGATGTGGCGCAAAGCAGTTCATGACATATAATGCGCGTGGCGCGGGGCTGGAAGAGGGAAAGCCCGCTTTTTCAGAACCGCCCGATTTTCCACCAGTTGCGATAAAAAATTGCGCAACTGTGAAATATTATTGCGCGCTCGCTTGCCGTTTTGTAAGTTCTCATCGGGAGGGACTGCCATGGCCATCGCAAAACTGGACGAAATCGACCGCAAGATATTGGCGGAACTTCAGGCCAATGGGCGGATCACCAATGTTGAGTTGGCCAAACGCGTTGGCATCTCGGCACCGCCATACCTGCGCCGCGTCCGGACATTGGAAGAGAGCGGGTATATACAAGGATACCAGGCTGATGTCGCGACCCGCGCGCTTGGGTTTGAAGTCCAAGTCTTTGTCATGGTGGGTCTGCAGAGCCAGGCAGAAAAAGACCTTGCTGCGTTTGAACAGCGATGCCGCGAACTGCCCTTCGTACGGGAGTGCCATATGCTAAACGGCGAGGTTGATTTCATCCTCAAATGCGTGGCACCTGACCTCAGCTCGTTCCAGACATTCCTGACCGAAAAGCTGACCAGCGCAGAGAACGTCGCCAGCGTTAAGACATCGCTTGTCATCCGCTGCGCCAAAGATGAACCAGGCGTGCCCTTTGAGGTGGTCGAGGCGCGCCTGTCGGAAATCGCCTGACAACCCCAGTGGCCGGATTAAGCCCAGACCAGATCAAGACACTGTTTGCCGACGCGCGGGCCGCGCTGGCGCGCGGACAGTTGACGCAGGCCGAACGTGGATTTGCCAGGATCATCAAAACGCGCCCAGATCTGGCCGAAGTCCATTTCAATCTGGGCGGTATTTTTGCACAAACAGGTCGGCTGGCAGAAGCCGGTGCGGCCTATGAGGCTGCTCTGAAGCTCAAGCCACGCGAGCCATCGATTTGGTTGTCCTATGTCGATGTGTTGATGTCGCATCCTGATGAAACTGCCGTGGCCCGGCAAGTGGAACGGGTTCGATCGGCATTGGGCCCGCACCCGGTGGTGCAGTACTTTTCAGGGCGGCTTGCGCGACGTACAGGTGACCCAAAAGCGATTGAACACCTTCGGGCTGCAAAAGATGGTGGCATCGCTACCGAATTTCTGTTTGCCGATCTCGCGGAGGCGCAAGCAGGCGCGGGCGATAGCGAGACGGCTCTCCAGACTTTACAAGACGGCGCGCGCGCATGGCCAGGCTCAGCCCGCCTGAAAAGCCAGGCGGCAGACTTGCTGCGCGACACAGCGCGTTTTGAGGATGCCCGTAAGGCCGCCCTTGATGCGATTGAGACAGAGCCCAAAAATGGTCAGTTATATCAATCCTATACCAGTATCTCTCGGGTGCATGCCGATGACCCGGTCATTGCCCGGATGGAAAGGTTATGGTCGACAAAGACCGCCAAACATCCTGATCGTCCCTACCTCGCTTTTGCCTTGGCCAAGGCGATGGAGGATACTGGTCAACGCTCGAAAGTTTTCCGATATCTCGACAGCGGGAACCGCGATGTCGCGCGAAAATTCCCCTATGGGCATGACGCTGATTTGGCAGATCTTGCAGAGATCCGCGCGCTGGCAGACCGGTTGGGCAACGCAGCACCGAAGGACACTGACCAACGACCTCAGGCGCTTTTTGTCACTGGGCTGCCTCGCTCAGGTACAACACTGGTTGAGCAGATCATCGCCGCGCATCCTGATGTCACGGCGGGGGGCGAGCTGGGTTGGCTTGGGCCGGAAATTGCACGTTTTCGAAACAGGGCTTCCAACTTGGGGACACCCGACCTTTTGGCTGCTGCGCAAGCAGCTGGGACGGCCTACACGGCCCGGACCGCCGCCGAATTCAAAACAGCATATGTAACGGACAAATCAATCTCGACCTTTGCGAATATCGGCCTGGTTCGTCACATGCTGCCGCAAGCGCGGATCGTTGTTGTGTTGCGAGACCCGCGCGACAATGCCCTGTCAATTTACAAGAATTTGTTTCGTCCGGGCCTGCATCGCTACTCGACCGACCTTAAGGCGATCGCGCGATTTACACGTGCGTTTGAGGCACAGATGGCGCATTGGCATTCGGTCTGCCCCGAGGCATTCTCGACCGTCCAGTATGAGGCCCTGATCGCCGATCCCGAACCCGTGACACGTCAGCTTGTGGCGGATATGGGACTGACTTGGGATGCTGCTTGTCTGGAGTTCCACGCTAAGCGCAACCGTGTAAAAACACTCTCTTCGGTTCAGGTGCGTCGGCCCATCTATGCCTCGTCGACCGGCGCATGGCGGGCCTATGCGCGCGAGCTAACCCCATTCATAGAGGAATATAACCGGCTGGGTCCGCCTTTAGATCCGGATAACTGAGATCAGTCGCCCGTAGTCGGGATCTTTCTCATGGACCGAGCGGCGATAGGAAAAGAACCGCTTCGGATCGCTATAGGTGCAATGGCGGGTCCATTCGGCCGAAACCCCAGCCTCGCGCAGACGCCTAAGCCCGTAGCCTGGCAGATCGAATTGCAGTCTGTCACCTTGTCCTTGCGCGAAAAATCTAGAATTTTCGGAATCTTCGTCCATGAACCGATCAAAATATTCCGGTCCGACCTCATAGGCGCTTTGGCTGATCGAGGGACCAATCACCGCGGTGATTTTATTGCGTTCGGCCCCCAGTGCGATCATCGCCTCGACCGTGTTCTCGAGGATACCATCCATCGCTCCGGACCAGCCCGCATGAGCCGCGCCAATCACTTGCGCGTCGGCCTCGGCGAATAAAACCGGTTGGCAATCGGCGGTCAGGATCCCTAGCGCCAAGCCGGGCGACGCCGTGACCATCGCATCCGCTTTGGGTGCGGATTCATGGGCTTGGGTGACGGTAAGAACCTGTGAAGAATGAAACTGATGCACACTAAGAAGCCGTGCGGGCTCCACGTGCATGGCGTCGGCCACACGCGCGCGGTTGGTGGCAACAACCTCGCGCTGGTCGTCAGAGCCGAACCCGCAATTGAGACCCTTGTAAATCCCCGAGGACGCACCACCAGAGCGGCAGAAAAACCCGTGGCGAAACGGGCCAAGCATGTCGGATGTTATTATTTCGAGCGTCACGGAGCGAATCCCGCCATTCCTGCGGCCCCACGCGGGGTCAGAGCGATTGCTTTGAATAAGCTTCCCATTTCCGCAGGGTGCGTCAAGCGCTGATATGCGGCCAGATGCGCCTGGCGTGCCAATTCATCTGCCCCGTCGGCCAGTTTCTGGGCGCGTTGATCGATGCCCAAGCGTTGCAACAAAACGGCTTGGGTGGTCAGCCGGCTCACCGCACAGTTTGCCGCTTTTGACAGGGCTTCGAAATCAACATGCGCCGTCAGGTCTGCGGCACCGGGGTGCGCAAACGGATCAACGCTTTGGTGCGACTTTAGGGCTTGAAACGTATCGCCCAGTGAGCGCCAGTCGCCGTAGTCAATGATCAAAGCCGCCCCACCGCGCGCCTCGATCTGGGTCGAGATCTGCTCCATTATGCCATCGGCCTGCGGGCAAATCTCGACGATATCCCCGGGCGAGGTGTCTTCGTCGCGGAAAGCCAGCGCCGGGGTAGGGACCGGTTCGGTGAGGCCCAGCGTCAGTGCATCACCGGCCATCATGACCCGGCGCTCGGACCATCCGTTCTCAGCGCGTTGAAACTGCCGGATCGGCAGGGCGTCAAAAAACTCGTTGGCGACCAGAAGCAGCGGCGCATCGGGGAGCGTAGAAAGATCTTCATGCCAGACAGGTGTCGTGGGTTTCAGTGTTTCGGCCTGACGCTTGCGCAAGGCGGGGCTGGTCTCGACAAGATGAACGGACGGGCGAAACTGCGGCACTGCCTGCGCTGCGCGGAGGAGATCGGCCATCAAGGTACCACGACCAGGCCCAAGCTCTACTAAAATGGCATCCTTTGGTGCGCCTTGGTCCAGCCAGGCCTGCACCAGCGCCAACCCGATGAGCTCACCAAACATCTGGCTGATCTCGGGTGCAGTCGTGAAATCACCGGCTGCCCCAAACGGGTCTTGGCGGACATAATAGCCGAGCTCGGGATGCATTAGGCACAGCTGCATATAATTGGCCAAGGACATCGGCCCGTCCAGCTGGATCTGGCGGGCAATGATGCAAGCCAGATCGGTCATCTTTGCCGGGCGCTGCGCATCACAATCGCGAGCCCCAAAAGGATCATCGGCAAGCTGAGCAGCTGCCCCATCGAGACGCCCAGAGGTCCCAGGCTGAAGACATAACCCAAGGGATTGTCCGGGGTGATGAATTGGGCGTCTGCCTGACGGAAGAACTCAACCAGAAACCGCGACAGCCCGTAGCCCATCAGAAAAACACCGATTAATGCGCCTGGTCGCTTAAGCGCGCCGCGCCGATACGCCAGCCATAGCAAAACGGCCCCCAGGATCAGTCCTTCGAGCAGAGCTTCGTAAAGCTGCGAGGGGTGGCGCGCACAAAGCCCAGTGACGCCTGCGCAATCTTGTGCAGCGGCACCGGGAAAAACGACGCCCCAGGGCAAATCCGTCGGTCGGCCCCAAAGCTCCGCATTGATGAAATTGGACAGGCGACCCAGGAACAATCCGGGCGGCGTGGCCACGGCAATCGCATCGCCGATGCTGACGGGCGACAGGTCGTGGCGGCGCGCGAAGGCCCAGGCGGCGACTATCACGCCCAAAAACCCACCGTGAAACGCCATCCCACCCTGCCAAATCTTGAGAATGTCGCCAGGATTGGCGAGGTAGTACCCCGGCTGGTAAAACAGAACGAATCCAAGCCGCCCGCCAATAATTACGCCCAAGATGATCCAGGTCAGCAGATCTTCAGGATGTTCCGGGCGCATCGGCGGGTTGTTATGTGTCCACAGGTCCGTGCGCCGGATCATGTGCACAACCATACGCCATGCAATGATCAAACCTGCGATATACGCCAGCGCATACCATCGCAGCGCGAAGGTGAAGCTGCCCAGCTCGAGGCTGAAGATTTCAGGCGAAATATCGGGAAAGGGCAGTGCGGCAATCATAGAGCTTTGAGTGCGACTAACGCGCCGCGAAGTCAACGCAGGAATAGGCTGCGGCAAGCCGACGCTTGAGAAATCCGTCATGCCTCCCCATATTGTGAGCAGGCAAGTGAGGGAAACCGATGCAAACGCGAAACAAATTCTTCGATGACATGTCGCAACTGATGACCAATGCGATGGGGGTCGCACAAGGTGCCAAGGGCGAGGCGGAAAACGCCATGAAAAACATGCTCGACAGATGGCTGGCTGATCGCGATTTCGTCACACGCGATGAGTTTGAGGCTGTGCGCGCCATGGCGCAAAAGGCGCGAGAAGAAAATGAGACACTAAAAGCGCGTCTCGATGCGCTTGAGCCCAAGCCAAAAGCTAAAAAATCCTCATAAACAAAGGTCCGGGCTGGCGGGCTGCGTGATGGCGCACTAGGTGTAGATCAACCTGCTGAGGAGATCTGCCCGATGACCAACCCGCTCCTGTCCGACTGGACAACGCCATTCGAGCTCCCGCCATTTCATGACATTTCAGATGATGATTTCGCGCCGGGTTTCGAGGTTGCGCTGGAGCGCGCGCGCGCCGAGCTTGCAGCGATCCTTGAGAACCCAGAAGCGCCAAGCTTTGAAAACACCATTGAAGCGCTGGAGCGGATGGGTCGCGATCTGCACAAGGTTCTGAGCCCTTTCTATACCTTGGCAAGTGTCGATGCGACGCCCCGCCGAGAAGAATTGCAGCGTGAGTTTTCACCCAAGCTTGCGGCCTGGGGCTCGGAAGTGATGATGAACAGGGATTTGTTCGCGCGGGTCGACGCGCTGTGGCAGGCGCGCGACAACTTGAACCTCACCGACGAACAAGCCCGCGTTCTAAAGTTGCACCGGCGCGGCTTCGTGCGGGCCGGTGCCCAGCTAGAAGGGGCTGATTACGACCGCTTGAAGGCGCTAAAGGAACGTCTGGCCGTATTGGGCACTCAGTTCACCCAGAACCTGTTGGCCGACGAGCGAAGCTGGTCGATGCCGCTGAGCGTGGATGATTTAAAGGGCTTGCCAGACTTTGTGGTGGCAACGGCCCGTGCCTCTGCGGAAGAAAAGGGCTTGGACGGGCATATTGTGACCTTGTCACGCTCGCTTATTGTGCCGTTCTTGCAGTTTTCACCGCGTCGGGATCTGCGCCAAAAGGCCTACGAGGCCTGGGTTGCGCGCGGGGCCAATGGCGGGGAGACGGACAACCGTCAAATTGCGGCTGAAACACTGGCCTTGCGCGAGGAACGCGCCAAGCTATTGGGCTACAAAGACTTTGCCAGCTACAAGCTGGAAACTGAGATGGCCAAAACCCCTCAAGCGGTGCGCGAGTTGCTGATGCAAGTCTGGCATCCGGCCAAGGCGCAGGCAGATCTTGATGCCGAGAAACTTCGCATCATGATGCATGCGGATGGAGTGAATGGCGATCTAGAGGCTTGGGATTGGCGCTACTATTCCGAGAAACGTCGCGCCATCGAGCATGATCTGGAAGAGGCTGCTCTGAAGCCTTACCTGCAGCTCGACAATATGATCGATGCCGCGTTCGATTGCGCAGAGCGGCTCTTCGGACTGCAGGCCAAGCCGATAGACGTGCCGCTCCATCATGCTGACGCGCGCGCCTGGGAAATCACACGGGATGGCGCGCATATCGCCGTTTTCATCGGTGATTATTTTGCGCGTGGCGGAAAGCGCTCCGGCGCATGGTGTTCCGCCTTGCAAAGTCAGCAGAAATTGACCGGCGATATCCGTCCACATGTGATCAATGTGTGCAACTTTGCCAAGCCAACCGACGGGCAGCCTGCTTTGTTGTCCTATGATGATGCGCGGACGCTGTTTCACGAATTTGGCCATGCGCTTCACCAGATGCTCAGCGATGTGACCTACGAATCTGTCTCCGGAACGTCGGTCGCACGAGACTTTGTGGAACTGCCAAGCCAGCTCTATGAGCATTGGTTGGAGGTACCCGAAGTCTTGGAAAAGCATGCCCGCCATGCTGAGACTCAAGATCCAATGCCGCAGGACCTGCTCGAGAAAATGTTGGCGGCCGCCACCTATGATCAGGGGTTTGCAACGGTGGAATATGTGGCCTCGGCCCTGGTTGATCTGGCGTTTCACTCCGGCGCAGCACCTGCGGATCCCATGGCGGCGCAAGCCGAGATCTTGGCGCAGATCGGCATGCCGCACGCGATCCGGATGCGTCATGCGACACCGCAATTTGCCCATGTCTTTGCCGGAGACGGGTATTCCAGCGCCTATTACAGCTATATGTGGTCAGAAGTCATGGATGCGGACGCATTTGCCGCATTTGAGGAGGCAGGCGGTGCCTTTGACGCCGAGACGGCAAAGCGGCTTGAAACCCATATATTATCAACCGGTGGCACTGAAGAGGCGGATGAGCTCTATACAGCGTTTCGGGGTCGGATGCCGGGTGTGGAGGCGTTGCTTAAGGGGCGTGGTCTCGATCAGGTCGCTTAAGGCAAAGCCTATTCGCGGGTTTCACCGGGCAACAGACCCCAGATATCACCGCGCAGGATCCAACCCTTTCGCCCGCTTGCGCTGACGCGGCACAATTGCGCGTCGCAACGCCCAAGGCGCGCAATCACGCCTTTCTCGAGCCTGGCTGTCACCAGCGAATTGGTATCCGCCAGCTTGTAGATCGGGGCCAATGCGGTTTCGACCCGAACCGTACGCACGCCCGAGAGTAACGTGTAGTGCATCCAGCCACCGGCACCATCACGGTCGGCAACACGGCGCCAGTTGCCGTACTCCGCGGTGATCTGGAGCGGCATGTAGCGATGCTTGAAGACCCAGTCGATCCGGTGGCTGAGTGACGGCCCACGGCGCACATTTCCTTCCGAGGCCTTCATCGAAACGAACCGCGGCATGGGCAAATTGGTCACAGGGCCTCGCTCAGCCGCGAAGCTTGCGCCAACAAGCAGCAACGCCAAGGCGGCTGCTGTGCAAAATGCACGGATCATGAAAAGGTCCTGTACCGCTTTATGTTTCTTTGCCAGGTGGGCTTTTCTTATCTTGCCCCTTGGGGCGCGATCTTGCCACTATAGGCGAAAGACTTCCAGTGTTTCGGAGGGCACGGATGCCACATCGTAAGTTGAGTGTTGTTGTCACGCGACGGTTGCCTGAAGCAGTCGAAACGCGGATGAGCGAGCTGTTTAACACGAAACTGCGCGACACCGACACGCCGATGACCAAGGAGGAGCTTGTCGCAGCCGCAAGCGAGGCCGATGTTCTGGTGCCTACGATCGGCGATCAGATTGATGCTGGTGTTCTGGGCCAGGCCGGTGAGCGGCTGAAACTGATCGCCAATTATGGCGCCGGGGTCGACCATATCGATGTGCAAACAGCACGACAGCGCGGCATTCTGGTCTCCAACACCTCCGATGTACTGACGGAAGATACCGCAGATATGACTCTCGCGCTGATACTGGCGGTGACTCGCCGCATCCCTGAGGGACTGTCCAAGATGCAGGGCGATGATTGGGAAGGCTGGTCGCCAACCGCGCTTCTGGGGGGCAGGATTTCGGGTCGGCGTCTGGGCATTCTTGGCATGGGCCGCATCGGTCAGGCCGTCGCCCGCCGCGCGCGGGTTTTCGGCATGCAGGTGCATTATCACAACCGGACCCCGGTCCACAGAGGCATCGAG
The DNA here is from genome assembly GCA_039193885.1 of Pseudomonadota bacterium. Taxonomy (GTDB): domain Bacteria; phylum Pseudomonadota; class Alphaproteobacteria; order Rhodobacterales; family Rhodobacteraceae; genus Litoreibacter. The sequence goes on from JBCCWL010000001.1 coordinate 349,527, forward strand.
GAGGAGCTCGAGGCGACCTATTGGGAGAGCCTCGACCAGATGGTTGCCCGTATGGACGTGGTGTCGGTCAACTGTCCGCATACGCCGTCTACGTATCATCTGATGAACGCGCGCCGGCTCAAGCTCATGAAACCGCAGGCCGTCATTGTAAACACGTCCCGCGGCGAAGTGATCGACGAGAACGCGTTGACGCGCATGCTGCGCGCTGAAGAGCTTGCCGGAGCAGGGTTAGACGTGTTCGAGCATGGCGCTGCCGTCAACCCGCGCCTCAAGGCGCTGTCAAATGTCGTCCTGTTGCCGCATATGGGGTCGGCCACGCTGGAAGGTCGCATTGAGATGGGCGAGAAAGTATTGTTGAATATCAAAACGTTCGCAGATGGTCACCGCCCACCTGATCAAGTCGTGCCGGGGATGCTGTGACGCAATTTCTGCGGTGTACGGCCGGTCTTTTCGCGGCTGTCATGACGTGGCCCGGCGGCGCGCTGGCCTCTGAGCCAACAACAGAAGTTTCAGAAAACCCTAAGATCGAGCTGCATCTAGATGAGCAGCTGACACCAGATCTACGTGACACGATCGAAGATGCGCTGCGCGACATCGCTGGTCCACAAGGTATGGGGACGGGGCCCAAGCCGGACCCAGTCACACCGCTGGGCAAGCTATTGGCGCAACCGACGGACAGACAGACCCTGGCGGATGCAAAGCCAGATACACTGGAGCACGCAGTTTCTGGGTACGTATTGGCCGCAGACGCACTTGTTGACGCGATGGTGGTCCATCAACCCGGAACATCTGTGCTGCGGGAAACCCGGGCCAAAGCGCGCGCGGCTCGAGACATGCTTGTGGCGCGTCACGACCTTCGGCCGGGCGATCTGGATAATCTGCACCGTGCCTATGGGTTGCCGCCTTTTGACAGCGACATGCGCCTGCCGGCCGTTCTGGACGAGACTGATCAGATCGAAGGCTAGCCATCCGCACCCGGCACACTGGAGTTTCGGACCCCTGACGCCTCAAGCCCCGGCGATCGCCCGCCAAATTTAACTCGTTGTGGCCGTGGTGCATACGGTCCAGCTCGCATTTGAAACATGCACCAGTGGGAACGCCTGTCGGAAATGATCGAATTAGGGTCGAATGGCGTCCCGCATAGATTACACGCTTTTGCGAAAAGAGAGCATCAAACTAGAGGACATGCCATGAAAACTCACGTCAAAGCCCTGGTTGTCGGTGGCGGTGCTGTCGGGACATCAATTGCCTATCACCTGGCGCGTGCCGGGTGGGATGACGTGATGCTGTTGGAACGCGATGAGTTGACCTCTGGCTCAACCTGGCATGCGGCCGGGTTGCTGCCCTATTTCAACATGTCCTATGCGACAACTTGGATCCACGACTACTCGATCAAATTCTATAAAACACTGGAAGAAGAAACCGGACTGAATGCTGGCTTTTACGTGGTTGGTAATTTGCGTATGGCTCAAACCGATGCGCGGATGGATGAGTATATGCTCTATGCCTCCACCGCTGAGACCGTAGGCGTTCCCTATGAGTGGCTAAGCCCGGCTCAGATCAAGGAGCGCTATCCGCTCGTGCGTACCGAGGATCTCAAAGGCGCGATTTATCACCCGACCGACGGCTACATTAATCCCGCCGATGTCACCATGGCGATGGCCAAAGGCGCACGCCAGCGCGGCGTTACCATCGAGCGGAAATGGCAGGTCGATGGTTATGCCTGGACTGGCGATCACTGGGATGTCACCTGCACCAAAATGGTTGAAAAGGGCGGCAACCTAGTCCCGTCCGAAGAGCAGACCGTGATCCATGCTGAGCATGTCGTCACCGCCACTGGCAACCATGCCCAACGGACCGCGCGTTTGCTTGGCATCAAAATGCCAGCCATCCCGGTCGAACACCAGTATATCGTAACCGAACCCGATCCCGCTTTGGTCGACTGGCGCAAAGACAATCCGGAGCATCCGGTTTTGCGCGATGCAGACGCAAATTGGTATGTGCGCGAAGAGCGCGGCGGCTGGATTCTGGGCCCCTATGAGCGCAACGCGCCGGCGCGCTTCCTCTATGATGTTCCGGAAAGCTTCCGCGCCGACCTGTTCCAGCTCGATCTGGAACGGATCGAAGAAGAATACATGTCGATGATCCACCGTATTCCGTCCTCCGAAACCGTTGGTCTGAAAGACGATTATAACGGGCCGATTTGCTATACGCCTGACGGCAACCCCCTGATCGGCCCGGCACCGGGGCTGCGGAATATGTGGCTGGCGGAGGGTTTCTCGTTCGGAATTACCGCCGCAGGTGGCGCGGGGTACTACTTGGCCCAAATGATGGTCGAGGGCGAGGCCGAGATTGACATGGCCTCGCTCGATCCCAAGCGCTACGGGTCCTGGATGACAACCGAATATGCGGCGCGCAAGAATGAAGAAGCCTATGAGCATGTATACATTCTGCACCATCCCGATGAAGAACGCCCCGCTTGTAGGCCGCTTCGCACCTCGCCCGCTTTTGACCGTCAGGCCGCGCGCGGGGCGCAGTTTGGACATGTCAACGGTTGGGAGCGCCCCAATTACTATGCTCCAGAGGGCTTTAACGATCATGACAGCCGGTCGTTCCGCCGTGGCGGCTGGTGGCAATATGCGGTCGAAGAAGCCAAGGCGATCCGCGAGGGTGTCGGCCTGATTGACGCAACGGCCTTCACCAAGCACATTCTGCGCGGTCCGGGGGCTACGGCGTTTCTGGATTGGTTCACCTGCAACAAGCTGCCACGCGTCGGACGCATAAACCTGACTTACGCGCTGACCGCAGCCGGGACGACCCGCACGGAATATACCATCGTGCGGATTGGCGAGGACGAATATTACCTTGTGTCTGCGGGGGCCTGGCAAGCTTATGACAGCGACTATTTGACTAATGCCATTGAGGATAAAATCCCGGAGTTCGGCTATATGTCCTGTCACGATGTTACGAACCAATGGGGCGTGTTTGCCATTGCCGGTCCCAAAAGCCGCGACGTTCTGAAGGCTGTCATCAAGGATGCAGATCCGGACACGGCGTTGTCCAACAAGCGGTTCCCGTGGTTGTCGGCCCGTCAGATCGAGCTGGGAATGTGCCCGGTCAACGCGATCCGCGTGGCCTATACGGGCGAGCTGGGATGGGAGCTTCACCATCCCATCGAAATGCAGAACTACCTGTTCGACCTGTTGGAAAAGGCGGGTCAGGACCATGGTATGAAACTGGTGGGCGCGCGGGCTCAGAACTGGTTACGGATGGAAAAAAGCTACCGCGCCTTCGGAACCGAGCTTGGCCGTGACGCAACCCCGCTAGAGGCTGATTTGCCAAGATTTGTGGATCTTGGCAAAGAGTTCCATGGCAAGGATGCGATGCAGACGCTGGGCATTCGGTCAACCTGCGTGACTTTGCTGATTGACGGGCCCACCGATGCCGATCCCTGGGGCCGCGAGGCCCTCTATGATGGCGATACCAAAGTGGGACGCTTGACCTCGGGCGGCTATTCGGTGGCCTTCGGAAAATCAATCGGCATGGGCTACGTGACGCCGGAGTTGGCAAAACCCGGCACCAGGCTAAAAGTCAGAATGTTCCAAGAGCTTTATGACGCCGAGATTGTCGAAGACAGCCCCTATGACCCGGGCAACGCCGTGATCCGAATGGACGGATAGCTAAAATTCAACGAATTTGCTTAAAATTTGCTGGATTTCAGCGCGCGCGCCGTGGGTTTCAAGCAACGGCTGATTAACCAAGCTTGCCTTATTGTCTCCCAAATCGGCATGATCTTTCCCAACTTGTGCCAAGTTCTCGTGGTCACGTGGGTCTGCGAGATTTTTTCGGGGACTGGATATGAGCTATATAAAGAAGATCGACAAGCCGGCGGTTGCACCATTGACGGGGGTCAGTGGTAACGCCTTGCTGCGGACGCCGTGCGGGCCAAGACGGGCCGACTGCATTCGCCCTGGCGATTTGGTTGTAACCCGTGATAACGGCTTGCGCCCGGTGCAACTGATTTGGCGTCGGTCGATCTCTCTGGAAGAGATCGTTGAGAAATCCGCCAATGCTCCGGTTACGCTGAATGCCCGCGCGGTTGGCCCTATGATGCCACAGCGCCCGCTAACACTGGCCCCTGGCCACCACGTTCTTATTCCTGGGTACCAGCTGGCGACAGAAATGGATCAAGCCGCGGGCCTGGTTGAGGCGCGGGCACTGGCAGGCACCACCGACGCGGCGTTCCACAACCGCGATGCGGAGCGGGAAACGTTCTTCAACTTTGTATTCGACCAGCATGAGATCATTGTGGCCTCTGGTCTTCCGGTCGCGTCGTTTTTGCCATCTGGATCCGCAGTCGCCCGTGTCGATGAGGATACACGGATTGAACTGGTCCGCCGTTTCCCCGAATTGCGCAAGAAGTCAGCAACCGCCTTCCCGGCGGTCCGCTATCCTAAAGTCCCTTGTCGCGACTATCTGCCAAGCCTGGCTTAAGTTGAAAATCGCGCGGGGCTGAGCGCTGTCCGAAGACCGCTTTCAAAACTCGGGCGCTGACCGAGTATCTCTTCGGCCAGCATAGTGCTGGCCGCTAGCGCAGTCTGAAACCCGTAGCCGCCCTGACCCCCGCACCAGAAAAACCCTGGCAGCTCCACGTCGGCGCCTAAAACCAATGCACGGTCAGGGGCAAAAGTGCGCAAACCAGCCCAACTGTATTCGACCCGGGTCACATCCTCGGTCACGTAGTCCTGATAGCGTGCAAGACCTTCAGCCAAGACCATATCATCCGCATAGGCGTCGAATGGGGCCATTGGGTCTTCTTCCTGAGGAGACACCAGCCATTTGCCTGCATCGGGCTTTGCATACCATCCCTCATTGACGCCATCGACAAACGGCCAGCTGCTCACATCATGCCCGCCGGGGGCGGGCAGTCGTGCCATCGACCTGCGATAAGGCTGAAATCCCAGCGGCTGCGCCCCGGCCAGCTCTGCGACCTCGTCCACCCAGGCCCCGGCTGCATTGACCAATACGGTGGCAGAGATGGTCTGGCTAGGTGTCTTCAAGATCCAAGAATTCCCGCCTGGCCGAATGGACTTGACCGGCTCGCCAGTTATAAATTGCACACCATGTGCGCGGGCGCGTTTTTGCAGCTTTTGCATCATCAGGTCAGCGTCGAGTTCGAAGATGTCTTCACGAAACCCGGCGGTGATACAGGTCTGCGTATCAATAATCGGAAACAAGGTTTTTGCCTCAGACATCGAAATCCGATCCATCTGAAAAGCGCGATGCTCGGTCTCAAAGGCATCCTCTTCGCCGGTTTTGGCCAGCAACATCATAGATTTGGCCTTCAAAACCCCAAGCGTGCTCAGCTGGTCAGCAGATGCACGGTTCAGGGCCCGTACAATCTCATTGCCGTACTCAGCCAGAAACATCGCCGCCGAACGCCCCGAGGCGTGATAGCCCAATTGCGCTTCCATTTCGAGCACGCAAACCGAGGCATGTGGCGCAAGTTCCGCCGCGAGTGCCTGACCGGCGACACCACCACCAATGATGGCGCAATCGAAATTCATGCCTCTTCAAGTCGGTCCGTTGCGGGGGCGGGGGTCTCGCTTAAGGCGGTGACGTCCTCATAGAGTGTGTCGGACATTTCAAAACCAAGCGCCGCGAGTGATGGCACCAGCTGTTCAGAGGACTTGGCCGAGATGATCGGAGCCGTGACCGCCGGGTTCTTGGCGACCCAGGCGACGGCCAACGTGGCGGCTTGAACATTGTGTTGCGCCGCGATTTCGGGCAGCGCGGCGGCAGCGCGATGCATCCAGTCTACGTTGTAGCGAGCATTGTACCGACTGTCCTCAGCCAAACGCCCGCTACCACCTTTCGCGTATTTTCCAGTCAGCAGGCCGCCGCCAAGCGGAGAATAGGGGACAACGCCCACGCCCTCTGACGCACAGGCTGGCAGGATTTCAACCTCGGCCTGGCGTTTGACAAGGTTATACATCGGTTGCAACACATCGATTGTCGTGCCGAACTTGGCAGCGACACCAAGCGCTTTAACCACCTGCCACGCCGCGTAGTTTGAAATCCCTATATATCGGATCTTTGCAGCCTGACGTAGCTCGGCCAGTGTTTCAAATGTTTCTTCAAGCGGTGTTTCGGCATCCCACCTGTGCATATACAACAGATCCACTACATCCACGCCCATCCGTTTGCGGCTTTCATCGAAGGAGCCGAGGATGTTTTCCCGGCTCGCAGAGCGATCATAGGCGGCTTTGGTGGCAAGGATTAGATCGTCGCGCTCCGCCTGTACGAACTCGCCCAGAAGGGTTTCAGACTTTCCGCCCGTATAGACATATGCGGTATCAAAGAAATTGATCCCGGCAGTGCGGCAATCGTCGTACATGGCGCGCGACGCGGTGGCGTCAGCACGTTCCCCAAACTGCATGGTTCCAAAACACAAGGCTGAGGCGGGCGCACCAGAGGGCGAAGTCAGGACGTTTGTCATGGTCCCTTCGTGCCATGCCAGACAGTCTAACGAAAGTGATTTCGGCTCAAATCTCGCCTGCCCAGGTCACAACAGCCCCACCGGAAGCGTACCGGATCCGGCCGTGTTTCTTGAGAACTTCCAGGCGGGGATACCACGTATAGCGCGTGTCCTCACGCACGCCGACCCAATGCAACTGGCCGCCTTTGCGCCAAGGGTCGAGGACCAACCCGTCATACATATCCGCACCGTTTGCAGAAATGATCGCCGTCGAATGGTCGATCAAGATTGGACTGTCGGCGTTTGCGATGGCGCGGTGCAATTCCAGCGTTGTGAAATTCTCGGCCTTCAGTCGCGCTTCGAGATCCTCGGCCCAATGCCAGCATAGCCCACGTGGTTTGATACCCCGGTTGACCTTAATATTATGAACAAGGGGCGAGTCTGTGATCTCGTAGCTCTGGGCCAACTGATAGGTGTAGCTCAGTGCGATCTCAGCAGCCCGGGCCGCTTCCCCTGGATCGACGTCCTCGCCCAAGGCTTGGATACTGTCTGTCAGGGACAGCACATCCGCACGAAGCGCCGGCCTTGGACCCTCACCGGGCGGAACGCCACAGGCCGCCAGAAAAAGCAGCGAGATCAACAGGCTTAAGCAACGAAAAAAGTAGGCCATGGCCGCTCCATCGAGAGATATTCTGTTTGGCTAACCCGCCCGTATGGCCGTGTCGAGGCCAGCCGCGTTCACAATTTTAATGTTGCACGAAAAAAGCCCGCATCGCTGGGATGCGGGCTTTGAGATTTTAGGTCGGCGGCCTCAGTTCGGAATATCGCCCGAAACACCTTCGATGTAGAAGTTCATGCCGGCCAACGTCCCGTCATCTGCGACTTCACCGTCCGCCAACCAGGCCGAGCCGTCCTGCTTATTGATCGGACCGGTAAACGGATGATAGTCGCCTGACGTGATGCCCGCGATCATGGCATCGACTTCGGCTTGAACGTCGGCAGGAACCACGTCTGTCATCTCGCCGATGACAACTTCACCTTCAGGCATGCCCGCCCAGCTGGCACCCTGTTCCCAGGTGCCATCCATGACAGCTTTCACACGTTTGACGTAATAGGGATTCCAGTTGTCGATGATGGACGCAACACGCGGACCTGGCGTGCCGTCATCATTTGTCATGAACGCAGCCATGTCTGAGGCTTGCCCAAACCCGATGACCTTGCCACCCTCTTTGGCGGCTTCAGCCAGCGGCGCAGTCGAGTCGGTATGTGCAGTGATCACGTCGACGCCTTGGTCGATCATCGCGCGCGCGGCATCAGCTTCTTTGGCAGGATCAAACCAGGTGTAGACCCAGGTTACGACCAGTTCGACATCCGGGTTCGCCTTCTGGGCGTGCAGGAAATAGCTGTTGATACCTTGGATGACTTCCGGGATCGGGAACGAAGCGATGTAGCCAATCTTGTTGGTTTTTGTCATGCGTCCGGCAATGTGGCCGACCGCGGCACGGCCCTCGTAGAAGCGCGCGTCATAGGTAGACACATTCGGATGCTCGCGCTTGTAGCCAGTGGCGTGCTCGAATTTGACGTCCGGGAATTTCGCGGCAACAGCATTCGTCGGATCCATATAGCCAAAGGATGTCGTGAAGATGATGTTGCAGCCGGACAGGGCCATTTGTGTCAACACACGCTCTGCATCTGCGCCTTCAGGTACGGATTCCTGATACGCAATCTCGACCTTGTCGCCGAATTCTTCTTGCACCGCCAAAGCACCTTGGTGGTGCTGATAGGTCCATCCGCCATCCCCGATCGGACCAACGTAAACGAAGCAAGCTTTCGTTGTTGCGTGGCCATCGGCCATCGCCGTGCCTGTCAGCGCCATGGCAGCGGTTGCCGTGGCAAGCAGTGTTCTTCTTAGCATTCAGATTCTCCCCAAGTTGATGAGCATTTATAGGCCTCAGGATGAGGCATGGAAAGCGCGTCCCAGACAAGCCGGTGCTGCGAGTGACTTTCGGCCGCGTTGGGCGGACATGATAACCAGCACCACGATGGTTATCAGATAAGGTGACATAGACAAGTATTCGACCGGAATTGCCATGCCCGCGGCCTGCAGGTTTAGCTGCAAAACGGTGACGCCGCCGAATAAATAGGCACCCAGCAAAACCCTAAACGGGCGCCAGGCTCCAAAGACAACAATCGCAAGCGCGATCCATCCTGCACCGGCGGTCATGCCCTCGGTCCATTGCGGAACCCGGACAAGCGACAGATAGGCTCCGCCAAGGCCGGCGCAGGCGCCGCCAAAGGCAATCGCCAGAAGCCGCACCCGCACGACTTTGTAACCAAGCGCATGTGCGGCGTCGTGGTTTTCGCCAACTGCACGTAGGATCAATCCCACACGCGTTGTTTTCAGAACAATCCAAACGCAAACGACCAAAGCCAAGCCAAAATAGACGACCAAGTCATGGCCAAAAAGAACCGGACCAATGCCGGGAATATCTGACAGGATCGGAATATCCAGTTTTGCGGTCGATGGGGATTTGACCCCAACATAGCTTTGTCCCAGAAGGCTAGAGAGCCCCAGTCCAAAAAGGGTCAGGGCCAGCCCGGTTGCCACCTGATTGGACAACAGGAACTGCGTCAGAACACCAAACACAAGCGACAAAACCGCTGCACCACAGGCGGCGGCCACGAAGCCCAAGAATGGAGAGCCGGTTTCGACCGCCATTGCAAAGCCGCAGATCGCGCCCGTGATCATCATCCCCTCGACGCCGAGATTCAGAACACCGGCCTTCTCGACCACTAGCTCGCCGATGGCGGCCAAAAGGATCGGGGTCGAGGCCACCATCAATGAGGCGAGCAACAGAGTTGGAGAGATTGCAGATAGATCCATCATGCCACCTTTGGCCGGCCGAACCGGATTGTGTAATTGGTCAGGACATCAGCCGCCAACAGGAAGAACAGCAACATGCCCTGAAACGCCTGGATGGCTGCATTGGGCAGGCCGAGCATGAAACTTGCGAGCTCGCCACCGATATAAGTCAGGGCCATCAAAAGCCCCGCCAAGAGAATGCCAATCGGATTAAGGCGCCCGAGGAAGGCAACGATGATTGCGGTGAACCCGTAGCCCACATTGAAATCGATGGAGACCTGGCCAGCCGGCCCCGACACTTCAAACAGGCCTGCCATCCCGGCCAAAGCACCCGAGACACCGAGACATATCAAGATCAATCGCGAGGGGTTCACCCCGCCAAATCTCGCAGCTCTTGGGGCCTGACCGGCGAGTTTGATGTGAAAACCAAGCTGGTGTCGGGCGAACAGGATATAGGCGAAGATCACCGCAATGAAGGCGGCGACCACACCCCAGTGCATTCCAGTGCCCGCAACGAGCTCTGCGTTGAAGGCCGAGGGGTATTCGCGCAGGTTGCGACTGCCCGGAAACCCTGCGCCATCAGGATTTCGAAGCAATCCCAATGACATAGAGGCCAGAATGAACTCGGCCACATAAACGAGCAGCAAGGACACCAGGATCTCGTTGGTCTGGAACGTCACCCGCAAGAGCCCCGGTATCATCGCCCAGAGAAAGCCTCCAATCGCCCCTGCCACAACCATCAGCGGGAAGATCAGCACGCTTTCGGTCGGGTAGAAGGCCAGGCCGACACCGGCCCCAAAGATCGCACCTATGATGTATTGACCCTCTGCGCCGATGTTCCAGACCCCGGCTCGAAACCCCAAGGACAACCCTATGGCGATCAGGATCAAAGGAGCGGCTTTGACCAGCAGCTGCGGGCGCGAGAATGGTGCAAATTGTTCGTTGAAGATCGGGTCCCAGAAGATGGTCCGGATCGCCTCGAACGGGTCTTTGCCCAACAGCGCAAACATGATGCCACCGGCAATCATCGTCGCAATCACGGCAACGAACGGTGTGAGGGCGGTCCACAGCCGCGACGGGGTCGGGCGCTTTTCAAATCTAATCATCGGCGCACCCGGCGCGATTGTGTGTCAAATATCGTCATGCTGCGCCCTCCGCCCGCGCCAAATCATGGGCCCCACCCATCATCAGTCCAATCTCTTCGACGCTCAAACCGTAGGCTGGAACTGGCTCGGTCAAACGCCCTTCATTCAAGGCGGCAAACCTGTCCGAGATTTCCATTAACTCGTCCAGGTCCTGGCTGATCACGATGATCGCGGCCCCGTCGGCAGCAAGGTCCAGTAGCGCCTGCCGAATGGCGCTGGCTGCCGCGGCATCAACGCCCCAAGTCGGCTGATTGACGACGAAAACTTCCGGGCGTTGCAGGATCTCGCGCCCGATGACAAATTTTTGCAGGTTTCCGCCGGACAAGGCACGTGCGGCGTTGTTTGGGCCTGGTGTACGGACGTCAAAGCTTGAGATCACGTCTTTGGCGAATTCTCTGGTGCGGGCCCAGTTGACGAATCCGCTGCTGGTCAGGGATTTTCGGTGATTGCCAGTCAGAAGTGCATTTTCAACCAGGCTCATATCTGGGGCCGCTGCATGGCCAAGACGCTCTTCTGGGGCGGCCAGTAACCCCAGTTTGCGGCGGCTGTTCGGGTTCAAATCGCCGATGGGTTGATCATGGAGGAGAATTGAATCCGGGCTCGACAAAGCTTCGCCAGACAAGACCGCCGTCAATTCGTCCTGACCGTTCCCGGCAACGCCGCCAATTCCCAGAACTTCGCCTTTGCGCACGGAAATATTGATGTTTTTCAACGTTGTCCCGAATGCGTGGCTTGTGGGTAGTGTGAGATCTCTCAACTCGATGGCGACGGCCTGGGCGCTATGTGGCTTGCGTTCCGGTTGCAGCAAAGCGCTGCCTACCATCATTTCAGCCATCGCACTTGCGGTTTCTTCGCGCGGGTTGCATGTGGCCACTTTTTTGCCGAGCCGAAGGATCGTTGCGTTGTCACACAGTCGGCGGATCTCCTCAAGTTTATGGGAAATGTAGAGGATGGACGTGCCTTCAGATTTCAACTTCTCCAGTGTCGTGAACAGAATCTCGACCTCTTGCGGGGTCAGGACACTGGTCGGCTCGTCCATGATCAACAGTTTTGGGTTCTGCAGCAGGCAGCGAATGATCTCGACCCGCTGGCGTTCGCCGGCGGAAAGCTCCCCCACCAGACGGTCCGGGTCGAGCGGTAGCCCATAGTTTTGCGACACTTCGGTAATCCGAGCAGCCAATGCCCGCATCGGTGGCGGATCCTCCATCCCCAGCGCAATATTTTCAGCGACATCCAGCGCTTCAAACAGGGAGAAATGCTGAAACACCATGGCGACGCCAGCAGCGCGTGCCGCGCGTGGCTCTGCCGGCGCGAAAGCCCCTCCACGAAGGGTCATCTTTCCAGTATCTGGCTTAACCAACCCGTAGATCATTTTGACCAGCGTGGATTTGCCCGCCCCGTTTTCACCCAGAAGCGCATGGACCTCTCCGGGCATGATCTCGAAGCTGACATCCTCATTGGCGATGACGCCTGGATAGGCTTTGGTCAGGCCTTGGATTTCCAAAAGAGCAGTCATGGGGTTGTCTCCAACTTTAGCGATGCCAACACACCGTCCGCGATTTGGGCAGGCGCTTTGCCCAAGGTTTTGTCGCCGATTGGGCAAGCTATCTGGCTTGGATCTAGATTCAGGGCTCGTAGGCGCTTGAAAAACCTAGTTTTCTTGGTGTCTGAACCGATGAGCCCGATCTTGTGTGCGCCAATCGCTAGAAGTTGTGCGCACAGGTTGAAATCGATCTCATGCGAGCGAGTGAAGATCAGATGTTGCGCGTCCGGAGGGCTATGAGCGGCCAGTCGCGGCATGTCCAAAGCCGGGAGCACTGTCACATCGGCGGGGACTTGTGTTGGAAACCGATCGGACGCAGTGTCGACCCAGGTGATCTGAAAATCCTTAGGCGAGGCTGAAAGTGCCACAGCGCGCCCAACATGGCCCGCGCCCCAAAGCCACATCTGACGACGATCCCGGTTGGCACGCACTGCCGAGTGGCGCGCGACACGCAGCGGTTCATCGACAAGATGGTCGCGGTTTTGCCGAGTGATGCGCAAGCTCACTGCCCCGCCGCAGCACTGTCCGAGATCCGGACCAAGCGGGAATTTGTGCATTACATCGCCGCCGTCACGATCCAGTTCGGAGCGCGCCAGCGCGATTGCGCGATGTTCCAGTTCGCCGCCTCCGATGGTTCCAAACACCTGATGGGCCGATACTTTCATTGCGGTCCCGGCATCGCGCGGTGCAGACCCACGCGTTTCGACAATCTCCACCCAAACCGCCGTCATGCCTGGGCCCTTTTTACGGCTGCCAGCACGGCTTCTGGCGTGGCTGGGGCTTGAAGATCGGCGTAGTTTTTCCCTGTTGAGGCGGCGGCATCGGCGAGCGCCAACCAAGCCGAAATTCCCAGCATCAACGGCGGCTCGCCGACGGCCTTTGACCGGTGGATCGTCGGTTCCCGGTTCTGTTTGTCCCATAACGAGACATTAAAGATGTCGGGCGTGTCCGAGGCGGCGGGGATCTTGTAGGTCGACGGCGCATGGGTGCGAAGTGCGCCCGTATCATCCCAGACCAGCTCCTCCATCGTGAGCCAGCCGGCACCTTGAACATAACCCCCTTCGATCTGACCGATATCGAGCGCGGGGTTCAATGATGCACCCGCATCATGCAGAATATCGGCGCGCAGAATTCGGTTTTCGCCGGTGCGCGTGTCGATGACCACCTCGGTCACCGCGGCACCGTAGGCAAAATAATAGAATGGTCGACCTTGGCCTTTGATCCGATCCCAGGCCACTTTCGGGGTCGCATAAAAGCCTGTGGCAGACAGTGAGACACGGTTCGTATAGGCGATTTCAACGGCCTCCGTGAAGCTGATCTCCTGCGATCCAATTTTAACCTCGCCATCTCTAAATCGCACCGTTTCCGGATCGGCCTGATAAAGATCTGCCAAACAGATTGCGATCCGCGATTTCAGCTCATCACAGGCGTTTAAAACAGCCATCCCGTTGAGATCAGTGCCCGACGAGGCGGCGGTGGCCGATGTGTTCGGAACTTTCGCGGTATCCGTTGCGGTGATCTTGACCGCCTCAAGGGGCAGTCCGAAAGCATGGGCCGCAACCTGTGCCACTTTTACAAACAGGCCTTGGCCCATCTCGGTTCCGCCGTGGTTGAGGTGAATCGAGCCGTCTTGATAGACGTGAACGAGGGCACCGGCCTGGTTAAGATGCGTCAGTGTGAAGGAAATTCCAAACTTGACAGGGCTGAAGGCAATTCCGCGCTTGAGAACCGGGTTTTGCGCATTCCAGGCGGCAACTGCGTCGCGTCGGGCGGTGTAATCGGATTGCTCAAGCAACGCGTCGGTCAGCTCGTGAAGCACAAAATCCTCAACCGGCATGCCGTAGGGCGTCGTCTGTCTGGGGCCGCCGCCGGATGCGCGATAGTAGTTCGCCCGTCTTACGGAAACGGGATCCAGCTCTAGGTGATGTGCGATATGATCGATAATGCGTTCCGCCCCGATCATACCCTGAGGTCCACCGAACCCCCGGAAGGCCGTCGCGCTTTGCGAATTGGTCTTCAAACGGTGGGAGGTGATTTTGACGTCTGCCAGGTGATAGGCATTGTCAGCATGCAGCATCGCCCGGTCTGCAACCGGCAGGCTGAGATCCTGTGCCCAGCCGCAGCGCGCATATTGGGTGACCTCAAGCCCGGAAATCTGCCCATTATCGTCAAAGCCAACATCGTACTCTATGCGGAAATCATGGCGCTTACCGGTGATAATAAAGTCGTCGTCTCGATCATAGCGCATTTTGCAGGGGCGTCCGGTTAGTCGTGCCGCGACCGCGCAGATCACGCATAGTGCATTGCCCTGGCTTTCTTTGCCGCCAAAGCCACCTCCCATGCGGCGGACTTCGACCCGCACGGCATGCATTGGCGCGCCGATCGCTTCGGCCACTTTGTGCTGGATTTCTGTCGGATGCTGCGACGAGGCATGCACCACCATATCACCGCCTTCCTGCGGAATTGCCAGCGCTGTATGACCCTCAAGATAGAAGTGTTCCTGTCCACCGATCTCGAATTGGCCCGACAGCCGATGAGGTGCGGCTTGAAGCGCACGCGCGGCGTCACCTTGTGCATAGACGCGCGGACCTTCCTCGAAGCGCGAATTAGCAGCCATTGCATCATCGATACTCAGGATCGCAGCATGCTCGTTATAGGTGGTTTTGGCGTGTCTTGCCGCCTTGCGGGCCGCCAGATGGCTGTTGGCGATGACCGCGAAGACTGGTTGACCGCGATAATGGACCTGTCCATCGGACAGGCACGGCTCGTCATGAGCCGAGGGTGAGACGTCATTGGCAAAAGGCATGTCTGCGGCGGTTAGAACTGCACAAACCCCTGGAGAGCTACGCACAAGGTCCAGATTCATCTCGGTGATCTCGCCGCAGGCAATCTGGGCCAGACCAAAGGCCAGATGCAGCGTTCCCGCAGGAACCGGGATGTCGTCGACGTACCGGGCCCGGCCTTGTACATGCAAGGCGGCCGCGTCATGCACCTTGGAGCTATGTACGCTCACACCGTAACCTCCAGCACGCTGGTAGGTATTCCCTCAAGATCGTCGAAGTAGCGCGCCAACATACTGGTTGCCGTCTGCATCCTGTAGTCTGCCGATGCGCGCATATCTGTTAATGGACTGAAATCCAGAGGAAATTTTTTGCAAGCGACAGCAATAGTTTCTGCAGACCAGCGTTGTCCTACCAGAGCAGCCTCGACCTGGCTTGCACGTTTGGGGATGCCAGCCATGCCGCCAAACGCAATTCTTGCCTGTGTGATCGTCCCGCGGTCGATGGTCAGATTGAAGCAGCCACACACCGCCGAGATATCTTGATCAAAGCGTTTTGACACTTTGTAGCAGCGCAAATTCGGCGCGTCTGCCGGGAAGGAAACAGCCTCGACGAATTCGCCGGGTGCGCGGTCTTGCGATCCGTATTCGAGAAAGAAATCCTCCAGAGCAATCTCGCGGCGGACCGACCCTTTTCGCAGTTGCAATTTCGCCCCCAGCGCGATCAGCGCCGGCGGGCTATCGCCAATCGGCGATCCATTGGCGATATTGCCGCCCAGCGTTGCGGCATTGCGGACTTGCTGCGAGCCGTAGCGTCGGATCAACTCGCAGAAACTCGGGTGTAGGTCCGTCAAAGCCGCGCGTAGTGCGGTTAATGTGACGCCAGCTCCGACATGGAGTTGATCGCCTTTGGTTTCGATAGTTTGCAAATCGGCGCAACGGGCCAGAAAGGCAACTTCGCTCAACTCTCGCAGATCTTTTGTCACCCAAAGCCCAATATCAGTCGCCCCCGCGATAAGGGTCGCGTCCGGATGTTCTACGTACCAAGTGGCCAGCTCATCGGAACTGGTGGGCATAAAAACGTCGGACGCGGCAGGATCAAACGCTGTGTCGTCCAGCCAGTCGGGTACAGGTTCGCGTGCTGCGGCTTCGGCGGCGCGCAGAATTGGTGCATAGCCTGTGCAGCGGCATAGATTTCCGGCCAGTTGATCGTTGAAATCGGTGGCTCCGTTCTGATGCGCGGCGGCCATCGCCGCGATAAAACCTGGTGTACAAAACCCGCATTGCGAGCCGTGATGCTCGATCATCGCCGATTGCACCGGGTGCAGGGTTCCGTCGGGGCCCGCAAGCCCCTCGACTGTGCGCACAGCACGCCCATGCAGCTGCGGCAGAAACAAAATGCATGAATTCATCGCGCGAGCATGTCCGTCCGGACCGGTCACCACCACAGAACACGCCCCGCAATCGCCTTCGTTGCAACCTTCCTTGGTGCCAGTCAGGCCGCGCGTTTCACGCAACCAATCCAAAAGTGTTTCGGTCGGATGCTCCGGCGTGACGCTGATTTGCGCTCCGTTGAGTAGAAATGTCACCGACATGTCGTGACCCGCCGCCTTACCGAAAAATTGCCCCCGGCCAGCCCTCGATGCGGCGTAGAGGACAAGCGACACCCAGAAGACAGTCACAAAAAACGCTTGGCAAGTCTTTTGTAGTACTTTTACTCCGTTCCGCGTCGCACTACGCTGAATTCATGAGCAGTGATCCGAAATTCATCCATCTTCGCGTGCATTCTGAGTATTCGCTTCTGGAAGGCGCGATGCGTTTGAAAAAACTGCCGGGTTTGTGCGCAGGAATGTCGATGCCCGCCGTTGCCTTGACCGATACGAATAACATGTTCGCCGCATTGGAGTTTTCGGAAATTGCCAGCGGTGCTGGCGTGCAACCGATCATCGGTTGCCAGATAGATCTGAACTACATTGCAGCAGCTCCGGGCGATACAGCTGCAGAGCCCGCTCCGGTGGTTTTGCTCGCGCAAAATGAACGCGGCTATGAAAATCTGATGAAGCTTAATTCTTGCGCCTATATCGACAAGGCTGGCGCGCTGCCCAGTGTGACGCTGGAGGAGTTGAGGCGCTTTAGCGATGGGCTGATCTGCCTGTCTGGGGGGCCTGATGGGCCCGTGGGACGGTTGCTGCGTCACGCCCAGCACAGCAAGGCTGAAGCGCTGTTGGGCCAGTTGGCAGGTATTTACCCAGACCGCTTATATGTTGAATTGCAGCGACACCCCGGCGAGACCGGGCTGCCTGAGGCGGAACGTTTGTCAGAACGCGGCCATTTGGAGCTAGCTTATGCAATGGGACTGCCGTTGGTCGCCACAAACGACGTCTACTTCCCCCACAGTGAGATGTATGAGGCGCATGATGCGCTGATTTGCATTGCCCAAGGGGCTTATGTCGATCAGCAGGATCCGCGCCGACGTTTGACCCCACAGCATTATTTCAAATCAGAGACCGAGATGGCGACATTGTTTGCTGATCTGCCAGAAGCTATTGAAAACACTGTTGAAATTGCCCGAAGATGTGCCTTCAAGGCCTATAAGCGCGACCCGATCTTGCCAAAATTCGCTGATGATGAGGTTGAAGAGTTGCGCCGCCAGTCACAAGCGGGTCTGCAGGCGCGCCTGTCGGTCATTCCCCATGCTGCACCGGTCGAGGATTACGAAAAGCGGCTCGAATTTGAGCTGGGAATCATCGAAGGTATGGGGTTTCCGGGCTATTTTTTGATCGTGGCTGATTTCATCAAATGGGCGAAGGACCGCGAGATCCCAGTCGGACCGGGCCGGGGGTCAGGGGCGGGCAGCCTTGTGGCCTATGCTCTGACGATCACCGATCTCGACCCGTTGCGCTACAGTTTGCTGTTTGAGCGGTTTCTCAATCCCGAGCGGGTCTCCATGCCGGATTTCGACATCGATTTCTGTATGGACCGCCGGGAAGAGGTGATACGCTACGTGCAAGAGAAATACGGCCGCGACAAGGTCGGCCAGATCATCACCTTCGGAGCCTTGCTCTCGAAAGCTGCCGTGCGCGATGTCGGACGGGTTCTGCAAATGCCTTACGGGCAGGTCGACCGCCTTTCGAAGCTGATCCCTGTTGAAGGTGTCAAACCCGTCTCGATCGAAAAGGCCTTGGCTGATGAGCCGAAACTGCGCGAAGAGGCCAAATCCGAGGAGGTGGTGGATCGCTTGCTGACGTATGGCCAACAGGTGGAAGGCTTGCTTCGCAATGCCTCGACACATGCGGCTGGCGTGGTGATCGGCGATCGCGCTTTGGATGCGCTTGTGCCGCTTTATCAGGATCCGCGCTCGGACATGCCGGCCACGCAGTTCAATATGAAATGGGTGGAGCAGGCGGGCCTGGTAAAGTTTGATTTCCTGGGGCTGAAGACCTTGACTGTGATCCAGAATGCGCTGGATCTGCTGAAAGTTCGAAATGTGGAAATCGACATCGGTTCGATCCCGCTTGATGACACGAAAGCGTTTGATCTGTACAGCTCGGCCAAGACGGTGGCAGTGTTCCAGGTCGAAAGCTCCGGCATGATGGACGCGCTGCGGCGCATGAAGCCCACCAGCATCGAGGATATTGTGGCGTTGGTGGCGTTGTATCGCCCCGGTCCGATGGAGAACATCCCAAACTATTGCGAGGTGAAGAATGGCCTCAAAGAACTTGAATCCATTCATCCTTTGATCGATCACATCCTGGCCGAGACCCAAGGGATCATCGTCTACCAAGAGCAGGTGATGGAGATCGCTCAGGTGATGGCAGGGTACAGCCTGGGCGAGGCTGACTTGTTACGCCGCGCCATGGGCAAAAAGATCAAGGAAGCGATGGATGCGGAGCGCCCGAAATTCGAGAAGGGGGCCAAAGAAAATGGTGTCGACGCGAAGAAAGCGCGAGAAGTTTTTGACCTTCTTGAGAAATTTGCCAATTATGGTTTCAACAAGTCACACGCGGCAGCTTATGCGGTTGTCAGCTACCAAACCGCGTGGCTGAAGGCGAATTATCCGGTGGAATTCATGGCAGGCGTGATGAATTGCGATCTGCATCTGACAGATAAACTGGGTGTTTATAAGGAAGAGATAGTCAAGACTTTGGGCATCGAGATCGTACCGCCCTGCGTCAACCGGTCCGAAGCCAGATTTAGCGTCAGCGATGGTCGCGTCAGCTACGCCTTGGGCGGATTGAAAAATGTGGGTGTCGAGGCGATGAAACTGATCACCGATGCCCGTAGCGACAAGCCATTTTCAACGCTTTTTGATTTGGCGCGCCGTGTTGATCTGAAGCGTGTTGGAAAGCGTCCGCTGGAGATGTTGGCGCGCTCGGGCGCGTTTGATCAGCTTGACCCCAACCGCAGACGGGTTTTGGACAGTCTCGACAGGTTGGTCGGCTACTCGGCGGCCATCCATGAACAGCGCGCCTCAAACCAGGTCTCGTTGTTTGGCGAGGCCGGTGAGGACTTGCCCGAGCCGCGCCTGTCCCCAGTCGAGGATTGGCTGCCCAGTGAAAAGCTGGCCGAGGAACACAAGGCGATTGGGTTCTATTTGTCCGGGCACCCGCTGGATGACTATATGCTGGCCCTCAAGCGCAAGCAGGTCGCGACGCTGGCCGAAATCGAGCACAAAGTGCAAGACGGACCGCTTTTGGCCAAACTGGCGGGGACAATCTCGGGCAGACAAGATCGAAAATCCGCGCGTGGAAACAGGTTCGCCTTCGTGCAAGCCTCTGATCCGACAGGCCTTTATGAAGTCACGGTTTTTTCGGACACTTTGGAAGCATCCGCGGACACTCTGACGGTCGGCTCAAATGTCGTCATGACGGTCGAGGCCACGTACGAAGCCGAACAGTTGAAATTGCTCTGCCGTTCTGTGGTGCCGATCGATGGTGCGGTCGAGGCGGGATCGATGGGACTGAAGGTCTTTGTGGAAGATGACGCCGCGATCCCGGCCGTGGCCTCGGTTCTCGAGCGATCTGGAAAAGACACGTCGATCCGTGTGCGGGGGCCGGTGTCGCTTTGCTTACTGAACAGTGATTTGCCGGGCGAGGTCGAGATTGATCTGGGCGCGTCTTTTGCCATCAATCCAAAGGTCAAAGGCGCAATAAAATCACTTGGCGGTGTCGTCGACGTACACGAATTCTAGCCCGGTTACGGCAGCGCAATATCGACAACAAACCCTCGGTGATTGGAATTCAGGCCGGCCCCGACCGGCGCGATAGAGACGACCCGTGCACCTTCATGGACCAGAACCTGGTCAATCGGAACGCCAAACCGGCCAAAGCGCGCAGGCCAGGTCCCCAAAGGCCAGCGCAGACCTTTAAAACGGGTCTGGTGCAGCAACTCACGGATTGGCAGGCTCCAGGGAGCCGCGTTGAAATCGCCCACGACCACAGCTGGGCCGGGCAACCAGTCAAACTGCGCGCCGACCCGGGCAAGCTCTGGTTCAGCCACGCCCGACAGCCAGGGCTTGGCCAGATGTGCAACGGAAAGGAAATACGGGCGTCCATCGGAGGCGCGCAGTTCGGCCACGGCGTAACGCTCTTGCCAGACAGGATTTAGACGAAGTTTCCAACTGCGTATTGGCACCGTTTTGCTGGCAATGATCAGCTCACAATTGTCATTCGTACACTCGGAAACAAAGGCAAAATTTTCACGCAGTCGGCCGAGCGAAGGTTGCATCGCCTCGGCCTCAGCGATGACGACAACATCGGGTTCATGCGCCAGAATTTCGGTAACGATCCGGTCGCTAAAAGCCCGATTTTCATAGAAAACATTGAAAAACATCACACGCGTGTCGATCTGCGCGTCAGGTAAAGCAGGCAAGCTCAATCGCCGATGTTCAAGATAACCCCATCCCCCGATCGCGAGTGACAGAGTTGCAAGAGCGCCGGCAAACCAGCGTGCCCCAAAGCCAAATGCCAACAGGCTGAAGCATAGGCTCAGCGCCAGCATCCAAGGGGTCAGGCTGTCGAGAATGCGGGCAATGGGACCCACCGGGCTTGCGGTTGGGGCGGACCCCGCCAGCGCAGCCATCACGACTAGCAATAGCGCCATCAACGCGAAGGCACCGGCGAATTTTGCCCTCAACATCTGGTGCACCTAACGGTCATGTCGACCCGGTTCGCTCGGGCAAATGACGGCCCCACAGATCATATTCACTGGCCTCATCGACCATCACGCGCACTATGTCGCCGGGACTGAGCGCCTCATGGCCGCTATCTATGAAAAGGTTGCCATCGATTTCCGGAGCATCAGCCCAGGTGCGGCAGGTGGCAGCCTCGGCGTCGACTTCGTCGACAATGGCGTGGATCTCGGTTCCCACTTTCGCCGCAAGCTTCGCCTCGGAGATAGTTTGCGCTTTTTCCATAAACCTGACCCAGCGATCCTGTTTGACATCTTCGGGTACGTGATCGGGCAAAGAGTTGGATCGAGCCCCCGCAACGTTTTCATATTTGAAGCATCCGACACGGTTCAATTGAGCTTCGTCCATCCAGTCCAGCAAAGTCTGGAATTCTTCCTCGGTTTCACCAGGATAACCCACGATAAAGGTCGAACGCAGGGTGATGTCTGGACAAATCGCGCGCCATGCTGCGATCTCCTCGAGAATCTTTGAGCTGGCAGCAGGCCGAGCCATGCGCCGCAATACGTCGGGATGGGCGTGCTGGAACGGAATATCGAGATATGGCAAAACACCAGTGCCACGGGACTGTGTCTCTGCCATCAACGGAATGAGATCGCGTACATGCGGATAGGGGTAGATGTAGTGCAGCCGCACCCAAGCCCCCAACTGGCCCAACTCTGCCGCCAGATCGGTAATGTGACTGCGCACCTCCCGGTCTTTCCACGGGTGCGCGTCGTATTTCCGGTCCAATCCATAGGCTGATGTATCTTGGCTGATGACCAGCAGCTCTCGCACGCCCGCATCAACCAGCCTTTCAGCCTCGCGCAAAACTGCGTGGGCCGGGCGCGAGACCAATCGTCCGCGCATATCGGGAATTATGCAGAACTTGCACTTGTGATTGCAGCCCTCTGAGATCTTCAAATAACTGTAATGCCGCGGCGTTAGCGTCACGCCGCGGGCGGGCAATAGATCTACAAACGGGTCGGGTGCGGGGGGAACGGCAGTATGAACCGCATCAAGCACCTGCTCATATTGATGTGGTCCCGTCACGGCCAGAACCGTCGGGTGGGTGCCGCGGATATAGTCTTCTTCGGCCCCAAGGCAGCCGGTGACGATGACCCGACCATTCTCGCTGAGCGCCTCGCCGATGGCGTCGAGGCTTTCCGCCTTTGCGCTGTCGAGAAAGCCGCAGGTGTTCACGATAACCGCGTCCGCACCTGAATAGTCAGGACTGATTGCGTAACCTTCGGCGCGCAATCGGGTCAGAATGCGCTCGCTGTCAACCAGCGCTTTGGGACAGCCCAGTGAAACCATGCCGACTTTCGGTTGGTTGCCCTGTGGATCCGCGGAAAGCCGTGGTTTTGGCGCGAGATCGGGGCGCAAATTCGGTGGATTGGTGCTCATGGGCGGCTCATATTGGAAAAACCCTCTTTGGGAAAGCACCTGTTGAGCGAAACCGGCCCGCACACTACGTTAAAAGAAAAGTCCATCGAGGAGAGCGCATCGTGCGTTGGATCATTCGCATCATATCGACCCTAGTTATATTGGTGGTGGTGGGTCTGGCCGGTATCTTGTTGATACCGTCAGAGCGGATCGCCAGGATTGCCGAGGCCGAATTTGAGAAGAACACCGGACGGCAACTGAGCATCACGGGTGGCGTTCAACCGAAGCTGTTTCCGCGTCTGGGGGTCAGCTTGGCGGGCGCGCAAATATCGAATGCAGACTGGTCGGATCAGGGCCCGCTTCTGGTGGCCGACGCTATTGAGGTCGGAGTTGGCTTGGGTCCGTTGATCGGAGGTGAAGTTGTTGTCGAAGCCTTCAGAATTGAAAACCCGACCATTCGACTGGAGCAGTCCGAAGACGGGCGACAGAACTGGCAGTTTCTTAGCGAAATTGGCAGCGATACACCGGGGGGACAGACCGATCTGAGCGCCGTCAGTATCCCCACGGCCGAGATTTTGGGTGGGACCCTGTCGTTTGTAGATCGGCAATCCGGTTTGACCCAAACGGTGAGTGAAATTGACGCGATGCTGAACGCGGCCGATCTGCGGGGCCAGGTCGACATCGCGATGACCGCGCAGACACAAGGCCAGGTGATATCACTGGACGGAACTTTGAGCGGCGTTGAGCAGCTGCTCAATGGCGGCCTGCAGCCCGTTGATTTAATGTTAGAAATTGGCGGATCCGTGATCGGATTTTCCGGGGAGGCGGCGATGGACCCCGTTCAAGCCAAGGGACAGGCAACCGTCGACCTTGCCGATTTGCCTGCGCTTTTCGAGGTTATCGGGCAAGTGCCGCCGCGCATCCCGCAAGGTCTGGGCCAGCGCACACAAGTGGCCGCCGCGCTCATTTTGACGCCCCAGAATATGGTGTTCTTGCGCGACGCTGTCATCCAGCTGGATCAAAACCGGTTCACGGGGGACCTCGACATAGATTTGACCGGTGACAAACCCCTGGTCAAAGCAAAGATCGCAGGTGGACAGATCGATTTTTCCGCCATGAGCACCGATACGTCCGAAGGGGATGGTGCGGCCAATGCGGGTTCGGGTGGCTGGTCGGAAGCGTTTTTGGATGTCAGCGGTATAGATGCGGTCAATGGGGCGTTTTCGTTGGATGTCGAGGGGCTCGACCTTGGGTCAATCCAATTGGGCAAAACGTCGTTGAGCGGTCAGTTGGACCGCTCGCGTCTGGTTCTGGGTCTCAATCAGGTCTCTGTCTTTGATGGCCGTGTCAGCGGCCAGTTTGTCGTCAATAACCGCTCTGGTCTGTCTGTTGGTGGGGATCTGTCCGCATCCGACGTCGAGATGCAGCGTTTGCTTGCGGATTTCGCCGGCTTTGATCGCCTACAGGGGCGCGCCACGATGGCGCTCAATTTCCTGGCCTCCGGATCGACGATGAACGCATTGATGAACAGTCTGTCGGGTACAGGTCAATTGAATGTCGGATCGGGAGAGCTTCTTGGACTGGACATCGCCGGGATGATCAAAAACCTCGACGCGTCCTATCAAGGCGAGGGCTCGAAGACAGTTTTCGACAGGATCAGCGCCAGTTTCGATATCGAGAACGGGATTTTGCGCAATGATGACCTGGATTTCGAGGCGCAACTTCTGACGGCCAGTGGCGCGGGGCAATTGGGAATCGGGCCGCAAACCATTGCCTACCGGATAGAACCTGTGGCCCTGGCCGAGCAACTGGCCTCCGGCATACGGGTCCCGATTTTGATTGAGGGACCGTGGAGTAACATCCGCTACCGGCCAGACCTGGCGGCTTTGGTAGACACTGAGCTTGAAGCTCAGAAAGAAGCGCTCAAAGCGCAAGCGCGGGCCAAGGAAGATGAGCTCAAAGCAAAAGCCCGCGACAAGCTAGGTCTGACGCAAGACCCGGAGAATCCCGGGACCAGCCTCGAGGATCAGCTGAAGGCGCGCGCAAAGAACAAGCTTCTGGATCTCCTGGGCGGAGATTGAGCCCTAGCGGCGGCGGTCTCGCCGCGACGACATTGGCTGAAACGCCACACCCACATGCGCCTCACAATAAGGTTTACCCTGCTGCGCGGGCAGTCCACAAAACCAGAAATCTTCCGTCGCCGGGTCGCCCACGGGCCATTTGCATGTCCGCTCGGTCAGTTCCATGACGCTGAGCTTTTTAGCCTTTTTCTCGATTTCGCGCACCGATGCCAAAGCCTCGGGGCTGATTTCATTGGCTGAGGGTTGCGGCGGCAATGGCTGTCCAGCGGTCACGATCAGTTTCGGGCGTGGCACGGGCTTGTTGGTGGGTGCTTCGACCTTGGCCTCTGCCTCTTTGGGCTTCTCGGCGGCCTTGGGTTTGGCAGCAGCAGGTTTTTCCTTTGCTGCCGCTTTCGCGGGAGCCGCACCGCCCGAGCGGTTCGATAGCCCCAAACGATGGACTTTGCCGATCACGGCATTGCGTGTCACGCCGCCCAGCTCTTTTGCGATCTGCGACGCGGACTTTCCCTCGCCCCACATTTTCTTGAGAACTTCGACACGTTCATCTGTCCAGGACATCGGGGCACCTTCTTGAATGAATAAACCGCCCTGCGGGGCGGCCAATTTGTATAGCCCTAAGTCTAAGACTTTGTGCACAGGGTTACAAGACTGGGGCAAAAAAGGCCTTTACTTTCGCACGCACCAAAGCGTAATCGATACACATGATCAAAAAACGCACATATTCAGCCCTGCGACGTCGACGCTAACAGCGTCGAGCTATTGATCGATTCCGCGCGCCGCGCACCCTTCCAATTGACTTGCATTGAATGATCCTGAATATCAGGATTTCTGCCTTCTTAAGGATACATCTGATGATTTCCGCCGTTTTACCGACCTATTCACGGGCCAAAATGAGTTTTGAAAAGGGCGAGGGCAGCTGGCTCGTGGATCGCGATGGGACGCGCTATCTTGACCTTGGCGGCGGTATTGCAGTGACTGCGCTGGGCCATGCGCATCCAAAACTGGTCGAGGTCCTGGCCAATCAGGCGGGTCAGCTCTGGCACACATCGAACCTTTACAATGTGCCCAACCAGGAAAAACTGGCCGAAAAGCTACGTGATGCCACATTTGCCGATACCATGTTCTTTACCAACTCCGGCGCAGAGGCGATGGAATGCGCGCTAAAAATGGCGCGTAAATACTGGTTTGAGAAGGGTCAGCCCGAACGGGTCAATATCATCACCTTCACAGGCTCTTTTCACGGCCGGACCCTGGGGACGATCTCGGCCGCCGCCTCCGAGAAACTGACCGCCGGGTTCGGCCCGTTGCTCCCTGGCTTTATCAGCTTGCCCTTCGCGGATCTCGACGCATTGCGCGCTGCGATGGATGACACGATAGCTGCGGTGGTCATCGAGCCCATCCAAGGCGAGGGCGGGATCGTCCCATTGTCCGATGAGTTTCTTAAAGGATTGCGTGAGATCTGCGACGCAACAGGTACACTCATGATTTGCGATGAGATTCAGTGCGGTGTCGGGCGCACAGGTAAGCTTTTTGCGCATGAATGGGCCGGGATCACACCAGACATCATGGCGGTAGCGAAGGGGATCGGCAATGGCTTCCCGCTGGGAGCGTGCCTGGCCACGGAAGATGCCGCATCGGGCATGACGGCAGGCACGCATGGCTCGACCTATGGGGGCAATCCTTTGGCTTGCGCGGTGGGCTCTGCCGTGCTGGATGTCATCAACACGCCGGAATTTCTGGCCAGTGTGAGCCGGAAGGCAGGTCTCATGCGTCAACGGTTAGAGGGGCTTGTGGCCTCAAACCCGGAGAAACTCGAGCTTGTCCGCGGCACCGGCCTGATGTTGGGCCTGAAGTGCAAAATCGCAAATATGGATCTGGTCAACGCGGCCTATGACGCGGAACTTCTGACCGTGCCCGGCGGCGACAACGTGGTTCGGATCCTCCCGGCTTTGACGATCTCAGACGAAGAAATCGGACTGGCGATGGACCGGCTGGAGCAGGCGCTTTCTCAGGTGGCGGTCCCAGCATGAGACACTTTCTCGATATCCACAAAACCGACGCCGCCGAGCTTCGGACCATCATAAACACCGCTCGGTCGGTCAAAGACGCGCGGGCGGGCCGACCAAAAGGTTCGCTGGACGAGGATCAACCGCTTGCAGGCCACATGGTCGCGTTAATCTTTGAAAAACCGTCCACCCGTACGCGGGTCAGTTTTGATGTCGGTGTGCGCCAGATGGGCGGGCAAACAATGGTTCTGTCAGGCTCGGACATGCAACTTGGCCATGGCGAGACGATCGCCGACACCGCGCGTGTTCTGTCGCGCTATGTTGACCTGATCATGATGCGAACTTTTGAAGAAGACACGCTGCTGGAAATGGCCCAGTACGCCACCGTCCCGGTGATCAACGGCCTGACCGACCGCACACATCCCTGTCAGATCATGGCCGATGTTTTGACGTTTGAGGAACATCGCGGCCCGATCAAGGGCAAGAAAGTTGTCTGGAGCGGCGACGGGAACAATGTTTGCGCCTCTTTCATCCACGCAGCGGGCCAGTTTGGGTTTGATTTTACGTTCACAGGGCCTGAAACTCTGGATCCCGAGCCTGGATTTGTCGACGCTGCACGGGCCAAAGGTGTTGAGATCATGATAGAGCGCGATCCCGAACGGGCCGTCGCTGGTGCGGATCTTGTTGTGACGGACACCTGGGTGTCGATGCATGACCCGCAATCAGCCCGAGAACGGCGCCACAATCAGCTGCGTGGCTATCAGGTGAACGAGGACCTGATGTCGAAGGCCAACTCGGACGCGCTGTTTATGCATTGCCTTCCGGCGCATCGCGATGACGAGGCGACGAGCGCTGTCATGGATGGCACACATTCGGTGATCTTCGATGAAGCTGAAAACCGCTTGCATGCGCAAAAGGCCATTATGCGCTGGTGCCTGGAACGCTGAATGACACTTATTTGGGGGGAAATGAGATGATCGAAGAGCCAAAACTGCTAACGATCAACCGAAAGATGCGTCGCCCAAACTCGGCGCAGATTGCGGCATTTCAGGGTGTGCCGACGGGCTTCGTTGTTGACGCAATGAAAGGTGCGGGGGCCCTGTCCTCGGCTATCAAACCCTTAGGTGGTGGGCGCGATATTCCCTGCATGGCCTGCGGACCAGCGTTAACCGCAGATAATGGCCCAGGGGACATTCTGGCGACACTGGGTGCGCTGAAATATATTCAGCCAGGCGACATCGTCGTCGCAGCATTCGCGGGTTTTCAAGGCTGCGCAGCAGCAGGCGACCGGGTGACCGGCATGTCAAAGAACCAGGGTGCCGCCGGATTTGTCACGGATGGCCCGATGCGCGATTACACTGGAATTGTTGAGGTTGGTCTTCCCAGTTGGTGCACCGGCCTGACCCCGGCTTCACCTTTTTCCAACGGACCCGGTCGGGTTGGATTGCCTGTTCAAATCGGCGGGCAACGCGTTGCAACAGGCGATATGATCGTAGCCGACCTGGACGGCGTTGTTGTGGTGCCCTTCACCAAGATTGACGCTGTTATCGAGGCTCTCGAGACTGTCAAAACACTTGAATATGATCTCGACGCGGAAGTGGCAGAGGGCTTGGGCCTGCCTGAGCCTATCGCGGCCATATTGGACAGCGACCAGGTTGACTATGTCGACGAAGAATAGCTTCTCGGTTCCAGGCGAGGGCACCCTTTAGCGCGCGCCATCACCTGAACCAAACAGGGCCGTCCGAGAAACCCAAACGGCCCTGCAGGTCTCCCTGCCGTGCAGTGGAGTACGTCCGTTATATAGCGATCATTGTCTGAAATGTCAGTGCACAAGACTGTGCATTCAGGCGCATCACGTGTTTGTGGCGAAATGCGCAACTTTACGTTATTTGACCTTCATTATCACGCAAGTCGTTGTTCCAATTGCGTAAATTTTTTCCCCGTCAAGGCTGGTGATTTGCGCGGAGGCCACGGCAGTCGTGCGACCTGCATGTGCCACTGTTGCCGTTGCGCGCACAGGATGCTCTGCCGGAATAGACCGCATGATGTTCACGCTGAACTCGAGGGTCGTGTAGACCGACCCTTGGGGCACCATCGTCATCACCGCGCACCCCATCGCGGAATCCAGGATGGTCCCATACCATCCACCGTGGGTCGTTCCCATCGGGTTGAACGCCGCATATTGCGGCGCACCGTCAAAGGACACGCGACCCTCGGCGACGTCGGTGAGGCGAAAATTCAGCGTTTTGGCAATTGGTGGGGCCGGGAGCTTACCCTCGAGGATCCCACGCATGAACTGCAAGCCTGACATAGACAGCAGCTGCCTTTGCGTCGCGAGCCCGTGGGCGTGTTCTTTGGCGGACGGGTCGGACATCGCACACTCCTTTTTTGTTCGGGTGTACGAAGCCTGAGGGTCCAGTTCAAGTCAGGCGACCTGCGCCAGGTCAACCTTTGGCGTCAAACCGAGCGCCACACATACATCCCGCGTCATTGTAGGCGCATTGAGGGTGTAAAAATGCAAGTGATCCACACCGCCCTCCAGGAGTGTGTCGCAAAGCTCTGTTGCATGAGCGATGGCCATCAGATCATGTCGGTCATCGCGCAGGGCAGTTTCGAACATGTCCTTGACTTGCGGCGAAATGAATGCGCCACATCGTTGCGCAAATCCGCGGGTTTTGCTCCAGTTTTCGATCGGAAGAACGCCTGGAATGATCGGGTTTTCTATCCCAGCTTTCGCGCAGGCATCGCGGAACCTGAAAAAGCTGTCCGCTTCGAAGAAAAATTGTGTGATCGCAGAGTCCGCACCAGCTTCAAACTTGCGCTTCAGATAATCGATACCAGCAGCAGGGTTTTGCGCATCGGGATGCGTGTCGGGATAGGCTCCCACGCGAATGTTGAAGTCTCCCTCTTGCTTGAGCGCCTCGATCATTTCGACCGAAGATCCAAACCCATCAGGATGCGCTTCAAAACCAGACGATCCCGAGGGCGGATCGCCGCGCAGTGCCACGATTTCGGACACCGATGAATTTGCGTAAGTACGGGCCATGGCGCGGATTTCGTCCCGCGTGGCGTCCACGCAAGTGAGATGAGCTGCGACGTTGAGATTGAGGTTTGACCGCAGGGCGTCAACGGCCTCGCGTGTCAATTTGCGCGTCGTGCCACCGGCCCCATACGTTACGGACACAAATGAGGGATCAAATACCGCAAGGGCTTTTGCCGTCTCCCAAAGGCGGAAGCTGGCTTGCAGTGATTTGGGCGGAAAGAATTCAAATGAGACAGAAGGCCGGACCATTCCCATGTCCTCCAAGTTGTGGCAGGCTCTTGTCTCACAGCTAGGATTATGAAACAAATTCATAACTCTCAACACCATTATGAAATTTGCATGCATTTGGAATTCCGCCATCTTAGAACCGTCAAAGCGATCTTCGATTGCGGCGGTCTTGCACGCGCAGCTGACCAGTTGAACATCACCCAATCGGCCTTGAGCCATCAAATTAAAGGCTTGGAAGATCAGGCAGGGGTAGAGCTTTTCATTCGACGCTCTAAGCCGATGAAACTGACTTCCGCCGGAATGAAGCTTTTGAAACTGGCCGAGAAAATCCTGCCCGAAATCGAGGGCCTGCAAGAAGACTTCGTCAATCTTCGCAACGGGCGCACGGGGCGGCTTCACATCGCCATCGAGTGTCACGCCTGCTTTGAATGGCTGTTTCCTGTGCTCGAGGGATTTCGCAAAACCTGGCCTGATATCGACGTTGATATCCGCCCCGGTTTGAGCTTCGACGGTCTGCCAGCCTTGCTGCGTGAAGAGGTCGATCTTGTGGTCTCGTCAGATCCTGAGGACCTGTCCGGTATCGATTTCACACCGCTCTTTGATTATGAGCCGGTCTTTGTCGCCTCGGCGCAAAACCCTCTTGCTGAGAAACCCTTCATTGTGGCCGAAGATCTAAGGGATCAGACCCTGATCACCTATCCGGTCGACCGAACCCGCCTCGATGTATTCACCGAGCTTTTGATTCCCGGCGGCGTCGAGCCTCGCGCAATCCGGCAGGTCGAGTTGACCGCCGTCATTTTGCTATTGGTCGCGTCCAATCGTGGTGTCGCGGTTCTGCCTGACTGGGTGGTTCGCGAAGTGCGCTACAATTCCGACTATGTAACGCGTCCTTTGACCGAACACGGCCGCACCAAACGCCTTTATGCCGCAACCCGCGCAGAAGACACTGCAAAACCGTTCATGTCGAACGTGATCCGCTTGGCCCGGACCGAACCGCTCAAGCTGCAGCGGGGCTGATTTTATCAGCTCGTCGTTCTCGGTTGAGAATGTAGAGACCTGCCGCCATCGTTATGCAGATGCCAAGCATGGCCAGACCGTTGGGCCAGTCCTTGAAAATGAAATATCCCATGAGCGTTGCGAATGGAATCTCGAGATATTGCACTGGTGCCACTGTGGCGGACGGTGCAAAACGCAACGACCAGACCATCAACAAATGCGCTAGCGTACCGACCAAACCGATGGCAAGCATAAGCCACGCTTCCAATGGGTTGGGCGAGGCCAGAGCCAGAATCTCGGGCGCGATATCCGCAAAAAGCAGATACGGCGCGAGCAATAACGGCACCGCCATTAGACCGGAGACAGCCTGGAGACTGATCGGGTCGGCTTCTTTGGCAATTTGCCTTGTTACCAACATGAACAGCGCAAAAACAACGGCCACCAAAAGCGGCAGCAGGGCTGGCGCACCAACAGTGGCAAAACTGGGCTGGACCACGAATAGTGTTCCGATGAAACCCACGCAGCATGCGCCCAGCCTGCGGCTGCCAATTTCCTCGCCCAAGACAAATTTTCCCAGCAGCAACATGATAAACGGCATGACAAAGGCAATTGCGATCGCATCGGCGAGGGGCAGGTAGAGCAACGAGGTGAACATTGCGCCGATACCGACGATATGAAGGGCGGTCCGCAGGAGGGTCAGCGCGTAGGCGCGACGCGACAGTCGCAGGCTTTTACGCATGATCAGGACAAGCGGGACAAGAACCAGTGCTTGCACTGCGAACCGCACCAGGACCAATTGCAAGATAGGGATCGTTGAGCCGAGTAACTTTGCCAGGGAGTCGCCCACGGGGGCCAGGGCGCAAAAGCCCAGCATCAACAAGATGCCGATGATGGGTCGATCTGCTTGCATAGCGCTAGGCTAGTACCAGCCATAGGCACGCGCAATGAGTCTTGACCCTTTTCCTTTTGGGCAGGCGGCGCTATACGCCCGCTTTGACCGATCTCCTTTGACGAAAGCGCGCGACATGCAAGGCAGTGCCAACCTAAACTTGATGATGAAGGCGGCCCGGCTGGCTGGTCGCAGCTTGTCCAAGGATTTCCGCGAGGTCGAAAACTTGCAAGTATCCATGAAGGGCGCGGGCGACTTTGTCTCAAAGGCCGATATCGCTGCCGAAGAGATCCTCAAGAACGAGCTGATGGGCGCGCGCAAGACCTATGGCTGGGTTGGAGAGGAAAGCGCCGCCGAGGAGGGGGAAGATCCAACACGGCGCTGGATCGTCGACCCGTTGGACGGTACGACAAATTTTCTGCACGGGATGCCCCATTGGGCGGTGTCCATTGCGCTGGAGCATAAGGGCGAGATCGTGGCCGGGGTCGTTTACGATCCCACGAAGGACGAGATGTTCTTTGCCGAGAAAGGCCAGGGGGCTTGGATGAACGATCAAAGGTTGCGTGTGTCCAGTCGCTCAAAAATGATAGAAACCGTCTATGCCACGGGCCTGCCGTTTGGCGGTGGTAAATATCTGCCGGCAGCACTCAAGGATCTTGCGGCCTTGTTGCCTGAATGCGCCGGTGTGCGGCGCTGGGGGGCGGCTGCGCTAGATTTGGCCTTTGTTGCAGCGGGTCGCTACGATGGCTATTGGGAGCGCGGGCTGAATTCCTGGGATATAGCCGCTGGGATCATCCTCGTACGTGAGGCCGGTGGTTTTGTTGAACCTATCCTGGACGGCCAATCCGCGCTTGAAGACGGTCATTTGATTGCCGCCAACCCTGAGATCTTTCCCCACTTTGCGCAGATTATTCGCGCGCGTGACTGAGCCTTAGTCCGCGACGACAACCTTGACGTCATTGGCGGTCATGTCGTCGCTGATCCGATCAAATCGAAGATATGCAATTCCGGCACCGTTCGCCTGTGTGAACACGGTGCCTGCAGGCTTGCCGGCTGACAGAATCTCGGATCCAACAGGGACCTCCCCATCAAGACGGACCTGCCGGTAGCCTTTTCGTAGGGTTGTTTTGTGTTTCATCCGAGCGGTGACTTCCTGACCGACATAACAGCCCTTGCGAAAATCGACGCCGGCAAACTGCTCAAATCCAGCTTCAAGAATGAAGGTCTGATCCGGAATCAATTCAATCTGGGACTGGGGAATACACTGCGCGACCCTGATTGCATCCCAATCGATCGATGGCGGGCCCGCCTCCAGGCCGTAGGCGCGCCACCCAAGGCTGGTGTCGCGGGGGTCGGCATATCCACCCTCGGGTGCCTCGCCCAAACCACGTGCGACCGGAATCGCGACCTGCTCAAGTGTAACCGCCGCGCGCAATTTGTACATAGAGAGCCGTTTGAACAGGCTTGCAGCAAGATCGCTGTCAACATCTATAAGAATGCGCTCCCCGTCCGGCACAAGGAAGAAATCAGCCAGATATTTACCTTGCGGCGACAGCAAGGCCGCGTAGACCAGCCCGTGTTGCAGCCCAACCACATCATTGGTGACAATGTTTTGCAGGAACTCGACCCGGTCCTCACCGGTCAGAGCGAAAACCGTCCTGTTTTCAGCGTGTTCCCCGGACATAACTCTTCCTTTTTTGTCTATTTCCATTGATATAAGCATTTCTTTCACCATGAGTAGGGCATAAAATCTACCTATGCCGATCCAGTTCTCTGTCGTTATACCAACTCTCAATGCCGCGCGGCATTTACCAGAGACGCTCAACGCGTTGATGCCAGGGTTGGCGGATGGGATGATCCGTGAACTCATCATCAGTGATGGCGGCAGCGGTGACGGGACCCGAGAGCTTGCACGCGATGTTGGAGCCGTCCTTGTCGACGGCGCACCAGGGCGCGGTGGGCAACTGGCGCGCGGGGCACAGGTGGCCAAGGCTGATTGGCTGGTTTTTCTGCACGCAGACACCCATTTGCCGCCGGACTGGCCCGGTGCATTGGCCGTTCACGCCGAGACGCAACCGCAAACTGCGGCCGTGTTCCGCTTGCGGTTTCGCGCCCGAGGCGTATTGCCCCGCCTGGTGGCAGGGTTTGCAAACCTGCGCAGCCAGGTGTTTGGCTTGCCATATGGGGACCAGGGTCTGGTGATTTCTCGCGCGCTATATGAGCGAGTCGGCGGCTATCGCGATCAGCCGCTTATGGAAGATGTTGCCATCAGTCAGGCGCTTAAAGGGCGGATCCGTATTCTGCCGCTTTATGTTGAAACAGGGGCGGAACGCTATGTTGAGGGTGGTTGGCTGCGCCGTGGCGCGCGCAACCTTATGACACTGACGCGCTACCTGTGCGGGGCGGACCCCATAAAACTTGCTCAACGCTATCACAAACCCTGATCACCGTGTCGATTGACCACCAGACATGGGCGCTCTAGCTATGGGCTATTCCTGGAGTTCTGGAGTTCAACATGTCGCTTGCATCAGGTCGTCACACACTCGCTATTCCCGGCCCGTCGATCATGCCGGACCGCGTGTTGCAGGCGATGCACCGCGCCGCGCCAAATATCTACACGGGTGAGCTGATCGAGATCACCAACTCACTGGTCCCGGACCTCAAGGCGGTGGCGCAAACCGAGGGGCAAGTCGCGATGTATATCGGCAACGGCCATGCTGCCTGGGAAGCCGCGCTCGCCAATACGCTCGACCGGGGCCATAAGGTGCTGGTTCTGGCCACTGGGCGGTTTGCGCACGGATGGGGCGAAATGGCCGCGCGTATGGGTATCGACGTTGAGATTTTGGAGTTCGGCCACCGTGCCCCTGTCGATCCTGCGCGCGTTGAGAACGCGTTGAAAGCCGACGTTGCGCACAGCTACAAAGCCGTGCTTTGTGTGCAAACGGATACCTCGACCAGTGCGCTGAGCGACGTCGCGGCGGTTCGAGCAGCGATCGACGCGGCCAGTCATCCTGCACTGCTCATGGTGGACTGTATCGCGTGCTTGGCCTGCGATGAGCTGCGTATGGATCAATGGGGCGTCGATGTGATGGTGGCGGGCTGTCAAAAGGGTCTGATGACCCCACCCGGAATGAGTTTCGTGTTCTTCAACGAAAAGGCGGACGCCGTCCGAAACCGGCTTGAATTCGTGTCACAATATTGGGACTGGCGACCGCGGGCAAACCCGCAAGGCTACTATCAGTACTGGTGCGGAACCGCGCCAACCCATCACGTCTATGGATTGCGCACGGCCTTGGACATGATCGTCCATGAAGAGGGGCTCGACGCAGTGTTTGCGCGCCATGCCCAGCTGGCGCAAGCCGTTTGGGCGGCCTCGGAGGCCTGGGGTGCGGGTGGCCCATTTGAACTGAACATTACAGATCCGCGTGCCCGAAGCCACGCGGTGACCTCTATCCGCATCGGCGCGCCACATGGGACGGCACTGCGCAACTGGTTGACCGAGGAAGCTGGCGTCACGTTAGGCATTGGTCTTGGTATGGAGTCAGATACAGATCCGAACGCGGACGGGTTCTTCCGGATCGGGCATATGGGCCACCTGAATACTCATATGCTGTTGGGCACGCTGGGCAGCATTGATGCTGGCATGAAAGCTCTGAGCATTCCGCACGGATCAGGTGCCATCGAGGCCGCCTCGCAGGTCTGCGCTGGTTCAGCTGCGGCGGGGCAGGCGGGCGATCACGCGATGCATAACGTAGCCTGATAGCAGCGAAACCGCATAGCCGAACATTGCCCACAGCGTGAACAGACCGATGAAAATCAGCACGCAAAATGCGACCAGAAATGGAACGGTATAGTCTTCGACTTCCCGAATGTGACGATCAGGCATACGGACCCCAAGGCGACTTGAACCACTTGAAGTCTACCGAATAAGCAGTGAAGATAAAGTGACTCTGCGTCCGAAACCGCGATTGAGGCGCGCGGCGCTAGGCGATCTCGGCCAATCGGTTTAGCGCAGCTGTCAGTTTTGCCTCTTCCTCTTCGCGTGCGGCAAGGTTCTCACGCGCTTCCTCGACAACCTCTGGCGGTGCACTTGCGGCAAATTTCGGATTGTTCACCCGGCCACGTAAACCACCGATTTCCTTTGCTAATTTGCCCAGACTCTTTTCAAGCCGGGCCTTTTCTTCACCAACATCGATCACACCCTCCAAAGGCATGGCAAAGCTACCGCCGGGAACGGCTATGGTGACGGCTCCCTTCGGCATCTCTGCGGCTTCGGTGACAGTGTCGACGCGCCCAAGCTTCAGGATCATCGCTTTGTTTTGGGCGAAAGCTTGCTGACCGGCGGCATCAAGACCGACCTGGACCAGTGGAATTCGCAGACCCGCAGGCACATGCATCTCACCCCGCGCCGAGCGTATGGCATCGATTAGATCGATCACCCAGTTCATCTCGCGGTCGGCCTGCGCGTTCACCAGCTCGGCCCCGTATGTGGGCCAATCGGCATGGACCAGCATCTTGTCTCGCGCAGCCGTTTCGGTCCAAAGTTCTTCCGTGATGAACGGCATGATCGGGTGAAGCAGGATCAGACACTGATCCAGAACCCAGCCCATAGCGGCGCGTGTTTCGGCCTTTTCGGCGTCTGAGCCATCCAGGAGAAGTGGCTTCGACAGCTCGACATACCAATCGCAGACCTTGCCCCAAACAAAGGCGTAAAGCGCGCTGGCCGCGTCATTGAACCGGTATTGCTCCAGCGCCTCATCGACCACCTCGCGGATCTTCGCGGTCTCTCCGATGATCCAGGCGTTGACGGTAAACTCCGGATCCGGGCGGGTGGTTGGGGCTCCGTTTGCATAGACCTCATTCATCTCGGCAAAACGCACGGCGTTCCATAGCTTCGTGCCAAAATTTCGGTAGCCTGCGATCCGTTGTGTATCGAGCTTCAAGGCCCCGCCGAGGCTGGCCATTGCAGCATTGGTAAAGCGCAAGGCGTCGGCCCCGTATTCGTCAATAATGTCGAGCGGGTCGATGACATTGCCGGTGGATTTCGACATCTTCTTGCCCTTGGCGTCGCGGACAAGCCCATGCAGATAGACCGTGTCGAACGGGATCTGATCCACAACGGCCAGCTGCATCATGATCATCCGCGCCACCCAGAAGAACAGAATGTCTTGACCGGTCACCAGCGTCGTGGTTGGGAAGTATTTCTCTAGCTCCGTCGTGCCCTCAGGCCAGCCCAGAGTGCCGATGGGCCAGAGGCCCGACGAGAACCAGGTGTCGAGGACATCGGGGTCGCGCTCCAAGCCGTAGATACCTTGTTCGAAAAGCTGGGTTGGGTCTTCTGGGTTTTCATCAATTGCGAGTTGGCTAAAGACATCCGGGCTCAAACCCAACCACGCCAGTTTCTTGTCTAGATACTCCCGAACCTTCTTTTGAAGTTCGTACTGGTCACCGGCGCAGAATGGAATAACGCCTGCAGACACTCCAAATTCTTCATCAATAGGCGACAAATCTGAAAGCCAAATCGGTTTGTCAATTTCGCGACCTTGTTCTTCAAACCTTTCGATGAGCGCCTGACCGTTGGCCCCTTGGAGCATCAGTTGACCACGTTCTGTGGTAACTGGAAATCCATACCACACCGGGATCTGATGCCCCCACCAGAGCTGCCGCGAGATACACCAGGGCTCGATGTTTTCCAGCCAGTGGAAATACACTTTCTCGCCCGACTCGGGCATGATTTTGACGTCACCGTTTTTCACCGCATCCAGCGCGGGGCCGACAATCTTGTCGGTGTCGACAAACCACTGATCGGTCAGCATCGGCTCGATCACCACCTTGGAGCGGTCGCCGAAGGGCTGCATGATAGGTTTGTTTTCGACGAAGGGTTCCCACAGGATGGCCTCAACGCCGTCCTCATCTGTGATGGTTTTTTCCACCATGACGGCCAGACCTTCGGCGGTGATATCGGCCACGACACGGGCGCGGGCCTCGAACCGGTCGAGGCCCCGATATTCATCGGGCACAAGGTTCATTGCAGCAATCATGGTCTCGTCGAAAGCTTGCGTGCCAGCCGCGATGGCTTGCGCGATTGCGGCCTCGTGCGCGTAGGGTTTGCCGTCGGCGCGCATGGCGGCCTTGGTGTCCATCAGATTGTACATCGGGATGCCACCGCGCTTGGCAACCTGATAGTCGTTAAAGTCATGGGCCCCGGTGATTTTGACCGCGCCCGAGCCGAAATCCGGGTCGGGATACTCATCGGTGATGATCGGGATCAGGCGCCGGTGTTCCTTTGGACCAACCGGGATTTCACACAGCTTGCCGATAATCGGCGCATAGCGCGCATCGGAGGGATGCACCGCGACCGCGCCGTCGCCCAACATGGTTTCCGGCCGCGTCGTGGCGATGGAGATGTAATCCCGCGTCTCGCGCAGCGTGACTTCACCATCCTCGTTTTTCTCAATATATTCATATGTTTCACCACCCGCGAGCGGGTATTTGAAATGCCACATATGGCCCGCGACCTCGACATTCTCGACCTCAAGATCCGAGATGGCGGTCTCAAAATGCGGATCCCAATTGACCAGCCGCTTGCCGCGGTAGATCTGACCCTTGTTGTACATCTCGACGAAGACTTTGATCACCGCGTCGTGAAAATTACCGGTTGCGACATCCTCGGGAGCGGCAGGTGCGCCGGACATGGTGAAGGCTTCGCGCGACCAGTCGCAAGAGGCCCCCAGCCGTTTGAGCTGATTGACGATGGTGCCGCCGCTCTCGCCCTTCCACTCCCAGACTTTCTGCAAGAACGCGTCCCGGCCCATTTCGGTGCGCGAGGGTTGCTGTGCTTCGGCCAGGCGGCGTTCGACCACCATCTGTGTGGCGATGCCTGCATGGTCTGTCCCAGCCTGCCAGAGCGTGTCAAAGCCTTGCATGCGTTTCCAGCGGATCAGAATGTCTTGGAGCGTGTTGTTGAACGCGTGGCCCATATGCAAAACGCCAGTGACATTGGGCGGTGGGATCATGATGCAGTAGCTGGACGCCTCGGGTTTTGCATTGGCCCCGGCCACAAAGCAGCCGGCCGTTTCCCAGGCATCATAGAGACGCGGTTCGGCCTCAGCGGCGTTGAATGTCTTTTCCATCGGCATGGGGCGTGATCCTTTGTGCTTGGGGATCATCTAGCGAAGGCGGCGACGAAGGAAAAGGGGTCAGTTGGTCAGGGGCTCACGGACACCTGGGCGGATCACGTCAGGGTCGTAGGGTTGGCGCGCAAAGACCTCGTGTACTTGGGGCCTAAAATGCTCCAAGGGCAGCGTGTCATACCCAGGATCGAAGCTCGACTGGTCCCACCGTTCGCAAAACGTGGCGCAATCGTCAAAATAGGGGTGTGCCGCGTAAGCATCGCGCTTGTGCGCGTCCGCGCCCACATGGTGGCCGTAATAGATCATCTGGAAATCACCGTGCTTTTCCACCACCCAGGTACATTGCTCGCGGACAAACGGCTTAAGGATCGCGGCGGCATATTCGTCGTGATTGTAGGGCGCGAAGATATCACCGATATCATGCAGCAAAGCCGAGACAATCCAGTCCGTATCCGCGCCATCCCGTTCAGCCCTTGTGGCGGATTGCAGAGAATGCCCAAGTCGGGTGACTTGATACCCAGACAGGCTTTCGTCCAGCGTGACCAGCGCCGTCAAAAGTCGCTCCGCGGTGCCTTTCGTGTATTCAATCTCATGGTGGGTCAGAAAGTCGTAATCTTCCTTGTCGCCATCTTTCATGGCGGTGAATTTGACGTGATCCATCAGCTATACATCTCCGTCTTGGACGAGGCTCCTGCCATCATGACTTTTGCCTGAGCGTGGCGTATCTTTTCGTAAAGCGCCACATGATCAGGCGCAAAGTTTTCCTCGGGGGGGTCGATCAGGTGGAAATTTCCCGCCCGATCCTGACCTCGGGCCAGCATCGCGTAATCGCTGCCCTTTTGCGCGGCAATATTGGGACGCAGATAGCGCACCACGGCTGCAATCCGGCGATCACCCGATGTGTTTGGTCCGGAACCATGAACCGTCAGCCCGTGATGCAGGCTCATTTGGCCAGGGTGGATCTCGATGGAGGTTTTGTCCTCAGGCGCGACTTCGACCCGAACTTCTTGCCCGCGGCTCAGCAGGTTGTTATCGTCGAATGTGTCCTCATGCGGCAGGATCGCGTTTTTATGCGATCCAGCGACAAACTGCATGCAGCCAGAGGCCGGGGTTGCTGGGCTGAGCGGGATCCAGGCGGTGACCAACCCGTCCACCGCACCCAGACCCCAATAGGTCAGATCCTGATGCATCGATACGATCTGCGTTGTCCGTGGTTCCTTTATAAAGAACTCGGTCGAGAATATCAGAATATCGGGTCCCAGAATATCCTCGACAATGTCCAGAACTGTCGGGGCGCGGGCGATGCGAGCGGCCATCGGCATGACAACATGGGAGTTGATCCGCTTATACGTATTCAAGGGCAGCGGCAGATCGGCATCCAGCCAGTCCCGCTCAATCGCTTCCAGCTCGACCCTGTAATTCAAAGCGTCGGCTTCAGGAATCGCGGGAAGTGGGAACAGGAACCCATCATCCCAATATTTTTGGCACAATGCGCGGGTCAGATGCCCGTGTTCAATTGGCAAACTGTCTAGCATGGCGAGCCCTCCGATGAACAAAGGGTGGGTTGCATTGCATGGTAATTCTAGCGAATTTCCGACGCGAAGCTGTCGCTTTGCTAGCCTGTGTGGTGATGTTTGTCCTGCCCTCCGACACGGAATGGGCGCAGCAGGCTTCGCCAGCCGTGCCGTTTCGGCAAGAGCGCGTCCAGGCTTTCATGCAGTCTTTCTGAGGGATCGTGCCCAACTTTGCGCGCGCGCCGATACAAAAAGAGTTTGCCAAAGCCGTTCCATGTGCTCACCGAGGGCGCGTTGACGTCACAGACAAACCGGGATTGCCACCCTTCGGGCAGCGGTAGGCCCAGCGCGCCGGCCTTTTCTAACATCCAGAT
Source organism: Pseudomonadota bacterium (assembly GCA_039193885.1). Lineage (GTDB taxonomy): Bacteria > Pseudomonadota > Alphaproteobacteria > Rhodobacterales > Rhodobacteraceae > Litoreibacter. Next base: position 390,151 of record JBCCWL010000001.1, read on the forward strand.
GAGCGGAATATTGGCGAGCGGGCGCGCCTCCTCGAACCCGTTCAGATGACCGCCGACATCGCCATGGGTGCCGCGAAACCAAACCTGCTCAATCTGTCCTGTGTAATCGTGGCGGCAGCTCCAAAGCACCGGCTCAAACATGCGACGGGTCTCGTTGAGTGCCAAAGCGTGAAAGCCGTGGCGAATTGTGTTTCCCAGTGTATGGTCGTGAAACTCGTGCTCGATTGGCGAAAACCGCCAAATCACGGGGGCGCGGAACCCCAACGCACGCACAGTGTCCCAAACGCCGATCATTTCTATCTCTGCTGTCTCATGGCAATGAATATCTCGAAACTGTTGTGCGGCGCTTGACCCGGGATCCTTGCGGTAGTGCCGATAGATCTGACGCACATTGCGTTCGGTCGCACATTCCGATCTCAAAAGCCCCACCCGGTCGATAACCCCGGCCAGCGAGCGCACTGCATAGGCCCCGCGCGAATAGCCAAACAGAAAGATTTTATCGCCCGGTCTGTAGCGCGAGGCGATGTAGCCATAGGCGCGCCGGATCTGACGGTTGATGCCAACGCCTGCCATAACGTCAAGCGCGCGCCGATATCCCTGCCATTGGATGCCGGCTTCATATTTGAGCGACACAGAGGCCGAGGGAGCCATTTCACGCAAAAGGTTAAAGGTTATGCCGGCGTTGGTTTCATAGCCTTCCTCAAGGCTCGACATTGTCCCGTCGAGGATGATCACATGGCTGACTGGACCGCGTTTGCGACCTGGAAAGAGATCGCTCGGGCGTGGGCCGAAGCCTGTCAGGCGTTTCAGGCGTTCGGTCATTGGGGCGGAGTAGCCGCCCAGACTTTCTATTATCCTAGACCACCGCACGGTGCGTCCCAAAAAATGCCATTCTCGTCTTCATAGCCGTCCTATCACCTCGGACGAATTGTGCGAAACGCGGCAGCTCATGTCAAAATGAGCGGTCTTGTGTTCTGCGGCGCAACGCCCGTGTTTGATCATCAACTTACAACATTCGGAGTAAACGTGGCATCAAGATGTCGTCAAAACAGGTTTTAATCGCTCCGGGTCAACTCCGCGTGCAATGGGATATGGTTTCGGGTACAAGTTCGAAAAACCAGGCGAAAGGGGAGCGCAGGCCATGGAAACGCCGATGTCACGGGTTTTGTCTAAGCTTGGTCTGGGGCGGCAACCTTCGGTGTTGGCCAAGACGGTGCGGGCAGAAAACCTGACATATCTGAGCGATCGCAAGATGATCCAGCTCGAGCGGATCCTTGACGAGCTGAAAAGACAGTCAGTGCCGGGCAGCTATGTCGAATTTGGCGTGGCGCTGGGCGGCTCGGCCATCATCATTGCTAAGGTCGCAGCTGCGCGCGGGTCTGTTTTTCATGGCTATGACGTCTTTGGAATGATCCCCGAACCCACATCCGACAAGGACGACGCGCATTCGAAAGATCGCTATCAGACAATAGTTTCCGGAGCCTCAGAGGGTATCGGTGACGACACCTATTACGGCTATCTCGATGATCTGTATGAACGTGTTTGCGACACCATGACCCGCCATGGCTGCGCCCCAGTAGCCGGGCGGATCGAATTGCACAAGGGACTGTTCGAGGACACGGTGCCTGGCGTTGATATGGGCCAGATTGCCTTCGCGCATATCGATTGCGATTGGTATGATCCTGTCGTCTACTGCCTTGACATCGCGTCAAAAAAATTGGCTCCCGGCGGCGCGATCCTGCTGGATGACTACCATGACTATGGCGGGTGCAAGACAGCCACTGATGAGTTTTTGGCGGCGCATCCCGAGTTTGATCTCAAACCCGGGCGCAACCCCTACCTCGTTCGAAGATAGCGTGGGTGCCCGACTACTCCGCGGCGATCTTGTCAGCGTTCAGCCAGCTCCAGACACGCATCGGCGTGAACGGCATATCGACATGTGCGACGCCTTCGTCCCAAACCGCGTCGAGCACCGCGTTGCCGATGGCGGCCAGTGCTCCCACGGTTCCTGCCTCTCCACATCCCTTCATGCCCAATGGGTTCATGGTTGAGGGTACAGGTTCGGAATGGAAGGCGATCATCGGCATGCTGTCTGCCCGTGGCATCCCATAATCCATGAAGGTCGCGGTCAACAGCTGACCGTTATCATCAAAGACAACATGCTCGCTGATTGCCTGACCGATGCCCTGCACAACGCCGCCGTGAACCTGACCCTCGGCCAGCATCGGATTCATCAAGATGCCGAAATCGTCGACCACCGTGTATTTCACGCAGGACGTCACGCCGGTGTCAGGGTCAATCTCGACTTCAGCGACGTGGCATCCATTGGGAAAGGAGCGCCCAGCAAGCTTTGTTGTCTCGGAGGTGACAAGCAAATCGTCCTGCCCAAGCTCGTGGGCCAGATCTGCGGCCTCTATCAGCGTCATCACCTGATTGGAGCCGCTGGCTCTGAAAACACCTTCATCAAAAACGACCGCCTCAGCACCGAAATTTTCGGCAACGAAGGGCGAGAACTTGTCGATGACGCTGGCGCTTGCAGCTTTTGTAGCGGTGCCTTGCGTGGTGACAGAGCGTGAGCCTCCTGTTCCGCCACCATGGGCGATTTTATCGCTGTCGCCCTGTACGATGTCGATCAGATCAATGGGAATACCGGTGAATTCGTTCAGGATCTGCCGGTACACGGTCTCGTGGCCTTGGCCATTGGATTGTGTTCCGACGTAAAGGCTGGCCCGTCCGTCTGCTGTGAATTCAATCTTGGCGGTTTCATCGGGGTCGCCCAGGATACTTTCGATATAGTAGCAAACTCCGAGGCCACGCAGCTTGCCATCCGCTTTCGAGGCTTTCTTGCGGTCTGCGAACCCGTCAAGGTCAGCCTCCCGTTCGGTGCGGGCCAGAACTTTGCGGAAATCTCCGACGTCGTAGGTTTCACCTGTGACCGTTTTGTAGGGAAACTTGTCTTTGGGGATGAAGTTTTTGCGCCGCAGTTCCAGCGGGTCAACTTCCAGAACCCGGGCTGCGTGGTCGATCGCGCGTTCTAGAACATAGATTGCCTCTGGCCTGCCGGCCCCCCGATAGGCATCCACTTGGGTGGTGTTGGTGTACACGCCCACATTTTGAAACCAAGCCGTTTGTACGTCATAAGTTCCCATCAAGACCTTCGCGGCCAATTCTGACTGAATGAATTGACCGTAGCCTGAATTATACGCCCCCATATTCGACACAGCATAAACTCTGTATCCGATGATCTTGTGGGTGGCGTCGAAGGCGAGCTCGGCCGTGGAGACCAGATCACGCCCGGAATTGTCGCTGAGCATGCTCTCTGTGCGCTCTGCCTGCCATCTCACAGCGCGTCCCAAGGTCCGGGTCGCATGCGCCACCAGAAAATACTCCGGGTAGTCAAAGGCTTTCATGCCGAACCCGCCACCGACATCCGGGTTCGTTATCCGGATCTGCTTGGGGTCAATACGCAAGGTCTGAGCACAGTTTGATTTGAAATCCCAGACGCCTTGCCCGGAAAAAGCGACATGGAGCCGGTCGCCTTCAAGTTCCGCGAAACATCCGCGCGGCTCCATCGAGTTGGCGATTACGCGGTTGTCAGCCACCTCCAGGCGGGTGGTATGTGCGGCGTTCTCGAAGACGGCTTGCGTCGCCGCCTCATCCCCGATGCCCCAATCATAGGCCACGTTGGCAGGCGCTTCGGGATGGATTTGCGGCCCTCCGATGATCGGTGTGACGTGAATGTCCAGATCCTCATAGTCGAACATAATAAGCTCGGCTGCATCCTTTGCCGCCTCGATCGTGTCGGCGACCACAAATGCAATTGGCTCGCCCACGAAACGTACCCGCCCAGTGGCCAGTAGTGGGCGCACAGGTGCCGCAGCATTGCGACCATCGCGATTTTTTATGATCGACGTGTCCATTTCGTTGAGAAGCCCCGCAGCCTGAATATCGTCAGTGGTCAGCACCAAATGCACGCCCGGGGCCTCCCGCGCCTCGCTGACATCCAGTTTGGTAATCTCGCCATGGGCTATCGGAGAGCGAAAAACATAACCATAGAGAGAGTTTTTCGGCGCAATATCATCAACATAGTTGCCGTCTCCGGTCAGAAAGCGCGTGTCTTCAACCCGACGAAGCGGTTGCGAGATGCCAAAACCAGCTGCCTGTCGTACCATTTCGAAACTCCGTTGCGGCCCAGATTGGACAGTAGCGGGCGAAGCATCGCTGTCCAGTGGGCGCGAGCTTAGTTTTTTCTACTTTTGGCGCGTAGGGTCGGGTCCGCCTGGGTTGGATCTTCGGGCCAGTGGTGTTTCGGATACCGACCGCGCATGTCCTTTCGGACATCGGCGTAACTCGTGGCCCAGAACCCGGGCAGATCACGTGTCACCTGAACCGGGCGCTGAGCCGGCGACAGCAATGTGATTTTCAGAGGGAGTTGATCCGGGCCAATCGTGGGATGCTGGCGCAGACCAAACATCTCTTGCAACCGGACCGAAAGCTCAGGCCCGTCCGGACCATAGTTCAGCGCCACCGAGCGCCCAACGGGCGTCGTGAACGCCGGCGGCGCAAGCTCATCAAGCTGCTGTTGGTGTTGCCAGCCAAGTGCAGCCAGAAGCGCGGTTTTTGGATTGAAACGCGACAGGTCCTCGGCGTTGCGTAGCGCGTCTGCGAAAGGTGCAAACCAGTCTTCAAGGGTGTCCAGTAGGCCATTGTCCGACCAATCCGGCATATCAGCGCCTTGAGCGGCCAGAAAGCGGACCCGTGCCCGTAAAGCACGCGCCGATTTGGACCAATCCAGCGCTTGCAGCCCCAGATCACGCAGGCCCTCTAGAAGCGCCTGGGTGATCTGGTCTTGCGGTGCGTCGGGCCAGTGACGGCTACGCAGAACCAGCGCCCCCAACGTCTCTTGCTGTTTTGCCTCAACCGTGCGGTTGGTTTTCGACCACTCACATAGATCCTGCCAGGTAATCTGCTCGGAATAGAGCGCGCGAATCTCCGCCTCATCCACTGGGGCTGCGAGACGGATTTTGGCGTCGCGCCCGTCAGCAGACAGATCAACGGCGACCAGAAACCCCGCGTTAGCCAAAGGGTCTCGCTGGTCCATGTTGGCCCCCTTGCCGCCTGACAACACGAACCTTGGGGCCGGACCCGGTCTGCGCATCGCGATGCGATCGGGGTAGGCGAGGGCCGCCATCTCTCCGGTGCTGCGTTTCGGTCCTGCGCAGTGGCGTTCCAACCGTTTTGAGTCACGCAGGATGCGCGGGCCCACCGGATTAGGCAACCGCGCACGCTGCAACGCGGTTAGGCGCAGGTTCAGATCGGTGCCGCTGTCGCGCGGCAGTGGGTCGCGTTCGCCCAAAAGTGCAGCCAGCTCTGCCGCACCCTTACCCGATTTCACCAACATATGTGCCAGCCTTGGATGGGCTGGGATCTTGGCGAGGGTCTCGCCCAGGGCGGTGACTTGACCCTGCGCGTTTATCGCCCCGAGGCGGGTGAGCAGGTCTCGCGCCTCGCGCAGTGCAGCGGCCGGTGGCGGTGTCAAAAAGGCCAGCTCTTCAACCGGTGTGCCCCAGGCCGCGATGCTCAGGGCCAGGTCGCATAAGTCTGCGGCTTCAATCTCGGCGGGCGGATAAGCGGGCAGAGCTCCGTCCGCTGCGCGGGCCCATAGCTTATAACATCGGCCGGGTGCGACCCGCCCGGCACGGCCTTGGCGTTGCGCGGCTTCGGCTCGGCTGACGGGCTCGGTTACCAGACGGCTCATGCCCGAGGCCGCGTCAAAGCGAGCGCGGCGGGCCAGACCGCCATCGACAACAATACGAACATCCTCGATGGTCAAAGAAGTCTCCGCGATCGAGCTTGCCAGTACAATTTTGCGCCCCTGACCTGCCGGCTGCAGGGCTTTGCGCTGCGCGGCAAATGGCAGCGCGCCATAGAGCGGGCACAGCTGAACATCGTCGTCGAAACGCTTGCTCAAGAGGCTTCTTGTGCGCTCGATCTCACCCGCGCCGGGCAAAAACGCCAACAGACCCCCGGGCACATCCTGGGTGGCCTGCACGATCAGATCTGCCATATCCGAGCAGAAATCCGCATTGCCAGCACGGGGGCGCGTCAACCAGATTGGTTCGACCGGAAAGCTCTGCCCGTCCGAGGTCACAACCGGCGCGTTGCCCAGCAGCTTGGCCACAGGTCCCGCGTCAAGTGTAGCGGACATAACAATAAGTTTGAGATCTGGCCGCAATGTCTGACGGGCCTCCCAGGTTAGCGCCAGACCAAGATCAGCCTGCAGGGAGCGTTCGTGAAACTCATCAAATATCACCACTGACACGCCCGGTAGGTCGGGCTCACTTTGCAGCATACGTGTCAAAATGCCTTCGGTCAGGACTTCGATCCGTGTGTTGGCGCTTACCTTTGCATCGCCGCGCATCCGGTAGCCGATCGTGGCTCCGGCGGGTTCTCCCAGGGTTTTGGCCATCCTTTCCGCCGCGGCGCGCGCGGCTAGACGGCGCGGCTCAAGCAAAAGGATGCGCCCAGCCACCTTGGACAGCAGCTCAAGTGGAACCCGCGTCGTTTTCCCCGCACCTGGAGGCGCTTGCAGGATACACAAATTGTCCGCACCCAGCGCGCGGATCAGCGAAGGGATCACATCGTCAATAGGAAGGCGCAGTGTCATCCCGTTGCTCATACCCTGCTTGTTGGGTGAGGTCACCCGCCGCGCGCAAAGAGAATTGCAAACCCCCTTTGGGATACGCAATAAGGACGCGTGACAATATAGTAGGGTACTGCTCACGTGACTGATATCGCCGCATTGGCTCAATCGATTTTGACGCGCGACCGCAGAGCCATGGCGCGGGCGATTACTTTGGTCGAAAGCGTACGCGCGGATCATCGTGTGCAAGCGCTGGAGTTGATCGAGACGTTGCGCCAATCCGGCCGAGAAGCCCTGCGTATTGGCCTATCCGGCACGCCGGGCGTCGGCAAATCGACCTTTATCGAGCGTTTTGGCCTGCGTCTCACGGGGCAGGGGCTCTCGGTGGCGGTTCTGGCCGTGGATCCAAGCTCGACCCGGTCTGGTGGATCAATCCTTGGCGACAAGACCCGAATGGAACAGCTGTCACGGGATCCAAATGCCTATATCCGGCCGTCCCCGGCACAGAGCTTTCTGGGCGGTGTTGCCCGCCGCAGCCGCGAGGCGGTAGCGATTTGCGAGGCTGCGGGTTTCGATGTGGTCTTGATCGAAACGGTCGGTGTCGGCCAATCCGAGACACTGGTTGCCGAGCTATCCGATGTGTTTGTGTTGCTGATGTCGCCCGCAGGCGGTGATGAGCTGCAAGGTGTCAAGCGCGGGATCATGGAGATCGCTGATCTGATTTTGGTAAACAAGGCTGATGGCGATCTGAAAGCGGCGGCCTCGCGCACCGAGGCGGACTACGCGGGGGCGTTGCGGTTGCTTCGGAAACGTTCCTCTGACCCGGACGGCTTTCCAAAAGCTGCCAGCGTCTCGGCGCTGGAAGATCATGGCCTCGAGTCCGCATGGATGGATATGCAAAACCTGGCAGCCTGGCGCAAATCGCAAGGTATCTGGACCGCGCGTAGGTCCGATCAGGCGGTCCACTGGTTCCGCGACGCGGTGGACGCGGGGCTGCGCGCGAAACTTGTCGACCAGCCAAAGACCAAAGCGCTCTATAACAGCCTGTCGCAGGCGGTGGCGTTAGGCGAAAGTTCACCGGATTTGGCGGCTGAGACGCTGTTGTCTCAGGTGCTGGGGCCGCAACTCAAGGGTTTAGATGGCCAATCGAGCTGATCGCACCTGTCTAGAGCGCAAAATCGGGTGCGCCGCGGGTTGACGGGCTGGGAATCTCATCGTAAAGCAGCCCCTCAGAATTCAGGGTGCTGCGCATGTAGTACCTTCACTCGTTTGATACCCGGAAGGAAACGCCATGTCGCGCGTCTGTGAACTTACTGGCAAAGGCCCGATGACCGGGAACAATGTCAGCCACGCAAACAACAAGACCAAGCGTCGCTTTCTGCCAAACCTGAATGACGTGACCCTGACCTCCGATGCGCTGGGCCGCTCGTTCAAATTTCGCATCTCGGCGGCCGCTCTGCGTACGGTCGATCACCGCGGTGGTCTCGATGGTTTTATGGCGAAAGCCAAAGACGCTGAACTTTCAGCTAAGGCTCTGAAAGTGAAAAAAGACATTGAAAAAGCTCAGGCGGCCGCCTGATCTAATTTCATGCATGGACAGTGTTAAAAGCCGCGCGACACCCGCGCGGCTTTTTCTTGGTTTAGAGCCTGGATGAAATGATGCCGGTGTTGAACCCAGCCATGCGCAACTCCCCAAACAGCCGCTGATACTCGATCTTCGGGCAACGGTTTTGAACGACATTTAGACCAGCTGCCTCGGCGAGCGCCGCGGTTTCCGGATGCTGTACGCCGATTTGCATCCAGATTGTGCGCAGTGAGGGCAGGTGCTCCATCGCTTCTGAAACGATCGCGGGAACAGCCTCAGATGCGCGGAAGATATCGACCATATCGACAGCTATGTCTTTAGGGATTTCGCGCAAACTTGCAACAATCGTTTCGCCAAAGAGCGACTTACCCGCTTGCCCGGGATTAACGCCGATCACCCGGTATCCTTTCAACGTTAAGTACCGAGCCACGTAGTAGCTTGGTCGTACTGGTTTTGTCGAAATTCCGACACAGGCAATGACGCTCGTTTGCTGCAAAATCTGGCGAAATTTCTTGTTCTCTTCCTTCATGAGGCCGAACCTAGGCCTAATGATGATCGATGAGAAGCCAAGACAAGACTCTACTGGACGAACAGTGCTGTTTTGAAAAAGACGCCCGTTGCCAGAGGCCACGGGCGCCAGTCACGGAACGAGGGACAGTGAATCCAAACCGACCGTTCCGATGATCGGCTCGTATATCGCACCTATGTCCGATCAATGAGAAATCCAGCCAGTTGACGAACACGTGAAGCGTGCTCACCCGCGCCTGCGGCTCGCATAAAGCGCGACGGCAGCCGCATTTGAGACGTTGAGTGAGCCAAATTCCCCAGCAAAATCAATGCGGACCAAGTGATGACAGAGTTCCTTGGTTCGGGCTCGCAACCCAGGGCCTTCCGCACCCAGAACCAAGGCTATTGCGCCATTTTGACCCGCCTGTGCGTGTTCGAGCGTGGTATCGGCGCTGCCGTCGAGACCCAAAATCATATATCCCATATCGGCCAACGATTGCATCGCGGTGGCAAGATTTTGGATGCGCAAATAGGGTTGCCGTTCCAGCGCGCCTGAAGCTGTTTTTGCCAAAGCGCCTGTTTCAGGGGCCGAGTGCCTGTGCGGGGCTATAACCGCTTTCGCGCCAAACACTTCAGCGGAGCGCAAAATCGCCCCGACATTATGCGGATCAGTTACCCGGTCGAGCAAGATGACACGGGTGTTTTCGCCACGTGGTGCGCAAACTTCTGACAGGTTGCCCCAATCGAGCGGTTTGACTTCCAGCGCGGCCCCCTGATGCACGGAATTTGCGTCCAAAGGCGCTGCGAATTTGCGTGGGTCCGACAGCTCGGGGTCCATCCCTGAAGTCGCAATAGCGTCAGCCAGTTTGTCGGCCGCGTTCTTGGTCACAACAAGCCTGCAACGCTGACGTCGTGGGTTCATCAACGCATCGCGCACCGCATGCAGACCGAAGAGCCAAACGGTCTCAGACGCGGCGGATCTGCGGCTGCGTTCCTTCTCGATCACCCATTTCGGTTTGCTGCCCGCCATGCTGTGCCTCAAAATCCTGATCATGTCTCCTTGCCCGTTTTCTCTTAGCCAAGACAAGCCCTCATTTTCGGCAAAGTTGTATGGCGATTTTTGGTTGACGGGGCTTTGGTGGACTTATATCCCACGCCTTCAGTGGGCGACAGGCCGCAAGGTGTGGCAGGGGACTGTAACTCCCTCGCGGAGACGCACGCCTGGTTCGATTCCAGGGTCGCCCACCATAATCCCTATAGCGTTGGTTTATATGTGCATTCGCATCGAATTTGGTCCTGTGATGCTCGCGTCTCGACACCAATGCCCAGCGGTAAGAAAGTGAAATACCTCTAAGTCGACCGTTTTCGACAGCGCGATCAATAGTCAAATCACGTGGCCGAAAGCCGGCAGTAGAACCTTATCGACCCAGGGTCTCGATTTCGTTCAGCAGCGTTGCAGCAAGATTGAGCCCTGTCCCAGCTACGTCATACATTTGAGGTAGAAGCAGCCACTCTAGGGTCCACGCCTGGCCGGACCTAAATCCTTCGTGCCGCCCCGATCTTGTGAGCCCCGAATGGTAGGTTGCGGCGAGGTCGGACAGCGCAATTAACACTTCAGCTTTTACCGGGTTGTTCTTGTGCGGCATTGCCGAAGACTTTCCGCCGGCCAAGGCAATGTGGCCTGGGCCCATCGCAGCCATTAGGGCGATATCTTCTCCCAGTTTTCCGGTCAAAACCGAGATGCGGGCCATGAGGTTCACCGTGTCACTGACGCGCGTCCGGTCGGTATGCCAGGCCTCTCCCGGATCGACAAGGTCGAGTTCTTTTGCAAACGCGGCGCCCAATGCTTGAGACTTGGCGTGATCTCGTGTCCCTATTGGACCTCCCCATTGAATGACCGACAATTGCTCGGTGATGAGATCGCAGTCCTTCAGAAGCCGCGGAATGGGCTGTCGCCATCTTTCTATAACCGTTGAGGTCGAACAATTGAGTGCAGGCTGCATACGTGTGAACGGCGTTAGCTGGGTATCTCCAAAGCGCTTAAAAAGCGCGCTAAGGTTCTGATCCAGATGGATCAGCCTTTTCGATAGAACCGTCATGGCGTCTCTCGAGGCCAGGATCATCGCGGTATCAATGACGTCCTGCGACGTCAGGCCATTGTGAACGAAACTCTCCAGATCAAGACCAATTGCAGATTTTATCGCCTTGACCAATGCTGGCACGACAACGCCATCACGGGCGAAACCGTCTGTCAGATCCTCGGGTTCAAGTGACAGCGTTTCGATTGTCTGGGCGACATTTTCAGCCTCGGGCGCGCCCTCGATGTTCCCAAGTGCTCTCGTCCAGGACGCCTCCACTTTGAGCAGCCGCTTCAACTCGGCGTCGGACGAAAATATCGTTGCGATCTCGTCATCGCCGATCATGCCGCTCATCCACGAGTGAACGCCAACCCCTGTCACGCTGCTCTCAATCCCAAAATTCGTCTTGCTTCCGTCGTGTCTGCTACGGGACGGTCGAACCGTTCGCAAAGCTCTACTGTACGTCGGACAAGCGCCGCGTTCGAGGGTGCAATAGTGGTTTTGTCGAGACGTACATTATCTTCAAGACCCGTGCGTGCGTGCCCACCAGCCTCTATCGCCCACGCGTTCAACTCGATCTGATGTCGACCAATTCCAGCCGCACACCAAGGTGCATCTTCCCCAAACAAGCGATGCACGGTCCCGACGTAGTAATCAAAAACATGCCGGTCTGCTGGCATGGCGTTCTTTACGCCCATCACGAACTGAACATATGGTTTCCCTACGATTTGGCCTTTGTCTGCCATCTCTTTTGCCTTGAGGATATGGCTCAGGTCGAATGCCTCGATTTCCGGCATGACCTGATTGTCGATCATCTCAGAGGCCAGCCAATCAACCAAGTCGGGCGGGTTCTCGTAGACCCGCGTCGGAAAGTTGTTTGACCCAACCGACAGGGACGCCATGTCAGGGCGTAGGCGCAACATACCTCCCCGTTCCCTACCGGCTCCCGAGCGGCCGCCGGTGGACAATTGTATGATCATGCCGGGGCAATGCTTCTCTAAACCGGTTTTGAGTTCGGCGAATTTTTCGGGGTCCGATGATGGGCTTTCATCGGCATTGCGCACATGCGCATGGACAATCGACGCTCCGGCTTCAAACGCTTCGTGAGTACTTTCAATTTGCTCAGAAACCGAGATCGGAACCGCTGGATTGTCGGATTTCCGGGGAAGTGATCCAGTGATTGCAACGCAGATAATGCAAGGTATCGTCATGACCGTACTCAGATATCGAAAAAGACTGTTTCGCCATCGCCCTGGAGGCGAATATCAAAACGGAAGGTTGGCAGGTCCTCCCCTTCAAGGCGGGTTGCGATGAGTGTTTTACGCGGTCCCTCTGCGAGGTCGCTCAGTACAGGATCGGACGCCAGAGCATCATCTGTGTCGGGGAAATACATCCGCGTATGCAGACCAATGTTGATCCCGCGCGCAACGATCCATAGGCTCAGATGCGGAGCTGCTGGGCCGACGGAACCGGGCAGGACGGTTTCAAACTCCCACTCCCCGGTGTCAAAGTCGCAAATGACGCGACCCCAACCCCGGAACTCGTCCTCGACCTCCCCGCTGTTTGCGAATTTGCCGTTGGCATTGGCTTGCCAGACTTCAATCAGTACATCCTTTACGGGCTCAGCATTGCCATCCCATACGATGCCCTCGACACGTATGCGCTTTCCAACAGCAAACGGCCCCGCAATGTCCTTTCCGGCCTCTTTGTCATATATGTTAAATCCCGCGGCGTTTGGCGCGAGTCCAATATGAACGTAGGGTCCAGCCGTCTGCGATGCCGTTTCATGAAGGACTTTTGTATTCGGCCGCATCGCGTTCAGGTCCCTTCAGGCCGGTTCTCAAAGAACGTGGCGTTGCGGCCACGCAGAATAATGTCGAACCTGTAGGCGACCGTATCGTGAGGAATTGTTGCCTCAAGATCGAGCCGAGCGGTCAGTGCGTCTATGGCATCCTCGTTGGGGATTGTTCGCACGATGGCGCAAAGCGGGATAAACGGATCGCCCTCGAAATAGCATTGGGTGATCAGGCGTTGCGCGAAAGCATAGCCAAAGACAGAAAAATGGATGTGTGCGGGTCGCCAAGTATTCGGTCCGTTTGGCCAGGGATAGGCACCTGGCTGGACTGTCCGAAAACGATAGTGACCGTTCTCATCGCTCAGCGTCCGCCCGCAACCACCGAAGTTGGGATCAATCGGTGCAAGATAGGTGTCGTTCTTGTGGCGGTAGCGCCCCCCGGCGTTGGCTTGCCAGCATTCCACGAGAGCACCCGGAATCGGGCGCGCGTTTTCGTCGAGTATCTGCCCATGCACGATGACACGGGGGCCAATGGCACTCTCGCCTGCTGCGGCAAAGTTGGTCAGCAAATCCCAATCGTCCGGTCCGAGATCTTCGTGGTTAAAAAGCGGACCTGTAGACTCGGTCTTGGTTCCTGTAAGTCGTACGAGTTTGCGCCGAGGACTGCGCGCCCGCGTCGTTTTGTAGTCGGGAGTGTCTGCGGCCGGTTGACGGTTCCAATCGCGATCATAAAGCAAGGCAGCAGGTTCAGTCGCTGTGGTCATTCCTTGGCGTCCTCCATTTGAGCGTAGGTCGCTTTGGCAAGTTGAATTGCGTGATTGGCCTTCGGAACACCGGCGTAGATCGCCACGTGAAGAAACGCCTGCATGACGTCTTGCTGGGATGCCCCTGTGTTGGCCGTAGCACGAATATGCATTTGTATTTCATCGAAATTACCTGTCGCTGCCAAGAGGGCCAGCGTCAGCATGGAACGTTCGCGCTGGCTGATCGTGTCGTCCGACCAGACTGTTCCCCAAGCGCCCTCGGTGATCAAAGCCTGGAAGGGCGCATCAAAATCTGACTTGGCAGCCTCCGCACGATCTACATGCGCATCACCCAAAACGCTGCGCCGTGTAGACATTCCAATTTCGAAGCGATCAGGCATTTTCTTGGCCCTCCAAAAAACCAACTGAGAACGTCGCCTGCCAATGGCTGGTCGCTCGTGCATCGCAAAGACCAAGCCTTCGCGTGTCCCTAAGACTAGTCTGGAGATCTGTGAAGGATCGGGCCACCTCATACCATAGCCGCAAGTTAGCGACCAACGAAATCACTGGCAGAATTGGATCATTGTTTTGCGAAAAATCACTTTGAGCAAGCCAGCCGATCATGCGCGCCCCGTCGGCATTGGGGACCGATCCAAATGGGCAATCTCTGCGCGTATCAGGCGCTCCATAAGTCTTATTTTCTCCTGAGCTAGATTGGGATCGTCCCAAAGATTTTGAAACTCGCCGGGGTCTTCAACGATATCGTAAAGCTCGCCCCACGACATGTCTTGCAAAATTGACAGCCGATATCTTTCGTCACGAAGCGTATGGATATTGGGCGGAACACCTATTTCGTCCATCTCTTTTTGGTGTGCATACTGAATGAAGGCAACGTCGCGACCTTCTTGAGCGAAAAGGTTCTGTCCCTGCATTCCCCACGCGCATTCTACTTTGGCGCGTTCGAGGATCGTTGCGCCAATGTCGTGGGTTTGGCCGATGGAGTCGGTGCGTTCGCCGTATGTATTTTCGGGATCGGCCCATAGGAAGGGAACCCGCGTGATCTGTTCATACTGTTCTGCGCCTTTGAACAAAAGGCGGTGGTCACCGAGGTGATCGCCGTGATCGGTCGTGAAAACTTCGACCGTGTTGTCCGCACGACCGCTGTGAACGAGCGCGGCCCGAACTTCACCAACAGCGTCATCGATCATCGAAATCATGCCACAGGTAAGCGCCTGTGCCTCTTGTGCCTCGCGGGCACTACATCCAACCGCGTTCATGCCCTTGAGATTGGCTTTGCCGGTGTCGCGGGTCGAAAGCACACCGGCAACGTGAGGCGGTGGGTTCCAATCGTTGCGGGCGAAGGCGTCGGGTATCGGGAAATCGTCGGGATCGTACATGTCCCAGTACTTTCCGGGCGGATTGAAAGGATGATGCGGGTCCGGCCAACTCACCATTAGGAAGAACGGTTGATCCACGTCCCCTTGATTTTCCAGAAATGCCGCGGCCCGCTCGGCGATGTACTTTGTCGAGTAGAGTTCTGCAGGCACGGCGGTACGCACGGCCTGCGGGCAAGTGTAGGTATGCTGAAGTTGGTTATCTGGACCGATCAGGTCTTTCGCATTGGGGTCACGGTCCAGCAACCAGGCAGTGTAATCGCCACCTATATGATCGCCGTGGCCCGTCACCAACTCGACATGATCGAAGCCGTAAAATGGCGTCGGTACACGCGGTTGCGGGCCTGACCAGAAATCCGGCTCTTCGTATTTGTAGATTGGTTTATTCAGGTCGTGGCGCACGGCCTCAGCCAGATCACCGTTCGCACGAAAATAACCGTCTCTCGCGTCGGGAATTTTGGTCGTCGGCGGCGCGCCGGTAAACGTTTGCAGATGGCTTTTTCCGATCAGCGCGGTTTTGTATCCCGCAGCCTTGAGTAACTCCACGAATGTGACGTTCTGAGTGCTCAGAGGCACTCCGTTCATTGTTACACCGTGGCTCGACGGCATCCGACATGTCATCAAGCTGGCACGGTTGGGCATGCAAACAGGACTGGCCACATAGAAGCGGTCGAACGCGGTGCCTCGTTTGGCGATTGCATCAATGTTCGGCGTCTTGACAACCGGGTGTCCGTAGCATCCCAGATAGTCGGCGCGATGCTGATCGGTGATGAAAAGTATGAAGTTCGGCTGCTTTGTCATGTTACCTGCTCCTTCGCTGGCGGGGCGAGCAAGTAGCGATACGCCACCAGTGCCGCGCCAACTGCAAGGGCGCCAAGTTCGGCCCAAAGAACCGGCGACAACAGAGCAATCGTCACGCCGAGCCTCGCCAGACGTTCTATAAAGCTAAGCTTGCCGCGATCATGACCGATCAACGCGGACGTGCAAAAATACAGTGCGACCAACAAGAACCCGATCGCGGGAAGCACCTTTGCCATTTCGGTTTCGCCGATGCCCAATAGCAGCGCATCATCAAATGCCCAGGCGAAGGGAATAAGGAACATCATCGCCCCAATCCTCGTGGCCGCCAAAGCTGTGCCAATCGGCTTGCCACCTGAAACCGAAGCAGCGGCGAAAGCTGTTAAGGCGACCGGCGGTGTTATGCCTGCAGCGACACCGAAGAAGAAGACGAACATGTGTGCCGCGAGCAGGTCCATCCCAAAGCCTTGAAGCGTCGGGCCCATCACAGAAATGATGGCGATGTAGGCCGGAAGTGTAGGCATGCCCATCCCAAGGATGATGCAGCCTAGCGCTGCGATCATCAGAGCGAACAGAAGCGAGTTCGAAGATGCCGACGACAACAGCACCGCAAAGGTCGTCGGCACACCAGTTGCCGAGAGAACCGAAACAACGATACCCACAATGGCAATCGCGACGGCCAATTGCCCAACAACCTTGCCGCCATCCGCCAGGGCATACACCAACAATTGGGGTGCCTTTCGCACCTCCGGGTTCAGAAAACTCATTGGGATCAGAAGCAAGATTGCCGCTATCGATGCGCCGGCAGCCGAAAATCCGCTAACCAACAGGTACACAATGATCGCAATGGGCCCAAAGACCAGCAACATGTTCAACCAGTCCTGCCCGGTGGGTGCGGGAACACCGATATCGTCGTCTGTCACCTCAATGTTGAGCTTCTGCGCCTCAAAGTACACTGCGAGGAAAAGCGAAAGGTAGTACGCGACCGCCGGGATGATAACCGCAAGAATGACGGTGAGGTAGCTGACACCCACGATGTCTGCCATGACCAAAGCTGCGGCTCCCATAATGGGTGGCAGTATCTGACCCCCCGTCGATGCTGTGGCTTCGACCGCTCCCGCGAAATTCGAATTGAAACCCCGTTTGCGGATCATTGGGATCGTCACAACCCCCGTGCCAACCACATTGGCAACCGCAGAGCCAGAGACAGTTCCAAACAATGCAGAAGCAAGGATCGCCGCGTAGGCCGGGCCGCCTTTGAACCGCTTCATCAGGTGGAATGAAATTCGGATCATCGACCCGCCAGCGCCGCAGCCCTCTAGGATCGCCCCGAGGATGATGAAAGGGAGCACGGTCGTCAGAATGACACCCATAATGGAGCCAAGAATACCCTGGGCGCTGTCATACCAAATGTTGGCTGAAATCGTGTCATAAATGTCCGAGGGAGCCGTTTGAAGCGGACCTGGCCAGTATTGTCCGGTGCCCAGGTAAAGCAACGCGATACTGCCAATGATTGCGATCGGGGCACCCCATAGGATCCAACAAGCCCAGATTGAAATCGCCGCGGCCAGCAATGTGACGTACATCTCGCGAGGGCCGAAGAACATCACCGAGTTGGCGATAACCTGACCTATTCGATAGTAGTCCAAGCAAACATATGTGATGGCGATGGCCATCACGGCATACATCACAAGATGGACGCTGTTGAGGTTCCCGGTTTTCGCACGGCGATCCACATCTCCTGCCAGGAACACGAGAATAGCGAGCCAGAAAAATAGTGGGCGGAACCATTCGACCGGGAAGGGACCGATGCGCGGTAACACGCCATAGGTTGGTAGGACGTTGGCCAGTCCGAACAAGGCGATTGCAAGGCCAATTGCAAATACAGAAAATCCTGCAATACGAGACGCACCAGTTGTAGACGTAGTCATAACCTCTCCCCTCCCGGAAGCCGAGAATTTCAGCGAAAAATTGAATGGCGGCATAACAGTGACGCCGCCATTCACGGGTTGCCTGTTACGGCATCAGAGCATCTGATACAGCGATCCCGGCTTCTTTGTAGTAGCGGATCGCGCCCGGATGCAGCTTGGCATTGATGCCGGCGAATGGCGCATCGGGGTTGATCGAGCGCATAAGCGCATTGGCGTTCATCATTGCGCTTAGGTTTTCCCAATATGCCTTGGTAAGGGCATAGGCCGTATCGTCATCCATATCGACATGGACACTCATCATCATGGCAGACGCAGTCGAAACCTGATCTGTGTCACCGTTGACCTGTCCGGAATAACTGTCAGCGGCAATCACCGACTCGAACTGTGCAGCATTCAACAAGAATTCCTGCCAGGCATCGGACGCACGCACGTCCTCAGAGATTCCCAGGATACGAATTTCGCGTTGCAAGCTGAGTTCGTTGAGCGCCTGGCTTCCAACGGCGATCGATCCAAAGTAGGCGTCGAATTGACCGTCCTGAAACGACTGTTGTGCCGCGCCCCAGGGCGCGCGTACGCCCTCATAGTCTTCTCCACCTTTCAAACCGCCGGACCCGAGTTCGATCAGAGATTGAATTTGAGAACTGGCAGTCCCTGCTGGTGGACCGATATAGACCCGCTTGCCAGCCAGATCCGCCCAGTCTTCAATGCCACCGTCCGCCCAGACGACCGGATGGAAGGTGCCAGCAGGAAATGCAAAGAGCGCGCGCACATTGGGTGCGAGTTGCTTCGCCTGGTCGCCTTGCTCCTTATAGGGACCAACACCACGCGACATCGCGCGATATGCGCCTGGCGGTACGACGGCCATATCAATGCGACCGGCCGCAAGCTTCAATGCCGACCGCGAAAGAGTTTGGCCCAGAACAACTTGAAGTCCGATGCCTTCCTCTGCTGCGAACTGGGCGTATGTTTGCGGTACGATGCCGGTCAAAGATGCGGCCCCACCGCCTTCTAGGCTCAACGATTGAGCGTGGGAAACGCCACCGACAAGCGCCAATGCGGCCGCCGCGATGAATGATTTAAAGTGTTGCACGTGATTTCCTCCCATAGAATATTCTGAACGGAGCATAACATTCCAAAACTGGCAGGAAAAATTCAAAGTCGCGCTTTTATTATAACATTTTTGATATGTTATTTCGGATCAGTTGCAGAAATTGTGAGACCGCCCCGATGGCGCTGATTTCAGGGTTCGTCGTTAGGCCCACGGGTCCCTGGAGCTCTCCTTGACCGATGCATAAGTCTCTGAGCTTGCCTGAATCTAGATCTGATTGGACCACGCCTTTCGGAATGACGGCCACGCAGTCAGTGGAAGCCAGATAGGCTCTTTGAAAATCGGAAGACGTGGTCTCGATCACATTTGCGAGCTTTCCAACGCCATGGCCCGCCAAATAACGTGAAATCTCCTGGCGAATAATGGTTCCCTCCGGAGGCAGCATCAGCGGGTGGTCAAGCGCATCCTGCAACAATCCAGGTCCACCTGAGAGTGGATGCTCTGCGCGAACAGCAAATACAATCGGCTCGTCGTATAAAGCTTCAAACGTCAGACCGCGCATGTCCTCGCTTGACGACAAGCGGCCAATAACAAGATCAGTCGCACCAAGTCTTAGATCGCTGAGAAGGCCCGCGTTGGTACCCGGATTGACGATGACCCGAACGTCTGGAAACTCGGCCTTAAACGAGGCGATCACCTTGGGTAAAAATTGTGAGCATACGTTTGGCAATGCACCTATACGGACAGTTTCGCTTGAACTTATGTCGCCGATGACCGCCTTTGCACCCTGCCAGATCTGCAACAGTCCCGCTTCGGCGGCATCCAAGAACTCCTGGCCGCGCTGTGTCAATTCGGCACCTCGCGTGGATCGGTCAAACAAGTCATGCCCAAGTGTTTGCTCCAGTTCGCGCACACTTCGGCTCACGGCAGGTTGCGTGAGTCCCAGACTGTCGGCAGCGGCGACAAAACTCTTCTTGCGCGCGACAGTTACGAAACACCGCAGTTGGCGAATACGGAGCTTGTTTGAGATGGTGTCGGCATTATGCTTCATTGGGTATCGCAATCTCATAATTTCTGAGGCTTGATATCATTTCCGATATGCCTAAGTAAGAGCGGACGTCGCACGGATGATCCTCGTCTCTAGGGGAGGCCCACGATCCGCTTGGATGTCCGGCATTGGGAAGTTCATCAGCGCGTGGCTCACTCTGACCTAGAACCATCCAATTTACCGCACTGTCGCAACAACCAAACAAACCGTCCCCTGTCCCAACGGGTTAAATTAGGCCCCAGGCGGCCAGGGTGTCTTTTGTGAGTTTCGAGGGCAAAGCAGATCCTAATAGCTGGGACTTGTTCCGGTCGTCATAACGGTATGTCTTGATCCCCTTGATGCGATCCCAAGGATCAAGGGGAGTAAAGCTCCGACCGGAGAGGCTAAGATCACCAATGGTGCAATAACAATTTGGCCAGGTGTCTGAATTGTGGCCCTTTCCCAAGTGCATATTGGTCCATCAGGTCGTATCGACAGGCCAGCTCACACGACTAATGCGCCCACTTGGATTTCAGCGAAGCAAGCGGCGGGCGATAAAACCATGCCCATCCTAACATCTATCAATTACAGTTCTTCCTGACCGCGTGCTTCAGATTGTCGTTGCTTTTGCGCCGTAAAGGCCTCCCATGCCTATCTGTGGAACCGGCCGTTACTCTGTGCCGCGAACTTCGGAGATCGTTGTTTCGTTGAGGCGCTCGATCAGGCTTTGCTCAATATCTTTCATCACGCCGGTCACGCGCCGGTGCAGAGCGTGTTCAACAGAGCAGGATGGAACTTCTTCGTCTGACCCTGTTGAGATCAGGCTCTCATCCAGCGCCAAATACACATCGGCCAGCGTAATTTCTTGCGGCGACCGAGCAAGTTTCCAGCCGCCCGCATGCCCCTTTTCAGAGTTTAGCAGACCCGCTTCACGCAGCCGGCCCAGAACCCGGCGCACGACGACGGGATTCGTGCCAGCATGGTCCGCTATATCGGCAGATGTACGCACGCGCTCAGGATCTCCTGCCATATGGCTGAGTGTGTGTAAGGCTAGGGACAGGCGGCTGTTGCGCTTCATCTGCGGATCTTCTCCAAATCGAGCGATTAATGTAACAATTGCTGTTGCATTAATCTAGTAACTGCGTAAGTTGCGTGACTCTCAGGCCACCTTAAGGAGTCCAGCTATGCCAGATTCTCGCCTTCCCGTCACGGTTCTCTCTGGGTTCCTAGGTGCGGGCAAAACGACCCTTTTAAACCGAGTTCTCAACAATCGTGACGGCCGCCGGGTTGCGGTGATTGTCAACGACATGTCCGAGGTCAATATCGATGCGGATTTGGTGCGCGCGGATACAGAGTTGAGCCGTACCGACGAAACACTTGTCGAAATGTCCAATGGCTGCATCTGCTGCACGTTGCGCGATGATCTTTTGCAAGAGGTCCGGCGCCTCGCAGCGGACGGACGCTTTGACTATCTTTTGATCGAATCTACGGGGATTTCGGAACCCCTTCCGGTCGCGGCCACTTTCGATTTCCGTGACGAGTTTGGTGACAGTCTGGCCGACGTTGCCCGGCTCGATACGATGGTGACAGTGGTTGATGCGGTGAACCTGCTCAACGACTATTCGTCATATGATTTCTTGAGCGACCGGGGCGAAACGCTGGGCGAAGATGATGAGCGAACGCTGGTCCATCTTCTGACCGACCAGATCGAATTTGCCGATGTCGTGATCCTTAACAAGGTCGATGACGCCGGGCCACAAAGAGTGGATGCCGCCCGCAAGATTATCCGAAGTTTAAATGCCGACGCTGAGATTTTAGAAACAAACCACGCCTCAGTTGCGGCCGAAAAAATTCTCGATACAGGTCTGTTTGATTTCGAACAAGCTCATGAGCACCCGATGTGGGCGAAAGAGCTTTACGGCTTTGCCGACCACGTACCCGAAACAGAAGAATATGGTGTCACGTCATATGTTTACCGAGCAAGACTGCCCTTCGTGCCCGAGCGGATCTTGGAAATGTTCAATGGTGAAATGTCTGGGGTGATCCGGGCCAAGGGGCATTTCTGGATTTCGACCCGCCCAAACTGGGTGGTGGAGTTTTCACTGGCAGGTGCGTTGTCCAGCGTCAAACCGCTTGGGACCTGGTGGGCTGCGATTCCTGAAGATCGGCGGCCAACCCATGACGCCGCGAAAGCATATATGCAGGCCCACTGGCAGGAGCCGTGGGGCGATCGCCGTCAGGAAATCGTCTTCATCGGTTCTGGCATCGATTGGCCGAACTTGAAGGCGCGACTGGACAAGTGCCTGGTTCCCGCGCTCGCCGCCACACGGCCTGATGATTTACCCGACTATCCCGATCCTTTCCCAAACTGGCAGCGCGTCGAGGGCGCCGCATGACTCTCGCCAAACCCATAGAGGCTCTCGGAACCACGGGTATTGAGATCGGCGACGACCACTCAGCGCTTGCGACTGTCCTGCACCCGGAGTGTTCTGCGGCGATCTGGCAGCGTCAGACCCCGCCTCATGTTCAGTCCTGGCTGGATGCGCTCGACCCGGAGCATCTGCCGCGTGGTCGGGTGATTCTGCCGCCCAGCGTGGTGACAGATACGGTTGATCATCTGTGTAATTTGTCCGGACTACCGCTCGGCAACGAGCGGTCCTGGCTGCACAAAGATATCGTATCACTTGCCACGCTGTTTTCGGAACTTGTGCAAGCCAAGTTCCTGCGGTTACGGCTGGATGTCGTCTCGACCAATGCCTGCCGAAAGTTCCATGTCGACGCTATCACCGCCCGGCTTGTTTGCGCCTACCGAGGAACAGGCACCCAATACGGGTTTGTGACGGGCGACGAAGATCCCGACCGCATCTACACTGTACCGACGGGTTCACCGATCATTCTGCGCGGCACGCTGTGGCCGGCGGACCCGCCATCAGGGCTGTTGCACCGTTCGCCACCCATTGAAGGAACAGGTGAGACCCGCCTAGTCCTGGTGTTGGACCCCGTGTTCGACCCGGAGGACGATGCATGAGCCGCAACCTCGGGCCATCAAGCTTGCGCCGGAAACGCCGCACCTGAGACCCGATGGCCGCATTTGACAGTTTAACCGCGCCCGTGAGGCGATGGCTATCAGAGGCGGCTTTGCCATGGTCCGCTGCCTACGCTTAAAGGTTCGCGGCAAAGGCCTGTCACCTGAGGAACTCATTTAATTTCTGAGCGAGGCCGAAGCCCGGACGCGTGCACGAGACCAGTATTCGATCGTGTCAGCGCTCAGATCCCAATCCAGACATGGTCTCTGAGCCGACGAATTTGGTGCGGTAGGTTTGATCTATGTGAACGGAATGTCACAAATCTGAACAGCGTACGCGATGTTCTCCAACTCCACGTAAAGGGCGGGATTACCCGTTGTAAGCTCAGCAGCGAGCAGTCCCACACCGATGGTTTTGCCCAAACGCTTGGAGAATGTGAACTCGCTGACAAAACCTGCCTCTCGCCCATCCGCATAAAGCGGCACTGGGTGGCCGGGAAAGACCGGGTCCTGCGCAATACTAAACCCCATGCGAACCCGCTTCGGTGCAGATTGCGACAATCCCAAAAGCGCGTCGCGACCGACGAAATCATGCCCGCTGTCTAAGTTGATCATCGCGCCAAACCCCATTTCATACGGGGTTGCTCTATAGGTCTGCCACCGCATATCTGCCCCGTAGGACACCAGCCCACTTTCGAGCCGTTCTATATCGTTTGGCGCGCCGGGGCCGATGCCAAAAGCTTGTCCGGCTGCCTTGACTAGGTCCCAGAGCTCATCTCCGCGCGATGCGTCTTGCAGATAGAGTTCGAACCCGCCCTGCTTGGACCACCCCGAACGAGCGAGCAGCACCGGAATGTCACCTAGAGCCGTGTCGACGAAGCCGAAATATTTCAAGCCCAACGCAACATCGCCAAAAAGCGCCCGGGCCACATCAATAGCTTTCGGACCCTGAATGGCCATTGGTGAGACATCGGGTTCGCTCACTTCCAAATCCAAGCCGCGCTCTCGCCCGATCGCCGCGGCCCATAGGTGGATGTCACTATCGGCAACCGATAGCCAGTATTTCTCTGTATTCAGCTTCAGCAGCACCGGGTCATTGATCAACCAGCCCGCATGGTCACAAAGCGGGATATACCGACCCTGGCCGACCCGCGTCTTTTCCAAATTGCGCGGCGTCAGGTACTGGATCAACTTACTGGCGTCTGGACCCTCGATCTGCACCTGCCGCTGGGCTGCGACATCCCACTGCGCGACGCCTGTCATTAAGCGGTCGTACTCGCCCTCTGGGTCGCCAAAATGCGCCGGGATCAGCATGTGGTTATAGACCGAAAAACTCTGTACGCCGTCGCGTAACGTGGCCTCGTAAAACGGCGATTTGCGGATATTCGAACCAAGACCAATGCTGAGCATTCCAAAACCCTTCGTCAGACGTGCGCGTCACGCGGGCACGATGGCCGCAGCGCTCAATGTCCGGCAATTTGGGTCAAAACCGATCGGTTGTCATCTGCATCTTTTTAGCCAGAGGATTGCCAATCTCTTGCCGTCACAGATAGAGTTTGCGCCATGACACACGGCGCGAAACCACTCTATGCAGCACGGCTGAACGCGTTCAAAGTCGGTGCGGAAAGCTACTGGCCCGGCAAGAACAAGATCACAACGGCAGATCTTCTGTCGCGCGCTGCATCGGCCGGTCTGACGGCTGCAGATCTGAATTATCCAGACCATTTTGTAGATAGCAGCCCGGCAGATTTGGGTCGGGTCTTGAAGGACACCGGCATGGTGCTCAATGGTCTTGCGATGCGCTATTATACTGACCCGGGCTACAAGCTGGGTGCGTTCACCCATCCAGATCCGAGCCTGCGTCGCGCTGCGATTGATGAAACCAAGCGTGGCCTCGATGTGCTGGCTGACCTGGGCGGCGGGCTCATGACATTGTGGATGGGGCAGGACGGGTTCGACTACTCGTTCCAGATGGACTACGAACAAGCCTGGGACAACACGATTGAAGCCATGTCTGAGCTTGCGGACCACAACCCTCGGATAGACCTGGCGCTGGAATACAAACCCAATGAGCCGCGCGCCTTCGCGCTGATGCCGGACGCCGCCACAACGCTTCTGGCGATCAAGGAAATCGGGCGTCAGAATACTGGGGTGACCCTTGACTTTGCGCATGTGCTTTATGCCGATGAGATGCCGGCATTTGCCGCCGCCCTGGTGGCAAGACATTCCCGGATCCTTGGCGTGCATCTGAACGATGGCTACGGGAAATGGGACAATGGTTTGATGGTCGGTGCTGTGCATCCCATTCAAACTGTTGAACTTTTAGTCGAGTTGGAGCGCTGCGGCTATGAGGGTACGATCTATTTTGACACCTTCCCCGACCATTCCGGATTGGATCCTGTGGCCGAAGCGCAAACAAATATCGAGGTTGTCGAACGGCTGCGGGACATAGCCAAAAAACTGGTCGCAGATACACATCTAAAAGCCGCGATTGCCCGACAAGATGCCCCGACGGCGATGCGATTGGTCCAAGCGGCCGTGCTGGCGTGACGGTTCTCGTTGTCGGAGCGCTCCATCTCGACGTGGTGCTAAATGCACCGAATTTGCCCGCAATAGACGAAACGGTCACCGGCTCTTCGGTCGACTATGTGTTCGGTGGCAAAGGCGGTAATCAGGCCGTCAGCGCAGCGCAGATGGGGGCTTCGGTTCACTTTGCGGGACGCACCGGATCCGACCAGTTTGCCGGGCTGCTTCGGGCGGCGTTGGACAGCAACAGGATCGACAAAAGCCAGCTTCAGCGCGACCCCGGCCCAAGCGGGATGAGCGCCGCGATTGTCGATGCGCAAGGCGACTACGGGGCTGTGATTGTCTCGGCGGCCAATCTGAACATAGACGGTGACCAGATCAAGATCCCGGACGGGACGACCCTTGTGCTCTTGCAAAACGAGATCCCGGAAGCGGTTAACCTGTCGGTCGCCAAGCGGGCAAAAGCAGCTGGGGCCCAGGTCTGGTGGAATGCGGCACCCGCCCGTTCTACAAGTGTTGAGTTTTCTGCGCTGGTTGATTTGGTGATTGTGAACCGGGTGGAAGCCGGGTTCTACCAAGGCAAACTCGCTGGGTGCGATGTTCTGACAACCCTGGGTCCTGACGGTGTGATGTACCAGGACCGATCTTTTGCGGCGCTTCAGGTTGCGGTGACGTCGACCCACGGGGCAGGGGACATGTTTGTCGGCGCGCTTGCGGCTTCGGTGGCGCAGGGCACGCAGATGGCCGCGGCCATAGCGTTTGCCCAAGCCGCAGCGGCGCTGCATGTCTCGCGCGATCATGCCGCCGCGGTTGATATTGATGCCGCTGCAGTGGCCGCGTTTCAGTCGAGCCGGTAGAACCGCCGCGCCGTTCCTCCAAACACGTCAGCTTCGGCAGCGGTACCCAAAGGTGTTACAAGGCGTTGAACAAACGCATGCCAACTGGCGTAATCGGTCGCCAGATTACAGACCGGCCAGTCTGACCCGAACATCACACGTTCAGGCCCAAAACACTTCAGGACATGGGTTGCAAAGGGCTGCAGATCCTCAAATCTCCAACCGTCGCCAGCTTCGGTCGCCAGGGCAGATAATTTACAAAACCCGCCGGTTTGATCCGCGAGCTTTGTCATTCCCTCGGCCCAGTTCGTAAAAGCGTCTTCGCCCGCGCGCTGAACGTGGATCTGCGGTTTCATGCAGTGATCATACACAACGCGCAATGCCGGATAGCGCTTCACAAGTTTCAGGAAATTGGGAATATGCTGCGGGAACCCCAGCGCATCAAAGCTCAGATCAAGATCGATCAAAGCCTGGAACGCCCATTGGATATCGTCGCGCAGCATCCAGTTCAGGTCTGGAATATCCTGGATCATCGGGCGCACACCGAGAAATTTCGGATGCGCCGCCAACCGTTTCAAAACGCCCAGTTGGGCAGGGCTTTCGAAGTCGATCCAGCCCACGACACCTTTGATAAAGGGCGTCGCATCGGCCAAACCCAACATGTACTCGGTCTCATCAACGGTTGCGGCGGCTTGGATCAAGACGGTGCCGTCAACGCCCGCGGCAGAGAGGTGATCGCCAAGATCTGCGGGGCTGTA
This sequence comes from Pseudomonadota bacterium, assembly GCA_039193885.1. GTDB lineage: Bacteria > Pseudomonadota > Alphaproteobacteria > Rhodobacterales > Rhodobacteraceae > Litoreibacter. Next base: position 416,845 of record JBCCWL010000001.1, read on the forward strand.
GGGTCGGTTTAACGTCGCATTGTCCTTCGGCATCCAATCGTAGTCCCCGCGCAGAGGCTGCCAGAAATGCTGGTGTGCGTCGATCCTCATTGCCGTCTCATACCGGCGCATCTTCCCGTATCAACCCTTTAGCCTTGAGATCAGTCCAAAGGTCTGACGGGATTTCAGCCGCGGCCGCCTGCAGATTTCCAGCTGTTTCAGTCGCGCCCTGACCGCCTGGTATGACCGTCACATGGGCAGGGTGCAGCAAGGGAAACTGGAATGCAGCATCCACCAGACGTGTGTTGTGATCCTTGCAAATGGCTTCGATGGCGGAGACGCGATCAAGAATTTGCTGCGGGGCCGGGTCATAATTGTAATACGCGCCGGGTTTGGATCCGGTGGCCAGGATGCCCGAGTTATACGGCCCGCCTGTGACAATCCCGATGCCACGCTGCGTGCACAGCGGCAGGAAGCTGTCGAGCGCGGTTTGTTCAAGCAAAGTGTAGCGCCCCGCCAATAGGAACAGGTCAAAATCACCGCGTTCGGCCAGGGTCTGGCAGACCTCCCATTCATTGATCCCGCCGCCGATGGCCTTGACGAGGCCCTGATCACGCAGTGACACCATCGCGTCATAGCCGCGGGCTCCAAAGAACTCTTCGATGCGACTGTCGGAGGCCGCTTTCGAGCCGTGGCTGAAGATACACAAATCATGCACATAGAGGATGTCGATCTGATCGACCCCGAGCCGCGCAAAGGATGTTTCGAAAGATCGCATGACACCGTCGTAGCTGTAGTCATACTGTTCGCGGCGGGTCGGGACATCGAACCATTTGCCAATCCCTGAGCGGTGCTCAGGTGCACAATGCTGGATCAATCGTCCGACTTTGGTCGACAACACGTATTCGTCTCGCGGCTTGCCACGCAAAAATCCGTTGAGCCGGGTTTCAGATAGACCGAGCCCGTAGAGCGGCGCAGTGTCGTAATAGCGAACGCCCCCATCCCACGCGGCCTCCAGCGTAGCTCGCGCCTCATCATCCGATATTGCCCTGTATAGATTGCCAAGCGGCGCAGTGCCGAACCCAAGTTCTGTAAACGTCAGCCCACCATTGCCGAGGCGATCCCAATGTCGTGTCTTCAAAGTCATAACTCAATCCCATGCTGCGGCCGCCTCCCAAGTAGCGGCGCGCCTAAAAACCTTTACGTAAACCGGTTTGCGGACATAGTCTAACGGGTGAGGGCGGCGATGACGAATAATTTCAAGACATTATTTCCAGGGCCAAAACCGGTGATCGGAATGGTCCATCTGGCGGCAATGCCGGGCACTCCTCTTTATGATCCGACGGTCGATTTGCTGGAAACTGCACGCGCGGATCTGCACGCCTTGCAAGACGCAGGCTTTGACGCCGTTCTGTTTGGAAACGAGAATGATCGCCCGTATGAATTCGCCGTTGACATGGCCACAACCGCAACAATGGCCATGACAATTGGCCAGTTGAAATCCGAGATCACTGTGCCTTTCGGGGTAAATGTGCTTTGGGATCCGATGGCAAGCGTCGCCTTGGGTGCCGCCACAGGGGCTGCTTTTGTGCGCGAGATTTTTACCGGGAGCTATGCGTCTGACATGGGCGCCTGGACACCAGACGCCGGCAAGGCGATGCGTTATCGGAACCGCTTGGGCCGGTCTGATATGGCGATGTTGTTCAATGTCAGTGCCGAGTTTGCCGATTCACTGGACAGGCGGTCCTTGCCGGACAGGGCGCGAAGCGCGGTGTTTTCGTCGATCCCGGATGCGGTACTGGTCTCCGGCCAAATCACAGGTGAAGCCGCGGCGCTATCCGATCTGGAAGCGGTCAAATCCGTCCTGCCTGACACGGCGGTATTGGCGAATACCGGTGTGAGGCACGACACTGTCGCAGATGTACTTTCGGTGGCGGATGGCTGCATCGTGGGGTCTTCTCTGAAGATCGACGGCGACACCTGGAATCCCGTTGACCCGGACCGCGCCAAAGCCTTCATGATCGCGGCCCGCAAGGATGCGTCATGAAAGATCGTATTGCTCAGGACCTGATCGATTTGATGCAAATCCCCGGCCTGTCGGGACATGAAGATCGGGTTCGCCGTGCCATTGAAAAGCGTCTTCACAGCATCGGCCTTGAGCCATGTGCGGATCGGTTGGGCAATCTGGTGATTTCTTTTCCGGGCGAAGGGCCGCGCGTGATGGTGTTTGCCCATATGGACCAGCTGGGTTTTGTCATCCGTAAGATCGAGGCTGATGGTCTGCTTCGGATCGAACGATTGGGCGGCGTACCTGAACGTGCTTTGCCCGCTCAAGACGTTCTCATTTGCGTCGGTGACGGGCGCGATGTACCTGCTGTAATCGCCAACAAAAGCCACCACGCCACCGCCCCGGACGAGAAATACCATGTGCAACGCTATGACGCGCTGCATCTAGATGCCGGGTTTCGGTCGGCGGATGCGGCGCACGCAACAGGCGTACAAATCGGAAGTCCCGTCGTCTATGCGCCGCAGGCCCGGACATTGGGAGAGGACAAGATCGCGGGCACCAGCGTCGACGACCGCGCGGGCTGTGCAGTTCTTCTGGAACTGGCGCGCCGCTTGAAAGAACGATCCGCAGGGCCACCTGTCGATCTGGCCTTCACCGTTCAAGAGGAATTCAACCTGCGCGGTGCCCTGCCTTTGGCCCAAACGCTTGCACCTGACATGGCGATACAAATCGACCTGATGCTGGCGACCGATACGCCGGATATGGCGGATCGCGGTGACATGCATCTTGGTGCGGGTCCTGGAATGAGCCTTTACAGCTTCCACGGGCGGGGCACGCTAAATGGCGTCATTGCGCATCCCGCCATGGTTGCGCTCATAGAACAAGCGGCCCAGACCGCAAACTTGCCACTTCAACGGAGTGCGCAATCGGGCATTCTAACCGATCTCTCTTATGTGCAATTGGTCGGGGCCGGGGTCGCGGCGATCGATCTTGGCTTCCCGATGCGTTATTCACATTCGGCCAGAGAGGTCTGTGATCTCAAAGATCTTGTTGGGCTGGTCACGCTGCTTGAGACGGCCTTAGCACAGATCGGACCTGAATTTTCGCTCGACAGGGATGACTACACACGGTGAGCTATACGCTGGGCATAGATATTGGAACTTATGAGACCAAAGCCGCGCTGGTCGATGGGGCGGGTATCATCCGTGCGCAGGCCACACGCGGTCATAGAATGCTTGTTCCGCAGCCGGGCTGGGCTGAACACCGCGCCGAGGAAGATTGGTGGGGTGATTTCGTCTATGTCTGCCAGACAATTTTGAAAGAGAGTGGCATCGACCCCAGCGACATCAAAGCCGTCGCCTGCAGCGCGATTGGCCCATGTATGTTGCCCGTCGACGCTGATGGTACGCCCCTGATGAACGCCGTTCTTTATGGTGTCGACGGCAGGGCGGAAGCCGAGGTGCGCGAGCTCACCGACAGGATTGGAGAAGATACGATAATTGCGCGCTGCGGGAACGCACTCACCTCGCAATCTGTTGGGCCCAAGATCCTTTGGCTGCAACGGCACCGCCCTGATCTTTTCGAACGGACAGCACATATCCTGACGTCCACCAGTTTTCTGGCGCAAAAATTGACGGATCAGATCGTCATCGATCACTACACTGCAGCAAATTTCTCACCCCTTTATGATGTTCACACGTTGACTTGGACCGAAGAGTTGGCTGGCGACATCGTATCATTAGACAAGTTGCCCAAGCTGCTCTGGTCGGGCGAGATCGCGGGTCAGGTGACCGCGCGTGCGGCGGTCGAAACGGGCCTTGCCCCGGGAACTGTCGTGACTGCTGGGACGATTGACGCAGCCGCCGAGGCTCTGTCGGTTGGGGTCGATGCGCTCGGTGACATGATGATGATGTATGGCTCGACGATCTTCATCATCTTGCGTGCCGAAACACAGGTCAGCGACCCCCGGATTTGGTACGCACCTTGGTTGTTTGAGGGGGAGCACGCGTCGATGGCAGGTCTGGCAACGTCCGGCACATTGACCCATTGGTTCCGCGACCAGCTTGCCCAGGAGCTCTCGCCAGATGCAGCCTTCCCTCAGCTCGCCCAGGAGGCCGCATCCTCCCCGCCCGGTGCAAATGGATTGCTTGTTCTGCCCTATTTTTCCGGTGAGCGAACACCCATCCATGACGTGCATGCGAAAGGTGCGGTTTTTGGATTGAACCTGACGCATACACGCGGCGATTTGTATCGCGCTCTGGTTGAAGGGATCGCCCATGGTACCCGCCATGTCACCGATACATTTGCCGAGCTCGGGCAGTCGCCCAAAAGGCTATTGGCTGTCGGCGGCGGCACCAAGAACCCGCTTTGGTTGCAAGCCACGTCAGATATTACCGGTATTGATCAAGTGATCTCTGAGAAATCCGTCGGCGCTAGCTATGGCGACGCTTTCTTGGCGGCCCTGGCGCTCGGACAGGTCACACGGGCCGATATCACGCGGTGGAATCCGGCTGCAGACCAGATAGTCGCCAACCCGACGCAAACCTATGAGCAGGCCCACCTACTGTTCCGAAAGCTCTATGAGCAAACGAAAGATATCGCCCATGCCCTGGGCTAAGGCCGATGTTCTGACGCTCAAAAATCTTCCCTTCTCGGCCTCTCAATTCTGTCTTAACAGCTTCGCATCGCCTTGGTAACGTGCATCTATGAGCAGCACTGACGGCGACCTCCTGCATACTGTTACAGCCGATGACATCCCCCAATCGCGCAAACGGTTGGGCAAAGTGATGGTCTGGGGTAGCGCTGCGCTATGCGTGGTACTTTTGCTTTGGCAGATGGGATACGAGACCGGTCGGGTCGAGAGCGGTTTTGAGACCTGGCGACCGGTTCTTTACGCCTATATGCTCTGGGCAACGGCCCTGTGTGCCGCACAGGTTATAGTCCGTGGCGAAGCCGGAAAACGCGCGTTATTCGTGCTGCCCGCCGCACTCTTTGTGATCAGTCTCGTTGTCTTTCCGTTGCTCTTTGCGCTCTACGTTTCATTCACAGACTGGAACCTTGCCTCGCCCAATGGCCCGCAACCCAATGGTTGGGACAATATGCGGGAAATGTGGGGGGACGGTTTCTACTGGAACGCTTTGAAAAATATGGTCTATTACGTGCTGGCCGTCAGTGTGGAATATGTCATTGCTTTCGGTTTGGCGCTGTTGCTCAACGCACAAATCCGGGCACGAAAGTTCTTCCGCGTGGTGTTTCTGCTGCCCTTGATGCTGAGCCCCGTTGCGGTGTCCTGGATGATCGGGAAATCCATGTTGGAGGTCCGGTTTGGACCGATTTCACGCCTGATCCGTGAGATGGGTCTGGAACCCAGCTTTTTCGGCACGCCTGAGATCGCCCGCTTCATGATAATGGCGATGGACGCTTGGACGTTTATTCCCTTCATGATGATCATGCTTTTGGCCGGTTTGCAGGCCTTGCCCAAGGAGGTGATCGAAGCCTCCAAAGTCGACGGGGCCAGTGGGTGGCAGAGTTTCAAAGAGGTCATCTTCCCGCTGATGCTTCCGGTCTCAGTCACTGCAGTCGTCATCCGGATCATCTTCAAACTGAAGCTGGCCGACATCATCATCAACGTGACCTCCGGTGGACCGGGCGGGGCAACGGATAGCGTGACCAGTTTCATCTTCCGCGAGTATAGAGACCGCTCAAATGTGGGCTACGGGACGCTTCTGGCCATCATTTACTTGATCCTGATCATCGTCTTCGTCACCGCCTTGCTGAAACTGGTCAGTCGCTGGATGGAGCGCCCGGCATGAGCAACGCAATCTTCAAAGACCATGAAGCGGACCGCCGCGTGCAAGTGGCCTGGTGGGCCAGCACGACCGCGATCTATGCAGCGCTGCTGGTCTGGACGATCGTGTGCCTGTTTCCGATTTTTTGGACCATTACCACGTCGTTCAAACTCGCCCCCGATGTGATGCGCGGAAACTTGATCCCATGGTGGGATTTCACACCCCGCTGGAAGGGCTGGGAGTCTATCGGTTTGTCGCCGCGCCTGATCGGAGAGGTCTCAACGGTCCGCGAAGAATTTCTGAAACGCTTCTGGAACAGTACGATCGTTGCGGTTTCCGCATCGGCCTTGGCGGTTATCCTGGGCTCTCTGGCGGCCTACGGATTGTCGCGCTTCAACTACAAATTCGGGTTCATGCGAAACTCGGACATCTCGTTCTTCTTTCTCAGCCAGATGATCTTGCCACCGGTCGTTCTGGCTCTGCCGTTTCTGGTGCTGTACAAATCGCTGGCGCTTCTGGACAGCCGGATCGGCTTGATCCTGCTCTATACGCTGACAGTACTTCCGATCGTGATCTGGATCATGCGCGACCAGTTTCAGGGCATCCCGGTCGAGTTGGAGGAAGCCGCACTCGTCGACGGCCTTGGCATTTGGGGTGCCTTTTTGCAGATTGTGCTGCCTATCGCGATGCCGGGCATGGTCGCGGCCTTCATCCTGTCCTTGGTGCTGTGCTGGAACGAGTACTTTTTTGCGGCCCTGCTAACTGCCACCAACGCTACCACACTGCCAGTGATGGTCGCGTCGCAAACCGGATCTCAAGGGATCAATTGGTGGTCCATGGCAGCCTTGTCATCCGCAGCGATACTACCGCTGATTTTTGTGGCGATTTTCCTAGAGAAATACATCGTCAAAGGCATGGCCGCAGGCGCGGTGAAATGAAACTTTCCCAGTCTTTCAGGGCCGACACAGCAAAAAGGGCGCAGCCAAAAACTGCGCCCCATCCGATCATTTTGTTTTCCCTACAGGCCGAGTGAAGCCTTATAGACCGCGATTTGGTCATCGCGTCCAATCTGATCGGTGATTTTTTCCCAGGCCGCCGCAATCGCATCTGCGGTTTCCTGAGCGGATCCATATTGACCGGCATAGCCCTTGGCCAATTCATCTTCCGCCACGGAGTAATACTGGAAGATACCTGGGATACGGGGCTCGATCGCCGCATTCGGGTGATTGTAGCTGTCCGCATTGGACCCCAGATAGTCCTCCACATAGGCGCGATCGTATCCGGCTTCTTCCCACTCTTCGAACTGGAAGTGCGAGTTCCGGTAAGGCTGGAAGCCTGATGGGTATGCTGACGCCCACAAGGACAAGTCCTTGCCGCCCAGATGCGCCGCAGCCGACCAGGCCGCTTTCTTCTTCTTCTCATCGCCATCAACGGTCGCCATGACGTACACACCCCAGCCGATATAGGCCATATTGGGCGCTTCGTTGCGAGTGTCCTCCCAGGCACCGCTTTGCGCGTTGTACACTCGTTCGGAGGCCGGGTTCACGCCAAAGCCCACAACATCCCCGACCACTGAGGTATCAGACGTCCGTGCGGAGGACCCGACATCACCCCACCACATTAGCATGGAGCCCGTTCCCGCGAGGAATTGCTGGAATGCCGTCGTGCCCGGATCGGCGTTGATCTGATCGGTTGGATATGCGCCGGCTTCGATCAGATCCATCACGTCCTGAATGGCTTGTACCCAGGCGGGATTGTTAACCATTGGCTTCATAGTGTCCGGCTCAAACAGCCAGGCTGGGCTGTTGGGGTGCTTGGCATAAGCTGCGGCACGGTTTTCGAGGAAATAGAACCCGAAGCCACCCCAACCTTTAAGCGGATCAAGATAGCCATGCGCAGGTAGTCCGGTGAGCGGATCTTCCTTGCCGACGAGGTCCTTGGTCACCTGGTTGATTTCCTGCCAGGTTGTGGGCACTTCAGCGCCGCCAATGCCGCCATCGCCGAAATAGTCTTTGCGATATGCGAAGGTGTGGCAGTCGCCATCGATCGACACGCGGTAGGTTTTGCCACCCCAAGTGCCCACAGGTGCTTTGAGATAGTCGACATAGTCATCCATATCGATCTGCTCTTTCACCCAGTCGGGCATTTCAGAGGCAAGGCCTTTGCCCAGCACGTCACCCTCGAACGGGGCACCCATTTCGATGATGTCGAAATCGACAGTACCTGTTGCGATAGACTGCTGAAGCCGCGCGTTATAGTCGGCTTGCGCCAGATCGATCCAGTTGATCTTTGCCCCTGTATAGGCCTCCCAGGGCTTCAGGAAACCGCGGAACAGGAAGTTATGCAGGTTCTGGTTGTTCAGTCCCATAAACGTCAGCTCAACGCCGTCAAACTCTCCCTCGGCGACGTTGCCCTTGGTCGCGCCAAGGCACATTTCACCAACTTTTTGCCAATCGCTATCGGTCGGAGATCCTGCCCCGACGCCAGGAATTTTCAGGATTTCGGCGCGGACATTTGCGTGCCCGTCGGCCATCGTCGTTTTCGGCAACATGGCTGCCGCACCCAATGCAGCAGTGCCCTTCAGCATTTGCCGCCGGTTCATTTTTTGCGCAGTTCGAATGAAATTATTAAGTTCAACTTTCACGTGTATCCTCCCAGAAAACGTATGATTTATTGACGAGAAATTAATGGTCCGCAAAGCACCAAGGCTCTCGCTCGAGCCGGTGATGCGTTCCCCCCAATACGTCTCGAGTATGAGTGTAATTTACCCTAAGTCAACTAAAGTTGCGCGAGGCGTGGACAGCTCTTGGGGCTTTGATTAGCATGGGTATTCGGGGGAGGCGAAGTCGTGCGATGGCTGACGTAAAAATATTCGACGTCCGAAAATCCTATGGGTCTGTTGAGGTGTTACATGGCCTCAATGTTGACATCAACGACGGTGAATTTGTGGCTCTCGTCGGTCCGTCGGGCTGCGGAAAATCGACGCTTCTTAGGATGATTGCAGGGCTCGAACCCATAAACAGCGGGACAATTGCGATCGGTGATCGCGTGGTAAACAATCTGCCGCCGTCCGACCGCGATATTGCCATGGTGTTTCAAACCTATGCGCTTTACCCGCATAAATCTGTGGCCGAGAACATGGGCTTCGCTCTGAAGGTGGCAAAGACGGATCGCGCTGAGATTGATCGACGGGTAAAAGAAGCTGCTGAAATCCTGAGCCTGACAGAGTACCTGAACCGCAAGCCACGGCATCTGTCGGGTGGGCAACGCCAACGCGTGGCGATGGGGCGTGCTATCGTGCGCGATCCACAGGTCTTCCTATTTGACGAGCCACTTTCAAATCTCGATGCCAAGCTGCGCATTCAGATGCGCACCGAGATCAAAGAGCTGCATCAACGGCTCAAGACCACGACCGTTTTCGTGACACATGACCAGATTGAAGCAATGACCCTGGCAGACCGGATTGTCGTCATGCAGGGCGGTGTGATTGAGCAGATCGGCACGCCCCTGCAGCTTTATGATGAGCCCGCAAATCAATTCGTGGCCACCTTCATCGGCGCGCCCTCAATGAACCTTCTGGCGGCAAAACAAGCGGGCAATCAACTCAGTGTAGGTGGGCAGAGTTTTCCGTCTTCGGGTGGCCCTGCGGAGGTCATGCTCGGGGTCCGTCCTGAACACCTGATCCTGTCAGACGCGGGGTTACCCATGCAGGTAAAAGTCGTGGAGCCTACGGGAGCCGAGACCATGGTGTTTTTGCAGTTCGAGGGCCAGGATGTCACCGCTGTGTTTCGCGAACGCCATGAGTTTACACCAGGCCAAACGATCCATTTGAAACCCGATCCGAACCATTTACACGTCTTCGATTCAAAGACAGGTACCAGATTGTAACTTGCTGAAAATAAATAAGGAACTTGCTATGCTGAAAGGTATCGATCCGATTTTGAATGCCGATGTGCTTTGCGCGTTGCGCGCGATGGGCCACGGCGACGACTTGATTATCGCTGATACGAATTTTCCGTCTGACAGCGTGGCAAGAGACACCGTCTTGGGCGAGGTTCTTCGCATCGACCGACCGGCGGCCGAGGTCGCGCGCGCGGTTTTGTCGGTCTACCCGATAGACACGTTTGTAGAAGATGCTGCAGCCCGCATGGAAGTGGTCGGTGAGCCAAACACGCTGCTTCCTGTGATGGAGGAGATGCAGTCAGAGGTCACTGCCGTGGGCGGACCCACCTTGTTGGGGATCGAGCGGTTCGACTTTTATGATCGTGCCAAGCAGGCCTATGCGGTCATTCAGACCGGTGAGCGCAGGTTCTACGGATGTTTTGCGCTGCGCAAAGGTGTCGTGCCTCCGGACGAGGGCTAGGCTATGGGGAAAGTTGTCATTCTGGGCGTCTTTGTCGCTGATACCGCCTATCGGGCCGACCGAATGCCGCGCATGGGGGAAACTATTCTTGGAAACTCCTTTGCCTTGGGGCCCGGCGGCAAGGGATCAAATCAGGCGGTCGCATGCGCAAAGATTGGTGCGGATACGCATATGATTTCCAAGCTGGGACAGGATGATTTTGCGAAGCTGGCTCTTGATACCTGGGCGGCCGCGGGGGTGAGCGCACATGTCGATCAGGTTGCCGATAGCTACACAGGGGCTGCGTATATCTTCATAGAGGAAGCGTCAGGAGACAATGCGATCATCATCGCACCGGGTGCCGCCGCGTTGATTTCTGCGCATGATATCAAGGCACAGGCAGATCTTATCACCAGTGCCGATGTGTTCATCACGCAGTTGGAACAACCCATGGATGCTGCATTTGAAGCGCTTGAAATTGCTCGGAAAGCCGGCGTGACGACACTTCTCAACCCCGCGCCCGCGGCCGAACTTCCCGAAGGTATGCTGGCCTTGTGCGATTTTGTTACGCCCAACGAGACAGAATGCGAAGCACTCACCGGCATTGCAGTCCACACTGCGGATGACGCCCAACGCGCCTGTGATGCCCTGCGGGATCTTGGGGTCAAAACCCCGATCATCACAATGGGAGAGCAGGGTGCCTATCTTGACGGCCATGGGCTTGTCCCCGCGATCAATGCGGGTCCGGTTGTCGAGACGACCGGGGCGGGAGACGCGTTTAATGGCGGCTTTGCCGCGGCGTTAGCAGAGGGGAAATCGCCGGTCGAAGCCGCGCGTTATGGCTGTGCCACGGCAGGGCTGTCCGTCACCAAAGCGGGCACCGCCCCCTCAATGCCGGACCGAGCCGAGGTTGAGGCGCTTTTGCACCGATCGACCTGGATTTGGTTGCAATAGGTGTTCGGCTGCGGGATGGAATGAGTTCAAAAAGGATTTGGGATATGCGGTGGTTTGTAATGATTTTGGTGGCGCTACAGCCTGCGATCGCCTGGGCTGAGGGCTATGGGTTTCGAACGCCGTCGCGAAATATCTACTGCAACGGGTCTGTCGATGGCGGGGATATTACCTGCGTGATCGTTGAGCGAGACGGACCGCCCGCATTGCCGCAAACGACGCCCTGTGACGGGGTCTGGGGGCATCACTACTCGCTCAACCGGCAAGGGCCTGCGTTTTTGACCTGTGGCTGGCAACCGCGCCCGTCCAATTACACCAACGTCGCGCCCTATGGCGTCACCGGCACGTTTGGCGCAATCAGCTGCCGGTCAGAAACCACGGGCCTGACATGCCGAAACCAGTCCGGGCATGGGTTCTTTCTGTCACGGCGCAGCCAACAGATCTTTTGACGCGCACCGCAAAGGCAAAAAGCTGAAGCCTGTCGTAAATACCGGTGTTTGCCAGTTGTGATCAGGCCGCTTTTTCCAGCCCGAAGGCGTCGTGCAGCGCTTGCACCGCAAGTTCCATATACTTGCGGTCGATGAGGACAGAGATCTTGATCTCGGATGTTGTGATTACTTTGATATTCACGCCTTCGTCCTTGAGCGCCGTAAACATCTGGGCCGCAACCCCGGCATGTGACCGCATCCCAATTCCAACGACGGAGACTTTTGCCACATCGGTATCTGCGACCAGATCGTGGTAGTTGATGTCGCCTGCCGCTTTGGCACCCGCCATGGCTTTCTCAGCTCGCGTTACTTGATCGGTCGGGCAGGAAAACGTCATATCGGTGCGGCCTTCCTCGGAGATGTTTTGTACAATCATATCGACATTCACGCCCGCTTCCGACAGCGGACCAAATATGGCTGCGGCGATCCCTGGACGGTCGGCAACAGAGATCAGCGTCATTTTGGCTTCATCCCGGCTATAGGCTACACCGGCTACGACATTGCTTTCCACGATATCCTCCTCGGCACAAACCAATGTGCCCGCGTTGTCATCCATCTCTTCGAAACTGGAGAGAACCCTCAGTTTCACCCCGAACCGCATGGCTAGCTCGACAGAGCGGGTCTGCAGAACCTTTGCGCCAAGAGAGGCCAGCTCGAGCATTTCTTCGAACGCGATCCGATCAAGCTTGCGCGCCTTTGCGCTGATCCTGGGGTCTGTTGTGTAGACGCCGTCAACATCTGTGTAGATGTCGCAACGTTCGGCGTCAAAAGCCGCAGCAAACGCCACGGCTGTGGTGTCAGATCCACCGCGTCCGAGGGTGGTGATCCGGCCTTCAGGGCTGACGCCCTGAAACCCTGCAACGACTGCAACCTTCATGCCTTCAGCGAATTTGGCGTCCAAATTTTCGGTCGGGATCTCCTCAATCCGAGCGGCCCCATGCGCGGAATTGGTTTTTAACGGCACTTGCCAACCTTGCCAGCTGCGTGCCGGGACATCCATCTCTTGCAGTGTTAAGGCCATCAGGCCCGCGGTGACCTGCTCGCCAGAGGAAACCACGGCATCATATTCTCGCGCATCATAAAATTTCGAGGTCTCGTCAACCCAACCGACCAACTCGTTGGTTTTTCCCGACATGGCCGAGACAATAACAATTACCTCATGGCCATTGGCGACTTCACGCCCGACCCGCTTGGCGGCGCGTTTGATGCGGTCCAGTGTTGCGACGGATGTCCCGCCAAATTTCATGACCAGCCGTGGCATCGCCCTGACATTCCCTTTTCGATCCGACCGCTTCCTATTGGGTGGCGGATCAAAGAGCAAGTGTCAGAACGGCATCTCTTCGCCGTTCCACATTTCAAAGCAACCGGTGGTGGCCAGCGACAAAGCGTCAAAGCGCTGGATCAAGCCTTCCGCAGCCTGCTCGGTTGAAATGTCAGCCATCTGGCCGCCCATATCTGTGCGCACCCAGCCCGGGTGATAGATCCCGACAGCAATGCCGTCGGCGCGCAGGTCGGTTGCGAGATTTCGTCCCAGATTCAACGCCGCAGCCTTGGACGCACGGTAAATATAGGATTGCCCGTTGGCCCGTGTGCTCGACCCCATTTGCGAGGACACAATTGCAATCTTGCCAAGGCCCTCGGCGCGCAGATTTGGCAGCAAGGCTTGGATCGTCAAAAACACGCCTGTCACATTGGTGGCGAATGTGTCCGCCCAAAGCTGCGGTGCGAAACCGCTGTCCAGATCGGCGCCTTTGTCCAGATAAACACCCGCATTGCAAACCAACATATCAACAGGCATGGAGTCGAGATCCTCCACCAGACCGGCGATCGAGCCCGGTTGGGTCACATCTAGCGGGACAAGATCGCTTTCTGGGTCGGGGGTTCTTTCGGTCCCGGTCACATGATCGCCACGCGCCTCAAACCGTTGAAGCATCGCGTGACCGATGCCGCGATTGGCACCTGTAATGACAACATGCATGATGCCACCTTTCGTTTGGGTTCAGTTCGTCTTCCGCGCCGGATCAAACGGCAAAGGCAATACGGGAACGCCGTCCTCAATCAGGGATTTTGCTTCTGCCGGATTTGCCTGACCATAGATCGCCCGTTCTGGTGCCTCGCCTGAATGAATGGCGCGTGCCTCACGCGCAAAATTCTGTCCGACGTCTTCGGAGTTGGCCTGGATCTTTTCCCGCATGGCGCGCAGCGCCTGTTCGGCCGGGCTGGCAGGGGTCGAGAGTGGTCTGTCGGGGATCTGCTCAACCGGGACCGGGGCCGCGTGGGTAGATTTGGCGACACGCGGGGCCATGATCTTCTTCTTCACGTCGTGATTGCCACATACTGCGCAAGTCACGTGGCCCGCTGCGGCCAACGCCTCATAAGCGGCGGCTGATTGAAACCAGCTCTCAAATTCATGCTTTTCAGCGCACACCAAAGCGTAGCGGATCATCTCAGGTCCTTTTTTGCGGATCGGATCATCAAAGAATGAAACGACACATCTTTGCAAGCGGTTAAAAGAACGGGCTAACGTTCCAACATGGCCGGGTCAAAATGAAGCAGGATTTTCTGCAACTCCGGCTCGCGTACCAGCTTTGCGGCTTTTTTGGGTGTAACCCATTTGCGTTTGCGTTGCCCGGCCTCCGGGAAATCATCAACCAGTTTCTTAACGCGCACCGGGAAGACCGAGACGGCGCAGGGCAGGCTGAGCTTTTTCGACATGACTTTCATGTAGGAATACATGCCAATACAGAAATCGATCGGTTTGCCCTTTACCCCTGCCTCTTCAAAGGCTTCGGTCATTGCGGCATCAGCCGGCTTCTCACCCTCCAAAGGCCAGCCTTTGGGGAGGATCCAGCGGCGCGACGTGCGGCTGGTGATCAACAGAACCTGGACCTGATCTTTGTGAAATCTGTAGCACAGCGCCGCAAACTGCGTCCGAATTTCGCGTTTCTTGAAAACGCGGAGCCGCAGGGGTGGCTGTTTGACGCTCAGATACATTCTGCCCGGACCTCGGTGCTTGGAGCCGGCAATTCTGGATCGGCCCATTACATCTCTTCTCCTTCTATATCTTTAGAATCGCTTAATTTAGATCAGAAATCAACCAATTCGCCGCTTGGCATCGCCGGTGTGATCTTTAAGTCTGTCAGCTATGGGACAGCCTGCAGTTTTTATCGGTTCCGAGATTTATCGCAACTCAACTTATGGTGTGTGGCATCCTTTGCGCGTTCCGCGGGTCTCGACAGTAATGGACCTGTCACGTGCGATGGGTTGGCTTCCGCCAGATCAGTTCGTGCAGTCGCCAAGGGCCAAACCCAAAGCGCTGCATCTGTGGCACGAGCCGGAGTATATCGAAGCGTTGCAACGTGCGGAAAAACTCCAGTATGTGTCTCAAGGCGAGCGCGAGCGGTTTCAACTTGGAACCCCAGCGAATCCGGTTTTTACCGAGATGTTTCGTCGTCCGGCTACCGCCGCGGGCGGGTCGCTTCTGGCCGGAGAGCTGTTGCGAAACCCTGGCGTTGTCTACAACCCAGCAGGCGGCACGCATCACGGCATGCCAGGACGCGCCAACGGGTTTTGCTATCTCAACGACCCGGTTCTGGCGATGCTGTCGCTGCGCCGGCAGGGTGTGCGACGCCTTGTTTACATCGACATCGACGCCCACCACCCAGATGGTGTTGAATACGCATTCCGCGGTGACCCGGACGTCCTGATAATCTCTGTTCATGAGGCGGGTCTATGGCCAAGGACAGGTTTGCTGGAGGATCGGGCAGGCGGCTCAGCATTCAATTTACCGGTCCCGCGCGGGCTCAATGATAGCGAGATGGCGCAGATCCGGGATCGGCTGATCGTGCCTTTGGCGCAAGGCTTTGAGGCGGATGCGCTGGTCCTTCAATGCGGGGCCGATGGTCTCGAAGAAGACCCGCAGGCCCATCTGAGCCTGTCCAATACCGCTCATTGGAATGTTCTGCGCGCCGTCTCAGGATTGTGCGAGCGTCTGCTGGTTTTAGGGGGCGGCGGCTATAACCCCTGGTCGGTGGGTCGGATGTGGACCGGGATTTGGGGTATTCTGAATGATCACGACATCCCCGATAGCCTGCCGTCAGAGGCCGAGGATGTTCTGCGCGCCTTGCGGTTTGAGGGGAACCGGCGCGGACGAAACCCGCCCGATCACTGGTTCACCACGTTGCGTGACGTGCCAAGACCAGGCCCCGTGCGCGCAGAGATTCTGCGCGACATTGATCGACTTTTGTCGCGCAGATGAAATTGCACTTGCGCGTCTTGCGTGCTTGCGGCCAGCATCACCACTATGTTGACCCGTCGATCTGCCCTCGCCTCGATCCTGAGCGCTGCTGCGATGCCTGCGTTTTCCGAGCAGCCGGTGACCGTATTTGCGGCAGCCAGCTTGAAATCAGCCCTAGATGATATCATTGCCGCCTTTGGTCCGGCGCGCGTGTCCTACGGTGGCAGCGGAACATTGGCACGACAAATCCTTCTAGGTGCCCCAGCAGATCTGTTTCTGTCGGCGAACACCCAATGGATGGACGCAGTTGAAACGGGTGGCCTGCTGGAGCCTGGAAGCCGGATCGATCTGCTGGGCAACCGACTGGTTCTGGTTGCTCATAAAGACGCAGGCGAGGCGGATCTGGCCGATCTGAGTGCGGGTGCCCGCCTTGCGATGGGTTTTGTCGAAGCGGTTCCTGCAGGGCAATACGGACGTCGGGCTTTCGAGCATATGGGTCTGTGGGACGCCTTGCGTAAACGTGTCGTCGAAACCGACTCTGTGCGCGCCGCACTTGCACTCGTGGCACGCGGGGAGGTGCCCTACGGTGTTGTCTATGCAACGGATGCGCAGGCTGAGCCCGACGTGCGGGTCATGTCGCGCTTTCCGCAGGACAGCCACCCGCCAATTCGCTACCCTATGGCCCTAACGCGGGGGCCGCGCGCGGCGGCGCTGCACCAGTTTGCGCAAGGCAGCGTGGCGGCCAAAATTTTTGCCGGGCATGGGTTTGAGGTAATCTGAACAGTGGAGTTGAGTGCACAGGAATGGATGGCGATCGGGCTGTCACTTCGGGTTGCGGCCGTGGCGACATTGGTGAGCCTTCCGCTCGGGCTCTGGGTGGCGCATCTTCTGGCGCGTCGGGAATTTGCAGGCAAACAAGTCTTGAACGGGCTGGTTCATCTGCCCCTGATCCTGCCGCCTGTGGTGACCGGTTACCTGTTGTTACTGAGCTTTGGCACCCAAGGGTGGATTGGCGGCGTGTTGGCGGATTTCGGAATTGTCCTGGCGTTTCGCTGGACCGGTGCAGTTTTGGCGGCAGCCATCATGGCGTTCCCGCTGATGGTGCGCGCCATAAGACTGTCGATCGAAGCCGTCGATCCGAAGCTGGAGGCCGCGGCGCGGACGCTCGGGGCTTCGCGCTGGCAGGTGTTTGTGACGGTGACGCTGCCTTTGGTCCTCCCTGGGATCATTGCCGGGGCCATATTGGCCTTCGCCAAGGCTTTGGGCGAGTTCGGCGCGACGATCACGTTTGTGGCGTCCATTCCAGGTGAAACGCAAACTTTGCCGTCTGCGATTTACGCGTTTTTACAGGTGCCGGGCGGTGAAGGATCTGCGGCACGCCTGGTTGTGATCGCCGTGGTTTTGGCAATGGGCGCTTTATTGATCTCGGAGATATTGGCAAGACGGGTGACGGAGCGGATGCGATGAGCCTACGGGTCAGGATTTCGCACAAGATTGGCGCAACTGATCTTGACGTCGATTTTCAGGCCAGCGGCGGCGTGACCGCGCTTTTTGGTCCCTCAGGAGCCGGCAAAACCAGTGTGATCAATGCCGTCGCAGGACTGTTGCGACCAGATGCCGGGCGGATCACTTTCGAAGACGAGGTCTTGTTCGACAGTGACCAGTCAATCGATACACCGGTTCATAGGCGGCGTGCGGGCTACGTGTTCCAGGATGCCAGGCTATTTCCGCATCTGGATGTGGCCGGAAACCTTGAATATGGCCAGCGTTTTGCGACCCGAAAGCTACCGATGGCACCCGTGGTAGATCTGCTTGGGCTCGGTGCGCTCTTGTCTCGCAGACCGACAACGCTTTCGGGCGGGGAGACTCAGCGCGTGGCGATCGGACGGGCGCTGCTCGCCGACCCGCGTCTATTGCTGATGGATGAACCACTTGCCGCGCTCGATGCTGCGCGCAAGGATGAGATCCTGCCTTATCTCGACCGGCTGCGCGCGGAGGCCGGTATCCCAATTCTATATGTATCGCATGCGATGGCAGAAATCGCCCGGCTGGCTGATACTTTGGTCGTGTTGCGTGGCGGACGGGTGTTACGACAAGGCGCACTCGATGATGTTCTAAGCGACCCCGAAGCGGTGCCGGATCTGGGCGTGCGGGAGGCCGGGGCGATCCTGAATGCGACAATGCTCAAGACAGATACCGGCGACGGTCTGTCAGAACTACGGACCAGTGCTGGGAGGTTGTTATTACCGGGTGTCGACGCCCCTTCTGGGGCAGGACTGCGCGTTCGGATCCGGGCCAGTGACATCATTATTTCGCGAGACGCACCGCAGGGCTTGTCGGCTCTGAATGTTCTGCCTTGTACGGTCGGTATGTTGCATGAGGGGGACGGGCCAGGCGTTGCTGTGGCCTTGACTTCAGGCAGCGACCGACTGGTGGCCCGCATCACCGCGCGCTCAGCTGCGGCACTGCAACTTAGTCCCGGCAGCAGCTGTTTTGCCATCGTGAAAGCGGTCTCGGTTTCGCAAGGCGATATCGGACGAAATTCGGGCCCTCCGGCGAATAGTTAACGAAAGCTTAAAATTCTACTTGTCGCAGTGATTCGCGTGGTGTTAGAATCTGTCCCAATGAGCAGATAATGCCGCGAAACGCACGCGGCAGCGCCACGCGAAAAATCGCGGGCTGAGGAAGATGGCAGGTACAGGCATGGCGACACGCATCAAGGGCGCATTCGTCCTTTCGTCGACACAGACATTTCTTGATGGGCTTCCGTGCCGGGCGCGATCGGTGCCGCGGGTGGGTCAGGTCTGGAGCTGGCAGGGCGACGCGATCCGCCTGGATGGACCAAACGACAAACTTCTGTTGAGCGATCCGATTGACCACAACGACTTGCGCGAAAGCGCGGCCCGCGCGGTGGCTAAAAGCCTCGATTTCCTTCCGCATGTGGATCAACCATTGCGCTATGCCGAAGACGCGCAGACTGGCTTTGTTGTGTCTGACGGCGCAAGAGAATTTGCCCTTGTCCCGGTGATGGCACGCAATGGCGGAGAGCTGCTCTATTGGTGCCGGGACGGACTTCCCAAAGCCCGCAAGGTTTACACGGTCGTGCGGGCGTCGGGTGAGGCTGACTTTTTTCGCCAGGACAATGATTTCGGCGGCGACGTCATCTGCTTTACCACTGGCACACAAATCCTGACACCGGACGGTGGACGCCCGGTGGAGCATCTGGGCCTCGGTGATCTGGTGCAGACACGCGATAATGGCGCGCAGCAAATTTTATGGATTGGCCACCGCAAAATGACCGGTGCCCGGCTCTACGCCATGCCGGAGTTGCGCCCGATCCGTATACGCGCCCGTGCCTTGGGGCAGGACATGCCCGATACAGATCTGGTCGTCTCCCCGCATCACCGGATCCTGTATGATGGGCCTGCTGCGCAAGCTCTGTTTAACCAAAGTGAAGTTCTGATTACGGCGCGCGATCTGATTGATGACCACCGAATTCAGACCGACTTCACCTTGCGCGAAGTCACCTATGTGCATCTGTTGCTGGCTGAGCACCAGATCGTCTGGGCAAACGGTGTTCCCACCGAGAGCTATCATCCGGCCAACACGACGCTACAGACCATCGAGCAAACTCAGCGGGCCGGGCTTTTGAACCTCTTCCCGCAGATCGCAGATGACCCGTATACCTACGGAGGGTTTGCGCGGCGCAATCTTGACCGATCAGAAGCCGCAATTCTGCGCTACGATTTTCACTGACATCGAACCATTGACAGCCAGTCGTGGCGCTGTATAAGCGCGGCTTCATTGGTGTTGGTGGCCCCCGCAAGGGGATCCCTGTCGCTTCGGCAAAATCCGAAGAGAGGACAACGCCCTTCTGAAAACATGAAGAAGGAGATCAGCAGGTGACGAAACGTACCGCTGCCAAATACAAAATTGACCGCCGGATGGGTGAAAACATCTGGGGTCGTCCGAAATCCCCCGTCAACCGTCGTGAATATGGCCCCGGCCAGCATGGACAGCGCCGCAAAGTCAAGCTGTCTGACTTCGGTTTGCAGCTGCGCGCGAAACAAAAGCTCAAAGGATATTACGGCGATCTGACGGAAAAGCAGTTCCGTCGCATCTTTAAAGAAGCTGAGCGGGTGAAAGGCGACACCGGTGAAAACCTGATCGGTCTGCTGGAACGGCGTTTGGACGCGGTGGTCTATCGCTCGAAATTCGTGGCAACGATTTTCGCGGCCCGCCAATTCGTTAACCATGGTCACGTCCGGGTGAACGGCAAAAAAGTCAACATCCCGTCCTACCGTGTGAAAGAGGGTGATGTCGTCGAAGTTCGCGATCGCTCCAAGCAGCTGGTCACGCTTCTGGAAGCCATTCAGCTTCCCGAGCGCGATGTGCCGGAATATATCGAAGCGGATCACTCGAAGATGACCGCGACCTTCATCCGAACACCGGGCCTGGGCGACGTTCCTTACCCGGTCATGATGGAGCCAAACCTCGTCATCGAATACTACGCGCAGAACTGATCTGAGCGTTTATTGCCTGATTTAAGGCCGCACCCAGGCTTGGGGCGCGGCCTTTTTTAGTGTGGGACAGTATGGCGCTTGTGGATGTTGCACCTGCTGCGTATATCCCGGCCTTGCAATAGTCGCCTTGTGTCGTGTGGGGACCCAGTTTGGACTCAATTGTAAGCCTTGCCGCACAGAACCTGATCTCACCGATTATTCTGAGTTTCGTTTTGGGTGTGCTCGCGGCGCTCGCGCGCTCGGACCTGTCGTTTCCTGAGGCTGTTGCCAAGGGGATGTCGCTCTATTTATTGTTCGCCATCGGATTCAAGGGTGGGGTCGCCGTCGCTCAGAACGGGGTTGACGGACAGCTCGCCGCGGCACTTCTGGCAGGCGTCATCCTAAGCGCGGCTTTGCCATTCGCGGCCTATTTGCTGCTGCGTCTGATGACCAAATTGTCGCCGCTGGACGCGGCGGCCGTGGCTGCGCATTATGGCTCGATCTCAATTGTCACATTCGTTGCCGCGAGCTCTGTTCTTGAAGCACAACAGATCCTGTTTGAAGGCTACATGGTGGCCGTGGCGGCTGCTATGGAAGCCCCGGCGATTATATCTGCGCTTTGGCTGATCAGCCGCTCTGTCGGAGACCGGTCGATGAATTCGGAGCTGATGCGGGAAATTCTGCTGAACGGCTCCATTGTTCTGCTCATTGGTTC
This sequence comes from Pseudomonadota bacterium, assembly GCA_039193885.1. Classification (GTDB taxonomy): domain Bacteria; phylum Pseudomonadota; class Alphaproteobacteria; order Rhodobacterales; family Rhodobacteraceae; genus Litoreibacter. The sequence goes on from JBCCWL010000001.1 coordinate 437,855, forward strand.
TTTTGTAATCGGCTGGGTGACGGGCACTGATGGTCTCTCGGAAATCAAATCCTTCATCACCGATCCTTTCAAGGGCGTCTTGTGTTTGTTCCTGTTGGACATGGGCCTGGTCGCGGGACGCGGATTGCGTCGAGCCCGGGGCACTGTGTCGGTTGCGGTCGTGGCTTTTGGGCTGATTATGCCCGTGTTGGGGGCCGGTGCGGGATTGCTGGCGGGGCTGGTTTTAGGTCTGATGCCCGGCGGTGTTGTGTTGCTGATGGTACTCTCGGCCTCGGCCTCCTACATTGCGGTGCCGGCAGCCATGCGGGTGGCCTTGCCCGAGGCCAACCCGGCCGTTTCTTTGACGCTGTCGCTTGCCATAACATTCCCTTTCAACCTGACTTTGGGTATTCCTCTTTACATCGCAACTGCCTTGGCCATGACTGGATAGAGCATGGACATGTATGACGCCAAACGGATCGAGATCATTATCGAACGGGTTATGGAACGCCGTCTCACCGATCAGCTCAGCGAAGCCGGTGTGACCGGTTACTCGGTTTTGCCTGTCTCAGGTGGCTCGGGCCGCTCCGGCCGATGGAATCGGGACAATCATGTCGGCCGTGCGGATGGGATGAGCGCGGTGGTTTGTCTGGTTTCCCCGGACAAGTTGGATGCGCTGTTGGCTGCGATTTTTCCGGTATTGGATCGACATATTGGAGTGGTCAACATCACCGATGCGAAGATCCTGCGCGCCGAGCGATTCTAGCGTATGGTCTTGCAGGCCTCAAACTCGCTATGGGCGCAAACCGCACCGGACCTGCCTGTTGAACCAGCCGCGTCTGGCAGTCAAAATTGCGATGCTGTGGTGGTTGGTGCGGGGTTTACTGGCCTCAGGGCCGCGTTGTCCTTGGCTGAAGCGGGTCGCAAGGTCGTCGTGCTGGAGGCAGGCACAATTGGATGGGGTGCTTCGGGACGCAACGGTGGGCAGGTCAATCCGATGCTGCCATTCCATGGACCGGATGCCATTCGCGCACAGGCAGGCGATGTGTTTGGCGACCGCCTGATGACAGCTGCGCTGGGGTCGGCGGATGCATTGTTTAAATTCATACAAGACTATCAGATTGACTGCGGTGCGCGACAAAACGGCTGGCTGCGGGTGGATCACTGCGCCTCTGCCGCGCGGACCGCCCGCGCGGCGGCCGAGAGATGGCGCGAATTTGGTGGCGAATTCAAGGAGGTCGACGGGGCAGAGCTTGCGGAACTAACCGGCTCGACCGCCTACAAGACCGGTGTTCTTGCGCCGCGCGGTGGGGCCGTTCAACCACTGGCTCTTGCGCGTGGGATCGCCCGTGCCGCGCGGGCAGCCGGCACGTCGATCTTTGAAAACAGTGCGGTGGAAAACATGCGCCGCCAGGACGGCTATTGGCATGTCAGCACCGCACAGGCCGCGTTTCACTGTGAGACGGTCATTCTTGCCACAAACGGCTACAGCGGGGCGCTGTGGCCCAGCTTGCGGCAAAGCATCCTGCCTGTTGTATCGATTCAGATCGCAACCGATCCGCTGCCGGATCGCCAAATTGCACATATATTGCCAGGCGGCCAGACCGTCTCTGACACCAGGCGCGTCATCATGTATGCGCGCCGGGAACCGGACAACCGAATGGTGTTCGGGGGTCACGGACGGCTGTTGCGGGATGGCTCTGTCGCGGGGCATGACTGGCTTATCCGGGACGCTGCGCGCATCTTCCCAGAGGTCAAGAAAGAAGATTGGCGCTACCGCTGGGGTGGTCAAATCGCCATAACAGCCGACCGCTTGCCACATTTACACCAGCCAGAGCCCGGCCTAATCGCCGGTCTGGGCTATAACGGACGCGGCGTCGCGATGAGCCAAGTCATGGGGCAGGCCTTGGCGGCCCGAGCGTTGGGCGAAGACCCTGCCGATGGTATTTTCCAGACCTTACCGATCAAAGCCATGCCATTTCGGCGCACGCAAATGATCGGGAAGGGCTTGGCGATCCGGTGGATGCAGTGGCGCGATCAGGTCGAGATTGCGCGTGGCGGCTAGAATTTTTCGGCGATACAGGCGGAATTCGGCGTGTCAGGCTTCTGATCGCTTGAACAGCGCGCTCCGGACGGCTACTCAAGAAGGACAATAGTCAGTATGGCCGCACAAGAATTGTGGCAAGTCATGATGAAATCGATTGAGGCGCGGGGCATAAACGCTGTCGTCTCGTCATGGCAAGCCCGAGCAGGATGCATGACACCAGAGCCAAAGTGACGTCTCCTTGGGGGGAGTACGTGAGATGAGTGAGCAGAGGTACTCTGCGCCTGTACAGGAACCTTCGTCGAAAGACGTGAAGGCCGTGACATCCCAGTTGCGCTCGGAGCAATGGGAACGCCGGCTGGAGCGCGCGCGTGAACAACGCGCCATAGTGCTTGCGGAAAGAGCGGCGCTTCTGGCCGCCAACGTCCCGGAAGAACCCGTCGAACCTGTACCGGTCGCGGCACCAGTCGTGGCCGTGGCGCAAAACCCGGCCCCGCAACCTGCCATTGCCCCGCAGCACAAGCGTCGGCGCAGGTTTGTGGCCGGGATATTCGCAGGCGTGGCGGCAATTTTGCTGTTGCCCGTGGCCGCGAGCCTTATGTCTACACAGGCGGTCGAGGTCAGCGCGATGCCAGTGCCGCGTCCATTGCCTGCCTCAGACATAGTGGTTACGACCGAGCTCGGGGCATTGGAGGCTGGGCCATTCAAGGGCCAGACAGACCTGGCGCCGACGATCCCGGGTTTGGATCAATCCGACAGCATGACATTGGGTATCGCAGCTTTGGACGCACCATTGGCGCAGCCTGATGTTGCTTTGCCTAACCTTGAATCTCCGCGCTCCCTGGCGTCTCCTCAGATCGTGACAGAGCTCAATTTCGCATTGCTCACGTCAACAGAACTCCCCGGGTCCGTTGAACTGGCCGCGGTGCCAGACGCACGGCGTCCGTCGGTTCAGCTGGCGCTTTTGCCGCAGCCGGCGCTGGCCAGTGCTGTCCCGGAGCTTACGAATAGCGTCATGCCGGTGTTCATTGCGGCTGCGCCACAGCTGGAACGGCTGAACGCCGAGCTGCAGGTTGCCGCCTTGCCGCTGATCCTCTCGGACGTGGTGGACGTCGCCTACACGCCCGGCCAGGACATCGAGGGCGTGGCGGTACCAGGTGCTCAAACCCGACTTGCGCCATCACGCTCCGGCGTCTCCGATGTGAATTTCGCACCTGAGATTTTTCGGGTGCCGACCACAAAAACACTGCCGCAACCAAAGCTTTTTGTCCTTTATCTGCCCAATCAGACGCCTGATGCCGACAAGGACGCGAGCCGCGCGCTTTTGACCAGCTACGGGCTAACGCTCGATGAAACAGTCGAAGTGCAAATAACCATTTCGAAACCTCACCTGCGGGTTTATCACCGCCAGGATTTCGAGGTCGGCCAGGAACTGGCTGACGAACTTGGGCTGGAATTGCGCCCTATGCTTAATCTGTCAAATCCCCCGCCGCGCGGCTCTGTCCAGTACTGGGCCGCCGGGCGAGGCGGTGCGGGTCAGACGCGACCTGCCGCCCGGGTTCGACAGGCCCGGCAAGCCACGCCTAGACGCGCGGCAACCGCTCAGCGTGCCCCGGCTGCGCGCGCGCCTGCACGGTCGTCTGGATCAGGCCTGGTGGTTGTCCCACTGGGCGGATATGTCCCCGGCGCATTGCCCGGGATCATCGTCCAGAACTAATGTGGCGTCCATTCTGCGCGGATGGCGGTCTGCAATATGTGCGGCATAGAGCCTGTCTTCGCCCGCGTGTTCAGAGCGCAGACTGCGGCGTCAATCCTTTGGCACAATTGGCTCGCCAAACTCCGGATTGAGGCGTAAACCCCAAGTTATGGAACTTGGATCTTCACTTCGCCGGGTTAATATTTCCGAGGCAAACGGCTATCCGTTCTGGCGTCAGCCGATTTTCTTTCTGTATCTGATGGCTTTCGCCATGCCGGTTGCATTCGCGACCTGGTCGGCGCTGCTCAATAACTTCGTGATCGAAGCTGCGAACTTTACCGGCGTCGAGATTGGGTGGCTTCATACGATCCGAGAGATCCCCGGATTTTTGGCCATTGGCGTTATTTTCCTGCTGCTGTTTGTCCGCGAACAGGTCCTTGGGCTGATCTCACTGATATTGCTCGGTGGGGCTACGGCGCTCACTGCACAGTTTCCGCAAGTACAGGGTATCATGATCCTCACATTGCTCAGCTCGATCGGATTTCACTACTACGAAACGGTCAACCAGTCCTTGCAGCTGCAGTGGATCGACAAAGACAAGGCGCCACAATTATTGGGATGGATCACAGCGGTTGGGTCATTTGCATCGCTGATGGCGTATGGTTTGCTGGTGTTGACCTGGAAGTCGCTGGGCCTGTCCTACAACTTCGTGTACATGGCCTCGGGCGGCATCACTGTGTTGATTGCGCTTTATTGTTTTATTGCCTTTCCCCAGTTTGAAACGCCAAATCCCCAGGTCAAAAAGATGGTTCTGCGGCGGCGGTACTGGCTCTACTATGCTCTGCAATTCATGTCCGGGGCTCGGCGACAGATCTTTCTAGTTTTTGCCGCTTTCATGATGGTTGAGCGGTTCGGTTTTGAAGTCCACGAAGTCACTGCGCTGTTCTTGATCAACTATGTGTCCAACATGGTTTTCGCGCCACTGATTGGACGCGCTATCGGGTTTTATGGTGAGCGGAACATGCTGGTTTTAGAATATGTTGGTTTGACAATGGTGTTCCTGGCCTATGGCGGCATCTACTATTTCGGTTGGGGCGTTGTGCTTGGGGCTGCACTTTATGTGCTCAACCACCTGTTTTTCTCCATGGCCTTCGCGCTGAAGACGTATTTTCAAAAAATCGCGGATCCGGGCGATATTGCACCCACCGCCGCCGTGGCCTTTACAATTAATCATATCGCTGCAGTTTTTTTGCCCGCCCTGCTTGGATATCTTTGGATCACCTCGCCCCTGGCAGTCTTCGTTCTGGCTGCGTGTATGGCGGTCATCTCGCTGATCCTATCGCTATTGATCCCGCGTCACCCGGCGAAAGGGAACGAGACGATTTTTTCGGCTCTGGTCGCACGCACCGCAGGGTAGATGCATCGACCAACCCGCCCTATATGTAAGGCAGGCCGCATAAAAGGAGATCGCCCATGTTCCTGTTCCAAAGCAAAAAGACCCAGATGGTCGCTCAGGCAGAGGCATTGCCAGGGCGCAATGAAGCCATTCCAACGGCCGAAACTCATTTCGTGTCGGGTCGCCCGCTGAACCTAGACGTGCCTGCAGGCTTTGAGCTTGCCATGTTCGGCATGGGCTGCTTCTGGGGGGTCGAGCGTATGTTCTGGGGGCTGGACGGCGTGTATCTGACAATGGTGGGCTATGCCGGCGGATACACCCAGAACCCAACCTATCACGAGGTATGCACTGGACAGACCGGCCACAACGAGATTGTTCGGGTGGTCTATGATCCGTCCGTTGTGAGCTATGAGGCGCTGCTCAAAGTGTTTTGGGAAGGTCATGATCCAACGCAAGGGATGCGTCAGGGCAATGATATGGGCACTCAATACAGATCGGGTGTCTACACGTATTCGGACGCTCAAAAGCAAGCCGCGATAGAAAGCCAAGCCATGTTCCAGACCCGACTTGAAGCCGCCGGTCTGGGTCAGATCACAACCGAGATCATCGATGCCCCCGAATTTTTCTTTGCGGAAGACTATCACCAACAGTACCTGGCGAAGAACCCTCAAGGCTATTGTGGCATTGGCGGTACGGGCGTGACCTGTCCGATTGGCGTCGGTGTCTAGCCAATCTTGACCCGGTTTCGGTGCGTACCTAAGGGGCAGGGGATCGGTTACCGGGAATGCATGCATGACAACATTTACAGCACTCACGACGCTCAAAGGTGAGGCACCCGCCCAGGCGCTCGGAAACGCGCTTGAGGGCCTGCAGCCCGCGCCCACAGGCGTGGGCGTCTTCGAAGTCGAAGATGGCAGCGGTCTGTGGGAAGTCGGCGGGTATTTCATAGACCGGCCTGACGACATTGCGCTCAGCCTTCTGGCGGCGGTGCACGGGGCGCAAGATTTCGCGATCTCTGAACTGCCTGACCAGGATTGGGTCGCCCATGTCCGGCGTGAGCTTGCCCCGGTCGAGGCAGGGCGCTTTTTTGTCTATGGCAGTCATGACGTGGATAAAGTTCCGGCCGGGCATATTGCACTTCTTATCGAGGCCGCGATGGCCTTTGGAACCGGCCACCATGGCACGACTCTAGGCTGCCTCCTGGCGCTTGAAGATATGGTGTCTGACGGCATTGAGGCCCGTAACGTGATCGACATCGGCTGCGGCACTGCGGTTTTGGCCATGGCCGCAGCCCATGTCTGGGGCAATCCAGTGCTGGCCAGTGATATTGACCCTGTTGCCGTTGAAGTTGCCCGTGCCAACGCAACGGCCAATGGCCTGTCGGACAAAATAGTCTGTGTGGAGGCCGCAGGTTTTGATCACGAAAAAATCCGCGCCGCGGCCCCCTTTGATCTTGTCTTTGCCAATATTTTGAAAGGCCCGCTTCTGGAATTGGCCTCGGACATGGCCGCACATGTAGCGCAGGGTGGGACCGCGATCTTGTCAGGCTTATTGGTCGAACAGGCGGACGGGATCATTGCGGCCTACGAGGATGTGGGCTTTTCGCTTGTTCGACGCCGTGACCTAGATGAGTGGAGCGCATTGAGACTTCTCAGAGCCTAGTTGGGTCACTGGCGCAACGCGGGTGCCTTTGCTAAGCTAGAGTTGGTTCCAAACATACAGGTGTTCATGTGGCAGATCCCAATAAAGACCGGTTCGAAGAACGACTCAAAGCCATCAGCGTGAAAACCGCTCCGGGAAAACGGGTAGAGCGCCATATCGGTGATGACGGTTTGGTGGTCGAAGTCGTCAAGCGCGAACGCCGGGGTCTTATCCCCTACCGGACCATCCTGCTGATCATCGTGTTGGGACTTGTCACCAAAGGTTTCTTGTTTGCCCGTTTGGGAGAGGCGGAATATCTGAACCGGATATCGGAGCTGCGCGCAGGCTCAGGTGTCGAAGTCTCGGCAGCCTTTATGCTCGATGCAGATCCGGTCACACGTTGGGTGGCGGGGCTCGTAGGCCTTGTTCTTCCTGCCCGTCAGTGAACAAGAAAAAAGCCACGCTTACATGTGCAAGCGTGACTTTAGGTTAATCCGACAGGGAAAACGGATTAGAAATTGGCGATGTCGCCGCGGCTCAGACCGATGTCGTTGAGTTCACGAGCTGTGAGCGCGGACAGGGAATTGCGGGTGATCCGGCGATCGTTCCAGTCGACCAGACGGGCGATCAATGTGGAGAAGAAGCCACCGGCGCGGACGCCAACGGGTTGTGTACGGATGGTTTCAAAAGTTGCCATAGCGTGTCGTCCTTTTTTGCTGTTTGCTCATCGATTGAGCAAAGTTGAAATCTAAATCGCAATTAGGCTTCTCGATGCGTCGAAACAAGTGGGATTTTCGCATGTCTCATATGCAGTTTCTGCATAGCTCAGAAAACGTATTAATCCTTTGTAAATTATGACAAAAACGTGTTCTCAAGGATGTCGAAAATAGACCATTGGAGGGCGATTTTTGACCATTCTCGGCCGCCTTGATCCGAAACCGACAATTGGGTGTCGTAAATACCATTCTTGGCAAATGTTCGCGTTTCGTGCTATTTGACTAAAAATAATTATAGGCAACAGGGCAGCCATGCGAGTTTTGGGCATTGATCCGGGTTTGAGAAACCTTGGATGGGGGGTCATCGACGTTTACGGCAATAAAATGACTCATGTGGCAAATGGCCAATGCCGCTCCGCGGGTAAGGATTTGGGACCGCGACTGCTAAGTCTTCACGCACAGCTCACCGAAATTCTGCAGCGCTTTGCCCCCGACCAGGCCGCTGTTGAGCAGACTTTTGTGAACAAGGACGGGGCAGGCACGCTCAAGCTGGGTCAGGCACGCGGGATTGCCATTCTTGTACCCGCGCAGGCGGGCCTTTCGATTGGGGAATATGCGCCGAACACGGTCAAGAAGACCGTGGTCGGTGTTGGTCATGCCGACAAGCAGCAAGTGGCGCATATGGTGCGGATGCAATTGCCCGGTGTCGATCTGGCGGGCCCCGATGCAACAGATGCATTGGCCATCGCGCTATGTCATGCCGTTCACGCCCGCACCCAGGCGCATTTCGAAAGGGTCCGCGCATGATCGGACGCCTGAGCGGCACGCTGGACCACAAAACGGCCGACTATGTTATGATTGATGTTGGCGGGGTCGGTTATGTTGTTTTTTGCTCGGACCGCACGCTGGCCGGTCTTCCTGGACCTGGCGAACCTGTCTCTTTGTTTACGGATCTCTTGGTGCGAGAGGATCTATTGCAACTGTTTGGCTTTCCAAATCTGGTCGAAAAGGAGTGGCATCGCCTGTTGATGTCTGTGCAGGGGATTGGAGCCAAAGCCTCCATCGCCATTCTGTCCGCGCTGGGGGCAGACGGTTTGGGGCGCGCCATTGCCTTGGGTGACTGGAATGCTGTCAAGGCTGCGAAAGGGGTTGGTCCGAAGACCGCTCAGAAAGTGGTCATCGATCTGAAGGATAAAGCACCAGGTGTCATGGCGCTTGGCGGGAGCCTGCCACAGGCTCAAGGCCTTGTTGTGATTGAACCCGTGAACCCTGACAGCTCTGGCGCGCAAGCAGAAGCCCTCTCTGCCTTGATCAATCTTGGATACGCGCAGGGAGATGCTGCCTCTGCGGTCGCTCAGGCGGCGGGAGCGGAGCCAGAGGCAACAACCCAAGCCTTGATCAAAGCTGCGCTCAAATCTCTCTCTCCGGAGGCCCGCTAGATGAGTGACCCGGAGCCAGATCTGCGACCTGATCGCCGACCAGATGACGCCGACCGCGCTTTGCGGCCACAGGCGCTCAGCGAATTCATCGGCCAGTCTGAAGCCCGCGCAAATCTGGCCGTTTTCGTCGAAAGTGCGCGCCAACGCGGCGAAGCGATGGACCACACGCTGTTTCATGGCCCGCCCGGGCTTGGCAAAACGACACTGGCGCAGATCATGGCGCGCGAATTGGGGGTCAACTTCCGCACAACCTCGGGACCGGTCCTGGCCAAGGCTGGGGATCTTGCGGCGATCCTGACCAATCTGGAAGCACGCGACGTGCTGTTCATCGACGAAATCCATCGCCTGAACCCGGTTGTCGAAGAGATCCTCTACCCGGCACTCGAAGACTTTGAATTGGATCTGGTGATCGGCGAGGGGCCGGCCGCACGGACTGTCCGAATAGAATTGCAACCTTTCACTCTGGTAGGGGCCACGACGCGATTGGGCCTTTTGACAACCCCTTTGCGAGACCGGTTCGGGATTCCCACGCGCCTGCAGTTCTATACGACTGACGAGCTGCATGAAATTGTTACGCGCTCGGCGCGCCTTCTGGGTATCGCGACTGACCCCGATGGCGCGCGCGAGATTGCCCATCGCGCCCGCGGCACGCCGCGCATCGCCGGGCGCTTGCTTCGGCGCGTGGTAGACTTCGCGCTGGTCGAGGCCGACGGCATGATCACCCGCAAGATCGCGGACCACGCGCTGACCCGCTTGGGTGTTGATCACCTCGGGCTCGACGGGGCTGATCGGAGATATCTCAAGCTGATCGCCGAAAACTATGCCGGCGGGCCGGTTGGGATCGAGACCCTCTCGGCAGCCCTGTCGGAAAGCCGTGATGCCCTGGAAGAGGTGATTGAGCCCTATCTACTGCAACAAGGCCTGATTCAAAGGACCCCGCGCGGGCGCATGTTGGCCTCGAAGGCTTGGACGCATCTGGGCATGCCACCGCCGGCGGATCCAAAGCAGACCAGCCTGTTTGAGCCATAAGAGCGCTTGAGGTTGCGCGGTCGCGTTGTTAACCCGTTCGCCATGACACCTGACGCCCTGTCCATGTTCTTTACCCGCACCGACGGTACATACCTGTTCGCGCGCTGGGGACGACCAATCGCACCGATCACATTCGGTGTAGAGGACACAACGATTTCGACTCTCAAAGGGGCCATCGAGGCGGTCTGTCAGCTGGCCGGGCACGAGATGGCAGAAACCGATCCGGAACTCGGTGCCAATTTCATGGTGTTTTTTCTGCGGGACTGGCAAGAGCTGGTCGAAACACCCAATCTCGATCGGATGATCCCCGAGCTTGCCGAATTGGTCGGCCGTCTCGAACAGGCCGACGCCAATCAGTATAGGATCTTCCGTTTTGACCCCAATGGCGGGATCAAGGCGTGTTTTGTGTTTCTGAAAATGGACGCGATCCTGTCGGAAATCCCGGCTGAAACGCTGTGCCTGGGCCAAGTTGTTCAATCGATTCTGCTCTGGTCTGACCAGGCGTTTTTAGACGCGTCACCGCTTGCGCTGACCGGAAATGATACGGCTATTCTCAGACCGGAGGTCGCGGCGATCATCCGAGCTGCCTATGACCCGGTGATGCCGGGGGCCAGCACCGATCCGTCACACGCGCTGAGACTGTCTGCCCGTGTCGCAAAAATGATGCCCAGCTGAAGTCTTGCAGGAGATTTAATAAAGGTGCGCCGGCCCGAAATTTGGGGAACGCGGGCCGGCGCCAGGGCCAAAGCATGGGACATATGCTTTGACAGGGAGAAAACTCTTACGGGTTACACATTCACTACGCTTGGACCGATCCAATCTGGGACGACCATCCGCGGAGAACGGCTTTCGCATCGCGCTGCCCGGCGCGTTTGACCAAAAGCGCAGCCAACGGTGTCGCAACAGACCAGGGCACTTCGAACGGACCGGAGATCAACCATCTTAGCAAGGCACGGCGCATCCGCTCTGGCCCGCGAGAATTCAAGGCCTCGGTCACGTCATGCACATCATCGGGGTTGGACAGGCAAACCTGATCAGCCAATTCCGTCTGGACGATTTGCAGCCGTCTGAGGCCAAGCATGTAGGTTCGCTCAGTAACAGTGGTCTCAAGACCTTTGGGAACATTCAGCGTCAGCGCGGTGTCAGGCTGGTGCGCACGCGCCGGTTCTTGACCGAGCTGTTCAAGCCGGGCCCCCAGCTCGCCTATTAGGGCAGGGATGGAACATTCCACCAGCGCACGCGAGCAATTGTCCGCAACGGTCCAGCAGATCTGGTCGGCCTCCTTGGGCGCTAGATCCGCGACCACGCGAGCGCTGCGGCGAGCGATCTCCTGGTCGAAACGATGGACAATCAGAAACCTGGCCTCGCGGCTCAGAACATCTTTTTCGTGCCAATCATCCGCGACGCGTCCGATATCGGACAATTCGACATAGCCGACCTGTGAATTGAACCGAAGCTCCCGCGATAGCTCCGCCAGGCAGCGATTAAAGTGGTGAATAATCCAGCGCCGCGCAACAGCGCGATCCTGCGCCAAATTCAACCCTGCGCTTTTAAGTGCGCGTTCAAACATAAAGTCCCGGGTTAGAAAGATCTCGGATCCGGCATGCAATATAATCTGCAGTTTAGGGTTGCTCTGGTGCAGACCCTCCAGCAGCACGCGGTAGTCGTCCGCAATCCGGTTCAGGCACGCCCAGAACGCGGCCCCCATGATCCGGCTAATCGGTTGGCCGGGCTTTACCGGATCAAGGATATCCCCCAACCAGCTGGTGTCGAACAACCCGCACCCCGTGGCCGAGACCACGACGAAGGATTGCCCTGCGCTGCGTTTGATCAGTCGATCGAGGGTATTGTGTTCAGCGCCTTCCCACTCGGGTTGAAACGTGACGATACCGGGCCGTTCCTCAAGCTTGTTGGTCAAGTCTTGGAGAGGTACAGCCCTCCGCATTGTCGATCCGCGCGCCTGTGCGCGGCCGAAGGCTCCGGGTGTATTTTCGATATAGCTCAGCATTGTGTCGTGCTTTCGGTCATCGGTGCGAGACTGAGGTTCGGGTCGAGAAATCCCACGGCACTTGCGCCACTCGTTAACACGGATTGCCCGACCCGAAAGAGCGGTATCTCTGGTGATCCAGCCCCCCAAGTGAGGGTCGGATACGTATGACCTGGACACTGTTTCATTGCCGACCCCTCGCTTCGTTATGCTCGACGAAATGCCGAACTTCTTAACGTTAGGTTAACTGGGGCGGTGTGAATGCAGCGTGAATCCAAAGCGGGTTGCGTAGCAGAAAAGCGTGAAAACGCTCCAAAAAATTCGATTATTTGAGATTTTCAAGGGGAATTTCGGGATGCTCTTCCCGTCTTGGGCGAAAAGTGGCCGGTCGTGAGCCGGCCATTTTCTTGCTTAGCGTTGCGATTCGAGCGCACGCGCCGGGCGCGACAGGTCACCCTCTCCAAGACGGGGACCAATGGGTGCTCCGTCGAATGGCGGGATCGGTCGCGGGTTAAGAACCTTAGGATCGAGCGCTTTGCCCTGGAAGGCCTGCATCATCGCCCTAGAGGCCTGCGGTGCCGCGACTGACGTGCCGTTCATTGGTAGAACCGAACCAGACCTTGATCCGCTCGCCAACCGCCCTGCCAGTACACGTGAGCAATCCGAAAAGGCACTGTAGTCAGGCTGGCGCAGACTTGGCTCGGATGAGGCGGCATAGTAAGACGGGTTCTCATCGCGTTTGGTCGCGGCACCGACGACCGTGATCCGCGGCGAGGTCGCCATCCCGCTGATGGTCCCTTGCTTGTGAACGTCGCTTTTTGGTGTATCGATTTGTGACACGAACCCCATTGGCGTGAACCTCTGGTAGGCTGGATCATCGAAATAGCTTTGCAGGCCCGGACGGAAATATCCGATCGGGGCATCGTCCCTTGGAATCCAGGCTTCGATATCGCCGTCATTCAGTCGCGCTTCGACCCCGACCTGCCAAAGCCCGCTTGGCCCGGGACGACGGCTGGTCTGTGATGGCATGGCGCTGGGTGCGAGTGCGATGAGAATACGTTGCTTTCGAGCGGCACTTCCAGAGCGCCCCTGCTGATCCATACTGGCGCGGGCCAATACGTCGCCGGTTGCCGTGTCGGTCAATACCATCGCCTGCGTCCGGGATAAATCGCTCAGCTGCACGGCGGTGCCACCAGGCCAGGACAGACTCAAAGACACATTCTGCGCTGTGGCCGGCAGCCAGATTTCGCAAAAATTCGAAGTTACGTCTTGTGGCTGGATCCGCCAGGGCAATGACAGCTTTGTTAGCGCAGCCACGGCAGCTGGCTGCCTCGCATGTCCGCGCGCCAGAAACCTGTTCCCGGTCGGCAGGACGACTTTAACGCCAAATCTGGCATCGACCTCGTCGAAATGCGCCTCGATCTTCTCGATATGTGCTGCCACGAGCGTATCAATGGCCGTCTCCAGGATAGAGCTTCCATCATGCGGTCCGCCGGCGATTGCATAGCTGAAATTGATCACAACGGGGATCGGAAATCCTTCCGCCACCGACATCTCGTAGGCATGGGAGAGAATGCGTCCGATCCCAGCGACCGCGAATGGTGCGAGCTGCGCACCGGAGGTTTCCACCGTCACCAGCTGCGGCAGTTGTACCGTCACGATCCGGCAGTTCTTTGCCAGACCCGAGGTATCTCTGGGGTCAAATCCAGCTGCAGTGTCGAGCACATGGGTGCCATGAGAAAGCCGCCCGGCAAGCGACCAACCACCAGGTCTTGTGAAGTCGAGAAGACCGAGCTTTTCCAATTGCTCATCTTCGCTGAGCCCGGAGTTGAGCAAGGCCTCGATCTCGGTTCGCGTGTGCTCGCGACCAAAGGCAACAGTCCCTGATTTGCCGGCCGACACGCCGTCTTGCACCCAGGCGAACTCAATTCGTGACGTGGTTGTCGTGCCGTCGGTTTGCGCAAACCGGCCATTCACCAGATTGAAGCCATCATCGACAACCCCGACCAAGACCGCTGTTCTGGGATCTAGGCTGTGCGCGGCATATTCCGGTTTCGCGAAGGATTTCGGACCAATCGAACTGGCGCGCAAAGGTGCTGTGTAGCGCATGACTTGGCGAAGGCTGGCCGCATCGCTCGCCTCCTCCTCGACATCGTCCGTGCTAAGAGAAACCTCTGTCCTGCGTTCAACGCTCTCGCGGTCGCGCTCGAATGTCGAGTTGCTCACGCAGGGGCCGAGGACCGGGGTTTCACCGGACGGGTTCGGCGGCATGCTGTTGCCGACCTGAACTTCGGTGTTTCGCAGAACAACCTGATAGGTGAAGTCCTTTGGATCACTGATCGTCTGCGTATCGCGAAGCGAAAACCCGTCCCCATACGTCATTGTCCAGACAGCAAATGGGTCGTAACCACGTTTCGGCGGCTTCGGTTCCTTGCTCCAAGTGAAGCGAGACATCAGACATCGCTCCAAGAGGTTTTCCATTCCGCCCGCGCCTTGTCCCAAAGCCAGCCCAGCAAATCAGACTTGCCAATATTCGACGTGATATCGGCACCGACCTTGATGATGTCGGTCGAGCCCGATTTGAAGTCTTTGAGCTGTGAGCCGTCGAATGCGTCGCTTTGCAGGAAGTCGGTGCTGCCGATACCTGCGCCGTTGAAAGTCGCCTGTTTGACAGTCTGGTTCGTGGCCCCGCAGCGAGCACAGAAATACGCCCCCATGGTTGCGCCAAGCACTGCGCCGGCGAATGTGTCGGCCGGAAAATGCACCCCGGCCACCGTCCGGTTCACCGATATACGGGTGGCTTGAGCCATCAGCAGACGCTCCAGGTCCGGTGTTTCGACCTTTCCGTCCAAGAGCGTCAAAAGCAGGCGCGAGACGATATAGGCTTCGGTTGCGTGGGCGGACGGCAACGCTCCGTGGCCGGGTGTCGGGATCATCGGCTGGATCTGACCGGAATAAATATCGGGCCGCCAGACCGCCAGAGCATTTTTGGCCTGCATCGCGACTGAAGACGCAAAGAGTTGCGCCAGTGAGACAAGCTGAATGGTATATTTGTTCCGCGCCGGGTGCAGCCCGATGATTGAGCCAAAAAACGGTGTCGGGAAGCCGACCTGATTCAGAATTTCCCCAGCACGATCTGGACGCAGATCGGCGTAATTATATACGATTTCCGTCTGGGCCACGAAGTCATCATCCGTTGGACGGGTCAGATCAACGAGCGCGTGATAGGTGGCACTGGGAACAGTTGTCGCGCTCCCCCCTGTGGTCGCAAGATGGAACAGCCCGACATTGTCTGCGCTGGGCGCGGCAAATGTACCGACATGCGACAAAAGTTCGGTCTGCAAGATCAAGGCGCGCACCCAGGGTGACCACTCCGCGATATTGTCAGGATGGGCTGAGGCCATCGGCAAGGGCTTGCGCGTAAGCGGATCCCAGGCCTCGGAGATCCCGTCGCGATTGGTCATAAGCGAGGCGGCCAGCGAAGGTGTGACACTTCCGGCTCCACCACCGACACCGCCAACGCCACCGACACCGCCAACGCCACCAACACCGCCGACGCCACCGACACCGCCAACGCCTCCAACACCGCCTACGCCACCGACACCGCCGACACCGCCAACACCACCAACACCGCCGGAAATGGATGAAATGGACATGAACTTACTCCTGACTGAACTTAGATTTATGAGTTTGGAATGCCGGCCGCAGCGAGCGCGTCCGCCCAGGCTTTGCCTGTCTTGAAATGCGCGGCCGGGTGTTTCGTGAGGTAATTTTTCACCGTCAGGCCAGGTTCTTTGCGCAGCAGATCCTGTGCCGAGGCGCGGGCCTCGTCAAAGCGGCCCAGCCGCTGCAGCGCAACGGTGCGCGCACGTATTGTCGAGGTGTGTCTGGCGTTCAATGACAAGGACCTGTCAGCGAAGAACAAGGCATCCTCATACTCCCCATTGGACAGGCTGGCGGCGGCCGACAGCGTGTCAAAAAAGTACCGGTGCGGGTCAAGCGGAGACAGTCTCCTCGCCCGGCTGGTATATTGAACGGCCTTTTCGCCATCATCCATGAAAGCATGAAGCGCGCCTTTCAAAAGCCAGGCCAAAGCGCAGTTCGGGTCATTTTCGACCGCCTCTTCATAGCGGTCCATCGCCGTATCGACACGGCGCAACAGGTTGTTGTTCACGAAACCGTCGATCGCCATTGAGAACGAACAGTCGGAGGCCAGGTCCAGAGCCCGTGCCGACAGATCCGATGCAATCTTGCCGTCAGCGGTTGTGTCTTCGCTCCACCCCTGAACCACGCACAAAACGTGCCATTTCGCCATCCAGCTTTGCAGCACTGAGTTGCCCGGAAAACGTTCGATCAATTCCTGCAGATAGGTACGAGCGGTCGCGAAGCTTGCCCGGCTTTGGCGATGCATCAGGGAAACTGCAGAAATCAGCAAAGTGTGGCTTTCCAGATCGCCAACCTGCTTAAGCCGCGCAGCTTTAGCCGATTTCGCAACGATCCCGCGCGACAGCTCTTCTCCAATCGACAGCACTAGCTCTTCGTCGCCGGCTAAGAACCCGCGCTGACTTCCGCGTATATCTTGAGTGGCTTCGATCCGGCCCGTCTCGCTATCGACCAGATCCATCTGTATCCGTATCGTATCGCCCTCATGGCGAAACCGTCCCCACGCCACGTAATCTGCGGCGATTAGATTTCGAATTTCGGCAATATCGACCGATCGGGGGTCAATATTGCGGCAAGACAAGTGAGAGATCACATTCAGCAAGTCAGACCGCGACAGCAGGCGCGACACCTCTTCGGACAGCATATCGCCGATCGGCTGTAGTGACGCCTCCCCGGGCGGGGCCACCAAAGACAAGACCGCGACCGTGGGTCGAAGCTTTTCCTCGGGAGCCAGAACCACTTTTGTGGCCTCTTGCTGCAGTAAAGGCTGTGCGACAGTGCCGCCAGCCAGTGTCACGTCAGGACGCTGGCGCTGTTCGCGCAGCCAGCACTCAAAACCTTCTTCGGCGATGTCGATCCCCTCCAGAAATGCACCCTCCGACGCCGAGCCAAGAACACACACGAAATCAGGCCGAAGCGTGATATCGCTGTTATTGACGTCGAATATCGCGTCGAACCCCTCACCAAAGAGCATTCTGAGATCAGCAATCGCGCGCCGAAGCGACGCGCGCCCATGGCTCGGACCAGAGCGTGACCACAGGGCATCTTGAAGCCAAGCCCGCGTGCGCTTGCCCTCGGGTGCTGTGGCGAGCATCGCTAAAAGCGCGCGTTGTTTCGCGCTGCTGACACGGATTTCTTCGCCAGCAACCCAGCCCAGCGAAAAGGCACCAAAAAGCCTGATATGCAGTGTCAACTTGTGGTCCCCACGAAGCACGGGATGCCTCCTCTTTGGTCATGCGAGCATGACCCAAGGCATCCCCCTAGAAAAGCCGTAGGCATCGGAATTCACACATTTTTAACGTTTTAATCACGCCTTAAAAAATATGTGGCCGTCAGCCTGGTTAAATAACTTACTAAAGAGGTTTTCAGACCTCCCCCGGCGACATCAGAGGCATTTTTGGACCATAAATCAAGCACTCACACCGATTTTGTCGCCATTTTTAAGGGCTTTGCGCGTCAGTTCGGATTGCCAATGCGCAGTGATTGAGCGACGCTGAGGCGAAACAGCAAAAAAGGCCGCTGTGATGCCGCATAGATTTGAGTTGCGAGTCTACTACGAAGACACAGATTTTGCGGGCATTGTCTACTACGCGAATTACCTGAAATTCATCGAGCGGGCGCGCAGCGAATGGGTGCGCGAGATAGGGATTGATCAGGTTGCACTCAAGCGAGACCGCGACCTTGTCTTTGCGGTGCGTCGGGTCGAAGCAGACTACCTGAGCCCGGCGGAGTTTGACGATATCCTCTTGGTGGAAACAGCCGTGGTAGAGTTAAGCGCTGCACGCCTCGTTCTGACCCAAAACATATCTCGTCAAACAGCGCGCCTTTTTCAATCCACAGTGACGTTGGTCTGTCTGAATGGGGACGGACGCCCAACGCGATTTCCGGCGGAATTACGCCACATCACGTAATCGCGATCAGAATAATTCCACCAAGAAGACGTCAGAGATAGCAAACGACGTTGAAACCGTATAAACTGACGCGCATCAAGCCACGTTAAAAGTGGTGTCAAAGGCGAGCAGGATTATGGAAGCTGAAGCAATTGGGCTGGCCAGCGAGGTCGATTTTTCGGTCGCTGCGCTGTTCTGGCGTGCAAGTTTTACAGTCAAGCTGGTGATGTTGATGCTGATCGCAGCATCCTTCTGGGGCTGGGCGATTATCATACAAAAATTCATCAATTTCCGGATTGCGCGACGTGAAGCAGATGCGTTTGATCGTGAATTCTGGTCGGGCGATCCACTCGACGAGCTATTCGACCGGATCGGAGAGGATCCCAGAGGCTCTGCCCATCGGATATTTGCAGCCGGCATGTCAGAGTGGCGCCGCAGCCACCGGGAAGATGGCAGGCTGATCACCGGGGCCGCAGCAAGGATCGACCGATCCATGGATGTGGCGATCGCTAAAGAAGACGAGAAGCTCAACTACGGGCTTGGATTTTTGGCCACCGTCGGTGCCACCGCGCCCTTCATCGGATTGTTTGGAACGGTCTGGGGCATCAAGAACGCCTTTGAAGAGATCGCGATATCTCAAAACACCAACCTGGCTGTTGTGGCCCCTGGTATCGCGGAAGCGCTTGTCGCGACTGCACTGGGGCTTTTGGCGGCTATTCCAGCGGTGATCTTTTACAACAAGCTCAGCGCCGATGCGGACCGGATCGCCAGCGGCTATGAGGCATTCGCGGACGAATTTTCAACGATCCTGTCGCGCCAATTGGACGCGTGATCCATGGTTGCTTCAGTTTCAGCGGGTAGCCCGGCTTCTGGTGGGCGGCGCGGGCGTCGCAGGAAATCGAAAACCCGCCCTATGTCTGAAATCAACGTCACGCCCTTTGTCGATGTTATGTTGGTGCTGTTGATCATCTTCATGGTGGCTGCGCCGCTTCTGACTGTGGGTGTTCCGGTTGAGTTGCCGAAAACATCTGCCAACGCCTTGCCGACCGAGCAGGAAGAGCCATTGACGATCACGCTTACCGCTGAGGGGCGTTTGATGATCCAGAACAGCGATATAGTGCCTGCGGATCTGGTCCCCAGGTTGCGCGCAATTGCAGCTGAACGCAGTGACAACAAGGTGTTTTTACGCGCGGACGGCTCGGTTCCCTATGAGACCGTGGTGCAAGTGATGGGGGCACTTAATCGGGGTGGCTTCAACGATATTGGGCTGGTCACGGACACTGGCGGCCCGACTTTGGACGGACCCGACGGCTAGGATGCAACGCGGGGCGTACATATCCGGAGCAGGTCACCTTGGCTTGCTTTTATGGGTTCTGATTGGCGGCTTCTTTGTCGCGCGTGAAGATTTCGACGCAGTGGGCGTGACCGATGTCTCACTTATCTCGACACAGGATTTCGCGGCGCTGCAACCACCGGGCCCTGGCACCGAACCTGCACCGGAGGCACCGGTTGCTCCGTCGCCAGAGCCGGACCCCGCACCCGCCCCGAGCCCGGATCCAGAACCAGTTCCAGAGCCTGCTCCGGTGCCTGAACCCTTACCCGAACCTCCTGCGCCCGACACATTGGCCCCGATCGCTCCAGAGCCTCCCGCTGCACCCACTGTGGCACCCGAACCGGCACCCGCTCCCGAAGCCGCCCCGCGGGTGGCCCCCGAGGCCGCGCCCGAACCGGATCCGGAGGCCGCGCCAGGAGAGGTTGAACAAGCGCCGACAGCACCCTCACCCGAGCCTGACCCTGTGCAAGAGGCTCAAGAACAAACCGCGCCTGAAGCGGCGGCCACTGAGATTGTGACAGAAGCCGAGGAAGAGCCTTCGGCCGCCCCCGTGCAGTCAAGTCGACCCTCTGCAAGACCATCACGCCCTGCTCCGGTTGTAGCCGAGGCGGAGCCGGACCCTGAACCAGATCCGGAACCGGCCCCGGAGGCCCCAGCCGCAGATCCGGTCGCCGACAGCATCGCGGCGGCCGTCTCTGAGACGAACGCAACACCACCGGCCCCGTCTGGCCCACCTCTCACCTCAGGGGAGCGTGACGGCCTGCGTCTGGCAATCCAACGTTGCTGGAATGTCGGCTCGTTGAGTTCGGACGCGTTGCGCGTCACGGTGATTGTCGGGATGTCGCTGGACCGCGCTGGCCTGCCAGATACAGGCTCGATCCGGCTAATTTCCGCCGAAGGCGGGCAGGGCGCGGCAGTAAATCAGGCCTTTGAGGCCGCCAGACGGGCTTTGATCCGCTGCGGGTCGAAAGGCTATGATCTTCCCAGTGACAAATATGCTCAATGGCAGGATGTTGAGATTACGTTTAATCCAGAAAGGATGCGGATCAAATGATGAAGCCGTTCTTCGCACTGATTTTTGCAAGTATCATGCTGAGCTGGCAGGCCAGCGCGCAGGATGGCCCGCTGCGGATCGAGATCACCGAAGGGGTCATCGAGCCGCTCCCTTTCGCTGCGCCTGACTTCGTCGCTGAATCTGCAGGGGCCGGTCAACTGGCCCGCGACCTGGTATCCGTGATCATCAGCGATCTACAGGGCTCTGGCCTGTTTCGAGCGATTTCGCCCGATGCCTTCATAAGTCAGATCAACAGTTTTGATGCCGCGGTTCAATACGCGGACTGGAAGGCGATCAACGCCCAGGCATTGATCACCGGCGCGGTCAGCACCACAGGCGACGGTCAACTGGTGGTCAAGTTCCGCCTGCATGATGTTTTTGCCGAGAATGAGCTTGGCAGCGGCTTGCAATTTGTAGGCTCTCAAGACGGGTGGCGCCGGATGGCGCACAAAGTCGCCGATGCGGTTTATAGCCGGATTACGGGAGAGGGTCCTTATTTCGATAGCCGTTTGGTGTTCGTCTCGGAAACTGGGCCGAAGAACCTGCGCAAGAAGCGCCTTGCGGTAATGGATTACGACGGCGCAGGTCTGCAATTTCTGACCGATGACAGCTCGATTGTTCTGGCTCCGCGATTTTCGCCCAGCGGCGATCGTGTGCTCTATACCTCTTATGAAACCGGGTTTCCGAAAATCTACGTGCTTGATATCGCCTCCGTTCAGCGTCGCGGCCTTGAAGAGCAGCCCGGCACGATGAGCTTTGCCCCAAGATTTGCGCCAAACGGCCAAGACGTCGTCTTTTCGCTAACGCAGGGGTCGAACACCGATATCTACAAGCTTAATCTGACTTCGGGGGAGCGCGTTCAATTGACCAACTCTCCGTCCATCGAAACCGCGCCAAGTTATTCGCCCGATGGCACACAGATTGTCTTTGAAAGCGACCGATCGGGCACACAACAGCTTTATATAATGCCGTCAAGCGGAGGGGAGCCGACCCGGATAAGCTTCGGACAGGGCCGCTACGGCACGCCCGTGTGGTCACCGCGTGGAGATCTTATTGCCTTCACCAAGCAGAATCGCGGCCGGTTCCATATTGGCGTGATGCGGGTTGATGGCTCCGAAGAGCGTCTGCTGACGGCTTCGTTTCTTGACGAGGGCCCGACCTGGGCCCCCAATGGCCGCGTCATTATGTTTACCCGTGAAAGCTCTGGATCCTCCGGGGCGTCGACGCTTTATTCAGTCGATATTACGGGACGAAACCTCAAGGCGGTGCAAGCCGGTGGATCGGATCCATCTTGGTCGCCGCTTCTGGAATAAGGCCGGGATTCCCTCGCGCCTGCAAAACTGCTAAACTTTCGGCAATCGAGCCAAAAAAGCCCAATAAGGATCAATTCAATGACCACGCTCTCCAAAACACTTCTGGTGGTGACCGCGCTTGCGGTGTCTGCCTGTTCGCAAAACCCTTTTGACCGTTTCGGCGGTGGCAGCGGTGCTGGTGCTGGCGGCATCGACTCCGCCGCGTTGGACCCGGCCAGCCCGGCTTATTTCGCCGAAACCATCGGCGACCGCGTCCTTTTTGAGGTTGATCAGAGTGTGCTGACACCCGAGGCCCAAAGCACCCTGGCCGCGCAAGCGCGCTGGTTGCAAGACAATGGCACCTATACGGCCATCATTGAAGGCCATGCTGACGAACAGGGAACACGCGAGTATAACCTTGCCCTTGGCGCGCGCCGGGCTTCAGCAGCACGAGACTATCTTGTCGCAAACGGTGTTGCTGACAACCGGTTGCGCACCGTGACCTATGGCAAGGAACGCCCGATAGAGATCTGTTCGTCTGAGGAGTGCTACGCCAAAAACCGTCGCTCAGTGACGGTGATCTCGGCAGGCCTCGGAAGCTAAGGGCGCGCCGCTATGATCCGCAGTTTAGCCTGTGTTCTGATTTTTTTGGCTGGCCCAGCACTCGCGCAGGATCGCGACAGGACACTGGCTGATATCCGTCAGGAATTGTCAGTTCTGGCCCTGGAAATCCAGAAACTGAACCGAGAGTTGTCAACAACCTCCGGTCCAACGATCAACCTGGGCGGTCAATCCGGAATTGACCGTTTGAACGCGATCGAAGCCGCCGTGGCCAACCTGACGCGTCAGACCGAAGCTCTGCAGAACCGGATCAACGGTGTGGTTGCGGATGGCTCCAATCAAATCGGTGATCTCCAGTTTCGCCTCTGTGAACTGACACCTGATTGTGACCTGGCCGACTTGCCCGAGGCCGCGCCTTTGGGCGGCGAGGCGGCGGTATCGGTGCCGTCGCTGGGCAATCCGCAACCTGATGTCGGAAGCGAAGGTGTCGAATTGGCCGTAGGCGAGGCGGCGGATTTTGAAACAGCAAAAGCATCGCTTGCGGCTGGCAATAACGAGGAAGCCGCAGCGCAATTCGCGGCTTTCACGCAAAACTACCCCGGTGGCCCGATGAGTGGCGAGGCACATTTTCTGCGCGGTGAGGCGCTGACCAATCTTGGCCAGTGGAATGCCGGCGCGCGCGCCTATTTGGAAAGCTACTCAGGGGCCCCGAACGATGCACGCGCGCCAGAAGCGCTGTTTCGCCTTGGCGTTGCGCTGAACGAATTGGGCCGCGCGACCGAGTCGTGCCAGATCCTGCAAGCCGTGGAGAGCCGTTATCCGGGCTCAGAAATTGTCGCCCAGGCCAACACGACGCGCAGCGAGCTCGCCTGTCCTTGAGTGAGCAGTCTGCCGATGACCTGCTCTATAGCCAAGCAGGGCAGGTCTTGACCTTGGCGCAGCCCTCAAAAGTTGGCGTCGCGGTGTCGGGCGGAAGCGACTCAATTGCAACCTTGAACATCCTCGCCGGTGCGGCGCGCGCGCGCGGTGTTTCTTTGGCCGCTGTCACCATCAATCATGGATTGCGCCCCGAGGCAGAGGCAGAGGCCGAATTTGTTGCCAAAACATGCGCATCTCTTGGCCTGCGCCATGACACGCGACGCTGGGACAGCTGGTCAGGTGCGGGTAATTTGCAAGCCGAAGCGCGCCGCGCCCGGTACAGTCTTATCGCTCAATGGGCCAAAGACAGCGGCGTTGATCTGGTCGCTTTGGGCCATACACGCGATGACCAGGCGGAAACCCTCTTGATGCGCCTGGGACGCGCAGCAGGCGTGGATGGTCTGGCCGAGATGGAGCGGAATTTCACCCGTCATGACATTCGCTTCACACGACCATTCCTTGACACTGGACGCGCTGCCCTTCGTGCGCATCTCTTGCGCGCGGGGTTGAGTTGGATGGACGATCCCAGCAATGAGGATCCGCAATTTGACAGGGTCAAGGCCCGCAAGCTTCTTGCCGCGCTTGAGATGAACGACATCACTGCGTCTGACCTGGCCACAACTGCGCGTCACATGTCGAGAGCACGGGACGCGCTGAACTGGATGGTCGTCAGACTGGCGGGTGATCATGTGCAAGAGCGCGCGGGAGGTTTAGAGTATAACGGCCTGGATGAGCTTCCAGAGGAATTGGCCCGACGTTTTATCTTATCGGGCTTGCGCTGGATCACGGATGCCGATTATCCGCCGCGGTCTCGCTCGATCTCTCGGATCCTGGACGCCTCGCAGAGCGAAACGATGACGTTGGCGGGCTGCGTTGCGGATTGGGATGGTGGCGTTTTGTATCTTCACCGTGAAGGGAATGCGGTGCGCGATCACGTCTGCGCGCCAGATGCGCTTTGGGACCAACGCTGGCGGATCAATGGGCCGTTTCAGCCGGGCCACAAGGTCCGGGCATTGGGTGTGGACGGGCTGGCTCAACTTCCTGATTGGCGCGCGAGCAAGCTTCGCAGGACGGTCCTACTGGTCACACCCTCAATTTGGCTGAACGATACGCTTGTCTCAGCCCCTTTAGCGGGCATTTCAGAGGGCTGGAGTGCGCAGATCACAGAAGATTTTGCTGCATTTTTATTGCGTCAATCCGCCCATTAGGCCACGGCTATGTGCGAACCATGTCAAAGTGTCTCAGATTCCTTTACGGTTTCACATTGAAGACAAATTATGAGTGTCTATCTTATAGGCAACGGCCATGTGGGGAGTGCCCCGCTGTTACAGGCTTGATGAAACGGGAGATTTCTTTTGGGCAACGCGCGAAATATCGCATTTTGGGTCGTGCTTTTTCTGCTGATCCTAGCACTTTTCAATCTATTCAACGGGGGCCAGACGACGTCGGCATCCCGATCAATTCCGTATTCTGACTTCATCGAACGCGTTGAGCGCGGTGAGGTAAGCTCGGTGACACTCAATGGCGAGCAAATCATCATCTACTCGGGTGATCAGCAATACAGCACGATCCGACCTGATGGTGTCGATGTGACGCCATCGCTATTGGACAACAACGTCACGATCGAAGCTAAGCCTCAGGAACAAAGCGGAATTTTGACCTATGTCGGTACGCTTCTTCCCTTCCTGATCATCATCGGTATCTGGATTTTCTTCATGAACCGGATGCAAGGTGGTGGCAAAGGCGGGGCGATGGGTTTCGGCAAATCGCGCGCCAAATTGCTGACCGAAAAGCATGGTCGCGTCACCTTTGACGACGTGGCAGGTATCGATGAGGCCAAGGATGAGCTCGAAGAGATTGTCGAGTTCTTGCGCAACCCTCAGAAGTTCTCGCGCTTGGGCGGCAAAATACCCAAAGGTGCACTTCTGGTGGGCCCTCCGGGCACCGGTAAAACGCTTCTTGCACGGGCGATTGCTGGCGAAGCTGGCGTGCCATTTTTCACAATTTCCGGTTCTGATTTTGTCGAAATGTTTGTCGGTGTCGGCGCGAGTCGGGTCCGTGACATGTTTGAACAGGCCAAAAAGAACGCCCCTTGCATCGTTTTTATTGACGAGATTGACGCCGTAGGCCGGTCTCGCGGTGTTGGCTATGGCGGGGGCAATGACGAACGCGAACAGACACTCAACCAATTGCTGGTTGAGATGGACGGTTTCGAGGCCAATGAAGGCATCATTATCGTGGCTGCCACCAACCGTCCCGACGTGTTGGACCCGGCCTTGTTGCGCCCGGGACGCTTTGACCGCCAGGTTCAGGTACCCAACCCTGATATCAAAGGTCGTGAGAAGATTTTGCGCGTACACGCCCGAAAGGTTCCTCTTGGGCCGGATGTTGATCTTCGGATCATTGCGCGGGGGTCCCCTGGTTTTTCTGGGGCTGATCTTGCGAACCTCGTAAACGAGTCCGCTCTGATGGCAGCCCGTGTGGGCCGACGCTTCGTGACGATGGAAGACTTCGAGAACGCCAAGGACAAAGTCATGATGGGCGCTGAACGTCGCTCGATGGTGATGACCGAGGACGAAAAGAAACTCACGGCGTATCATGAAGCCGGCCATGCGATTGTTGGCCTGAATGTGCCGCAGCATGACCCTATTCACAAAGCCACCATCATCCCGCGCGGTCGTGCTTTGGGTTTGGTTATGAGCTTGCCGGAGCGCGATCAGCTGTCCGTCACCAAGACCAAATATACTTCCAAAATCGCTATGGCGATGGGGGGCAAGGTGGCGGAAGAGCTGAAATTTGGGGCTGAAAATGTAACCTCTGGTGCGACTTCGGATATTCAGCAATCGTCAAAGATTGCGCGCGCCATGGTGACTCAGTTCGGATTTGCCGAGGAACTGGGGCATGTCGACTATGCCAATGAGCAGCAGAGCTATCTCGGTACGTATGGTGGCGGCACGTCCCATAGTCAGGAAACTCAGAAGATCATTGATCAAAAGGTCAAGGAACTGATCGATGAAGGGTATGAAACGGCCAAACGCATCCTGACCGAGAAGAACGAAGAATGGGAACGCCTTGCGCAAGGTCTCTTGGAATATGAGACGCTGACCGGAAACGAGATCACGAAAGTGATCGCCGGAGAGGCGTTGAATAAAAATGACGATGAGGATGATACGCCCGATAGCGGCACCACCACATCCGTTGCAGCCATCCCAAAGACTCGAAAGCCGAAACCGCCTGAAGCCGGTGATGGCCTTGAGCCTGAACCATCGGCGTGATCGCATAGCGACATAAGACACGCAAAACGCCGCGCAGAAATTGCGCGGCGTTTTTCTTTGGGGACTGGTGTCTGCCTCAAGAATGACTACAAGACCTGTACCCCTCGGTCTCGAGGCTCATATCCAAATGGAGGCGCAGCGTGCCAGCACTGGTAGCAACTGAACTGACCGGAACAATCCGCTGGCTGGGCTACGTCGGGGACCGAGACGTGGCCTTGCGCTCACAAAGCCTGCGTGAGGCGATGGCGACATTCGCGGGCTTCGCTCAGGAGGCTCATGGCGGGCTGACCCGCCCGTCATGCAGTCGTGTGATATCGCAATATCCCAGAGGCACAGAGATCAGAAACACTCGGCAGTTCTCGATCGTCTCAGCAGAGGAGCTGGCCCAGATCGCTGCGGAAATAGGGGTCGATGAGTTCGATCCGTCATGGTGTGGGGCCTCTATGGTGGTAGAAGGCTTTCCTGATTTCACGCATCTGCCCCCATCCTCTAGGCTGCAATCTGAAACCGGCGCGACATTGGTCGTGGACATGGAGAACCAGCCCTGTCACCTCCCTGCGCCGGTCATCGATAGCGACGCGCCAGGGCACGGAAAAGCCTTCAAGGCTGCGGCCAAGGATCGGCGTGGAGTCACCGCTTGGGTCGAGCGCGAAGGTCTGCTTAGAGTGGGTGATGAAATCAGGTTGCACATCCCGTCGCAGCGGGCCTGGGATGGCCCATCCTAGCGAATTGTTTCCAATCCGAAACGAGATGCCCAATCTTCGGCGGTAACAGCAAGAAAAGTGTCGCTAACTCTCTGTGCTTCTTCCAAGGAGGTCGCTAGGCCTAGCTTTGACACCAGATCGCCGAGATGACTTGGCTTTATCTACTCTAAGGGGACCGATTCTCATGGCCGTGAAAACAGATATCGAAATCGCTCGCGAAGCGTCCAAACGCCCGATCCAGGAAATTGGTGAAAAGCTGGGAATTGGTGCAGAGCATCTTTTGCCTTATGGGCATGACAAAGCGAAAGTAAGCCAAGCTTTCATCAACTCGATCCAAGACAATGACACCGGAAAGCTGGTTCTTGTGACGGCCGTTAATCCAACCCCTGCCGGTGAAGGTAAAACCACAACCACGGTTGGTCTTGGCGATGGGCTGAACGCGATTGGCAAGAAGGCTGCGGTCTGCATCCGCGAGGCCTCACTTGGCCCGAACTTCGGCATGAAGGGCGGCGCTGCGGGCGGCGGTTATGCCCAAGTTGTTCCGATGGAAGAAATGAACCTCCACTTTACCGGGGATTTCCACGCGATCACTTCAGCGCACAGCCTGCTCAGCGCAATGATCGACAACCACATCTACTGGGGCAATGAGCAAGAGATTGACCTGCGTCGCGTGCAATGGCGGCGCGTCGTCGACATGAATGACCGGGCCCTGCGCCAGATCACGTGCTCGCTGGGTGGGGTTGCGAATGGTTTCCCGCGGGAAGGCGGCTTCGACATTACCGTCGCCTCCGAGGTGATGGCGATCTTGTGCTTGGCCACGGATCTTTCCGACCTGCAGAAACGTTTGGGCGACATGATTGTGGCCTACCGCCGCGATCGCTCGCCAGTCTTCTGCCGCGATATCAAAGCAGATGGCGCAATGACTGTGCTGCTTAAGGACGCGATGCAACCGAACTTGGTTCAGACGCTGGAAAACAACCCCGCGTTTGTCCATGGCGGCCCGTTCGCCAATATCGCCCATGGCTGTAACTCGGTCATCGCGACCACAACCGCGCTGAAACTGGCGGATTACGTGGTCACAGAGGCCGGATTCGGTGCAGACCTTGGCGCAGAGAAATTCCTTAACATCAAATGCCGGAAGGCCGGTCTGAAGCCAGACGCCGTTGTGATTGTTGCCACGGTCCGGGCGATGAAGATGAACGGCGGTGTGGCAAAGGCTGATCTCGGCGAAGAGAATGTCGAGGCAGTCGTCGCAGGCTGCGCGAACCTGGGTCGGCATATCGAGAATATCAAGCAATTTGGCGTTCCCGCAGTCGTCGCGATCAACCACTTTGTGGCGGATACGGATGCCGAGGTCGCAGCAGTTAAAGCCTATGTGGAGGGCCAGGGCACAGAAGCCGTGCTGTCCAAACACTGGGCGGATGGCTCGAAAGGATCTGCGGATCTGGCCCATAAGGTCGTGGAGATCGTCGAGTCCGGTCAGTCGCAATACGCGCCTCTCTACCCAGATGACGTCAGCCTGTTCGAGAAGATAGAGACGATTGCCAAGCGCATTTACCGTGCTGACGAGGTTCTGGCGGATAAAAAGATCCGCGATCAGCTGAAGACCTGGGAAGATCAGGGCTATGGCGGCTTGCCGATCTGCATGGCCAAGACACAATACTCGTTTACGACGGATCCGAACCGCCGCGGCGCACCGATAGGACACAGCGTGCCTGTGCGCGAAGTGCGCCTATCAGCCGGCGCTGGCTTCGTGGTGGTGATCTGCGGAGAGATCATGACCATGCCGGGCCTTCCACGCGTCCCATCTGCCGAAAATATCCGCCTGAATGCTGACGGACAGATCGAAGGGTTATTCTGATTATGGCAAGTGCAGACATTATCGATGGCAAGGCCTTTGCGGCAGATGTCCGCGCCAGGGTCGCGGCCCATGTTGACCTGATTTCTAAAGAAAACGGCGTTCAACCGGGGCTTGCAGTGGTCTTGGTCGGCGAGGACCCGGCCAGCCAAGTCTATGTGCGCTCCAAGGGCAAGCAAACCGTTGAGGTCGGCATGAAGTCGGTGGAACACAAGCTTGATGCGGATACGCCCGAACAAGATTTGCTTGCGCTCATCGACCAACTGAACACAGACCCCTCAATTCACGGCATCCTCGTCCAATTGCCCCTTCCGGGGCATCTGAACGAAGATCTGGTGATCAACTCTATCGCGCCTGAGAAGGATGTAGATGGGTTTCATATCTCCAATGTTGGTCTGCTGGGCACCGGTCAGAAATCAATGGTGCCGTGTACGCCACTGGGCTGCCTCATGATGCTTCGGGACTACCATGGCACACTCAGCGGGATGAATGCTGTGGTCATCGGGCGTTCAAACATTGTGGGCAAGCCGATGGCGCAGCTGCTTTTGGGTGACAGCTGTACGGTCACGATTGCCCATAGCCGGACCAAGGATCTGCCGGACGTCGTGCGCGGTGCAGATATTGTCGTCGCGGCCGTCGGTCGACCCGAAATGGTGCCCGGCGACTGGATCAAGCCCGGGGCAACGGTGATCGACGTCGGGATCAATCGGCTTGATGCACCTGAGCGCGGCGAAGGCAAGACCAGACTGGTGGGTGATGTGGAGTTTGACAGCTGTGCTGCGGTTGCAGGTGCAATCACACCTGTTCCAGGTGGCGTTGGCCCCATGACGATTGCATGTCTGCTGGCCAACACACTGACCGCATGCTGTCGCGCGCATGGTTTGACAGAGCCGGAAGGTCTAACGGCCTGAGCGTGGCATAGGCAACAAACACGGCGTTTGACCGGTCATGATGACATGCGCGTCGTCCTGAAACAGGGCGGAGAGTGTCTCGTGATCGGTAAATAGCCCGCCTGTATACGTTCCAAAGGCGGGCAGAATGAGCTTGTGTTCGTCTAACGCAAAACACGGGCGAGACACGGTTCGACCCCGCAATGGCACACGAGCCTTGGGGTGATAATGCCCTGATACCTCGCCGCGCGACCCCGATTGCGCAATATGGCGGAACACCAATGGGCCACAGCGAAACTCGGCCAGGTGG
Source organism: Pseudomonadota bacterium (assembly GCA_039193885.1). Lineage (GTDB taxonomy): Bacteria > Pseudomonadota > Alphaproteobacteria > Rhodobacterales > Rhodobacteraceae > Litoreibacter. The sequence continues at coordinate 468,030 of JBCCWL010000001.1, forward strand.
GTTCCACCAATCTCCAGCGGGCCAGGATCGTGATTGCCCTCGATCCACACCCAGCTGCGCCCGGCCATCAGCCGGGCAATCCAATTGGTCATATCGTCGTCCAGCATCATGCCCGCGTGTAGATCATCGAAACTATCGCCAAGACAAATGACAAGTGTCGGGTTCGTCGCGGCGATTTCGTCGTCCAGCCGCGTCAGTGTATCGCGGGTCTCATAAGGCGGCAGCATCTGGCCGCCAAGACGGGCGATCCGTTCTGATTTTCCTAGATGCAGGTCGGATACGACCAGAATACGCTCCTCCGGCCAGAACAGCACGCCGCTGCCGCGGGCTTCCAACTGGCAGTCGTGAAAGGAGACCAAAACTGGGTTCATGCTTCGTTCCATGCCAAATTATGACCGGCCAGACAAGCCTGTGTTCCGGGTGTCAGTCCTGAGCCAACGCGCGCTCAGCCGCCTCCAGCATCAATCTGTCCTCTGCGCGACCCTTTACCGGCACACGACCAACCTCAAGAAATAATGGTGCAGCAAACGGCGTGAGGCGACCCAGCGTTCGGTGGTGGATCCGTCCCTGCACTTGTGCAACCATGTTTTCGATCCGTCCGAAATCGATCAAGCCCTTCATCGCCTCCTCGCGGGTGATGTCGAGCATCAGGTGGTCGGGGTCATATTTGCGAAGCGTGTCATACAGGATATCGCTGGAAAATGTAGCCTGCCTGCCGGATTTGCGGGCTCCCATGCTTACTCTGTCGATCAAGCCACCGACCACGGCCGCATTTCGAAATGTGCGCTTCATCACTGCATTTCCAGACAGCCAAGTTTCCAATCCGTCGCGCAGATTTTTGATATCAAATAGAGGGGCTGGATCTGAGATCGGCGTAAGCCCCCAAACCAAAGTTGCGTAGTCAGTTGCAAGAAACCCAAGCGGATCAAGGCCTTGTGCCTCCATGCGTTGAGTGAGCAGCAAACCTAGTGTCTGCATCGCATTGCGTCCGGCAAACCCGTAGATTGCGGAATGTGATCGCCCATCATGCGGAAATGTCTCAATCAGAAGTTCGCCCGCGCGCGGCAGCCGAGAGACTTCGCGCTGCAAAGACAACCAACTGGAGGTGTGATCGGGCAGATCCGGCCAACTGTCCTGCGCCAAAATCCCAAGGATGCGGTCGCTCAATTGCGTCGAGGTTGCGAATTTCGTTCCAGAGAAGACCGCGATCTTTGGCGATCGATTGGCGTGCCGGCTAACTTCAAGCGTCATGTCCCGCAGGCCCTCGAAACGGACAGTTTCGCCACCGATCAGGAAGGTATCGCCAGCATTCAGTGTTGCGGCAAACTCCTCCTCAACTTCGCCAAGGGGCGCGCCGCCTCGTCGGTTTTTCAATCGTACCTTCAGCATTTGCGTATCGACGATCGTACCGATGTTCATCCGGATCTGTTTGGCTGTACGCGGGTCGCGCAATTGCCAAAGCCCGTCACGTTCAACCAGTCGTTGATATTTGTCATAGGCTCGGAGCGCATACCCACCGGTGGCACAGAAATTCAGACAGGCATCAAACTCGGCGCGGCTAAGATCGGAATAGGACCCTGTGCAGCGGGCTTCTGCAAAAAGTTCATCAGCACAAAATGCCCCGCTCGCCGCGCGAATTAAGATGTGCTGACACAAGACATCACGCGGTCCGCGTGGGCGAGGGTCTCCATCCAGCTCTCCGGCGAGCACGGCGTCCAGAGCCGCTTTGCACTCAACGACTTCAAACCTGTTCGCAGGCACCAGGATGGCCTTGGAGGGCGCGTTATATTGGTGGTTGGCGCGGCCAATTCTTTGGACCAGGCGTTTTACGTTTTTGGGCGCGCCAATTTGAATGACCAGATCAACATCGCCCCAGTCAATTCCAAGATCAAGACTGCCAGTACACACGATGGCCTTGAGTTGACCATCGATGATCGCGCGTTCCACCTTCTCTCGCTGTTCTCGCGCCAGGGAGCCATGGTGAATCCCAATGGGCAATTGGTCGTCATTCGAAAGCCAGATGTTATAGAAAAATAACTCGGCCTGCGCGCGTGTATTGTGAAAAATCAGCGTCGTCTTGTGCTGGCGAACAAGATCCAACACTGCGGGTATGGCGTATTTTCCGCCTCCGCCTGACCACGGTGGCGCAGTGTCTGTCTCTAGCATCGAAATGTCAGGATCGGGTCCAGGGTCGGCGTGAATGATATCAGCGGGGCCTGATCCGCTGCCCAGAAACTGAGCGATGGCTAAAGGGTTTTCGACCGTTGCAGAAAGTCCAACCCTACGCAGGTCAGGGGCAAGTACCTGCAGGCGCGACAATGCCAGCATGAGTTGGTCGCCACGTTTGGATTCCGCAAGCGCGTGGATTTCGTCTACAATAACACGTTGTAATCCATTAAAAATACCCGGTGCGTCTTCATAACTTAGCAACAGCGCCAGGCTTTCAGGAGTGGTGAGTAAGATGTTCGGAGGATCAACACGCTGTCGCCTGCGTTGCGATTGAGGTGTGTCGCCGGTGCGATCTTCAATACGAATATCAAGCCCCATATCAGCAGCGGGTGCTTGCAGATTGCGCTTGATGTCCGCAGCCAGTGCCTTGAGCGGCGAAATATATAGCGTGTGGAGACCCGCGCGTGGTCGGGCTTGAAGATCGGCCAGTGTTGGAAGGAAACCGGCCATGGTTTTTCCACCACCTGTCGGCGCGATCAACAATGTGGAGGGCTTCTCAGCGCGTTGCAGCATCGCCTCTTGATGGGGATGAATCCGCCAACCACGATTGGTGAACCAATTCTCAACTGTCTTAGGGAGCGTCTGCATTCCGCTGAACCTAACGCAAACAACCGGAGATTTAAGTCTCCGGTTGCTGAAAATCGAAGTTTTTAAGTGATCAGGTCAGTGTTTGATTTCTTCGTCCTTCACGTACATGTTGGCCCATGCGCGATCCAGAAGATCCGGCGTCATCGAATACGGGATACCCTCGTAGTCACACACAGAGATCATTTGGTCGATAAGAAAATTCGCGTGGTAGTTCGCGTAAAGATTGTCGATCGACGGGTATTTCTTCTTGAGCAAATGCAAAAGACCCTCTTCATTCATGCTCATTTTCTTCTTCTTCGCGACCATCGCAAAAACCTTGAGGAATTCTTCCTGCGTTGGGCCGTCGATCTTGATTTTGAAGAAAATCCGTCGCAATGCCGCGCCGTCGAACATTTCATTTGGGTGAAAGTTGGTTGAAAAGATTACCAACGTGTCGAACGGAACTTCGAACTTTTCGCCCGATTGCAGAGCCAAAATATCGTAGCCGGCCTCCATCGGAACAATCCAGCGGTTGATCAAGGCCTGCGGCGGCTCTTCTTGGCGTCCAAGGTCGTCCACGATGAAAACACCACCTGTTGATTTGAGCTGCAACGACGCCTGATAAGTTCTTGATGTGGCGTTGTAGTTCAAATCCAGCATGGAAAGCGAAAGTTCGCCACCGGTCATAACCGTAGGTCGTTCGCACAGAATATAGCGTTTGTCGAAGCGGTTGTCCGTACGGCGCAAAGAGGACATGGTTTCATCGTGTTCCTGCTCCGCGATTGTGTGCACTATCGGGTCGTAAAGCGTCACGACCTGGCCTGCATATTCGATACAATGCGGGATGTAGATCTTATCTCCGAGCGCATCACGTATACCGTTTGAAATAGCAGATTTACCGTTGCCGGGTGGGCCGTAGAGCAGGATTGACCGCCCTGAACTGACCGCTGGGCCCAGGTGATCCAGCAATTCGTTTGGCAGGATCAAATGCCCCATGGATCCCATCAGGCGTTCTTGGGTGATCTGAATATTGCGAACCGATTGCCGCTCGACCTGTTCTTTGTAGAGCTCAAGAGGAACGGGCAGAGGGCCGTAATATTCCGACTGGCTCAATGCATCTAGCGCGCGTGCTTTCCCGGTATCAGACAGCTGAAAGGTCATTTCACTGCCAGAGCCGGCATGAAGCGTACCTTGTGCTTCCATCAGTTTTTGCTCACGTGCAATCTCGACCAGTTGTTGCGTCAAAGGCATCGCCAAGCACAGTGCATCCGAGATTTGAGGAATCGTCTCAAGGTTCTTGCGAAAGACGGTCTTCAGGAGAATGTCGCGCATCATCACGATGCTTAACCCGGTCTCAGCCAGGGTCCGAGGTGGTGCCGGCGGCGTAACGCCGGGGGGGACATGCATATTCATCAATTCCAGCCCTTCGAAATTTCTGTATTTTAGAAATCTCAGGGTTTTGCGGCATTAGTTGGGCCGGATTTGGTCGCAATAAGGGTGGTTTACTGGGTCCGGAACGCGATTGATGCCAGATAAACTATCAACGTCAGCGCCAATGGGTATCCCATTGGAAACTGTCGGGTATTTTCCCAGCTGACCCAAGTTGGGGTTGCACGCCTTAGGGGGCCGATACTCCGTGCGAGCCGGTGTGTCAGGAACCCAAAAATGATGCATCCGGCAAAAATGAACATCGCATAGCTTACGTGGCTCAGCGCAATGAATGGGGCCATGGCGGCCGCGAATTTCGCGTCGCCTGCACCAAGCAATCCCAGTGAGCTGGCAATAAAACCTATCAATAAAACGACCACAAAATGCACCCAACGCCATGCAAATTCTGACCAGGGCAGAGCGAGTGCTCCGAGAACCAGAAACGTGAGCATCAAAGCCGCAACAGCTTTGTTGGGGATTTTCATTCGGCTTAGGTCGCTGTAAGCCGCCCAGATTGCAATCGGTGTTGCCGCGAGCAGGAACCACAACTCCGGAGACTGCGCCAGGTTCATAGATTACGTAGTTTCAAGTTTAGCCAATGAGTTCACTGCAGCTTCGAAGAACTGCGGATGCGTCTCAATTGCTTGTTCCAAAAGGGTTTTTCCGGTGTCGATGTCACCTTGTTTAATCGCTGCAAGGGCCATGGTATGAAGCAATTGTGCGCGTTCAATCTGTGTTACTCTAATAATCGGGAGCGTGTAATTTTTCTGCGCGCCACGGGCCAAAACCATGTTGTTTTTGGCCGTGAACAGGCTGGGGTCATAGGTGATCGCTTCACCAAACAGTTGTTCAGCGTCGGCGAAATCACCGCGCGCAAGTTTCGAATAGCCCCAGTTATTCAAGACATTGGCAGGCCGTGTTGTCAGGCCGACCGCGGTCTCATAGAAACTGTCGGCCTTTTCCCATTCCTTGTTGCTATCTGCAATCATCGCTTCCAGGCGGTACCGGTCGAAATTCTCGAATGTCGGTGGAACGGAATCGAGAATTTTTTCGGCATCGCTCCAGGCACCAGTGCGGATCAGCGCATCTGCATAGGCCACTTGATCTGCGTCTGTGGCGTTCTCATGGTTGCTTACGCGTTTCCAAACGACTGCGCCTTCGGTCGCGCGTTTGGCGCGGATTAACGATTTTCCAAGTCCGCGCTGTAGGTCCAGACGCTCTGGCTCCTGGCGCGTTGCACGCTGAAAATACGTGACCGCTTCCTCGGGATCCGCGACCGTCAGCATAATGTCGTTCAGGTTGGTCTGATCAATAACGTTTACATTTTTTAGAGCTGTTTCGCCGTCAGACCCTGCCTTTTCACAGGCGGTCACGGCCAGTGTGCCCAATAGGCACAGCATCGCTGTATTGATTTGGCGCATTTTTGCGTCCTCTGCTGCTCTCAATTGCGCCCGATCAGGGTGTTTTGAGCAGCAGGTAATTGCCTTGTCCCCGCCGCACCAAGTCGAACGCTTGATTATTTTGTTCCTGATTATAGGCGGAATTGTCGAGTATTGCGAGGGCGCGCCGCAGGTTTTCGCGAATCTCGTCAGAATTGCCACTATCCAGGGCGAAGGCGTTCCGAAACACCCGGCTTGCCTCACCGACCTGCCCTGTGTTCATCAAAACAACGCCAAGATTGTTCCAAGCAGGCACAGAAGATTGGTCTTGTTTTACAGCCTTGCGCAACAGATCCTCTGCTTGCCCGAGCCGCCCGAGTTTAAGATTTGCTGATCCAAGGGCACTGAGCACATCTGCATTTGTTCCAAGACGCCCGGCTGCTCTATAATAGGCCCGCAATGCCAATTCGTATTCGCCGTTTTCCATGAGGCGATGTCCGACCAATAGGCCGTCGACAGACGCTTGATTTGTTACATCACCATAAGGGGCAAAGGCTGTGTCAGCGTCTAGTAAGCCGGCCGGCTGGTCGCAGGCGCTTAGTATCATCGTACCTGCCACCACACCCAGCCATCTTTGCATATGCTTTAGCCACCATTTAGGTTTTTGTAGATCCCGTAAACTGACGGTCCGATAAGGATAATCAACAGCGGCGGGACGGTAAACATCATAGTCCCCAAAGTGAGCTTGGTGGGCAGTACGTTGGCCTTTTCTTCGGCCCGCATGACTCTTTTGTCACGCATTTCCGACGCATAGACACGCAAGGCATCGGCAATCGACGTACCAAAACTCGCCGACTGGATCAACACGGTCACAAAGGATCCGACATCCGGTACGCCTGCGCGTTCAGACATATCTTTCAGCACAGTAATGCGGTCTTTGCCGGCCTTCATTTCGTTGGCAACGATCTCGAATTCCTCGGCAAGCGCTGGATAACCCGACTTCATTTCCTGACTGACCCGTAAGATAGACTGGTCAAGGGACTGACCGGCTTCCACGCAGACCAGCATCAAGTCCAAGGAGTCGGGGAAGCCTTCTTCGATTTGTGTGATACGTTCCTGGCGGCGGCGTTCGATCCAGTATTTAGGTAGATAGTATCCAGCAAAGCCTGGCACGATTATCGACAGAATCATCGCGCGCGGAGACATGTCATCAGAGCCCAAAACCAGGACATAGAGAATACCCAAAATCAAGAACAGTACGCCAAGAACAAACTGTGCGAAGTGAAAGGTTCGGACAGCAGTTTTTTGTTTATAGCCAGCTTGCAGAAGCTTCAGCTTCATACCAGCAAGTTCTTCCTGGTCCTGCGGTTCCAGGAATGAGGCATATTTATCAAGCTTGTTTGTACCAGGCGCATGACGCAACGACGGAGCATCGCCATCTTTTTGATGCGATGGGCCGCGTTTGCGTTTTGCTTCGTCTCTGAGTTTATCGAGCGGATCGACCTGCTTGCGCATCATGATCGGCAGCGTGATCAGGATCAGAATTAAACCCAGCGCACCGACGGCAAAAAATGGTCCCAGTGGTCCGAACGTGTCCACAAGGTAAGTGTTTGCAAGTTCAAGATATTCCATGTCGCTAGACCTTAATGTTGACCATGATCCGCATGAAGATCACGTTCACTGTGAGAAAGATGCCAACTACGATACAGGCAGGGATAAAGAACTCGGTCGTCCGGACCTCGGTGTAATAGTCTGGTTGCAGAACATTGATGCCGACAAGCGCCAGCAGAGGGAAGACCGATAGGAACATGCCTGACCATTTTGCCTCGGCTGTGATCGCCTTGACTTTGCGAAACAGTTTGAAGCGCGCCCGAATAACTTGCGACAGGCCGTGCAGAATTTCCGCCAGGTTACCGCCTGAGGTTTGCTGAATCGTCACGGCAACGGCGAGGAAGCGTAAATCCTGCATCGCCATACGTTCTGCCAGGTGTTTTAGGCTTTCGGAGACATCGCGCCCGTAAGCGGCCTCGTCCGAAATCACACCAAATTCCGTACCCAGTGGGTCGGCGACTTCCTTTGCAACAATGTTGATTGCAGATGAAAACGGGTGGCCGACACGCAGGCTGCGAACCATAAGCTCAATCGCATCAGGTAACTGCTCCTCAAGAAGGTTCATTCGCTTCTTGGCCTTGTTGTTCACCCAAACATAGACGGCTCCGACGCCCATACAGACCGCGATTAGCGCTCGGATCGGAAGGCTGGCGGAGGTCATGTAGGACAATACGGAAAAAATCACGACCGAGAAGACAGCCATGATTGCGATGAGCGCGCTGGGCGAGAACGCAATATTCGCACGCAGGGCCTTGTCGGCCAACATAGAATAGAGCGGGATCCCGCCCGAGCTCATATGTTGGTTCATTTCCTTGCGAAGCTGTTCAAGAACCTGTTCGCGTGTGCCGCCTTTCTGGATCATGTCCAAGCGGCGATTGACCTTTGAGTTCAGGCTGATCGATTTGCCAAAGATCACCAGGTAAACCCCTTCGATCATCAGCAATACGGCGACAAAGATGACGCCGTAGAGGATTGGCTCAAAACTGATTTCCATAGATTCTACTCCGCTGCGGCTGGCTCATAGATCGAGGCCGGCAAGTCATAGCCCCATTGTTTGAATCGCTCCGAATAGTGTGAGCGCACGCCCAAAGGCGTGAACTGACCAATGATCTTTCCGTCCGGTTGCAACCCAAGTCTCTGATATCTAAATACTTCTTGCATCGAGATGACCTCGCCCTCCATCCCGGTTATTTCGGTGATCGAAACCATCCGGCGCGAGCCGTCTTGCAAGCGCGACGCCTGAACGATGAGGTTCACGGCCGAAGAGATCTGGGCGCGCACAGCCTTGATCGGCATTTCGATGCCTGCCATTGCGATCATGTTTTCCAACCTGCTGACCCCGTCCCGAGCGGAGTTTGCGTGGATTGTTGTCATCGAGCCATCGTGACCCGTGTTCATCGCTTGCAACATGTCGATGACTTCCTCACCGCGCGTCTCACCAACGATAATTCTGTCCGGACGCATCCGCAGTGCGTTTCGAAGGCAATCGCGCTGCGTCACCGCCCCTTTGCCTTCAACGTTGGCCGGGCGACTTTCCATGCGTCCCACATGAACCTGTTGCAGTTGAAGTTCTGCCGTGTCCTCGATCGTCAGGATGCGTTCGGAATTATCGATAAAGCTCGACAAAGCATTCAGCGTCGTCGTTTTACCGGACCCGGTACCACCTGACACGATGATGTTTAGCCGGCAAGCGACAGCGGCTTGAAGGTAGGCTGCCATTTCTTCGGAGAAGGCTCCAAACCGCACCAGATCGTCAATGGCCAGCTTTTCTTTCTTGAATTTCCGAATTGAAACCAGCGATCCGTCCACGGCAATTGGAGGGACCATTGCGTTAAAACGCGATCCGTCTTTGAGGCGGGCGTCGACATAGGGGTTGGATTCGTCAACACGCCGACCAACCGCGGAGACGATCTTGTCAATGATCCGAAGCAGATGCTTTTCGTCCTTGAAACGGGTGGGCGTCAACTGCAATTTGCCGTCGCGTTCGACAAACACCCGGTTGGGGCCGTTGACCAGAATATCGTTGACGGTTTCGTCTTTGAGAAGCGGCTCCAATGGTCCAAGACCAGTCACTTCATCAAACAATTCCGTATGTAGGGTCTGACGCTCCTCCTTGGTCAGAACAATAGCCATCTCTTCGAGGCCTTCAGCGCAGATTTCAATGATTTCTGCTTTTAATTCGCTTTCTGCAGCAGATTCGAGCGCCGAAAGGTTGAGATTGTCCAATAAGCGATGGTGAAGTTGCGATCGCACTTCCTCCAGCTTTTGGCGTCTCTTGAGTTCTTTGTCAGCGGCCAATGCTTCCGCGGGTGTTTGCGCGGGCGCACGATTTGGTTTTTGCATCGCCACTGGCGCCTTGACCTCAGCTTCTTGCTTCGGCTCCGCAGAAGGCGCGGCTTTCGGAGCTGGCGCTGCCTTGGGATTGGCGTCGGATTTCTTATAGCGTGAGAACATTTAAGTAGACCTCTATTCAGCTGTCGCTTCGACGCGATTGACGTCGTGCAAAGATGCCGCAAGTTTCGCGATTTCCTTGCGCAATGGATTTTTTGCCGCAGTGTCGACCAGGGGAAGCCCGTGATCACAGCTTTGCGGCACCTGCTTGCCGCCGTCGGGCAAATGGACTTCCACATCGATGTCGAGGCTTTCGGCCAGACGTTTGGCGCGCGCCTTTCCGGACATGTCAGTAAACTTCGGCGCCCGGTTGAGGAGGAAACGGATCTTTTCGTAGGGAAGATCCTCGGCTTTCAGGGCCCGGATCAGGCGCAACGTGTTCTGAGCAGATCTGAGATCCAGCTCCATCATGCCAAAATAGACATGCGCCGAGGCCAGGAGTGTCTCTGTCCATTGTACAAGTGTGGAGGGCAGATCGATGACCACATAGTCAAAGTTTCTGCGCGCCACATCCACCAACGTGGAAATTTCTTCGGCTGTCAGGATATCAAGCGGCAGGATTTCGGACGGAGCGGTCAGAACCTGCATCTTGTCATTAAAACTCAACAGCGTCGCTTTGAATGTCTCGTCATCGCAATTGTCCATGTCAGATAACATTTCGTAGACAGCTTCCCGACGTGGTAGGTCGAGATAGGTTGCGACGGTGCCAAATTGGAAGTCGAGATCCAGCAGGCAGACGCTTGGAGGGTTCTTTTTGTCGACGGTCGCGAGTTCCCAAGCGAGGTTCACGGCAAATGTTGTCGAGCCTGCACCGCCGGCCAAGCCATGGATGGGCAATATAACCCCATCCTTTTGACCAGATTTTCCGACCTGTCCCGTAGGATCGATCTGCTGGATCACAGGTTCGGGGGCCGGTTTACGCAATCGTTCGATCGCGTCATGTAAAGCACCTTCGGGAAGCGGGTAGGGTACAAAGTCGTCAGCGCCAAGGCGCAGCAACTGGTGCAACGCGATAGGCGACAGATCATCGGCGATCAAAATCACCTTGATCGACATGTCTTTGGCCTTGGTGATCAGATCACCAATACGGGCCAGGTTTTCGGCGTCATTGTCGTCGACCGCGACTGCAATGAACTCAAGATCATCGGCTTCTGGCTGTAACAAGAACGCGCCAGCGTCGTTGAAATCCAGATCGCCCCAGCTTTCCCCAAGCTCAGTTTCCATATCTTCGATCAGGAGGTCAAAATTCTGTACATCGCGCGCGACGGTGCACGCGACAATGGGCGCGGGTTCCGGATTTAACGCTGCATTACTCGACATGCCAATATCCCCAGTGGCCCCTCACGGACCAGTCCTTGAGCCCACCAATTGTTCAACAAGAAGCTGAACAGCCGGTGAACTGTTTTCAGTTTATTGACCAACAAACCGCCTCGAGGGGGATTGTGGCCAATCCTGAGTCAAGAAATGCTTAGGAATAAGGGCTAAAATGGGGCCAAATTAGCGAAAATCTGAGGAATATTTCCGTTACTGAACCAATCCCTCAGCTGCAGCTGTCGCATCGCTGCGTGCAGTAGAGAGATATTCCCGATACACGATCGCCGCATATTTGCCGTCGAGCACCAAAGGATTGTTCCCAACGAAGCCAGAAACGTCCGTGACCGTGCGCCGATTGCGACGCTCGCGGTCCTGAGTAACCACAAGTGGCCGTGTTTCACCGAACGAAGCAACCGCTTCGAGGCGCGAACGCGAAATGCCCTGGCGAACAAGATAATTTACAACCGTACGGGCACGACGAAGTCCGAGCGACCGGTTGTAAGCATCTGATCCAACCAGATCTGTGTGGCCATAGACCCGGAAGCGTACTTCAGGGAATTGTTTGATCCACCCGGCTTGCTGACGCAGGATCGCGCGCGCTTCATCGTCAAGATTTGATCGATTGAAGTCAAAGTTAACCATAGCCGGAACTTCATCCTGGAAGCGACGGCCCAAGGTTTCAGTGTAAGAGATCTGGCCTGTGTTAATCAGCGAATTTGTGAGTGTCGGGTTGCCGAAGCCACCTTCATCGATCGTCACGCCGGCTTCGCGGTAGAACTGGCCTGTTGTGTCGCCGCAGGCGGCAACCCCCAGGACGAGTACGGTGGCGATTGCAAGTTTGCTTGTCGTTGCACGCATGTCTTTACTCCATCACGTAGCCGTAGGAACCCGAGAAATCTTGACGGGCCACTTCGCGAGTTGCGCGGCGTTGCGTCCGAACAGTCGTGGACGTTTTGCCGTTGAGAAACAGTTCCCGCTCCGAAGGGGGGCGGATCCGGTCGGTGGACAGCACATATCCGTCACCGCGGGTCGGCGATACAAGATGCGCCGTTACGATCACCACAAGTTCACTTTGGCGACGCTGGTAGTTCGCGCTGCGGAACAGTGCACCGAGGATCGGAATGTCGCCCAACCAGGGCACTTGACCGGCGGCGTCAATAAAGTCGTCCTCCAGCAAACCTGCAATTGCAAAGCTTTCGCCGTCGCGCATCTCAACGGTGGTCGAGCTGGCGCGTTTCGAGAACGCATTCACCGAGAAGCCTGCGGCCTGAACCTGAACAGTCGGGTCGATGCTGGAGACAGCTGTCTCTAAGCGCAGGTTGATGATGTCCTGATCGACCACGGTCGGTGTGAATTTCAGCTCAACACCGAATGGACGATACTCAATCCCGATCCCATCATCATCGGAAACAGGGATTGGATATTCACCGCCTGCAAGGAAATTGGCTTCCTGACCTGAGAGCGCTGTCAGATTGGGTTCCGCCAGTGTCCGAACAAGGCCTTTGGTCTCTAATGCTTCAATTAAAACAGCTGCTTGCAAGCTGCCTGAGCCGAAACCGATTGCCAGTACACCGTTGCTGTCACCCGTAGTCGTGATGGCACCGCCATTGGCAATGGAGTTGGAATTTGCCGTGCTATTGAGACTGTTCGTCAAGCCCCCAAGCGAAAAGTTTCCGCTGCCACCATTCAACCCGAGGCTTACCGATAGATCCTTGCTCACCGAGCGGCGCATCTCAGCAAAGCGCACTTTCAGCATTACCTGTTGTGTGCCACCGACGCTCATCAGGTTTGAGACAGCCTCTGGCGCGTATCTGTTTGCCAGGTCCAAAGCGCGATTGAGTTTTGCGATGGAAGACACTGTCCCGGACAAGACGATCCCGTTATTCGCGGTGCGGACCTCGATTTGCTCGCCCGGAAGGATTTGTTGAAGGCGTTCCTTGAACTCGGCAATATCAGGGGCCACGCGGACCTCGACATTGGTGATCAAGTTACCCTCCGGACCCAGAAGCGTCAGCGTCGTACGACCGGGCGACCGCCCGAGCACGTAAAGCGTACGGTCTGAAAGCGTTGCGATATCCGCAATTTGCGGGTTGGCTACGGACAATTCTGCAAAGGGTGTTTCACTTTCAACCACAACCGCGCGGTTGATCGCCACGTTCAAGCTGCTGGACGCTGTCCCGTTGAGAACGGTCAGTGTTTGAGCTGTACCCGAGAATGGAGTCGTGGTTGTAATGGCAAGGCCGATCAGGCCAGCCGAAAAAAGCTGCTTCAATGTCATGTGATCCTGCCTCTCTGATCACTGGATTTTTAACGGGTCTAACGCCCAATTTCGCGTGGAGGATGCGCGACTTCCGAATTTTTTGCAAGAATCAGATGCTTACTGTGCACTATTCATGTGGGACGGAAGCAACACTCGACTAACCCTAGTCGACATAGAAAGCGCGGCAACTAGATAAGCTGCCGCGCCTTGAATTTTTTGGGACGTTCTTTAGATCGCGTTTATTCCTTTGCGCAGGCGATCGGGATCTCCACGACCTCAGCGCCACGGCGTGTTCTGACCGTGCAGACACGTTTTGCCTTACGCTGAACACGTACAGGATCTGCGATGCCCAGAAGTTGGTTCTGGTCAACTTCGACAGCAGCAACTTCTTCTTGGTCGTCAGCACCGATCAAAGCCAGGGTCAGGCGCCCGGTCGATTGGGCCAATGCCAGGGCTGCCACCTGTTGCGGAGATACAGCGGCAGTCACTGTGCGAGCGATCGTAGGCGAGGTCCGGTCCCCATCTGCAATTTGGTCAACCGCCAAAAGTGTAACGCCCGTGTCGATCAGTTGCGTGACTTCCCGTCCTTGGCTGTCGCCAGTCCAGTAGATGTCGACACGGTCGCCGGGACGCAAGAACCCCGAGACCCCAGTCGAAACGTCAACCCGCAGAGCAAAGGCGCGCATGCCCTTGGCGAGTCGCGAGGACACACCGGCATCTTCGCCTGGTGCGGTGACTTTCGCATTCAAGATCGCTTCGTCTTTTTCCATCACGCGCAGAACAGTGCGTAGTTCACCCGACTCGGGGAACAGATCTGCTTCATCCGAAAATGCGCCTTCTGGGATCGCATTTTTCGGCCATGCCATGATCTTAACGTCTTCTTTTCCGACCTTCTGGCCATAGGCCATCCGCTTCGCGACAACGAAGACTTCTGTCAGCTCGACCTGATTGGCCAAGGCGCGACGTTGATTTTCTAGTGTAGATTGATATTGACCAATCCGGTTCTTCGCCATGTAGGCTGCAAAGCCAGCAAGGCCGATCCCCAAGACCAGTACGAGTCCAAATACCAAGCGCATTTTTAGACCTTCCCAAAAAATACAGGTCCCGGATGCGGGAACCCTTTACCATCATTCGGAGAAACAATCCCATTCAATTGCGGCAAAAGCGTGGACGAACGATGATTGCCATAGGGCATTTTCGCGCCTGATTTGGTCGCAAACACCTAGTCGAAACTGGTTTGAATTATCTCTGAGCGCATCTGTGTCTCGACGTCGCCCGTAAGATCTTCGGTTCCTGATGAGATGGCCCCCAATACAGCCAAGGCAAATCCGATAAGGAAGGCGGTTAGAACAACCCAATCAACTGTGACTGCACCGTCTTCGGACGCATAAAAGGACTTGAGTAAGAGGAACATTTTTGCTCTCCCGAGAAATGAAAAGGAACGAAAACAACACTCTGTACTGATAGCGTTACACCACTGAAATTAGGCAATAATTTGAGAAATTTGGGCGAGCTCTGCCACATTCTGCACTGTTCTTTGAAACATCAGGTTTCCATTTTCGAACAAATGATGACTGTGCGCGCAAAAACAAAAAGGCCGCGTCCACGACGCGGCCTTGATGATTAACCCGTATGGGTTGGTTCTATTAGTCAGAAGAACCGGAGTCGCCGGAGTCGCCCGAGTCGCCGGAGTCGCCAGAACCTGTTCCGAAGGTTGTGTTGATACCTTGCGATGTCAGCTGGTCTTCGATGTCGCCAGACAGATCTTCCAGGCCGTTAGAGACAGACGCCATAACTGCGATGCCCAGACCAACGATGGCTGCGGTCAGAACGACCCAGTCAACAGTCACAGCACCAGATTCGTCGGCGAAGAAGTTTTTAACGTTTGCGAAAAGTTTCATTGTGTTATCCCTCCAAGGATGTTTGTCAGTCAGTTTCCAAGTTACCCGAGCGTTTGCTGCGATGTTTCTGGCCTCTGTTCCTTTCGCATCGCCGCGTCGGTATGGGAGGCATATAGCCCAGCAATTCAGGCGAGAGTTGGGCGGCAATGGTTCAATTTTGGTCAACACATTTTTTATTCGCGGAAATCTCATAAAGCATTGAAAATAAACGAATAAAAAAATAACTTTTTCTTAATTGCGCTGAGAATCGGCAAAATTGGCGTCGTGAGTGTTTACGGATTTGGACCCAATACGACGGAATTCGTAGCATTTGTCGCCAAATTCTGCGACCGTGACCAAAACAAAGAGCAGGTTCAGATGCAGCGCGCCATCGCTTTGGCATGTCAGTTCGCAATCGCGACAGCATTCGTGACGGTTTCGGGGGGCTCATTCGCTCAAACCGATCCGGCCTTCGGCGGGAACTTCACATTTCGCAAACTTGCCCCGCCGCCCGCGGGCACCACAAAGCGGATCACGATTCAAATCAATCCCGAAGATCGCGCGAATGCCCGCGCCGCGCCATTTCAACCTCTGACAGAAGAGGATTTGGAAGAGGATTTGCCGCCGGTGGCCGATGTCCCGGGTCCCAGTGACCAGTCGGACTGGTTTTGGAGTACGGTCAGCGCTCAGATGGGAACACCGGTTGCCGGGCGTTTCACCTCGGCCGTGTCCCATGTTGAAACGGCACCAACCAATCTTAGCCCGCGCCTTGATGATCTATCGTCGATTGTTGCGCAACATGGCACGACGATCCTGATCGAAACGCTTGGCAAGAATATATCGCCTGCGCTGGTTCTTGCAGTCATCGCTGTTGAATCCGGCGGGCGGATCACAGCTGAAAGCGAGAAGGGCGCTCAAGGCCTTATGCAACTCATTCCGGAGACAGCTGCCCGGTTCGATGTCACAGACAGCAATGATCCAGCTCAGAACATTCGTGGCGGCGTCAGATATCTCAGCTGGCTGATTGACAAATTCGAAGGCGATGTGGTGTTGGCGCTTGCGGGATATAATGCCGGCGAGAATGCTGTGATATCGAATGACGGTGTGCCGCCCTACGCGGAGACACGCGCCTATGTGCCAAAGGTTCTGGCGGCATGGAATGTTGCAAAGGCCCTCTGCCTGACGCCTCCGGATCTGTATTCTGACGGGTGCGTGTTTCGAACCAGTTAGATCCTAGACCAGCCGCAAGAATTCCGATTGGGTATCTTGATTGTTGAAGAAGGGCACCGAGGGCGGGGACCCGCGCAGTGTTGCCAAGGCCGATACTTCGGCAAGAACGACCTCTGTTATGAACGGTAAGTTCAACTGCCGCGCTTTATCAAGAGCAACCCAGTGGATATGGCGCAGTTCGTCATCGGCGTTTGAGAAATCATCCGGGTCCGCAGGAATTGATGAGGCATCTGCCAAAAAGAATCTGGCATCGAACCGCCGCGGACGACCGGGCGGCGTGATCGCGCGGAAGACATATCGGAGCCCGTCGGCGGTCGGGGGCCGACCCTCCAGTGTCAGCCCATGCCAGTCACTTGGGGCTTGTTCGTCCGCCACAAGAGGCAGTCCGGTCTCTTCCCAAAGCTCACGGATCGCCGCGACGCAAAGCGCGTGGCCAAGCTCTGATGCACCCGTGTCCTCCTCGCGGGGGGTGAGCGCCAGACGGGCCAGACAAGTCTCATTGATCGGTCGCAGCAAAGGCGTCGTCACATCCGTCGGGTCCACAGCTCCGCCTGGAAAGACGAACTTGTCGGGCATAAAACTGGCGTTTTTCCCGCGCTGGCCCATCAAAACATGCGGTTTGCCGTCCAGATAGCGCAGCAAAATAATCGTAGCGGCGTTTTTAATTGGTGCGGGAGGGGCAGACATGGGGCTGATCCTCGGCTGCCTTGGCGCAGCAATCAACCCAAATCTGCTGGTTCCCGCGTCCCGAAGCCATGCATCCGTTTGGCCCATTGAATCGCTACGACAACACCTTTGAGGCGTGGCAGAAGGTAGAGCGACAGCGCAACACACCCGATCGAGAACAGCGTCGCGACAAGCAGCGGGTCCGGTTCGAATTCGAAAAAGACCCAAAGCATAATCGGTGCCATAAGATGCCCGACAATCAAGATCGTCAGGTATGCAGGCCCATCATCGGCGCGATGGTGGTGCAGCTCTTCGGAGCAAACCGGGCATCGGTCGCGAACTTTCAGGTATCCTTTGAACATCGGGCCTGCTCCACAGTTGGGGCAAGTACATTGCCATCCACGCCAGGCGGCGGGACCGATGTCTCGATCTAGCGGTTCAAACTGTGTATCGCGGGGCATCAAAGGGATCCTTTCTAAAGTCTAAATAACCTCTGCGGAGAAGGATTGCACCGCGACAGCCTGCCTTGCGTCGGGATGTCGCAACACAAAGGCCACATCTTTTTTCGACGGAAGTCCGAGGGCTCTGCGTTTGAATGACATCAGGACGCTGAGAGGCAGCGTTCAACACATGGAGACCTACGAGTATGGTAAAGACGTTTGAAACAACGAAGATGATCCTTTTGACGATGGGTATTGCAGTTGCATTGCCAGTGGCAGGCCAGGCGGCCTCACACGGTGAACGGATCGATTTCGAGACATTGGATACCGACGGCGACGGGCAAGTGACACAAGAAGAGATGCAGGCGCTTGCTGCCAGCCGGTTCGCGGTTGCCGACAGCAACAACGACGGCGTTCTCAGCACCGAGGAGCTCATGGCGCGGTTTGAGGGTCGTATGCAAGAGCGGATGGAACGCCGCGTGGCCCGCATGATCGAAGCGCGTGATGACAATGGTGATGGTGTCCTGAGCGCTGAAGAACTCGCACCGAACGAAGATCGCATGGCGCGCCGATTTGACAGGCTGGACACCAATAGCGACGGTTCCATTTCGCAAGAAGAGTTTGAAACTGCGCAGAATGAACGACGTGGTGGCATGCGCCGCGGCAAGAAAAACCATGGTGACGACAACTGATCCTGTCGAGCAGGCGTCACACATCCCGTCCGGCACTATCGGACGGGATGATTGCCGCTTCCAAGATGGTGAGATATTTCTCCTGAATGACCAGTGCTGGCGATCCTTTCCCGGAACTCGGCGACGAGGCGGTTCTGGAGCTTTATGCGGGCGGAGACGCCCAGGCTGCCGCTTGTTTGACGGCGCGTCTGGCGCCTCGCATACTCAGTCACTGCCAAAGGCGGCTGGGCGACCGATCCGAAGCAGAAGATGTGGTACAGGACGCGATGTTCAAACTTTGGCAGATCGCCCCCTCGTGGGAGCCCGGGCGGGCAAAGCTTTCGACGTGGCTCTTTCAAGTGGCGAGCAATCTGTGCGTCGACAGGTTGCGGCGGCGCAGGAGCGTCGGCTTGGATGAGATCGCCGAGCCCGTCGACAACACGCCGTCTGTTGAAACGCGTTTGATGCAAACCAGCCGTTTGAATGCCCTTGAAACAGCACTTGAGAAACTTCCAGATCGGCAAAAGCAGGCTGTTTTACTGCGCCACATTGAAGGTCTGAGCAATCCAGAGATCGGGGAGATCATGGATCTTTCCGTCGAGGCCGTGGAAAGCCTGACTGCGCGAGGCAAACGCGCATTGGCGGGTTTGCTGAGCCGTAGAAAAGAGGAACTTGGGTTATGAGCGAGAACGAAAAAGATCCCGGTGAAATTCAAGTTGACGCACTTTTGGATCAGCTTGCGATGGTCTCGCACGATCCGTTGCCTGACGCGCTGACGGCCCGCATTCTGGCGGATGCGGCGGCCGTTCAACCGTCGCGACCTGTGACACCGGAAAGAGAAACCCCGACGCTTTTCGCGGGTATCCTCGCAACTTTGGGTGGGTGGCCCGCGATGGGCGGGCTGGCGACGGCGGCGTTGACAGGTATATATGTCGGGTTCGCAGACCCGACCCTGATCAATGATCCTCTGGGCACTGCGCAGGCGGAGTTTTCCGATGACTGGGACAATGCGCAGACCATGTTCGATGAGGGAGTTTTGCAGTGACAGAGGACCCTGAAATGCACCCCAAACCGAATGCGCCACATAGCGGCCGTGGTCCGCGATGGATGCGGATCCTTTTGGTTGGATCGCTGGCCTTGAATTTACTGGTCGCTGGTCTTTTCGTGGGCGCGCACTTTTCAGCACGTGGCGGTGGAGCAGGGCCGGAGGCCGGACGCGCGGTGCCAATTGGCTTTTACGGACGCGCGCTCGAGAGATCCGATCGGCGTGCCCTCGCTCGCGAGTTCCGCTCGCAGATGCGCGGACGCGGCCATAGGGGAATGGGCCGATCAGATGACTACAAAAAGGTCTTGGTGATCTTGCGGACAACCCCATTCTCGATGGAGGCCCTGTCCCAGGCGATCTCGTCGCAAGCCGCACGGGGCAGTGATGCAATCGAGATTGGACGCGCCGCCTTGTTGTCCCGGATCGGCGAAATGTCGGTAGAAGAGCGTGGTGCCTATGCGGATCGGTTGGAGCGTGCCATCGAGGCGCGCCGCCCACAGCAAAAGGCCAAGCAAGGAAGTAACTAAGCGGCCATCAATGAAAGGCTGACCGCATTGCGACCTTTTGATTTGGCACTGTAGAGCGCTTGATCTGCTGCACGCATGATGTCTTCGATCAAACAGCCACCGTGGCTTAGAGTCGCGCCGATCGAGATCGTGACCGCGAAAGGCGCATCTGATTGCTCGCCAAACTGCAACGCCTCGATCTTGCGGCGTAGCTTCTCGGCAATGCCCAGCGCCGAATTCTCAGTGCAATATGGAAGCGCGACAAGAAACTCTTCCCCCCCGATCCGGGCCAGCAGGTCAGGCTCATCGAGCGTATTGCGCAAGGTTTCAGCGATTTGCTGCAAGACAAGGTCGCCTGCTAGATGACCATATCGGTCGTTGATCGATTTGAAGTGATCTATGTCGAGGATCAAGAGCGCGAAATTGCTTTTGGTCTGTTGGGCAACCTGGGACATCTTGTCGAGCTTGCTCATCGCGTAGCGTCGATTGCGCACCCCGGTCAACGAATCTGTCGTGGCCATCTGCAAGCCGTCCTGAATGCAGACCGTCAGGTATTCGTCACGCTGGCGAATGTCCGAGAGACGTTGAATCTGAAGCGATAGGACATTGGCATCGGGAAATTCGTCAAAGACATGATCAGCACCACAATCATAGGCTTTTGCGATCTCGCGCCGCTGCGCACCGGGTAGGATGCACACGATCCCATGCGCTTGCCCGGCGCGCGTTGCGTTGAGCTCGGACAGCAGGTTGAGTGTACTGGAGCAGTCACCACGCTCCGCGCCAAAGAGCAAAACGTCGTAAGCACTGGATGCCGGGTTCGAAAACAGGATCTCGCCATGTTCGAGGACATCCACGATGCCCGCGAACTCGCTTGCCAGACCAGAACGCAATTTGTCTGCCGACGCGTAGTGTCGTGATACACAGCCAACGCTGGCGGCGCGCTTGGTCATGCGACGAGGTACGGAAATTTCGGACACGAAGTTTTCGCGCAGGCGGATGTCCTTGTATTTGCGCGCTGTACGGTTCATCGCACGCGCTTTAGAGAGCAAAACCTCATCCGGCACCGGATTGATCATCACCGCGCCGGCACCGGCGTCCAAAAGATCGATCTCCGGGCAATCCAGCGGCACCTGGGCAAAGCACAAGATCGGAATATGGTTTGTTTCTGGTCTCGCCTTAAGGTTCCTGCAAATCGTCTGCGCCCGAGCACCGCCAATATTGAGCGACAGAAACACAAGGTCCGGGACTTGTTTTGTGGCGTCTTCAACGGCACTGTCAACCGAGCTCGAAATGGTCACACGAAAATGCGCGGCGCTGAGTTTTGTCTTGAGAACAATACGATTTGTTACGATGTCGTCGATAACCAGGATTCGCCCGCCCATGTGTATCTTTCTGCATATCTGTCTAGTCGAGTTGACAGCAGTTTTTTGCGAAGTTGATTAACAAAGATTTACCAAATGGAAGAAAATTTGAAGGATCAGCGGAAATCCGACCAGGCTGCGGCATTGGCCCTGGACGCGCTTGCTTGGTTTGCCTCTACAGATGATCTTTTGACCGTTTTTCTAGGTGCAAGCGGGGCGGATATTGAAGATGTAAAGCGCGGTGCTGAAGACCCTGCGTTCCTTGCCTCTGTGCTGGATTTTCTTTTGATGGACGATGCTTGGGTCATCGGGTTTTGCGACAGTCAAGGGGTCGACTACACCCGGCCTCTCTGGGCGCGTCAGCATTTGCTTGGCGGGGAACTGCCAAACTGGACCTGATATCTCACAGATCGATTACGATCTCTCCGTCTGCATCCGCGGCGCGCGATTGACACAAGATCATCGCCGTTTCGCGGTCCGAATTGGAAAGAACGAAATCGCGATGCTCGACCTTGCCCGAAACAAGCGCGCATTTGCACACACCGCACAAGCCGTCGGAGCATTTCACATCCACTTGGACGCCCGCCGCGCTTAACGCATCGGTTGCCGAACGGTCCGCTGCGACGTGGATCGTATGTCCGGACCTGGCCAATTTGAGTGTGAACGGATGATTCTCATATTCAGGCGCGTCCGGGACCGAGAAGTATTCCAGATGTCGGGCTGCGTCAGGAAATCCGTTATCCGCGGCCGCACGGGTCACTGCAGTCATGTAGGCCTCGGGCCCGCAGGTATAGACATGTGCGCCGTCTTGGTAGGGCAACAGCCCTGCAAGATCGGCCCGGCTGCCTTCGTCCGAGATATGTAAATGGACCTGTTGCGCCCATGGGAAATCAGCCAGATCCTTCAGGAATCCTGCACTTTGGCGGCGGCTGCAGGAATAATGCAGCGCAAATGGTTTGCCCAGTGCATGCAATCTATGCGCCATTGCTATCATCGGCGTCACACCGATCCCACCGCCCATCAGATAGGACATTGCAGCGTCCTCAATGAGTGGGAAATGGTTGATCGGCTTGGAGATAAAGACTTTGCGCCCGTTCTCGAATATCCGGTGGAGCAGCTTGGAGCCGCCACGCCCGTCGGTTTCTCGCAACACGGCGATCTGGTATTTTGAGCGATCGGCCGGATCGCCAGACAGCGAGTATTGTCGCAAGAACTCTGGCGCAACGACAACATCGATATGCGCCCCGGCACTAACCGGCGGCATATCGGATCCATCAAGCTGCGAGAACTCGTATTTCGTGACGCCATCGGCCATACGCTCTACTTTTGACAAATGGACCTGCATCACCGGGCTATCGATTGTATCTCCCAGGTAGGGGTGTTCGGTCGGAAGACCGAGGGCCCGACGTGCTTTGTGTTCTTTGGCCGTGATCATTTCGGAATAGGCGGCAATTCCCGCCTCCCGGTCCATCGGGAACGGATAGGCATGCGGCGGCGGCGCAAGCGGTGCGGGGTAGACAGCCAGTGTCTGATCTTCGAAACGCAGGTCAAGGTCGGTCTGCAAGCCGCGCGCGTTGACCGGATGGGGCGACGGACGATAGGCTCCGTCATCAATCGCTTCGAGATCCCACCACCATTTTTTGACCGGGTTGATCTCGCCCTGACCAAGCAAGTCGTCGAGTTTGGCCAGCCCCCTAGCCGCGCTCGGGATGTTCATCGCGGCCCAACGAAACGGGGCTTCTGCAAAGAGCCCTTCAAGGTTCCAGGGACAGGTCTTCATACAGCGCCCGCACATGGCCCCGTTTTTCTGCGCGACCCGGTAGGTAGTGCATTTCTGGCTGTCGGATTTCCAAATCTCATAGCCATTGAACATCAGTTTTGGTCCCGCCGTGATTGCGCCTGACGGGCATTCACGGGCGCATTTGTTGCACGCTTCGCAAAAGGCCTGCAGTCCAAAGTCTATTGGTGCATCATGGCGCATCGGCATGTTCGTGGTCACGACCCCGGATTTTAACCGGGGTCCCAGGAACGGGTTCAAGATAACCTCGCCAATGCGCGACACCTCGCCCAGGCCCGACAAAAGCAGAAGCGGCGGATGCAGGACCTCATCATCCATGACGGAGTGGACGCGCGCTGTGTAACCGAGGTTACGCAGATGCTGTGCCAGAACCCCGCCAAGCAGGGAGAAGCGTAGATAGGCCCGCATCGATTGTGCGCAAGCGATCCAATCGTCTCCTGACGCGCCTTCCATCGTTTCATGACCCTGATCGATGATCATAGAGATTGCATTGCGATGATAGGGTGTAATCGGCTGGCCTGCGGCGTCATGCGAGTAGTAAGTCCAATCCGGGCATGCCGAGATCCCGACCGCGTCGACGCCCAGCCAATAAAGCGCGCCCTTTATGTTGTCGGCATTGCGCGCGGCATCATGGGTGGAGCCACGGACCTGGCCGGCCTCGCCGTCTTGCAAAAGCACAAACGCCCCCAACGAGGGCCGAAATGCAAAGGCCGAAGCAGACTTGCGGACATAGTTGCCGTTCTTCGTGGCCTCCTGCACGGATTTGCCCATGTCCCCGAACAAGCCGCGTGCAAACATGTTGGCCCGTTTGGGCACACGCGCGACATGTGCTGTGTCAATATAGGTTGTTGGATCACTCACCCGCCTGAGGGTTTCAAACGGGTGCGGTCCATCCGCGAAATTGCGTTTAGCAAACGGATCGTTGTTGCGGGCTGTTTTTGCGTTTGATCCGATCCCGATCTGCCACGCTGCGCGCGGGGTTTGGCCGTTTGCGAGGGGCGCGTCCGCGGCCAAATCAAGCTCGGTGGTCAGCGCCGCGAGACCGTAGCGTCGGCCCAGAAAGGGATTGCTGCCATCAGGCAGAACCAGTCCGGCCGAGATCGCGAGCTTAACCAGATCGATATCGGTTTCCGCCATTGAATGGGCCCGCGCTTCAAACCCCAAAGACCGAATGTAATTGGCCAATGTGACTGCAGTTTCCATCCCGCGCAGACAGGCCCGTTGTTCCTGTGCGTCTTGGATCCAGTCGCAGCCCGTTTCCGACGGCAACGGGTCGCGCGGCATGTCATAAAGGAAAACCAAAGCATGCCCGTGATGGGCACAGCTTCGCGGTGGGGCACGTAGGCTGTCTTTCAACCCAGCCATGATCACATCAATGCCCGCAGCCAGCGATTTTGGCTGCAAGGTTTCGATCTTCTGTGCAAGGCGTCCGACGTCGGGGTTCGCGACCGGCTTCTCCAGCCAGGCAGCGGCTGGGATTTGACAGACGCCGACCATGCTGGCGTCGCAGTAATATCCGAAGGCTTTCAGGTGGCGGCTTCGCTCGTCAGGATCGTCCGGTATCTCGGCGCGTTGAAGCTTGACCAGGCCCTCTCGCGTTGCATCAAGCATCGCTTGGTAGTCTTGCATCGCGGTCACAATGCTCAGCGAGTCGTCCGGTTTGCGAAAGCTGATAGCGCGAAACGGACCAATCTGGTTCAGATCAGGCGGATCATCCGAGCGCTTAAGATGTTCCAGCGGGTAAGGTCCCAGATCAACCGGACGATTCCGATACGAAAAGAGTTTGCCCAAACCCGTATTGCCTTCCCAGACTGTTCGCGTAGGGATGCAGTGTGAAAAAACGGCTCTGTGACGTCAAGGAGGCTTGGAATGATAAATGCGGTTTTGTTCGACAAGGACGGCACATTGATTGATTTCAACGGCACCTGGGGTGTCTGGGCTAAATCGTTCATTAGAGAGCTATCAGACGGAAATGACGACTTGGCGTATGATATGGCGCGTGCGATCGCCTTTGATTTGGACGCGGCCAAGTTTCACCCGGAGAGCCCCGTCATCGCCGGGACGCCGGACGAAGGGGTGCGATTGCTCCACCCGTTTCTGCCCAATTGGGATTATGATGACCTGTTGAGCCGGTCGAACCAACGCGCCAAAGAGGCACCCCTTGCGCCGGTTGTCGATACGCCATCTTTCCTCAGCCAATTGCGCCAGCGTGGCTTCAAGTTGGGCGTCGCGACGAATGATGCCGAAAGTACTGCCCATGATCACATGAGCGCTTTGGGCGTGGCGGACAGCTTTGACGTAATTATCGGCTCGGACTCTGGGTTTGGCGGCAAGCCTGCTCCGGGAATGTGCCTGGCCTTTGCCGAGCAGGTGGACGTTGCGCCGGAACAGATCGCCATGGTGGGCGATAGCACGCATGACCTTATCGCTGGACGGGCCGCTGGCATGACTTGTGTTGGTGTTTTGACGGGCGTGGCCGATGCCGCCGCGCTCACCCCCGACGCGGATATCGTGTTTCCCGACATCAGCCACCTGCCGGACTGGCTCTTGGCTTCGTGAAGATACCCAGAAAACGACGCAAAGCGTCGGAAACTGAAAAACACCCGTCCGAACCAAAGCACAGTCTTGGTGTAGCGCTCTTTGGGAGGACACACATGGCCGATACGTTACCGCGCCGAAAACGCTCTGGCGGAAGATCGGGCAACACGCGCCGCAGCACCAGCCGCCTGCCGGAGCAAATGCCCTGGCGCATACCGCTGAACCCGGACCGGCCGACCGAGCCTCTGGACGCCGATGGTGTTGCTGCGGTTCACCAGGGTTGCATGCGCATTCTGCGCGACATCGGCATCGAGTTTCTGAACCCGGAAGCTTGCAAGATCCTCGAACAAGCTGGCTGCAAGGTTGAGGGCACCAACGTCAAGATGGACGAAGACTTCGTCATGGAGATGATGGCGCACGCTCCTGAGACATTTACGCTGACGCCGCGCAATCAGGACCGGCAACTCACTGTTGGCGGCAGGCATATTCTCTTTGGCAATGTGTCCTCGCCGCCCAATGCATGGGATCTGAAACGCGGCAAACGTTCCGGCGATTTCGAAACTTACAAAGAATTCATCAAACTGACGCAGTTCTTCAATTGCATCCACTTTGCCGGCGGATACCCGGTCGAGCCAATCGATATACACCCCTCAGTACGCCATCTGGACTGCCTGTATGAAAAGTTAGTTCTGACGGACAAGGTGGTGCATGCTTATTCGTTGGGCCGCGAGCGCGTCGAGGATGTCATCGAGATGACCCGGATCGCAGGTGGTCTGACGGAAGAAGAGCTCGAGGCCAGTCCTCGGATGTATACCAACATAAATTCGGTGTCTCCGCTGAAGCATGACTTTCCGATGCTTGAGGGCTCAATGATCTGTGCGCGGCGCGGGCAGGCGGTTGTGGTCACGCCCTTCACTTTGGCCGGCGCGATGGCCCCCGTGACGATGTCAGGTGCTGTGACGCTGAGCTTGGCCGAAGGGCTCGCCGCTTTGGCTCTATTACAATATATCAATCCAGGCTGCCCTGTCGCCATTGGAACCTTCACTTCCAACGTAGACATGAAAACCGGGGCACCTGCTTTTGGCACACCAGAATACATGCGCGCGACGCAGATCACGGGGCAGATGGCCCGCTTCTATAAGATCCCTATGCGTTCGTCGGGGGTTTGCGCGGCCAACGTGCCGGATGGACAGGCCATGTGGGAAACCTCGAATTCGCTTTGGGCCGCGGTTCAGTCAGGAACGAACATCGTGTACCACGCGGCCGGCTGGCTAGAGGGCGGTTTGATCGCGAGCCCTGAGAAATTCATCATGGATTGCGATATACTGCAGCAGATCCAACGGTATTTCGAACCCGCCACCTGGGCTACGACACCCGAAGACATCGCAGTGGATGCAATCGCCGAAGTCGGACCGAACGGGCATTATTTTGGCTGTCAACATACCCAGGATCGCTATGAGACTGCCTTTTATCAGCCATTGATTTCGGATTGGTCAAACTTTGAGGCCTGGGATCTGAACGGCGGCGTTTGGACCGCAGAACGCGCACACGAAATGTATCAGGGAATTATCGCTGAATTCGAGGCCCCGCCCATGGACCCTGCCATCAAGGAAGAACTGCAGGCCTTTGTCGTAAAAAGAAAAGAAGAAGGCGGCGCGCCGACCGACTTCTGAAACACCTAAAATTGCGACTATTCGCGTTATTTTAAGGAATATTGCCTCTACTGCCCTCGAACGAAGAGGGTTCAAATGTATGGGTTGGTAAATAGATCGGTTCAATGCTTTGTGGAGGACACTTACGGGTGTGCCGTCTGGGATGCTGTCGTGCGCGAAGTCCGAATGGAGTTTCGCGATTTTGAGGCGATGTTGTCCTATGATGACGCGCTGACGGGTCAAGTCATTGAAGCAGCAGCAATAAACTTGAAAAGAGATCGCGAGAGTCTTCTCGAAGATCTTGGGGCTTATTTGGTGACCCATAAGAACATGGAGACCGTGCGCAGGTTGATGCGTTTTGGCGGCCATACGTTCGAAGACTTTCTGCTTTCGCTGGATGATCTGCACGACCGAGTCAAACTCGCCGTGCCAGACCTTGAACTGCCGCAGATGTCGCTCAAACAGGTCTCGGGTGAGCAGTACAAAATCATTTGTGAATTCACCGAAGCCGGTTTCGGGGCGGTCATGCTCGGGATGGTGCGCGCCCTGGCCGATGACTACGGCGCGCTTGTTTTACTGGACCTGGAGGCTGAGGCTTCGGGACGCCTGTCACGTGAAGTTCTGAGCGTTAATCTGCTTGAAGCCTCCTTCGCGACGGGTCGCAGCTTCACACTTGGCGGAGAGGCGGTGCCGACATGAGTATCCAAGAACGCGCTGGCCTGATCATAACACCAGAGATTTTCGACACTTTGATGCCGCTTCACATGCGCATCGATGCCGAAGGAATGATCGTGCATCTTGCTCCGACATTGGCAAAGCTGTGTCCCAACGAAGATGTGGTCGGGCGCTCGCTATTCGAGGTTATGGAACTGCGCACCTCAAGGGGTATCAAAAAGTTTGAAGACCTCTGCAATTCTCAAAACTGTCGCTTGAAAATGCGCTTCCGCCAAGGGCATGAATTTGAACTCAAGGCAGTGCTTGTGCAATTGCCGGACCACGGGGCGATCATCAATACGTCCTTGGGCATCGCAATGCGTGACATCGTGCGGACCCATGAATTGACAGCCGCCGATTTCGCGCCGACCGACTCGACAGTTGATATGCTCTATCTGATTGAGGCCAACAGCACCGCTTGGGATGAATCACGCCGGCTGACGCGGCGTTTGCAGGGCGCAAAAATCGCCGCAGAGGAACAGGCCTTCTCGGACACTTTGACGGGTTTGCGAAATCGCCGCGCGATGGATCATCTCATCGGCAGAATGATCGAGAACGAAGCCAAATTTTCAGTGATGAATCTCGATCTCGATTTTTTCAAGCAGGTCAATGACACGCTTGGTCATGCAGCGGGTGATCACGTGTTGCAGCAAGTGGCCAAGATCCTGTCGGAAGAAACACGCTCTGGCGACGTGGTGGCACGCGTGGGCGGCGATGAGTTCGTTTTGGCCTTCAACCGTTGCACGTCCGAAAATGTACTCGATCGCATCGCCAGCCGGATCATCACCCGGCTGGAACAGCCTATCCCTTTCCAAAACGAAGTTTGCAATATCTCGGCGAGCGCGGGGACGACACTGTCAACATATTACGACAAGCCGGATCTGGATCAGATGTTGGCGGATGCTGACAAAGCCCTCTATGCGTCAAAACGCAATGGTCGCGCCTGCCACAGCCTTTTCAGTCCCAACGAAACTGCACATTAGCACGTCGTGGCGCGTCAGGCGACCAGTCGAAAAAGTGGTCTCCCCGCAAGCATACCGTCTTATGTCTTGCTGCAACGGTTTCGCGCGTGAGAGCAGCGCCAAAAAAGCCGAAAACGTCGTACCAAGCCTATTAGGGGAAAAGTGGTACTCCCTAGGGGAATCGAACCCCTCTTTCCAGGTTGAAAACCTGGCGTCCTAACCGATAGACGAAGGGAGCACCGGAGATGTGGGGCGTTACTAAGGCAAACCAGCCCGTAGAGGCAAGTGGAAAATGCCCAGTTTGAATTGAATTCAGACCTCAAACTTGTGCGACATCTTCGAGCCGTAATTGCACGCTTTGCCGCCCTCCCCAGCTGTTGATCTCCACACGTCCAGCCAAGTGGAACCGGTGCCCCGCATGGTTTTGGAGCTTGGGTCCAATAGGTCCGGAAAATGCGCCAAAAGCAATGGCGTCCAGCGTCGCGCCACCAGGTTCACCAAAGCTGAATTTCAAGTGGTTCCCGCCCACGGGCTTGCAAAACCGAATGGATTGATCCGCAAATACGAAGCGCGGTGCGGGCGCGCCCGCACCAAATGGGCCTGCGGCCTCCAATTGCTCGATTATATCGACGTTCAGACCATGAGTCGAAACAACGCCGTCCACCACCAGATCCTTTGGGCCCAGTTGACCCGCGCCTTGAGCCGCCATCATCTCGGACAGCCGCGCCATTGCGTCTTCAAGTTTGTCTCGTGCTACTGTCAAACCTGCCGCCATTTTGTGGCCACCGCCCTTTATCAAGAGCCCTTCTTTTGCCAGCCGCTGAATCTGGGCCCCGATATCGATGCCTGCAACGGATCTCCCCGAGCCTTTCCCGACCTCTCCATCCAATCCGATCACGACACTCGGGCGGTTGGTGGCGTCCTTCAGCCGGGCAGCGACGATCCCGACAACACCAGGATGCCATCCCTCGCCGGCAGCCCAGGTCAACGGTGCCTCCATCCCGCGTGTCTCTGCCTGCGATAGCGCGGCTTCGCGCACGGCAGCCTCGATGTCCCGGCGGTCGGAATTGAGCCCCTCTAGCCGCTCGGCCAAAGCCTGCGCCTCGGCCGGGTCTTGCGTGGTCATCAGACGTGCGCCCAGATCCGGTGCACCGATGCGCCCGCCCGCGTTTAGCCGAGGTCCGAAAACGAAGCCCAGATGGTATGCAGTTGGTGCCGATTGAAGTTGCGCGATGTCGCCCAAAGCGACAAGCCCGACGCGCTGGCGCTGGGCCATGACTTTCAAGCCTTGCCGTACAAACGCGCGGTTCAGGCCAACCAATGGGGCGACATCTGCGACCGTCGCCAAAGCAACCAAATCCAGCAAAGACATCAGGTCGGGGAAATCTTGACCGGCCAAGCGGCGAGCCCTGTTGGCCGCCACAAGCAGCAAGAATACGACACCTGCTGCACATAAATGGCCCAGATCACCCGGTTCGTCCTGCCGGTTTGGGTTCACCACGGCGACGGCCTCTGGCAGACGCTCACCGCCCAAATGGTGGTCGAGTATGATAACGTCGGCGCCATCCGCAGCTGCGATCGGGTCGTGAGAAAGCGTCCCGCAATCGACGCAGATAATCAGATCATGGCGCGAGGCCAGCTGTGCCATGGCGGGTTCAGATGGCCCGTACCCCTCGTCAACGCGATCTGGGATGTAGAGCGTTGCTGCCATCCCGAGCTCCCGGAGCCAAATCAACAGCAATGCAGCCGATGCACCGCCATCGACGTCATAATCCGCGAAAATGGCGATCTTCTGTTTGGCGTTCACAGCATCGACTAAGCGCGTGACAGCTGCGTCCATGTCGTTGAGCTGTGATGGATCTGACATGAGGTCGCGCAGCGACGGGGCCAGATATTGCTCTGCGGTTTCGGGATCGACACCCATGCGCGCAAGCGTCTGGCAGACCGGGCGCGGCAGTGCGACCCGCTGTGCCGTCAACTCTGCAAGGCGTTCTTGCGCATCGGTTGGGCCGACCCAACGCCGACCAGACACCGATTGCTCAACACCCAGGAAGGCCCGTGGCTGGGTCATTCAAACCGGATTGCGATAGGTCATCCGCCGAACTGAACCGGTTTTGGATCGCATCAGCACGGTCTCTGCGGTGAGGTATCCGACCTCCCGGCGAATGCCCGCAAGGATGGAGCCGTCTGTCACCCCAGTCGCCGCGAAAATGACGTCCTTGGTGACCAGATCGTCCCGGGTGTAAACGCGGTCGAGATTCTTGATGCCGGCCTTTTCCGCGCGGCCAATTTCGTCTTGATCTCGGAACGTCAGACGTCCGAACATCTGACCGCCCATACATTTTAACGCAGCAGCGGCCAGAACGCCCTCCGGAGCGCCACCGGAGCCCATATACATGTCGATGCCGGTCGTAGCGGCCTCCGCCGTGTGGATGATACCGGCCACATCGCCATCGGTGATCAACCGGATCGCAGCACCAGTGGTGCGGATCTCGGCGATCATCTCTTCGTGACGCGGTCTTTCCAGAACGCAGACTGTGATATCTTCAGTGGAGCATCCCTTGGCCGCCGCAAGCGCATTCACCCGCTCGGAAGGGGACATGTCCATCGTGACGACCCCGGTGCGATAGCCTGGCCCGATGGCCAGTTTGTCCATATAAACATCCGGCGCATGCAACATTGAGCCGCGTGGGCCCATGGCGATGACGGTCAACGCATTGGGCATGTCCTTTGCGGTCAGTGTCGTACCTTCCAGCGGGTCAAGGGCGATATCGACCTGTGGACCATTTCCGGTGCCGACCTCTTCGCCGATATAAAGCATTGGCGCCTCGTCTCGTTCGCCTTCGCCAATGACCACTCGTCCTGCGATGTCGAGCAGGTTCAACTGCTCCCGCATTGCGTTGACCGCGGCTTGATCCGCTGCCTTTTCGTCGCCACGTCCGATCAATCGCGCGGATGCAAGGGCAGCGGCCTCCGAAACGCGGGCCAAGCCCAGAGAGAGCATGCGGTCTTGAAAGTCAGAGGGGGATGAGGGCATTGGAAGTTCCTTCGTAAATTTACCAATCAAAGACTAGAGGTTCTCGATTCTTAGCGCCACCGGATCACCGCTGACCACGCCGGTGTCCGGCAGGGCGGCGAGCGCATGCAGGAGCGCGTCGCGTGTGGTTGCATGTGTGACGATCAGGACCGGCGCTTTGGGCTCATCGTGGTGATACTGGCGCATGCGGTCAATCGAGACGCCCGCCTCGCCCAGCGCGGTTGCCACTTTGGCCAAAGCGCCCGGTTTGTCGTCCAGAGTCATGCGCAAGTAATAAGGGGCAGGGACCGCCGATTGCGCGGTTTTCGGCTGCGCCAGTTCCGTGGCAGATTGCCCGAATGTCGAAAGACGTGTGCCGCGCGCGATATCACAGATATCTGACAGAACCGCGCTCGCTGTCGGGCCTTCGCCCGCTCCGGGCCCGCGCAACACGACCTGACCGACCGCATCACCTTCCAGCACAACCATATTTGTGCCGCCGTCCAACTGGCCGAGGGGGGAGCCTGCCGGGACCAGACAAGGTGACATGCGTTGCTCTAAGCCGCGGGCCGTCATCTGCGTGACGCCCAACAGCTTAATGCGGTACCCCATATCGGCGGCCTGATGAATGTCCTCAATCGAAACCTGTTCGATGCCTTCGAGCTCAACCGCGTCAAAGGCCACTTGAGTGCCAAAGGCGATGCTCGACAGAAGCGCCAATTTGTGGGCCGCGTCGATGCCCCCCACGTCAAGCTGGGGATCTGCTTCCAAATAGCCGAGTCCGTCAGCCTCTGCGAAGACTTCGGCATAGCTCAGCCCGGCACTTTCCATGCGCGTCAGGATATAGTTGCATGATCCGTTCATGACCCCCATGACCCTTGTGATCTCATTGCCCGCCAAACCTTCTGTGAGGGATTTGACCACCGGGATGCCGCCGGCAACCGCCGCCTCAAACCGCAACACAGAGCCTTGGCGTTCGGCGTGTTCGGCCAAGGACTGCCCGTGATGCGCCAGCAGTGCCTTGTTGGCGCTGACGACATCTTTTCCTGAAGCCAAGGCTACTTCGGTTGCCTCCTTTGCAGGGCCTTCAGAGCCGCCAATCAATTCTACAAAAATATCAATGTCGTCCCGCTTGGCCAACGCAACCGGATCGTCCTCCCAGGTATAACCTGCCACGGACACGCCTCGATCTTTGCTGCGATCGCGCGCTGAAACCGCCGTTATCGAAATCTCGCGTCCGGTGCGGTTCGACAACAAGGCGGCTTTCTGTCGTATGATCTTCACGACACCGACACCAACGGTGCCCAGTCCAGCGATACCAAGACGCAAAGGGGTGGACATCTGGGCTGCTCCAGTTCTTCGGTAATTCTCGCGGCCCGTGTTAACGGGGTTCGCGAAGCGGTGCAACGCGATCTACCGCGTTAGGTTTCGCAGACGGTCCTGCCCTTCGTAAATGTCGCGCCCCTGAAGAGCAGCGGCCCGCGCACGTAGCGCTCGGATACGCGCCTGAACAGCTACTGAATCCAGCTCGATCTGTGTTCCTTCTAGAACTGATGCATCAATAAAGCTGTCGATCGGCAAAAGGCTGGGCAGCGCTGCCGCGCGCGCCTGAGCGGAGATTGTCGCGTCAGCCTTGGGCAGGTCCGTCGAACATGCCATCAGGCATATCAGGCCTATACCTGCAGATAGTTTTGCGCTGGGCATGCAAGATCCATTGTGAGAACTGGGCTCACGGTAAGCCTCTCACTGCAGGCGCGCAAGCAGGGCTTGAATTGAACGAATGTTCAGATACTCTGAGTGATATGGCGCGCAAAACGGGTTCACATTCAGAGATTACCGGCCCCAAGGTCAGGGCCGCAGCGCTCAAGTTGTTTGCAAGTCAGGGCTACGCGGCCGTCTCTATGCGCCAGATCGCAGCCGAGGTCGGTGTTCAGGCCGGTGCCTTATATCTGTACACGCCGGACAAGCAGTCGTTGCTATATGATTTAATGCATTCGCATATGGATGAGCTGCTCGAGGCATGGCGTAGAACCGAAAAGCCCTCTTATCCTGCCGCTTTGCTGGAGCGTTTCGTCCAGTTTCATATTAAATTTCATGTCACACGCCGGGACGCAGTTTTTATTTCATATATGGAGTTGCGAAACCTGACGCCGGAAAATTTCACCGAGCTTGAGCGACTTCGTCGGCGCTATGAAGACGGGCTTGAAAGTATTCTGATGGCAGGGCAATCGGCGGGAGAATTCCGCTTCGAGGACAGCCGACTCACGACCTTGGCACTGATCGCGATGCTGACTGGCGTAACCAACTGGTACAAGCCCGGTGGCCGCCTGACCCCGGGTCAAGTGGCTGATATCTATACGGATATGACCTTGAATTCGGTCGCGTGCACGCGGGCAGACCTTGCAAGAGCCGCCGCCGACTAAGCGTATTTTCTACGCGTTCGGGTAGATCGGGAACTGTCCGCAAAGGTTCAGAACCTTAGCTTTGACCGCATCTTCAACTGCAGAGTTCGAATCTTCGCCGTTGGCTGCCAATCCGTCGACAACTTCAACAATGCAATCAGCGATCATCCGAAACTCTACCTCGGAGAACCCACGCGTTGTACCGGCTGGGCTGCCCAAACGGATCCCGCTTGTGATCATCGGTTTTTCGGTGTCGAACGGGATGCCGTTTTTGTTGGTGGTCAAATGGGCCCGGCCCAACGCCTTCTCAGTGGCATTGCCTTTGACGCCTTTGGGGCGCAAGTCTACCAACATCACATGGGTGTCGGTCCCTCCGGTGACGATGTCCAATCCCCCTTTCATCAACTGATCTGCCAGCGCTTGAGCGTTCAGGATCACCTGCGCGATGTAGTCTTTGAATTCTGGGCGCAGAGCCTCACCAAATGCGACGGCCTTAGCGGCGATCACATGCATCAGCGGCCCGCCCTGAATGCCCGGGAAGATCGCCGAGTTGAACTTTTTGGCCAGCGCTTCGTCATTTGTCAGGATCATCCCACCACGCGGGCCGCGCAGGGTTTTATGGGTCGTGGTTGTTGCGGCATGTACATGTGGAAACGGATCGGGATAAGCACCGGCGGCGATCAGCCCAGCAAAATGCGCAACATCGGCTAGCACATAGGCTCCGACTTTATCTGCGATCGCGCGAAACCGTGCAAAGTCTAGCTGACGGGGAATGGCGGAGCCACCTGCGATAATCACTCGTGGCTTATGCTCGAGCGTGAGCGCTTCCAATTGGTCGTAGTCCACATCGAGGGTGTCTTGGCGAACACCATACTGGATCGCATTGAACCACTTTCCCGATTGGTTTGGCGCGGCCCCATGCGTCAAGTGGCCACCGGCGTCTAGGCTCATGCCCAGGATCGTATCGCCGGGTTGTAAAAGCGCCTGGAACACACCCTGGTTGGCCTGACTTCCGGAATTGGGCTGTACGTTTGCGAAATCGCAGCCGAACAGCTCTTTTGCCCGATCGATTGCCAAGTTTTCAGCAACATCGACGAAATGACAGCCGCCATAATATCTCCGACCAGGATAGCCTTCGGCGTATTTATTGGTCATGACCGAGCCCTGAGCCTCCATCACCGCCGCGGAAACGATGTTTTCGGAGGCGATAAGCTCAATCTCATCACGTTGACGACCCAGTTCCTGAGTAATTGATCCAAAGATCTCGGGATCGCGGCTTTCAAGGCTCTCGGTAAAAAAGCCTCCGTCACGATGGGATGCATTCATGGGACCAGTCCTTTCATCCATAGGGGCCGGCACGGCCCTTTGCGCCCCGTTTACGGCGAAATCGATGCGAGAAAAAGCGCCATTGCGACGCATCGGGCCAAAAAACTGTCACCCGGCGCGCGATCAAAGGCCTTGTTTTTCTGCTCAGCCCACGCGAAGACTGACGATGTAGGAGGCTAAGCCGTGCCAAAGACTGACAAAATCGCCTTTCTGGCGTCGGAAACGCGCATCGCGCAAGACGCAATGGCCGCGCTGTCCAAAACCTATGGCAAGGCGGAGCCAGAGGCGGCTGACGTCATTGTCGCGCTGGGCGGGGACGGCTTTATGTTGCAGACCTTGCATACCACACAGCATCTCGACACGCCGGTCTATGGCATGAATTGCGGCACGGTCGGCTTCCTGATGAACGAATATGCGGAGCCTGATCTGACGAGCCGATTGGCCCAAGCTGAGGAAGAGTTGATCAATCCGCTCTCAATGCGCGCGATTCAAGAGGATGGCAGCATTCACGAGGCGCTCGCAATCAACGAGGTCTCGCTGCTGCGTGCAGGACCGCAAGCGGCAAAACTCAGAATTACGGTTGATGGGCGCACCCGTATGGAGGAGTTGGTTTGTGACGGGGCACTCGTCGCCACCCCGGCAGGCTCGACGGCCTATAACTACTCCGCTCATGGTCCGATTCTGCCGATCGGGGCCGATGTACTGGCGCTCACGGCGATGTCTGCGTTTCGACCACGCAGGTGGCGCGGGGCGTTGCTACATAAAACCGCAAAAGTTCGATTTGACGTACTTCAGCCTGAAAAACGTCCAGTGATGGCCGATGCAGACAGCCGGTCAGCGGGAAAGGTGCTGTCGGTTGAGATCACCTCAAAGTTCGATGTCGCGCACCGCATTCTCTTTGACCCTGGCCACGGTCTCGAAGAACGCTTGATCCGCGAGCAATTCGTTTAGCGAGTTTCAAAGACGCCTGGCAGTGACACTTCCAACAGTTCGAGATTCTCAGACGGTGCCGCATAGCAAGTGGGCATCCCCGGTGGGATCACGAACGCGTCCCCGGGCTGCAGTTTTTGGGCTGCCTGGCCTTCAGCCTCAAGTGTCATTTCGCCTTCCATCACGAAAGTAAACAGGATGTCCGCGTCATGGCTGGACGGGGTGATTTCACCGGCCTCGCGGCGGATGACATGAACGCCAGCCACTGCGCCTGTATGCTCTGAGATTGTCGTATCCCGGCTTTGGAAACCGGGGATGCGAAATGGCAGCCAAGTTGCCTCAGATTGCTTATGATGGACGAATTTTTGCCCCTTGAACCGACGTTCCGGGTTTGCAGGTCCGTTGGGCAATTGCATGTCGTGGTCAATAGTCGTGATATGCTCAGCGGGCACACCGATTTCAATTACTTCTATGTTATCAGAGGCATAAAGCACACGGTGCCGGATTTCGGGAGGCTGGATTACGCAATTGCCAGCCTCCAGCCTAAAGGCCTCGCCTTGGTCTTCATACACAAGGTCGACCCAACCGCGATAACAAAAGATCAATTGGAACCCGACCGTATGATAGTGGACCATATCGGGCACCGGGCCACCGTCCGGGATCCGGATATGGCTGGCAATTATGGACCCCCCTAAACGGTCAGGTATCAGGTCCCGGTAATGCATGCCCGCGCGCCCGATCACCCAGGGTGCCTGGTCCGCCAGACGCCGAACCACAAAGGCGTGCTGTGTCTGAGGCATTTCCAGCGATGGCGAAAGCGGAGCAATTTCGATCTTGGTGCCGTTTGGAGCAGTCAATTCTCGTGCACCGTCCGCGAATCCGTCCGGGTCGTCGCTCAAAATGCGCAAAGTTCCTGGGGCCTCGCTTGCCCCTTTTTCGACCCGCACCCGCAACCCGTGACCCGAAAAAACGGCGACTGCAGGGTCGTCAGCCGGGAAAATCATATCGAGACGCATTCCCAGGACCTTCGTAAAAAATGGAATATCTTCTCGAAGCTCTTGCGTCGGGAGGCGAAACTCTGCCTGTATGGTGGTCATGGTCTACTCCTGTCGCCACCAAGTTGCTTGCGAAACGGCTGATTTGCAACCTTGGAAAGTCGTACATGTGAGAGGGCGATGCAATGGATACAAAAGTAGTTTAATATTAAACTACTTGCCTGGGAGGGCTCAAATATGGCTGATGATCGCGTCGAAAGCTTGCGAGAGGCGTCGCTGGACTACCACAGATATCCGAAACCGGGAAAGCTGGAGATTCGCGCCACTAAGCCTTTGGCAAACGGACGGGACTTGGCGCGCGCCTATTCGCCGGGGGTGGCCGAGGCCTGTTTGGAGATCAAGCGCGACCCTGCGTTGGCGCATGACTATACCGCGCGTGGTAATCTTGTGGCCGTTGTCTCAAACGGAACGGCTGTCCTCGGCCTCGGCAATATTGGCGGTCTGGCCTCCAAGCCGGTGATGGAGGGCAAGGCCGTCCTGTTTAAAAAGTTCGCCAACATTGATTGTTTTGACATCGAGCTAAACGAGAGCGATCCAGAGAAACTGGCCGATATCGTCTGTGCATTGGAGCCCAGTTTCGGCGCGATCAATCTTGAAGATATAAAGGCCCCAGACTGCTTCGTTGTTGAGAAGATTTGCCGCGAACGGATGAATATTCCGGTCTTTCATGACGACCAGCATGGGACAGCGATTGTGGTCGGTGCTGCAGCTACGAATGCGCTCAGAGTGGCCGGGAAATCCTTTGAGGATATCAAGATCGTTTCGACCGGTGGCGGCGCTGCGGGTATCGCTTGCCTTAACATGCTGGTCAAGCTCGGTGTGAAGCGCGAAAACATTTGGTTGGTCGATATTGCGGGATTGGTCTACGAGGGTCGAACCGAAGAGATGACCCCGCAAAAGGCTGAATTTGCTCAAAAATCTGATTTGCGTAGCCTTGATGATGTGATCGCAGGTGCGGACCTGTTTCTCGGTCTCTCAGGCGCAGGCGTGTTGAAGCAGGAGATGGTCTCGAAGATGGCCTCGTCGCCAATCATCTTTGCCCTTGCCAATCCCGAACCTGAAATCATGCCGGATCTTGCGCGCGCTGTAGCACCCGATGCGATCATTGCGACGGGGCGCTCGGATTACCCGAACCAGGTCAATAATGTCCTTTGTTTCCCGTTCATATTTCGCGGCGCGCTTGATGTCGGCTCAACGGAAATCAACGACACAATGAAAATCGCGTGCGTCAACGGGATTGCAGAACTGGCCCGAGCGACGACCAGCGCAGAAGCTGCGGCGGCCTACCAGGGGGAGCAGCTGACATTCGGCCCGGATTATCTAATCCCGAAACCATTCGATCCGCGTTTGATGGGGGTCGTGGCGGCTGCGGTTGCAACGGCGGCAATGGAGAGCGGGGTTGCAACGCGTCCGCTTGGTGATCTTGATCAGTATAAGGCGAAGTTGAATGCGGCGGTGTTCAAAACGTCAATGATCATGCGTCCGGTCTTTGAAGCTGCGGCGACGCAGTCGCGTACGATTGTCTTTGCTGAAGGGGAAAGTGAACGTGTGCTCCGTGCAGCACAGGCTATGGTCGAGGAGACCACCGATCGGCCGATCCTGATCGGGCGCCCCGACGTGATAGAAACCCGCTCAGAGCGGGCTGGCATCAAGATCGTGCAGGGCCGTGATTTCCACGTGGTGAACCCGGAGAATGATCCGCGATACCGCGACTACTGGACAACGTACCACTCGATTCTGGCAAGAAAGGGTGTTGCCCCGAGCCTCGCCAAGGCGATCATGCGCACCAATACAACCGCGATTGCGGCGGTTATGGTGTACCGCGAAGAAGCTGACAGTCTAATCTGCGGCACATTTGGTCAATATTTGTGGCATCTCAACTACGTCACGCAGGTGCTGGGCAATGAAGAACTCCACCCGGTCGGGGCGTTGTCGCTCATGATCTTGGAGGATGGACCTCTGTTTGTGGCCGACACTCATGTTCACCCAGAACCGACGCCACAACAGATCGCCGAGACCGTGATCGGCGCGGCGCGGCACGTCCGGCGGTTTGGCGTCGAGCCCAAGATCGCGCTCTGTTCGCATTCGCAATTTGGCAATCTTGATTGCGATACTGGCATTCGCATGCGTGCGGCCCTGAAGATCCTCGATTCTGAGCCACGGAACTTCCTCTATGAGGGTGAGATGCATACCGACTCCGCCCTGGATGAGACGCTTCGAGACCGGATCTTTCCTGATGCACGCTTCCAAGGCGAGGCCAATGTCCTTGTCTTTGCCAATGCGGATGCCGCGTCGGGTGTTCGAAATATTCTCAAGATGAAGGCAGGCGGTATGGAGGTTGGGCCAATTCTGATGGGAATGGGCAACCGCGCACATATTGTGACCCCATCGATCACCACACGCGGATTGCTCAATATGTCGGCCATCGCAGGCACGCCCGTTTCATTCTACGGATAAGCCGCACTTGCCTCGTACCGGCCGGGCAGGCACAACATGGACGGGACGGATAAAACGGAAGGATTCAGGGTGACCTACGACGACATCTACACGCAATCGCTGGCCGATCCAGAGGAATTCTGGAGTGCCCAGGCAAACGCCATCGATTGGGTCAAGCCGGCGTCGAAAGCGTTATGGGAGGAGCGTGCGCCACTTTACGAATGGTTCAAGGATGCTCAGGTCAACACCTGCTGGAATGCCGTGGATCGCCATGTCGAGGCCGGGCACGGGGAACGAACTGCGATCATCTATGACAGTCCGGTGACAGACACCAAGTCCAAGATCTCCTATGCCGAGCTGAAGGATCAGACCGCCAGGCTGGCCGGGGCATTGCGGGCCCAGGGAGTGGGTGTCGGCGACAGAGTTATTATTTATATGCCAATGATCCCTCAGGCCGTTGTCGCCATGCTGGCCTGCACACGTATTGGTGCGATCCATTCTGTGGTCTTTGGCGGATTTGCAGCCAATGAACTGGCGGTGCGCATTGATGATGCAACACCGAAAGCAATCCTTGCCGGATCATGTGGCATCGAGCCTGGCCGTATCGTTGAGTACAAGCCGCTCTTGGACGGAGCAATTGACCTAGCGGAGCACAAGCCAGACTTTTGCTTTATTTATCAGAGAGATCAGGCCCGCGCAGAGCTGGTTGAAGGGCGGGATTTCGACTGGGATGCGGTGCAAGATGGCGTGTCTCCGGCAGAATGCGTGCCGGTGTCCGGCGACCATCCAGCCTATATCCTCTATACGTCGGGAACAACCGGTTCACCCAAAGGCGTTGTACGTCCGACGGCAGGGCATCTTGTGGCCCTCAGCTGGACAATGAAAAACATCTACGATGTAGATCCGGGAGATGTGTTTTGGGCGGCGTCTGATGTGGGCTGGATCGTCGGCCATTCCTACATTTGCTACGCGCCGTTGATCGCCGGTAACACGACGATCGTATTCGAGGGCAAGCCTGTCGGGACACCGGATGCCGGGACATTTTGGCGGGTCATGGAAGAACACAAGGTCAAGACTTTTTTCACCGCGCCCACTGCGTTCCGTGCGGTCAAACGGGTCGACCCGACAGGCGCGCTGATTGGCAATTATGATCTGTCCGGCCTAAAGCTTTTGTTTTTGGCCGGCGAGCGGGCAGATCCTGATACGATCGAATGGATGCAGGACAAGCTGGGCAAACCTGTGATTGATCACTGGTGGCAGACCGAAACGGGCTACACAATCGCTGGAAACCCGATGGGCATCGAACCTCTGCCGATCAAAGTCGGGTCTCCAACCGTGGCGATGCCAGGTTATGACGTCCAAATCCTCGATGAAGGTGGGCATGCCGTTGCAGCCGGAGAGCTGGGGGCCATTGCGATCAAACTGCCGCTTCCGCCGGGAACACTGCCGACACTTTGGCATGCAGAGGATCGGTTCCGCTCAAGCTATTTGACCACATTCCCCGGCTACTACGAAACTGGCGACGCGGGAATGAAGGATGAAGATGGCTACCTTTATATCATGGCGCGCACCGATGATGTGATCAACGTCGCCGGGCATCGCCTGTCTACTGGTGCAATGGAAGAAGTTCTCGCCGGGCACCCTGATGTTGCTGAATGCGCGGTGATTGGTGTGGCAGACCAGCTGAAAGGGCAGCTGCCGATGGGGTTTGTCTGCGTCAATGACGGCGTCGAGCGCGACTCGCAGGCGATCTGCGTCGAGTGTGTCGCCCGCGTGCGCGAGACGATTGGGCCGGTTGCAGCGTTCAAACTTGTCTGTGTCGTGGACCGTTTGCCGAAGACCCGGTCTGGCAAGATATTACGTGGCACCATGGCCTCGATTGCGGATGGCAAAGACTTCAAGACACCCGCAACAATCGATGATCCGGCGATTTTGGATGAGATCAAAGACGCTTTGGTGACGCTTGGGTATCCACAGGGCTGAATCCGCCAGGTGGGCAGTGTCAAGGCGCGATGGAAAGGATCTGACTCGTGAAGCTATTGGATCATGCAAGGGCCGTTCGGGAACACGCCTATGCACCGTATTCGGACTTCAAGGTGGGTGCAGCCATCCGAACCCGGTCGGGTACGGTTTTCGTGGGCTGCAATGTCGAGAACGTGGCCTATCCGGAAGGCACCTGCGCAGAAGCTGGTGCAATTGCAGCAATGGTCGCCGCCGGTGGCGATACCGATATTGCCGAGGTTGCCGTCATCGCGGACTGTCCCACCCCTGTGCCGCCCTGTGGCGGGTGCCGTCAAAAGCTCAAGGAATTCGGCGCTGCTGATGTCCCGGTCACTCTGGCGACCCTGTCGGGCGAGACAAAAACGATGACCATTTCAGAGCTGTTGCCCGGAGCGTTTGACGCCAGTTTCATGGAGCCGTGATGGACACCACAAAGCTCCTGGCCCAGATACGCGACGGGGCAGTGCTGACGCGAGATGATCTGTACGCGTTTGGCAAGGCGCTCGACACGACGCAAATCAGCGATGCTCAGACAGGGGCCTTTGCTATGGCCGTGCGCCTTCGTGGTCTGTCAGATGAGGCCCGCGTCGGTCTGACCGAAGGGATGCGCGATTCTGGCGAAGTGCTGTCTTGGGAATTGCCAGGACCAGTGCTGGACAAACATTCGACCGGCGGCGTCGGCGATCCGGTCTCTTTGCTGCTGGCTCCGGCTTTGGCCGCGTGCGGTGTCTATGTGCCGATGATTTCCGGGCGAGGGTTGGGTCACACCGGGGGAACACTCGATAAACTTGAGGCAATCCCAGGCTATATCAGCGATATCGGACCCGCGCGCCTCGAACATGTCGTGAGGCAAGTCGGCTGCGCAATCGTCGGGGCATCGGGACGCGTTGCGCCTGCTGACAAGCGGCTTTACGCGATCCGCGACGTGACAGGAACAGTGGCCTCGATTGATCTGATCACAGCATCGATCCTGTCCAAAAAACTGGCCGCCGGATTGGACGGCCTCGTACTCGATGTCAAAACCGGGTCCGGGGCGTTCATGACCGATGCCGAACAGGCAGAGAACCTTGCGCAGACTTTGGTTGATGTGGCGAATGCCGCAGGCTGCCCGACCTCAGCTCTGATCACCGATATGTCAGAGCCTTTGGCCGATGCGGCAGGTAACGCATTGGAAATAAAGGCCGTCATGGAGGTTCTGACGGGTGGAGCCTCCAATTCGCCGCTCCTCGAAGCAACGCGGGCGCTGGGGGGTCGTTTGTTGCAACAGGCAGGTTTGGCAAGTGCGGCGGATGCTCAGGACGGCGAGCAGAGGATCCAACAGGCCATCACATCGGGTCGCGCGGTCGAGATCTTCGCTGCGATGATCGCTGCGATGGGGGGACCTACGGATTTTGCCGATGCCTGGGCACATTGTTTACCAGAGGCCACGATTCAACGCGAGGTGCAGGCGCAGGCCGAGGGCTTTGTCGAAACCATCGAAACTACCGCGCTGGGCCACGCTGTTGTCGATCTTGGTGGCGGACGCAAGCGCGACGGCGATCGTATCGACCCCGCTGTAGGTCTGTCCGACATCGTCAGGGTCGGGCAACGCGTTGAGGCCCGCACGCCCTTGGCGATGGTGCATGCCTCAACTGAAGCCCAGGCCGATCTGGCAAGCCGTGCCGTGCGGGCTGCCTTTCAGATCGGCCCGGCGCAACGCAAGCGGGGCCAGGTGATTCTGAAAACACTCAAGCCGAGAGGGTGAGATGAGCCGCGCATTCCTCATCGTTATGGACTCAGTTGGATGTGGCGGCGCCCCCGATGCCGCAGCCTTTGGCGACGAAGGGGCCGACACACTAGGCCACATCGCCAATGCCTGCCTTCAGGGCCGTGCTGAGGACGGGCGCAGTGGCCCTCTACGCATGCCGCATCTGACGCGACTGGGGCTGGGCGCGTTCATTGGCCAACCGGATCCAGACCCCACAGGGCTTTGGGCGCGTGCGACAGAAGTGTCGCCTGGGAAGGACACACCGACCGGACATTGGGAGCTGGCTGGCGTGCGTGTGCCGTGGGATTGGCACTACTTCCCCAACCAAAAACCTGCCTTCCCGAAAGAGATTTCCTCTTTGGTCGCCGCGCTTGCTGAAAGTGATGGTATCCTCGGGGATTGCCACGCATCTGGGACCGAGATCATTGATGATCTGGGTCTGGAGCATATCGCGACAGGTGCACCGATTTGCTACACCTCCGCAGACAGTGTCTTCCAGATCGCGGCCCATGAAGAGCATTTTGGCCTTGGCAAGTTGCTGGATCTTTGCCAATCGATTGCGCCAAAGTTGCACGAGATGAAGGTCGGACGGGTGATCGCGCGGCCTTTTGTCGGATCTAAGCCTTCGGAGTTCAAACGCACATCCAATCGGCGCGATTTTGCGATTGAACCTCCGGCTCCGACCTTGTGCGATTGGGCATATGCGGCCGGACGCGATGTTCATGCGATCGGCAAAATAGGCGACATCTTCTCAGGT
This sequence comes from Pseudomonadota bacterium, assembly GCA_039193885.1. Taxonomy (GTDB): domain Bacteria; phylum Pseudomonadota; class Alphaproteobacteria; order Rhodobacterales; family Rhodobacteraceae; genus Litoreibacter. The sequence goes on from JBCCWL010000001.1 coordinate 512,342, forward strand.
CGGGGTATCACGGATGTGGTGAAAGGCGACGATGCGCAGCTCATGACCCATCTCGAAGATGTGGCGAGAAATGCTGCAGACGGATCTCTGATTTTTGCCAATTTCGTTGAGTTTGATGCGCTTTACGGACACCGGCGCGACGTGCCCGGATATGCCCGTGCCCTAGAATGGTTCGATGCACAGATGCCGCGGCTCTTTGCGCAATTTCGACCCGGCGATTTTGCCATACTTACGGCAGATCATGGCAATGATCCGACCTGGCATGGAACAGATCACACCCGCGAGCAGGTGCCAGTTATCGGATGGGGGCGTGGCGCGCGCAGTTTGGGAGAGGTCAGCTTCGTGGACATTGCAGCGTCAATCGCAGATCATCTGGAAATACCGGCATCAGGCCCTGGGCGGAGTTTTCTATGACATTGAAAAATATGCCGAAAGTCGAACTACATCTCCATCTGGAGGGTGCCGCACCACCAGAATTTATCCGCAGCTTGGCACAGGAAAAGACCATCAATCTGTCGGGTGTATTTACCGAAAACGGGGCTTACCGCTTCGAGAACTTCAATCAGTTTCTTGCAACCTACGAGGCGGCGTGCACGGTTTTGACCGGTCCGCAGGAGTTTCTACGCCTGACCGAAGCTGTATTGGAGCAATCTCAAGATCACGGCGTTGTCTATTCGGAGGTTTTCCTAAGCCCGGATTTTTGCGGCACGGGCGATCTGGGGGCTTGGCGCGAATATCTGGCGGCCATTGAAGAAGCCGCTGATAAAAGCCCCGTCTCGGTCCGGGCGATCGTCACATGCATTCGTCATTTGGGGCCGGAAGAGGCGAAGAAATCAGCCCTTTGTGCGGCAGAAACCGCAGGTGCTTTCATCACTGGTTTTGGGATGGGGGGCGACGAAATGCGCGGCAGCCAGAAGGATTTTGCCTATAGTTTCGATATGGCGCGCGAGGCCGGGTTGCAGCTGACGACCCATGCAGGCGAATGGGGTGGAGCCCGCGAAGTGCGCGATGCGCTGGATCACCTGAATGTCGAGCGGATTGGCCATGGGGTCGGGGCCGCAACAGATGACGCTTTGATGGACCGTCTGGCAGACACTGGCGTGATGCTTGAAGTGTGTCCCGGATCCAATGTCTCATTGGGGGTCGCCCGCTCCTGGTCGGACCACCCGATCGAACTGCTCCGTCGCCGCGGAGTCAAGGTCTCGGTATCCACAGACGACCCGCCGTTTTTTCACACGAACCTGACTTCGGAATATGAGCATCTGGCCAACACATTCGGCTGGGAAGCGGAGACATTTTCCGAAATCAACCGCGACGCCATTGCAAGCGCATTTTGTGATGCCGCTACGAAGGATGACATCTTGAAGAAACTGGAGCCCACACCATGAACGATACCCCGCATTTGACGGTCGTCGAGCACCCACTTGTGCAACACAAACTGACATTGATGCGCGAGAGCAGCACGTCGACCGCCGTTTTTCGTCAGCTTCTGAGAGAGATCAGCCAATTTTTGGCCTACGAGATCACGCGTGGTCTGGAACTGGACACTAAACGTATCGAAACGCCGATAGAACCGATGGATGCCCCGACTTTGGCCGGACGCAAGCTGGCATTGATTTCGATCCTTCGGGCAGGAAACGGATTGCTCGATGGGATGCTGGAGCTCATTCCCTCCGCCAGGGTTGGCTTTGTGGGTCTTTACCGCGATGAGCAAACGCTGAAACCGGTTCAATACTATTTCAAAGTACCCGAGGCGTTGGACGAGCGCATGGTCATCGCAGTCGACCCGATGTTGGCAACTGGAAATTCTTCCGTCGCGGCGATTGATTTGCTGAAGGAGGCCGGGGCCACAAATATCCGTTTCTTATGCCTTTTGGCGGCTCCTGAAGGTGTCGCACGGATGAAGGCGGCGCATCCGGATGTTCCGGTTGTGACAGCATCAGTCGACAGCCACTTGAACGAGAATGGCTATATTGTCCCGGGATTGGGCGACGCAGGAGACAGGATGTTCGGAACCAAATGAGGCATAGGACAATTTGAGTGGATTGCGGCTTGAGGCCGGTCAGTTCTCGGTGCAGATCGACTGAAGGCTGATCCACTCGCCATCGGTTAGAAGTGGCGTCGGACTTTGTCCGTCAAACGGGTCAGACTCAATGAGGTACAGGGTCTTTTCGCCTGTAATATCAACGGCATAAGAAAAAGCGCGGGTAGAGACCTCTTTGGCTTCAAACAGCGCCAACATGCCGTCATCTTGCCAGTCTCGCGGTGCTTGGGTCAAAAGCTCGGCGGCGTAGCGCTCCAGGACCCTTTGCTGGACTTGCCCGGTGGTCAGTAGCGCCAGGGTTGCCCGTGGTCCTGCGTGTGTGAGCATGTCTTGCAGCGGATCGCGTGCGGGTGAGGCGCTGAGCGCTGCCAACATATAGCCCGCTGCGACCTCCGGCGTGTCGTAGTCTTCAATGATCTCACTGTTGAGCACCAGAAGACCTCCGGGCAGTACAATCGTTTTATGTTGGCCATCTGGAACCACGAAGCTGCGTCGAAATTCGGTCCCTACGATCCGCGAATGCAGCTCAGACAAGGCCTGCATACCGAGCTTTCCCTGACAGGCAGAACCGGTGAGCCTGTACAGATGCACCAAAAGATCTTCGCCAATGCTGTTCCGTTTGCTCTCTGGGACGACCGAAACCGCGTGGCGTACCAGCGCACCGGGAAGCCAGAACGTTCCGATCAAACCCAAAAGCGCCACGAACGCAGCCAAAAGACCCAACCGCAACCGACCGGGATGCGCCCGTTTTCGGGCAATGCTCTTGCGGATCGTTTCCAGCGCATCGATCATGTCGCCGTCTTCAATTTCGAGCTCTTCCGGCGAATCCGCGCCGGGTCGAAAGAGGGCCGGGCGGACGCCTGGATTGACCCGCTCGATGGCCGGCAGGGACCAATGCGTCAATGCCGTTTCGGTGCGGCTTGCGATAACCAGCGACGCCGTACCGAAGGAAATCAGGACCTCGCGTCGCTGAGCGAGCGGGTCTTCGCGCCACAAACCTGTGGTTTCCAATCTTTGGTACTTCTTGAGCGCTGTCATTTTGCGCGCCTGCTCGTTGCCCTGTTGGCAGTCTAGCCAAGCGCGCGCGAGGCTTCAATCTCCGGCGAAACCGAAACCACAGGTTTCAGCCCGGCTGACCCGAACACGTATCTTGATCCAGCACGAAAGTCCTAGAGGTCTTTGGCCTCATCGCGCAGCTTAAATTTCTGGATCTTGCCCGTAGATGTCTTCGGAAGAACTTGAAAAATAATGGTTTTCGGAGTTTTGAAGCCGGCAAGCTTGCTGCGTGCGAAGGCGATAAGATCTTCTGCGCTGACCTCTTCACCGTCTTTTAGTTCAACAAAGCCGCAGGGAACCTCTCCCCATTTTTCATCGGGTTTCGCAACAACGGCGCAAAGCGAGACGCTGGGATGTTCCATCAAGACGCCTTCAACCTCGACCGACGAGACGTTCTCGCCGCCGGAGATGATGATGTCTTTGGCCCGGTCGGCGATCTGGATATGGGTGTCGGTGTGTTGCACAGCGATATCGCCGGAGTGAAAATATCCGCCGGCGAAGGCCTCTTCGGTGGCCTCCGGGTTCTTGTAATACCCTTTCATAACCGAGTTCCCGCGTATGGCGATCTCACCCTGGGTTGTCCCATCCATCGGCGTCTGTACATGCGCGGCATCACGCACCGAAATGTCTTCCATCATCGGGAATGCCACACCCTGACGGGCTTTTATTGCGGCTTGGCGCTCGGACGTTTCCGCATTCCAAGCCGGATCCCACAGGCACTCGGTCACATGGCCATAGGTTTCTGTCAGTCCATAGACCTGCGTGACATTGAACCCCAGCGTTTCAATTTTCGCCAGGGTGGCCGGTGCTGGCGGCGCACCTGCCGTGAAAACTTCTATCGGGTGATCGAACGGTTTGCGGGCCTCTTCAGGCGCATTGACAATCAGGTTCAAAACAATCGGGGCCCCGCCAAAATGGGTCACTCCGTTCTCCTCGATCGCATCATAAATGGCATTGGCGGAGATGTCGCGACAGCAAACAACCGTGCCGCCCAGAACCGGCATCATCCAGGTATGGTTCCAGCCGTTACAGTGAAACATTGGCACAATCGCTAGGAACACAGGGTATAGCTGCATGCGCCACGAGATGACGGTGCCCATGGTCATCAGATAGGCACCCCGGTGGTGGTAGACGACGCCTTTCGGTCGCCCGGTCGTGCCGGACGTGTAGTTCAATGCCAGGCTTTCCCATTCATCTTCGGGCAAAATCCAGTTGAATGCGGGGTCGCCTTCCAGCAGAAGATCTTCATATTCCAGATGATTGCCCGATGCCGGGAAACCGGCTGGCGCGTCGGCAACCTCGACGATGAGCGGTCCGTCACCAGGGCAGGCGGCCTTGGCCTCTTCGGCCAGTGCCAGAAATTGCGTATCGACCAGGACGACTTGCGCCTCACCATGCTCAAAGATGTACGCCACCGTACCCACATCAAGTCGGGTGTTGATTGTATTGAGCACTGCTCCACAGGCCGGCACACCAAAATGCGCTTCGGCCTGAGCGGGCAGGTTTGGTATGAGTGTCGCGACAACAGCACCTGGCGCGATGCCGCGCTGATTCAAAGCCGATGCGAGGCGGCTGACACGGTCATAATACTGCACATACGTATACCGACGCTCACCGTAGATCAGGGCTGTTCGGGCGGGAAAAACCTTTGCAGCCCGTCTGAGATGTGACAACGGGGAGAGTGGCACATAATTCGCAGCGCGCTTGTCCAACCCGGTTTCATCTGCCATCCAACCCATCGTGATCCTCCCAAATTCGCGACCTGTTATGCTAGTATATGGTCAAATGTCTGACATTTGAAAAGCCCAAACTCGACGAAAGGTCATCATGACCCGCACGAATAGGAAAAACACGCTTTCAGACGCGCTGAGGATAGGGGGCACTCGACTGTGATTTTGTCGCGCGGACGCCGTTTCCTTCTGATCCACCCTCCCAAAACAGCCGGTACGTCAGTCATGGCGGCGTTGGAAGCGCGGGCGATAAAGGACGACATTCTGCTGGGCGATACACCCAAAGCCAAGCGTCGGCGACACCGAGTGGGGGACGTGAAATCCGCCGGTCGCCTCTGGAAACACTCACGATTAAGCGATCTGCCGGGTCTTTTGCTGCCAGGCGAGTTGGAGACGCTTCGGGTGGTTTGTCTGGCGCGCAACCCTTGGGATCGCGTGGTCAGCTACTACTATTGGCTGCAAGAGCAACGCTTTGCGCATCCTGCTGTAGAACGTTCGCAAACACGGTCTTTCAGCGCGTTCCTGGCGCATCCTGATACACAGTCTGAATTGCGTCGCTCCAATTGTGTGGACTATGTGCGGGATGGGTCGGGCGAAGTGAGATGCGACCTGTTTTTGCGGTTCGAATCGCTGGCAGAAGACATGAAGGCACTTGAAAACTTGCTGGACATTAAACTCCCGACCCTTGTGCATCTGAATGCATCGGCGCGCCCCAAAGCGTATCAGATGCAATATTCGGATACAGATCGTTCACTTTTGGCCGATTTGGCCGCACCGGATATAGATCACTTCGGGTATACATTCACAACATCGGCTAAGCCATTGCAAACGAGCCATAAAAAAAATTAACCTTTTGCCACAATGCTGCCGTTCTTCGCGCCCATGTTAAGCTGACTTAAATGCGAAAACATGATGGTGGATGACATGTTCTCTCAATTGAAAAAGAAAAAGCCGATCGCGAAGCCGCGAAGCGTTGACCAGCCTTGCGCCAGCGAAAAGATCGTTTTCTACAAGGGCACCCGAATTGCGACCTCGTCCGGGTGGCAAAAAGTTGAAGATTTGCAAAAGGGTCAATCGGTGCGTACGGCCGATAACCATGAAGAACTGATCGCGGATCTTGGACATGAGGCGCTGAGGTTTTCTGCAAGTCGCGATACGGTGCGTGATTGGCCTGTCATCTTGCCTGCAGGGGCCGTGGGCAATGCCGAAAAAATCCTTGTATCGCCTAATTTGCGACTGGTGATCGAGAATCCGAACGCAAAGTCTCGCAACCAACCAAAGCGAGTGTCCGTTCGTGCCGAAACGCTGATCGGCTATCGCGGAATAGCGCGCGCGCCGCTTTACGTCGATCTGGAGCAAGTGGCTGTAAGTTTCAGCCAGGCTGCAACTTTAATCCTGGAAGGCGGCGTGTTGACCGATGTTCCCAGCACATCGGGCGATTTGGCGGTACCGCCGCTTGATGACAGGGCGTCGCGTGCCATATTGCACAAGCTTCGCCGGGCCGATCTGCGTCGTAGCAATTAGCAGATATCCGACATTCCAGAGGACGGTACGCCCCGATTGGACATACCGTCTTGATGTTTTACGCCTAAGCGGCCTTTGCAGGGCCAAAACGTCCGTAGAAGCTTTGCGATTTCGACGCCATGTCCTCCAGCAAGGCGGGGACGGCAAAGCGTTCGCCGTGTTTGTCGGCCAGGGCCTGTGCTGTTTCGGCGGCCCAAGGCGTTCCGACCATATCCAGCCAGGAAATTGGACCACCAGACCAAGGCGCAAAGCCCCAGCCCAGGATCGCACCGACATCGCCCTCTCGGATATCCATCAGCACACCTTCTTCCAACGCGCGCACGGCCTCCAGAGCTTGTGCAAATAGCAGCCTGTGCTGAACTTCAGTCACGTCAGGCTGGGAAGCGGCGGGCGGATATCTTTCGGTCAGCCCGTCCCAAAGTCCAATGCGTTTACCCTTCTCATCATAGGAATAGAGACCCGCTTTGGACTTTCGGCCCATCCGGCCCTCTTCCTCCAGCCAGTAGAGCGTCTTGTCGGTTGAATCATCATAGTTCGGATCCGCCGCCTTGGTAGCGCGTGCAATCTTGGCATTGAGCTCGATCGAGGTCTCGTCGAGCAGCTGCAATGGCCCGAGCGGCATTCCCATGTGTTTGGCCGCGTTTTCGATCAAGGCAGGCGCAATCCCTTCTTGAAGCATCCGCACGCCCTCGCGCCCGTAAGACAGGATGCAGCGATTGGCGTAGAAGAAGCGCGCGTCGTTCACGACAATTGGTGTCTTCTTGATCTGACGCACGTAATCCAAGGCCTTCGCTACGGCAACATCACCGGTGTTCTGCCCTTTGATGATCTCCACCAGCAGCATTTTGTCGACGGGCGAGAAGAAGTGGATGCCAATAAATTTCTCAGCATCTACAGCGGCTTGCGCAAGTTCCGTGATCGGCAAGGTCGAGGTATTCGTGGCGAAGATGCAATCCGGTCCTGTGACCGCTTGCACCTTGGCTGTGACCTCTGCTTTGACTTTTGGGTCCTCAAACACCGCCTCAACGATCAAGTCGCAGCCGGCTAGAGCCTCATAATCAGTTGTCGCATTGATCAGCCCCAGGATGGCCTCTTTCTTCTCTTCGGTCGCTTTTTTGCGGGCGATGCCTTTGTCCATATAGTCTGTGGTGTAAGACTTGCCCTTATCTGCGGCCTCTTGCGTGCTGTCGACCAACACCACTTCGATGCCAGCCAGTGCAGAGACAAGCGCGATACCAGCCCCCATCATTCCGGCACCAATCACGCCCACTCTTTTGACCTTCTGGTCGTCCACATCCGGGCGAACGGCGCCTTTCTCCAGCGCCTCTTTGTTGATGAACAGCGAGCGGATCATGTTGGAGGATGACGGGTTCATCAAAACATTGGTGAACCAGCGCGCTTCGATTTTGATTGCAGTGTCAAAGGGCACCATCGCGCCTTCATAAGCTGCCGACAGCAGCGCTTTGGCGGCAGGATAGACGCCTTTGGTCTTTCCGTTGATCATCGCCGATGCCCCCACATAGGTCATGAAACCCGCAGGGTGATAGGGCGCGCCGCCTGGCATTTTATAGCCCTTTTCGTCCCAGGGTTTGACAATGGATGGCTCGGACAGGATCCAGTCTTTTGCGGCTTTCAGTAAGTCTTCGGCTGGGACGACCTCGTCAACGAGGCCTGCCATCTTCGCTTTCTTGGGGTCGCTCAACTTGCCTTCGAGCAGGAACGGCGAGGCCGCCATGGCCCCCATTTTCCGCACCAGTCGCGTGGTGCCGCCCATGCCGGGAAAGATGCCAACCATGATCTCGGGCAGGCCAATTTTGGCTTTTGGGTTTTCTGCGGCGAAAATTCTGTGGCAAGCCAATGGGATCTCATAGCCGATACCAAGCGCGGTGCCGGGCAGGGCAGCAGCAATCGGTTTGCCACCTTTGTTCTTGTCATCCATGCCGCCGCGTTCGATCTTGCGCAGTATAGCATGGCACTCCATCAGCCCGTCCATAAGACCGCGCGCAGGATTGTCGCCGGCAGCCTCCTTCATCTTGGCAATGATGTTGAGATCCATGCCCCCCGCAAAAGAGCCCGCCTTGCCCGAGGTGATGATCACGCCCTTTACAGCGTCATCGGCAAGGGCTTGGTCAATCAGCGCATCCAGATCCTCGAAGCCCTGCTGGTTCATCACATTCATCGACTTGCCTTGGGTGTCCCAAGTGATCGTAGCGACACCATCTGCGTCGTTTTTCATCGTAAAATCAGTCATTTGTCTCTTCTCCCTGTTTTGGGGGGTGCATAAGATCTCGAAGATGCGCATTGGCGCCTTGTTCGAAGTAATTGGGTTTCTTGGCGTGCTTGAGCGCCCTGGAATGCCACCCGTCTTCGGTGATTGCATTGTCGGAACAGAACACCTGCCAAACATTGTCGACGCATTTCAGAAAGGAGCGCACGGGGTACGAATCCTCGACCTGCTGAACATCGCTGAGCATGTGGGTCACATGCATGCCTTCGATCAGCGTTGAGCTTTTGAACTCGGCTGCATGACAAACTCGGTGGTACGTGTCGATGTTTTGGCTTCTGAAATGCACGCGCAGATTGTCATACATCTTGCGCAGGTCAGTCTCTGTTTCCATCACATAGGTGCTTTCGAATGTCACGAAGGTGTGCGGGACGAAAATGACACGGCGAATGTAATCGAAATCATCGTCAAAATACGCCTGACCAATCCGGTCGAGCATGTCCTGATAGATCTCTTTCGCTGTGAAATTCTCGTACTCCACGGCCGATCAGACGCGTTCGATAATTGTTGCCGCCCCCATTCCGGACGCAATACACAAGGTCGCCAATCCTACTTCCTTGTCGGTGCGTTCCATCTCATCGAGGAGCGTGCCAATAATCATTGCGCCAGTTGCGCCCAGCGGGTGTCCCATGGCGATTGACCCGCCATTCACGTTGACCTTGTCGTGATCGACGTCGAAGGCTTGCATGAACCGCAAGACGACCGAAGCGAAAGCCTCGTTCACTTCGAACAAGTCGATATCGGAAATCGCCATACCGTGATCCGCGAGGATTTTCTGAGTGACCGGAACCGGACCCGTCAGCATGATAGTGGGGTCCGTTCCAACCTTGGCCGTGGCCCGAATGCGCGCGCGGGGTTTCAGCCCGTTTGCCTCGCCGAATTCTTTGGAGCCAATCAGAACGGCGGCTGAGCCGTCAACGATCCCTGAGGAATTGCCGGCATGATGGATATGGTTGATGCGTTCGAGATGCGGATATTTGAGCAACGCAACCGCGTCAAAGCCAGGCATGACTTCGCCCATGTCCTTAAAACTCGCCTTCAATCCGCCCAGGCTTTGCATGTCTGTGCCGGGGCGCATGTATTCGTCATGACCTAGGATTTCGAGCCCGTTTTGATCGCGAATTGTCACAACTGAGTTCGAGAATCGGTCATCATCCCAGGCCGCCTTGGCGCGATTTTGCGATTCGACCGCAAGAGCATCGGCATCGTCGCGCGAAAATCCGTATTCGGTCGCGATAATATCGGCTGCGATCCCCTGCGGCACGAAGTAGGTCTCCATGGCGACCGAGGGATCAACTGCGATTGCAGCCCCATCCGAGCCCATGGCGACGCGTCCCATCATTTCGACACCACCAGCGATATAGGCCTCTCCGGCCCCGCCTTTCACCTGGTTTGCCGCCAGATTTACAGCTTCCATGCCGCTTGCGCAAAAGCGGTTGATCGCAAGACCCGGGATCGATTGATCAAGGTCAGAAGCCAGCACAGCTGTTCGGGCCAGGCATCCGCCTTGCTCACCAACCTGGGTCACATTGCCCCAGATCACATCTTCGACTGCGTGACCATCAAGGTTGTTGCGCGACTTCATCGCGTTCAGCATCTGGGCAGACAGTCGAACACTTGTCATTTCATGCAAGGCCCCGTCCTTACGGCCCTTGCCGCGCGGCGAGCGGATCGCATCATAGATATAGGCTTCAGACATTTGGAATTTCCTCCATGAGATTTAGGACCCCGAGCCAGGCCACAACACTGCTCAAGAGCGCTGCGACCCCGAGGGGGAATTTGTATTTCGCAATTGGCATGATTCGAGTGCCCAGCGATGAACCCCGCAATACCAAAACAGCCGCTGCGACCAGCGCCGGGATCACCAGACCCAGACCATATGTGCCCGCCATCAGCAGCATGCCGAAGGCGCACCAGGCCGAAAACATTGTGCCGGCGGATCCGAACTTGTCACCAGACCGCGCGCCTTCCGCGTGAAGCAGCGTCAAGCTCAATCCGCAAAACAGCATTCCGATCAGAAAGCTCCAAAAGATCATGCCAGATATCCGCGCTGCATAAGATCATAGGGGTGTTTCCAGCGCGGATGGCTTGAAATCCGGTCAAGCCAGGCGTCGATATTTGGATAATCCGAACGCACAAACCCGAAAGGTTCATCGTAAAACAAATACCCACAGCATGAGATATCTGCTGTTGTGATCTCGTCGCCGACCAACCAGTCCCGCCCTTCAAGTGCTGCGTCGAGCACGCTGAGCGCGCCTTTTAGGCGGGCGGTCAAAAATGAGATGGCCTCCAGGGGGCGCTTCTCTTCGGGCAGAAAGTTGCTGAGAAATCGAATGACTCCGGCTTGCGATGACATCTTATGGTTGTCCCACAGAACCCAGCGCAGAACCTCATATTTGTCGCGATCCACGCCGCCCAGTTTACCCGTCTGGTCGACGACATATTGCTGGATCACACCAGATTGCGTCAGCGTCACATCCCCATCGACCAGAACCGGTGCTTCGCCCATCGGGTTGATCTGGCGGAACGCGTCACTGCGGGTGCCTCCTTTGAAGAAATCAACAAAAACAGGCTCCCAATCATATCCGGACAGGCGTAGTGTCAATGCGGCCTTGTAGGAGTTTCCTGATTCACCGAAGCAGTATAATTTCGCAACCATATCAATTATATACTCCTGCTTTTTTGAGTCGGTCAGCCGGCCTTGAAAGGGGCATTATCGACGCGATATATTGTGCGGAATGGATCATTTCTTGCGGGCTTCCAACTCTGAATTGAACAGCCGCAACCTGTGCGTCAGATTGTCTTCGTCCATGACGGACGAGAAGTTTTCGAACAGGAATGACAGCGCTTCGCCTTCGTCCAGACCCGCTTCCGCGCTAAACTTTTTGAGCTTTCGCCACGCGTCTTCGCTCATCGCCAGGTTTACCCTTCGGGTCAGCTTCAATCGTCTTGGCATCGTCTGTTCCTTCACAACTTGGATCGGTACCCTGCGGCGCAGGGCACCAGCCCAACTTAGAAGTTTGCGGCCTTAAGGGCCATCACAGGCTCATCTCCGCTTTGGATGCGTGCAAGATGCATGGCCGTCGCAGGTAGCTGACGGGACATGTAGTACTTTCCGGTTGCGATTTTGGTCTCATAGAATTCGGTGTCGCTGGCACCTGCGGCCAGCGCATCCATCGCAGCCTTGCCCATCTGAGCCCACATCAGCCCGAAGCAAACATGCCCGAACATATGCATGAAATCGTAAGACCCGGCCAAAGCTGCATTCGGGTTTTTCATGCCTGATTGCATAAAGAACATACCTGCGGCCTGCAGGTCTTTCGATGCGGCCTTCAATGGCTCCAGGAAGCTGGCCTCATAGTCTGCGTCGCCTTTGTTTTCGGCGATGAACGTTTTCACAAGCTCAAAGAAACCCATAACATGCTTGCCACCATCCTGAGCCAGTTTGCGTCCGACAAGATCCAGCGCCTGAACGCCATTGGCCCCTTCATAAATCATCGCGATTCTGGCATCTCGAGCGAATTGAGACATGCCCCATTCCTCAATATAGCCATGGCCGCCGTAGATCTGCTGCGCATTGATCGCCATGTCAAAGCCCTGATCGGTCAGGAAGCCCTTCATGACCGGGATCAGCAATGAAATCAGGCCGTCCGCGTCGGCGTCATCCAACCTGTGCGCGCGGTCGATCAGGTGAGCACCCCACAAGGTTAAAGCCCGAGCGCCTTCCACAAAACTCTTTTGATCCATAAGGTTACGGCGAATATCTGGGTGAACGATCAGCGGATCTGCGGGACCGTCTGGGTTTTTAGCCCCGGTCACATCGCGCCCTTGCAGCCGATCGGTCGCATAAGTGAGGGCGTTCTCATAGGCAACGGCTGCCTGCGCGTAACCTTGTAAACCAACCGCGAGCCGGGCTTCGTTCATCATAGTGAACATCGCCCGCATGCCCTTGTGTTCCTGACCCAGCAAATAACCGGTCGCCTCTTCATAGTTCAATACGCAGGTGGAATTTCCGTGCAGGCCCATTTTCTCTTCGATTGAACCGACAGCAACGCCATTGCGCTGCCCCAGAGAGCCGTCATCGTTGATGAGGAACTTGGGCACGATAAACAGAGAAATTCCCTTTGTGCCTTCAGGTCCGCCGACGATTTTAGCCAGAACAAGGTGAATGATGTTATCGGTCAGATCTTGCTCGCCGCCAGAGATGAAAATTTTCTGGCCAGAGATCTTATATGTTCCGTCGTCCTGTGGCTCGGCCTTCGTGCGCATCAAGCCAAGATCGGTTCCGCAATGCGGCTCCGTCAGGTTCATGGTTCCGGACCATTCACCGGTGATCATTTTGGGCAGGTACGTGGCTTTTTGTGCTTCGGAGGCATGCACATTTAGGGCAGACACGGCACCGTGAGTCAGGCCGTTATAGACCTGAAAAGACATATTCGCAGCGGAGAAATACTCACCAACTGCTGTATGCAAAACATAGGGCATGCCCTGGCCGCCATATTCCGGATCACAATCGAGACCTGGCCAGCCGCCCTCGCAAAGTTGCTTGTAGGCATCTTTAAAGCCCGGAGGTGTGCGGACAACACCGTTCTCCAGCGTGCACCCTTCCTGATCACCAACCACATTGAGCGGGTGTAGAACCTCAGAGGCAATTTTACCGGCTTCTTCCAACACCGCCGTTGTGAAATCGGCTTCAAGCTCGTCATATCCAGGAATGGATTGTTCACTTACCTTGAGAACTTCATGCAAAACAAATTGGCTGTCTTTGGTTGGGGCGGTGTAGGTGGTCATTTCAAACTCCTGGGCTGGGTCTCTTCGGGCGGGCGCTTAGCCCGCTGCAGCGGCACGTTGTGTTTGCATTGAGGCCAGCATCTTTTCGCCCCAACACAGTTGTTGTTTAAGCTCTGCGATCGTCTCGATGAGCTCGTCGCGTTGACGTTCCATGTCTTCCAGACGCGCGCGGGCAATCTCATAAGTTCGCTCAAGTTGCGTGGCCTGTTGGTCATCCAGATCATACAGGTCCAGAAGTTGGCGGATTTCTTCGAGCGAGAAGCCGAAGCGTTTGCCGCGCAGGATCAGCTTCAGGCGCGCGCGGTCGCGTGCGGTGAACAGGCGTTTTTGCCCCTCGCGCACTGGGAACAGCAGTTCTTTAGCTTCGTAAAAGCGCAGTGTTCTGGGGGTCACCCCAAATGCATCGCACATTTCTCGGATCGTCATCATATCCTCGGTCATTTCAAATTCCTCATATGCATGATTGCGAATAATCTGCAGCGGAGGTGCGTCTGGTACGACCTTCCTACAAGCTTTCTTGACGTTTACGTAAATGTAACGTCGCGTCAGATTGTCCTTGACGTAATGTCAGACAAGTTACGGGTCCGTTTCGCGCAATTTTATAATTTTCAAAGCGCTTTGAATTTTGACCATAAAGTTAAAAAATTCCCCGTTACCTATAAAATTAAGGGGATTTGGACACTCACTTCGGATTCCCCTGGCAATCTACAGTCCTTTTGCAACCTGGTCCCTTAATGCGGTCAACTCGGAGATCGCCTCATCCATTTGTGAACGGCGGATTGCCAATTCGTGAAGCTGATCGTCGGCCAATTTGATCCAGGCTTCCATCTGCGTGCGATTCTCGGGGTCTTGATCATAAAGCTCTAGCCACTGGCGAATATCTTCGAGTGAGAAGCCGAATTTCCGACCACGCAGGATCAGTTTCATGCGCGCCACATCGCGCGGATGGTAGAATCGCGCGCGCCCTTCGCGTTCGGGTTTGAGAAGTTCAATATATTCGTAGTAGCGCAACGTGCGCGCGGTCACTTCAAACTTGGCGCACATCTCTTTGAACGACAAACGTGTCTCTGTCATCGCGATATGATCCTGAATTCTCCCTTCGTCGCGAGTATGCCTGAAAGGCTGCGTCTATCAAAGCGCAATCTGTGCGCTGGGGCTTGCAGCGGGCGCGGACCCGTCCGATAACGTCTTTCAACAAGGAGCACAAATGTCCAAGCCAGATCAGGTCCAGCTCGCTCAGGCATTTATCGCAGCATTGCCATTTGCGAAGGCGCTGGGAATGAAACTTGAGGCCTTGGAGCCAGCGCAGGCGACCCTGTCGATGCCCTATGATCCCAAGTTGATTGGAGATCCAGACAGCGGTGTTATCCATGGTGGCGCGGTCTCCGCGTTGATGGACACCTGTGGGGGCGTTGCTGTGATCTGCCACCCTGACCAGCCCATAGCGACGGCGACGATCGATCTGCGCATAGATTATATGCGCGCCGCCACGCCGGGTCAGGCCATTCGGGCCACCGCGCATTGCTATCATGTGACCCGCGAAGTGGCATTCGTCCGCGCGACGGCGGTGGATGATGACAGCGAAAATCTGGTTGCCACGGCCACCGGAGCCTTCACCTTTCAACGCGCGACGGTCAAATCATGAAGCGCCCGGAACCTGTTCAAGTTGTCAAATCCCGCCGCGACGCGGCCCTGCGCCATCTGGTGGACCGGGTACCTTATATTCAGTTCATGGGCGTAACCTTTGACCGACGGGGAGATGAACTGACGGCCGTACTGCCGTTCCGCGAAGAGTTGATCGGAAACCCTGTGCTGCCCGCGCTGCACGGAGGGGCAACAGCAGCTTTCCTCGAGATAACGGCTGTGATTGGTTTGAGCTGGTCGGCGCAATGGTCCGAGATTGAAGAGGGCACTCTGTTAGACCAAGCGGTCCCGAAGCTGCCAAAGACAATTGACTTCACGGTGGACTATCTGCGCTCGGGCCTGCCGCGTGATGCTTATGCTCGGGCGCGGATAAACCGCTCAGGACGTCGTTACGCCTCTGTGCATGTTGAAGCCTGGCAAGACAACCGCGTGCGGCTATTTGCGCAAGCAACCGGACATTTTTTGATGCCGCCGCCGAGGAAAGACTAGCCCGTTGCGCCCAGCCCCAACCGAAACGCGAGGCGCACTTACTCATCGCAGAGTGTTAAGGGCCGCTGCTCCCATTGTATTGTCAAACGCCACGGTTCCAATTCTAGGCGCAGTTGACACTGGAGTTGTGGGACAGATGGGCCAGGCGGCACCGATTGGGGCTGTCGGCATCGGTGCCATTATACTGACGGGCATCTATTGGATCTTCGGATGCCTGCGCATGGGGACGGCAGGCCTGACCGCACAGGCTGTTGGCGCGGGACATCAAGGCGAAGTGGCTGCAATGCTCACCCGCGCCTCGGCCATTGGGCTTTTCGCGGGTCTTTTCATTGTACTTGCACAAGCGCCGCTCATTTGGGGTGCATTTATCGTCGCACCTGCCAGCCCAGAGGTGGAGTCCCTGGCGCGCACATATATGGAAATCCGCATCTTCTCGGCCCCAGCGGCGATTGCGCTTTACGGGCTGACAGGTTGGCTTATCGCCTTAGAGCGAACCGGTTCCGTCTTTGTAATCCAGCTTTGGATGAATGGTCTCAACATTGTGCTCGACCTGGTGTTTGTCCTGCAGCTTGGTTGGGGGGTCGAAGGTGTCGCACTGGCAACGTTTCTGGCGGAATGGAGCGGCCTCGCGCTGGGCTTCTACCTGTGCCGCGATGTCTTCAATACATCAGGCTGGCGCGACTGGCGCCGGATACGCGACAAGACCAGCCTAGTTCGGATGTGGGCGGTAAACCGAGATATTCTGATCCGCTCTGTGCTGCTGCAGATCAGTTTCATGTCATTCTTGTTCCTGGCCTCAGATTTCGGCGACGTCACATTGGCTGCCAATCAAGTGCTGCTGCAATTCTTATTTATCACTGCCCATGCGATGGACGGGTTCGCTTTTGCGTCCGAGGCGTTTGTGGGACAAGCGATCGGGGCACGCAACCGGGCACTGCTGCGCAAGGCGGCCGTGTTATGCACGTTTTGGGCCGGATGTGTCGGCGGAGCCCTTGCCATGGTCTTTGCGCTTTGGGGCAGTTTGGTGATTGACGTGATGACAACCGCGCCAGAGGTGCGAACGGAAGCGCGACTCTACCTCATTTATATGATTGTTAGCCCTGTGGCCGGTATCCTGGCGTGGATTCTGGACGGGATCTTTATTGGGGCCACCCGGACCGTCGATATGCGTAACATGATGTTGGTGTCATTCGTATGCTATATGGCAAGCTTGGTCTTGCTTGTGCCCTGGCTTGGAAATCACGGGCTTTGGCTGTCCTTGCTTGTGCTTTTTCTGGCCCGCGGTATCACGCTAGGGATCAAATACCCAGCACTGGAGGCGTCCGCCGAGGCTCAATGAGGGTCTTTCAGTCGTCCAAAGGCTCGATCAAAGATGCGCCGGTAGCACGGTTGGAATTGACCTGAGTACCAACGCGAAAAAACGACAACGCGTCGGCAGGGGCGGCGGTCATCAGCGTAGCAGCGCCGTGACCGTCCTCACCCAACCACTTCGCCCAACTGCTGGCGGTCAGTGTTAGGGGTTGCCTGTGATGGATCTGTTGCATCTTTTCGTTGGCTGGAACGGTCACGATCGCGCAGCTGCGATGTGAAAGACCTTCGCGCTCCCAGTCTTGCCAGATACCGGCGAACACCACCGGTGTTTCGGGTGGGAAGATATACCAGGGCAGTCGCGCGCCTGTCTCGTCCTTCGTCCATTCGTAAAACCCACTGGCCGGGATAAGGCACCGTCGCGTCCGCACAGCCGCCTTGAACGCCGGTTTTTCGGCAATCGTTTCGGCGCGCGCATTAATCAAAAGCGGCCCGCCCGTTGGTGTTTTGTACCAATGTGGCAGAAAGCCCCACCTCAGCGCGCTCAACCGGCGATGGCCATCTTCACTGATGACGGCCGCAATTTGGGTGGTTGGGCACACATTGTAATTGGGATCTTGCGGCAGATCGTTTGCGAGGCTCGCCTCAAACAGAGCGGCCATCGCATCGATGGGCATGGTCATGGCAAAGCGTCCACACATGCTCAAAGCGTACGGAGCATTCGGCACAAGCGCAACTTCACGCAGAGGTGCATGGCCAAAACCACGCGGTTCGCGCTAGCTTTCATCAGACATTCAGGACAAAGGAGAGGACGATGTTGAAATCCATACGGGCCGCCGCGGGGGGTGCCTCGTGCCTGGTCTTGCTGACAGCGCCGCTCCAGACGGTTGCTCAAACGACATCTGAGCCCAATGCCCCGGCGCTCGCCCCAGCTGAAGAACCGATGAGCTTGTCGCGGCTTGGCAAGATCATTTCAGCCGTCGACCCAGAGGCAGTTTTTGCAGGCACGGTGATGCGGTTGATGGTAGGGCCGGTTCCCGTGATGGTTGTTACCGACCCCGCGGCCGACAGAATGCGCGCGATGGTACCTATCCGCTCTACAGAAGACATGTCTCAGGACGAGCTTATGAGAGTTCTACAAGCCAATTTTGACACGGCGCTGGACAGCCGCTACGCGGTTGCGGACAACACGTTGTGGGCCGTATTTATTCATCCGCTCGCGGCCTTGCAAAAGAACCAGTTTCTTTCCGCACTGGGACAGACCGTGAATCTGGCCATGACTTATGGAAGCTTGTTCACCGGTGGTGCCCTCAGCTTTGGAAGCGGCGATTCCATACCGCTTCAGCGGCAGGTTATCGACGATCTGCTGAAGAAAGGTGAGGATATCTAGCCCTCTAGGCCATGGCCAGAACAGCCGCGTCACTGGATTTGATGCTGGCGCGAATTGAGCGGCGCCCAGACCATTCGCGTTTGAGCTCTGGGAACAGCGACAGCAGTTCCTCGCGGGCCTGATCGCCCAGCCCTTGGATGGCCTGCGGCCCAGGAAACAGGCTCTCACTGGCAAGGTTGTTGGCACGGATCAATTCATGACCGTCAAACAAAAGGTGCATATAGCATACCCCTTCGGTGGGCGTGATCCGGTTCACACTGCGTCCGTTGCATAGGTCTTTCGCAGCTACAAGTACCTCAGTTTCGCCAAAAAAGTAGCTGGCACGCCAGCCTGAGACCAGGATCCGGTGTTGCGGTGATACAATCATTGTCTGGCTCGGACATCTGGGCCCAAGCGCGTTGCGCTCAATTTTTATTGGCCGCAGAGCAGGGCGCGCCCGCAATGCCTCGGCCGACAGATGAACCTGACCGACCCAAGTTAAGGGTTGTGGCCCCCGGTCCAGCGTTTCGACGAGGTCACCGGCTTTCAGATCCTCGATCAAACACGGGCCGTTTGGCGTTTCGATCAGCGTGCCGGGTGTAAAGCAAGGGGGCGTTGCAAGGCCCGTATAGGGATTACTGCTTCCACCTGGACCTTCGCTGGTTCCAGTCACGGTCAAGGGGACGCCAATCGGAGGGAATCCACCAACCGGACCCAGGAAGGCCAGACCTTCAACCGTCGTATAGGAGGTAACGCCCGGTTCGTTGATGTTGAATCCGTAAAGCGTGTAGCTGTTGCCGTCTGGGTCCTCGACACTCAGCGTATATTCAGCCTCCACGCGTCGCCCTGCGGTGAAACTGACGCCACCAAGTGTGGTCGGGTTGACCAGGGTTTGCGAATTGTCACTGTCATTAAAGAAATTGTCGCTATCGTTGACGTCGATGGGCGACCACGCGTTGGAATTGAGCGTAATGGTCAAACCTTGCAGCTGCACTCCCGATCCTTGGTTGGGGTTGGACAGCGACTCGCCACCTGAAATCGTGATCAGGTCTCGATCCAGCGCATAAATTGTCGTGACCGGCATTCCTCAATATCCCCAGCGGCGCGTCTCTTCAGCATCGCCGATCCCATACAGTCAAAAAAGGGGAAAATTATGACGCTTGCCGTTTGCACCCTGCCAAACACGTGTGGACTTGCAGGGCGCACAACTTAAAGTGCTGATTTTAATGAAAACACTAGAAATCCGGCGTAGTTCCCGGCTTGGATTTGCTGGTGAGCGCACGCCGTCTAGCTGGCCGCTTGAAGGTTTTGTCTTTGCCTGGAAAATAAAACACCCACCCATCAAGCTGGCGCGCCGCTTGACCATTTTCCGAGCGCAAGGCAAGACAACCTCATGCTGATTTACAAGATTTTCCGTCAGAATGAATGGGCTGAGCTGAAAAGCAAAGGCGAGACGACGGGAGCGCCCATCGACGTGCTCGACGGCTACGTTCATTTTTCCACTGCCGATCAGGTCAGCTCTACTCTGAGGAAACATTTTGCCGGGGAAACAGAGTTGGTGCTTTTGGCGGTTGAGGTCGAGCCACTTGGCGCTGATCTGAAATGGGAGACCGCGCGCGGGGATCAATTGTTTCCGCATCTCTACCGCAATCTGAAGCTCAGCGACGTCCTGTGGAACCGTGATCTGGACCCGCGCAGCGCGCTGGATCAACTCCTGGGATTGACCTCTTGACGCTCGAATCTCTTGCGTTGCGGGCGCTCCGCGGGTTCGACCCTGAACTTGCCCATGGTTTGTCTTTGAGAGCACTCAATGCTGGCTTGACGCCGCGCCCCGGAGCGGTTGAGCTCCCTGAGCTGGCTTGCGTTTTGGCAGGGATGCCCTTGGTGAATCCTGTTGGATTGGCGGCAGGTTTTGACAAGAATGCTGAGGCCCTTGCGCCGCTGATGAAGTCGGGTTTCGGTTTTTTGGAGGTCGGAGCCGCAACACCGCTGCCACAGCCTGGGAACCCGAAGCCGCGTTTGTTTCGTCTTACACAAGATCAGGCCGCCATAAACCGGTTCGGATTCAACAATGACGGCATGGAACTTATTGCAGCAAGGCTAGCTGCCCGACCTCCGGGCATCCCGGTTGGCCTGAACCTTGGTGCCAACAAAACCAGTGCGGATAAGTCTCAAGATTTCGCGCGCGTCTTGTCCCATTGCGCAAAACATGTGGATTTCGCAACGGTGAATGTGTCCTCTCCGAACACGGAAAAGCTGCGTGACTTGCAAGGCAAAGCCGCGTTGAAAGCCCTTCTGGACGGGGTGATGGAGGCACGCGTAGCTTCGAGTACTCCGCTGCCCGTCTTTCTGAAGATCGCGCCCGACTTGAGCGAGGTCGAATTGGCCGAAGTGGCTGAAGTCGCCTTGGATACTGGCGTTGATGCCATCGTTGCCACCAACACAACAGTATCGCGCACGGGCCTGAGTAGTGCCCACGCGAAAGAGGCCGGGGGGCTCTCGGGGCAGCCACTTTTCGAGGCATCGACACGTGTTCTGGCTCACCTGTCGGAACTCACCGGCGGCCAGATCGATCTGGTTGGGGTTGGCGGCGTGTCGTCACCCGAGCAGGCCTACGAGAAGATCCGCGCCGGAGCCTGCGCTGTGCAACTCTATACGGCGATGGTTTTTGGTGGTGTGAGCCTGGCCAGCAGCATTCCAGAAGGGCTCGCCAGGCTGGTCAAACGTGACGGCTTCAAGAACATCTCAGAGGCAGTCGGTAGCGGTCGCGGCGATTGGCTCTAGAACCGTTTGGACTAAAAGACTTCGGGCAAGTATCCGCGCCTAAAATCAGACCGGTCCCAACCCTGGGCTTGGGTATTCCAAGAGATTATTTGGCGTGATCGACTGCAATTGCACCAGGATACAGGTCTATTGTAAATCGCTTGGATAGGGCAGGCCAAGTGTCTTTAACAGCGCTGAAAATCCAGTGTCCAACGCGCTCCAATCTGCCTTGCGACTGGCAAATAGAGTTGCTTGACTGCGCAGAATCGGCGCGCCATCGAGCACCCTCAAGTGATTTGCCTGAAGTGTCTCACCGGTTGTTGTAATATCGGCTATCGCCTCGGCGGTCAGGTTCTTGATGGTGCCTTCGGTCGCACCTTGGCTGTCGACGATCTGATAGTCGGCGACACCGTTGTCAGTCAGGTGCGTACGCACAAGCCTATGATATTTGGTCGCAATTCGAAGACGCATGCCGTGACGGGCGCGAAATTGAGCGGCAACTGCATCGAGATCATCAAGCGAGCGAACATCGGCCCAAAAATCTGGAACAGCGATGATCAAATCTGCATGCCCGAACCCCATTTCGACAAGCGGCGTCACACTTGAGGACCAAAGAGGGAGTTTCTCGCGCACCAGATCTGTGCCGGTGACGCCAAGCTGGATACGCCCGGCCGCCAACTCACGCGGGATCTCGCCCGCGGACAATAGCACGATCTGCAAACCGTCAACGCCCGAGGCCTCGGCGGCGTATTCTCGCGACGCCTTGTCATGCGACAAGGTGATCCCACGCTGGCTGAACCAATCGAAGCTTTGCTCCATCAGTCGACCTTTCGAAGGAAGTCCGAGCTTCAGGGTCATTTGCGCAGCTCCGCGGTTGCCTCAGGCCGGATGACACCACCCACGGCTGGGATTGCTCGCCCCTGTCCCAATACTCGGGTCAGCGCGTCATAGCGCCCGCCTGTAGCCACCGGTGCACCGCCGTCCATCGGATAAAATCCGAAGACGAACCCGTCATAATATTCCAGGCTTGTCCGCCCGTAGCTCCCCTCGAAGAACAGG
Organism: Pseudomonadota bacterium; assembly: GCA_039193885.1. Lineage (GTDB taxonomy): Bacteria > Pseudomonadota > Alphaproteobacteria > Rhodobacterales > Rhodobacteraceae > Litoreibacter. The sequence continues at coordinate 534,403 of JBCCWL010000001.1, forward strand.
TTGTCGATCGCGATATTGCGGTCCTTAAGCGCTATCAATCGGGCTTCAAACCCGTCGACCGCGGGGCCAATGGATGGCAGATCATGTGCGATTTCACGCAAGGCAACCAAGGCGTCGGGCAGCGATGCGGACATATTGAGCAAGGCACCGATAGCCGCATATTCTGAGGCCGGAATATCGTCCGTCAAGGCATCCTTTTGCAGAATCTCCAGCCGGTCGCACACGTCTTCGATACTGCGCAATCCGGGCTGTTCGCGATGAGTGGCGACGAGTGTTGAGGGATGCGTATTGTTCAAGGCTGCCAGGATATCTTCGCGCCCGGACGGGGCAGCTGCTTGACCGGCGAACCGGTCGAGCAGCGCCCGAAACCGGCGGGGTCGCCAGATGTGGCGCTGCAAAGCCTTTCGGCGTGGCTCCGAGGTGCTCAATCCTGAGACGGCGGCACGCAAGATACCGATATCGCCCGTTGCCGCGCGTAGCTCATAGGGTTCAAGAGACTGAAATATAATAGAGAAAATCTCTGCATCGGCGATGCTTGGCGTGTTTTCGTCAAACAGCTCAAGCCCCACTTGTAGATATTCCGAGGCGCGCCCGGTGCCCGCATCTTGCATACGAAACACCCGACCTTGATAGGTGTATCGCGCCGGTTCGGCCCCACTGTTCATATGCATTTGCACCACGGGAACAGTGAAATCGGGCCGCATCATCAGCTCGCCGCGCACCGGATCTTGCGTGACGTAGGCGCGCGCACGAATATCTTCGCCATAAAGGTCGAGCAGAATGTCGGCTGGTAGCAAAAGTTCTGTTTCCACCGGTGTCGCCCCGGCGTCTTGAAAGATCTTGCTGATCCTTGCTGCTTCCTGGCGTGCGGCGGGGCTGGTCACGCGCCCTGGTCCAGCATGGCGCGCACCTCTGTGACAAGGTCATCGCGCGCGATCTCGCGTTGCGCGGGTTGGCCCTTCCACTCCTCCAGAGTCGCTGTTTCAGCGATCTTTGCCCCAAGAACCAGATCCTTGACTTGCACGACGTTCCGCTCGGCCTCATCGGTGCCCTGAATAATGGCAACGGGACTTTGACGCTTGTCCGCATATTTAAGCTGGTTGCCGAAGTTCCTTGGGTTTCCCAGATACATCTCCGCGCGAATACCTGCTTTGCGCAAGTCACCAACCATGCTCTGATAATCCGAGATACGGTCGCGATCCATTACAGTGACGATGACCGGGCCGGGGTCCTGGTCTTGCAGCCGCCCCTTGGCTTGCAGCGCCGTCAGCAGACGGTCGACGCCAATCGAAATCCCGGTTGCCGGCACCGGTTGCCCGGTAAATCGCTTGACCAGATCATCGTAGCGACCGCCACCTGCGACAGAGCCAAATTGACGCGGACGGCCTTTTTCATCGGTGATCTCGAAGGTCAACTCGGCCTCATAGACAGGGCCGGTGTAATACCCCAGCCCGCGCACGACCGAGGGGTCAATCTCTATTCGGTCCGGCCCGTACCCTTGTGCGTCCAAAAGGCGGGCGATCGTTTCAAGCTCTGCAACACCGTCCAGACCGATCTGCGAGCCGCCGACAAGTTCGCGCAGGCGTGCGACGGTCTCAGATCCGATGTCACGCTTCGCGTCCATGAACCCCATGATCACCTCTGCTTGATCGTCACCCAAGGCCGCGCCCTTGGTGAAATCACCGCTTTCGTCTTCGCGACCGCGCCCTAACAATGCACGAACACCACTGGCCCCAAGCCGATCAAGCTTGTCGATCGCACGCAAAACAATGCCACGCTCTGCCTCTTTGTCCGCACCAGATAGCCCGGCGACTTCCAAAACACCGTTAAGCACTTTGCGGTTATTGACGCGAATTATGTAGTCTCCCCGAGGGATACCTACGGCTTCCAGCGTATCGGCCAACATTGCGCAGATCTCGGAATCGGCGGCCACAGATGCGGCTCCAACAGTATCTGCATCACATTGATAAAATTGACGAAATCGTCCAGGACCCGGCTTTTCGTTTCGCCAGACCGGTCCCATTGCGTAGCGCCGGTAAGGTGCAGGAAGATCGTTGCGAAACTGCGCATAGACCCGGGCAAGCGGGGCGGTCAGATCATAGCGCAACGCCAACCAGTCTTTGTCGTCCTTCGCATCATCCTCTTGCCAGGCAAACACACCCTCGTTCGGACGGTCAACATCGGGCAGAAACTTACCCAAAGCCTCGACCGTTTCCACGGCAGAGCTTTCCAACGCCTCAAACCCGTAGAGGTGATAGACCTCTGCAATCTTGTCGAGCATCGCCTTGCGGGCGGCCACCTCAGTTCCAAAATAGTCCCGAAACCCCTTCGGAGTTTCGGCGGTTGGGCGGGGCTTTTTTTTGACTTTCGCCATGGCGAGGATGTCCCGGTGTTGTTCTTGCGTGAGCCTTTAGCCCGCCGGCGCGCTCGGGGCAAGGAGTGGCCTCGCCTGCGATGACGCGCTAAGACGGATCAGGGAGGCCCGCGTGATGACCAAATCCACCGAAATGGAAGAAAAAATTGCCCATCTGACCCGCAGTGTCGAAGATCTGTCAGATGTCGTCGCGCGGCAGGAAAAAGAGCTGACGCTTTTAACCAACCGGGTCCGTATGTTGATGGAACGCGAGGCCGAGCGAGAACAGGACGCCGGGGGTGGCATAACGCTCGGGGATCAGCGGCCGCCGCATTACTGAGGCGTCATGCTGACGGGTTCAAATCATCCGCGATATAGGTCTCGATGATCTGCTTGAAACTGTCCTCTGCCTGAAATCCCAACGCAATCGCGCGGTCTGGCGCAAAATCTCTGGGCCATCCATCAACGATTTTTGCAATCGCTGGGTCGGGTGCGGGCTTGATCAGATTGACCACATCATTGCCGGCGATGTCTCGCAGGGCTTCGATCTGCTCGGCCACGGTGCAGGACACACCGGGCAGATTCAAAGCCCGTCGATTGTCCAGTCGCGCCGTATCAAGTCCCGCTGCATGGGTGAGAAACCGCGCGGCCGAACGCGGCGAGGCATGCCAATGCCGCACACTATCCTTGACGGGAAGAATGGCTTCGACCCCGTTCAAAGGCTCCCGGATAATGCCGGAAAAGAACGAGCTGGCCGCCAGATTGGCCTTGCCCGGCCTGACGCAAATCGTTGGCAACCTAACCGACATGCCGTCAATGAAGCCCTTGCGCGAGAAATCCGCGATCAGCGTTTCGCAAATTGATTTCTGAGCCCCATAGGAGGTCTGGGGCGCGGACAGAAACGTATCGGAAATCTTGTCGGGGTATGGTCCGCCGAAAACCGCGATTGATGAGGTGAAGATAAGCTTCGGGCGATAGGTGCCGTCAGTGGCTGTGTGTTCAGCGCGCAAAGCCTCGAGCATACGCCAGGTCGGGTGCATATTCACGCTCCAACCCAGATCGAAATTCGTTTCGGCTTCGCCCGATACGATAGACGCCAGGTGGAAGATCACATCGAACCGCTCTGCCGCGAGTGTCTCAACCGCACCAGCATCAGCAAGTGACCCAATCCTGAGATCCTGGACGGGTGCACCACCTTCCGGAAAGCCCAAATCATGTAGCGTGATGTCAGGCTCAGTAACACCGTCCAGCCCATGATCAATCAGCCGGTGTGCGAGTTTCTGGCCCACCATGCCGCCGCCGCCCAATATCAGGATTTTCATCTCGCCACTCCCTCGCTGACTCGCTGTCTGCAAGTTAGGGGGTGCCGGGCGTCGTGTCACTTGGTCCATTTCGCCATTGCCCGATCAAAGGGATTTGCTTAGCTAAGAAGCAGGTGACCGGGGAGGATAAGATGGGCCGACTGGATGGGAAACGCGCGCTTGTGACAGCTGCAGGCCAGGGCATCGGGCGGGCATCTGCACTGGCCATGGCTTCTGAAGGCGCGACAGTTCTGGCGACGGATGTGAATATCGGTGTGCTCGAAAGCCTGAGCGAGCAAGCCGGGATCGAGATTTTTGAACTTGATGCGATGGAGGCGCAGAGCATCGCCGCAGGCGTGAAAAAGGCAGCCCCCGACGTCTTGTTCAACTGCGCGGGTTTCGTACACCACGGCACGATTTTGGATGCCAAAGAAGACGACTGGGATTTTGCCTTCTCGTTGAATGTGCAGTCCATGTTCCGGACGATGAAGGCGGCTATCCCTGGCATGTTGGAACGTGGCGGCGGCTCAATTATCAACATGTCATCGGCCTGTTCTTCGATCATCGGTGCGCCAAATAGGTTCATCTACGGCACGACGAAAGCAGCTGTGATCGGGATGACGAAGTCTGTAGCTGTCGACTATATCGGTCAAGGGCTTCGCTGCAATTGCATTTGCCCGGGCACCGTGGAAAGCCCCTCCTGGCATGACCGGGTGAAAGCGCTGGGTGAGGAGCTGGGCAGCTATGAAGCCGCGATGGAACAATTCGTTTCGCGGCAGCCGATGGGTCGCGTGGCCACCGCTGAAGAAATCGCAGCCCTGGTTGTGTATCTGGCCAGTGATGAAAGTGCCTTCACCACCGGACAACCGCATATTATTGATGGCGGTTGGTCCGGCTAGGCACACTTCCCGCGCGCAAAATAGAATAACAGAGCCCTACAGGTTCAAAGACCATAAGGAGACCCTAATGGCGAAGGTCGAACTGAGATCGCAGAAGTGGTTCAACAACCCAGACAATCAGGAAATGACTGCGCTCTATCTTGAGCGGTACCTGAACTACGGTCTGACCCGCGAGGAACTGCAATCGGGCAAGCCAATCATCGGCATCGCTCAGACCGGAAGCGATCTGTCACCGTGCAACCGTCATCATATCGAACTGAGCAAGCGCGTTCGTGACGGGGTTATTGCAGCCGGTGGGACGGTGATCGAAATTCCGGTCCATCCGATCCAGGAAACCGGAAAGCGCCCCACCGCGATGTTGGACCGCAATCTGGCTTATCTCTCGCTTGTGGAAACGCTCTATGGTTATCCGATTGATGGGGTCGTTTTGAACATTGGGTGTGACAAGACAACCCCTGCGCTGTTGATGGCGGCGGCGACGGTGAATATTCCGGCGATTGCCTTGAGCGTCGGGCCGATGCTCAATGGTTGGTTCCAGGGCAAAAGAACGGGCAGCGGTACCATTGTCTGGAAAGCCCGTGAGTTGCAGGCCGCCGGAGAGATTGACGATGACGGGTTCATGGAACTCGTGGCCTCTTCGACGCCCTCAGTGGGCTATTGCAACACTATGGGCACCGCCACGACGATGAACAGCCTGGCCGAAGCCTTGGGTATGCAATTGCCCGGCTCCGCTGCTATTCCTGCGCCCTATCGAGAGCGTGGGCAGATCAGCTATCACACGGGCAAACGGATCGTGGAAATGGTGAATGAAGACCTGCGCCCCTCCGATATCATGACGCGCGAAGCGTTCGAAAATACCATCGTTATCAATTCCGCCATCGGTGGCTCAACCAATGCACCGATCCATTTGAACGGTGTGGCGCGCCATCTGGGTGTGCCGTTGAACAATGATGATTGGCAAACTCTCGGCCACAAAATCCCACTGCTGGTCAATTTGCAGCCCGCTGGTGCCTATCTGGGCGAAGACTACCACCGCGCAGGCGGCGTGCCAGCAGTTATAGGGCAGTTGATCCGATCCGATCTATTGCCGCATCCCGACATAATCACCGCCAATGGCAAAACGATGCGCGAAAACTGTGCGACCGTCGAAAGCAGTAATGCTGATGTGATCTGGCCTGTTGAAACCCCGATGGTGCGTGATGCAGGATTCATAAATTTGAAGGGCAATTTGTTTGACAGCGCGATCATGAAAACCTCGGTGATCAGCCCGGAATTTCGCGACCGCTATCTGTCAAACCCTGAGGATCCGGATGCGTTTGAAGGGCGCGCCGTCGTGTTCGACGGTCCGGAGGACTATCACAAGAAAATTGACGATGAGGCCGTTGGGATCGACGAAAACTGCGTTTTGATCATGCGCGGTGCAGGTCCCATTGGCTACCCTGGTGGGGCGGAGGTGGTGAACATGCGACCCCCGTCATACTTGTTGAAACAAGGGATTACCTCGCTGCCCTGTGTCGGGGACGGGCGCCAATCGGGGACATCAGGAAGCCCTTCGATCCTGAATGCCTCTCCGGAAGCCGCTGATGGCGGTGGCTTGGCACTGGTTCACACAGGCGATCAGGTGCGTATAGATCTTCGCAAATGCACGGCTGATATGCTGGTCAGTGAGGCGGAGCTTCAAAACCGCAGGGACGCTCTGGAAGACGGTAAAATGCCTGTTCCCGACAGCCAGTCACCTTGGCAGGCAATCTTCCGTGAGAAGGTCCGACCCTTCTCTGAAGGAATGGTTCTTTCCGGAGCGGACGGGTACCGTGATATCGCGCGCAAATCGATGCCGCGCGACAACCACTAGGGTTTACCGCACGCCAATATCGGCCAAGGCAGCAGCCAATTCGGGAGGAAGGGCGGTGTCGCTGGTGCGGGCTTGCCGCAAATCTGCCGGGGCCTCCATAGGGTGCAAATAGCGCCATCCCTGGAAGGGCCGTTTAAGCGCAGTTTCTGTACGAATTAGGGTCGGATCGAACACCAGCGCACAGCGGCGGATGCCGTCGCCCGCGTCATATTCGTCAAGCCTGAGGATCTTTTGACGGGCCTGGACCACACCTTTGATCACCCAGTAAATCGATCCACCATTTAGGATATCGGCGCTGCGCTTTGGCCACATTCGTGTCACATGTCGCGGCAGGCCATCTTCGGTTTTAGGGCGCGGTCCCGCCTGCCATGCCTGAAGGCCTTCAACGCTTTCAGTTCCCACCGATAGTTTGATAAGATTTATGAACTCAGACACGATTCGCTCCCCGCGGTGATCTTGAACGATATTGCGTTTAGACCGGGATTCAAGGGCAGGGATTGTGGATAACTCATAGACAAATACTGGATCTGGTCGTAAAACATCGACCTCCATGCTGATGTCAGGACTGTGACTATGACCCATTTTGCAGCGCCGATTGCCGAACAAATCTGGGATATGAAGTATCGCTTCAAGCGGGCCGATGGCACTGCGATTGACCAGTCGGTTGAGGATACCTGGCGCAGGATCGCCCATGATCTCGCACGCGTTGAAGATGCACCGGAGTTATGGGAAGACAAGTTCTATACGGCGCTGGAGGATTTCAAATATCTGCCCGCAGGGCGCATTCTGGCGGGTGCCGGGACACAACGCCAGGTCACCTTGTTCAACTGCTTTGTCATGGGGACCATTCCTGACAGCATGGGCGGCATTTTCGATATGCTTAAGGAAGCGGCGCTAACTATGCAGCAGGGAGGCGGAATCGGATATGATTTCTCGACCATCCGTCCGAAAGGCTCGGACGTAAAAGGGGTTGCAGCGGACGCCTCAGGCCCGCTCAGCTTCATGGATGTTTGGGATTCGATGTGCCGCACGATCATGTCGGCCGGGTCCAGGCGTGGTGCCATGATGGCTGTGCTGCGTTGCGATCACCCCGATATAGAGGCGTTTATCGAGGCAAAACGCGATGCGGCTCGCTTACGTATGTTCAATGTGTCCGTACTGGTCACTGACGCCTTCATGGCAGCCGTCAAGGCTGACGCGCCTTGGGATCTGGTGTTTGATGGTCAGGTCTACAGGACGGTGAACGCGCGCGATCTTTGGGACAAAATCATGCGTGGCACCTACGACTACGCCGAGCCGGGCGTGATCTTTATCGACCGGATCAATCAGGCCAATAATTTGTCCTACTGCGAGACGATCGCGGCGACGAACCCCTGTGGTGAGCAGCCCTTGCCGCCCTATGGTGCCTGTTTGTTGGGCTCAATCAACCTGTCGCGGTTCGTGGGCGACCCGTTTGCAGACGGTGCAGCGTTGAATGAGATCATGTTGAACGATCATGTGGCCCTTGCGGTTCGAATGATGGACAATGTGGTGGACGCGTCAAAATTTCCCCTTGAGGCGCAAGCCCGCGAAGCCCAGGCCAAGCGACGGATCGGTCTTGGCGTTACAGGTCTGGCGGATGCTTTGCTTATGGTGGGCGCACGCTACGGGTCTGAGGAAGCGGCGCGCCTGACCGAGCGCTGGTTGCACGCGATCGCCCGCGCCGCGTATCTGGCGTCAGTCGATTTGGCGAAGGAGAAGGGGGCGTTTCCCCTGTTTGATGCCGAGGCCTTCCTGTCGAGCGGTGCGATGCAGGAGATGGATGAAGACGTGCGCGAGGCCATCCGAATACACGGGATCCGTAATGCGCTTCTGACCTCCATTGCGCCAACGGGCACGATCTCTCTGTTTGCGGGCAATGTCAGCTCGGGGATCGAACCGGTATTTGCCTATAGCTACACGCGCAAAGTATTGCAAAAAGACGGATCACATACAGAAGAGGAGGTCGTCGATTATGCCGTTGCGCTATGGCGCGAGAAATTTGGCGATGCCGAGCTGCCCGAGTATTTTGTGAACGCCCAAACTCTGGCCCCGCTCGATCATGTCCGCATGCAGGCCGCAGCACAAAAATGGATCGATTCAAGCATCTCTAAAACGATTAACTGTCCGGAGGATATTTCCTTCGAAGCGTTTAAAGATGTGTATATGGCGGCTTGGGACCAAGGCTGCAAAGGCTGCACGACTTACCGGCCCAATGATGTGACGGGGTCAGTTCTGAGCGTGTCTGAAGCCGCCGAAAGTACGCCGTCTGAAGCTCCTGGCCAGGTGATTGAAGGTGACGTGATTTATATGTCCGAGCCCTTAGACAGACCCTCAGAGCTTGAAGGTCAAACCTACAAGGTCAAATGGCCCGACAGCGAACACGCGCTTTATATCACCATTAACGATATAGTTTTGAACGGTCACAGGCGCCCATTCGAAGTGTTCATCAACTCCAAAAACATGGAGCATTTCGCCTGGACAGTGGCGCTGACCCGGATGATCTCTGCTGTGTTCCGGCGTGGCGGCGATGTCAGCTTCGTTGTCGAAGAACTCAAGGCCGTCTTCGACCCGCGCGGCGGGGCCTGGATGAACGGAAAATATATCCCGTCCATTCTGGCCGCCATCGGCGGCGTCATCGAGAAACACATGATCGCCACCGGGTTTCTGGCGGGCGAGGGCATGGGCTTGAAGGCGGATCCGAAAGCCGAAGTCGTGAATCTTCCCGGCGGGCGGGGCCAAGCCTGTCCGTCCTGCGGCCAATTCGATCTTCGGATGGTCGAGGGATGCATGACCTGCGGCTCGTGCGGGTATTCGAAATGCGGCTAAGGGTGATCGCTGGGATCGTCTGAAATTCAAGCCGTGAGCGCGTGCCGGATAGACAGGTGTAAACTTGGTCGCTACGCTTGCTGCAACCAATACTCCGGGTGGAAAACCTGGGCGCTCAAACAGGCTCGCCACCGATGAAAACCAAACGTCGTCGCAAACATATCCTTGCAGGCTTACCCAAAGCCGAGATCGATTTGCACCGCCAACTGGCCAAGGCGCGCAAGGTGTCCGATCAGGCAGATCTGTTTGGCGAAGACCCGCCACCAGAGCTTTTGACGCCTTATAAGATCGACTGGGACAATTCGACGATCGTTCACCATTTGCAGCGGAAATACCTCAAGCGCGAAGACAACATCAGACGATGCTGGAATAGGATTCAGTTGTTTCTGCCGGAACTCCTGACGGGTTCGTCGACCCAGATTCTTGAGATGTCGACAGCGCATGGGGCCATGTTGGAAATCTTACGCCACTATGGCCATGACGTGCTTGGCAACGACTATATCAACATGGTCAGCGGCGCGCAGGATGCGACAACCAATGCCCGCCATCGCGGGCTGAACGCCACCGATTTCAACCGTGATGTTGACGATCATGGCATCGTCGGATCAGAGGGCGCGGATTGGCCATACCAGGAAATCATCGAAAGCCTTGATCTGCCAATGGCGCTGTTTGACGCTGGGCTGACGCCCTATCCGTTCGAGGACAAGGCCTTTGATACGGTGATTTGTTGTCAGGCCATCGAGCATTATTGCCACCCCAAGGACTGGTTGTCAGTTGTTGCAGAATTTTGCCGGATCTCGCGCCGATCAGTCCTTGTCTTGCTGAACCCTATTCTTCCAAACCTGGCAGAAGATCCTGAGTACTCAAGGCATTATGATGATTTTCGTCTAGCGATGCGCGGCTATTCGGATCACGGATTTCGCTGTACATCCTGCCACGTCCATTGGGGTAAGGCGGTGGGATTTAAACTGACCGCCGAGGTCGTCTGAGGTGATGGAAGTTCAGCTTGAAGCTCGCTCGCATCCTCAGTCGGACCATTTTTTGATCAGCGCCAGCCGGTCTTCTTCTGAATAGAGCTTTTCCGATACCGGCGTCGAATACATCCGCTCGCAAAAGGCACGCGGCAATTTCAGGTTCTCTTTGAGGTATTTATGGGCCTCATCGAATTGTCGGTCGCGGTGTACGTTGTCGTAGACGAGTTTCAAATCCGGGACCTCGTGCCCGACCAGATCTTCGACACAGGCCCGAAAATTCTTGGCCATATTTTCAAATTTCAAGATCGCCAGATCGAACCTGCCGGATTGAATGATTTGGTAGCCCTTGGAATGGTCAAATGGCTCCGAAAACGGGTCGAGGCCAAGCTCGCTTGGCAAGACTGTGTCCATCCAACGAGCAACTTCCCAGTTGTAGGGATCATCCTTCTCAAAAGACGCGCGTACATGCGATACCATCGGGTCGAAATCTGCGGTGCTGTTGCTGCCTTCTTCGAACATCCGGAGGTCTTGTGTGGCGTGTTTCATTTTGAGGGACAGCATGATCGCGAGCGGGTCCCGAAAGATCGACAGGACCTTCCACCTTTGAGAGTGATCCGCTTCGGGATCCAGCTCTTCGAACACCCTCGCAATTTTGCGAGACAGTAAGTGATTTCGTTCGACGACCTGGCCTTTTCTCCGGTGGTTCGCAATCATCTCGTCCGCGCCGGACGAGGACAGCGTGTGTAAGTGAAACAGTGGCATCCCGAGGTCACTTTTCAAAAGCGCGTTGTAGATCGCGGTCGATCCAACGCGCCCCTGAGAATAGACAACGAAAACTGGGGATTTCTGCCGCGCAATTTTGGACAATCGCGCCGAGTCCGACACACCAATCACAGACCGCGCTACAGGGTAGAGAAACTTGGCTCGTGAGACGGCGCGCGTTCCAGCAATCTCGATCAAATTGGAAAACTTCATGGGCGAACCAGTTTCCTTGCAAACTATCGGTGCGCGTTAGACCATACCAGGTGGGCACCGGCAACAGAATTTCAAAATGGAGCCCGATAGGGCACAGACGTTGAGTGTATCTTGTTTTGTAGGGTTAAGTGTGACGATGAACTGCGCAAGCATTCGTGTCGCATTTGCCTCTTCTCAGGCGGGTTCGCTATTCAAGGGCCCAACGCCAAGGTGGGTGTCGCCCGATCCGTTCAAGCAGAAAATCCATGAAGACGCGCACTTTGCCCGACAGCACATTGGACTGCGGATAGATCAGCCAAAGCATGGTGTCTGAGACACATTCATAGTCTGGCAAGACCCGGACCAGAGCACCCGATGTCAGATCATCATGCACGCTCCAAACCGAGTTTACGGAGATCCCGGCCCCTGCGATGGTCGCGACCCGATGGGTGTGTCCGTCATCTAAGATCAGATTGCATTGGCCGTCCTGTGGATCGATCGAAACCTGTATTCCGTCAGAATTGCGAAGATTCAGACGGGTTCGCATACCGAAGGCAACAAATGCGTGCTCTAACAGATCTTGAGGCGAACGTGGCTGCCCAACCTGTTCAAGATAGCTGGGCGACGCGCACAGGATCCGCGTATCGTCGGCCAGTTTTCGCCCGCGCAGGCTTGAGTCTTCGAGCGACGCATTTCGCAGCGCGAGATCGAAACTGCCTTCGATCAGGTCAAGCTGCTGGTCAGACAACCGCATATCAAGGGTCAAGTCCGGATGATTAGCCAGAAATTCAGGCAGGATTGGCGCGATATAGAGCTGTGCGAAGGTGCTGGGAGCCGTGAAACGAAGCGTGCCCGACACGTGGGTCTGACCTTGGCCTAAAGCCACCCGTGCGGCGTCTTCACGCGCGATGATGTCGCGGGCGTAAGGCAGGAACTCAGCGCCCTCCACCGACAACGACACCTTGCGTGTCGAGCGGTGTAGCAAGTCTGCGCCCACGCTCTTTTCGAGCTTTGCCATCCATGCACTGGCGACTGAAGGGGCAAGCCCGAGGTCTCGTCCGGCGGCGCTGATATTCAGTTTGTCTGAAGCCAGAACAAAAAGGCGCAAGGCATCTGTATCCATATTATATCCAAAAACAGAATTTTGATATCCGATTCAGACCTATTTTATGGAAATACGCAATATCTTATGTGTCCGTAAGCCAAAACAAGGAGACACATCGTGGCCTATTACTCTGTACTTGCTGTGACCCCATCCAGCGAGGAGTGGATCCCTAACTATCTGCCCGCCGCAAACAAGCTGGTGGCAAAACATGGCGGGAAATACCTCGCGCGGACCGCGAACCATGAGCAGGTCGAAGGCGTGAGCCAACCGGCGGCGCTTAGAATAATTCTGGAATGGCCGTCCAAAGACGCTGCCATGAGTTTTATGAACGATCCGGAGTACAAACCGCATCTGGAAGCCCGTACGCAAGGGTCGACGAGCTTTCACTATGTTATCGAGGGCAAAGATGACCTCGCTTGACTCTGTCCGGCCTGGTCTCAACGGGGTCTTTCCTTTTAAGGAGGATCAGCACATGACACGCACAGCTACGGTGAACTACCACGTCCAAAAGCCCGAGCGGCAGGCCTATCATATCGACGCGGGCGGGGTCTTCGGTGATCTAATCTCACCCGAGCATGCGGTTAGAAACGTGGCACTGAATGATACGCGCGATGGTTCATCCGTCTCATTCGAGATCGATAGCGTCGAATTCTTCATGGCCCCGTCGACGGTCACCAATTTCGATGCCGACCAGTCATGGACGGGCACATATGATCGGGAATTGACGACGCTTCTGACCCGTGAAATCGGTGCGAAGGAGGTTGTCGTATTTGATCACACTGTGCGCAGTGACGACCCAAATGCCGTGCGAAAGCCGGCGCGCAATGTCCATAGCGACTATAGCGCCCACGGCGCGCAACAGCGCCTAATCGATATCCTGGGCGCGCAGACAGCGGCCGAATGGGCCCGGGGCCATTTTGCCTTCATCAACATCTGGCGACCCGTTGAAAATCCGATCAATTCAGCACCTTTGGGCTTTGTACGTCCGTCAAGCGTCCCGGATGGCGATTGGCTCCTGCTCGACTTGATCTACCCCGACCGCAAAGGTCAGATCATGGGTCTGGTTGCCAATGATGATCATGAATGGGTCTACCAATCTCGGATGACACCGGAAGACGTTGCGGTTTTCAACATTTACGACAATTCTGGGCGCGCCTCGATTGCGCATTCGGCACTTGAAATGGTCGAGAACCCGTCCATCGAGATCCCACGTAAGAGCATCGAGAGCCGGACACTGATCCGGTACTAAAAAAGGACGAAATCATGGCTGACGGAGCGTCCGCGCGTAAGTTCCCTTCAATGAACCGCGCCTACAACAGCGTCTTTCGACCGGGACAGCTCAGTCTTGGTCTGGTGCTGCCGCTAGACGCTCACCAGGTTGGCGCAATTCCTGACATATCGCGCCATATGGAACGAGCACGACTGGCAGATGAGCTCGGATATGCAGCTTTATGGCTACGGGATGTGCCCTTCAATGTGCCCAGCTTCGGCGATGCCGGACAAATGTTTGATCCGTTCGTCTATCTTGGCTTGCTGTCTGGCATCACGCGCGACATCGCACTGGGGGTTGCGAGCATAATTCTGCCTTTGCGCCATCCCGCTCATGTGGCGAAGGCGGCGGCCTCTGCTGATCAGCTTTCCGAGGGTCGATTGCTGCTCGGTGTCGCATCTGGTGACCGGCCAGAAGAATTTCCCGCGCTTGGTATGTCATTTCAGGATCGGGGCGCGCGATTCCGGGATAGCCTCGCCTATATCCGAGCGATGGCCGATGATCGCCCGGAATTTGAAGGTGCGCATGGAGCGCTCAAGGGCAGCATCGATATGCTCCCCAAACCTGTCGCCGGGCGTGTACCGGTCTTGATCACTGGCGGCGCACAACAAAGTCCCGAATGGATCGCAAAGCATGGCGACGGCTGGATGACCTATCCGCGCGATGTTGTGGCGCAGGCCAACGTTGTCAGCGACTATCGTTCGAGATCTGCAGCTGTTGGGGCACCTGAAAAACCTGTGATGCAGTCGCTCTATATCGACCTTGTAGAAGACGGCAGCGAACCACGGCCAATACACCTTGGTTTTCGATCCGACATACCGTTCCTGAAGACTTATTTGCATGCATTGCAGGATCACGGGATAAACCATGTCGCGCTCAACCTGCGCTTCAACCACACCGACATCGAAAACACTTTAAAACGGCTGGCGGATACGCTGTTGCCGGACTTCCCAACCCCAGGACGATCGCAATGACAAAGACAATTCTCATCACCGGCTCAACGGATGGCATCGGCCTATTGACGGCGAAAAAGCTGGCATCGAAGGGCCACAAGATCATCCTGCATGGACGTAGCGCATCTAAATTGGCCGCAGCGCAAAGCGAGGTTGGCGAAACGGTTACGAGCTATGAAGCAGACCTGTCGTCCCTCGACGCAACAGCACAAATGGCCGACGCCGTTCGAGCCGATCACGACAAGATCGAGGTTCTGATCAACAACGCCGGCGTTTACAAAACACCCAATCCCATTTTGCCCAATGGGCAGGATGCGCGCTTTGTGGTCAACACGCTTGCCCCTTATGTACTGACCAAAGGGCTTCTGCCGGTAATTCCGAAAGACGGGCGAGTCATAAACCTCTCCTCTGCTGCGCAAGCACCTGTCAATATGGGCGCGCTGACCGGGGATGTCCATTTGGATGACATGGGTGCTTATGCCCAAAGCAAACGCGCGATCACGCTTTGGTCGGCTGAAATGGCGCAATCCATGCCAAGCGGCCCCGTCTTCCTAGCGGTCAACCCAGGCTCTCTGCTGGCGTCGAAAATGGTCAAAGAGGGCTTTGGCGTCGTGGGCAATGATCTCCAAATCGGTGCCGATATCCTTTGCCGTCTGGCTTTGGAGGATGCCTTCGGGAACGCAAGTGGGACCTATTGGGACAACGACGCGGGCCAGTTCGCCCAAGTTAACATGAGCGGTGCTGAGACGTTGATGTCCACATTGGAGGCGTTGACGACAAGGTAGCCGCCAAAGCCGGGCCAAGATCAGAATGGATTTCGCGCGGTCAAACGCCTGACCTGTTGCGGGTCGATCCAATTGTAGCGCGTTTCAATCGAAAACGTGCTAGCAATTGTCGGCAAACCTTTGCGATCCGTTCAACACTTAACTTTTGGCCTTATTTCGACAGCCTATGTCCTCTCTGACCATCGTAATTACGCAATATTTTGCACGCGCGGCCGGGTTTGACCTGACATCGGACGGCCGCCTGCTGTCTGGTGGGGAAGAGTTGCTGAAATTCAAGGTCGAAAACGGCCGGATCTCGGCGCGGGCGCATTTAGACGTACTCGGGTTGGTTGCGGAAAAGGTGCCTGAGCGGGCAGCACTCTCGGTGCGTTATGCGCAATCACTGGATGCCGACCAGATGGGCACACTTGGTTTGGCTTGTAAGGCCGCCCCCGATGTCGCAGGTGTTTTGCAACGGGTCGCGCGCTATTTGACGCTGCTCGCCGACAATTTGCGCTATCATCTTGATCCACGCGATCAGGCAATATTTTTACGCCAAGACCTATTTGAGGGATCGGGCCCGGGACTGGTTTTTTCGCCCGAAGCAGGCCTCACCGGCCTGTTCCATCTGGTTCGGGACATGGCCGTCGATCACATTGCACCGGACCTGGTCACGTTTCAGCACGCCCCCCCGCGCGACGCGCATCTGTTTGAGGAATTTTTTGGATCGGAAGTTCGGTTCAATGCGCAGGCAGATGGAATTCTTCTGTCTCAGGCAACGCTTGAGACGAAAAACAAACTGGGCGATCAGGCGCTGTCTGATTTCCTCACACGCCATCTCGATGTGGAACTTGAGAAAATTGCCAGTGATCCTTCATTGGTCAAATCTACCAAACAGGCGATCGCGCGTGCGTTGAGTGAGGGCCTTCCGAAAATGGCGGACGTGGCCCGCGATCTGGGTTTTAGCGTGCGGTCTTTCCATCGCCGTCTGGCCGACCACGGCGTCAGTTTCCAGACCTTGGCCGAAGAAACGCGACGTGAGATTGCCTTTGGGATGCTGAGCGATGAGGCGAATTCTCTGGCGGAGATTGCTTTTCTGACTGGGTTTTCAGAGCAGAGCGCGTTCAATCGTGCGTTCAAACGCTGGACCGGGCAGACGCCAGCCACCTACCGAAAACAGATAGCAACTCCCTGACGCCTGTTTGGCCGAACGGGTCAAATCCGTGGCATCGCGCGTCAATATTTCTGCGCCGATAAAAGCATATGCCTTGGTCATAACCTTCAGCCAAGGAGTACCACTATGCAAACTCAACCTATTCTCGTGATCGGCGCGAGCGGCAAAACCGGGTCGCGGGTAGCCGCGCGCCTCGAAGACATGGGCCTGCCCGTAAGACGCGGCTCACGCAGCGCGAAGATCCCCTTTGATTGGGACGCGCCGGAGACATGGACAGCCGCACTTTCCGGCGTTAGCAAAGCCTATGTGACCTATTTTCCCGATCTCGCCTTTCCGGGCGCCGTGGAAAAGCTGGAAGCGTTGACGAAAGTCGCAGCTGAAACAGGCCTTGAACACATAGTGCTGCTTTCTGGTCGCGGTGAACATTTCGCCGGCGTTGGGGAGGAGGTCGTCCGCAAATCCGGCGTGGGCTTCACCATCGTGCGCGCCGCTTGGTTCGCACAGAACTTTAGCGAAGGCTACCTGCGCGATCCTATTCTAGGAGGTGTGCTCCCCATGCCTGGTGGCGATACACCCGAGCCGATTATCGATATCGAGGATATCGCCGACGTTGTCGTCGCAGCACTGACCCAAGAAGGTCACCTGGGCGAACGCTATGAGGTGACAGGCCCGCGTCTCATGACGTTTGCAGAGATGGCCAACATACTTTCTGCGCAGTTGGGCCGCCACATCCAGCACGTGCCGATCAGTTTTGAGGAATTTCACGCCAACGTCGCGGCCTCGGGCGGTGAATTCGTGGCCGATGTCTTCACCAAAATCGCACGCGAAACACTAGATGGCCGCAATGCCTATGTCACGAACGGTGTAGAGCGCGCACTTGGCCGGCCCCCGCGTGATTTCGCCGTATATGCCCAAGCAGCGGCGACTGCGGGCGCTTGGTCTTCGGCTGCGTAAATACAGATCCCTTTAGAATGGAGAATACTATGAAAATAACTCTACTTGAGAAAATCACGCTCGCAGTTTCGGGGATTACAGCGACCGGCATTGGCGTTCTGATAACGGCTGGGCCGCAGGTTTTCTATGCCAGCTATGGGATCAGCCTGTCCGACAGCCCGAGCTTACTCAGTGAATTGCGCGCACCGGCCGCTGGCCTGACAGCCTTGGGGTGCCTGATGCTCGCTGGCATCTGGCGTTCCGCTATGGTGGAACTGGCGATTGCAGCAACACTCATTGTGTTTCTGGCTTTCCCGGCAGGTCGCGTCTTGGGTCTTGCTGTAGATGGGATGCCGTCCGAGATGATCATCGGCGCACTTATCCTTGAGATCACGATTGCAGCGCTATGCATGTTTGCGTTCCGCCGCAGGGTTTTTCGCGATCAGCCCCACCCATCGCCGGATCAGGCCCGATCCTAGCGTCTTGCCGTGGCGCGCTGCTCAGCACGCGCCGCGGCCCGCATTCGAAAGGAGATTCCAAAATGTCACTCTTCATCTACATTACGTTGCAGCTTTCGGTCATTGCCTACGCGCTTGTCGGTGGCGTTTTCCTCGCATTTTCTGACTTCATTATGCGCTCTTTGGCGCATACCGGTGGGATCGGCGGAGCCGACGCGATGCAGGTCATAAACCGCGAAGTTTTTCGGTGGGTTTTCATGACGCTGTTCATCGGCATGGCTCCGATCTCGCTGGTAATAGCTGGCTACGGTTGGTTCGTTGTCGGATCAGGTCCTGGGACACTTATAGCAATTGCCGGCTTGATCTACGTGATCGGGTGTTTCGGCGTCACGGTCTTCTTCAATGTGCCAATGAATGAGGCGCTTGCCCGAATGGACGTGTCGTCTTCCACAGCACGAGACTACTGGACGGGAACCTATCTGCCGCGCTGGACGTTCTGGAACTCGATAAGAACTGTGGCGTCAACCGTCTCGGCGGCCCTGTTGCTCGTTGGTCTGTTGTGGCTAACGCAATCTGACGCCCGTATTGCCTAAGTGAAACGGGCGGGACCTGGACCTATCAATCATGGGCCCAGTCATAATGGATCAGGTGAAAGCCTTCCTCTGGGCTTGGCGGGTCGAAATATCCGCCAATCTCGTGAAACTGATCTTCGGTCACGACAAACGGGTGCTTGCCGCTTTCATTGCGCATGCGAAGCCGGGCAAGGCAGACGTCGTCGGGTGGCATCAGAACATGAAATTGATGTGCCACTCCGGTCTGGTCTAGTAGGCTGCGCATCCAGGCGCGGCTCTGTCGGGTATTGGCCTGAAAATCCAGCACAACATACAGCCCCGCATTCAGAAGCGTCGCGATATGCGGCCCCATCGCAACGCGAAGCTTGGATGCGCAACGCAGATAGTCGCGCGGGCTCTTCAATTCGCTTTGAAAAAGGGCCGCAAGCCAATCATCTTCCGCAATCAAAACGGTATTGTCCGCCTCAGCGAGCCGAGCGGCCAGTGTCGATTTTCCGGCAGCGATCTTGCCGCAAATCAAATGCAGCACAGGTTTGCCATCAAGCATTTCGCGGTCGCCTTTCGTCCTGAACTGTGACGCTTAACTGGCGTCTTGCAGCAGATTATGTTGCCCCAAACCTAGTTGCAATTGAGCTGAGGTCAGGTTGGCCGAGACGGTCAAAACAGTGGCCCTCCCGGTCAATCACCAGGTGGGAGAAATCACTTAACCCTAGGTCAGCACATGCAACCAGGGACCAAGATCATGCAGTTCTACCTCGTCTATTTTTCGTCGCTTTTTCTGTTTGTTGCGTTCGGGTGGAACGTCGCGCTCACGTTGTGATCCGACGCAACCTAACCCGGGACCTAAACGCATCTCCGCCATGAACTTTCCATCGAAAGGAAAAGACCTTGAAGCCACTTGTCATATGTTCTGTTCACGCTTTGCTTGATCTTGCTCCGCTGGAAAGCGCGGCCTGTAATGCTGTATTCGAAAGCCATCGCATTGCGGCCACTTGGGGACCAAGCGATATCGCAAGCATTAATGATGCGGCATCGGTGCTTGATGTCCTAAACCATTTGCCGGGGTCAAGCGACCTACGGGCCAAGATAGTCAGGAGTTATCTGGAGTTTTTGAACGACCAGATCTGGGCCAGCGGGTTCGGCGCGTATCAAAGCGTCTCCGCCGCATTGGCAGACCCAAAAGGGTATCAGCGCCCAACCGGGTTCGTATCAGACTATCCGATGCTCACCACAAACCTCGCGCGGGCTGCGGCCTTGCAGACCAATGCTACGAAGCTTGGGACAATCATTGCGGCGTCTGATCCGTTTTCCGCCGAACCAGTATCAGAGGCGCTGGCGATTTGTGCCCAGTCTTTGGGCGTGTCCCATCAAGACGTGGAGGTGTTGGTCGCACGGCGACGCGACTATTCGGCGGCACGCTCGCTCGGAATGCGCCCGCGGTTCGTTGACGAATTGCGGCATCGTGTAACATCGTTGCCGACCGGGCTGCCTGCGCGGCATGCGACGGTTCCAAAAGATGATGCTCGCGACCTGATCAATCACGCAATATCTTTGAGCAGAGGTGAAGTCTTACGCGCCTGAGCAAGTCACCCCTTTACGCCAACGTACCAGATCTGCAGATGTTCTGGGCAATCGACCTCGCCAAACTGAACATAACAGCATAAACTTCGACGATCTTCTGGATCTGTGTAGGGTGGTGAGGACACGGTGGATGGACTTCAGTGTTGCTGTGCTCCTGCCCTTGGGCGTCGTGATCATCATGTTCAGCCTGGGGCTCGGACTTAGACCTGCAGACTTTCAGCGTATTTTGGACCGGCCTCGTGCCTTTTGTATTGGCGCGCTGAACCAAGTCATCTTGCTGCCGATCATCGCGTATTGCGTCGTTCTGGCCTTCGGTTTTACCCGGGAGACAGCTGTGGGGATCATGATCCTCGCCGCCTGTCCGGGCGGGGCCGTCAGCAACATCGTCACCAAACTTGCAAATTGGGATGTCGCCCTTTCGGTAACACTTACGGCCACGTTCAGTTTGACATGTGTCGTCACGATCCCGCTGATCCTCAACTTTGCGATGAACAGATTTATGGGCGAGGCAGCACCCGACATCGAGATTTTGTCTACAGCACTTGTCGCCTTCTTGCTCACAGCTTTGCCCATCACGTTGGGCGTCGCGCTGCGGGCCGCAGCGCCATCCGCAACAGCCAAGATCGAGCCGGTGCTGGCCAGATTGGCCGCGTTGCTCTTCATCGCCATTATTGCAGCGGCGATTTTTTCGAATTGGCACGTTGTGTCCGCAAACATATCTCACGTCGGGTTTGGGCTTTTGGCCTTGGTTGTCGCATTATCAACCGTTGGCCATTTCGGGTCACGACTGCTGGGGGCTTCAAACATCGAAGCCAGGACGATCTCGATCGAAACGGGCGTTCAGAACGGCGCGCTGGGCATCGCAATTGCCGGTTTGCTGGTCTCAGGAGGCCCGGCGTTCAATCCATATACAATACCAGCCGCCCTTTACGGCGTGGTTTGGCTTACAGTTATGGTGCCTGCCGTGCTGGTCAGTTTAACACGTTGATCATCGCTGGAGGCGAGTACCGGATTAGCCTACATGTATTTTACATCATTGATTTGAAACGATAAATTGGGATGTGTATTGTCCAATATATAGTCCAAAGGGAGCTTAGCGATTATGCTCGTTTGTTACTTCAACGTCGCAGTCTCAGGATCGTAGGCCATCCCCTTGATGGAACCATCCCTTATGCGCTCTACCGCCTCATCAATTGCGAAGAGCGGCGCGAGGAACCATTCTCGTGGGGTAACAGGATGCCCAAAGCGATCTTTGATTTCGATATCCAGCCGTGCGGCTTCGAAGATGCGGTGCAGCAGGTTCTCCAGCTTCACACGGTTGATGTTGAACAATTCGTAGGTGGTCACGACTTCCACGTCGGCCATCAGGAATGTGGGATCAAGTCTGGCATTGGCAATCCGTTTCTCAACGGTACCACCAGTGACACCAATCTTGTGCAGCAGGTCACGGTTCTGGGTCACGATAGGTAGGTCAGATTTTGAACGCAGGACGTAGATAAGCCCACTGGCTTCGTCGCCATCGATGGTGCTGTCCGCGAACAAGGGACCAGCACTAGGGTCTGTGATACGCCGACTGGCTTTGTCTTCATTCAAAGCACGTTGCAATGAACGCATCAAAAGGTTGCTTTGGGTTCCGTTGTCAAAGATCACACGAAGCCGAGCTTCGGTCATGCCGTTGTCGTTGACGTATACCTCACCTTTTTCGGCGACGAATGCCTTTTGACCCTTCAGGACGAACAGACGCCCCATTTCAATCTCCGCTTTGCGTTCGAAGGGCCTTGTTGCACGTACCCCCGATGTCAGTTCGGACTGCACCTGCTCAAACATTGGCTTGAACTTATCAAAGTCCTTGCAAGGTTCGCGACTGGCAACATCTTCCGCAGCTTTGCGTTCAGCTACAGGCCGCACATGACGGATTTCAGTGATGTCAGGGGCGAGGCCATCAAGGTCCTCAAGATCAGAAGCCAATGCATCCATGTCCAAATCATCAGCTTCGTCAGTAACCGAAGCAGAGGTTAGAAGCCCCTGATGGTCCAAAGGTGATAGAAGACCGTGGTACTCTTGGTTGGCTTTCAGTCGCTCCAGACGGACGGCGTACAGGCGTTCAAAGATATCATGATCTGAGCCTGTACGTGGTGCATGACCCGCAGCCTCTGTGAATCGTTGGATGTCCTCAAAGCCTGCAATCACCCGTTCTTCAATGGGAGATCGTTTAACAGGTTTGTCTTCGACTTCGAACTCAGCAAGGTCATCTGCCAATGCATCAAGATCATCACTCATAGCGGCCCTCCTTACGGAAACGCATAAAGGCAGTGGCACCTTCAGCCATCAAACGTTCGTATGGATCGGATGCTGTGATCGAAGGTGATCTGTTATGATCCTTTTTGAAGCGGGATGCACGTTTAGCCCAAGTGACCGCCTCATCAGGGGTGATGGGGGTACGTTTGGCTGAGATCACCGCCGCCACTTGTTTGAGGCTTTCTTCATCCATGGACTTTGCCAAGATGGAATAGGCTTCACCGAATGGATTGATCGCATCAATCAGGTCGATGTTGAGGTCACGGACATCCATTGCAAACTTACGTACCCCATCAATCAGGGCTGTATTCGCCGTAGACTCATTCTCAGCATCACCCAGTACCGCAGCCTTGGCTTGCTGCGTTAGGTTAAGGGCAGCGACTGCACGTTGCCGTACGGCCTCCACATCGCCTTCCTCTAGCTCTGGGTATCGATCCTTGATGATCTTGCCCATCCGAACAACTGTGATCTCTTCAGGCACGAGTTCTTCGTCAAAGAGGCCGCGTTCAATAGACGGCTTATCTTGCACAAAGGCGGTGATGACTTCGTTGATATCTTCTTCGCAGATGCGTTTCGCGTTCTCAGACTTTGGTTCTACCAGTCCTTTGATTTCAATCTGGAACTGACCACTGTCCTCACTGAAGCCGACATTGCATTTGTCGTCTTGGTAGCCGCCTTCACCATAGTTGAACCCGTCAACTGGTGTCGCAGTCGGCGACTTGGGGGCGAAGTTGAACTTGGGAACCAATACCTGCTCCATCAGCAAACTGGCTGCGATGGCTTTGAGGGTGTCGTTGACAGCCTCCGTGACTGCACCCTCTGAGGCGTCGGGTTCGGCAATCAGGTTTGTGAAGCGGGCATGGGTCTTGCCTTTGGCATCACGAGTAGCCCGTCCGATGATCTGCACAATCTCAGTCAAACTGGCTCGGTACCCAACGGTCAAAGCGTGTTCGCACCAAATCCAATCGAAGCCTTCCTTGGCCATACCCAACGCAATGATCAGGTCCACGTGATCACGGTTGTTCTTCTGTTTGGAGTCCTTCAGGGCTGCTGATACCTTGTCCCGCTTGGCAGGATCATCCTCGACCAGATCCGCTACTTTGATGACCCTACCGCCCTTGGTCTTGATCAGGTGGAAACCTGTTTCGGGGTCCGTCCCTTGCCATTCACCCAAAGCATGTTGGATTTCATCAACCTCTTTGTGCTTGTCGCCTGTGCTTTCACGGGCATTCACATTGGGGATGTGCAGGATGGTTTTCTCTTCGGGGTTCAGAACAGCCAGGAGGTCCTCGGCATAGCTGCCTGTGTAGAAGAAATACCCGATGTTCAGCGTCTTGAGGTGTTCATAACCGTTAAGCTGTTCGTAGTAGGTATAGGTCACCGTATCGAATTTGGCTTCGTCTTCAGGGGCCAGCACCGCCTCTGCATCACCACGGAAGTAGCTGCCTGTCATGGCGACCACATGCACTTTGTCACGGGCAATTAACTGCCCCAGATGCGCCCCCAGCTTGTTGTCAGGGTTGGCGCTGACGTGGTGAAACTCATCCACGGCGATTAGGCGATCATCGAAGGCTTCGATCCCGAACTTATCGACGGCGAAGCGGAAGGTAGCGTGGGTGCAAACCAGCACCTGATCTTCGCTCTCAAGGAAGTTGCCAACGGCTCCAACCTTGCCGCTATCGCCACCAGGTGCGTTGCAAAGGTTCCACCTCGGTACAACGGCCCAGTCAGCCCAGAACCCATACTTCATGAGCGGTTCGTCATTAAAACTGGAGCCAATGGATTTCTCTGGCACGACAACGATGGCTTGCTTGAGCCCCTGATTGTTCAGCTTGTCCAACGCAATGAACATCAAGGCCCGTGACTTGCCCGATGCGGGGGGTGATTTGATCAGAAGATACTGTTCCCCACGCCGCTCATAAGCACGTTCCTGCATGGCCCGCATCCCCAACTCATTGGAAGAGGTAGACGCACCAGTCTGGGCGTAGGTCACTGATACAGAGGGAATGGATTTGGTCATATGATTACTCCAGTGACTACTTGGCCGCGTCTTCAAGCCACTGCGGATAGCTGCGAAACTCTGAGGAATAGATGTAGGTTGGCAGCGCATTCCAAAAATCAGGAATAGCTCCCGTCAGTCGATCAAAGTCCTCCATTGAAACCTTCAGGCAAGTGTAGTCGAAGAACTCATCTGGGAAGCTTGAATAGAAGCCACCGTCATCAACTGGTCGGACATATTGCGGTGCAACCCTTCTAAGCTCATCAAAGGATTTTCCTTCACCATGTTTGCAAACGTTGACGATTAGCTGGTACTCGCGAAGGCGTTTATAGGTTTGTGTCACACGGACGTTCACTCCTCCGTGCTTGAGAAGAGTATACAATTCTTCAAGCGAAGCAGTCCAAATTGCCCTCTTAACCTTCTCTGATCGAAAAACGGAGAAAAAGTCTTTCGACATCCAGTCCTTCAGTGACTTCTCAAAGGCGTGGAACAAAGAGATCATTATGCCCAAACGAACATGATCCCTCATTTCTTCCAGCAGTTCGTACCGCTCAAATCCAATGCTGTCAGCGAGTTCAGAAAACTCCAACAGGTCATGTTTTTCTGGGTCGTATTGTTTCTCAATACCCTCCCAAGTTTCTTCAGCGACACCTTGTGCTTCGGATTGAATGTTGAGGTCGTTGAATTGATCAAACAGACGGGTCTTTGACTGCTCAACAAAAAACTCATGATTGGATACGAGTTGGTTCTTTAGGCCCTGATAAAGGTATAAGATGGCTGGGTCAGATTTGGTCACTGTGGCACCTGTGTGGTTATTTTGGTGTACATGTCGAATAGCTTTTCCAGACGTTCGGTGTCGTTCTTGAAGCGTCTGCCGATGTAGATGCGTTCCAGCACTTCGTCGTTGGCCTCGTGGGCGTCGCGGAGGTTTTTGGGCGTCTCGTCGGGTTTGTAGAGGTCGGCGATGGTGGCAGGGAAATGCGCCTCACGGGCCAAGAGGATTTCTTCGGCGCAACGGGTCAGATCGGCTTTGTTCTTCTCGGTTAGTTTGGGTACGGGGAAAGTGTTCCAGCCGAGGGTGTTGGAGTAGGAATAATCCGTTCTGAGCCTTCCGCAGATTGTTTCTATCCACGACAAGTGAAGCTTTGAAGAGATTATCGCTACTGCCCAGAGGGGGCCATTGGGCATGTAAAACGCTTTGTTGGTTGGTATCGTGCTTGCATCTGCCAGCCCCGACGGAAAGTAGTCGCGATTTTCCGACGAAACTATTGGGACGAATACTTTCACAGCTTCATCGCCTTTTCGCTCACGAAACTGATGTGCCTTTGCTGCCAATTTGTTGACAGCTTGGTCGTCTGTCTCAAGCCTATCTTGCTTCACTTGCGCAATGCGCTTTGCAACTTCATCAGTTTGGAGTGCGAGTTCTTTGTCGTCATCGCTGATCCAAAGACAGTGCCGTTCTTTACCATTAATGAACTCGGTTGAACCGATAAAGCGGCGAATGAGCTTTTCAGGAAGACCTGCCTGTTCAAGTCGCGTCTTGTCTGTGGTGGTGAGCAACAGGCCAGCCGACTTCGAGTAGTAGACTCCATATTCCATTTGGTGGTTGTGAAAACGTGGTTTTCTCTCGGCTGAAACGACGTTGACTCTGTGTGAGGTGAGGTATGGATTTATGTTGTCTACTTCACGACGTTCATCGCCATCAAAAATCCATCTGGGGCCGCTGCGATCACGATCCACTCCAGTCACTACAACGGTTACCCCAGCCTTATTCTTTGCGAGATTGGCCCATGTGAATGAAGTATGGGCAAAGCGTATGTTGAAGCCACGCTTCTGCAAAATTGCCCATGTAATCGGCACTTGCTGGCCTTGGCAAATGCTGTTGGTAGAGACGAATGCGAATGGTGCATTGCAATGGTCGTTGTACTGCGCCGACTTCATCAGCCAAGCGCCAACATAGTCTACATTTTTCCACTTTTTTGTTTCTGAAGCGAACACCCTTTGCAAATCTTCTTTTTCATATGCTTTCTGCTTGCGAGAACCCTTGAAAGGTGGATTGCCGCAAATGTATGTTTCGCCGCCTTCATTTTCGAAGTCTATCTCAGCTTGATCCAGTGGAGTTTGGAACAGGTCTTCAGACCTTACCTTCACTGATCTTCCTGTCGGCGGGCAGATACTCAACCAATCCAACCGCAACGCATTCCCGCAGGTGATCCAGTTCTCCTTGTCCAATGGCAGGAACTCAGCCAGAGCATCCTTCTGGCCGCGATAGGTCACATCACATTGATATTCTGCGATGATCAGGGCCAGCCGTGCGATCTCGGCAGAGAAGTCACGCAGTTCGATGCCACGAAAGTTCTGAATCCTGATCTCGGACCGATTGGCGGCTTCCCCTCGGCGTTTGTTGATCTCAAACTCAATCTCACGCATTTGCTTGTACGCGATCACAAGGAAGTTGCCCGACCCACAGGCGGGGTCAAAGACGCGGATGTTGGACACGCGTTTGCGCAGGTTCAGAAGCTTTTGCGGGCTGTCTCCTGCACGGTCTAAATGATCTCGCAAGTCATCCAGAAACAGTGGGTTTAGCACCTTCAGGATGTTTGGCACCGAGGTGTAGTGCATCCCCAAGGTGGAGCGTTCTTCTTCATCCGCCACGGCTTGGATCATTGACCCAAAGATGTCTGGGTTGATCTTGGTCCAGTCCAGATGGCCGATATGGGTCAGATAGCGTTGTGCAATGCGGCTGAACTTTGGCACGTCGGTGCTGCCAGAGAACAGACCACCGTTCACGTATGGAAACGGTGTGGCCCACCGTGGCAGGTCCGCAGCATCGCGATCAGGGTAGTCCGTGTTCATGGCACGGAACAGTTCGCTGATCACCTCGTGCGTGTTTGACCCGTCGGCGTTGGTCATGCGTTCAATGGTGTCCGTGAACAGGTCCTCACCATTCAGGATGTCCGTGTCTTCGGCAAAAAAGAGAAAGATCAGCCGTGCCATAAAGTGGTTCATGTCATGGCTGCGGCCTTCCCAATCGGGGTTGTCGGCCCTGAGGGTGGTGTAAAGCTTATTCAGACGCAGGGTGGCCCGTACGTCGAACTCAGACTCGCTGAGTTGCTTGGTCTTGCTGAGGCCAGCAAGGGGCCAGAAGAACACGAAGTGGTTCGGGAAATCGTCATAGGCGCAGGAGACGGTATCCCCCGTCAGGAGGTCTTCGGCCTCAAAAGTCTGCCCGTCGGTGGCCAACAGGAACCGCACCTTGTTGCGTTTGGTTTGGGTGGCCTTGCTGTCTTTGAGGTCGGTTAGCGTTTGCGGCACGTGGCCCACATCACAGGTCTTCAGGTGGATGTGGCCTGATTGGAGGACCCCATCGATGTCAGACTTGTTGGAAGCCCCACTGCGGAGCTTCTTGATCGTGGTGGCCTTGTTGCCAAAGGCTTCAAGGAAGGCGAAGGGGAACTCGGCCCCATCAAAGGGGAGTTCTGCAAGTTCTGTGATGGCCTGTTCGATCTCAACTGCGTTCATGACGGCTTACCCAGAATACCTTCTACAAGGCCGTTGTACCGCGATGGGTCAAACTTACTGTCGGTGGTCTCAAAGACACGGGTGGTTTCCAACCGCAGCACTTCAACGACCGCCGTGCGTACCGCTTTGGGTTCGGGGCGGTTGCCCAACTGTTGAATGATCCGTTCAATATGTTCGACCACGATGCCAAGGCGTTCGAAGTCTGTGTGCGTTGGTGCGGTCACTGTCTCACCCTCAAATAGGGCTGAGACAGACAGGCTGTATGCAGCAGCAATGTCCACCAACCTGTGGGCGTGTACTTTGGTCTCACCGCTTTCCCAACGCCACAGTGTGGTCTTAGGAACGCCGAGCAGTTCGGCCCCTTGATCAAGGGATAGCCCCTTTGAGGAACGGGCCTTCTGTAGGATTTTGCCAAATGACGCTGTGGATGCATTTTTCATGCTCCTTTTATTCCATGTTGCGGAACGCAAGGGAAGCTGAATGCAAATTTTGGCCTCCGCAATCTTGCGAATCGTTCCATTTTACGGAATACGGAACAAATGAAGCTTGCTCAATACCTGACAGAGAACGGCCTAACCCTCAATGAGTTCGCTAGAACGTGCGGCACAAGTGCCAGTACGATTCTTCGGATCAAGGACGGCGAGGTAGCACCATCTAAACGTGTGGCCCGTGCATTGTGGGAGGCAACCAACGGTCAAGTCACGCCAAATGACCTGTACGGGCTGCACTATTCGACACTTCATGTTGGTGAGGAAAAGAACACAAAGGAATGTTCAGCAGATGAGTGACAGTGCTTTGGGAGGCTGGGTTGTATTCTGTGTGATCGCTGCCGTTCTGGCGGGTTTGGGGTTCTGGATCGCAGACGGGATCGAACGCAACAAGGTTAGTGACTGCCTGCAAACTGCTCCGAATACGCGACAAGATCATGTGTACATGACCGACGTGGAAAGCGTTGAAGCCTGGCGGCGTTATCCGAACGGGGAAGCCACGTGGATCGTCGAGTATCGGGTCAGCTATTCTGATCAGGTGAAATCCGTTTACTGTCGGTGGTGAAAAGGATTCTTCAAGAATGAAAACAATCATCTTGATCGTCACGTTTATGGTGATGATTGCCAGTTCAAGCTTTGCGGAGAACTATCGGGTTCCCAATGCAGTTATGCAGCAGGTGTCGTCGATCCTTGGTACCGACATGGAAGCAACCCAACGGTTACCACGATCAACGTCCCTGCAAGTCCTCTCTCAGGATGGGGAGCCGTTTGTCAGGTTCACGATCCAAGATGGCGACATCGGCGGTGCACCAACGGACAATGATCCATCCCATAGTCGTATCTTCGACCGTCCTTACAGTGAACGTGCAGAGGTGCGTATGGATGGCACCATGCGTCGGAACTCAGTGTACGAAATCACGTTTGAGGCGCGGTTTGTAGAAGGGTTTCAAGGGTACAACGAAACCTTCTTCCAAATACACACGGGCCAGAAACCCCCTTTGATGATGTTCTTTCGAGAGTTCGGACGTACTCACCTGCTGGCAAATGTCATGCAAGGTTGCACCAGTACCTGTGGTCACAATGATCAGCCCGATTATCAGTCACAAAAAACAATCTACCCCCGTGCACGGATGTTCGGTCGTTGGCATGAATACCGCATCGTCGTAGATACCAGAAACCTTGGCAGCATATCGATCTACCTGAATGGTACACCCATCGTGCAGAACGCTGCGGCTACGTTTCCATCCCAACATCGGCCTTATGTAAGACTGGGCGTGTACCGATCAGGTGATCTGGATGGCAACGCCACAAGCATCGTGGACTATCGTGAACTAGATATCATACGTGTTGGTGCCGCAAATGGGTGATCGTGGCAGCCGACCATCTTCGGATTTTTGCAAAGCTGTCTTGGCTGTATGCACGACTACGGCTTTGGCGGGTCCCGTTTTTGCTCAAAGCATCGATGGACTGTATCAGCCATCTGGTACTGACTGGTCCTGTTCGCCGAACCAAATCGGCATGGAAGGTGGTGCACTGGCTATCCAGTATGGCGTCTTTGAGGGCGTTGAAAATCGTTGTGAATTGACCAACCCACAACCCTATGGTCGTGGCACATCGTTCACTGCTGTTTGCTCGGCTGAAGGCAGCACGCACCAAGAACAGATGACAATCACCCCCACGGCCAATGGTGTCAGCATCCAACGTGATAGCTTCACTTCGTACTGGAGGCGCTGTCAGGGCCACCAGGTTGCCACATCGCCGCCGCAACCCACCAACAGCCGTTGGACCTTTGGAGGCCGTCAGGGCGTGTTTGAGAGTGCAACGCGGGACGCCAACGGCAATGCGGTCACCTTCACCTGCAATGATCTCGGTGAAAACGGTGGCCTATTTGTTGAGTTGGGTGGCCGACCTATTTCTGGAGGACCCCTCGTGTTTGACGTGGATGGGGTCGAGTTCGGTATGACAGCATGGGCAAGTGACGGTCGGATCAATACCGAGTGCAGCATCTGTGGTGGAAACTACATGGCACTTTGGGAAGCAACTGCTGCTGGGAACCTAATGACTGTCACAGCGTCTGATGGTCGTTCAGCCAGCTTCAGCCTTCGTGGATCACGGGATGCCCTTGGTGATGTTGCCTGCCGCCCTGACGAAGGGTTCTGACCTGCTGATCACTTCCGCAGATCGCCAAGCCATTCTGGAACGACTCTACCAACGGCAGGCCATCCGTCGTGAGGTTGGGGTTCGTCCGATAAATATTCCTGTGATGTATGAGAGGAAGAAACGGATGATTGCTGAAGCCCGATACGATGAGATTATGCAGCCCTATGTCGATGAAGCATTCAGCAGCTTGGTTTGGCCTGACAGTTTCAGCGGACGGCTGTTGCTGGGAGTGAAGACGTACAACCTATGCGTAGCTCGATGTGAACGAGACACTGGTCACGCAAACCCACGTGAAGGGGTTCCTGACATCCTCAAGCTCATTCACCAGTACGTCGAACCCTTGTCCTGATTACGCTTCCTCAGCCTCTGGGAGGCTGTCCCACCACTGCTCCACCGCCTCATCCAGCAACGCCCCCAAGGGGATGCGTGTCTGTTCCTTGACCTCTTTCAGACGGTCATAGGTGGCCGTCTTCACAGCGCGGATGGTTACCTGTTTACGATCAGACATGATTTGATCCTCCTGCCCATATTTAGGGCTGGGGATGCAGATGAAGTGCGATTGCAATGTCCCCATCCTGCAATCCGCCGCCTTCAACAGAACCGCACACATTATTCGTCACAAACGCCCAAATACCTCGCCATCGATGCACAGCAAATGCATCGCAACCGAGGAGAATTTCATGGCACCACAATACTTCACACAGTCAGCGTCCTTGAAGATGCCCCCGTATCCGAGCAGCTTCGCGGACCCCACATCCAAGAAAAAACTGGCTGATGTCACCGCATTGCCTGCGATCTCACTATGTTCTTTGGGTCGAGTAAGTCACGAGTATGAGGATACCCAACAATGACAAGGCCAAATTTGAACATCGTCAGGCGTGATGTCGCCGTGAATGCGATGCACGGTGCGTCACATCATGACCAGCAAAGATACAAACGGGCAATTTTGTATAGTGAAGCCTGTGAAACGGGCGACGCTAGGTTGCAGTCAACATTGGAGCAATCCCGTAAGCTGAAAGCAAAGTTCGAAGCTGCGAAAGATCGAGGTCAACCATTTACACGCAAACGCTCTCGGAAGCGGCGTGGTACTCGAAAGGACTTTGGAACAACGGAGGGCTTCAACGACAGCGGCATACTGTTTGGGCGTTCTTATGCCAGCATAGCAGGTGCAAGAATGGAGGCGAAGAAAGCTGGCTTTCCTGACGTGATGCGTCACCTCACCACCATCGATCTTTGCATTGAACCCCTCACAGGCAATCTGGAAACCACGACCGCAATTCAAAGAAAAATCATGAGGAAGAGATTGGTTGGGTTTTCTTCAGGCTGCCAGATTGAAGGCATGTTCTCATATGTCATTAAGCCCGCAGGAGAACTCGCCTATACCTTCCCACCTGATTTATGGCCTGACGGGTTTGATCCAATTCAGCGTCCCGATGAGCTTTTTGCTATGTTCCACTGGCACGGTGACATCTCCGATCCACACCTTAGCAAGAGGCAGGTTCGGCAAATCGTAAAGCAAGCTTTTCCTGGCAGTGGCCGTGTCTGTGTCAGAAGGGTCCAGCCTGAACGTGAAGACAAGAACGGTCAGAGGACTCATGGTGGTCAGGGATACCTTGAGTACGCAGCGATGGACAAAACTGAGATCAAGGTCACGAAGCCAGAGCAGATCAGAAAAGCCAATGTTGGCTATGCTATGTTGGGAACCACGTGGAGCAAACGCAACCGAACCTTCTCAATGGGTAAACCGCTGCTTGAGTCTGGCACGGTGATTGATCCTGAACGTGTTGAACTGTTGCAGATGGCCGAACGCCTAGAGACCATCAAAAGAAACAAACACAAAGGTGGTTATGCTGAATGGTTTCTTCATGCATGGATGTCAGGGGTGATCAAGGTTGTTCGAAAGCCATCCGTATGGCCACAGCTTGGTACCTCTATTGGTAGCCGTGTCCTTGCCTCTCTTGTCCTTCTTCGGAACTGGTGCAACGATGAAAGCCCCGATGCACCTTGTTTTATTGAACTTACAGATGCGCTGTTGGAATAATTGACGTTCTGAAGGGTGTATATAAAGCCAATCGCCAGAGACATTGGTGAAAACCACATCCTTACTGCCCAACGGCAGTAGTTTGATCGAACCAAGGGTTGGGATTGACCAAATTGATCCGATTTCACACCGCTTCGTGGGCGGTGAACAAAGAAGGCTTGAAAGCTCAAATGCATCTGTCCGCAAAGGTATGCTGTAATGGGCATACCACAAACTTCAGAAAACATGTCCGTTAGACCTCCCATCTTCTTACGGACATCGATATAAACGGACAGGAATCATACGGACACTTGAGGAGGGAATTTGCAAACAATCCTTTATGCACGTGTTTCGACACGCGATCAGACACTCGAACATCAGATCACTCAAGCAAGCAAGGCAGGGTTCACCGTCGATGAGGTGATCGCTGACCATGGGGTCTCTGGGGTCCAGCAGCGATTGCAAGATAGACCAGAAGGACGCAGGCTCTACGATAAACTCCGTTCAGGTGATGTTCTCGTGCTGCGTTGGTTGGACAGGCTGGGACGTAATTATGAGGATGTAACCGATGCGGTTCGTCACTTCATTCGCCAAGGCGTAGTTATCCGAACCGTCATCAATGACATGACCTTCGACGGTTCCACCACCGATCCAGTTCAACAAGCAGTGCGGGACGCAATGATCGCATTTCTTGCAGCCACTGCTCAAGCACAGGCTGAAGCAATCAAGGAGGCACAAAAGGCGGGTATCGAGTTGGCCAAGGAAAGAGGTGATCGGTTCCGTGGGCGCAAACCCTCATATGATAGGAAGACCTTTGATTTGGCTGTGAACCTAATTGGATTGGGCCACGGACCGAGTGTGATAGCAAAGGAAGCTGGCTTGTCACGTCAAGCAGTCATAAGAATCCGCGATCATCCAAACTTGGCTTTGGCAGCATTGGAACGCTGGGGGCTCTAGCTTATTCACGGGACACAGCATTTGCAGGTGCTTTTCAACAAGCTTGATGGTTCTTCATTTGTTTCTGCCGTTAGTGATTTACAACCATGGCGGTAATGAGCATGGTTCACATGATTTGTTTTGAGAACTGTTTGTGATGATCCCACCATTTTCGGCTTCAGGTGTATTGCCACCATTCATTGACGCAAGCCCCACGATACCTGCCAAGCGGTCCCCTTACACGACCGACATGTTTCAGTTGGTCGAACGGTTTTGCACCTCTGCCCACAGAGCCAAGCTGCTGTTGGGCCTGAACTCGTATCGTAAACATCTATCGGAAGGCGGCTTCGTATCGGGTTACCAATGGATTGACGGTAGTTTTGTCGAAGATGTTGAATCAAAAAGGGGGCGGCCACCATCTGACATCGATGTCGTGACGCTGTTTAATCGACCTATCAAGTACCAAGTTTCCAGTGACCTGTGGGACTCAGACTATCAGGCCACGCTTCATGAAGCGTATTTTTCCACAAAACACATGAAGCCGCGCTACTATTGCGACACATATTCGATTGACCTAGACGCAGACCAAGCAAGCCTAGTTGATCACACCATGTACTGGGGAGGCTTGTTCACAGATATTAAAGGATCAACCGAGAAGAAGGGTATTGTACGGATACCCTTGGCAAATGATCCGATGGAGTTTTCTGCCATCAGCAACGCGATAGGAGGTAAATTTGATGTCTAATGTTCAAGAAATTGCCGACCTTCGCCGTCAGAAGTCGGAACTTGAAGCTAGGATTTCCGCAGCATCAGGCGCTTCCGACATCGTTGCCCTGATGAACTATCAATCCAGATTTGATGTTATATGTGAAGAGCTTGAGGAGGCTGAACGTCAAGACGCCCAAACAGCCGAAGTGTCGGTCTTGTTTGATGGACGCCCAGTGATGGGAACCTCTGCAATAGACGCTGGCTTCGCCGCTCAGGCTCTGTTGCACTTCCAAGGGATCGTGACACGGTTATTTGCTACCAGCCTCAAAGGACAGCTTAGCAGCAAGGGGAAGATCAAGGGTGCTGATCTTGCTCAACTGAACCTAAGGGGGCTGGCAACAGGGTCATTCGGTTTTGTTCTCGAAGAAAAGGAGGCAAGGCAGGCCAGCGTCATAAAGACCCCATTGCGGGAAGCGATGGAAGAAGCCGCTGACCTGTTTGAAGAATTTTCACAGGTCGATGACGATGAGTTTCTGGTTGATGTCGATGACATCAACCCTCGTGTGTTCAATGAATTGGCAAAGTTCTTCAGCCATCTGGAAAAGAACGAAGCCACGCTAAAAGCGAACTTCCCTGACAAGTCATACTCCTTCGACAGGGCTGCCATCGGTCGTGCCTACACACGTATCTCAGACAGTAAGGTAAACATCGTCAAAGAGGTGTGGGTTGGCACCTTGGTCGGTCTTTCACCCATCAAGAGGACATTTGACTTTCGCAGGCGTGGGGAAGAGGCCATCGTTTCTGGTAAGTTCAGCCATCAGATTAGTCAGGACTACCTTGAACGGATTGAAGGCAGTGATGGCGTTACCCTAGGTGACACATTCAGGGCTACCATCGAGAAAGGTACGCTTCGCAAGCCAGATGGGACGATCAGCGTCACTTATACAGTCATTGATCTTGTGGACATAGATGAATGACGCAGAGCTACACCGCTCTCGGCGCTTCATGATGTGACGGTTTGTTTGTTCAGGTTCAAAAAACCAAGATCGATCCTTTCAACCGCAATTGCTCTTGGGATCAGCAGCGGGCCGAAGCCATACTTTCCCGATGTGTCTCTTGCAGAATGCCCCGTGATCTTATCGTTTACCCGCTTCTCAACCATGTTGTCTTTCATTGAACGTTCGATTTCGGCCAGCGTGATTTCACCAGACTTGAGTTGTGCGACCATCTCAGCGGTGACACCTGCATTTTCAAGCATCTGCTTGAACGTGCCTCGCAAAGAGTGAACGACTTTACGTCGATGCCGCGTCACGTTACGGACGTAGGGCATCAATTGCTTGCTTGCTGCATTTTGGGCTTTGCCGTCGGCATCCAGTTTGTAGTCAAAAATCCGTCCCGTTCCGCCTGCAAGTAAGCATTCTGCTTTGGAATGGATCGGCACAACACGATGTGATCCGTCCGTTTTGACTTTGATCTCATCTGGCCGCAGATCGATATACATCAGCCCACCGAAATCTGTCTTCACCTGCTCCCAAGTGAGAAGGGCAATCTCATCCAGTCGGGCACCCGTGATGGCCAGAAGCGTCAGACAAAGCCTATCCTGAGTTTCCATGTCTTGTGCAAACAGGTCGTTCAACTCATCTGGCTCAAAAGGAAGGTATGGCAGAGTCTCTGCTCCAAAATCGGAAAGCTTCAACGTGAACAGGGGATTATCGTCTATATGCCCCTCTTGTTCGCACCAATTCAAAAAAGCAGAAACCTTAGTGATCAGGGATCGTATCGTCTTGTTGGCACGACCCTGCTTATGGTTCCACTTTGCATATTGGTAGCCATGGACTTTAGTGATGTCCTTTACATGTAGATCGCCGACCACGTTGACGAACTCGTTCAACTTATTGCGTCGAGAAGTGCGTTCTTTGTGGTTGCTTTTGTTTTTATCCTCCATGTCCTCGATCCACTTTGGCAGAAGCCTTGTGATCTTGAGGGCAGGGTCCTTGTCTAGGCCGTGCTTCTGGATGAGCAGCGGGTTGGTGGTGAAGACCTTTGAGAAGTCGCCAACTGTGGACGTGTACACGGCTTCTTCAGTGTCGGTGACGTACTGGCCATGCAGACCCGTGAGCTTCCGATCAAACTCTGCATAGATTTCGTTGGCCAAAGCAACGAGCTTGGTTTTAGCGATTTTTTCGTCCGTTGTACCTGTCGAACGCATCATCTGCTTCTGAGAACCTTTTCTCAAAGCTTCGGGCATCGTTACGCAAACGTAGTATTTTCCACCTTTGGCGGAAAGCGGCACAAGAGTCGGGGGGTGGTAATCGGGTCGATTTACCAGCCCGATATAGTCCAAGTTACAGTCCATCATACGGTCTAATGTAGGTGGAACTGCTTGAGTTTCAATGCTTTTAGGGGGTTAAGCTCAAAATGGACTATATGGAGGCGAGTACCGGAATCGAACCGGTGTACACGGATTTGCAATCCGCTGCGTCACCACTCCGCCAACTCGCCTCAGTTGCCCCCGTCGGTGTGCCCGCTGGTCTTTAGACCATGGCCAGATCGCGCGCAAGATAAACAAAACGCCGCGCGAATGGAGGCTCTATTCAGAGTTGTCCAATCGCGTAATCTGTGTCACACCGGTTTGGACCGAAACTAGACTGATGAGTTTAGTATGACCGATTATGCTGACGCGCGTATGATGATGGTGGACACGCAGGTCCGCCCATCTGACGTGACCAAGTTTCCGATTATTGATGCGTTGTTGACGGTGCAACGCGAAAGCTACGTGCCCAGCTCGCGGCGTGATGTGGCCTATGCTGACGATACGTTGAGCCTGGGGGAAGGGCGCTATATTTTGGATGCGCGCAGTTTCGCGAAACTGCTGGATGCCATCGACGTGCAACCCAATGAGCTGGTGCTCGATCTGGGATGCGGGTTGGGCTATTCATCCGCCGTTTTGGCCCGGCTCGCTGAAGCCGTTGTTGCGGTTGAACACGTCCCAGAGATGGTGCGCGACGCGGAAGATACATTGAGCGCACAAGGCTTTGATAATGTTGCGGTTTTAGAGGGTAATCTCCACATGGGTGCGGCTCAGCACGCACCCTATGATGTGATCCTTATAGAAGGTGGGATCGTGGCTTTGCCAGATGAGATCGCAGCTCAACTCAAAAACGGTGGCCGAATTGCTGCGATTTTTATGGATGGAGCGCTGGGCGAAGCGCGGATCGGCTACAAGAGCGGCGAAACTCTCACCTGGCGGCGCGCTTTCAACGCTGCTGCACCTGTTTTGCCAGGATTTGAAGCCGCGCAAAGTTTTGCACTGTGATTTTCTTGAAGACTGAAATGAATTGGAAAGCGAACACCTTGATGCACCCTTTTGACCGGACCCGTAAATCGTTTGCTGTATTGCTTGGAACAGCCTTGATTTCTGCCGGCGCCTTATCGGGTCCCGCACATGCGGAAACACTCCAATCTGCACTCGTTTCGGCCTATGAGACATCGGATCTTCTCGAGCAATCGCGCGCACTTTTGCGGGTCGAGGATGAAAGCGTCGCTATTGCGCTGTCGGCTTTGCGCCCACAGATTAATGGCAGCTCTACGATCACCCAGGCCGATCAGGCGAGCAATCCAGGCGGTGGAACCTTGTCCTCGACGATCAGTTTGGGGCTGGAGTTATTGCTCTACGATTCCGGCGCGACTGCCCTGGCGGTTGAGGCCACCAAAGAGACTGTTCTCGCCACGCGGGCCTCGCTGGTGAACCAGGAACAACAGGTTCTTTTGAGCGCGGTGCAAGCCTATGTGGCCGTCCTGCGGGATGCGCGCGTGGTCATTTTGCGCGATAACAACCTGCGTCTCATCACCCAAGAGCTGCGCGCCGCGCGCGACCGGTTCGAGGTCGGAGAGGTGACACGCACGGACGTCGCACAAGCCGAAGCCCGGTTGGCGGAAGGCCGGGGCCAGTTGGTTGACGCGCAAGGTCAATTGGAGATCTCGCGGGAGCTATACCGCGCGACGGTGGGCCGTGCCCCGGGAACTTTGTCGGGTATCCGGCAGCTTCCGAGCCTGCCCGCCAGCGCGGATTCTGCACGATTGACGGGCGTTCAAAACAGCCCCTCCATCAAGCAGGCCCAGCACCAGATCAAGGCGCAAGAACTCAATGTCGAGCGTGCGAAAGCAGCGCTCCAGCCGCGCATCAGCCTTTCGGCCGGTATTGGTCACAGCTCGACACGCGACAACAACTCCTCCGTTGGTCTGACCATGAACGTGCCGCTTTACCAAGGCGGTCAGCTCAAGTCCCTGATCCGCCAGGCACGTGCCTCCCTTGATGCATCGCGCTACAACCTCAATCAACAAACCCGTTTGGTGCGCCAAAACGTGTCTGACAGCTGGTCGCGCCTGGCCGTGGCGAATGCGCAAGTCGAAGCATCCGACCGCCAAATACAAGCGGCCGAGGTCGCATTCAACGGTGTGCGCGAGGAGGCGCGTCTGGGCGCACGCACAACGCTTGATGTTTTGGACGCCGAGCAAGCGCTATTAGATGCACGCACCAATCGCGTTATTGCCGAAACGCAGGTCTACGATGCCGCCTATGGGTTGCTGTCCTCGATGGGCCTTTTGACAGCAGAGTATTTGAACCTGCCGGTTACTCGTTATGACCCGACTGAATACTATAAAGCGGTCAGCGGTGCTCCCACGGCAATTTCGCCAGAAGGCCGCAAACTCGACCGGATTTTGCAGCGCTACCAAAAAAACTGACACTTTGATCCATCTGTTGAAACGCGGACGCGCAGTCGCTACGCTGGCGAAAAACAGAGCAAGTGAGGCAAAAGATGTCGGACTCGGTCCCCAGCAAGGACATGGAAGTCGTATTGCAGTCAATACGTCGTCTGGTTTCTGATACACCGCAGCGCGATGCGGCCCCAGCGACATCGATCGCTTTTGAGCATAAAGAACCGGGTGGGAAACCGACCCTGGTTCTGACATCTGATCAACGTATTCCATCCGAACAACCCACTGATTGGCTTGATGAAATTCAAGTTTCTGCGGATCAGGCCGAACGAGGGTTAGAAAGATATGCGCCTGCCGATGCGGCGGATGACGAGGTGCCACCTTCGGAAGATGCCGAGGGTGTTATCGCATTCCAGTCCGATCAAAAACGGCAATCTGGCGACGCGCATTCCGAGCTGAAGTTTAGTCTGCCGAAATCTCGCCTGAACCTGACCTCTGCGATGGAGGTCGAGGCCGGCCAAAAGCAGGCTGACAGTGAGGATGGGCAACCGGGCGAAATGCCGCCTGAAGCGTCCGCGTCAAGGCTGGCCCAGCATGCCGAGCTTCCAGAAACCCCCGA
This sequence comes from Pseudomonadota bacterium, assembly GCA_039193885.1. Taxonomy (GTDB): domain Bacteria; phylum Pseudomonadota; class Alphaproteobacteria; order Rhodobacterales; family Rhodobacteraceae; genus Litoreibacter. The sequence continues at coordinate 573,862 of JBCCWL010000001.1, forward strand.
TGACATATTTGCCAAGGCAGATCCGGGGGAGACTTGGGCCGTTTCGCCACCTGATGAGGAATACTATGAGGATGTCATAGAGGCAGACGCGACACCGACCGAATCAGAGAATTGGGTTGTCGACGCAGCGGAGCCGGAAACCGCGCAGATTTTTGCCTTTGGGACGGATCGGCAGGGGATTGTGCCAGCCAAAACAGAGCACGATTCCGCTGGCACGCAGGAAGACCTGAACGCTTTGATCAAGGATGATCTCAAAGCGTTTGATACAAGCGACTTGTCTGCCGGAACTCAGCAAGACCCAGAACATGCAGAAGATTTCGAGACCGAAGACAGCATCGCTGCGTTTCCAATCTCAGACGATACCGATGAGCCAACCCTGACGGATGCGACCGATTTTGAAGTGGGCTCGGATCAGGGCGATCATTTGGATGCAGGGAAGGAGGCGCAGCCGCTTGGTTCTGTCGTGGCCGATGGGCCTGACGTCGATGGCGATTCACTCTCTTTGGCTTTGGATGCCGTTCTTGGGGCGCAAAAGACGCAGCTAGAGGATCCTTGGATCAGCGATGCTCCGCTTGCCTCCGACGATGAGCCGCTCGAAGATGATGTGAGCTTAGAGTCAGAACCCTCTGATATACCACAAGTTCTACGCCTTGAGCCCGAACAGTCTGTTGCACAAGACTTAGATGCGCCCGAAGCCGAGACTGTTGAAGACACGGCTGTGACGGATGCGCTCGTAACGTCAGATCGCGAGCAGGAAGAGAACGGTGAAGACGCACAGATCCCGCAAGAGGATGACACGTCATACGCCGATGAAGAGGCGCAAGACGAAGGCCCGACAGACGAAGAAGATAGGGACGACCTTTCTTTATTTCCCGCGCCCCAGGCGCCATCTGAGGAATTGGGAGCCGTCTCAGAACTGACCGGTGCGCCGGATCAAGCTCAGTTGCGCGCCTTGGTTGTCAAGGCTGTGCGCGAAGAGCTGGCGGGCGAAACCGGATCACATATCACCCGAAATTTGCGACTTCTGGTACGCCGCGAGGTGCATCGGATCTTGGCCTCGCGAGATTTCGACTAGCACTCACATGTATCTGATAAAATCAACGCGCCAGAGCCATCAGCGCTGTTAAGTCCAGATGCTGTTCCAGGTGATCGGCCAAGGCGTCCAACGTGTCATCGACACTTGCTTCATACGAAATTCCGTCGGAACCGTATCCCAGGCGTTCCAGAAAGCGAGCTCTGAAGCCATCCGCCGAGAACATCCCATGTAAATATGTCCCGCGTATGCGGCCGGTCCGATCGACAGCACCTTCCGCGCGTCCTGCGATCTCAAACCAGGCGCGATCGGTATCGGCACCTTCCGTACGACCGATGTGGATTTCATAGCCGGAGAGGGCCGCACCGCTGCTCCGTTCATGTCCTGAGACCTCGGTCAGTGTCTTGACCGGTGCCATCCAGGTTTCCACATCAAGAAACCCCAGGCCTTTCGCTGTGCCGGGCGGTCCTTCAATACCTTCTGGATCATGGATGTTTTGTCCCAGCATCTGATACCCGCCGCAAATTCCCAGCACGTGGCCGCCACGCCGGACATGTGCCATAAGATCGAGATCCCATCCCTGCGCGCGAAAGTCCGCCAGATCTGCAATCGTGGTCTTTGAGCCTGGGATAAGCACCAGATCAGCGTCGCCCGGCAGCGCGCGTCCGGGGTGAACTATCTCGACAGTCACGTCCGGCTCGGCAGACAATGGGTCAAGATCGTCAAAGTTTGCCATACGTGACAGTTTTGGAACCGCGATTTTGAGCGGCCCGCCTTGAGAACCCGCAATGTCCATGACGTCTTCGGCAGGCAGTTTCCAAGCATCATCAAACCACGGCACAACCCCAAGCGAGACCCAGCCGGTTCGCTCGATAATTTCATCCAAGCCCGCATCAAAAAGGCTCGGATCCCCACGGAACTTGTTGATTGCAAAGCCAGAAATCCTGTCCTGATCAGACTTTGACAGCACCGAATGCGTACCCACCAACTGAGCGATGACGCCGCCACGATCGATATCGCCGACAACGACAACCGGCGCATCGACAGCTTCCGCAAAACCCATATTCGCGATGTCTCCGGGCCGCAGATTTATCTCAGCCGGGCTGCCAGCGCCTTCGATGATGATAAGGTCGCTGTCAGATTTCAGCCGGTTGAAGCTTTCCACTGCGCGTCCGAGCAGGGTGGGTTTCAATTTGGCATAGTCGCGCGCCATGACAGTCGTCAGGCGCTTGCCCTGAACAATCACTTGCGCGCCGCGCTCTGATTCCGGTTTGAGCAAAACCGGGTTCATATCGGTTACGGGAGCCCGCCCGCAAGCCCTTGCCTGGAGCGCCTGGGCGCGCCCAATCTCCCCCCCATCGGTTGTAACTGCCGCGTTGTTGGACATATTTTGCGGCTTGAATGGAGATACCTTAAGCCCCGTCCGCGTGAAATGCCGGCACAGCCCGGCCACAAGAATGGACTTGCCCACATTTGAGCCCGCGCCCTGGATCATGATTGTTTTGGTCAATCCCGTTCCTCCGGTTAAGCTCATCAGGTGCCGCTAACGCGAGGCGATGTAAAGAGCGATGAACACCCCAGCCCATTTGATTTTCGGTGCCGCGGCATTCGCGCGCCCGGATGCGCCACGGATCAACATCGCGGCTTTAGCGGGATCTCTGGCACCGGATCTGTCGCTTTATCTTATGGTGGGTTGGCATCTTTCAGTTCTGGGAACATCGCCGCGGATCGTGTTCAATGAGCTCTACTTTTCCGAGGCCTGGATGCAGGTCTTTGCGATAGACAACTCGTTCATCCTTTGGGGAATTTTGCTTTGGGTCGCGCTGCTATTGCGGCGTAAGGTGCTGGCGGTTTTCGCGGGCGCGGGTTTGCTGCATCTGGCGTTCGATTTTCCGTTGCATCATGATGACGGGCGGCCGCAGTTTTGGCCGTTGACGGATTGGATTTTTGAAAGCCCCGTCAGCTATTGGGACCCTGGACACCACGGAACGCTTGTTGGCGCGCTGGAGACAAGTGTTTGCCTTGTGTTGCTAGCGGTACTTTGGCGACGCTTTCACGGTGCTTGGACCCGATCACTTTTATGCGCTGTATTTGCGCTTCAACTGGCACCGGTGGTTGTCTGGGCCTACGTGTTTGCTGTGGCTTGACCCGGCCTAGGCTTTAAGCGAGCGTTTCTGGCATGTTTCCAATTCGCGATCATAACCCGTCCGAACGAACGCCGATCATGACCTACGCGTTGATTGCGTTGAATGTCATCGTCTTTTTGGCGTATTGGCCACTCTTCGACGATGCCCGGGCCCTGAATGGGTTCTTCAATACATGGGCGATGATCCCGGTAAATATCGCGAACGGAGAGGATCTGTACACGTTGATCACCTCCATGTTCCTCCATGGCGGCATCATGCATCTGCTTGGTAACATGCTGTTTTTATGGATTTTTGGCGATAATCTCGAAGATCAAATGGGGCATATTCCCTTTCTGATCTTCTACCTGGCATGCGGGGTCGGCGCGGATCTAGGGCAGATTTTGGCAGGTCCAACCTCGTCGGTTCCCAATGTCGGAGCGTCGGGGGCCATTGCAGGGATAATGGGGGCCTATCTGCTGTTATTCCCCCGCGCAAAAGTGGACATTCTTGTGATTTTCATCGTCTTTTTCAAGGTTTTTCCGGTGCCGGCTTGGGTGATGCTGGGGCTCTGGTTTGCGCTCCAGGTGTTTGGCGGCATCGGCGCAGATCTGGCGCAGGGTGGGGTGGCCTACTGGGCCCATGCCGGAGGGTTTGTGATTGGGATCGCGCTTGCCTTGCCATTTTGGCTAACCCGCGGGGGCGCTGGGTATTGGACACGTACCGAGGGTCATCCACCACATCCTGAAGCGCGCTATAAAAGCAGTTCGATCCCGCGGGTGACGCCGCGTAAGTAACCCTCACGCGCGCTCGGAATATTCCATCGTCTCGGTGTTCACCACAATGTCTTCATCCTGACCCACGAAAGGCGGCACCATGACTTTGACACCGTTGTCTAGAACGGCAGGTTTGAAACTGTTTGCAGCCGTTTGACCTTTCACCACCGGTTCTGTCTCAACCACAGTGCAGGTGACCTTTTGGGGCAGCGACGCGTTCAGCGCTTCACTTTCATAATATTCAATAACGGCAATCATGCCGTCTTGCAGAAACGGACGGCGATCGCCGAGCAGATCGGCAGGCAGTTCGATCTGTTCATAGGTCTCGGTGTCCATGAAGGTCAGCATGCCGTCGGCCTCGTAGAGAAACTGCTGGTCCTTCTGCTCCAGACGCACCCGCTCAACTTTGTCTGCCGAGCGAAACCGTTCGTTGAGCTTTGAGCCATTGCGCAGATTTTTCAGCTCGACCTGCGCGAAAGCCCCGCCCTTGCCAGGTTTCACATGGTCGACTTTGACGGCGCTCCATAGTCCACCATTGTGTTCTAGAACATAGCCCGGCCGTATCTCGTTGCCGTTGATTTTCGACATTGTGTCATTTCCTTGACGAAAGCTTGATCCAACTCTGTCCCTCCCTATATCTGGGGAGTAGAACGCGATCAAGACGGGTAGATGCAGGAAACGAGACCGTTAGGTATGCAAAAACAACATATCTGGTATATCATTATTGCAATGACGAATCGGATTATCTGTGTCAGAAAGGCGTCTACGCCCAAGATGCAAGAGCAATAATAAAAAGGACGACGAGATGGCTGCTGATTTCGTTGATGGCACCGCCTTCAACTTCGAGCAAGGTCAAAGAGCACGCAAGCTATTCGCAGCTGTAGTGCTGGCCGCATTGGATGATGCAATCGCAGACGACAAGAAATACGGAAATGGTCCTGAGCAGATCGCCCGTTGGGCACGTTCGCGTGACGGACGTGAGGTGCTGAGCTGTGCGGGCATCGACCCGAACGAGCGCGTGGTATCGGGACTTATGAATTTCGTGGGCAACGGCGTGCGGACCTCTGTCGCACTGTCGCGCGAAGAGAGCGAACGCCGCTCTCAGGCAGAAGCCGCGTAAACTCAAACGTATATTTGGTTTCCAGGAAAACGCGCTCTTCGGGGCGCGTTTTTTTTGTCGGCCTGCGCCCGATATTTCGCTGCTTTGGTACCCGCGGCCGGACTTGAACCGGCACGGCCTTTCGGCCCAGGGATTTTAAGTCCCATGTGTCTACCATTCCACCACGCGGGCAGCAGGCGCGACCTTACTGGGCTTGGTCAGCGGGGAAAAGGGGTCAAAGATCGGTTTCGCCATTTGCCCCCGGCGGCAGATCCTCGAGCGGTTTCAGAAACGCCCGTTCTGGAAGCCATGGGTTCAATTTAAGCGCTGCGCGCAGCGCGATTTGACTGTCGCGTTCACGACCCATTCGGGCAAGCGCCAACGCCCGGCCTGACACTGCGCCAACGTGATCGGGTGTGATGGCCAGTGCACGGTCCAGATCGGCAAGTGAGGCCTCATAGTCTTGTCGCAAGAAATGAATGAACGCGCGCTGATTGTAGCCCTCAGCGTAGTCCGGGCAGTAGGCGACGAGCCGGTCGAAACTCTCCAATGCGCCGGTGTAGTTGTAGGATGCACGCTGCTCTAGACCGGTCTCAAGGACATCTTGGGCCGTCGCATCCGGTGCGTCGAGCCAAATGCCCCAAAGCTGATCCGAAACCTGGCGCGCCGTGGCCTCGTCAACGGCACCTGCAAGTTGTTCCATCAATTCATCTTGAAGCGAAGATCGCGGTGCCATATCCGGGCACGCGGCCGAAACGGCATGCGGCGCAGAAAGGACGGGTAGGGCTGCAAGAAGGAACAAGAACCGGGTCATTGACACAGACTTGCCGGTGGCGCGGCAACGGTCAAGTCACAAGCCCGTAAAGTCAGTCGCGGGTACCGGCAAACCGGCTTTGCCAATCTGCCCTCTGTTCATCGGTGATTTTCGCAAATAGAAGATCCGGCACGGTGAAGGCGTGCCCGTCAACCAGCGCGTTCATTGCAGTCTCGATCTCCGTGGGCCAGCTGCTGTCGCTGGTGTGCATCCCGTCGAGCATTGAGGCGGCTGCATCAGGGATAAAAGGGGCCGACAGAACCGCATAAAGGCGGATCAGGTTGAGTGCCAGATTGATTTGAGTTGCCGCACGGCCCGGGTCGATCTTGAAGGTCGACCAAGGCGCTTCCGCTTGAAGATATTCGTTCCCGGCGACCCAGATCGCACGCAGTTCTGCTGCAGATTTACGCACTTCGATCGCCTCGAGATGCCCTTCATAAGTGCGAATGCGCGTTTCGAGATCGGCGATCAGCGCTTGGTCGGCCTCGGTCAGCGCCCCGCGTTCCGGGACGGTTTCGCCAAACTTCGACCGGCAGAACTTGGTTACGCGAGAGACGAAATTGCCTAAAACATCAGCGAGATCCTTGTTGACGTCTGCCTGGAAGTTCTCCCAGGTGAATTCCGCATCTGAGCTCTCTGGTGCGTGGCTTAACAACCACCAACGCCAATAATCTGGCGGCAGAATAGCCAGGGCCTGGTCTTGGAAAATGCCACGCCCTTGCGAGGTCGAGAACTGCCCACCGTCATAGTTGAGATAGTTGAAGCTTTTGATGTAATCGACCAGCTTCCACTGCTCTTCCCCGACGGAGTTCGCGCCTAGAATGGTGGCCGGGAAGGAAAGCGTATGGAACGGGACATTGTCCTTGCCCATGAATTGCACGTAGCGCACGTCGTCCGCGCCTTTGTCCGTCCGCCACCATCGCTGCCAGTCGCCACCTTGAGCATCGGCCCATTCATGGGTGGCTGCAATATATTCAATTGGAGCATCGAACCAGACGTAAAAGACCTTGCCGTCCATGCCGGGCCAATCCTGCGCGCCGTCTTTGACCGGTACACCCCAGTGCAGATCGCGTGTGATGCCGCGGTCCTGCAGACCGTCCCCATCATGCAACCATTTCTTTGCAATGGATGTGGTGAGAACCGGCCAGTCTGTTTGGCTGTCGATCCAGTCTGACAGCTGCGACTTAAGCTCAGATTGCCGCAGATAAAGGTGTATTGTTTCGCGCACCTCCAAATCCGTCGAGCCGGAAATAGCTGAGCGTGGGTCGATCAGATCGGTCGGGTCAAGCTGCTTGGTGCAATTTTCACATTGATCGCCGCGCGCTTTGTCATATCCGCAATTCGGGCAGGTCCCTTCGATATAGCGGTCCGGCAGGAACCGACCGTCTGCGTTCGAGTAAACTTGCTTCTCCGAGACTTCCTCGATCAGACCGGCCGCGTTCAACTGGCCCGCAAAATGCTGGGTCAACGTGTGGTTCTGCGGGCTGGAGGACCGTCCAAAATGGTCGAAAGATAGCCGAAAGCCTTGTGCAATTTCGGCTTGAACCTGATGCATCTCGGCGCAGAACTCGGCCACGGGTTTGCCAGCTTTGGCCGCCGCCAGCTCGGCGGGTGTCCCGTGCTCATCGGTTGCGCAAATGAACATAACCTCATGACCGCGTGCCCGCATCACCCGGGCATAGAGGTCTGCTGGCAGCTGACTTCCGACAAGGTTGCCCAGATGCTTGATCCCATTGATGTAGGGAATGGCAGAGGTGATCAGGATACGCGCCATGTTATGTTGGCTCCTTTGGCATATGGGATTTCCCTTTAGCTTAGCTGGGCGCGGGCGGAAAGGGGGCTGCACAGGATAGCCCGCCTGATGCGAAGGGCCGCGTTATTTTCGATCCCTTTGGCGTCTGAGAAGTCTGCCGATGAAGAAGGAGGTGCGCGGTGCATAGACATAGGGGGTGCGCTCGGGGTTTGTCGGGCGCGCGCGCATGCGCCGCAAACCGAAAGCCACGAGCCCCAGATGGCCAGTCGCGATCAGCAAGAACAGCGCCGACGGACCGAAATTTGCCATCAGGCTGGAGGCCACAAGCGGCGATGCTATCGCCCCTAGCGCGTAGAAAAACATCAGCGCCGCTGATAGCTCAACCCGCTCTTCTGACGAGGTGAAATCATGCGCGTGCGCCGCGGCGACTGAGTAGATCGGGAAGGTCGTCAGTCCGAAAATTAACGCATTGACGAAAATAATTGTGGTGCTGGCCGATCCCAAAACCGCAGTACTGATGCATGATAAGATTGCGGCCAGTGACAGGCAGATTAGAACCCAGCGTCTGTCATATTTGTCCGCCAGCCAGCCAACGGGGTATTGGCCCAAGGCCCCGCCCAGAACGAATGCCGCAAGAAACAGCGCGATCTGTTCTGCTGCAAGTCCGACCTCCTGGCCATACACCGGACCGATCATCCGGAATGCGGCCGATGACAGGCCTGCCACGATGACACCGAACGCGGCCAAAGGCGATTTGTTGATCGCCAAAGACGGGCGCAGCCGTGGGGCCAACGGGGTTTCGGGTTGGCTGGCCCGGGTCAGAACCAAAGGCAGGATTGATGCGCAGCACAGGATCGCCAGAATGTTGTATGAGACATAGGAGGCCGGCTCGAGGACTCCGATGAGAAGCTGCGCAACCAACGAGGCACTCATATCGACCATGCGGTAGCTGGCCATGGCCCGGCCACGCGTTTCATTGGTGACTTTGGCATGCAGCCACGCTTCGATCACGGTGTAGCAGCCAGCGACACACAGGCCGGTTGCAATCCGCATCAAGGCCCAGGCGTAGGGATCGATGATCAGCAGATGCGCCAAGAGCCCGATCGCGCCCGCCGCAGTGAAGGCAGCAAAAGCGCGGGAATGCCCGACGGTTCCCATCAGGCGTGGAGACCACCAGCATCCGATGAAAAATCCGATGAAATGCGCCGAACCCAGAAGCCCGATTTGAGATTTGGTGAAGCCCAGGCTGAGGCCCGAGAGCACATCTAGCGGGCCTACGCCTCCGGAGCTGAGTTGAAGAAGGGCCACCGATAGAAACAGGGCCGCGAATGAGATGAGGAGGCGCATGTGTCCAAGCTGGCTTTTATGCAGGCAGTTTGGCCCGAGGTTTTGGGCAGGTCTTGGATGTTTTCGCCGCGACCTGTCGGTTTTGTCGCATGGCTCACATATTTTCGCGCGCTGCTGTGGATTTGAGGCTAAATCCCGATCCCGTGCGGATCATTTGCCAGCTTTTTGGGGCCTCGGTGCGGGCGCGGCTGCGGGTGAGATGCCAGCGATCCTGACGAAGCGCATGGTCGGGGGTGATCTGCCAGCGGGTTTCGATCCCCGGTGCGCCGCCTTGCCCCGGTGTCAGGATCAGCCCCAACGGGGCACCGCGCCCCTGACCGGCCCCCGCCTCGGCGGCCAGATGCAAGCGGCGAACAGGCGTGAGCGCGGGGGGGCCGGGCAGATCGGCGACCACCAAAGGCACCGCGCCTGCGCGCAGAGCTTCTTCCATGGACCACAAAATATCCTCTGCCCGTGCGGCCTCGACGATGATCAAGCGGCCCGGGTCGATCCAGTTCAAAACAGCCGCTGCGTTCAAACGCTCCGGCAGCCAGCTCGCGCGGATCCACAAAATCGGCCCCTGACATTGCTGCGCGATCAAGAATGCAAAGCTGTGGCGTGCCGGTCCACAGGCCTCATGGCAGCGCGCCAGGCGCAAAGACACCTCTCCCAGAACCCGCAATTCAGGGGCAGGTCTGTGAGATGTGCGATTCAGTAGGGTCGAGTTCATGACGTGCAGCTTATTATGTTCTTCTTTTGTTCTCAATATAGTTCCTGCAGAAAATACTGAAATATCACTGAAGTTTCGCCTTGCTCCCAGGCAACCCAGCGCTAGGCTCCGAGCTTACGCGAACTGGGAAGGGCAAGGCGATGCGACAGACAAAATTGGGGTCAACCGAGATCATGGTGAGCGAGCTTTGCCTGGGGTCCATGACCTGGGGTACGCAGAACACCGAAGCCGAAGGTCATGCCCAGATCGACATGGCTTTGGATCGCGGTATAAACTTTATAGACACCGCCGAAATGTATCCGGTGAACCCGATCGCGGCCGAGACCATCGGACGGACGGAAGCCATCATCGGAACCTGGAACGCAAAATCCGGACGGCGTGACCAATATATTCTTGCGACCAAAGTGTCCGGGGCTGGGATGAGGTATTGTCGCGACGGGGCCCCGATCAGCCGTGCAACCATCCTTGAAGCCGCTGAAGCATCGCTAAAAAGGCTGCAGACCGATTACATCGACATCTACCAGTTTCACTGGCCCAACCGGGGGTCCTACATGTTTCGGCAGAATTGGACCTATGATCCCTCGTCCCAAAACAAATCCGAGACCGTGGACAATATGCTGGAGTGCCTGGAGACGCTGCAAACACTTGTTGATCAAGGAAAAAATTCGCCATTTTGGACTGTCCAACGAAAGCGCTTGGGGCACGGCACAGTTTCTAAAGCTGTCGGACACACATGGCCTGCCCAGGGTCCAGACCATCCAGAATGAATATTCTCTTCTGTGCCGCATGTTCGATACCGATCTGAGCGAGCTTTGCGTTAATGAAGAGGTTGGACTGATTGCGTTTTCGCCACTGGCAACGGGCTTGTTGTCTGGAAAATACGCAGGCGATGTAACCCCCGAAGGATCGCGCCGCAGTCTGAATGCAAATTTGGGAGGTCGAATCGGCCCACGAGTGTGGGAAGCCGTCTCAGCTTACATGGCGATTGCAAACGAACATGGCTTGGACCCGTGCCAGATGGCTTTGGCCTGGTGCCGTACGCGCCCATTTATGTGTTCTGCCATCTTCGGCGCTACGAATTTGCAGCAATTGGATGTGGCTTTGGGCTCGGCCGAGCTCACCTTGTCTGATGAGGTCATGTCGGCGATCAACGCGGCCCATAAAGCGCATCCAATGCCATATTGATTTGGCACCATATCCGCCAGATTTGAGCGCGGGCGAATTCCTCTTGATCAAACTAGAAAAAAAGCGTTCCCCTTGGGCAAATAGGGGGGACCACCATGCCGCTTTCACTCAACCGCGAGGTGTTCATAACCTGCGCTGTCACAGGGTCGGGCTCGACACAGGATCGAAGCCCGAATGTACCACGTTCGCCGAAAGAGATTGCCGATAGTGCGATCGCTGCCGCGAAGGCTGGGGCCGCGGTTGTCCACTGCCATGTTCGCGACCCTGAAACCGGCGTGCCCTGCCGCGATCTGGGATATTTCCGCGAAGTGACCGACCGGATCCGGGACAGTGACACGGATGTCGTGCTGAACCTGACGGCCGGAATGGGCGGTGATATCGTTTTCGGCTCTGCGGAAAAGCCACTTCCGGTTGCCAAGGGGACAGACATGGCCGGGGCCGAAGAACGTGTGGCCCATGTCGCCGAGTGTTTGCCGGAAATCTGCACGCTTGATTGTGGCACGATGAATTTTGCCGAAGCCGACTACGTCATGACCAACACGCCCGGAATGCTGACGGCGATGGGACGGATGATGACCGATCTTGGCGTGAAGCCCGAGATCGAGGCTTTTGACACCGGCCATCTTTGGTATGCCAAACAGCTGGTTGAAGATGGGGTGCTGGACAGCCCGGCCCTGGTCCAGCTGTGCATGGGTGTGCCTTGGGGCGCACCGAATGATCTCAACACGTTCATGGCCATGGTCAACAATGTGCCGCAGGATTGGACCTTCTCGGCCTTCGGGTTGGGCCGGCATCAAATGCCCTATGTGGCAGCTTCTGTTCTGGCGGGCGGGAATGTCCGGGTCGGTTTGGAAGACAATCTCATGCTGGATAGAGGCGTCCTAGCAACCAACGAGGCGCTGGTCGGGCGCGCTGTCGAGATCATCGAGCGGCTTGGGGCCAGTGTCGTCGGTCCTCAGGCAGTGCGGGCGAAGCTTGGTTTGACAAAGCGAGCGCCTGTGTGAGGGCGTTATTGCTTTTGGCGTTCCTCGCCGCGTGCGGCTCCGGGTATCGCGACCCCGACGTGACCATCGCCTCCAAAGCTCTGTTCGATCCTGCGCAATACGCAGGCACCTGGTACGAAATCGCCAGCTTCCCAGTGCGGTTCCAACGCGGCTGCACGAAAACAACTGCAACTTACACGCTTGCAGATGGCGGGGATTTAATTGTGCGCAACACCTGTATGCGCGATGGCGCGCTCGAGCAGATTGACGGCCGCGCCAAGCTGACAGGGCCCGGTCGCCTGCAAGTGTCTTTTGACTCTGTGCCATTTGTGAAAGCGCCCTATTGGGTACTTTGGACCGATGAAACCTACGAGACAGCTGTCGTGGGTGTACCGTCGGGACGCGCCGGCTGGATCTTGGCGCGCACGCCTGAGCTGCGCGCTGACAAATTGGCCGCCGCCCGCGACGTGCTGGATTTCAACGGCTATGATCTGGGTGAACTGAGGATGACAGAGCAATGAACAAGACAGCATGCATCATCGGCGGGGGTGTCATCGGCGGCGGATGGGCAGCCAGGTTCCTGTTGATGGGCTGGGATGTGCGGGTGTTTGACCCCGATCCGGAGGCCGAGCGCAAAATCACCGAAGTTCTGACCAACGCACGCAGATCCCTGCCAGGACTTAGCGATCTGGCAATGCCGGAGCCGGGCCGTTTAAGCTTTCACGAAGATGTGGCCACAGCCGTCTCTGGGGCCGTCTGGATTCAAGAATCCATCCCGGAACGCATTGATCTGAAACATAAAATATACGCAGACATACAAGCTGCATGTGATGAGGATGCGCTCATAGGATCCTCCACCTCCGGCTACAAACCGTCTGACTTGCAAGACGGAGCAGCGCGGCCCGGCCAGATCATGGTCGCGCATCCGTTTAACCCGGTCTATCTGCTGCCCCTCGTCGAACTTGTACCTTCATCCGCGACATCTCAGGAGACGGTTGATCGCGCCAAGCAGATCCTGACCGATATTGGGATGCAGCCGTTGCAGGTTCGCCAGGAGATCGACGCTCATATCGCTGATCGATTCCTCGAAGCCGTATGGCGCGAGGCGCTTTGGTTAATCAAAGATGGCGTGGCGACGACCGAAGAAATCGATGATGCGATCCGATATGGCTTCGGCTTGCGCTGGGCACAAATGGGATTGTTCGAAACCTACCGCATCGCAGGCGGTGAGGCGGGCATGGCGCATTTTATCGAGCAATTCGGGCCGTGTCTGGCCTGGCCCTGGACCAAATTGATGGATGTGCCGGAGTTAACCGATGAGCTCGTGCAAACCATTGCGCAACAATCGGACGCCCAGTCTGGTGCCCATTCCATCCGCGATCTGGAGCGCATTCGGGACAACAATCTCGTCGCCATGATGCGGGCGCTCAAAACGCAAAATTATGGCGCAGGCGCTCTTTTGAACACGGCAGACAGTGCTCGCAAAAAGCTTCCGGAGCCGTCCGAAGGACCGATCGAGACAATCCGACGGGCCGTGCCGCTGGACTGGACGGACTATAACGGTCACATGAATGAGGCCAGATACCTGCAGGCCTTTGGTGATGCGACCGACGTGTTCATGGAAGTCATAGGATGCGATGCCGACTATATTGTATCGGGTGGCAGCTACTTTACCGCGGAAACCCACATTCGCCATCTTGATGAGGTGCACGCGGGCGCAGAAATCCGAATTCTGACCACCTGTTTGCTGGGCGAGGGCAAGAAAATGCACCTGTTTCACGAGATGTATGACGGGGATAGGTTGATCGCGACGGGTGAGCATATGCTGATCCATGTGAGCCTCGAGACGCGCCGTGCCAGTCCACCCTCAGAAGCTGTCGCCACTGCTCTGAGCAGAATTGCCAATGCTCATGCAGCTCTTGACCGGCCCGTCGGTGCAGGCGCTGCGATCGGTGTCCGATGAGGGTTCTTATTACAGCTGGGGCAAGCGGGATCGGCCGCGCCATGGCGCAGGCTTTTGCCGATGCAGGGGCAGAGATTTGGGTAAGCGACATCGACCCGGAAGCCGTGTCCGAGTTGCCCAAGTCGTGGCACGTAACCCAAGCCGACGCGTCGGACGAGGCCGCCATGGCCGAGTTAGTGGACCGTATTGGACAGGCAGGCGGCTTGGACGTCCTGTGCGCAAATGCCGGGATTGCCGGACCAACGGCTGCGATTGAGGATGTCGATCTTGAGGCGTGGAATGCCTGTGTCTCCGTAAACCTGGCCTCGGCATTTCTTGCTGCAAAACATGCCGCGCCACTGATGAAGTCCGCGCAGGCTGGGTCCATCACATTTACCTCGTCGACCGCCGGTCTTTACGGCTATCCCAATCGTGCACCCTATGCTGCGGCGAAATGGGGTGTGATCGGACTGATGAAGACGCTTGCCATGGAGCTTGGCCCGTTCGGCATTCGGGTAAACGCCATTTGCCCAGGTGCCGTCGAAGGTCCACGCATGGAAGGGGTTCTTATTCGTGAGGCTGCGGCGAAGGGCATGACCCGAGATGAGGTCTATAAAGGCTATGCGTCCGGAACGTCCATGCGCAGCTTTGTCGAAGCGCGCGATATCGCCAATATGGCGGTTTTTCTGTCCTCAGACGGGGCGCGACTGGTGTCGGGCCAAGTCATCGCGGTGGACGGACATACCGAGAATCCGGACCCGAAACCGTAACAAAATGCGTCAAACTGTCCGAAAGCGGCGTTGCCGTTCGTTTTCAATAGGTTCTTTGGCAGTTTCTCGGCTAATCTGTCGGGATGCGAAACTCGGATAGCAGAGCGCGCGCGACGCAAGTCGAATGGCCGACGCTGGTCGTTTTGGTCCTGTGCTACGCGGTCTGGGCCGTTGCATTGTTTGTCGTGGCACCGATCAGCACAGGTTTTGCCATTGTGCTGGCGGGCTTTGCGATAGCATTACACAGCTCCCTTCAGCATGAGATTTTGCATGGACATCCGTTTGCAAATCAACGGCTCAATGATGCATTGGTGTTCCCCTCGCTGATCGTGGTCATTCCCTTTCAACGCTTTCGCGACACGCATCTGGCGCACCACCACGACGCCGATCTCACCGATCCTTACGACGACCCGGAAACCAACTATCTCGGACCGGCGAGCTGGGACCGGCTCTGTATAATTCGCCGCAGTATTTTTGAGGCCAACCGGACATTGTTTGGGCGGATGGTGCTGGGCCCCTGGATCGCCCAGTATATGTTTGTGACCAGCGATCTGAAGGCAATTCGGGCCGGCGATCGCGCGGTTCTGTGGGGATGGCTTTGGCATATCCCATCGGTTGCAATAGTCGGGCTGTTGATCTGGATCTCGAGCATGAGCTTTTGGGCTTATGGCCTGGCCGTCTACTTGGGTGTCGCGCTTCTGAAGATCAGGACCTATGCCGAACACAAGGCCCATGAAAAGGTCAGGGGGCGCACGGTAATTATCGAGGATCGCGGGCCTTTCGCATTGCTCTTTCTCAACAACAATTACCATGTCGTGCACCATATGCACCCGCGTGTGGCCTGGTACAACTTGCCCAGATTGTTCCGAAACCAGCGGGAACGGTATCTGTCCTGCAATGAGGGCTACTACTTCGCGTCTTATGCTCAGATTTTCCGGCATTTCCTGTGGCGTAAAAAAGATCCGGTGGTTCATCCTTTCGCTCAGCGTGAGGGATAATCACTGGTGATCACTGATCGCGCATGCCATCAGACGGCATGAGCCTTTGGATCCCTGTCACCATCCTTGCAGCATTCGCGCAAAATCTGCGGTTCATGCTGCAAAAGCATCTCAAATCCACGCAGCTCTCGACAGGCGGTGCAACATTCGCGCGCTTCGTCTTTTCGGCACCTTTGGTGATGGTGATCGTGCTGATCTATATGGCGGCGACCGGGCAGGGTTGGCCGACCCTATCCGCGTCATTCTTCATGTTTGCGATCAGCGGCGGCGCGGGACAGATTTTGGCGACAGCGTGTGTTGTGGCGCTATTTGCCGAGCGTAATTTCTCGGTCGGGATCGTCTTTAAGAAAACTGAAGTTGTGCAGACCGCTCTATTGGGCCTCGTTATCCTTGGCGAAGGGTTGGGGTCCGTGGCGATCCTGGCTATCGCGATTGGTTTCGTCGGCGTTGTGCTCTTGTCAGATCCACCGTCTGGCGGCAGCCTGTTCAACAAAGCCGCCGGTCTTGGCCTGTCCTCTGGGTTTTTGTTTGGAATTTCCGCGATTGGATATCGCGGCGCGGCGTTGGAGCTTGCAACCGATGACGTCCTGCTGCGAGCGGGTGTGACCCTGGCAATCGTGACCGCCATGCAGACCGCGGCCATGATGGCCTATCTTGCGCTGCGAGAGCCAGGTGAGCTTCAGCGCGTGGCACAGTCTTGGAGGGTGTCTTCCCTCGTCGGCCTGACCTCAATGGTGGGGTCCTACGGGTGGTTTCTGGCCTTCTCGCTGCAAAATGCGGCCTATGTGAAAGCGCTGGGCCAGATCGAGCTGGTTTTTACGTTTCTTGGCTCCTACTTCATTTTCAAGGAGCGCAGCGGCACCAAAGAGCTGACGGGTATCACACTGATTGTGGTCAGTATTTTCGTTTTGATTCTGGCGCTTAGATAGCAAAACGGGCCGTGTGACACGGCCCGCACACTTCGCTTTAGGATAGACCCGTTTGTCTAAACGATCGTGGCCTCTGTGGCGGCGCGCAGTTCTTCGTCGCTCACGCCGTCGGCGCATTCGACGATTTTGAGGCCTCCCTCAACCACATCCAGAACGCCCAGATTTGTGATGATGCGATCCACCACACCCTTGCCAGTCAGCGGCAAGGTGCAGGCTTTGAGAAGTTTGCTATCGCCGTGTTTAGAGGTGTGATCCATCACAACGATCACCCGACCAACACCGGCCACAAGATCCATGGCACCGCCCATGCCCTTGACCAGTTTGCCAGGGATCATCCAATTCGCCAGATCTCCGTTCTCGGCCACTTCCATCGCGCCAAGAATTGCGGCCGCGATTTTGCCACCACGGATCATTCCAAAGCTTTGGGCACTGTCGAAATACGCCGTGCGAGACAGCTCGGTGATCGTTTGTTTGCCGGCATTGATGAGATCGGGATCCTCCTCGCCCTCAAAGGGAAACGGTCCCATGCCCAACATGCCGTTCTCGGATTGTAGCGTGATGTCCTTGTCGCCCACATAGTTGGCCACAAGTGTCGGGATCCCAATCCCAAGATTGACATACATGCCGTCTTCAAGTTCATCGGCGGCGCGGGCTGCCATCTGATTTCTGTCCCAAGGCATTAGCTGTCCTCCTTCTGGCGCACAGTGCGTTGTTCGATCCGCTTTTCATGATCTCCTTGGATGATCCGGTGAACATAGATGCCGGGCAGATGGATCATATCAGGATCAAGTGAGCCGCGCGGTACAATCTCTTCGACTTCAGCAACGCAGACTTTCCCGCACATGGCGGCGGGTGGATTGAAATTTCGCGCCGTCTTTCGGAAGACGAGGTTTCCCGTGTCATCCGCCTTCCAGGCCTTCACGATCGACAGATCGGCAAAAAGCCCTGATTCCAGGATGTAGGTTTCATCCGCCCCGTCTGGCCCGGTCGGGAAGGTCTTATGCTCTTTGCCCTCCGCGATGACAGTGCCAACGCCGGTCTTGGTGTAAAAGCCGGGGATCCCGCAGCCCGCCGAGCGCATCCGCTCTGCCAGAGTGCCTTGCGGGTTGAACTCCAATTCCAACTCACCGGACAGATACTGACGCATAAACTCGGCATTCTCGCCAACATAGGACGAGATCATTTTGCGGACCTGCCTTGTCTGCAGAAGGATGCCGATCCCAAAGTCATCGACGCCGGCATTGTTCGACGCAAATGTGAGATCCTTGGTTCCCGCATCCTTGATGGCTTGCAGCAAAATCTCAGGGATACCACACAGGCCGAATCCGCCCGCTGCGATGAACATGCCGTCCTTCAAAAGCCCATCCAAGGCTGAAGCGGCATCTGGAAAGATTTTTTTCATGAGGTCCCTCGTAATCCGATTGCCAAAGGTTTGGCCCTTGGGGATGCCAGTGTCAACGCGCATTCAGGCCAGTGCCGGTCGCTGCTATAGATCCAGCTGAGCCACCATTTCGTCGATCAGGTTGCTGTGCATATCGACCAGCTGACCTGAGGGTTGCCTGGCCTCCAGCGTCTGGGCTAGCGGATCTGGGGCCTGAACGGCGCTGCCTGACAGGGCCTCCAGTGTCGCGTGGCCACAAAACGGCACGTAGGTTTCATTGTACCCACCCTCATGGACAAGAACCAACCGGTCATCGCACAGATCAGCGGCTGTCTCCATCATCATATGCGTCATGATCTTAAAGGTTTCTGCGGTCGCCATCATCCGACCCAGAGGGTCCACGGCACTTGCATCAAACCCGCACGCAACGATGATGATGTCGGGGCGAAACTGCTCCAGCGCAGGTTGCACAAGACGCTCCATCGCCTCGATATACAGTTTGTGGCCACCACCGGGCGGCAACGGAATGTTGAGATTGCAGCCAAGACCTGCGCCGACGCCGCGGTCCTCAAAAGCGCCTGTATCCATGGGATAGTTGCGGTCCTGATGCAAAGAAATGGTCAACACATCGTCGCGATCATAAAAAATAGCTTCTGAGCCATTGCCATGATGAACGTCCCAATCAACGATCGCCACCCGGTCGGTCAGCGCGTTGACCAAAGCGGCTTCGACAGCGATGGAAATATTGGCTAGAAGGCAAAATCCGTTGGGCATATCGGGCAAACAGTGATGCCCTGGCGGTCTGCAGAGCGCATAGGCATTGCGAATATCGGCCTGCAGGACCGAGAAGATCGCGGTTTTCGCAAGACCCGCAGACAGGGCCGCAATCTCGAATCCGCCTTGCGAAAATGGTGCTCTTGGGCCGATCTCTCCGCCCCCGTCATCGGAGAGTTTTTTGAAGCTGTTCAGATAACTCTCCGGATGCACCCGGGCCAGATCATCCCAGCTTGCGGGCTCTGCTCCAAAGAGAGCCAGTTCCTGGCTGAGGCCGGTGACATCCATCAGGTTCTTCAGACGCCGCTTGGTTTCCGGACTGTCGGGAAAGCCACCGGCTGTTGCGGGTTGCACCAATCCACCGACGGGCAAGGTCAACGCGTAGTTGCCGCCGGAATGCCAAAAACACTGTTCATCCCAAAAGAACCCGGTCTGATGCATCTTGGATTTCATTTTGCGCGCTTCAGCCGGTAGCTGCCCTCGGGCAGATCGAGCGCTGCCGCAAGATCACGCAGTTGCGTCATCGAAAAAGTGACACGCTGAAGCCGGTCTGTGACCACGTCCTCTTGTTCGATCGTGACGCAGTCTTCGAAGGCATTGACGGTCACATCGGAAATCAGATGCGGCCCGCCTTCATCGATCAATGTCACGACTGTCGCGTCGAATTCATGTTCGATCGTAAACACCGCCAAAACTCCCAACTGATCCATGCGTAGAAAATCAGGGATACCGGGCAAGCGCAATTGGCAAAGGAGGGCGTGTCTTGATGGCGTCACAACATCGCAGGCCGGAACTCTGCCCAAGTTTTACCAGATTTAATTTGTTATACCTGTAACAGTTGGCGCGAACGGATTGTTTTGGAGTATTCGATGCGATTGGCAATAGGAGCACTGGTGACAGGCGCGATGCTTTCGGCCTGTACGGAAGTCCCGCAGGAGCCTGAGCGTACAGAGCCGCTGACACGCGAAGAGGCGCTAAGCGTCTTTGCCCGTCTTGAACCGGTGCTAGAAGCCGATTGCAAAGCCCGAATTCGAACCGGCAATTGCGACTTCAGGATGCAGATTTCGAATGATCGCAAGCTGCTGCCGGACACTGGGGTCAGACTGGCTGAAAATGGGCGTGCAACGCTCACGGTTCCGGCCTCGCTTTTGGCATATTCGCGCAGCGAAGACGAATTGGCGTTTAACATTGCCCATGCCGCATCACACCGCAATATCGGCCACTTGGCCGAGCTTCGACAAGCGGCTCTGTTGGGTGGCTTTGTCGGCGGCTTGAAAGCCGCCGAGATCGGCGGCAACGAAGAACAGGCACAAGCTGAAGGCGCAGCGCTCGGAGCGGTGACTTATATTCAGCAAAGCTTCAAGCGTAACGAGTTGCAAGCCGATGCTCATGCCACCGGCTTGCTCGGCCAAGCTGGATTCGATCCGGTGGCGGGTATGAACCTGATTGGCCGGCTGCCAGAAGCCGCTGGTGTTTACAAAAATGGCCTGGGACCCAACAAACGGGAACGTTTCTCGGTCATACGTCGGGCGGCGTCTCGCGGATAGGGCCATCCCTGGGGCGCGTTTTGCGCGACAGATCGGCCTTTTGACGCGCATAAGCTGTTCCGATCTTGGATGTCCATAAGCTCTGACCTAAGTTGTATTCAGACATGAGCCGAAGGGATGTCATCGGATGAGAGCAGTATTAAGCCTGTCTTGCGCGGCGTATCTGGCAGGGTGCGTTGTAACCGAAACTCCCCCAGCCCCGTCGGTACCGGACACGACACCGCATTCCAATGCCGCACAGAGCAGCACTGCAAGGCTGACTACGGCCAGCATTCAAAATGTAATCCGCACCGTTGAACCTGTCGCCGAGCGCGAGTGCCGTCGTCGCTCGCCCGATTTGAACTGCGATTTTAAGATCGTCTTTGATACGGACCCACGCAAACCCCCCAATGCGTTCCAAACACTGGAGCGAAGCGGACGCCCGGTCGTGGGGTTCACGGTGTCCTTGCTCAGAACCGCAAGAAACGTCGATGAAATCGCATTTGTGATGGGACACGAAACGGCACATCACATTGAAAGACATCTCCAACGTCAGCAACAATCTGCTGTCGGTGGTGCGCTGATCGGCGGCTTGGGAGCGGCTGTGCTAGGTCTCGATCCCAGCGTCGGGCGGCAAATCGGTGGCTCCGTGGGCGCGCGGGTCTATTCCAAGGACAATGAACTCGAAGCCGATGCTCTGGGCACGGTAATCGCCGCTCGCGCAGGCTTTGACCCTGTGCGCGGCGCCGCGTTCTTCACGCGAATCCCCGATCCCGGCGATCGCTTTCTGGGGACCCATCCACCAAACGCGCAGCGCATAAGTACGGTGCGCCGGGTTGCCTCTCAGCTCTGAAGGGGCGGTCTAGCGGCCTCAGCCGGACGGCATTTCCAGCGTCAGGGTTCGACCGCCTTTGGTGTAGCGCAGCTGACCATCGCCAATGGCCGCGACCCGACCGCCATCCACCCGGTCTCCGACCGATACTTTACGGAAGCGCCCATTTGGCATCCGGACCAAAGCGCGCCGGTTGGATGCGGTTCCAAAGACGCCGACCAAAGCCACACGACCCAGTGCGATTGCGTTGTTTTCGGTCGCGGCGCGGGCGACAGAGGCGCGGGTTGGCGCAGTTGGCGCTGCCCGGCTCGAGCGCACGACTGCCGGGCCGCTCGCCCGGCCAAGTGCCGCGGTGGAGGCGGCTGCAGCCGCCGGGTTGCCGCTGCGCGGCGGGCTTTCTTCCAGGCTATTGCGCACCGCTCGGCTCACCACGCTTTCAAAATTGCGCGGGCGTGTGGCCGGCAAAAGCGAGCTTGCAACCGCAAATTCAGTGGCCTGGTTTGCGGCATTGGGCTCATTGGCTTCCGCCAGTGCTTCTGCAATCGCATCGGCGCGGGCTTGCGCGGATTCCGGGCGGATTTGCGGGCGCAATCCGGCCAATTCAGCGCGGCTCAGACCGCCAAACTGCGTCCGCTCGCGGGTTTCTGCCAAATCTGCCGGTCGTGGTTCGGGCCTGATTGCCGCAAGCCTGGTGTCCAATTCGGGCGTAGCGGCCTCTTCTTCGGCACCACGTGGGCGTGGTTCAGCTGCCGTCGGCGGTTGCCCCAGGATCACGCGGATACCGTCTGCATTCAGCGCCCCGTCCGGTGTTGGCAGCACCAAACCGCGGGGACCCAAGGTGAAGCGCGTCTGCGCTGGGGGCGGCGGCAGAGGCGATTTCTCCAATGGAACCAGTGCGCTATCGCGGGGTGATAGGGCAGGGGCGTCTTCAAAAGCCAATTCCGGGTCGAGTGAGGCCACATAGAGATCATCGAGCGTTTCGGGCCGCAGTCCCAAACCGATCTCGGGGGCGCGTTGCCAGATACCGGTCGCCAGATAAGCCTCTTGCGCCTCTTGCTGCGTCAAAGGTTGTACTGGATCCGGAGCCAATCCGTCCTCAGACGGGGTGAAACTTGCCTCCAGTTCCAATGGCTCGACCGAATTGTCGGCCAGATCGGCGGCTATTTCGGCTTCAGGCGCGAGCAACGCGCTGTCATCGCTTGGTGCCGTAAGTGTGTCGACGATCTGCGGCGCGGTGGACAAGGCTTGCTCCAACGTCGCGGGTTCTGCTTGATCGTTGGTCGTTAAATCGCCCAGCCATCCGCTGGTATATGCAGTCAAACCACCGGCCGCCACGAACAGGACGGCGGCAGCAGCCAGGCGGAACAGTATCGGTGCGCGGGGTTTATCTTCTGGAAACAAGCCGCTAATCGGCTCAGCCAACCTGGATTTCCGGCTGGCCTGGGTGTCGGCATCTGGCGTGATTCCCGGCCGCGGCGTAGACATTGGTGGCGGAGGTGGGACCGAGCTGGCGCGCATCGCGGGCGTTTTGGCGACTGGGGCTGGTGTGATCCGCGGCGGCTTTGGCCCCTTGGGCTTCGGGATCGCGATCCGGTTTGACTGACGAGAGACAACGTCGCCCACCTTTTCCAAAGCCTCGTCCGGTGACCCGCTTCTTCTGCTTGAAAACGCCTCGGGCGAACCATCGGCCGTCAGCGGCGGAGCAGGTTTTCGTGCGACCGGTGCTGCTGTGCGCTCAGCCACGTCCACAGAGACCGGTTCGCCGGTGGACGGCTCCACCAGCATCGTTTCGTCCTCAGCGGCTGTTTGGACCTCCGGAAGGGTATCTTTGGCCGGTAGAGCCTCCTCGGACAGATCTTGTGGGGCTGCTGTGGTTTGCAGCGCTTTGTCGGAGGCCGCAGATGCTTTCATATTTGTGACTTTGGTGCTGGAAATTGGACCCAAATCGGGGTCGCGCGAAAACGCGCGAGCCTCGGGTCGTGCCGTAAACCGGGTCAGATTCAACGCGTAAGGACCAAGAAACTCCTCAGCCTCGCGCAGCGTATCGCTTGCAACCGCCACGACTTTGACATCCGGCCCTGTCCCGTCGATATCAAAGCGCAACTCCTCACGCGAATAAGGCGTCAGCTCTTCAAGCGCGCGTGGAACCTCCTGGATCGGGTCGTCCTGCACCTTCAATTTCGCATAAAGCAGCTGCGACGGCGGCAATATGACCTCGGTCGCGAAGTCTTCGCCTTCCAGATCCGTCGCGATCTGGCGCAGCCCGGCAAGCTCGCCTGCCAGATTGGGGCCGTCGAGTGAAATCGTGGCTACACTGAGCCAGTCATGCGTCGGCGTCGGCCGATGCAAAAGGACGATCCCATCCTCCGATAGATCCAAAGCAAAATTCGGTGTCATCCCAGATCGGCCAGCCCGTATTTTGAAATCTCGATCAGCCGGTCCCCCAGATGTCCCGACGATCTGCCCACTTTTGCTTGTCATACCTCAAAACCGTACCCTTATAAAGAAGAAGACGTTAACAATTTTCCCCATGACATCATGGTGAACAAGATGGATCCCGGAACCAGGAGGAATTTTGTCATGCAGGCACTAAAGGCAGTTATCGCGGCCGGTGTTATGGCGCTTTGGGCAGCCCCTTTGATGGCTCAACAAGATCGCTTGATCTCGGTAGTAGGAGAAGGCCAGGTCGCGGCCGCACCGGATCTGGCGACGGTCACTCTGGGTGTCACCCAAGAGGCCAAGCTGGCGGCAGAGGCCCTGCGCGCTGTCTCCAGTGCAACCCGGGACGTCTTCGACGGATTGGAGGCAATGAGCATCGAATCGCGGGACATACAGACCAGTCGTCTAAGCCTGAACCCGCAATGGAGCACCCGCAAGCAGAACGGGCGTGAGTTCAATGTAATCTCTGGCTATACGGCGTCAAATATGGTGACGGTTATCGTACGCGATCTGGAAAATCTGGGTGTCGTACTGGATGCAGTTGTTCAGTCTGGTGCCAATAATTTCAATGGTTTAAGCTTTGGGTTCGCAGAGCCGCAGGCACTTGAGGACGCCGCGCGCATAGCAGCTGTCGGCGATGCTCGGCGAAAGGCGGAAATGCTTGCGCAAGCGGCGGGGGTCACGCTGGGCGACGTGCAATCCATCAGCGAAACGGCTGGTCGCAATCGGCCTGTACCCCTGGCCGATGCGCGGATGGCGATGGAAAGCGCAGTGCCGATAGCGGAGGGCGAGTTGAGCCTCACGTCCCGCGTTTCAGTTGTCTTTTCCATCGCCGAATGAGCCCGGCACCTCGGCAGGCCTATTTATGCACGGCCTTTGACAGCGCTTGATCCAGATCCGCGATCAAATCGTCAGCATCCTCTGTGCCGATCGAGACCCGCACAACATTCGGGGCCGCGCCTGCGGCCTCTTGTTGCTCAACCGTCAGCTGGCGGTGAGTGGTCGAGGCCGAGTGGATGATGAGCGAACGCGTATCGCCAAGGTTTGCCACGTGGCTGAAAATCTCCAGGCTGTCGACAAGCGTTACGCAGGCGTCATAGCCGCCCTTGACTGCAAATGTGAACAACGCACCGGCCCCTTTTGGGCAGACTGATTTGATGCGTTTGAAATACGGCGAAGACTTCAGCCCGGCATAGGTTACGAAGTCCACGCGGTCATCTTTTTCGAGCCAGTTTGCAATCTTTTCTGCATTCTCGACATGACGCTCCATCCGCAGGCTGAGTGTCTCAATACCCATCAACGTGTAATGGGCCGCTTGCGGGTTCATTGTCATTCCAAGATCGCGCAGGCCGATGGCAATGCCGTGAAAAGTAAAGGCGAGCGGGCCGAACGTCTCGGCGAACTTCAAGCCGTGATAGGCCGGCTCTGGCTCAGACATGGACGGAAACTTGTCGGAAGCGGACCAGTCAAACTTGCCGGAATCGACGACGCAACCGCCGGTCACCGTACCGTTTCCAGTCAGGTATTTGGTGGTCGAATGGACCACAAGCGTGGCTCCCAGCTCAATCGGGCGGCACAGGTAAGGTGTGGCCGAGGTGTTGTCGATGATCAGCGGTAGCCCGGCGGCGTCGGCGATTTTGGCGATCGCGTGCACGTCCATGATATATCCGCCGGGATTGGCGATCGCTTCACCGAAAACCGCGCGGGTTTTCTCATCGATGGCGGCCTTGACGGCATCATGGTCGTCCATGTCGACGAATTTAGCCTCCCAGCCGAAGCGCTTGATCGTCTGACTGAACTGCGTGACGGTGCCGCCGTAAAGGCGCGTCGAGACAACGACATTGCATCCCGGGCTCATCAGCGGAAACAATGCCATGATCTGAGCCGCATGTCCGGAGGAACAGCATACAGCCCCGACACCCCCTTCGAGCGTCGCGATACGCTCTTGCAGAACTGCGACAGTGGGGTTCGTCAGGCGGGAATAGATATACCCAACCTCCTGCAGATTGAACAAAGCTGCGGCGTGCTCTGCATCACGGAACACATAGGCTGTAGATTGGTAAATTGGTGTTTGACGTGCGCCTGTCGCTGGATCCGGACGGGCGCCTGCATGGATCTGGAGCGTATCGAAGCCGTAGCTTTCGGTGTCAGACATTGGGGTATCCCTTTCAAATAATTTGGCGGCAAGTTAAGGCCAAGTCAGCTGGTCCTCAATGGCCGTTTTCAATCGCAACATGGCAAAGCTTGTGTCCGCTGCGAATTTCGCCAAACATGCGGCCATGCTGACACCGTTTCATATCGCTTACCATGTGACCGATCTCGATGCGGCGCGCCATTTCTATGGTGATATCCTGGGATGTACCGAGGGGCGTTCGACCGAGAGTTGGGTTGATTTTGATTTCTTCGGTCATCAGATTTCGTTGCATCTGGGCCAGCCGTTTCAAACGACGCGGACCGGGAAGGTCGGCGACCACCTTGTGCCGATGCCGCATTTGGGCCTGGTGATGGCTTATGACGTATGGCGTATATTGGCTGACCGACTTCAGCGTTCTGAGATTGACTGGATCATTCCGCCATCGGTTCGGTTTGAAGGCGACCCAGGGGAGCAATGGACGATGTTCTTTGAAGACCCAAGCGGAAACCCACTCGAGATCAAAGGGTTCAAGTCTCTTGACGGCGTTTTTGCGACGTAGTGGTGACGCGACTAGGTCAAACTTCGGCATTTTTTGGCCGGCTTTCTTTGCAAACAAAAAAAATAAGTTGATTGAAGGTGACGTAAAGGTAATCTGCCCCGAATTTTGGGAGGGCCGGCTTGAAGCGGCGGATACTTTTTGTTTGTCTCGGCAACATTTGTCGGTCGCCTATCGCGGAGGCCGTTTGCCGGTCTTGTGTCGAAGACGCCGGGCTCGACATCGAAGTTGATAGCGCCGGTGTTGAGGCTTGGCACAGTGGCAATCCGCCCGATCAGCGTGCAAGTCTAGCTGCGCGAACACGCGGTTTTTCACTGCTGGGGCAAACCGCACGTCGTGTCTCGCGAGATGATTTTTCGAAGTTTGATTTGATCGTCGCGCTTGATCAAAGCGTTCTGGCCGAGCTTGAAGATATGCGCCCGCCAGAAACCCGCGCATCGCTGATATTGTTTTCCGAAATGGTCGAGGACTCTTCGAACAAGGACGTTCCCGATCCCTACTACACCGGCAAGTTCAATCCGGTGATCGACATTCTAGAAGAGGGGATGCCCCGGCTGGTGTCTCAATTTGTCAAGGTACCGCAGTAATCTGCAGCGGTTTCTCCGAATTTCTTGTAGCGCTCCCAGAAAACTTCATGCGAACGGCGATCGGACTGGCGGATTTCCTGCGCCATATGCGGGTCGCTGAAGAAACTTGCGGCCAGGCGTTGATCGCGCGGAGCCAGAAACTGGTTTGCGACCGTCTGAATGCAGCCGCAGAGACGTCGTGAGGCAACATCGCGTTCGGATTTCAAGCAGGCGCGTTCGATCTGATTTGCGGTGCTTGCGTGCCCGGGTGGTGTCATGGCCAAACAGGCAAGCAGGACTGCTGTTCTCATCATTCGGGGCCCCGTTTCAGTTTTGTCCGACGCTACATCTCGAAACATCATGAATAACAGAACGTTAAAAAACAATGAGCATCTAAGCGGCCGAAGACTATAGCAAGGGTTAACGTAATGTGTAGGTTGCAACGTTCTTATAGGTCACCATGTCCGAAACCTCCGCGTCAAATGATTTGAAATGGTCGGAATTCAGATGCAGCTCGAACGCCGCTGGCGAGGTATAGAGTTCATAGAGAAAGATCTCCCCAGGGTCATCGGATTGGCAAACCTGGAACTGTAAACAGCCCTCTTCGAGGGCCAGGGAGTTTTTTGCCTGGGCATCCATGAGGGGCAGGAAAGTGTCCAGGTTCTCGGGCTGGATCTGGAACGTTACGGTGACAACATACATTCGGGGACCTCACGGGATAAGCGATACGCGGCGGGCTTCATGGTCTGACAGGTAGGCCGCATCTTCAATGCGCAAAACCTCGAGGTAGTCTCGCGCCGTGTTCTCAAAGGCAGTGCCCGCGATTTTCGCTTGCGCCACGTGGCGACAGAGCGCCGCGACGCAGCCACCGCCAAACTGGTCAGGATCAACGGGCTCTTTGATTTCAATGGGTTGCCAGGTTTCTGCACCAAAGCCGCGAAAACGAAGTGTTCCATACCCGTCCAGTCTGAGCGCGCCTGCCTCGCCCTCCAGCTCAAACTCGCCCATGGTGCGGCGCGGGGCGTCTGTTTCATGATCCGACAAGCGATTGCCGTCAAATATACTTTGGGCACCAGAGCGATGCGATAGCATCATCACGCCAGCATCCTCGCCGGCAATGGCCGGGTTAAGCTGTCGCAGATCGGCGTAGACTTCAGTGACGGGACCCAGGAAATATCGAAACAGGTCAATGAAATGCACCGCCGTCTCGTGGATAAGAAACCGCTCCATCGACTGAAACGATGGCTGTCGGGACAGATAGGCGTCCGGGCCTCTCCCGTCCCCGGGGCGCAAGGCGAAACGCGCGTTATAAATCTGGCCAATGTCGTTTTGCGCCAGAAAACCCTTTGCGGCGCGATACCAGGGCTGAAACCGGAAGTTTTCATGGATGACGACGGGACATCTGGCGGCCTCGGCCTCATCGGTCATTCTTTCGGCTTCGGACAAATCGACGCAAAATGGCTTTTGACAGATCACCACGCGTTCGGGTGCCATTGACGCCCGAATAAGCACGCTGTGGCTGGGCGGCGGTGTGACGATATCGATGATGTCGAAGGGTCCCGATGCAAGCATCTGCTCAGCGTCCGCAAAAACGTCGATGTCATAGCGCGTGGCGACATCAGCGCGTCGCTCAGGCGACATGTCGCAAGCCGCGACCAATGCGGTCTCGGGCAGCGCGTGCCAGGCGGCAAGGTGAAACTGGCTGAAATATCCCAGACCGATCACGCCGACACGTAGTTTGGTCATGGCTACAGCCTTTCCAACTCGTCCAGAACACCGCGGGTTACGGCAATCGTCCCCATATCGCCGCCGAACTCCATCGGGCGTAAAGCACTGTTTGAAAAGCCGTTTTCCACGGCCTGGTTGATCCTCTCGCTGGCTGATGCGTAAGAGAGTGTTCCAGTTATTTCAGACAGATAGTCCAACATCAGCGCGCCGCTCAAGATCGCGGCCAGTGGGTTGGCCTTGTCTTGCCCCATAATGTCGGGGGCGCTGCCATGGGCGGGTTGGAACAGCCCGTTCTCGTCACCGATCTCTGCGCAAGCAGCCATGCCCATGCCGCCAACGAGCCCTCCGGCGAGGTCGGATAGAATGTCGCCAAACATGTTCTCCATCACCATGACGTCAAATTCCCAGGGGCGTCGGACAAGCTCTAGCGCTTGCGCATCGACATAATTGTAGCCGGTTTCCACGTCAGGATAGGCCGGTGCCACTTCGTCATAGATCTTTCGAAAGAAAGCCATCGACCGGAACACGTTGGCTTTGTCCACACAGGTCAATCGGCCGGGCTTGCCTCGGCTACGTCTGCGTTGGGCGAGTTTAAAACCGAAATGGTGCAGTTTTTCGGTAGTTTCGCGCGTGATCGACATGCTGTCGCGCACTTCCGTATCGCTAACAACTTCGGAGCGATTGTGAACTGCGGCGGAATAAAACAACCCTTCGGTCGATTCCCTTAAAATCACCATGTCGATTTGAGCTGCTCTCGGATCGGCAAGCCGCTGCGGCGCGTTTGGATAAGCTTTTACCGGACGCACCCCAGCGTAGAGGCCAAACATATCACGCAGACGCAAGTGCGGCGAAATTTCGGTGCCGTCCGCATGGCGAATTGATGGAAGCCCGATCGCACCTAGAAAAATTGCATCCGCATCGCTGGCCCTGGCCTCGCCATTTTGCTCGATATCCCGACCGGTTTCGGCAAAATAGGCGGCACCGGCATTTATCTCTTCGGTTTTTATTTGGCAGCCGCCGGTTTTTGCGCAGGCTGCTTGAACCACGGCCATCGCTGCTTCAGAGACATCAACCCCGATGCCGTCGCCTCGAATGAGAGCGATGCGCACTGGCAAACTCATCAGGTCCGTCCCTTTCTGTTCCTTCCGACTGGACTGCACAGAAGTGCTTTCACAGCGTCGATATTTATGTATACATTATTTGAAGCAAGAGCTGCATCTTGTAAACATAAAACGTGGATCTGCGCGGGTTGTCCCTGTAACCCACAGAATTTAAATAAGAATAGAAATCGGGATGGCAAAAGATGAGTACCCATTGGGAGGTTTACGCCCTCAAATATGCGGATCGAAACCAGCGGGTGCGCGCAGACAGTTTCATTTTTGACGACCACCGGTCAGCTCCGCATGGGATGGATTATTTCGTTTGGCTCCTGCGATCTGAGGGCCGAACTATTCTGGTCGATACTGGCTACGATGCGAGCGAAGCGGCGCAGCGAGATCGTCCGATTTTACGCGATCCCGCCCAGGCGCTGGCGGCGATGGATGTCGCGGCAGAAACCATCGAGACGGTGATTATTACGCATCTTCACTATGACCATGCTGGAGGCCTTGATCGCTATCCAAATGCCACGTTCCATGTTCAGGCGGCTGAGATGGCGTATGCCACAGGGCCCTGCATGTGCCATCCGGTCCTGCAGATGCCGTACACTGCCAATCACGTGTGTGACATGGTCCGCCATGTGTATTCCGGACGCGTGGTCTTTCATGACGGCTCCGGTCAGATCGCGCCCGGTGTGCGGGTACATTGCGTGGGGGGCCATTCTCGCGGGTTACAAGTCGTGGAGGTCGACACAGCCCATGGGCCACTGTGCCTGGCTTCAGACGCGGCGCATTACTACGAAAACTTTATCTCCGGAAAGCCGTTCCCGATTGTCGAGAACCTCGAGAATATGATGCAAGGCTTCAAAACGATCCGCGCGCTGGGTGGATCCGATGCGCGGGTTATTCCGGGTCACGATCCAATGGTTGCCCAATTGTTTGAACCCGTTGGTTCTTCAGGCTTTGTGTGGCGCTTGGACATTGGTCCAACGCAGCCGTTCAACCCATTGAATATAAAGGGGTAACCAATGCTTCTGGGGTGTATTGGAGACGATTTCACCGGCTCCAGTGATCTGGCGAATACATTGTCGAAGAACGGCATGCGTGTGACCCAATATACCGGCGTGCCCGACAAGGCCGCAGCGCCAGAGGTCGAGGCCGGAGTTGTCGCGCTGAAGTCGCGCTCGGTCCCAGTCGAGGAGGCCGTTCGCCTCTCTTTGAACGCGTTGCATTGGCTGAGAGACCAGGGCTGCATGCAGTTTTTCTTCAAGTATTGTTCGACATTCGACAGCACGCCGGATGGCAACATCGGCCCGGTGGCGCAGGCTTTGGCCGAAGAGTTACAGGCACATAAAGTTATCGTCTGCCCGGCGTTCCCCGGCACCGGAAGATCGATCTATCAAGGTCATCTGTTTGTTGGTGACCGGCTTTTGAACGAAAGCGGGATGGAACATCACCCGCTCACCCCGATGCTTGATTCCGACATTCGCCGGTGGCTGCGCCCGCAGACGGATCTAAGTGTCGGTCATGTTGCTGCCAGCGACGTATTTGCCGGTCATGCAGCCATTGCGACAGCTCTGGCGCGCGAAGACGCGGCCGGCCACCGATTGATCGTTGTAGATGCGCTGGAAGATCGTGATCTTTACGAAATCGGGCAAGCAGCGGCCGATTTGCCTTTGATTACCGGAGGGTCGGGTGTGGCCGTTGGGCTACCCGCGAACTTCAAAGCCGCTGGCGCGATCGAAGGGCAGGGGGTGAACTGGGCGGGCCAGGCTGGGCCTTGTGTCGCGTTGTCCGGGTCATGCTCGGCCGCCACGCGCGCCCAAATCGCGCATCATGCGACGTCGCACCCATGTTTGGAACTTTCCGCCGCCCAGATCATTTCGGGCGAGATGACCCCCGAAGCGGCGACCACATGGGCGATGGCAGCAGACGGTATCCCGCTGATCTATTCTTCCGCCGATCCCGAAGCCGTGACCGCGGTCCAACAGAAATTTGGCCGCGAGATCGCCGCAAATGCAATTGAGGGGTTCTTTGCCGAAACAGCACGTCGGCTGGTGGGGCTCGGGGTCACGCGTGTGATCAGCGCAGGCGGCGAAACCTCGGGCGCGATTGTCGAGGGGCTGGGGCTGCAAACGCTTGAAATCGGGCCGGAAATTGACCCTGGCGTCCCGGCCTTGAGGGCTGGCGATGCGCTTGTCATCGCGCTCAAATCAGGCAATTTTGGAGCGGAGAACTTTTTCTCTAAAGCCGCGCGTATCCTTGGAGGCATATCGTGACTAAGGAAAATCAACTGCGAGAACTGATTTGTACGCTTGCAGCCTCTCTGTTTGACCGGGGTCTGACCGGTGGTAGCACCGGAAATATCTCTGCACGGACCGAGGACGGCGGCCTCCTTGTTTCGCCCACGGGGACTAGTTTTGGGCGACTAGACCCAGCCAGGCTTAGCCGGTTTGACGCCGCGGGTACGCTGATCGATGGAGACCCGCCGACCAAAGAAATGCCGCTGCATCAGGCCTTTTACGATACCAGATCGACGGCGGGTGCTGTGGTACATCTCCACTCGTGCCACGCGGTGGCTTTGTCGCTGATGCCTGATGTCGATGCCGACAACTTTCTTCCGCCGCTGACACCCTATGCGATCATGAAGCTGGGACGCGTACAGATGTTGCCGTTTTTCAGGCCAGGTGATCCTGCAATGGGTGCTGCGGTGCGCGGTTTGGCCGGGAAAAGATCCGCCGTTATGCTGGCCAATCATGGCCCGGTGGTGGCCGGAAAGGATGTCGAAGCGGCTTGCAATGCAATCGAGGAGCTTGAGGATACCGCCCGGCTGGCCATGTTGACCCGAGGCATGGGCGCGCGCGCGTTAAGCGCGCCGCAGGTCCAGGATCTGGTCACGCATTTCGAGATTGACTGGGACGACTGACGCTTAGCTGACTTTCACAACGGTTTTCCCAAAACTGCGCCCCAGAAGCATATCGTTGAACGCGGCCGGCGCATTTTCCAAACCGCTGACCATATGCTCTTTGTAGTGTAGCTTGCCAGCTTTCAGCCATTCGGTCATATCACGGATGAAATCACCATAGGTGCTTTTCGGAAAACTGTCGTAAATTATAAAGCCTTGCACTTTGACCTTCATGCGCAAAATCGTCCCCATGATCTGGGGTCCCATATCCGGACCCTCGGGAAGACTTTTCAGATTGTACCACGAAACGACGCCGCAAACGGGCACACGCGCAAACGGATTCAGAAGCGGCAGGACGGCGTAAAGAACCTGTCCGCCAACATTTTCGAAATAGACATCGATCCCGTCTGGACAGGCCGCCTTAAGGGCATCAGGAAAACCAGTTGCCTTATGGTCTAGGCAGGTATCGAAGCCAAGATTTTCGACCACATGGGCGCATTTTTCTGCTCCGCCTGCGATGCCCACAACGTGGCATCCTTTCAGCTTGGCAATCTGCCCCACCGTCGCGCCGACCGGACCGCTTGCGGCCGCCACGACGACGGTCTCGCCGGGCTTTGGCTCGCCAATATGAAGCAGTCCGGCATAAGCCGTATAGCCGGGCATCCCCATTATTCCGAGTGCCCAGGACGGGTGCTCGGGCGCGGGTCCGAGGTTAAGAACATCCTGACCGTCTGACAGCGCATAATCCTGCCAGCCACTCCCGGCCAGCACGTAGTCGCCCGGCGAAAACCCCTCGCACGACCCTGACACAACCTGCGCCACAACCTGTGCGGTCATGACCTCGTCAATCTTGACGGGCTCAGCATATGACTTCGCATCATTCATTCGACCGCGCATGTAGGGATCGAGGGACAAATACCTGGTTTGAAGTAGCATTTCATTGGGTCCTGGCTCCGGGATTGGAACGGTTTCCAGTCGCAATGTACTCGAATCAGGCAAGCCAGACGGGCGTTCTGCCAAGACGATGCGGCGGTTTTCGTGATCTGATTGGCCCATGACGTCCTCCGGATGCTGCGTATCAAAGTGTTGCCCCGTCGTTGCGGGAAAGTCCATCTGCTTGCCGCTGGAGCGGTGCAAGATTGACATTTTGGACGCGCCAGACACTGTGGCGGGATGCCAGCTTCGGGGGAGGTCGAACTGACATGGGAAAGACCACAGAACATTTGCAACACGCGCGTATTGCCGTACTGGGCGCGGGCCTTATCGGGCGGAAACATGTCGAAGTTGTCGCGTCCTACGCGGATTTGGATGCCGTCATCGACCCGGACCCGGCTTCCCGGGATCTGGCTGTTCAAAAGAATGCGCCATGGTTCCCGGATCTGGCGTCTTACTTGGATGGCAATCGCCCGGACGGGATCATTGTAGCAACGCCCAATCAAATGCATCTGCCGCACGGAAAAGCCTGCATTGACGCGGGCATTCCGATACTTGTCGAAAAGCCATTGGCTGACAGCGCGCAGGACGCCCGCAGTCTTGCCGAACTGTCAGATGCCGCATCCGTTCCCATACTCGTGGGGCATCACCGACGCCATTCCCAGGTGGCGCAAGCGGCAAAACGCTCCATAACAGCAGGCCAGCTTGGCGCGGTGGTTGCCGTGCATGCTCAGTTCTGGCTCCATAAACCTGCATCATATTTCGAGACCCGCTGGCGGACCGAGAAAGGCGGCGGCCCGACTTTTATAAACCTCATACATGATATTGATTTATTGAGATTTTTCTGTGGAGAGATTGTCTCGGTTCAAGCCATGGCCTCGCATGCGATCCGAGGCTTCGATGTCGAGGACACATCCGTTGCGATCCTGAGATTCCAATCTGGTGCCTTGGGCACGATCACGATATCGGACACGATTGCAGCCCCTTGGAGTTGGGAGCTCACGTCAGGCGAAAACCCGATCTATCCGCGAACCCAGCAATCCTGCTATCAGATAGGCGGCACGCTTGGATCGCTCAGCATACCAGATCTGACCCTTTGGCAGCCCATTGGCGAAAACAGCTGGTGGGAACCGATTGCACCAACCGAACTTTCTGTAGCCCAAAACGATCCGATGGTCGCGCAGTTCCTGCACTTTCTCGACATTTTGCAGACCGGCTGCCCGCCGCTGGTCACCGCGATAGACGGGGCGCGAAATATCGCAGTTTTGGACGCGATTTGTCGGGCCGCTGCTAGTGGCCCAGTTGATCTGGAAACTT
Organism: Pseudomonadota bacterium; assembly: GCA_039193885.1. Classification (GTDB taxonomy): domain Bacteria; phylum Pseudomonadota; class Alphaproteobacteria; order Rhodobacterales; family Rhodobacteraceae; genus Litoreibacter. Next base: position 608,511 of record JBCCWL010000001.1, read on the forward strand.
GAACAAGCCTGCCAATCGCAACTCGACGCGTCTTGACGCCTTTGGGGCAATGACATACGACGTAACTTCTTAACGCGGGCGTTGTGTAGTGGTAAGACCTTAGCCTTCCAAGCTAATGACGCGGGTTCGATTCCCGCCGCCCGCTCCAAATCCTCCGACGCGTCTTTGCCATCATTTGAAACGACGACGCGGTGCTTGCGATAAGGCACGCCTTTGAGGTAGCACATTGTCGGCGCCGGGGAGAGAAATGTCCGATACATCAGTCGAAGCTGAACGCGAGAAATCGAAAAATTTCCGAGTTCTCGGGGAATTATGGCCGTTCGTGCGTCCCTACCGCTTGCTGATGGTCGCAGCGATTGCCGCTTTGATGATGACAGCGGCCGTATCCTTGGTGCTACCCGTGGCCGTACGCCGTGTTGTCGATGGGTTCGAGACCGACGATGCGGCCTTGCTGGATCAGTATTTCACTGCGGCCTTGGCCATTGCTGCGCTTTTGGCTCTGGGCACGGGGCTGCGCTATTATCTGGTGACGCTGCTGGGGGAACGGGTCGTCGCCGATATCCGAATGGCGATTTTTAATCGCACCATCGGCATGAGCCCGGCGTTCTTTGAGAAAATCATGACGGGGGAAGTGCTCTCCCGGATCACAACAGACACGACGCTGATCTTGTCTGTGATCGGCTCATCAGCATCGATCGCGTTGCGCAACATCCTCATTTTTGTGGGCGGATTGGCCTTGATGCTTCTGACCTCGCCCAAACTGACTGGTTTGGTGTTGCTCTTAGTGCCAGCGGTGTTGATCCCGATTATCACCATGGGGCGGCGTCTGCGCATATTGAGCCGCGAAAACCAGGACCAAATCGCCTTGAGTTCGGGGAATGCCTCGGAAGCGCTGTTGTCCGTACAAACCGTCCAGGCCTTTACCCACGAAGTGCAAAGCCGGTCTCGGTTTGCTGGATTTACCGAGGCCAGTTTCAACGCGGCCAGCAAACGCGTCAGCACCCGTGCGATCATGACGATGATCGTTATTTTTCTGGTATTCACCGGGATTGTGGGCGTGCTTTGGGTCGGCGCGCGCGATGTGCGTGCAGATGTGATGACCGAAGGCGAACTGGTTCAGTTCCTGATTTACGCCATCATGGTTGCGGGCGGCGTGGCGGCGCTGTCAGAAATCTGGGGGGAGCTGCAACGCGCGGCTGGGGCGACCGAACGCCTGGTTGAGTTGCTTGAAGCCGAGGATTCGGTTCTTGATATGCCCGACGCTCAGGTCATGCCTGAAGTTAGCGGAGCGGTCCGTTTTGAGGACGTAACATTCCATTATCCGGCGCGTCCCAGTGTTGCGGCGCTGCAAAATGTCTCGCTTTCGGTCGAGCCGGGGGAGACGGTCGCCCTGGTCGGTCCTTCAGGGGCCGGAAAAACCACGATCATCCAACTGCTTCTGCGGTTCTATGACCCCGATGGGGGCCAGGTTCTTATCGACGACACGGACCTGTCCGGTGTGGCACGGGAAACCTTCCGTAAATCTATCGCACTTGTGCCTCAGGATCCGGTGATTTTTGCCACCTCCGCCCGTGAGAATATTCGCTTTGGACGCCCCGAAGCCAGCGACGCCGAGGTTGAAGCAGCCGCACGTGCCGCAGCTGCCCATGAGTTTTTGGATGCTCTGCCCGAGGGCTACGATTCTTATGTGGGCGAGCGCGGCGTTATGCTGTCGGGGGGGCAGAAGCAACGGATCGCAATTGCTCGGGCAATCCTTCGCGACGCGCCAATTCTGCTGCTCGATGAGGCCACCAGCGCTCTGGATGCCGAAAGTGAGGCTGCGGTTCAGCAAGCTGTGGAAACCCTGTCAAAAGGGCGCACAACGCTCGTCGTGGCACACCGTCTTGCCACGGTCAAAAAGGCGGATAGAATTGTCGTCTTTGAGGCTGGGCGCATTGTAGCGCAAGGGACCCATGACGACCTGGTTGCCGAAGGAGGGCTTTATGCCCGCTTGGCGCGTTTGCAATTTACGGCCGATCTGGCAGCAGAATAACTTTACAGCGCTCCACACATCACTTGATCGTCAAAAATCACCGAGTTTATCGGACTGGCGTAGCGTCAGACTTGCGCGCGCGCATGTTTATGCGCATTTTGACGGTCACCGGTTCCGAAATCAGGACGGTTAGGGAGGACACTGATGGCAGAGTATAGAGGGCGCGTAGACCGCGACCGGATTGAAGGTGAATCCAGTTGGGCAGACAGGGATTTGCCATCCACGATGAACCAGTTTCTCAAGCGCACCCGCGACGCGTTTCCCGACCGGCCTGCCTTCAGCTATCAGCTGACATCCGGCCCGACCGACCCCAAGGAAACACTCAGTTGGGATGAGCTCTACGGGGGCTGCTGCCAGACGGCCAATATGTTCCGTGCCTTAGGCGTCGGCGAAGAGGATGTCGTTGCCTATATTCTGCCCAACGCCACCGAGACTGCGCTGACCCTGCTGGGCGGCTCGATCGCTGGCATTGTCAACCCGATCAACCCTCTGCTTGAAGCCTCGCAAATTTCGGCGATTTTGCGCGAAACCGGTGCGAAAGTTGTTGTGACGCTGAAGGCGTTTCCAAAGACAGATGTTGGACAAAAAGTGGCCGAGGCTGTGGCGGACGCGCCCGATGTCACCCATGTCTTGGAAGTCGATCTGCTGCGTTATCTGACCGGTCTAAAGAAATTTATCGTGCCGCTTATCCGACCTAAAAATCCGGTGCGCCATTCCGCGACGGTGCTGGATTTTGAGGCCGAGCGCGCAAAATATAAGACGACCCTCGAATTCGCCGACAGCGCTGGCGATCGGGTGGCATTTTACTTCCATACCGGCGGTACGACAGGCATGCCAAAGGTTGCACAACACAAGTATTCAGGCGTTGTTTACAATGGCTGGTTGGGCAAAACGCTGCTCTTTGACGAGCATGATGTGTTGATGTGCCCCTTGCCACTGTTCCACGTGTTTGCCAGCCACGTGGTATTTATGAGCGTCATTGCCTCGGGTGCCCATGTGATTTTCCCAACGCCGCAAGGCTATCGCGGCGACGGCGTTTTCGACAATTTCTGGAAACTTATCGAACGCTACAAGGTGACGTTCATGATCACCGTACCGACAGCCATTTCGGCCCTGATGCAGCGCCCGGTTGATGCGGATATATCCAGCATGGAAATTGCCTTCTCCGGATCATCGGCGCTTCCGGTTGAGCTGTATAAACGATTTGAGAAAACCTGTGGTCTGACGATTGTCGAAGGATACGGCTTAACAGAGGCTACATGCCTTGTGTCGATCAATCCGCCGCACGGGAACAAGAAAATTGGCTCCATCGGCTTGCCGTTCCCATACACTGAGGTTTCTATTCGCTCGGTGGTTGATGGCTCGGAATGCGCGGTTGACGAAATCGGCGAGATTTGTCTGTCGAACCCGGGCGTTTGGCCTGGAAACACCTATACGGAAGCCGACAAAAACGTCGATCTTTATTACGACGACAAGTTCCTTCGGACCGGTGACTTGGGACGCGTTGATGAGGATGGCTACCTGTGGATCACTGGGCGCGCCAAGGACTTAATTATTCGCGGTGGCCACAATATTGACCCTGCAGAAATCGAGGAAGCCCTGGCCGGACATGAAGATGTGGCCTTTGCGGGCGCGATTGGACAACCCGACGCCCATGCTGGCGAAATCCCATGTGTCTATGTCGAGCTGGTGGCTGACGCGACGAGCAGCGTTGACGATCTGATGGCCTATGCGAAGGCCAATGTCCACGAACGCGCCGCGCATCCGAAATACGTAGAGATCATGCCTGAACTGCCGAAAACGGCTGTGGGCAAGATTTTCAAACCGGATCTGCGCAAATCCGCAATCACCCGCATCTACAACGAAGCGTTGGAAAATGCGGCGCTCTCTGCACGGGTCGTCTCGGTGACAGAGGATAAGAAGCGCGGCTTGGTTGCCCAGGTTGACTTGAGCGGCACAGATGAAGCTGTGGTTGGCAAAGTGCTCGGTGATTTCACCCGCCCTTGGGAAACGGCCGCCTAAGCTAGGCCAGGATCAGCCATAACGTATTGAAATAATTATGCTATTTCCTTTATAGTGGACAGGGTGTTGGTTTGGCTAGGCCTGCGCCTAGAGCAACCACCTCATGCAGGCCGCCGTTGTTTCCGCGGGATCAATGACGGCAACGCTGACCGCTTCGCGGACAGCGGTCGCGACGTTCACCATGCCCGCGCATCCCAGGATGATGGCGTCTATGTCATCTTCGCGCTGGGCGCGCTCGGCCTCTTTGACCACTTTGGATTTCGCCTCGTCCTGATCCTCGTGCAACGACAAGACGGGCACATCCGAAGCGCGCACCTTCGCCAGGTAGCGTTCGAGTCCAAGCGCATGAATGTTTGCTTCCAGGATCGGCACCGAGATAGATAAGGTTGTCACCACGCTAAAGCGCCATCCGCGCAGGGCCGCAAAATGGTAGGCCGCCTGTCCGATTCCAACCACTGGACAAGATGCCAGCGCAGATGCATCGGCCAGGGCTGTGTCATCAAAGCAGCCAATGACGATGCCACTGGCTCCGTCTCCATCGGCTTTGCGCACAAGCTCCAACAAAGGAGGAGTGGCCAGCGCCCCATCCTCCACCCCCTGAATGGACGGGGGGCCCTTGTGCGAGGTCCATCCCTCAAAAGCCAGGTCAGGCGCAGCGTTCTGGGCTGTGTTCACCATGGCTTGCGTCATGGTGACCGAGCTATTGGGGTTGATTATGACAACGCTCATCACGCTTTAGACCATGCCCTTGCCAGCATCTGAGCCTTGCGCTTTGCGGCGCCGGTCCATCAGCCAAACAACCAAAAGGAACGCGCCAATGACCAGAAAGGAAAATATCGTTGTCAGGGTCCCAAGCGCATAGATCACCGGACTGGTGACATTGGTCGTCATCCCAAAGATCTCAAGCGGCAGCGTGTTTTGACTGCCTGATGTCAGCAATGTCCGGGCAAACTCATCATAGCTTAGCGTAAAGCCAAAGAGCGCCACGCCGATCAGGGACGGTGCAATGATGGGCAGTACAACAAAGCGCACAGTCTGCCAGGGCGATGCGCCAAGATCGCGCGCGGCTTCCTCGTAGCTTTGGTCAAACCTGTTGAAGACTGCGAACATGATTAAAAGACCGAAGGGCAGTGTCCATGTGAGTTGCGCGCCCAAACCCGATGTGGACCAGTGAACTGTCAGTCCCGATTGCGACCAAATCAAACCGACGCCGAGCGAGATCAGGATCGACGGGATCACCAATGAAGTGATGATCAGGTAAAAGATCACCCCCGATCCCGCGAACCGCTTCCGGAAGGCCAGCCCGCCCATGACCGAGACAATAACCGTTGTCGCCATCACCATCAGTCCGAGTACCGACGAGCGTGAAAAGCTCCCCCAGATGTCTCCGACGGCCTGTTGTTCAAACAGATCGCTGAACCAGTGCAGCGAGACGCCTTTCATCGGAAAGGTCAGCCCGCCCGACGGCCCTTGGAAGGACAGCACGGCGATAGTCAGTGTCGGGCCGTATAAAAACAAAAGGAACAGCGTGAAAAACGCCGCCAAAACATAGAAGGAGCGAGGCCGCGGTTCCATCAGAGCTCCTTCCTGATATCGACAAAGCGCAGTAGAATCGCGATCACCAGCAAAACCGTGATCAGCAAAATCACGGCGGTTGCTGCGGCAGACGGGTATTGGAGCAACCCAATATCGTTCTGGATCATCCGCCCGACATTGGCCGATTGCGATCCGCTCATGAAGCGCACGGTGATGAAATCGCCCATGACCAAAGTGACCACAAAAATCGTGCCGATCATGATCCCGGGTTTGGTCAGGGGAATGATCACATGCCACAGCGTTTGCCAGCCGGAGGCACCGGCATCGGCCGCTGCCTCGATGAGTGATTTGTCGATCCGCATCATTGTGTTGAAGATCGGCACAACCATGAACAGCGTATAAAGGTGAACAAAGGCCAGAATCACACTGAAATCGCTGAACAAAAGCCATTCAAGCGGCTCATCAATCACACCCCAGGACATTAGCGCAGAATTCGCAAGCCCGTTCCGGCCCAGAAACGGAATCCAGGATATCATTCGGATGATGTTGGAGGTCCAGAACGGGATTGTGCACACCAGGAACAAGGCAATCTGCCATTTGAACGTTCGGATGTGAAAGGCCAGAAAATAGGCGACCGTGAAACCGATCAGCAAAGTGAACAGCCAGGTGATCGCCGCGTATTTGAACGTATTGAAAAAGACGCGATAGGTGACATCCGAGCTGAACAGAAAAGCGTAATTGTCGAATTGAAACGCCGGATAGATTGAGAATTCTGTTGCGCCCCAGAAGCTGACCATGACGATCATCACAATTGGTGCCACCAGGAAAATCGCGAGCACCACAGCCAACGGGGAAGCCAAGAGCCACCCCACACTATGGCGGGACAATGCACGTGCCGAGGGCTTTGACGGTGTGTGAATAATGCCTGAGGAGGTCATGGTTTGATCACTGGTCAAAAAAGGCGCTCCGGTGCAGCAAGACCGGAGCGCCACGAGCAACGCAGCCTTTAGGCGGCGATGAACTCGTTCCATTTGCGAACCATGTACTGGTTCTCGTCCATAACGGCGTTCCAGCAGGCCACAGCGCCCATGCGGTCGAAGAACGACCCGCCATCGCGAACCGCGCCCGCTTTCTCCATCACGTCGCCAAATGGGTTGGTGATGTCGCCCTTGGCTTCCTTGCCTTCAAACCAGAAGCCCCATTCGTCTTCGCTCATGAAGTTTTTCGAAGTTTCCGGAACGGCAGAGTAGTAGCCCTGACGCATCAGGAAGCCGCCAACCCAACCGGAGAGATACCAGTTGATATATTCATAGGCTGCATCCAACTCGATGCCCGACAGGGATGCCGACAGTCCAATGCCGCCACCCCAGGAGCGGTAGCCTTCTTCAAGTGGCTGATAGACACACGGAATGCCCTGGCTGCGCACTGCGGTGATGGCGGGCGACCACATCGATTGAATGACAACCTCGCCCGACGCCATCAATTCCACCGATTCAGAGAATGATTTCCAGAAGGCGCGGAACTGACCGGCTTTCTTGGCTTCGGTGAAAATGCCAAGGGTCATGTCGATCTCTTCCTTGGTCATGTTGCCTTTGTCGGGGTATTTATATTCACCCATCGACTCCACCACCATCGACATGTCCATGATGCCGATCGACGAAATATCCAGAATCGAGGCTTTGCCCGCAAATTCTGGGTTTAACAGCTCGCTCCACTTGCTGATTGGCCGACCGATCAGGTCGGGACGAATGCCCAAGGTGTCTGCATTGTAAATCGTTGGAATAAGCGTCATCCAACCGGACTCTTCAGCGACGAAATCCGTGCCATTCGCGCCGGAAGTGAAACCGACTGTGTGAGGTGCTGTGCCCTGCGCAATCACGCTTTCAGGTGTGAGCTTGCCGGATCGGAACGTACCCACGATCTTGTCGTAATTGTCGATTTTCGAGGTGTCCATCGCCTGCAAATTGCCTGTTGGCCAGACCTTTTTGCAGATCCAATACTCGATATCGGCGATGTCAAAGCTGTCTGGCTGGGTGGCCGCGCGCTGTGTCACGCTGTCGGAATCCAGCGCCGTCATTTCAAGCGTAAAGCCCAGATCTTCCTTGACCTTGGCAGCGACCTCATTCAGATTTGACACCCCGGTGCCGAATTGGCGCAGTGTCACGTCTTTAATGGCCTGTCCCCATACCATCGGAGCCGGAAGCGCGGCGGCCGCCACCGCCGCGCCACCAGCCTTCAACATTGAACGTCTCGAATAACGTATCTTTGGAATAGTCGTCATGTCAGTCTCCCTGTCTTGGAGGTTTATGTCAGGCGGAAAGGGTTTGGGCCGCCTGGTTGTCCCAATCGAGGCCAACTGCCTCGCCCAAATCCTTCGGCGACCCGAAGAAATCCTTGTCCGAGAGACGGGCGGTCACTTCCTGATCGCCCGCGATCGCGGCCGTCAACGTGACATGCGTCCCCTGGTATTCAATATTGGTTATCCTGCCTTGAAGCTTGGCTGCGTCCGGGGTGCTGAGGTGCAGCGCATCCGAGCGCACCGCGATCTTGCCCTCCGGCAATGCGATCACATTATGCGACCCTAGAAATCGGGCAACGAAAGCGGTCTGGGGCGCGTCAAAAACAGCGCGCGTTGTACCGGCTTGCTCGATCTTGGCGTTGTTCATCACAACGATTTCGTCAGCCAGCGCCAGCGCTTCGTCCTGTCCGTGCGTGACATGCAGGAAGGTGATCCCGAGTTCGCGCTGCAGCTTCTTGAGCTCAGACCGCATCCGGATGCGCAGGAACGGATCCAGAGCGGAGAGAGGCTCGTCGAGCAAAAGCACGTCAGGCTTAGTGATTAATGCACGGGCAAGCGCCACGCGCTGTTGCTGTCCACCGGAAAGCTGAACCGGCAGGCGGTCGGCGAAGGCGCTCATATCAACCAGTGCCAGCATCTTGGCCGCCTGACGCGCTTGGTCTGTGGTGTCGGCGCCCTTCATCTTAAGGCTGAAGGCCACGTTGTCCTGGACACTGAGATGCGGAAACAGCGCATAACTCTGAAACATCATTGCTGTGCCGCGTTTCGCAGGCGGCAAGTGCGAGACATCACGCCCGCCCAAAAGGATGGAGCCTGCGCTGACACTTTCATGCCCTGCAACCATGCGAAGTGTGGAGGATTTGCCGCAGCCCGACGGGCCCAGAAGGCAAGCATAAGTCCCACCGCCGAACCGGTAGCTTATGGTATCGACCGCTACGGCATCGCCGTAGCGCTTGGTCAGACTTACAAATTCGAGGTCGAGCCCGCGTTGCATGAGGATCCCCACAGATGCCCCAATAAGACTTCCCTATAATCTTCTGTTCTTCGCCAAGAATTCGGCAGTATAGCTAAAAAGACACGAACCATTGCCAGCTTCGGAAGCGGAATGCATCATATGTGTTTAAGATTTAGGCAACGATTGTATACGATTTTAAGAATTGTTGCATTCAATCTTGCTGAGCGCCTGCAAGCCTGCGACGCAAGACCAGAGGGGGATTCGTGTGAAATTACTTGAACCCAAATCCGCGTCTTCGGCTGAGGACATTGTAATCCGACTGACCGATGCTGTGCATGAACACCGCATCTTGCCTGGCATGAAACTGAACGAAGACGAAGTCGGTGAGATTTTCGGCGTAGGCCGAACGGTTGTCCGCCAGGCCCTGCGCGCAATGGCCCATGGTGGGCTTGTCTCGATCGAACGCAACAGGGGGGCGTTTGTCGCTAAACCCTCCATAAAAGATGCGCGCGAAGTGTTTGAAGCGCGGGCTTTGCTGGAACCTCAAACGGCCCGCGCCGCAGCGGAGCGCGCCACCGCGCGCGATATAGCGATCCTCGAGCGGCATATTGAAGAAGAACACGCCGCACTCGCAGCAGGAGAGGCCGGGCGGGCCCTCAATCTATCAGGTCTGTTTCACGTCGAGATTGCACGCATTTCCGATCAAAGCACGATTGAGGCCTTCATTCGCCAATTGGTGTCGCGTTCTTCGCTTGTTATTGCTTTGTACTGGCAACGCCGAAACGCGCTGTGCGAAAGCCATGCGCATCACGCGCTTCTGGATGCCTTCCGTCAGAATGACCCGGACCAGGCCGAAGAGTTGATGAAAGGCCACCTTGTTGATCTGGTCTCGCAGCTGAACCTGCGTGATGTGCCCGAGCAGACCCATTCGCTGCGCGACGCGCTCAGCATATGATAACGTTTCGCCACGCGTCCCTGAACGAGCTTGAACAGGTCTTGGTGTGGGCTGCCAAAGAAGGGTGGAACCCCGGCCTAGATGACGCCGCCGCATTCTATGCAGCTGATCCAAAAGGGTTTTTTGTAGCTGTTGAGGGCGGCGCTCCGATTGCGGCGATCTCTGTCGTCAATCACAATGAAGCGTTTTCATTTCTAGGACTTTATATCGTGACGCCCGCCCACCGAGGTAAAGGAATAGGCTACGATTTGTGGAAACATGCAATCGAACACACCGGCGGGCGCACGATTGGTTTGGACGGTGTTCCCGAGCAGCAATCAAACTATGTCGCCTCGGGCTTCATTCCATCTGGGAGCACAATGCGATTCATTGGAAGGATTGTCGCCAAGCACGCGCCAGAAGCACGGCTGGCGCAACCCGATGATTTACCCGAGTTGATCCAGAAGGAAGCTGCAATAAGCGGTGCTCTGAAAGAGACATATTTGTCTGCTTGGTTCACCAACACGCCCAACCGGAAAACGCTTATAGTTGATGGCGGGTTCTGCACTGTCAGGCGGTGCCGGATTGGCGTGAAGATCGGCCCTCTTGTCGCTGAAAACGAAGCTGCCGCCCGCAGTCTTTTTCAGCAGGCCAGCGTTCACATGGGCCCGCATCTGATCATCGACGTGCCGGTGGCTTCGGCGGGATTGTCCGAGCTTTGCAAACGTCTTGATTTTGCGGAAGGGTTCGAAACAGCGCGCATGTATCGCGGGCCCCGGCCTGCGGTGAAGAACGCGTTCTATGCCGTGACGTCCTTGGAACTCGGATAACGTCCTCCAAAACTCGATGAAGCTTTTGCCGCGAGCGGATCGTCCTATGCGATGAAGTCTCCAGGTTTCAATCAATCCTGGACCGAAAGGTGATAGGCGAGCGGTCACCTGATTTTCAGCACCCCTGCGGTTCGCTGCATGTTACCGTTGAGGGTTTGGTGGAGCCTAGGGGGATCGAACCCCTGACCTCCTGCATGCCATGCAGGCGCTCTCCCAGCTGAGCTAAGGCCCCTTAAGCAGCGCGACAGCTGCGACGTGTTCTGTAGGCGGGGCGTGCGGTCAGATCAAGCGAAAAACAGCACACCCGTGTTGGGAAATTTACTCGTCGTCAGTGTCCGAGGCCACATCTGCAAGCTCGTCAAGGCTGACCGTATCGTCGTCCTCGTCCTCTTCAAGCAGATCATCATCGATATCGACATCGGCGTCGTCATCGGCGTCATCATCGTCAAGGACCACATCTTCTTCTTCGCCCTCGACAATATTGTCCTTGTTCTGAGCGTCAGGCTTGTCGGCTTGCATCGTCCGGGATTTGTTTCCGGTCAGGCTTTCAAGCGTGAATTCATGCGCGCAGGCCGGGCAGGTCATCGGGTCGTTCTGCAAATCGTAAAACCGAGTGGAACAGTTTGGGCATACGCGTTTTACGCCCCATTCTTCCTTTGGCATCGTCGTCCTCATCTCTCGTGATCGTCGCGCAATCCGTGCCAGTTGCCACAGGTCGGTCGGGGGGTCAACGTCTTTCCCGACCCCGGTGACGACGGAATGGGCCACACTGCGCAGTTTCGATGTTTCGTCCGGGCACATAGGGCGTTAGCGTGACAAGTGCAATGCGCATACTTCAGAAACATCATATGACCGTGCGGGGAGGTGTTTGATGGCGGAGGTTCTTGAAATCGGCGACCCGCCCGTGGCGGTGAGGCTCCGTCGGACAGCGCGAGCACGCAGGCTGTCTTTGCGCATTTCGGGCGCAGACGGCAAGGTGTCCTTGACAGTACCGCCCTCGGTCAGCCTGTCGGAAGCGAAGGCTTTCCTGCGCGACAAGGAATCCTGGTTGCAAGGGCATCTGTCGCAGGCCCCGGAGCTTGTCGAGGTGGGGGTCGGAACCGTATTGCCCGTCGACGGGGTCGCGCGCGAAATCGTCGAGGCGCGCCGGCGCAGCGTCGGCCTGTTCGAGGCGCATTTGGCGGTGCCTTACGGCGCGTCTCAGGCGGGTGCGCGCGTCCAGGCATTCCTGAAAACCCGCGCACGCGACCGCCTGGTGGCAGCCTGCGATCACTATGCCGCCAAGCTGGGTCGACCTTACCAACGGATCACTTTACGCGATACGCGCACGCGCTGGGGCTCGTGCAGCTCTGAGGGCAATTTGATGTTTTCCTGGCGTTTGTGTCTGGCCCCCCCAGAGGTGCTGGACTACGTCGCCGCGCATGAAGTTGCACATCTGGCCGAGATGAACCACTCGCCGCAGTTCTGGGCGACAGTCGCATCGCTTTTGCCTGCCTATGACGGGCCGCGAAAGTGGTTGCGTCGCGAAGGCAGTAGTTTGCACCGGTATCGCTTTGCCGGACGCTGAGGGTCTGCTTGACCCGCTCGCATAATGTGATCACATTGATCCCATGTTGATCCAGACCAAGCCCGCCGCCGCCGAAGGTTCTGCTCCCACAGGGGCTGCCAATGATATCGTGTACCGCACGCTGCGCTCACAGATCATGTACGGGCAAATTGCACCAGGCACGGCGATGACTCTGCGTGGGATCGGCGCTGAATTCAAGGTATCCATGACCCCTGCGCGCGAAGCAGTGCGTCGTTTGGTGGCCGAGGGCGCGTTGTCGATGTCCTCTTCGGGACGGATCTCGACGCCCGAGCTGTCCAATGATCGGATCGAAGAACTGGCAGCCCTCAGGGGCTTGCTCGAGCCCGAGCTTGCCGCGCGGGCCCTGCCACGGGCGCATAACGCATTGATCGACCGCCTGACGGCGCTCAACGCAACGATCGCCGATGTGGTCGCCCAGCAAGACGCCATTGGCTATCTGCGCTCAAATCTGGAATTCCACAGGACCTTGTACCTGCGCGCACAGGCCCCCGCGATGCTGGCAATGGCGGAGACCGTATGGCTGCAGCTGGGACCCACCATGCGCAGCCTCTATGGCCGGTTGAATCGCACCGAAACGCCGCCCCATCATCGCGCCATCGTTGCTGCGTTGCGCGCCGGTGACGAGCCGGGGCTGCGCCTTGCAGTGCGGGCAGATGTGACCAACGGATTGCGACTTTTAACCCAATGACCGCAGATCCATCACAGCCCGTGATCCGCCCGGCGGCGGGTCCGGCCGATATTGTCGCTGCTCGGGCCCTCTTTGTCGAATATGCGACCTGGTTGGCGGATGATCACGCAATCAGCCTGGAGTTTCAGGGCATTGACGAAGAGCTGGCATCGCTGCCTGGAAAATACGCGGCACCGAACGGATCGCTGTTGCTGGCAGAGCTAGAGGGGCAAGCCGTCGGCAGTATCGCTTTGCGCCCCTATGACGGAAAAACTTGTGAGATCAAACGCCTATACGTGCGTCCAACTGCCCGTGGCTATGCGCTGGGGCAACGGTTGATTGCGGCCATTCTGCAGGCTGCGCGCGATATTGGTTACAGGCGCGCTATTCTGGACACTGCCGGGTTTATGTCGCCCGCCCAGCGGCTTTATGAAAGCTTCGGTTTCTCAGACATTCCTGCCTATAACGACAATCCAGTGCCCGGCGTGCGCCATTTGGGCTGCGATTTGTAGACCTAGGAATGGATAGGCCCGTCACCGCAGGCCAGAGCGGCCTCGCGCACGGCTTCCGAATAGGTCGGGTGCGCATGGCAGGTCCGGGCCAGATCTTCGGCTGCGGCCCCAAACTCCATGGCGACGCAGATCTCATGGATCAGATCACCGGCCATAGGCCCAATGATATGCGCGCCCAGAATTCGGTCCGTGTCCTTGTCCGCGAGAATTTTCACAAACCCGTCCGCGGCAAAATTGGCTTTCGCGCGGCCATTGCCCATGAAGGAAAACTTGCCAACCTTATAGCTTGTGCCCGCCTCTTTGAGTTGCTCTTCCGTCACTCCAACATTGGCGACTTCCGGATGGGTGTAGATCACGCCCGGGATCACACCGTAATTCACATGGCCTTTCTGACCGGCGATGGTCTCTGCCACGGCCATGCCCTCATCCTCGGCCTTATGGGCCAGCATCGGGCCGGTGATCGCATCGCCAATGGCATAGATGCCGCTGACCGACGTCATCCAGTAGGCATCGGTTTTGACCTGTCCGCGTTGCTCCATCTCGACCCCAAGCGCCTCAAGACCCAGCCCGTCTGTGAACGGTTTGCGCCCAGTGGCCACCAAAACAATATCGGCGTCTTCGACATGTTCGCTGTCATCCTTGCGCAGCTTATAGCTCACCTTGGCTTTGCCGCCTTTGGTCTCGACACTTTGGACGGCGGCCCCAAGCTGGAATTCAAGTCCTTGTTTTGTCAGCAGTTTCTGGAACTGACGCTGAACTTCGGCATCCATGCCCGGGGTGATGGCGTCAAGAAATTCGATCACTTTAACCTCGGCCCCCAGGCGCTTGTAGACCGAGCCCAGCTCAAGCCCGATCACACCCGCACCGATGACGACCATCTTGTTTGGAACCTTGGCCAGCTCCAACGCGCCGGTCGAGCTGACGACGATCTTCTCGTCAATTTCGACACCCGCTAATGTCGCCACGTCTGAACCGGACGCGATCACGATGTTTTTGGCCTCATGCACGTCGTCGCCCACCTTGACCTTGCCCGCCTCGGGGATCGACGCCCAGCCTTTGATCCAGTCCACCTTGTTCTTTTTGAACAGGAATTCGATACCGGATGTGTTGGCATTGATTGTGTCCTGTTTGTAGGACAACATCTGCTTCCAATCGACCGATGGGCTTTTGCCTTTCAAGCCCATCTTGGCGAAGTTGTGCTCGGCCTCGTGCAGTTGATGGCTGGCATGCAGCAACGCTTTGGAGGGGATGCAGCCGACATTCAAACAGGTGCCACCCAAGGTTTCCCGCCCTTCGACACAGGCCGTTTTCAAACCGAGTTGCGCGCAGCGAATGGCGCATACATAGCCGCCGGGGCCAGAGCCGATTACGATGACGTCATAGCTGGACATGGAGGTCTCCTGAGCTGAAAATCGAGATAGAAATGGCGGTCTGAGCGCCTTTGGGGATGATGCGCATGCCGGTCATATCAAAGCGGCCACCAGCATCGTAACCGTCGCCAGAAACCCGACAAACCAGATCACAGAACGCCAGGGCATGAGGCCCTGAACATAAGCGGGGACATAAAGGATGCGCGCCACCAGATAGACATGCGCGGCCCCGCGTGTGACCGGGCTGGACTGATCGGCCAGGGTCACAATGACAACGGCGATGGTAAACAGGATCAGCCCTTCGAAATGGTTGCTCATCGCCCGTTGCAAGCGGCCCGCGGCCCCGGTCAGATGCACTGGTTTGTCCCGGGGCCCCAACGCAGTGCCTGGCTTGACCTGCATATTAGCGGTGATTGAGTACAGCACGAACTGAACGACCTGAAGCAGGGCCGCGAGGGTGAGTATGTAGAGTTCAGTGGTCATGTCATATTAATGAAACAGGAGATCCAGCGTAATTGCTACTGCGCGGCCATCACTCTACTTTCACCACCTCCCCGGTTGCGCTCGCCCCCTGGCAGGTAAAGGTGCTGGTCCCCGTTTCTAAGTTTACAGTAACGCAGCCAGCGTCCCTCAGCTCGCCATTCCATGTAACTTTAGGCAATTGTATCTCGCCGAATTCTCGAATCCCCCATTGCGGATAACTGTGAAGAACAGTGTAGCAACCCGATCCGTCTCGATCTGAACCCAATCGCCAAAGCAAGGCGGGCTCACCGTTGTTCATCCAATGCCCTTCAATAGTTTCATCGTAGCCGCGACATAACGTATTCGAAGCTGGATCGGCCGTCGGGTCTGCAGCGGCAGCTGTAGAAACAAAGCAAAAAAGTATGGCTGAGCAGACTTTATTTTTCATCTTTACTGTCTTCCAATTCAAATATGTCGGGCATGGCCAAGGTCTACAAATCCATCAGCAACCGCCGTGGATCCTCTAGCGCTTCTTTGACCCGGACCAGGAAGGTGACGGCGCCTTTGCCGTCGACGATCCGGTGGTCATAGCTCAGCGCCAGATACATCATCGGGCGGATGACGACCTGGCCGCCAATGGCCATCGGGCGGTCCTGGATCTTGTGCATGCCGAGAATGCCCGATTGCGGCGGGTTGAGAATAGGCGAGCTCATCAGCGAGCCATAGACCCCGCCATTGGAGATGGTGAAAGAGCCGCCCTGCATCTCCGCCATGGAGAGTTTTCCGTCCCGTGCACGCGCGCCTTTTTCGGCAATCGCTTTCTCGATGGCGGCGAAGGACATGCTGTCTGCGTCGCGGATCACTGGGACCACAAGACCTGTCGGTGTGCCCGCGGCGATGCCCATATGCACGTAGTTTTTATAGACGATATCGGTTCCGTCGATCTCGGCATTCACCTCTGGTACTTCTTTGAGCGCATGGCAGCACGCCTTGGTGAAAAACGACATGAAGCCCAGCTTCACGCCATGTTTCTTCAGGAACAAGTCTTTGTATTCGCTGCGCAAATCCATGACAGCGCCCATGTCGACCTCATTATAGGTGGTCAGCATGGCAGCCGTGTTCTGGCTATCTTTAAGGCGACGCGCGATGGTCTGACGTAGACGTGTCATCTTCACCCGCTCTTCGCGGGCGGCATCGTCGGCGGGGACCGGTGCCCGTGGGGCTTGCGCTGCCGGGGCTGGCGCGGTCGGGGCCACGACGGCTTTCAACGCGTCCTCTTTCATCACCCGCCCGTCGCGACCAGAGCCCGTGACTGATGCTGGGTCGATGCCTTTTTCAGCCAAGATCTTTTTGGCAGACGGGGCGTCTTCAACATCCGTCTTGGCCGTGGCCGCAGGGGCAGCTGCTGGTGCTTCGGTCGGAGCTGGGGCAGGGGCTGCGGTGGCACCCTCACCTGCGGTCATCTTGGCCAAGACCCCGCCTGCGGCGACCGTGTCGCCTTCACTGGCCAGAATTTCCTGAAGCACGCCCGAGGCCGGGGCCGGGACCTCGACCGAGACCTTGTCTGTCTCCAGCTCGCAGAGCATCTCGTCTGCCGCGACTGCATCACCGGGGGATTTAAACCAGGTCGACACGGTCGCTTCGGTCACGCTTTCGCCCAGCGTCGGCACCATGACGTCGAGGGCTGGACCGGGCGCGTCGGCCATTGGGCCATTATGCGTTGGATCGTTGCCGCCTGTGTCGGGTGCTGCGGCCGGGGCTGGGGCTGCTGCAGGGGCCGCTTCGGGCGCGGGCGCTGCGGCCTCACCTGCTTCGCCGACCTGCGCCAGCAGCGCGTCAACCCCTACAGTTTCGCCTTCTCCCGCGACGATCTCAGTCAGGGTTCCCGCGACCGGAGAGGGTACTTCGACCGTCACTTTATCGGTCTCCAACTCACACAACATTTCGTCCACCGCGACGCTGTCCCCGGGCTTTTTGAACCAGGTGGCGACGGTGGCTTCTGTGACGCTTTCTCCCAGGGTGGGGACTCGAACTTCGGTCATTTGGGTTACTTCCCTTTCAGTGTCAGCGCGTCATTCACGAGCGCGGCTTGTTGTGCTTTGTGTTGACTGGCCAGACCCGTGGCGGGCGAGGCGGCGGCTGGTCGTCCGGCATAAACGGCACGCGAGTGTTTCGCCTTGATGCGGGTCAGAACCCATTCCAGATTTGGCTCGATAAAGCTCCAGGCCCCTTGGTTCTTCGGTTCTTCCTGGCACCAGACCATATCGGCATTGGTGAACCGCTTAAGCTCATTGACTGCAGATTGGGCCGGGAACGGGTAGAACTGTTCAAAGCGCATCAGGTAGATATCGTCGATGCCACGTGCGTCGCGTTCCTCCAGCAGGTCGAAATACACTTTGCCCGAACACATCACCACGCGCTTGATTTTGTCATCGTCGACAAGTTTGGTCTCGGAGTTGCCAAGCTGGGCGTCATCCCACAGCACGCGGTGGAAGGAGCTGCCGATCTGGAACTCTTCTGCCTTCGAGACGGCAAGCTTGTGGCGCAGCAGCGATTTCGGCGTCATCATCACCAAGGGTTTGCGGAACGACCGGTGGATCTGACGGCGCAGGATATGGAAGTAATTCGCCGGCGTCGTGCAATTGGCCACAATCCAATTGTCGCCGCCGCACATCTGCAGGAACCGTTCCAATCGGGCGGAGGAGTGTTCGGGTCCCTGGCCCTCAAACCCGTGCGGCAACAGCATCACCAGCCCGGACATCCGCAGCCATTTGCTTTCACCCGATGAGATGAACTGGTCGAACATGATCTGCGCCCCGTTGGCGAAGTCGCCAAACTGCGCCTCCCATAGAACCAATGCGTTGGGTTCGGCTAGCGAATACCCGTATTCGAAGCCCAGTACCGCGTATTCCGACAGCATCGAGTCGATCACTTCGTAATGGGCTTGCCCGGCGCGGATATTGTTGAGCGGATAATACCGCTCTTCGGTGTCCTGATTGACCAACCCGGAATGGCGTTGCGAGAACGTGCCACGGGTACTGTCCTGACCGGCCAAACGCACGGGAAAGCCTTCCGTCAGCAGCGAGCCGAATGCCAAGGCCTCACCGGTGGCCCAATCAAAGCCTTCGCCGGTCTCAAACATCTTCTTCTTTGAGTCCAGTAATCGGCCCACGGTTTTATGCAGCGGGAACCCATCAGGCGCCCGGCACAAGGAGGCACCGACATCGGCAAATGTCTCTTTGGAAATCGCGGTTTGGCCGCGCTGGTAGTCATCAGCATCCAACCGGTCGAGATGGGACCATTTCCCGTCCAGCCAGTCGGCTTTGTTGGGCTTATAGTCCTTGCCGGCCTCGAACTCTTCGTTCAGATGGGCTTGGAACGCGGCCTTCATATCCTCGATCTCGCCTTCCGGGATCAGCCCGTCCTTGACCAGCCGTTCCGTGTAGAGCGTCAGTGTCGTTTTGTGGCTCTTGATCTTCTTGTACATCACGGGATTGGTAAACATAGGCTCATCGCCTTCGTTATGTCCGAACCGGCGGTAGCAGATGATGTCAATGACCACGTCTTTGCGGAACTTCTGCCGGAACTCCGTCGCCACTTTCGCGGCGTGGACCACAGCCTCAGGATCATCGCCGTTGACGTGGAAAATCGGGGCTTCAACCATCAGCGCGATATCGGTCGGGTAGGGGCTCGACCGGCTGAAATGCGGCGCGGTGGTGAACCCAATCTGGTTGTTGACGACAATATGCATCGTGCCGCCGGTCTTGTGGCCTTTCAGACCTGACAGACCGAAGCCTTCGGCGACCACGCCCTGACCCGCAAAAGCCGCGTCGCCATGGAGCAAAATCGGCAGCACCGAGATCCGCGCATCATCCTTGTTCTGATCCTGCTTGGCGCGCGCCTTGCCCAGGACAACCGGATTCACTGCCTCAAGATGCGATGGGTTGGCCGTGAGACTGAGATGGACGTTGTTGCCGTCGAACTCGCGGTCTGACGACGCGCCCAGGTGGTACTTCACGTCGCCCGAGCCATCTACGTCTTCCGGCTTGAAGCTGCCGCCCTGGAACTCGTTGAAAATGGCCTTGTAGGGCTTGCTCATCACATTGGCCAGAACGCTAAGGCGGCCCCGGTGCGGCATGCCAATCACGATGTCCTTGATCCCCAATGCACCACCGCGCTTGATGATCTGTTCCATCGCCGGGATCAGGCTTTCGCCGCCATCCAGCCCAAAGCGCTTCGTGCCCATGTATTTGACATGCAAGAACTTTTCGAAACCCTCTGCCTCCACCATCTTGTTCAGGATCGCTTTGCGACCCTCGCGACTAAAGGCGACTTCCTTGCCGAACCCCTCAATACGCTCCTTCAGCCATCCGGCCTCCTCGGGGTTCGAGATGTGCATGTATTGCAAGGCGAATGTGCCGCAATAGGTGCGTTTCACGATCGAGATGATCTCCCGCATCGATGCAGTTTCGAGCCCGAGGACTTTGTCGATAAAAATCGGCCGGTCCATGTCAGTTTCCGTGAACCCGTAGCTCTTGGGGTCGAGCTCTGGATGCGGGGTCTGATCGCGCATTCCCAGCGGATCAAGATCGGCCACCAGATGGCCCCGGATCCGGTAGGCCCGAATGATCATCAACGCCCGGATGGAATCCAGAACCGCCTGTTTGATTTGTTCGTCCGAGACGCTGGCCCCGACCGCGTCCGCCTTTGCGCTGATCTTCTGCGCTACGGCCTTGGGTTCGCTCTCCCATTGACCATCGAGCGCCTGGGTCAGGTCATCGCTGGGCTCTGGCGGCCAATCGGCGCGCGCCCAGGACGGGCCCGATGCTTCGCGCTTGACCTCCACTTCCGTGTCGCCCAGTTCCTTGAAAAAGGCGCGCCAGCCGTCATCCACAGCATTTGGATCGCTGGCATATCGGGCATAAAGCTGCTCCAGATATTCGGCATTATGCCCCTGCATGAAGGAGGAGGCATGGAATTGGTCGTTTGGGCTCTGTTCGGTCATAGTCAGATGTCCTCTCAGGCGGGTCTGGTTTTGATCATGAAATTCCCGGCCGCCGAGAAGGACGTGCCGAGAATGCTGCGAATTTCTTGGGTGTTGATCCGCGTGGTGATCAACCGTGCCTTGGTACGTGGATTCGATTTCGGCTTCTTGCCAAATTCGGCCCGGTCGAAGCCGATGCCGGGCTGCATTGGATCAAGCGGGTCGATGAAACGTGACAGAAACCCATTCACGCTGTCGGCATGCGTGCATGCGGCCGTCAAAAAGATCCGCTCGCCGGCACCGTCCTGCAGCAAATAGGCATAAATCCGTCCCGCAGGCTCATCAAAAGCCATCAGGGCAGACACGCGCCCTTCACTGGACCGTCGTTCAATATTTGCGCTTGTATTGGAGAGGCTTGCGCGGTGGAAGGCGCGCGATGTCGGCGCGCCCGAGAGCGGACGGATGTCAAACATCGACACGCTGTCGCCCAAAAGCTGCGCGGCGGTTTTGCGCTCTGCGCCTTGCACCGGCCTGTAGCCACGCTGTTCCAGCCCGATGATCCGCTCGGCGGCCGACAAGTCGTCGCGACTACCGGCTTTGAGCACCGCGTCAAACCCGTCGCCATTGGCCGCCGCCGCTGCCGGTCCGGCTGCAAAAGCTGCCGTTGTGGCGGCGCTCAGGGCTATGAAGCTGCGGCGATGCATTTCTTTACGACTATCACTCGGTGGCATTTGTTGTCCTTGTCGGTAAAAGCGCCAGGATAAAGCACAAAAGGGCAAGAGGGCGTCCGATCCAGGGCATGACCTCAAAGAGCGTCCGCAAAAACGGGTAGTAACCCAATTCGGCGGCTGGCACCGCTCCGTCATCGAATTGGACAATCAGATTGTCCAGCTCTCCTGCCCGCGGAACAGGAATGCGGTACAGCAATTGCGCAACGACACCGAATAAGAACGTGGCAACAAAGAACCAACGCCAGACCCCCGCATCGGCAAGTCGCCGGGTGCCAACCGAGATCATTGGAAGTGCCAAGGCACACAGGGTCAAGGTCATCGCGATGTCTGCATATTTGCTGCTTTGAGGGAGCGTGCGATAGAGCAGGATTAACTGGACGAGTGGAAACAACAGACCCCACGTCCACCAGAATTCCGGGCGACCGGCGCGCCCGGAGAAGGTTGCGGACTTGCGCAGACTGGTTGTTATCGCCTGACCCGGAGTCATTAGTTTACCCAATTGCCTCCAACACAGCTTCGCCCAGGCTCGCGGGGCTTTCGGCCACGACAATGCCTGCGGATTTCATCGCTTCGATCTTGTCTTCAGCGCCGCCTTTGCCACCCGCAACAATCGCGCCAGCGTGGCCCATGCGGCGGCCGGGCGGTGCGGTACGGCCTGCGATGAAGCCCGCTGTTGGCTTCCAGCGTCCTTTCTTTTTCTCGTCGGCCAGGAACTGCGCGGCGTCCTCTTCGGCCGAGCCGCCAATCTCACCGATCATGATGATGCTTTCGGTCTCGTCATCGGCCAGAAACATCTCCAAGACGTCGATATGTTCGGTGCCTTTGATCGGATCACCACCGATGCCCACCGCCGTTGATTGCCCCAGACCGGAGTCGGTGGTCTGCTTGACGGCCTCATAGGTCAATGTCCCTGAGCGCGACACCACACCGACTGAGCCACGCTTGTGAATGTGACCGGGCATAATGCCGATCTTGCAGGCCCCGGGCGTGATCAGACCCGGACAGTTCGGCCCAATCAACCGCGAGCTGGATCCCTCAAGCGCGCGCTTCACACCCATCATATCCAGCACTGGAATGCCTTCGGTGATGCAGCAAATCAGCGGAATCTCGGCATCAATCGCTTCCAGGATCGAATCGGCGGCAAAGGGGGGCGGCACGTATATCACCGTGGCGTTTGCACCGGTGCTGGCTACGGCTTCGTGGCAGGAGTTGAAAACCGGCAGTTCTAGATGCTCCATTCCGCCCTTTCCGGGTGTCACGCCACCCACCATCTGGGTGCCATAGGCAATCGCCTGTTCCGAATGAAACGTCCCTTGGCTGCCGGTGAAGCCCTGGCAGATAACTTTGGTGTTTTCATCGATTAGAATGGCCATTTGGGGCTCCTTGTTTAGTCAAGTTCAATGCCGTCGAAAGCATAGCGGGTGTTGGTAATATTGGATTTATAGCGAGGGGTGAGACGTTCGGAGCCTGTCAGGCACGCGACAAGCAAACTTCGGTTTGTAGGCCAAGTGGACCGATATATTTTTGGCAGAACCGTGCTCATTGTGATGGCCTCGGGTTGAGCAGACGTATGTTGAAATATCGCGACTTGCCGTTGCGAAAGGGCCCCGCAGTAATCAGCGGTGCCGCTTGGTCGCCCATGATCAGCAGCGTTATTTCGCCAACTTTTCGGGTTTCCAGCTGGCCTGCGATGGTGCGTCGGAATGTGCCGCCCGTGTCGTCGCTGCGAAACACCAGCGAGCAGCTTTTGTCGCCATTTGGCGTCGTCCCGAGTTGCACGGAGGCGTCTACTTGTGGGCTGTAGCGCGTCGATGACCCTGTCGGTGATGGAATCGTAAATCCGAAATTGTCCAGGCGGGACAGCGCGGTGTCAAAGCCCGGAAAACTCTTGACGCAGATGCTGTCGAAATAGACCAGCGCCTGTCCGGTTGAAATCTCGCTCGGACCTTCTGGGGCCAGCGTGCCCGGTGCAAGGGTCTGGGCCGTCGTCGCGCAGGCTAAACCCGCGCAACATGCAACACCGAGAGCCGAAGTGCGGATCATGATACTTGCCCCCATGCGGATTTATACAAAAGGGCATGGATATTGTCGTCGACGGGCAATGTCGCGGCGTTGACCAGCCGCGTTTCAAACCCTGCCCGCTTTGCAACATCGCTGAGCGAGGAGAGGGTGAAGTAATTCACATGATCCGGGTAGCGGAACCCGCACCAGTTGGCCCCGATGACGCGCCGGTTGAGCGACGCAAAATTCGGCACCCGAATGAATACTTTGCCGGTTGCCTTCAAGGCGCGAGCAACACCGGACAGAACACCTGAAATATCGGTTTCATGTTCCAGGTAGGAATGCAGGATCACGCCGTCAAAGTGATCTTCGGGGAACTCCCAGATCGCTTCTGCCCCGGCCCCATGCAGGCAATAGCCACCTCGCGCGCGCATGTTTCGGTCCGCTCGTTCATGCAAACCTGTCGAAAGCTCGATGCCAAAAGGCACCATCGGCGGTTGAACCAGGTTGCCGTACCCGCACCCGATATCAAGCACATTGCCCGCCCCAAACCAGTCAACAAATTTTGCGTGTTTGTCGCGGCTCTTCAGTCCGGTGATTTCCTTGAGCTTGCGCCCCAGTGGCGAGAATTTCGTAGACCCTGTATCGGCTGCCTTCTTCTCGTCATAGGTCTTTTCCCAGGCGAAATCTTCCTCCAGCGCTTCATAGGCCGGTGGGTTGCGCAGATAGACAAAGTTGCAGCTGGCGCATTCCACGACCTCCCACGGGTCCAGCGAGTAGGCCACAAGCTTGCGGTATTGCGTATCGCGACAGGCCGGGCAGGGGCGGTATGTGGGCGTGTCCAGCATCTACATCCGCATCATGATCTGAGAGGTGCCATTGTCGACACAAACCGGGTCCTGGCCCGCTGTCCCTACGGCGACCCAAATGGCGCGGCGCGGGGCCAGAAAGCTATAGCCCGAACATTCCTGCTGGTTTGACAGCGCATCGCCGGGTTTGACGTTGACGTTTTCCAGCGAGCCCTCCTGAACGTCGCCTTGAAACAACGACGTGAGCGCAATTCCAGCGAATTGCAGCGCCAGTGGAACGCCGATGAAATCCGTTGAAATCCGGCATTCGGTCAACTGCGGGCGCGCGACGACGGCGACGTTGATCAAATTGTCCGCGCGGTTGAACCAATGCAGCACATCGTCAGGCCCTCCGCCAAAATCCTCTTTCGTGTAGCGATAGCCCGCCTGCGTCAGCCCGGTGAAAATCTGCTGCGGTTGCTCGTAGTTTTGCAGGCAAAGCTGCATCGCATTGCGGATTTCCACCGCGGCCTGTTGGGCCGGTGATTGAGCAAATGCGGTGTGAGCCAGAAAAGCCGCACATAGAGCGAAGGGGACCAATTTACTCATTTTTTACAGCTATGACTTGAACGTGAAAAGATAAGAATCCGGGCCCGAATGAGGCTGATCCGACGGTATCGAGGTCCTCGAAAAGGCCGGTAAAATGGTATTCATACATGTTCTGATTGACCGAGACGGCGGGTGTCGGGGCGGGCATTCCGGTCGGTATTTCCCGCGGCATCAACCCACCGGCCAGATGCGCTTGCGGCTGTTCACCAAACTTGGCCGTCAGCATGTCGTGCATTGTGGCTGGGCTCACAGTCGGGTCAAGCCCGTTATGGCCGTAGGCAATAAACGAGCAGCCGCGTGAAATCACATCGCCCGTGACCGACATATCCAGACTGATCTGCACCCCATCAATCGAGGTGTCGACCATGATAAACCGTCCATCGGGCGAGGTGGTCATAACCCGTTCACCCGCGGGCCCTGGCTTGGGCAGCGCATCGATAAAACTTTGCGGATCACGCAAGGCAGGAGGGCACTGCGTCGTAAAGACTTGCCAGACTTGCTCAAAACCGATCGGGGCTTGCGCGGCGGCTGGCGAGGCTAGCAAAAGTGATATGAGGGCTGTGCGGATCATTGCGACGGTTTTTCTATCGTTGCGCTCAGATAAAATGTGAAAAGCTCTTGGGTAATCTCGACCAACATCACATCTCCTGTAGACGGGAAAGCACCTTCGATCATGAAATTATAGTCTTGTAGGCCACTCGGTTCGGCGCCTTGGTTTACGACTCCGTTAGAAACGGTGACTACTAGGTCCCCACCGCTCAGCGACAGGTCTGGGGACTGATCAATCATGGTCTCAAATGTTTGTGCAAGGGACTGAACACCAATGCCGTTGCGCAGGCCCAGAGTCCCTGTTTCACAGGATACATGAAATTTTGCCTGGCCTTCCTGAAACTCGACAGAAAACAACTTATTTCCAGCCTCGTTTTGAGCAAGGTGTGCGACTAGTTTTCCATCGGTGGTCTCATACCGATTGAGGCCTGACTGTTGTAACGCCAATTCTGCAAAAGCGGCCGCTGGATCGGTAACGAAGCCCCCGCATTTCTCGAGAAACTCTGACCACAACGACAAAACCAACTGTTGTTCAGCCGTTTGGGCCGACGCAGATGTCGCCAGCGTGAGTGATATGAGGGCAGCGCGGATCATTTCGAGAGATAGGTTAGTTGCGCCGCCTGGGGTATGTAAAACTTTGCTTCGTTTGGTCCGAGCCCACAAAACTTTCGGGACCAGGAACCAAAGCAAACATGCGCGCGCGCCACTCGCTTACCCCTTCACGGCCTTCACGATCTTTTCAGCCCCGTCTTTCAGGTCGTCGGCGGCGATCACATCGACATCGCTTTCATTGATGATCTTCTTGCCTTCTTCGACCATCGTGCCTTCGAGGCGCACCACCAAAGGCACTTGCAAGCCGACCTCTTTCACCGCGGCAACAACGCCCTCTGCGATCACGTCGCAGCGCATGATGCCGCCGAAGATATTAACCAGAATGCCTTTGACCTTGGGATCCGAGGTAATGATCTTGAACGCCTCAGTGACTTTCTCTTTGGTCGCACCACCGCCCACATCCAAAAAGTTCGCAGGCTCGGCCCCATAAAGTTTGATGATGTCCATCGTGGCCATCGCCAGTCCGGCCCCGTTGACCATGCAACCAATCTCTCCATCCAGCGCAATGTAGTTGAGGTCAAATTTCGACGCGGCAAGTTCCTTGGGATCTTCCTCGGTCTCGTCGCGGAGCGCCAGAATGTCGGTATGGCGGTAGCTGGCATTGCCATCAAAGCCCATTTTGGCGTCGAGGCATTTCAGATCTCCGCCTTCAGTGACGATCAGCGGGTTGATCTCCAGCATCTCGCAGTCTTTGTCGGTGAACAGCTTGTAAAGCGTGCCCATTAAAGCCACGCATTGCTTGATCTGCTTGCCCTCGAGGCCCAGCGCGAAGGCGATCCGGCGTCCGTGGAAGGCTTCATACCCTGTCGCGGGGTCTACAGAAAAGGACAGGATCTTGTCGGGCGTCTCGGCTGCGACCTCTTCGATATCCATGCCGCCCTCGGTTGAGCATACGAACGAGACTCGGCTCGAAGCACGGTCGACCAACAAGGCGAGATACAATTCCCGCGCGATGGCGGCCCCGTCTTCGATATAGATCCGCCCGACAGTTTTTCCGGCTGGGCCGGTTTGGTGCGTGACAAGTGTCCGACCAAGCATACGCTTAGCCTCATCCGCGGCCTCTTCGACGGATTTGGCGATGCGAACTCCGCCTTTTTCGCCGGCGTCAGCCTCTTTAAAGGAACCCTTTCCGCGCCCGCCCGCATGTATCTGCGCCTTGACCACCCAGACCGGTCCATCAAGCTCTCCGGCGGCTGTTTTCGCATCCTCTGCTTTCAGGACAGGTCGTCCATCTGACACTGGGGCTCCGTAGCTGCGCAACAAGGCCTTGGCCTGATATTCGTGGATGTTCACTGGGGGTACTCCTTTGAAAGCCTGGTTGGTCAAATTCTGACACGTATTTTGACTGGCTTTAAAGGAGATTCTTTGGGAAATCCTGAAATTCCAACATATGTGATCACACAAAAAAATCCTGTGATCACGTTTTTTGAGGAAACACGAATTGGGCTTTGTGAATCGGTGTATTCGATCCGAAACGCAAAACGCGGGCCGAGGGGCCCGCGTTCGAATTTCACTATGTCAGAGAGGGATCAGGCCAGCGACCCGTCAATCTCTTTACAAGCTTTGACCAAGCCTTTGACGGCGTTCACGGAATTGTCGAACTCTGCCTGTTCCGATTTCGACAAATCGATCGCGACGATGCGTTCGATGCCACTTGCTCCGATGACCGTCGGAACACCAACATAAAAGCCATTCAACCCATAAGCCCCATCAACATAGGCAGCGCAAGGCAGGACGCGTTTCTGGTCCTTCAGATAGCTCTCGGCCATTTGAATCGCAGAGGTGGCCGGTGCATAGAATGCCGATCCATTGCCCAGAAGCCCTACAATCTCGGCACCGCCGTCACGGGTCCGCTGCACGATCGCGTCCATTTTTTCCTGCGTGGTCCATCCCATGGACACCAGATCTGGCAACGGGATTCCTGCGACCGTGGAATAGCGGGTCAACGGAACCATCGTGTCGCCGTGGCCGCCCAGTACGAAGGCGGTGACGTCTTTCATCGAGACGTCAAATTCTTCGGCCAGGAAATGCCGGAAGCGCGCTGAATCCAGAACGCCAGCCATGCCGCAGACCTTACTATGGGGCAGACCAGAGAATTCGCGAAGCGCCCAGACCATAGCATCAAGCGGGTTGGTAATGCAGATGACAAAGGCATCCGGAGCATTGTCGCGGATTCCCTCGCCAACAGCCTTCATGACTTTGAGGTTGATGCCCAGAAGGTCATCGCGGCTCATGCCGGGTTTGCGCGGCACACCGGCTGTGACGATGCACACGTCTGCCTCCGCAATGTCAGCATAGTCCGTTGTCCCTTTGAGTTTCGCGTCAAACGGGGCCGCTGGCCCTGCCTCCGCGATGTCAAGCGACTTACCCTGAGGGGTGCCGTCCGCGATGTCGAAAAGTACGACATCGCCCAATTCTTTGAGAGCTGCGAGATGTGCGAGAGTTCCGCCGATTTGTCCCGCCCCGATCAGGGCAATCTTTGGTCTGGCCATTTTGACATGGTCTCCAGTCAGTTAATACTGGCCGACGGCGTAGACCGTTGCGTCGTTCGGTGCAAGGGCGCTGCAATGCAGAAGGATCAACTTGGCCATAGGACTAAGCCAAGTCCCCGCGGATTAGGCGTTGAATCCGATGGGTTTTTCGACTCATTTGTCGGTCATGGAGTATGATGTCTGGTTTTTTGCTCTGGCGGTCCCTTCGGTTCTGATCGCGGGAATTTCCAAGGGTGGCTTTGGCAGTGGCGCTGCTTTTGTCGCGACGCCGATTCTGGCCTTGAAGCTCGAACCGGCACTTGCAATCGGGCTGATGCTTCCGCTTCTCATGCTCGTCGATACGTGGACGTTGCGCCCGTACTGGGGCAAGTGGGATATCCCGAATGCCGGTGTTTTGATCGCGGGTGGCTTTTTTGGGGTCATCCTGGCGGTGCTGTTTTATCAGCGCGCTGATGCCGATCTTTTGCGAGTCCTGATCGGCTTGATTTCGATCGCCTTTGTTGCGTACCAACTGGCCAGAGCCACAGGCATTTTGGCAATCAAGCCACGGCCATTTTCGCGAGGGTTTGGCCTGTTTGCTGGCGTGGTCGCGGGCTTTACAAGCTTTATTTCGCATGCAGGCGGGCCGCCAGCTGCGATGTTCTTGCTGTCTCAGAAAATATCGAAGACGACGTATCAGGCGACGACAGTTCTTGCCTTCTGGCTGATCAATATCTTCAAGGCCGTGCCTTATGCGATATTGGGCATCTTCACGTTTGAAGCACTCTGGGCTGCGGCGATGCTTGCACCGGTGGCTGTCTTAGGCGCGGCGATTGGCGTCTATGCCCATCACCGCGTTCCGGAAACTGTTTTCTTTACCATAACCTATACCTTGCTGCTCGGTGCAGGCGGTAAACTTCTTCTAGACGGGCTGACCTAAGGTCGCACCCGCTTAGGTAGGTGCACCGAGCGCTGCAGGAAGCTCTTCCTCGACCGCTTCAAAGGAGGTGCCGGCAGCCACCAGACAGGTCATGCCATTGGCGTGGGTGACCGTGATTGTCCAGGTACCCGTCTCTTCGGATGCATACATCTCGATAATGCCATTATTGGCGGCCAAGCCCATGGAGCGACGGCTTTCACCATATGCGCTGTTCAGCTTGCTGATGATCATATCGCGTTGCGCACACCGGTTGGACGATTGTGCCGACGCGATGTCTGTGGCGATGATCAGAGCGGCGAAACCGAATGACAGTCCCATCAATTGCTGTTTCATATCCGTGTCCTTTTTTCGTCTGCTCGTCGCTTGCAGGGCCTGCTTCATTCGGAAGCGACAAGCGGTTGCGGACAGTCAAAAGTCTCAATAGGCCGGATCATAACTGCGATTGGTATTCTAGGGGCCTGCTCCTTCACAGTGGTCTATGATCTGACGCAACTGTCATCGATTAGGCGCTTGGGTTCCAAAAATAAGGTTAACGGCCCGTACGGATAGGCGTCAGACTGATTCAAATTTGCAACATTAAGGGCCTGGCAAGTCTTCGTTAAACCGGGCTTGCAAGGCGCGGGCTTGTGTGGTGGAAACCGCTCGCACCACGCCTGGAGAGATCAATGCCGCAACATCACCGTCCATTTAGATCCGTTTTGTATATACCTGGCTCAAATCCGCGCGCGCTGGACAAAGCGCAAAACCTGCCTGTTGATGCCATCATTTTTGACCTCGAGGATGCAGTTGCACCCGAGGAAAAAGTTAACGCCCGGGCGGCGCTTTTAGAGGCATTAACCGAACGGGATTACGGGTCACGGGTACGGATTGTGCGCGTCAACGGGCTCGATACCCAATGGGGCGCCGATGATATCGCGACCTTTTCGCGTTTTGGTCCGGAGGCGATTCTGCTGCCAAAAGTCGAGCATGCATCGATGCTGGACGCAGCCCAGGCGCAGTTTGACCCTCACGTGGCCGCCACTCAGACAAGGCTTTGGGCGATGATGGAAACCCCACGTGGCATTCTGAACGCAGCCGAAATTGCCGCACATGCGCGCCTGGAGGGCTTCGTGCTGGGCACAAATGATCTGGCCAAAGATCTTGGGTCCTCCGGACGCGCTGCGATGCAGACAAGTCTGCAGCTTTGCCTTTTGGCGGCACGTGCTGAAAACGTGATATGCATTGATGGAGTTTATAATGCGTTTCGCGACGACGACGGGTTGCGCGCAGAATCCGCAGAAGGGCGCGCGTTCGGATTTGACGGCAAGTCATTGATCCATCCGGCCCAGATTGCAATTGCAAACAGCATTTTCGGCCCGACCGAAGATGAGATCACGCTCGCGCGCCGCCAGATCGAGGCCTTTGAGTCCGCACAAGCGGAAGGCAAAGGCGTTGCAGTTCTGGACGGGAAAATCGTAGAAAACCTCCACGTAGCGACGGCGCGCTCACTTCTGAGCAAGGCCAAATCGATCGCAGAGTTGGAAGGGTAGGCTGTGATACTGCTTTTTGCCGGATTGGCCATTTGGTACATGGCGCATCTGTTTAAGCGCCTAGCGCCGAGCGCACGCGCTGGGCTTGAGGCGCGCATGGGCGAGGCGTCCAAAGGACTTTTCGCGGTTTTGATTGTTTTTTCCGTTGTTGTCATGGTGATGGGCTATCGCGGTGCAGGGTTTGTCGAGCTCTGGCAACCGCCTGCATTTCTGACCCATGTGAACAACCTGCTGATGATCCTGGCATTCTACACCTTTGGGGCCAGCGCTGCGAAACCCGCAAAGGTCTGGCTCGGCACGAAAATCCGCCATCCGCAACTGATGGCGGTCCTGATCTGGGCTGTTGCGCATCTTTTGGTCAATGGCGATCTGGCTTCTCTTGTTTTGTTTGGCGGGCTTTTCGCCTGGGCGATGCTGTCCATTCAAGTGATCAACGCTGCGGAAGGCACCTGGACCCCACCACTGCAAGCTCCGTTCAAAAAAGAAGTGACGCTCATCATCACTACCGTCGTGCTAACCGCAGCTGTTGCTGGCATTCACACGTGGCTGGGCGTCTGGCCCTTCGGAGGTTCGTTTTGAAACTGTATCGATTTCTCAGCAGTGACGACACGTCGGAGTTCTGCCATAGGATATCGGCCGCCCTGGCTCAGGGTTGGTCACTCTATGGCGATCCGACCTATGCCTTTGACGCTTCAAACGGCGTGATGCGCTGCGGACAAGCGGTGACCAAAGAGACGGAAGGCACCTACAGTCCCGATCTTGACCTCGGAGAGCAGTGATGAGCAAAACGCAAGCTGGCCGGTTCTTTGAAGGCTACAATGTCGGTGACGTCATTGACCATGCGGTGCCTCGGACCCTATCGGGGGGGGAGCGTGCGCTCTACCAATCGCTCTACCCGGCGCGCCACGTTTTCTACAGTTCAGATGAATTTGCACGCGATTGCGGCCTGCACGAGGCACCGCTGGACGATCTGATCGGCTTTCACACGGTGTTCGGCAAATCCGTACCCGATATTTCGATCAACGCAGTCGCAAATCTGGGCTACGCAGAAGGTCGGTTTCACCGCCCGGTTCATTTGGGAGACACACTTAGCGCATCGTCAGAAGTCATTGGTTTGAAACAGAATTCAAGCGGAAAGTCTGGGGTTGTTTGGGTTCGGACCACTGGGATAAACCAATTGGGAGAAACGGTTTTGGAGTTCGTGCGCTGGGTTATGGTGCGCAAGGGCGATCTCTCGCTTGACGCGCCGGACACAGTGATCCCCGATCTTGCACAAGCCGTGGCCGCAAAAGACCTGTTCGTGCCGGAAGGCCTCGATTTTTCCAACTACGATTTCGCAGCTGCCGGAGCGCCTTACCGATTGGGGGACTATTCAGTCGGTGAGCGGATCGACCATGTAGACGCAGTCACGATCGAGGAGGCGGAGCACATGATGGCGACCCGCCTGTGGCAAAATACAGCCAAGGTTCATTTCGATGCCAGCCAGCGCCAGGATGGGCGACGCCTAATCTATGGCGGGCACGTTATTTCGCTGGCGCGCGCTTTGAGTTACAATGGGCTGGCAAATGCGCAGCTCATCGTGGGCCTGAATGCAGGTTCACATGCCAATCCTTGTTTTGCGGGCGATACGGTTTCGGCATGGTCCGAAGTGCTTGATATTGGCCAGACATCTGAGCCGTCCATTGGGGCTATTCGCTTGCGCCTCGTCGCTCAGAAGGCCCCGGCCGAGCAATTTGCCGACAAGGGTCCTGACGGAAAGTACGACCCCAACCTTTTGTTGGATCTGGATTACTGGGCGCTGATGCCGACGTAAGGCCACTGCCATCGAAAATGTGACTTTGCTCTGCAAAATCTTCTGCCTATCGTAGCGCATGATCCGCGCTCCTGCCTTGTGTCTTGCCGCCTCATTGTCCCTCGCGTCCGGGGCAGCACAGGCCTGCGAGGTGGCGTTGGTTCTTGCTGTCGATGTTTCTGGCTCGGTCAACGCCCAGGAATACCAGACGCAGATGCGCGGGTTGGCCGAAGCCTTGGTCGACCCGGCGGTAGAAGAAGCATTGGTGCGCGGAAAATCCGCGGTTTTGGTGATGCAATGGACCGGTGCATCGCGCCAGCAGATCTCGGTACCCTGGACCCGCATGGAAAGCTACTCCGACACGAAAGCCTTGGCGCAGAAAGTGGCAGAAACACCGCGGGCCTGGCGGAATTTTTCCACCGCGATCGGCGAGGCGCTCAATCTGTCACTCCAGACGTTTCAAGAAGTGCCAGACTGCCAGCGGCATGTAATTGACGTCTCGGGCGACGGGTTTTCCAATGAAGGTATCCGCCCACAAGACATGCGTCCCGCCTTGGCGGCTGCTGGTATCACGGTCAATGGATTAGCGATCGAGACTGATCAGACGCTTCTTTTGGAGTATTTTGAACGTGACTTGATTGTCGGTCCGGGCGCATTCGCTGTTCGGGCCGAAACCTACGAGGTTTATCCAAAGCGTATTCGTCAAAAGTTGTTGCGCGAATTGACCAAACAATTTGCTGAATTATGTCCTGAGGACAGCAAGTGTTGAATTGTGATCACGCGGATTTGCAGTGTGATCACAATTTTTGTAGATCTTTAGAATTGTACCGTAAGAAAGGACAAATTCAGCGTCGTCGGGCGTGACACCAGACGCAAATAGAATAGAATAAAACAAGATACTGTAGCCAACAGAAGGAAGACCGTATGGCCGACGTGAATCGCGGTTCCCGACCTTTGTCGCCACATTTAACAATTTATCGACCTCAATGGACCTCGGTGACGTCGATATTGACCCGTATCACCGGGATCGGGCTGCTGCTTGCTTCGGTTCTTATCGTCTGGTGGTTTTTGGCCGCCTCCTATGGTCCGGCTTACTTCGACGTGGCAAATGGCGTGATCACAAGTTGGTTTGGAGACCTGATCATGTTTGGGTCACTTTGGGCGATCTGGTATCATTTCCTGGCCGGTTTACGACATCTTTACTGGGATAGTGGACGCGGGTTTGAGCTCGAAGAGGCCAAGAAGCTGGCTTACGGTGTTGTTGGTGGCAGCGTTGTCCTGACGATTTTGACTGCGTTGATTGTGTAGGAGACGCTTGAGATGACATTTTTGACGGACAGAAAGCGTGCGACGGGATTGGGTTCTTCGAAAACAGGAACCGAACATCATTGGCACATGATGGTCAGCTCAGCCGGCCTGGCATTGCTGGTGCCGTTGTTCATTTTAAATTTTGGCTCGATCCTTGGCGCACCCTATGAAGAGGTGATTGCGCATTATTCAAAACCATATCCAGCTATCGTTGCTGCGCTGACCTTAGTGGCCGGCTTCCTGCATTTCAAAAATGGCGTGCAGGCTACGATTGAAGACTACACGCAAGGACTGACACGCAAGTCCTTGCTTATCGCCACCACATGTTTTTGCTATGCCGCTGCGGGCACCGGAATTTTTTCCATCGCTCGCATAGCGCTTTAAACAACGGGAGCTTTTCCAATGGCTGCTGCCTATGACTATGAAACCCACGAATATGATGTTGTCGTCATAGGAGCCGGAGGTGCCGGTTTGCGGGCCACGCTCGGTATGGCAGAACAGGGGCTACGCACAGCCTGCGTGACGAAAGTCTTCCCGACCCGCTCACATACGGTCGCAGCACAAGGTGGGATCGCGGCGTCGCTGTCCAATATGGGACCGGACAATTGGCAGTGGCACATGTATGACACGGTCAAGGGATCCGACTGGTTGGGCGATTCCGACGCGATGGAGTACCTTGCCCGTGAAGCGCCCAAGGCCGTTTATGAGCTGGAACACTACGGGGTTCCGTTTTCGCGCACCGAAGAAGGCAAAATCTATCAGCGGCCATTTGGCGGTCACACGACTGAGTTTGGAGAAGGCCCACCCGTACAGCGCACCTGCGCCGCTGCGGACCGAACCGGGCATGCGATTCTGCACACGCTCTACGGTCAATCGCTCAAGAACAACGCCGAATTCTATATCGAGTATTTCGCGATCGACCTGATCATGTCGGAGGACGGTCAGTGTCAGGGCGTTTTGTGCTGGAAACTTGATGATGGAACGCTGCATCTGTTCAACGCCAAAATGACCGTCCTTGCGACCGGGGGCTATGGACGCGCCT
This sequence comes from Pseudomonadota bacterium, assembly GCA_039193885.1. Lineage (GTDB taxonomy): Bacteria > Pseudomonadota > Alphaproteobacteria > Rhodobacterales > Rhodobacteraceae > Litoreibacter. The sequence goes on from JBCCWL010000001.1 coordinate 643,074, forward strand.
ATTTCTCAGCGACATCCGCGCATACCTGCACCGGAGATGGCGGCGGTATGGTCGCCCGGGCTGGTTTGCCTTTGCAAGATATGGAGTTCGTGCAGTTCCACCCAACCGGAATATACGGTGCCGGCTGCCTGATTACCGAAGGTGCGCGCGGTGAAGGCGGTTATCTGACGAACTCTGACGGCGAGCGCTTCATGGAGCGTTATGCTCCAACCTATAAAGATCTGGCAAGCCGTGACGTGGTGTCGCGCTGCATGACGATGGAAATTCGCGAAGGCCGGGGAGTTGGCGCGGACGGCGATCATATTCACCTCCATCTCGACCATTTGCCGCCCGAGACCCTCGCCTTGCGTTTGCCGGGTATTTCGGAAAGTGCCCGGATATTCGCGGGCGTCGACCTGACCAAAGAACCTATCCCGGTTCTGCCTACTGTGCACTATAACATGGGCGGGATTCCAACGAACTACTGGGGCGAAGTTCTCAGCCCGACGAAATCCGATCCAGATCGTGTCGCACCAGGCTTAATGGCGGTCGGTGAGGCTGGATGTGCCTCGGTTCACGGGGCAAACCGGTTGGGATCAAACTCGCTCATTGACCTAGTGGTCTTTGGCCGGGCGTCGGCGATTAAAGCGGGCGAGATCGTCGATCCCAACGCGCCGAACCCCGAGGTCAACCGTATCTCTTTGCAACGCGCGTTTGATCGTTTCGACGGATTGCGGCACGCCAAAGGAGCTATGCCCACGGCTGAGTTGCGCCTCGAGATGCAGCGCACCATGCAAGCGGATGCCGCCGTCTTCCGCACCGACGAGACGTTGGCCGCCGGCGTTAAGAAAATGGCCGGAGTTGCTGGCAAAATGGACGATATTGAGGTGTCGGATCGGTCGCTTGTTTGGAATTCCGACCTGATGGAGACATTGGAGCTGGCCAATCTGATGCCAAATGCAGTGGCCACGATCGTCGCTGCCGAAGCGCGCAAGGAAAGCCGTGGGGCGCATGCCCACGAAGACTATCCTGATCGTGACGACGAGAATTGGCGCAAGCATTCGCTGACCTGGTTTAAAGGTGCCAAACCGTCTTTGGATTATCGGGGCGTCCATCTTGATCCGCTGACCTCGCATAATGAAGGCGGGATTGATCTGAAGAAAATCGCGCCGAAAGCGCGGGTCTATTGATCAGAGGCCTGCCTCTACTGGCGGTCCTGACCGCCTGTGCGCCGGTGCCGATGACGCCCGAACGCGCGGAGGCATTGTGTCGCGACGAAGCCGGATTAGCCGATGGCGTGCAAGGGCGTGTCTCGGTAGGGATTGGGACAGGTGGAACACGCGCGAGAACGGGCGTTGTTTTCACCGACCGAGTGTTCGATCCGAAAGGCGAGGACGAGTTCCTCGAGGACTGTATCGCACGCCGTATGGCCGGAAAACCCGCACCAACACGCGTCGGTATCAGCATCGGAGCGCGGCTATGAGCACGGGCTATTCGGGCACATCCTTGCCGCGCAAGCTTGGCTTGAAGGATGGCCAGATTGTTGGATTTATTGAACGTCCTGAATACCTGGCTGAATTGGATAAGGCTGCAGCCTGTGTGCGCGTTGATCACGTCGCAAGAGCCGAACAGCTTAGGGACGGCTACGACGTCGTACACATGTATTCAAAATCCAGAACCGTGATCAGTGAAGCTTTACCGATCTTGCAAGACAAGATCTTGGCCAATGGGATGATCTGGATATCCTGGACTAAAACAGCGTCAAAAGTGGCCACTGATGCGACTGAAAACGTTGTTCGAGCGGCAGCGCTAAGGTTGAAGCTGGTCGATTTCAAAGTCTGCGCCGTGGATGCGGTTTGGTCCGGGCTTAAGCTTGTTATTCGCAAGGAGCTGCGCGGATGATGCGGGCTGTTGCTGCAATGGGTTTGACATTGGCCGCCTGCGATGATGGCGGACTCGCCGATCAAATCGCACGGGACCAAGCGAAGAAATCGGTCAACCCGATATTGGCCCAACGATTTCCGGGTGTACCTCTGGAACCTGCAAGTAATTGTGTCATCGACAACGCTCGTGCTGGCGAACTCTTACAGCTGGCGGGCGCCGGGACACGGGGCGTGACCCCAGTTGACACCGAATTGGTCGTGGAGATTGTCACGCGACCCGAAACTGTTCAATGTCTGATCGAAGACGGCCTCGCGCCGTTTCTGACCTAGGAGGCCAAGATGGTCGAACTCACCCTCCCCAAGAACTCTCGCATCATGACGGGCAAGACCTGGCCCAAGCCTGAGGGTGCCACGAATGTCCGCAAGTTTCAGATTTATCGCTGGAACCCCGATGATGGGAAAAACCCGCAAGTCGACACGTATTTTGTCGATATGGATAAATGCGGACCGATGGTTCTGGATGCCTTGATCAAGATTAAAAACGAGGTTGATCCGACCTTGACCTTCCGTCGCTCTTGCCGCGAAGGGATTTGCGGGTCTTGCGCCATGAATATTGATGGCATCAACACCCTGGCCTGTATCTACGGCATGGACGAGATCAAAGGTGACGTAAAAATCTATCCGCTGCCGCATATGCCGGTGATCAAAGATCTGATCCCGGATTTGACGCATTTTTACGCCCAGCATGCCTCGATCATGCCGTGGCTGGAGACCAAGACAAACCGGCCTCAGAAAGAATGGCGTCAGTCGATAGAGGATCGCAAAAAGCTTGATGGGCTCTATGAGTGCGTGATGTGTGCTTCCTGTTCAACGTCATGTCCCAGCTACTGGTGGAACGGCGACAGGTATCTTGGACCAGCAGCGCTTTTGCATGCCTATCGGTGGATTATCGACAGCCGGGACGAAGCAACCGGCGAACGTCTGGATGATCTCGAAGATCCGTTCAAACTCTATCGGTGCCACACGATCATGAATTGTGCGAAAACCTGTCCCAAAGGTCTCAACCCCGCGAAAGCGATCGGTGAGATCAAGAAGATGATGGTTGAGCGGACGGTCTAGCCGCAACACGCGGCAAAGGCGTCCCGTTTAACAACAATGCCAGGACCGGAACCGGTTTGACCAGCAGGTGGTGGGTTGTCATTTTCAGTATCACGGTGGCTGCGATCAGGCTTGCAAAGAGCGCGCCACCAGACAGGCCAAGCGCCATGAACGGTCCGACCAGCATGTGCAGGACCAGCCATTGCAACAAGTAGGTGGTGAGCGCGCCTTCGGACAGCACGCGCCAGCTGCGGGTTCTCACATTGCAATAGCGCCGAAAGCTCCACAACAATCCGAAGCTGATTGCGACAGTGCTGCTTGCCATACGTCCCGCGTGAAGCGCCGCGTACAAGGCAGTTCCAGGCTCAGCCCATCCATCCAGCATCGCCAGCCAGAACAGCGCAGCCACAACAAACGGCAAAGGGCCCGGACGGTGCGCGGCGTCCCAAAGGGTCGGGTTCAGGTAGAAGAACAATCCCAGCGCGAAGGCCCAGGCATATTTAAAGAACCCGTCAAAGGGGATTGCGATTTCTGTAAAGCCAGCTGCCCCCAGACCCATTTGCAAAGCGGCGATTGTCAGCGTGAGCGCGACTGGCAGATAGGTGTCGGGCACGCGGGCGATGAGCGCTTGTAGGGCATGCCGGAGCCCCACAGTCTTGAGGATTGCCAATTGAAGCGGACTCGTCAGAACAAAGCCTATAAGGCAAAATAAGAACCACAAATGCACGAACAAATGACCTGATTGCGCACGGGCCACCAAATCGGCCCACCAATGCGCGGAAAATCCGCCATGGATAACGGCCAAGGTCAGTGGGTTGATGAAGATAAGTCCAGTAGCCAATGGCCAGGCCAGCCGAAAGACGCGGTCTTTGAGCTGAAAAGCGTCCCCTTCATGCAAGCGAAGCGCAAGCACGAAACCCGAGATGATGAAGAACGTCCCCATGCAGAAATTGTAGACAAAGACAGCAAAGCCAGCAGCCGGCTGGTAATCGACCAGATAATAGGCGTGCAAAACAACGACAAAAAGCATGCACACGGCACGCAGATTATCGAGATATAACAAACGGGGCATACGCTTTACTCATGTGATTTAACTTTGGCTTGTATGTTTTTTAAATCTGCCGAAAATTTGACACGAACTGGGAGTTTCACGGGCAAGATCGTACCGTGGCGCGCACCGGTTTTTACCCTGGACCAAGGAGGGACCAATGTCTGAGCCTCAGGACGCGCAGACGCGCCGCGAGATTGCCCCTGTCATCTGCTATCCGCCCGAAACGTTGCCGGACCCTGGCCTGGCACATCTTCTGGCCGCGCGACCCGGCCTGAAAAAGGTTGATGAGGTGATCGTACCCGCCCGTCAAGCCGCGACATTCAAAGTGTCCAAGGGGCAGTTCTTTCGGATCTGCTCGGTTGAAGGCCCGCAAGTCGGTGATTTGAATCTCTGGAACGCCACGGATCTTGGCGAACGGTTTTTCTCGGGAAAAACCAGGGCATTACACGGTACTCATGTCACAACAGGCGAGCGAATGTGGTCGAGCCTTCCATATCTGCGATCGATGGCAGTGATCACCCATGACACCTTGGGCTGGTACGGAATTGATAAGTTCGGCGGTTCCGTTCACGATGTGATTGGAACGCGCTGCGACCCGTATACGCACAACCTTTTGTCCGGCGGGCAGTACCATCAATGCTGTCATTCAAACCTGACCCGAGCTCTGGCTGAGGAAACCGGCCTGCCTCTGCATCAAGCGGAGCTGCATGTTCACGATGTCATGAATGTCTTTATGTGTACTGGTTTCACCCGCGATACAGGCCAGTATTTCATGAAAGCCAGCCCGGTTCGCCCCGGCGATTATATCGAATTCTTTGCCGAAATGGACATTCTGGGAGCGCTCAGCGCCTGTCCCGGTGGAGATTGTTCTGCCACGCATTCGAGTGATACGGCGCGCTGCCACCCGCTGTTGGTCGAGATTTATGACCCCGCTCAGGGAGCCCTGCCAAATTGGCCTGACACGACGAATAACGGCTATGACCGTAGCCACGGGCTGTAGCACTCAAGACGGGAATGCAGCGGCCAGGGCTATCTCGACCATGTCGCCGAAACTCTGTTCCCGGTCTGCAGAAGGCAACGCCTCACCAGTCTGCAAATGATCGGACACTGTCAAAATTGCCAAGGCCCGACGGCCATGGCGCAGGGCCAGATTGTACAGCTCAGCGGCCTCCATTTCGACGGCAAGAATGCCGTGACGGGTCATCTGTTCGTTAAGATCGGGTCGCTCGTCGTAAAAGACATCCGACGAATAGATCCCGCCGACATGGGTTTTGACGCCTTTTTCTTCAGCAGCATGAAAGGCCTGATGCAAGAGGTCAAAGTTTGCGCTGGGTGCAAAGTTAAGCTCTTTGAATATCCCGCTGGACGGACTCGACAAGGTTGTCGCGGTTTGTGCCAAAATGACGTCGCGCAATTCGACCTGAGGTTGCATGCCGCCAGTCGAGCCAATCCGGATCAAGGTTTTGGCGTCATAATCACGGATCAACTCATTCACATAGATTGACAGGCTCGGCATGCCCATGCCTGAGCCGTGGATCGTGACACGATTGCCGTTCCAAGTCCCGGTGAACCCCAGCATGCCGCGCACCTCATTGACCAAAACAGCATCCTGAAGAAAGGTCTCTGCAGCCCATTTCGCACGATATGGATCCCCCGGCAGCAAGACCGTGTCGGCGATGTCTTCCGGTTTGGCACCGATATGAATGGTCATCTGAAAAGCTCCACGTCTGACTGATTTCGACCTTATAACAAGCACCGCGCGCAATAAAATGCTCAACCTAAGCGCAATTGCCCTTTTCGGATTGCCCGCAAGCGCTTATCTGAGCTTCACGATGGGGAGTTTGCACAACCTATATGCCGTTGCGCAGCTATAGGCGCAGCGATAGGGTGTGCTCCAATTTGAATGTCAGGGTCACAGGCCCATAATAAAAAGGACTGCAGATGTTCGTCACACCTGCTTACGCACAAGCCGCCGGCGCCCAAGGGGCTTTCACCTCTTTCGTTCCTCTGATCTTGATTTTCGCAATCATGTATTTTCTGCTGATCAGACCGCAGCAGAAAAAAGTCAAAGAGCATGCGGCAATGGTTGAGGCATTGCGTCGCGGTGATCAGGTGATCACACAAGGCGGCGTCGTCGGGAAAGTCGTCAAAGTTAAGGAAGACGGTGAGATCGAGGTCGAAATCGCCGACGGCGTTAAAGTGCGCATCATCAAATCGACCATCGCGCAAGTTTTGTCTAAGACCGAACCGGCAAAGTAAACGATGCTGCAGATCTCCCTCTTCAACCGGGCTTTGATCTGGCTGACTGTGGCCGTGGGTCTGACGCTCGCGGCCCCCAATGCATTTTACGGAACCGTAGAACGGCATAACGACGCCGTTGAAGCTATAGAAGCCGGAACGCCGTCTTCCCCGGAGCTGGCCGCAGATCAAGCGGGCTGGCCGGGCTTCTTGCCGTCGTTTCTGGTCAATCTTGGTCTCGATTTGCGCGGTGGGGCGCATCTTTTGGCAGAGGTCAGCGTCGAGGATGTTTACGGGGACCGCATGGATGCTTACTGGTCGGAGATCCGTGATGCCCTGCGCAGTGAGCGCGACACTGTAGGCACGATCCGACGTCAGGATGCGGGTCTTGGAGAACTCCGTATCCTGTTGTCAAACCCCGCTGGCATGGATCGCGCGTTGCAGATCACGCGCGCCTTGGCCACGCCTGTTGTCAGTCTGACGGGGGCAGGGAGCACGGATATTCAGGTGTCGAGCACTGGTGACGTTATGGTGGTCGAACTGTCGGAGGCAGAGCGCATGGCCACCGATGATCGCACAATGCAGCAAAGCCTGGAGATCATTCGTCGCCGTATTGACGAGGTTGGAACCCGTGAGCCCACGATCCAGCGGCAGGGCGAACGTCGGATCCTGATCCAGGTGCCAGGTGTCGGTTCAGCCGAAGAGGTCAAGGCGATCATCGGAACTACGGCCAGGCTGACCTTTCATCCTGTGGTTGGCCGCACAGGCAATGCCAATGAATCGCCAGGCGCGCGGAACATCCTGCTGCCCTCGCTTGATGAGCCGAACACGTATTACATTTTGGAACAAACCCCAGTTGTAACCGGTGAGGATCTGGTTGATGCGCAACCGGCGTTTGATCAGAACGGATTTCCATCCGTAAATTTCCGCTTTAATCCATCTGGTGCGCGCAAGTTTGGTATTTACACCGGAGAGAATGTCGGCTCGCCCTTTGCGATTGTGCTGGATGACGAAGTGATTTCAGCCCCCTCCATCCGGGAGCCGATTACCGGCGGCTCCGGCCAGATTTCGGGTAATTTCAACGTCGAAGAATCAACCAATTTGGCGGTTTTGCTAAGAGCTGGCGCATTGCCGGCGGAAATGACGTTTCTGGAAGAGCGGACGATAGGCCCCGAGCTCGGGCAAGACAGTATCGATGCCGGGAAGATTGCTTGTATTGTTGCGTTCATCGCAGTTCTGGGCTTCATGTTCCTCAGCTATGGCTTGTTCGGTATTTTCGCGAATGCGGCGCTGATCATAAATGTCGGATTGATATTTGGCCTGCTGAGTTTGATTGGTGCGACGCTCACGCTTCCGGGCATTGCGGGTATCGTATTGACGATCGGGATGGCGGTGGACGCCAATGTTTTGATTTTTGAGCGGATCCGCGAGGAATTGAAAACCGCAAAGGGCCCGGCGCGCGCGATTGAACTTGGTTATGAAAAGGCGCTATCGGCCATTCTGGATGCCAATATCACGACCTTCATCACAGCCGTCATCCTATTTGCGATGGGATCAGGGCCAGTCCGTGGCTTCGCGATTACTCTGGGCTTGGGGATTTTGACTTCAGTTTTCACGGCCATCTTCGTGACGCGGGTCATTATCGTGACTTGGTTCGACCGCAAACGCCCCAAGAAAATCGAGGTCTGACATGCGTTTGAAGCTGGTACCGTCCGAGACGAACTGGGACTTCTTTGGCCGCTCGAAACTTTGGTTGGGCATCTCTGCTGTGCTGGTTGTACTGGCCTTTGCCTCCTTCATGTTGCAGGGCCTCAATTACGGGATTGATTTCAGAGGCGGGACAACGATCCGAACCGAAAGTGCGCAATTCGTCGATGTTGCAGCCTACCGCGCCGCATTGGTGCCTTTGGAGCTGGGGGATATTTCGATCACTGAAGTGTTTGATCCGAATTTCGATGAGGATCAGAATGTTGCGATGGTCCGGATCGAAGCTCAGGAGGGCTCGGAAAGCGTTACGAATGACACGATCAGCGCCATCAAACAGGCGCTGACCGGCCTTGACCCCGGTATCAAATTCCCGTCGGTCGAATCTGTCGGGCCAAAGGTTTCAGGAGAATTGATTCAGACCGCAGCCATCGCTGTTGTATTGGCGATAGCCGCCGTCTTGATTTACATCTGGTTGCGCTTTGAGTGGCAATTTGCACTTGGTGCGGTGGCGGCGCTTGTCCACGATGTGGTGCTGACGATGGGTGTATTTTCAGAGCTTCAGATTAAGTTCGATTTAGCGATCATCGCAGCACTTTTGACGATTGTGGGCTACTCGTTAAATGACACGGTTGTTGTGTTTGACCGGGTGCGCGAAAACCTTCGAAAATATAAAAAGAAAGACCTCAAAGATGTTCTCAATATCTCGATCAACGAGACTTTGAGCCGGACATTCATGACCTCGGTCACCACGCTTTTGGCGCTGATTGCGCTGTTTGTTCTGGGCGGTGACGTGATCCGCGGTTTTGTGTTTGCAATGATCTGGGGCGTCATTGTGGGAACCTATAGCTCGATCTTTGTGGCCTCGGCGATCCTTCTTTATTTGGGTGTCAAGCGGGACTGGTCGAAGCCCGACGCCAATCAAGGCAACCAGTTCGGGAATGTGGATGCCTGACGGCCTCGCTGCCGTTTTAAACGAAACCCTTGCTATGCCGGGGCTGACCTGGGTGATCTGCGTCACGCTCTTGGCCGGCCTGGTCTACGGCTTCGCCGGGTTCGGCGCTGCCTTGGTCTTCATGCCTGTCGCATCAGTGTTCATGCCTGTCGAGATGGCAGTGGCAGCTTTTGCCGTGACCGCATTGGCCTCGTTGGTCACGGTAGTACCACGGGCTTGGCAGGCGTCCGACAAGCGCGCCGTCGCTTTCATGATCGCGGTAGCAGCGCTATCCTTGCCGGTTGGGATCTATATTCTTGGGTCCAATGATGTGACTGTAATGCGCTGGGCCGTCCTTTCAGTCACGGTGATCACGCTCCTCGCATTGATCTCGGGCTGGAGATACACGACGCGCCCAAACATAGCTTCTCGAACTGCCGTTGCGGCAACGACCGGATTGGTCGGAGGCGCGACAGGTCTTGTTGGCCCGATCATGGTGCTGTTTCAGCTGAGCGGTCAGGACGGCATCGCCCGATCTCGCGGCAATACGCTCGTGTTTTTGACAAGCACAGGTCTTTTGACTGCGCCTTTGATGGCGCTGCAAGGCATGCTTTCCGCCCAATCTGTTATGTTGGGGCTGATTTTACTGGTGCCTTACGGCGCCGCTGCGCGACTGGGACAAAGGTATTTCGACCCAAACCGTGAGACCCTGTATCGCCGCGTTGCATATGCTATTATCGCGGCAGCAGTCGTGATGGGGCTGCCTGTATGGGACTAGGATCAAGACAGTGAGATTGAACGAAGTCAGATATGAAGGGGCGGAGCCGGTGGACGGGTACGGCCCGGGCTTTTTCAGAGTATCAGGCAAAGTCTATGACGGGCCGATCCTACTGAGCCCCGACAAGGTCACAGCTTGGGGCGGGTTTGACGATACGGCGTTTGTGGAAGGTCTTCGAGGAAAAATAGACGTGCTTTTTGTCGGGACTGGGGCCGAGATCGCCCATATTCCGAGCGCGTTTCGTGATACGTTGGACTCCGTTGGGATCGGGGTGGAGCTCATGGCCACGCCCACCGCCTGTCGCACCTATAATGTCCTTCTGGGGGAAGGCCGAAGGGTGGGTGCAATCCTGTTGCCGGTCTGATCGCGGTCTCCCAAAATGTCGCAGAGCTAAAGCTCAGCGGCGTGATGTTCCCGGTCCTCGCCTGAGGCGAGATCCGGGCGCCGCTTACTCCACCGACAAAGCGCCCATAACGAAACCGGATAATTCCCTAAGAAGTTTGCGCCGCATTGCGTTTTCATAATCGGCGAAATCAATCGCGACTTCGATAAAGGCCCCTGGGCCAAAAATGACACGCCGCCGGTAATAAGCCGAAAGCTCCATGATCTCCATTTGCCGGGCATCGTATCCCCGTTGCCGATCCGACCCGATGATCAACCCGTTTACGGTAATGCCAGCCTGCGCCATTCGCGCGTGAAGCTGTGGTGGTGGCGTGCCATCATTATTCGTGCCATCACCTGACAGATCGAGTGTTCTTCGCCAACACTCGGGGCCGCTGACCAGCAGCCGGCCACCGTAAGACATCGCCGCGCCTATGGCCGTGGCACTGGCGGCCCGAACCCGCTGATGCGCTCTGAGGCGGTTTGCGAAGGCGACAAGGTCTGCCTGGGTCTCGATGAGCTGCCAACCGGAGATATCGCGATGGTGGCGCATGCCGGACCACTCGAATGCCGCCAGAGCCACCGGAGCTTGCGGCATCGCAAAAATCCGATCCTGAACGGCAGGCGATAGTAAAGCAGACGCCAAACCGTCAAGCTGCAAACGATACTCCCGCGCATCTACCGACGCTGACACATCCAGACCGAAGGCCAGTGCCTGCCGGCATGTCGCCTGAGCAGGGGTCGTCAAAAGACAGAGGAAAACCGCAAACCAAAGGCGCATACAGCCCTACCAGTGACCCGTGTTTTCCATGCTTGCCCAAGGTTCGGCAGAGGGAAGGCTCTCGCCATTTTGCAAAAGCTCAACCGAGACATTGTCCGGGCTGCGCACAAAGGCCATGCGCCCGTCGCGCGGCGGTCGATTGATTACAACTCCATTGTCCATCAAATGCTGACACGTGGCGTAGATGTCATCAACGCGATAGGCGAGATGCCCAAAATGCCGACTGTCCGAGGGCAACGCCTCATCGCCGTCCCAGTTGTATGTCAGTTCAATATCATGCGTGCCATCTTTCTGGTCAGGGCCACACAGAAAGACCAAGGTGAAACGGCCACTTTCGTAATCGGTGCGGCGGCGTTCCTCCAAGCCCAGAAGCTTATAGAAGGCCAGTGACGCCTCGAGATCCTTCACCCGAACCATCGTGTGCAGATATTCAATTCCCATTTCAGATCACTCCCGTTGTATTTGTGTAAAAACCTAACACGCCTCGGATGGAATTCGAGACCGAATTAACTTCTTTTCTGCGCAAAGGAGGTAACATCATCTTGATATGGTCGGTGCTTTGGCCTCAATATGTGGCCTCATCCGACTCGACCAAGGCCCCAGCAGAAGGACCCCATCATGCCTATTTCCCCAGAGCAGCAAGCTGATATCGATGCCCAACGTCGCGAAGCGCACGAGACGCTGAGGGCCACAGTGCCGGGGATGGAGGCGCATCTTTATACTGCGATTCCGGTCCTTGATCACGGCTTCATTCGGGTGATCGATTACATGGGCGATGATAGTGCGATCTGTCAGGCGGCGCGGGTCAGCTACGGCAAAGGGACAAAGTCAGTACAGAACGATGAAGGGCTGATCCGCTATCTGATGCGGCACTGGCACTCGACCCCGTTTGAGATGTGCGAGATCAAGCTGCATGTGAAACTACCGGTGTTCGTGGCGCGCCAGTGGATCCGTCACCGGACCGCGAATGTCAACGAATACTCCGCCCGCTACTCGATCCTAGATCGTGAGTTCTATATCCCTGCGCCCGAGCACCTGGCGGCGCAATCGGTGATCAATAATCAGGGTCGGGGGGAGGCCTTGTCCGGTGACGAGGCCGATCGCGTGCTGCGCTACCTCAAAGATGACAGCATGCGCGCTTATGATCATTACGAGGAGATGATCGGCCAGGACGGGCAACAAGGCCTCGCGCGCGAGCTGGCCCGGATGAACCTGCCGGCCAATATTTACACGCAATGGTATTGGAAAGTGGATCTGCACAACCTGTTTCATTTCCTGCGTCTGCGTGCGGATTCCCACGCGCAATATGAAATCCGCGTCTATGCCGATGCGATTTGCAATGTCGTCAAAGACTGGGTGCCTGCGGCTTATGGGGCCTTCGAGGATTACCGTCTTGGTGGCGCAACTCTGTCTGGTAAAGCGTTGGACTGCCTGCGTAAAATGCTTGCTGGCGAAGAGGTAACGCAGGAAAACTCTGGCATGAGCAAAGGCGAATGGCGGGAGTTTATGAGCGTCGTGAGCTAAACCCGTGTCTAGTGCTTTTGATCTGGATCGCTTTGTTGAAGCGCAAGACGGCGTCTATGAGACCGCGCGTGCTGAAATCGAAGCGGGACGCAAGCAATCGCACTGGATGTGGTTTATTTTCCCGCAACTGGCCGGGTTGGGGCACTCGCCTGATGCCATGTACTACGCGATTGACGACCGCGCGGAGGCCGAAGCCTATCTTGCTCATCCTATCTTGGGGCCCAGGTTGATCGGCATTTCCGAGGCGCTGTCACGGCACAAATTTCTACCGATTGAACTGATACTCGGGTCGGTAGACGCTATGAAGCTGCGCTCGTCTGCTACATTGTTCGCGGCAGTGTCAGACGCTCCCGTTTTTGCGGAACTCCTTGACCAGTTTTTTGACGGCAAAGCCTGCGAGTTTACTGAGAACCAGCTCGGTGAGCGCTGAATCGCGACAGCGCCAAGCCGCCCCAGTTCACTAGAGGCTCGCGTCTTTAATGTGACGTTTGCAGTCACGAGGCGGCTTGTTGGCCCGCGTCGAAAAGGTCGATTGCCCGCAAGTTCCACATGTCCACAGACTGCCCGAACCGCTGGTGTCGCGTTGCCACTTGCAGGTGTTCAAGCGAATACCCAAAGGCGAGTTGGCTTTGTCCGCCCCCCGCGATCTCAGCCAAAACACCAGGATCGCAAGACACAGCACCCCCGCAGCGACCAAGAGGGCCAGGTTATTTGGGTCGGCCAACAGGCCAGCGCTGGTTTCAACTTCCACGAACTTCATCTGTCTTACCTAGGAACCAATTTTCTGGGTGCAACATGTCTGATCGTGTGAATCCACCTGGTGCTTGGTGGCTTTGCCGGATCAACGATTTGAGCCGGTACTGGCCACGAGCGCTGGAACCCCGTGCAGTTTGGGAACCGGCAAGGCCTGATATTGCACCGAGGCGTGAGTTTTATCTTCGACTATGCTAGGTTTAGATTTTTATCAGGAGAATTGGATATGAACGAAAATTCGGACAGCGATACCGGCGACATGTTTCCTCTGGGCTCCAAATGGATCATCAACAGCACGGACCGGAATGCCACAAATGGCCTGGCTCGGTTTCAAGGCGCGTATCTGCGGTTCGCGGATCCTGGCTATTTGTCTATCGTTTCAATGCAACCTGGCATGCCAGAGCGCAAAGTCCCCCGCCATTTGTTTGGCATCAATTTCAAGCGCTCGCCGGCAGGCGAGATTGCATCCGCCTACATTGCTTCGAAACACGCAACGACGCTCTACCAATAGAAGAAAGTCGATGACAAAACAGGTCATCTGAAATCGCAAAATCTGTCATTCGTAATCCGGATTGATCGCCCTCATTTTCCCTAAACACCAATGGGAAAGGAGGGTGCAATGTCGGAAGAAGAATTCCTCAAGGAGTGCGAGGCCTTGTTCGGCAAGCTGGATCCCGCTGTCTATCGGGAGCGGGTGCGCAAACTGTTTTGTATGTGGAACCACCGGATGATGGTGGCCTCGTACGGGCACTACCTAGCGGCCTCAAGCTGTGAACGCAGAGAGCGGCTTTTGTCTATCGCCAACATCGCAGCGGCGATCCTGGTGTTGTTTCTCAGCGCGAATACCAACCTGACGGGTCTGGTTTCAAAGGCGCTTGGCTGGCCCGTGGGAAGCGCCGCTATAGCGGTCTCGACCGTGTCACTGGTCGTGGTGATGTCATCGGCCGCCCAGTATATTTTGCAGTTCGGTTCGCGGGCTGCCTTGCACAAGAACGCCGGCAACGAGTTTTCCAACCTGCGTCGCAAGATCGAACGCTATTGGAGCAGAAACAACCTTCATCCCGAGGCAATTCATGCGCTCAATAGGTCTTACAATATGATATCCAAGGCTCCGCCGCTGGTACCGCCGAAGCTGTGGCTCTGGGCGCAGCAGGAAAAAAGAGATGAGATTTTGCGCATCGAAACGACCTATTTTGTGTCACCGGATCTTGTTGAAGATCCGAACGATGCAACGGAACGGCCCTAGCGCGACCAATTGCCTAGGGCTTATCGGGGGGCCCGCTTCACTCGGCGGGCCCCTTTGACTTTTCTCGGCCAGCCTCGAAAACAAGCAAAGTTAGTTCCAGAATGACCAACAAAAAACAGCTTACCCAGTCAGCTGGGCAAGCCGTCATATTCCGAAATTTCTTAACGCTTTAATCTAGCGCAACCAGTTCCCCGGCGGATTGACGTCCGTCGCGGCCTTCGATCATTTCGTATTGAATTTTCTGGTCGTCACGCAGCCCGGTGAGGCCTGCACGCTCAACAGCAGAAATGTGCACAAACACGTCTTTTCCGCCGTCATCAGGTGCAATAAAGCCAAAGCCTTTTGTAGTGTTAAACCATTTTACGGTGCCAGTGGCCATTCCCGTATCTCCTAAATTGATCCGCCCACGTTATGCGGCGGTTTGGTGCAGCAGGCTCTTCCTTAGTCCGTCTGCCGTAAGAGACGTAGCGGGCCGTAAAGTCTTGTGTCACACGAGAGCACATAGACCGTTTTTGCGAAACTACAATGAAAAGTTAGGATTTATGGCCGGATTTGGAGCGTGGAGGTTGACTCTCCCGAATTTATAGGCGGTTTGGCGCGTACATGCACAGTGCAGGTGATTTTCTGACCAGAATGCTCGAGATTTCTACAGAGTTAAGAGGGGCCTCATGAAACTCTATGGCTTGAAGACATGCGATACATGCCGCAAGGCGCTCAAGGCATTGAGTGGCGCGGGGCAGGACGTTGAATTTGTTGATGTTCGGCAAACGCCGCTTTCCGAAGATCAGATCAGCCACTTCTTAGACGTGCTCGGCCCCGCCCTGTTGAACACCCGCTCAACGACCTGGCGTACTTTGTCAGAGGCAGAGCGTTCGGCCGATCCGAAGGTTCTTTTGATGGCACATCCTGCGTTGATGAAACGCCCGGTGATCGAGGCCGATGCGCTTTATCTTGGCTGGAACGGCACTGTTCAGAACGCGCTTTTAGGCTGAAGCCCGAGCCAGGTCGGGTGGCATCGCATCCGCGCTCAAGGTTTCAATAAGCGCGTCGAGTTGCTCAACAGATGTCTGTTTTTCGCCCAGACGTCGCAGCGTGACCGTTCCGTCCTCGACTTCTTTTTTGCCAACGGCCAAAATCACTGGCACTTTGCCAACCGAGTGCTCGCGCACCTTGTAGTTGATCTTTTCGTTGCGGGTATCGGCTTCAGCGCGGATCCCGGCAGCATTGAGCTTGGCGACGGTGTCGCGCACATACGCATCAGCATCCGACACAATCGAGGCCACGACCACCTGGCGAGGCGCAAGCCAGAACGGCAGCTTTCCGGCATGCTCTTCAATCAAGATGCCAATGAAGCGTTCGAAAGAGCCCAAAGTCGCACGGTGCAACATAACAGGGCGATGCTTGGCACCGTCTTCGCCAATATACGTGGCATCAAGCCGTTCCGGCAGGACGAAATCCACCTGATGGGTGCCGCATTGCCAGTCGCGGCCGATCGCATCGGTCAGAACAAACTCCAGTTTCGGCCCGTAAAATGCGCCCTCGCCAGGGTTAAGTTCGGGCTCAATGCCCGCTTTGCGTGTCGCCGACAAAAGCGCCTCTTCGGCCTTGTCCCAAACCTCATCGGAACCGGCCCGGGTTTCGGGGCGATCGGAAAATTTCACACGAAATTCTGCAAAGCCAAGATCGCGGTAAATCTGCGTCAGAAAATCGATATAAACGGCGGTTTCACTTTCAATCTGGTCCTCGCGGCAGAAAATATGACCGTCATCCTGCGTGAAGCCGCGCACGCGCATGATGCCATGCAGCGCGCCGGAAGGTTCATAGCGGTTGCATGAGCCAAACTCGGCCATTCGGATCGGCAGGTCGCGATAAGATTTCAAGCCAACGTTAAAGATTTGAACATGGCATGGGCAGTTCATCGGCTTGAGCGCATTGATGGTCTTTTCGCGGGCATGTTCCTCGTCAACTTCGACGATGAACATGTTTTCTTGGTACTTCTCCCAATGCCCCGAATCCTCCCAAAGGCTGCGTGCCACCACTTGCGGCGTATTCACCTCGACGTATCCGCCAGCGCGTTGGGCGCGGCGCATATAGTCTTGCAGCTGGGTGTAGACAGTCCAGCCATTGGGATGCCAGAACACCTGACCGGGGGCTTCTTCTTGCATGTGGAACAAGTCCATTTCGCGGCCCAGTTTTCGGTGGTCGCGTTTCTCGGCTTCTTCCAGAAAATGCAGATGCTGTTTCAGGCCTTCCTTGTTCTGAAATGCTACGCCGTAAATCCGCTGCAACATCGCCCGGTTACTGTCGCCGCGCCAATACGCCCCGGCGACCGACATAAGTTTGAACGCGTCCGCTGGAACTTGGCCCGTGTGCTGAAGATGCGGGCCGCGGCACAAATCCTGCCAGTCGCCATGCCAATACATGCGCAGCGGTTCATCGCCGGGGATAGCTTCGATCAGTTCAACTTTATACGGCTCGCCCAGTTCCTCGTAATGCGTGATCGCACGGGCCCGTTCCCAGACTTCTGTGCGAACAGGATCGCGTAAATTTATGATATCCTTCATTTTCTTTTCGATGGCGCCAAGATCTTCTGGCGTAAAAGGCTCAGCGCGATCAAAGTCATAGTACCAGCCGTTCTCGATCACCGGACCAATAGTCACCTTCACATCCGGCCAGATCTCCTGGACGGCGCGGGCCATGATATGGGCCAGGTCGTGGCGGATCAGCTCCAACGCTGGTTCGTGATCCTTCATGGTGTTTATGGCAATGGATGCGTCGGACGTGATGGGCCATTGCAGGTCCCAATGCTGGCCATTCAACTGAGCAGAGATCGCCTTTTTGGCCAGGGAAGTGGCTATAGAGGCTGCCACTTCGGCAGGCGTGACCCCCGCTGCAAATTCACGCGCGTTGCCATCAGGAAAAGTCAGGGAAATCTGGGCCATTGGCCGCACTCCTCGTCAGTTTGGCGCCTACGGAACGCCCGGTTGCAAGTTATTTACGGGTTTGTGGCGGGACTTCCTGGCAAGGTCAAGTGCAAGCTCTAAGCAATTGTCTATTGGAAATCCGATGGTGATAAACTAAGTACATTTCAGAAATCAAATTGAGCAATCACGAAAACGAATTGAGAAAGTCATGCCGCAGTATAACTCGAGTTTTGATATGACGATCGAAGATATAGATTTGATCGAAACAGCTCTCAGAGAGCACCAGCGCGATCTTTCCTCGCGCCGGGCGCGTCAATCGGTCGAGTCAGCTTTAGTTGCTGAAACTGATGGCGTGGATGAACTGGAGGCGAATCTAGAAGCAACAGCTGATCTTTTAGGGCGCATCCACAATCAGAAGGTTTTCTACCGGCCCAAGAAAGAAGCGTATATCGGCGGCTAAGAGTTACGACGGGAGCGACGAAAACAGGCGGCCTGTAAATGGCCGCCTGTTTGCTTTGATGGTGTGTCGCGATGGGGTCGTTGCCCCATCCCCAATCGTTCGCAGGGCCCATATCAATCACTATAACTTCGTTGAGAATTTTGCTGATCTGCCTGTCCGATATGATATCACTTGGACTTAGGCGGAGAGGTGATGTCCCAGTATTTAATTGAAGATACAGAGGTTTATGACCCGCGCTTGCCCATGGATGGGCCAAGTCCTATCGGATCGTCCGACAAGGAGCCTCGCAAGCCGAAACTTGCATTTGCGATGCGGTCGATGCGCGTTTTCGCGGAGGTTATCGTTGATCCGAAACTTGTCCTCAGCTGGCTTTTGGCGACACTCGGGGCTCCGGTCGCGATGATCGGGCTTTTGGTTCCATTGCGTGTTTTGGGAGAGGTGGTTCCAAAGCGTGTCGCACAAAGGCACGTGGATCAAATTGCGCGGATGCCCTGGGCCCCGATGGTTGTCTGCGCCTTGGCTGCCGCCGCAATCGTTCTAACTGCACTCACCCAGCGCGGGATATTGGCTGGTTGGATTATTGGCGCGGCCATTTTCTGTGTCGGGGTTTCGCGCGGCCTGGCTCATCTTTCAGATGCTGCCTCAGACCATGGCTTTGCGCGTTCGGACCCTAATCAGAATGCCTGGCACCGGTCTGCCAATAGTGCACCACTGGGATTGTTTGCCTTCGCTTTGCTGCTGATGCTCGGGTGGACAGATATGTTTACCTTCATCGCGCTTGGATTGGGGGTCGCTGCGATAATCTGGGCCATGTTGGCGGTTCTGATTGCTCGCTTTGCGGTCAAAGCAGCCCCCCAAGCCTGTTCTCTCCCAACGACAGACGCGCCCGTCAGTCCTGAAATTAAGCGCTGGGCTGTGGCGCGCGGATTGTTAAGCTCAACCATACTTACACCACCTTTCCTGATTTTGTTTGGCAGTGGCGCGCAGGTTTTCGGACATATCTGGGCCCTGATGTTCGCGCATGTCTTTGCTGCAGTAATCGCACCGCGTATTTGGTCCCGCCTAAGCCTCTCTGCTGGCCGGATCCTTCAGGTCTCGAGTGCGCTTGTCTTCGCCGCAATGATCGGTGCGCTGGCTTTGGGTCAATTCGCAATGGCAGGTTTCGCACCCGCTTTGAGCGCAGTGATGTTTTTGATCAGCTTTGCATTCCATGGGGTCCAGGCGTCCGGAGATTCGGTTTTGAGCAGATTGGAAAGCTGGGAAACGCGCATCGCAGCAAAGAAGTTAGCCAACACGTCATTGGTCGCAGCGATGATCCTTGGCGGCGGCGTCGCACTGGTCGCCACTTATATCGGCATCTCTGCTGTGCTCGGAATTTTTGCAGTCGCGGCTTTGGTGTCCATCTGGCTTTCGCGCGGGCTTAGCACCCAAAGCTAGGGAGCTTGCCATTGCATTGCCTGCCAGCGCTTCATAGCCTGTGCCCAAGCATTCGGAGCGTCGATCTTGGAATATCTCGAAACACAATCGGGTCGAAAGCTGGCCTATCACAAAACTGACGGGGCTGGTCCGGGATTGGTTTTTCTGGGCGGATTCAAATCGGATATGGAGGGTACAAAAGCCCTGTATCTCGAGGCGTTTGCCCGTCGCACCGGTCGGGCATTTCTGCGCTTTGACTATTCGGGGCACGGCCAGTCCAGCGAGGCCTTCACAGATGGGACGATTGGCGATTGGGCGGAGGATGCAAAGGTAGCTCTCACCCATTTGACGCAAGGCCCGCAAGTTCTGGTCGGATCCTCGATGGGGGGCTGGATCTCATTGCTTCTGGCACGAGACATGCCCGAGCGTTTGGCCGGTCTGGTGACCATCGCTGCTGCGCCCGATTTCACTGAGGATAGCATGTGGGCAGGCTTTGATGCGGCGCAACGGGCCGAACTTGAGGACACGGGGCGCGTCGCTTTGCCGTCGGACTACGGTGAGCCTTACATCATCACGCGCAAGCTGATCATCGAGGGCCGCGACCAGCTGGTTTTACGGAGCCCCTTGTCACTGCCGTTTCCCACACGATTCTTGCAAGGCACGGCGGATACCGATGTCGATCTGTCAGTGGCCTTGCGCCTTCTCAATCATGTTGAAGGTCCCGACATACGTTTGAGTCTTCAAAAAGGGGCAGATCACCGGTTTTCCAGCCCCGTGGAATTGTCGCTGATTGAAGCCGCAATTCTTGACGTTCTAGGGCAGCATTGAGGTAGGGTGGGGATGGACCAACGGATCAGTTTAATCACGCTCGCGGTGGCCAGTCTTGAAGTGTCCGAGCAGTTCTATACAGCACTGGGGTGGCAAAAGGTCGACAGTCCCGATGGCGTGATTGCGTTTGATTTGATCGGGCAAACACTGGGCCTCTATCCGCGGGCCGCATTGGCCCAGGAACTTGGCTGGCCGGAAGACCGCATCGGCGCGTCGACCGGAGCAACACTCGCGTATAACGTGAGGGAAAAGACCGAAGTTGCTCCGATTTTGGTGGCTGCGGAAGCCGCGGGCGGTCGCGTTGTCAAAGCAGCGCAAGAGGTGTTCTGGGGCGGGTTTCACGGCTATTTTGCAGATCCAGACGGCCATCTTTGGGAAGTCGCCCATAACCCGTTTTCGCCGCTGCGTGAGGATGGGGCATTTCGTTGGAATGGCTACGGGTAGGGGCTGAGATGCGCAAACCCCGTTCCATGTGGAGCTTAGAGACATTCGGGCGCGTAAGGCTCTCGAATTACTACTTCATGCGAGATTTTCTCTATTCCGAAATAAGCGCCTTTCACGCTATCCCAAATATTCCTGAAGATCCGGATCTGTGTATCGAGGTCGGACGCGAGTTTTGCAGAGAGCTTCTCGATCCGATGCACGAGACCTTTGGCCATGTAACCATACGCTCTGGCTATCGCTCCCCGACGCTCAACCGGTTTGGCAATGAGAACAAGCTCAACTGCGCGCGCAATGACTATCCAGGAGAGTGCCACATTTGGGATCGTGCGCCGGGCGAGGATCGGATCGGTGGCGCGTCAATCGTCGTCCCGTGGTTTGCGGATCAATATGCGCGGGGCCGCGACTGGCGAGATCTGGCGTGGTGGATACACGACCATTTACCCTACTCCGAGCAGTGGTATTTCCCCAAGCTTGCCGCGTTCAACCTAACCTGGGAGCAGGTGCCGCGCCGCACAATCTCTAGCTATATCGCGCCGCGTGGGAAATTATTGGCGGCGGGGGCGGAGCCGTCCGAGAGTCCCGCCGCGCGGGCCGCGCGGTATCAAGATTTTCCACCCTTTCGCGGCCTGACATTCCCGGCTATTCCGGACGCGTATAAAGGATAATGCAAATGCTTCCCAAAACCCCGTCGTTTCGACTTGATGGAAAACGCGCTTTGGTGCCCGGTGGATCGCGCGGGATTGGTCTGGGCTGTGCGGTCGCGCTGGCAGAGGCGGGCGCGCATGTCACAATCGTCGCACGGTCCGCCGACGCAGTTTCTGCAACAGTTGCTCAAATGACTAGGGCCGGGCTATCGGCCGATGGACAGGCGCTTGACGTCACCGATCTGGATGCAGTTCAGAGCTTTTTTGATGCCCATCCTGCTTACGATATAGTGTGTAATTCTGCGGGCTTAGCCCGCCATTCTAAAGTGCTTGACACGTCGCTGGAAGACTTTGATGCCGCCATGGCATTGAACGTGCGCGCGGCGTATTTCCTAGCTCAGCAGGCCGCGCGCCGGATGCTCGGGCTTGGCGGCTCAATTATCCAGATTTCCAGTCAGATGGGCCATGTGGGGGGGCAGGATCGCTCGGTCTATTGTGGGACGAAGCACGCGATCGAGGGCATTAACAAAGCGATGGCGATCGAGCTTGGGCCGCAGAACATTCGGGTCAACTCAATTTGTCCGACCTTCATCCTGACACCTCTGACCGAGGCGACTTTTGCCGACCCCGACAAGCGCGCCTGGATCGATGAAAAGATAAAGCTGCCGCGAATTGGCAAGATCGAGGACATTATGGGTGCTGTTGTCTATTTGGCGTCTGATGCCTCGGCATTGGTGACGGGTACGTCTATTCTTGTTGATGGGGGTTGGACTGCCGGTTAGGCGGCGAGCATATTGCGCTAAGTGTTGGGGGTTGCTACGACTTTGGATGAACCTGTGCCACAAGCAGGACACCAAAAGGAATCTGAGATGAGCACCATGTCCGCGACCACGGATGCTTTGCCCAGCCTAGCGGGACCTCCAGGTCAGGCGCGTGTCAGCGTGGAGAATTTGACAGCGCCCAAGTCGATGCCAAAAGTCCAGACACTAGGGCGAGATTGCGGGAACACCAGATGAGTGCCGAGCCACTGGTTTTATTGCCCGGAATGATGTGCGACTCTCGCCTTTTTGGCCCCCAAATGATCGAATTTGGTCCCACGCGGGCGTTGCATATTCCGCCTGTGGGCGGATTTGAAAGCGTTGAAGAGATCGCTGCGGATATTCTTGATAATGCCCCGCATAGGTTTGCATTGGCAGGGCTGTCTTTTGGCGGAATTCTCGCGATGGAAGTGGTGCGGCAGGCACCACAGCGGGTCAGCCGGTTGGCTTTGCTTGACACCAACGCCATGGCCGAGACACCAGCCTTTGCAGCGCAGCGCGAGCCACAGATCGCACGGGTTATGGCGGGGTTGTTGCCGGAAGTGATGCGCGAAGATATGAAGCCAAAATATCTGGCTCCGGGTCCGAAGCGACAGGCCGTGCTTGATTTGGTCATGGAGATGGCGCTCGATTTAGGCGAGGGCGTCTTTTTGCGCCAATCGCGCGCCCTGCAGCGCCGACCAGATCAGCAAGCCACCTTGCGCCGACTGACGATTCCGACGCTGATTTTATGTGGTGAATACGATACGCTGTGTCCGCTGGCGCGCCACACTTTCATGGCGGAGCTAATCGAGACGGCTGAATTGCGAGTTGTGCCCGATGCAGGCCATCTTCCGACATTGGAACAACCAGACCTGACCAACGCGGCCCTGTCCGACTGGCTTGCGCGTCCGGTTTAAGCGGACTTTACCAGCTTCGGTTTGCTGCGCTTGCGAATTTTCGGTTCGCTGTTGCTGTCAATGAACTCCAAAACCAGTGGACGTATGTTATCCCGCCAGCTTTTTCCGGCAAAAATACCATAGTGTCCGGCGTTTGGTTCCAGGTGGCTGGCCTTCTTGTCTTCCGGCAATCCGGTTAACAGATCGAGTGCCGCCACGCATTGTCCCGGGGCCGAAATATCGTCATTTCCACCCTCAACCGTCTTTACAGCAACCGTCGTGATCTTGCCGATATCGACGTCTTGTCCAGCAATGGTGAAGCAGTTTGTCGCGATTTCGCCGTTCTTGAAGATACGCTGGACGGTGGACAGGTAAAACTCTGCCGTCATGTCCATCACCGCAAGATACTCATCATAAAACCGGTTATGTTGATCGAAATCATCCGCCTCATCCTTGGCGACCTTCATGATCTGTTCCGAGAAAGCACGTGCGTGCCGCTCTCCATTCATTGACATGAAGGAGGCCAATTGCAGCAGGCCGGGATAGACCATGCGCCCGACGCCCGCATACTTGAACCCGACGCGTTGGATCGCGGATTCTTCCAACTGGCCCATTGTAATGCGCCGGCCGAAATCTGTGACATCGGTCGCTGCCGCGTCTGGGTCGATGGGGCCGCCGATTAATGTGAGAGTGGCGGGTTGTGCCGTCGGGTCGGATTCGGCCAGATAAGCGGTGGCGGCAAGCGCCAGGGGTGCGGGTTGGCACACCGCGATAACGTGGATATCTGGACCAAGTTCTTGCATGAAATCAGCTAGATAGAGGGTATAGTCCTCAATGTCGAACTTGCCCTCGCTGACTGGAATGTCGCGGGCATTATGCCAATCGGTGATGTAGACCTCGGCATCTGGAAGCAGGCTGGTGACGGTTGAGCGCAGTAAAGTCGCGTAGTGACCAGACATCGGAGCCACAAGGAGGATCCGCCGGGTTTTCTGAGGCCTGTCGGCCACTTTGAAATGCAGAAGATCGCCGAACGGACGCTCAATAATTTTTTGCGTGTCGACCAGATGATCGCGCCCGTCTTCGCCAACAACCGAGCGGATGTTCCATCCCGGTTTGGCGACCATGCGCGAAAAGGTGCGTTCAGTTACCTCACCCCAGGCCGCAAGCATCTTGAACATCGGGTTCGCGGTCATCGAATTGATCGGGTGGGATCCGATGGCTTGTGCCGTTGCACCAAACCATTGGTTGGTCAATCGCACAGATTCCATCAAATCGTATGTCGCCATATACTTCACAGGGCACTCCTTCTGGGGGTACACTCCCCCGGTACGCACAATTGTCGCTTTGCCCCCGAGCTTAAGCGGCTTCATTTTGCAGTTGCAGCAATCATAGGGTGGAACCGTTAATATGACAACAAAAACTAACGCGCCCGACGACACGGAAGCCCGCGAGAAACTGGAACGGTTGAATGAAAACGTCGCCAAAATGGACGCGTTAGGCAAACGCCTTGTGGCAGCGTTTGGTCAAAGGCGCGCCGCTGATCCCAATTTGCAAGCACCAGGCCACGATATCTATATGAAAGCTGCTGCGGCCTTTATGGCGGAGATGGTGAACAACCCCTCCCGGATCATAGAGCAACAGGTGAATTATTGGGGCAAGTCGCTCAAACACTACGTTGAAGCGCAGCAAGCCTTGGCTTCGGGCCAGCTTAAGGCCCCTGAAGACAAAGGACCCAGCGATCGACGGTTCAAATCCGAACTCTGGGACACCCATCCTTATTTCAATTTCATAAAGCAGCAATACCTGTATTCCAGCGAGGCGATTACAGGTGCTGTGAGTGAACTAGAGGATCTCGATGCCGCCGAAAAGGACCGGATCGCGTTCTTCGCGGGTCAGATCGTGGACATGATGGCTCCGACAAACTTTTTGGCCACAAATCCAGAGGCGCTCGAAAAAGCCGTGGAAACAGATGGGGCGTCGCTGGTTCAGGGCATGGAGAATCTGATCCACGATATCGAAAACAACCAAGGCGATCTTCTGGTCAGCTTGGCGGATGAGACAGCATTTGAGGTGGGCGAGAATATCGCCACGACGGAAGGGTCGGTGGTGTTTCGCAACCGGATGTTCGAACTGATACAGTATGCCCCCACGACCAAGAAAGTTCATAAAACCCCGCTGATCATTTTCCCGCCTTGGATCAATAAGTTCTACATTATGGATCTGAAGCCGAAGAATTCATTGATAAAATGGATTGTTGATCAAGGTTTTACGCTGTTTGTCGTCAGTTGGGTCAACCCAGATGAGAGCTACGCGGACACCGGCATCGACGACTATATCGACTCTGGATTTCTGAGCGCAATTGACACGGTTAAACAGGTGACGGGCGAAAAACAGGTAAACGCCGTGGGCTATTGCATTGCAGGCACGATGCTGTCTGTCACCTTGGCGCTGATGAACAAGCGCAAGGATAAATCGGTCAAATCGGCCAGTTTCTTCACGACACTCACTGATTTTGAGGATCCCGGGGAAATGGGGGTCTTTTTGCGTGATGATTTCGTCGGCGGTATCGAAAGACAGGTGGCCGAGCAAGGGTATCTCCACTCGTTCTTCATGAGCCGGACATTCTCATTTCTGCGTGCCAACGACTTGGTCTACGCGCCTGCCATACGCAGCTATATGCTGGGGGAAGCGCCCCCAGCCTTTGATCTGCTCTACTGGAACGGAGACAGCACCAACCTGCCGGGGCGATTTGTGGTCGAATACCTGCGGGGGCTGTGCCAGGACAACAAGCTGGCCCGCGACGGGTTGGAGATCCTTGGAGAGACCGTCAAGATTTCCGATATCAAGCACCCGATCTGCGCGATCGCTTGTGAGACAGATCACATCGCCGCCTGGAAGGGCAGTTTTAACGGCATCAAGCAATTTGGATCGAAAGACAAAACCTTCATCGTCTCGCAATCGGGCCATGTCGCGGGCATCATAAACCCGCCATCCAAAAACAAGTATGGCCATTTTACCAATGCCGCTGCGATGGAGGAGGCTGACAGCTGGATAGAGGGCGCAGACTTCACCGAAGGTTCCTGGTGGCCACGATGGAGTGCCTGGCTGAAAAAGAACTCCGGTGCCATGGTGCCGGCTCGAAAGCCGGGCTCGAAAAAGTTCCCACCACTTGAATCTGCACCAGGATCTTATGTTTCTGCGGACGTAAATAACTGAAAATAAACGGCTTCTCGCCGCCTAAAAAATTTATGCCGCATTGCAGCAAAAGCTCTTGAATTGCTGCAGTGCAGCATATATATATGTCTCATCAGATTCAGACGACGGACCCATACCCCGCACTAGGAGAGACATCATGGCAAAGACAACCGACTATACAAAAGTATTCACAGACATGGCAGCAGCCTTCCCTGTAGACACCTCAGCTTTCACTGAAGCTGTTAAAACATCTTCGGCCCTTAGCGAAAAAATGGCGAAAGTTGCCTTGGACGCTGCCGCGACTTCAACCGAGCTATCTTCCAAATACGCCAAAGAAACCATTGCTAAAGTAGGCGGTGTTGCGAAAGCTCAAAAAGAGCCAGCAGACTACACCAAAGCCTTCACAGACTTCGCGTCGGCCCAGGCTGAATCCACATCCGAACATATGGCAGCCTTCGCCGAAGTCGCCAAGAAAGTTCAGATGGAAACAGTTGAACTGCTTATGGCTGCTGGCAAAGACATGCAGGAAGACGCAACTGCGGCTGTCAAAAAAGCAACTGACGACCTGACTGCAAAAGCCAAGAAAGCCGCGAAAGCTGCTTAAGCCTTTTGTGCAGTAACGAGTTTCCGGTTTATTTGTCCTCCCTCAAATAACCGGTCCTCCGGGGCGAGCCAGCGGCTCGCCCTTATTTTTTGGCCTCTTTCTTTTTCTAAAGGGCTGGGCTAGCGTTTTTCGCGCAGCGTTGCCGCACCAGCGGCACAACACTTGGGAGGTGTGTGTCTTGGCCGAAAAGAAAACTCCGTTACTGATAAAGCGTTACGCCAGTCGCAGGCTCTACAATACCGAGACAAGCGATTATGTGACGCTTGAAGATATCTCCGGGTTTATTCGCGAGGGCCGGGATGTCCAGATCGTTGATCTGAAATCTGGTGATGACCTGACACGCCAATACCTTTTGCAGATCATTCAGGAACATGAGAGCCGTGGTGACAATGTACTGCCCACAAATGTGCTCACTGATCTGGTGCGCAGTTACACCAACAACGCGCAAACGATGGTTCCCGATTTTCTGGCTGCCAGCTTCGAGATGCTAAGCGACGGGCAGTCCAAGATCATGGAATCCATGTCCAACCCGATGTCTGCGATGCCAGGCTTCGATCAGATCAAAGCGCAGCAAGAGGCGTTTTTGAAAACTATGATGGGCAGCTGGTCGGCACCGGGACA
Organism: Pseudomonadota bacterium; assembly: GCA_039193885.1. GTDB lineage: Bacteria > Pseudomonadota > Alphaproteobacteria > Rhodobacterales > Rhodobacteraceae > Litoreibacter. The sequence goes on from JBCCWL010000001.1 coordinate 670,256, forward strand.
GGAGGGCTCTGAGGCGGAAGACAGCAGCTCTGAGGGCGAAACCGAGCTTGAGCAAATCAAAAAGCAGCTCGCGGATATGCAAGCTGCGCTGGCGCGCATGAGCAAATAAGACGCAAGCCTAAAAGATTTCGGAAAACGTGCGTTTTAAGGCGTCGTCTACATCCTCCATCGTGATCGGCAGTCCTAGATCAATCAGCGACGTCACGCCCTGATCGCTAATGCCACAGGGCACGATACCACTGAAATGTTCCAGATCGGGATCGACATTGATCGACAGGCCGTGAAAGCTGACCCATTTGCGCAGTCTGATCCCGATCGCGGCGATTTTGTCTTCTGCCAATGTGCCGTGGGCCAGACGCGGTTTTTCAGGCCTGGCAACCCAGACACCGATGCGGCCTTCGCGGATCTCACCGGTGACGTTAAACTCTGCCAGCGTGGCGATAACCCAGGCCTCTAGCTGTTGCACGAATGCGCGGACATCTTTGCCGCGTGCGGTCAGGTCCAGCAGGACATAAACCACCCGTTGTCCGGGTCCGTGATACGTGTATTGTCCGCCGCGATTGGCTTTGTGCACCTCGAAGCGATCCGGATCGACAAGATCTTCGCGCTTGGCGGAGGTCCCCGCAGTATAGAGCGGCGGATGCTCAAGCAGCCAGATGCATTCCCCCTGAGTGCCAGCCGCAATTGCGGCGGCGCGGTTCTCCATCCATAAGACGGCCTCTTGATAGCCGACCAGACCGGGGCTCACCCGCCATTCAATAGGTTCGGTTTTGCTAAGCATAGTCTTCGTGATGTGGCGCTTTTTGGCGGCTTTGACAATGGTCCCAGATCACGCGGGGTGAATTGATTTTCCGCTTCACAAGCCAAATGCAAAAAGCTAGAAGGCCGCACCAGCCAAAGGCATCGCGGTCGTGGCGGAATTGGTAGACGCGCAGCGTTGAGGTCGCTGTGAGGTAACACTCGTGGGGGTTCGAGTCCCCCCGACCGCACCAAGTACCTTCCTTACAACAAAAAAACTAGGCGTTTGGGAACCTTGTCTGATACAACGTCTTGCGGGAACAGACCCGTCAGATATGTTCGAAGACAGACCAAATTGCGCAGCGTTTGATTTACCGGTCGTTTCAGGTAATCCTCGAGAAAATTGAGATGAAAGGCAGGGTATGAGCGGACTTCTTGCGCTTTTGGACGATGTGGCAGCGATCGCGAAACTGGCTGCTACGCAGCTGGATGATATTGCGGCACATGCGAGCAAGGCTGGCGCAAAAGCCGCCGGCGTTGTCATCGATGATGCGGCCGTGACACCGAAATATGTCACCGGTCTGCCCGCTGCACGTGAGCTGCCAATCGTCTGGAAAATCGCCCGAGCCTCGTTCTTCAACAAGCTGGTGATCTTGTTGCCTGCTGCCCTGGCGATCAACGCCTTTTTGCCCTGGTTACTGACACCGCTCTTGATGCTGGGAGGATGCTACCTGTGTTTTGAGGGGGCCGAAAAAGTCTGGCATCTGATCGTTCCGCATCCTGAAGACCACGGTCCGCAAGCAGCCGAGACACTGGATGCGGCGCATTTGGAAGAAACACGTGTGTCAGGTGCCATCAAAACCGACTTTATCTTGTCTGCCGAGATCATGACGATCTCGTTGGCAACAATTGAAGCAGACGAAGTCTGGATGCAGGGTCTGGTTTTGGCGGTTGTAGCTATCGGGATCACAGCGCTGGTCTATGGTGCCGTGGCGCTTTTGGTAAAGGCCGATGACGCGGGGCTGAAACTTAGCCAGGTGGCCCGTACGGCCTTCGGACGCGGGCTGGGGCGTGGTCTGGTGCGCGCGATGCCAACCGTCATGGCTGTGATCAGCACCGTCGGGACGGCGGCAATGCTTTGGGTCGGCGGCTCGATCATCGTACACGGGCTTCACGATCTGGGTTGGCACGCGATCTATGACTGGATCCACAATGTGGCTAAAACAGCATCCTATAATGCGGGCGGTGCCCAAGGCTTCGTCAACTGGTTTGTAACCGCTGCTTTGGATGGGGTGGTCGGACTGGCGCTGGGCTTTCTGCTCATTCCGGTTGTCACCAAAGGGCTCAAGCCGATCTTCAAAGCGCTGACCGGCAAAGGCGCTGACCACTCCGCCTCTCATTAGCCCAAGGGCCGGAGAGCCGAACTGACGCGCAATAGGTTTAAAACAGTTGAAAAAATCGCAGATCTACGTCTAGTATCGCGCATATTTTTTGATTTTTTTGGTGCCGATATGAATTTTTCTAAGTGGACAGATGCGGCCAGAGCCGTTTTTTTTGCCCTCTGCGCGAGCGCGCAACCGCTGATCGCAGAGCCTGATCGCAAGGTGATCGTTGTTCCCGGGATTGTTGGCTCGGTCCTTGAGGATGATGCCGGTCAGATCGCCTGGGGCCAAGTGGACTCGTTGCTCAAGCGTAACTTTGATCGATTGAACCTCCTCCCGGAGGATGGCGCTCCGGTCGCATTGCAGCCGAAGGATGCGCTACGCGAAATACCGTTGGTTTTCGGTGCCTTTGATATCGGCTTCTACGGTCCCCTGATCGACTTCATGGTGGGCGACAAGTCTTTCAAAGATGTGGTCACCGGACAGGATATATTCGGAGATTATACCGAAGGTGAGGACCTCTTTGTCTTTGCCTATGACTGGCGCCGCTCAAACTTCTCTAACGCACAGAAATTAAATGATTTTGTCAAAGAAAAAATCCCGGATGGGGAGCGGTTTGATATCGTCGCGCATTCCATGGGCGGCTTGGTTACGCGCCTGTTCTTATCCGACCGGCGCCCAGTAGACGCCTGCACCTCGAGCAATGTTGCGACCACGTTGTCGAGTGATGATCTCACGACATTGTGCAATGCTGTCTATGGCGATGTTTCGGGCGCAGTCTGGCCCTCTGACGCGGCGATGCCGTCGGCCTCCGAGGCCGCGCGGCTGCACACCTTTATCGAGATTGCGGTGCCGCACAAAGGATCGGTCAATGTTGCGGGCACGCTGACAGAAGGCTGGGGCAAAATCAGCGAGCTGTTGTTGGGCGGCAAGCGCAACATCCAAAATAACGTCCTGTCAATGACCGCACCCTATGAGCTTGTGCCCACCTATGAGAATTGTTGTGCAATGGGTGTCACGGGGGCCATTGGGAACAATCCGGTACCTGCGCGTGACGAAAGTTACTGGGCCGATTTGGTTCTGGGTTTCGGGAAAGTACCATGCCCCTATAGCAACTGCGATACGAAACGGCGGATCCTCCAAATTGGTCTGGCCAATCGCGGGGTCATTGATCAGATCATCGCGGACGGTTTGCCGAGCAGCGTAGAGGACAATCACGTCATCGTCGGACGCCAGGTCAAAGGCACCAAGGAAACCGTTTACGTAAAGGGTGATGCCGGGGACGGAGAAGGTCTGAGTTACCGCTTCTCGATTGACGGTGACGGAACAGTCTATGAGGGCAGCGCAAAGGCCTCGGGTAATTTGGCGGCCGTGCTGCGTTCCAGCCATCCGTTTATTGTCGGCAGCGAAGAGACAGAAAGATATATCTACAATTTCTTGGTCGACCCGATCGCCGACATCCCGGATCCGGTCAATGATGACACGTGGAAGTTTGCCGGCGGCACGGTTATCGGGCGCAGCCTTGAGGTCGCACCGCATGTGGCAACGCCCGCGACGACGTTGGACATTACGCTCGATCTATCAAGCCTCAAGACCTCTCTCTTCGAAGAAGATGGTCTAAAAGATGCAACCGTTGTGGCGACGCTCAGCAACGTTGAGACCGGGGACGAGGTGGGTCAGATTGATCTGAGCTTGGATGAAGCCGCAACCCGGCTCAGGCGCGGAGTTGCGGTCTATCGCGGGACCGTTGAGGCCCCGGCGGATCAGGGCGTCTATACGGTTTCGGCGGTGTCTTTGGAGGGCTCGAGCCGACGCAACGCTCTGGTTCAACAATTCTTGTACATTCTGGAGGAGGAATAATGCGTGTGTTGAAGCCTGCTCTCATCAGTCTGGCGGCAGGTCTGTCGATATCGCCGCTCAGCGCCCAGGATTGGCCGGAGTGGCTTGAGCCCAGGCAGTTGTTTCATGTCGAGATCGATGGGGAAGGGGCCAACGGTTTCGCGATCACCCCCACCGGCACTGCATTTGCAATTGGACCCAATACCTTGATCACTGCGGCCCATGTGCCAGGTGAGCGTTTCCTCTTTGCCAACAAAGGCAAGGACGGGCATTTCGTCCCGGACCGTGACGTGATCGTGACCTTCGCGCGCGGCAAGCGCCAAGCGGACGGGATTAGTCCGGAGTTGAAGGCCACGGTCACACGTTCTTCCTTTGAGACGGTTGATGGTGCGCGGTTGAATTTCCTCGATCTCGGAGCTCGACCATTCCCATTGAGCGCCTGTCCGATCAGTGATCCTGCAGCGCGTTACACGGTTTTGAAAATGCGCAAAGACAATGCCATCGATAAGGTACATCTGCCTGTCACTGTTGAGCTAAAACGGAAATCTTTCGGGATCTCGGAGTTTGGCGATGTCACGGTTTTTGAGGACACGGGTGCCACCAATGAGGGTATCGAAAACGGCGATAGCGGATCGCCCGTGTTGGACGCTGAGCTGAACGTGATCGGTTTGGTCTCGGCCGTGGATGGCACGGATGTTTTTGTGACGCTGACACGGGATTTCATCGGGCTTGTACCCCCGGAGATCCCCGTCGTCTGTTCAGATCGGCACTTGCCGGATACGGTAGAATCCTTGAAAGCGCGAATTGCAAAACTTGAAACCGATATGGCGGATCGCAAGAAAGAGATAGGTCAAAATACGCGCCTTATTGGAGGTCTCACTGAAAGCTTCAAAAACATCAATCGCAAGGTCAACGCCGCAATCAGCGCGATGGAACGTGGCGTCGAAGAGCTTCTGGACGCAGAAAAGATCGAAGAACTGATTGCGAAAATCACCTCAGGTGTGCCGGTTAAGCCGCAGGTCAACCGGATTTCACAGGAACTAGGGGCCCCCAACTGGGGCTTCTCGGGTCAGATCGATGCAGGCAACAATACCACTCTGACCTTGGCCTATGATCGCCAACTCTCTGGGGATCCGTTCAGCGAAGAAGTTTTCTTCTGTATGACACCCTTGTTCCGCGAAGGACCTGGATCCGCGGCAGAGGCCACACCGACCTCGATTGATTTTTATCAGGACCTCGATCAGAACGCGATCTCCGGCAAGACCGATCTTGAGCTCTGTTACCCCGGCACCCACGAGACCAATGATGAGCTCGATAAGGTCAAAAAAGCGGCCTATATTGCCTCTCTGCCGGTGCGAAACCTCAAGATCGATATCAGCGCCGACGAGAGGTTCAACAAAGTGGATGCCAATCCAAGCTATCAGCCGTGGAACGGTCAATACTATCTACAGGTTGTGATTGAGGGCGCACCAGAGCGTGAAATTGCGCCTGATGGGCCGGTCCAGAACACCATCTTACGGCGAAAAATCGTGGATTTACTACCGGAAACTCCGGAAGGTTTTGTTGCGAGACCATTACCGTGTAAACTGTTCACAAACGTCAATCAGGTATTGGATTTCGTCACGGAGGCGGACCCCAACAAGAAGCAGTTGTCGGACAATAATACATGCTGAAACGAAGTATTTTGGGACTGGGGCTTTGCAGTGTGATTTGCGGGTCCGTTCTGGCGCAGGACAATTTGGAGCCGGTACAGCTCGATGACATTCGGGACCTACCCAGTGTAGAGGCTTTGACGCTGGACGAAGAGAATGACGCCTTGTTCATTGTCACTGAGAATGAGCTGCGGCGCTGGGAATTATTCCCGCTGCAGGAAACTCATTCGGTACCTGTTGACCTTCTGGCGTCAGACATGCGGCTGGGTCCGTTGGGCGATCTGTTTGTGGTCGGGTTGCGCTGGAATGCGGAAACGTTGAAATATCTGGGCGGCAGCATCAATCGTTATGTGTTTCGTGACCAAGGCGCGCCGGAGTCATTCTTGCTCTATACGGTTGCCAACAAAACAGATGAAGCCAAAAATGTCGGCATTGGCCAGTTTTCCTCTGTCGACTTTGCTGCGGATGGGCGGGCTTTTGTGGCAAGCCCAGTGAGTTTCGCCGTCAGTATTTTCCCTCCTAATGCCGGTGCTTTGACCGGCCCCACTTTGGTCGACCGCCTTCAGTTGAAATGCGGGGCCTCAAACAAGGTTTCGATCGTCGAGATCGAAGATGTCCATTATTATTTCTCCACTACCACAACAGGGGCTGTTTTGGAGTATGGCCCCCTCGCACTGGCCCGCTCGATCGGGCAAGACAATTGCTTCCGGGTGGCCAATGTCTTCTCGCAGAATGAGGAGCCGACAACCTCTAACCCTGTGCTGCACCAGATTATAGATTTTCCGATCACTGACGCTGGGCGTCAGACCGGCAAAGCGATTTTGGCGCTGGAGCCCAATATCAATCGGTTGTTTCTGTTTGAGATTGAACGCAGCAATGAGGGGATCCGGATTTCGCGTGGTGCGTCACAAGACCTGGATCTGGCGGACCCAAGCTTTGAATTGAGCGGGCCTCAATCGGGCGTGTATTCATTTCTGGAGACCAGCCAGGACGGATCAACCATTCTGGTTTCTGGCCCATCGCATCAGAGGATCTTGCGGTTTTCAATCGGTGAAGAAGGTCTGGAGTTTGAGAATGAAATAAACACGGGCGGCCTGGTGCGTCGCCTGACCGTTGGTCCAACGGGCAAATATGCGCTGTTCGTGACCGGTGCCAGTTTTCTAGGGGGTGACCAGACCGTCACCCTGATTGCTGACCCAGCTGCGCTGAAGCGCGAACTCAATTTGCCGCCGCAGCGCTTTACGGTGCGCTCGATCCAGCAAACGCTCAATGAAGCTGGCTTTGATGCAGGTGCGGAGGACGGGATACTCGGCGATGTCACCAATGCTGCGATCGAGGAATATTTCAAGGTTCAAGCCGAAATCGAAAACCTTCCAACACCGAGCGCGAACACAACGACCGAAACCCAAAGCTCGCCAAGCGTACCGCAAGTGGTCAACCCGGCACCCAGTGCAACCCGAAGTCTCCCAACCTCTGAAGGGCATCGGAAGGTCAGTAAGTTCATTCGCGGCGTATTTTCACAAGGATTTGTTTCCAACTAGCCAAGGATACGTGCGAAAAAGCATGAACGGAGGATGACAGATGAACACGATGATCGCCGCGCTGACAGCCTTGTCATTGAACGCACCACTGCCGCATCCGTCGCAATGCCAACCGACGCTGCAGACTGTCGACGGAACTCAGTCTTATTGCTGCACAATTTCATCCGGGCAGCAGTGCTGCTCCCCCAGCCTTGACGGCAAAGGGGCACCATCGGGCTGTGGGTGCTGATGCGTTTTGCGTTAGCCTGAAGGCAACCACCGAAGCCGCAGCGCGTTGCCAAGGACGAAAACGCTCGACAACGCCATGGCCGCAGCAGCGAAGATCGGAGACAGCGTAAGCCCAAACGCCGGGTAAAACAGGCCAGCTGCGATCGGGATCAAGGCAACATTATAGGCGAAGGCCCAAAACAAGTTCTGTTTGATGTTCCGCAAGATCGCCCCGCTGACGCTGTGTGCGCGCAGAACCGCGTTCAGATCACCTGACATCAAAACGACGTCTGCTGTTTCCATTGCGATATCAGTGCCAGTTCCAAGCGCAATGCCGACATCAGCCTGGGCCAGAGCGGGCGCGTCGTTGATGCCGTCGCCGACAAAGGCGAGCTTGCCTTCATGCTTCGATTTCAGAGCGTCGATCGAAGAGATCTTGTCCGCCGGTTTCAGCTCGCCAAAGCTGTCATCGATACCGAGCTCTAGCCCCAGGTGGCGCGCAGCGGGCTGCGTATCGCCTGAGATCAGCGCAACCCTCTGTCCACGTGACTTCAGCGCGGAGATGACCGCTTCGGCCTCGGGCTTGGCCTTGCTTGCGATGCCCAAAACAGCCTGAATATCGGTGCCTTTGGCAACAAATATCAACGTTTGACCCGCGTCGGTCATTTGGTCCTCGGCTGCGGCAAGCTTGTCGCGCTCAATGTTGATATGCTCGATGAATTTTGCGGAACCTGCATGCCAGCGTTCACCGGCAATTTCCCCGCTCAGGCCGAGACCGGGCGTCATCTCAAACGCATTTACCTCGCTGGGCTCAAGACCGCGAAGCGAGGCCGCCTTGAGGACTGCGCGGGCCAGGGGATGTTCGGATTTCGCTTCGAGCCCAGCCAATGCGGCCAGCATCTCAGCCTCGTCTGCGTCCGGAACCGTTTGGATTGTAGCAAGCTCCGGCTGCCCAGTGGTCAGAGTGCCGGTTTTGTCAAAGGCTATGATGCTGACCTCAGACATTTGCTGGATCGCACTGCCCTTTCGAAACAAAACACCCATGTCCGCAGCGCGACCGGAGCCGACCAGAACAGAGACTGGTGTCGCCAATCCCATTGCACAGGGGCAGGCCACGATCAACACAGATACCGCAGCAACCACGCCGAACCCCAGGCCTTGCGCGCTGAAAACAGACCAAAAGACAAAGCTTGCGGCCGCAATTGCAAGGACGGCCGGGACAAACCATCGGATGATTTGATCGGCGAGTGCCTGGATCGGCAGTTTCGAGGCTTGAGCCGCTTCGACAGTCCGTAGGATACCAGCCAGAACGGTGTCGTGACCAACGGCACGGGCACTGACATCCAGTGTACCAGTTCCGTTTATGGTGCCACCAATGACCGGATCGCCGGGTTGCTTGTCCACAGCAACAGGCTCGCCCGTCATCATGCTTTCATCCACGAAACTGGTGCCGCTGGTGACCACTCCATCTACCGGGATGCGCGCGCCAGGCAAGACACGCAGGGCCTCACCCGGAACAATGCTGTCCGTGGCAACTGTCACCCAGTTGCCATCGCGCAAGACCAGAGCATCGGCAGGTTTCAGATCCATGAGATGGCGAATAGCCTCGCCTGCACGTCCTTTTGCCTTTGCCTCCATCCAGCGTCCGGCAAGGATCAGCGTGACAATGGCGCAAGCGGCTTCGAAATAAACCGCACGCGCCGTCTCTGGCAGTATAGAGGGCGCGAATGTTGCAACAGTTGAATAGCTCCAGGCAGCCAGTGTCCCCATGGCCACGAGCGCGTTCATTTCTGGTTGACCGCGCAAAAGTGACGGAAGACCAAGACGCAAAAATATCCGACCCGGCCAAGCCAGAACCAGTGTCGTCAGCGCAAATTGAATTATCCAACTTAGTTGCGTGCCCAGCGTGCCAGCCACCCAATGGTGAAAGGCCGGCACCACATGGGTTCCCATTTCGAGCCCGATGACAGGGATCGACAGGGCTGCTGCAATCCAAGTTGCGCTGCGGTAGGCTTTCGCGTCCGAGGTGCGGGTTTGCACAATGTCAACCGGCTCAGGACGCACGTCATATCCCGCGCGCGCCACAGCCTCGGTCATGGCACGCAATGAGCTGGTGCCGGTAACTTGGGCGCGTTCGGTGGCGAAATTAACACTCGCCTCCATAACGCCTGGGGTTTGCCCCAGCGCGCGTTCCACAGCAGAGGCACATCCCGCACAGGACATCCCGCCAACCTGAAACGAAACCGTTTGCGTTTGCGTACCGTCTGCCATCGTACTCACTTTACGACCGCCCCATCCTGATTGGGGGCCTTCGTTAAATTGGGCATACGAGGCTAAACGTCAAGCACCTGAGCAGGTTTCAGACCGACAGTTCGGTCAGCAGTTTCTCACGGGAGAGGTTCGACTTTGTATCCGACAGCAAGATTTCCCCGCGCCTCATGACCAAGATCTGATCGGCCAGTTCGAAGCCAAAATCGAAATATTGTTCGACCAGCAGGATAGCCATGGAGCCCTGGTCGCGCAGATGGGCGATGACCCGTCCGATTTGTTGGATGACGTTGGGTTGGATGCCCTCCGTCGGCTCATCCAGCAGCAATAGTTTTGGCTTTGTGACAAGGGCCCGACCAATCGCCAGCTGTTGCTGCTGGCCACCTGAAAGGTCTCCGCCCCGACGATTTTGCATCTCACGCAGGACAGGGAACAGCTCATAGATCTCGTCCGGGACCGCGCGGTCGGCACCTTCCAGGCAGGCAAATCCGGTCTCAAGGTTCTCGCGTACGGTCAGCAGCGGGAAGATCTCCCGACCCTGTGGAACATAGGCCACGCCGTGGCGTGCCATAGCGTGGGCGGGCAAGGGCTTGAGATCCGCGCCGGCCAGTTTCAAGCTGCCGCCAGAGCGCGCATGTGTGCCCGAAATGGCCTTAAGCAGTGAGGTTTTTCCCACCCCATTGGTGCCCATCAAACAGGTGACTTCGCCGATGGCCGCGTGCAGTGACACGTCATAAAGGATTTGGCTCTGCCCGTAATGTAGCGTCAGATCGCTTGTCTGCAGGAAGGGTTCAGCGTCCGAGATAGACATCGATCACCTCCTGATTGCTGGTGACATGGTCTAGGCTGCCTTCGGCCAGAACAGAGCCCTCGTGCAGAACAGTGACCTTGCAGCCAAGCCGTCGAACGAATTCCATGTCGTGCTCGACCACGACCACCGCGCGTGTTTCGGCCGCCTTTAACAGGATCTCGGTCGTGTGGTCCCGCTCGGGCCCACTCATCCCTGCCGCCGGTTCGTCGACCAGCAAAAGACGCGGATTTTGCGCCAGAAGCATACCGATCTCCAACCACTGTTTTTGCCCGTGGCTGAGTTCTCCTGAGATACGCGGAAGCTGGTCACTCAGTCCGATTTCCTCGGCCAATGCTTCGATCCGTGCTGCCCCGTCCGCGGTCTTTCGGTAGAGCAGAACGTCCAGCGGGCCCCGCTTGTTTTCCAGCGCCATCGCAAGGTTCTCGCGCACGGTTTGCGCCTCAAAGACGGTGGGGCGTTGAAACTTGCGCCCAACGCCTGCGCGCGCGATCTGGCTTTCGGACATTTTTAGAAGGCTTCGGGATTTCTCACCCCACAGGACCCGTCCTTCATCGGGGCGGGTCTTGCCAGTGACAATATCCATAAAGGTTGTCTTGCCGGCCCCATTGGGGCCAATGATGGCCCGCATCTCGGCATCTCCAATTTGAAAGGACAAATTGTTGATCGCTTTGAACCCGTCAAATGAGACCGAGATGCCTGAAACTTCCAGCAGCGCGCTCATGGCTTTCTCACAATGTAGTCAAATAGCCCGCCGATACCTTTGGGTGCAAAAAGTGTGACCAGCACAAAGGACAGCCCCAAAAGCACTTGCCACCACTCGGTCCAGACGATCTCATAGCCGCCCAGCGGGATCGAGGGTGCACCGCCTCCGGTAAACCAGCTGGACAGAAGCGACACGAAAGCCGCTCCAATCACCGCGCCGTAGAGTCGGCCGCGTCCGCCAATTGCCACCCAAACCGCCAAGTAAATAGAGGCGATAGGTGCGATCTCAGCCGGGTTGATAATACCAGCCTGCGGATAGTAGAGCGCACCGGCGATCGCTGCGATAATGGCTGTACCGGTGAAAACAACCAATTTGTACGCCTCGACATTGTAGCCCAGAAACCGGACGCGGGCCTCGTCATCGCGGATGCCGCGAATGACCGAGCCGAACTTCCCAGACACAACCCACGCCGCCAAAATATAGCCCAGCCCCAGAGCCAAGGCTGAAGCCCAGAAGAACCAAAGCGATACCGTCGCTTGCGATACACCTCCAAGGCCCGGAATATTATGAAGACCAGATAGTCCATTATTGCCGCGAAGCCCGCTGTCATTTTGAAACAGGTAGAGCGCCAGCGCCAAGGTCATCGCCTGGGTCAGAATGGACAGATAGACGCCTGTGACGCGGCTGCGGAAGGCCAGCCAGCCGAAGACCAGCGCCAAGGCACCGGGAACCAGTACGATTAACGCCAGCTGCATAAACAGACTGTCGGCGAAGATCCAGATTGGGGGAATTTCAGCGCCCCCGACAACCCCGAAGATCTGCGTACCGATGGCGTCTTGAAGCTCGCCCGGGGTCGGCGGGAGTGCGGCGTTCTCCATGGCCCCTGCGACGATGTCCTTGGTGCGCTCATACATCAGCCACATACCGATCATGTAACCGCCCAACCCGAAAAATGCAAAATGGCCAAGTGACAGAATTCCACAATAGCCCCAGACCAGATCCATCGCGAGCGCGATCAGGCACAGGCATAAGGTTTTGCCCAGCGTTTTGACGAAGGACGTTGAAATAACGGCGGTGCCCATGGCCTCGGACATCACCGTTACGCCAAGTGTGAACACCGCAAGCACGGCCAGAAAGACCAGAACGGAGGGATGGCGAAGGACAAAACTGCGTTGCATGGCGTTAATCCCCCGCCGCGCGGCCCTTCAGGGCGATAATACCCCGTGGCCGGAACTGAATGAACAGGATGATGAACAGGATCATATAGGTTTGCGCGGCCAGCGTATTCGATGGGTTGAACCATTCGATCAGCTTTTGCAGATTGCCAATCATCGTTGCCCCAAGCAGCGTGCCCCAGATGTTGCCAACGCCGCCCACAACGACGGTCATGAAGCTTTGCACGATGTATGCTGCACCAAGCTCGGATGTGACTTTCGCGTAAAGTCCAATTGCGACTCCGGCGATGCCTGCAATGCCTGAACCCAACCCAAAGGTCAGCATATTGATGCGGTCCGGGTTGATCCCCATCGAGGCCGCCATGCGGGGGTTTTGCGTGACCGCGCGAACTTCAAGCCCAAGCCGTGTGCGATTCAGGATGATCAAAAGCAACGCCAGAAAGATCAAGCCCAAAACGAAAATCGCGATGCGGATATAACTGATTGAGACCACGTCATTCATCACCCAGGCACCGTCCAGCCAACCTGGGGCGGTGAGAGGCCGCGCCTGCGTGCCAAATATATTCTTGGCCAGTTGTTGCAGTGCGATCGAGACCCCGAACGTGGCCAGCAACGTCTCCAGTGGTCGGGAATAAAGGTGGCGGATCACCAGACGCTCCAGCGCGACGCCGGCTGCAAATGTGACTGCAAAGGCAAGCGGCAGGGCGACCACCAGCGACCACGTGTAATCCGTAATGAAGAGTTGCACCACATATCCGGTATAGGCCCCCATCATGATGAACTCGCCATGGGCCATGTTGATCACACGCATCACGCCGAAGGTGATCGCCAGTCCGATTGCGGCCAGAAAATAGATCGACGCGAGCGACATTCCATCAAGTGTCAGATCGAGCATCGTGTAGGTCTGGACGCGGGTTTCGATGGTGGCAAGTGCGGCTTCCGCAGCCTGCGTGACGGCGGTGTCAGGGTCCTGGTAGACATCATAAAACTGGAAGGCAGCCAAGGTCTCATCGATCGCCTCGGCGCTTAGCCGCCCGGGGACAAGACCGGCCGAGGCCAGCGCGCCATAGGCCTGGTCGCGCGCAGGTTCTGTATTGAGCGCCGCGACCTCAATTCCAACCACCTTACCGTTTTCAATATGCTCAACCAGGGCCGCGTCCCGGAGGTCACGGGTCAGACGCGGCGGGGCCTGGTCGGAAGCGACCAGCAGTTCATAGGCCATCTCGACAGGAAATGCGGCAGTGCCGGGTTCCAGGCGTACGGCGACATTCAGGTCTTCCGGAGGTGCCTGCGTCACCACGCGGCGCGTGGCCAGGATCGGGTTCAGTGCGGCACGTGTCTCGACGCTCAGACTGTTCGACAATTCATTTATCGCTGATACGCGGGCGTCCGACGAGGCACCGAAGCGTGCCGTCAGAAGCCGTGCCAGCGTGGTTTTCCGTTCGCGAATAGCCGGATCATCCTCACCTTCAATTGAATTCTCGAGCGCCTCGAGCTGATCGGCAGCCGGATCGCGCTCAATGGATTGCAAGGCCGCCAATCTACGGTTGGGATTTGGGTCTGACAGTTGAAACTGCACCAGTGCGGTCGCCAGAATCGCGCGCACACCCGAATTTGGTTTGAGTTGCTTTAAATCAGATTTTGCCGCCGAGCCGGCCGCCTCTTTTGTACTGAGGTCCAACAGCTCATAGGTCTTTTTGTCTTCGGTTGTGACGTAGAAAAACGCTTTATCTTCTTTGCGCATCCAAACGTCTTTGGATTGCCAACGTTCCAGGAACTCTGGAACCTCGGGCAGGGCGCTGGCGATCAGCGCGTCAAGAACCGGATCAATTGTTTTGCGTGAGGCTTTCTCGACAGCGGCCTGATGCGGCCCGAGCACCTCTTGCAGGGATTGTGCAAAACTCGCCTGCGCCCCGAATGTAGCGAGCAGAACGATCAGCCCGAGGCGCAAGGTCGTCAAGAATGTCATGAGGCTGGTGTTTTCTTGCTAAAGAAGGGATGCGCCAGAGATGTCCGGCGCATCCAAGCTGATTGATTAGTAGTTGGATTCAATCTGTACACAGGTGCTGGTTTCAGTGTTGTACATACCGCAACCCAGATCTTTCCAGTCAGACTTCAGAACAGCTGATTCAGCCAGGAAATCAGTCCAGGCATCGCCAGGGACCTCTGCGGTCTGGCTGATAATGTCAAACTGACCGTCTTCCTGGATTTCGCCGATCAGAACCGGTTTGGCCAGGTGATGGTTTGGCAGCATTACCGCTGTCCCGCCTGTCAAGTTCGGGAATTCCTGCCCATACATCGCTGTGCGAACGGCGTCTACCTCGGTGCTGCCGGCAGCTTCCGCGGCATTTACCCACATGTTGAAACCGATATAGTGGGCTTCCATTGGGTCGTTGGTCACGCGCTCGTCGCCCATTTTGGCTTTCCACGCCGCGATGAATGCGTCGTTGGATTCAGATTCAGCGGACTGGAAGTAGTTCCAAGCCGCCAAGTGGCCAACAAGGTTCGAAGTGTCGAGGCCAGACAGCTCTTCTTCGCCCACCGAGAAAGCAACAACCGGGATGTCGTCGGCCGACACGCCAAGCGCTGCAAGTTCTTTGTAGAAGCCAATATTGGCATCACCATTGATGGTGGAAATTACGCCAACCTTCTTGCCGTCAGCGCCAAGTGCCACGACGTCAGAGACGATTTTTGACCAATCGGAATGCCCAAATGGTGTGTAGTTGACGAAGATGTCGTCTGCCGGAATACCCTTGTCTTTCAGGTATTGCTCGAGGATTTTATTGGTTGTGCGCGGATAGACATAGTCTGTTCCCAACAAGGCAAATTTCTCGACACCCAACTCTTCAAGGTAGTAATCCGTGGCTGGGATCGCCTGCTGGTTTGGCGCTGCGCCGGTGTAGAATACGTTTTTGGAGCTTTCTTCGCCCTCATACTGAACGGGGTAGAAGAGCAGACCGTTGAGTTCCTCGATGACCGGAAGGACCGATTTCCGGCTCACTGATGTCCAGTTGCCAAAAATAACGTCAACTTCATGCACGGTCAGCAGTTCGCGTGCTTTTTCAGCAAAGAGTGGCCAGTCAGAGGCCGGATCAACCACGACCGCTTCAAGTTGCTTGCCCAGAACGCCACCCTTTGCGTTTTGTTCTTCGATCAGCAAAAGCATCGTGTCTTTCAGCGTTGTTTCCGAGATCGCCATCGTCCCGGAAAGCGAATGCAAAATGCCGACTTTGATCGTTTCATGACCATCGGCCAGGGCCGAAAAAGTCATCGAGCCAAGCAGAGCAGCGCTGCTGGCCATGAGTGTAAGTTGTTTCATATCAAGAGGTTCCCTGACGAGAGGCGAGATTGCAACTCGGTGCGTGACCAGTTAGTCTCCCCCTCGCAACTATTAGTATGTTGCGTTGTGTGTGGTGGCTTCGAAGTGATGTCCAGTCGCTCGGCCCCACACGCTTCACCTCCCGACGCCGCTGCCAGGAAGTCGCCTCAGGATGGAGATTGCGCCTCTTGAGTAAAGTTTGACACCGGTCAAATCTACGCCCCTGGGGGTGATGCTTAATTATTAGGCAATTTTTTTCGAGACAGGCTACAACTTAGCCAGTTCGGGAAACCGGATTTGCACCGCCCGGCCACAACCAGTCTGCAGCTCTGAGCATTCTGCAAAACCCAGGCTGCGCGTGACCCCTTCACTATAGTTCGGTTTCATAGGTCTCGGGCAGGTTGCCAGGTGGCTTGGTCGTTCTGGCCTCCAGGCGCTTGAGGACCGAAGCATGAATGCGCGCACCAGATTTGATCTCTCGCGCCGTTCCGGCCGTCAGGCGCAACGCAAGCCAATTGCCTGCCTGAGTTGTGAGACGCAGGTTCAACGTTGCAATCTCCAGCAATGACCAAGCCGCGTTCAGAGAGCGGTTGGCGGGTGCGTTGGCATCGGGGGACGTGTACCGCCCGTCTATGTCTTTTCCCAGCACGAGAGCATCCACAAGCTCGCGATCAAAGCGAAGCCCCAGAGTTTCAGTCTCACGGATCATCCACTCCAACGGGATTTTGGCGAGCGCCGATTTGGCTTCGGGATAGCCGCCGCCGATATCGCCATGTACGCCCGCAAACCAGACCTCCTTGTTGTCTTGTGGGCGAGATGTGCCACCCGACACGTGGGTTTGTTCGCTGGGCCAGTGCAGCGGGCGAAACATGATCCGCCGTTCATCCATGGCCAGAGCGTGTCGGACGGCCGAAACCGAGGGGTTATATGTCGTGTGAGCCAGAGAGCGCAGCCGCGGAAAGACCGCGCCTGGTTCAAAGACCGAGGCGACGGTGTCAAACAATGCCATGCCATCAATCGCAACTTCCGCCGGTTGCAAGATGCGTTTGTGAAGCTCTAACGCTTTGAACGTGGTAGGATCCGCAGCTTTGACGGCCTTGTAGGCACGGTAGGCATAACCCAGCAGGTTCAAATTGCGCGGCTGCATCAGGCCGAATGCATGCAGGAACCCGGCCAGAACCCGCGCCGTATAGGCGCCGCGCGAGAACCCCATGACGAAGACACGATCGCCCGGCGCATAGGTATCAACGAGGAACCGGTAGGCTTCCAAAACATTGCCATCCAAGCCGCGCCCGAACGCCATGCCCCAGATTTCCACTGTTTTGCGCCAGATCCTCGACATCCCTCGTGTGGACCCAATCGTCCCGACACCGGGGTCATAATAGACTATCTGCTGGTCGTCCTTCTTGAGCGTGCCGTAAAGCCTGAGGATATTCGTTCGGTTTTCTTCGATCTCATTTGACGTACCATCAAACAACAGAACAAGAGTTTTGGTCAAAATTCGGCTCTTTCAAAATTGGCGCGACTTTCAATTGCGCCGTCCCGCGCCTGTCCTAACACATCTCGGAGTCAATTAGGCGGAGGATTATACCGTCTGGTGCCACAAAATCTGGCGATGGATGCTTGATCCAATACGATGCTGGTGTAATCTGGTTATGTATTTCTACTTTATTGATCGACTTGGGGCATATTTCGCCCTGTGTATGAGTACGGTCGGTCAACCGCTTTCAGAAGCAAACAGAGGGCCCGTAAGGCATGCCGGTTTTTACCGACGGAAAAGTTCATAAGGCCATCGGCGATGTCCTAAAACTATTCGGCTTTTATGCGCCCTTTTTCTTTGTCGTCGCTCCGCTTGATTTG
Source organism: Pseudomonadota bacterium (assembly GCA_039193885.1). Taxonomy (GTDB): domain Bacteria; phylum Pseudomonadota; class Alphaproteobacteria; order Rhodobacterales; family Rhodobacteraceae; genus Litoreibacter. The sequence continues at coordinate 687,751 of JBCCWL010000001.1, forward strand.
GTCTTGATCGGTGTTTTGGTTGTCTTGATGATTTTGGCGCTGGTTCTGAAACTTGCGAAGTCAGTGCCGATCTGGATCAGCTCGCTGGTCTGCGCTGCAATTATTCTGGCCTGCCAGTTTGCCGTCTTGGGTCTGCGGGAGACCAAGACTTACTTCGTTGCATGCAACGCTTTGAGCATCACCTGTTTTATCCGTCATCAGCGCGAAGTCTTAGGTGAGCAAGTCGAAGTATGGCCATATCACGCGGATCTGCCGATCTTCGGGGATTACAAGAAAATTTGGACACGCAATGCTGTCGGGCAACAAAGATTCGATGACTATCAACTTCGTGTTTCAGGAGAAGGTGCGGCGTCTCGCATCGTGTCGCCGCTCGAACAAGCCGTTTTTGACTTTCTGGGCGGTACACAGGATCTTGAAGGGGTTCGAATTCCCTATCGCAGCTCGCACACGTCGCTATCGGTCTCGCCCGAAATTTCAATCTTCTCAGACATTGCCGGTGGTGGTGCACTAAGTTTTGGTTTTGGTGTCAGTCCGAAACGACGTAAGGCGGTAACCTACCGAGTGAACTTACAGCGCTCCAGTGCCGACTTTTCGTTTTCCACAATTGGCGCACCGATGAATGCGGAGACCTGGTTTCAGGCCATCCGCAACGACCTTTGGATGGCGAAGTTGCCTTTTGAGAACGCGGATCGTCTTGTCGAAAAGCTCCAGAGCACGGCGGTAGAACTTAGTCGCTCTGAAAAGTTGTTGCTCAACTCTTTGGAGCTTTATTCTTGGTGTCGGGAGGCCGAGAGCTTCGACCAGGTCATTGGTTGTCGTAGCCGTCTGGCACAACTGAAGTCTGCCCAGATCAGTTTGACTGAAGATGATGCGCCACAATCGAAACTCGTGGCGCAACTGCTTACCAAAACGGTTAAACACGCATCAATCCGTAGTCGACGCACCGGCGTGAATTCTAGTGGGGCGCAGGACGCGACCGGGGCACAACCCGAAATTGAGCTGCGCGCGCTTGAGCCGCCCAGCCGGACGCTCTACGGGCGCTCCGGGGCCAGTACCTTGTTGGAATTGGCGCTACGTGAGCGTTTCCCGGACACACAGCATGATGAGCTGGATGAACAGGCCTTGTGTCGAAACCAGGCCTTCGAGGCGTTCTACGACCAGTCAGTGTCGGTGAATTTCTTCAGTTTGATGGAGAATTTTCAAGCGATCGCAGATTGTCGTCCTGAAGAAAAAGCAGGATTTCTCGACGAGCTGGTTTTTCAACCTGAGGAGGCATTTCGCGACACGATCGAAACGCTGTCTTCAGATATTTCAGAGGCGGAGTGGCATCAATATGCGGTCGAATTGTTGCTGCATATTGATGATGCACTGGGCGACCGCAGCTCGGTATTTTTCCGGAAATGGTTCGAACTTTTCTCCGATTTCCAGACTTTGATGCGCCATGGGCTGCTGTATGACCCGCGCTATGTTGGTCTCGTGGCGGAATGGAACGCTACGCTTGATGATATTGAAACGCTTTCGGAAAGGCGCGCTATAATTCTGGATGTGCTCGGGGACATTTCGCCGCGGGTGCATGAATTTATAAGCGGTGACACGCAGATATTAGAGCGACGCCAGCGTTCTGTCGCATTGCAAAAGGATATTGCTCAGTGGCTCGAAGCTGCCGTTGCAGCGCTCCATGCGGCGCATCCGGAAAGCAGCGGAACACTCAAAGTAGATTTTGATCGTCTTATCGAAGCCAGCCCTGAGCCATTTGATATCGCCACCCTCGACCCCATTGTCGGCGCGATCGGTCGGGCCGCGGATTTGGTTTTTCTCGACCGCGAACAAGCCGGCCCGATCACTGCCTGCATGAGCGAGATGTTCGCGCCAATCGCGTCTGGTCAAATATCCGCAGAAGACGTGTTTGGTCGCGAGGATGAGGAGTTGGATGGGTTGGCCCAGCTGCGCCGATTGGATGCAGCCACCACGGCCTGCGAATTCGGAGCCATGATCGAATTTTTCTCGGAGCAAGCCGATTTTTTTGACGGGGAACTGGATCAAATCGGGGGCGTCGTGGAGCAATTTAAGCAGCGCGTGCCAGATCTTTATCGTTCCTTGGTGCCTCCCATCGAAGATGTCAGCCCGCTGGTTGCACGCGACAGTTTCAGGGATGTCTACGCACTTGTCTTTTTTGAACGTTTTGGAAAAGCGGCGCTTGGATTGGATCTGATTGACTGGACGCAATTGCCGGCGCTGGACAGCTATGCTCACGGATATCCCTATCGCAACGACCTGATTTCTGACGCCGCATTGGACAATTTAACAGCTGGGATCTGCGACGTCTGGGGGGACACCTCGCACCTGCGCACAGGATTCATAAGTCCCGACAGAACCTGGAAGCAGACCGGACTGCTCGTGCCACTAACCTATCTTGAAAAACAGTGCGCGCCGCCTGGGCAAAGGTTGATTGCCGCAGCCCTTCAGCGCGAATTTGGCGAAGACGTCCTAAACGCTTTGCGTGATTACAGGATACCGCCGGCTCTTGTTCAAATGATCCAGACCGGGCGGTTAGACGAGGCTGTGGATCATGTTGTCGAGGCCGGCGAAAAAAGCCGCATGGCGGGTTTCGTCTCAATCCTTGGGCTATTTTCGCAACCACGGGCGGGAAGCCCGATCTTTGAGGACGACACCGAAGAAGATCTGCCTGATCACGGAGGGGTATTCACCGTTGCTTTGACACCTTGGCAGCAAGAGCCACCCCTTTCGGCAAGCTCTGAATTTATGTTGAGCGCCCAAAGATTGCTTTACCACGACAAACGCCCCGTGCGTCAGGCGGTTGTGGATCTGCTATTTGCGTCCGATCCTAACCCTGACGAGCTAAAGACCTGGCTTCTTGGAATAAACGGAGCAATTGATCCGCCAGAGCTGCCCTATTTTGTCGACTTGCTTCAGCTGCTGCGTTATTTGGATACGCCCATCGCGCGCGAAACTTTGAGCGTGATGTCTGGCGTCGAGCTCAACGTAGCGGCCCGTCTGGTTGCCATCGAGATCCTTCTAGATAATGGCGAGCGTTTCACCGCGGCTCGCCAGATTGTGCTGCTCGAAAAATCTGATCTTCCCTTGCTTCGTCTTCGTGACTGGGCCGAGGCATTTTTGGACGAGGACAACCGGATCACCTCGACCAACTCCGCAGAAGAGATCTATTTTCGGATGGCGCTTGATCATATGTTTCGTCCCTGATCTGGTGTGACGACCCCGGGACCTAAAAGCGTCGGATTTCCCAATCCCCAGTTGAATTCGTGAAGTTAATCTAGAGATGCGCACAAGGTACGCAGCCGTTTGATCGCGAATCGTCACTTGGGCGTGAGATATCTGCATCAATTCAACTTTGGTCTTGGCAAGCGCGGCGCAACTACCGCACTCTGCCTGTAGATTGGGCCGCGCTTGCGCTGAGGCCTTCTTAAAAAATCGTTAGCTGCCGACGCAAAGTCGGATCATCAGGGGACAGTGATGACGCCAAAATCCATTCATTCCTATGCAGAACTTGCCGACCGAAAACCGACCTATGCTTTGGTTGGAGAGGTGGATCTTGTTCTGGTCCGGTTCGACGACGACGTGTCAGTTTTTTATGGCCGGTGCCTGCATCGTGGGGCATTGATGTCCGATGGATTTGTGCGTGGCAAGGACCTGATCTGTGGCGTGCATAATTGGGACTATCGCCTCGACAGCGGGGTGTCGGCCTACGCCAATGACGAGGTTCTGCCAAAATTCAAATCTTGGGTTGAGGACGACCAGGTATTTGTCGACGAAGACGAGATCCTGGCCTGGGGTTACGCGAACCCGCAGCCGTTCAACCGGGAGGCCTATCTTGGCCTCTACGCCGACACCAGCCATGGCACAGCCGAAGAACCCTACAATGGATTGATCCAGACTTACGCCAAGAACGGTCTGTCTAAGACCGGTCACCATGGGATTGTCGACTCCATGGGTGTACCGCGCGGTGAATTGCCCGATTGGGACGACATTCAGATCCTGACGGCTCAACTTGCCCGGCCGCCGCTGCTTGAAGATGCCGAGGTCGGGACCGGCGTTGTCATTGGCCCCAATGCCCAAAAGCCTCTGAAGCTGGATATTCCGCTCTTCGTATCGGACATGTCTTTCGGGGCCCTGTCAGAACCTGCAAAAGTAGCGCTCGCCGTCGGGGCGGAGCTGGCGGGGACAGGTATCTGCTCGGGCGAAGGCGGCATGCTGCCAGAAGAGCAGGAGGCCAATTCGCGCTATTTCTACGAGTTGGCTTCGGCCCGGTTCGGATTTAGCTGGGACAAGCTGGACCAGGTGCAAGCGTTCCACTTCAAAGGTGGGCAGGGGGCAAAAACGGGAACCGGTGGCCATTTGCCCGGCGAAAAGGTCCAAGGTAAGATCGCAGAGGTTCGCGGGTTGCAGCCCGGCAACTCAGCCATTTCTCCTCCACGCTTTCCTGATTGGACATCACCCAATGATATCAAGGTGTTTGCCGACGAAGTTCGTAGCCGTACTGGCGGGATACCGATCGGATATAAGCTGTCAGCGCAACGTATAGAAAGAGACATCGACGCAGCGCTCGAGATTGGCGTCGATTATATTATCCTGGACGGGCGCGGAGGCGGGACTGGGGCCGCCCCGGTGATCTTCCGCGATAATATTTCGGTCCCCACAATCCCTGCTTTGGCCCGCGCCCGAGCTCATCTGGACCGGCTGGGTCGATCGGATGTGAGCCTTGTAATCACTGGCGGATTGCGCAAACCCGCAGATTTCATAAAGGCCCTGGCCATGGGCGCGGACGCCGTGGCGCTTTCCAATTCTGCCATGCAGGCGATTGGCTGTCTCGCGATGCGGGCTTGCCACACCAACAATTGCCCGGTGGGCATCGCCACCCAACGCCCGGAGCTGGTCAGTCGACTGGTAGTGGAAAAATCAGCACGCCAACTTGCCAATTTCTTCGAGGCCAGCACCGAGCTGATGCAGGTGATGGCGCGCGCCTGTGGGCATGACCACCTCTCGAAATTTGAGCTTGAAGACTTAACGACTTGGAAACGCGATATGGCCGATATGTCCGGTGTGGCATTTGGAGGCGTCGCATGAACCAGGCCGAGGCAATTCTCATGGCACTCCAGATCTGGGGCATTGTCGGCGGACTGGTCGCGATTTGGTTTCTGAGCATTGGAATTGACCAGATCGACGAGGACGCACAAGGGGCGTATGTGTTCCGGCCGCTCTTGGTTCCGGGTGTTGTGATGATCTGGCCGTTGGTCTTGTGGCGTTGGCAGGTCCTGCGTTCGGGTCGCGATGTCTGGCAAAAGCGCTATGCGCCGCGCCGCACAGCGCACCATGCCGTCGCGGTCTGCTTGGCGGTAGGTATCGTGGTGGTCCTGGCGACCGGACTCGCTCTAAGGCAAAGCTGGCCAGCTGATTTCGAGCCTGAACAACTTGCGCAACCCGCGGATGCTGACCAATGAGCGTCAAATATACACCCGTCCAATGGAACCGGAACAAGTGGTTTTATGACGCGATCATGCTGCTCGGCGTGGTTCTGTTTCTTTACCTGTTTCTGTTCGTCAGCCCAGAAGTTCTGAGCCATGAGTTTCCGATCAACCCGCAAGTCCACAACGCACGCGCGTTCGGGGCCTGCGCCTTTGTGATGCTCAGCGTGATCTTGTGTATCGGCCCGCTGGCACGGCTCGACCGGCGCTTCTTGCCGCTTTTGTACAATCGCAGGCATTTCGGCGTCATGACCGCCTTTGTTGCGATCACCCATGCGGGGTATATCCTGGATTGGTATTTCGCGTTTTCAAGCTCTTCGAAATACGAAGCCTTGCTGTTTGCCAACACCAGCTATGGACAGCTCGCGGGCTTTCCCTTTGAAGTGCTTGGGATTTTTGGACTTTTCACATTGCTTTTGCTGGCCGTGACCAGCCATGATTTCTGGATGAAGTTCCTGACGCCGCCTGTTTGGAAGCGGCTGCACAGTTTGATTTATCTGGCCTATGTCAGCGTCGTGGGCCATATCGCGCTGGGCATTTTGCAAGATCAGCAGAATCACGCGACCACAGTGATCTTCATTGTCTGCGCGCTGGCCGTGGCGGTGCTGCACCTTATGGTCGCCTGGAAGGAACGAATTGCCGGCGACGCAAGCGGTGTAAGCCAAGCAGGATGGGTTGAAATTTGCCGGGCCGATGAGATCAAGGACGGCTTCGCCAAGGTTCGCATTATGCCTGATGGCAACCGAATTGCGGTGTTCAACCAGGCTGGAAAACTGAGCGCGATTTCCAATGCCTGTGCCCACCAAAACGGACCATTGGGCGAGGGTCGGGTGATTGATTGCCTGGTGACCTGCCCGTGGCATGGCTTTCAGTATGACGTGACGAACGGGCGGTCTCCGGCCCCGTTTACCGAGATGGTACCCACCTATAATCTACGCCTTGATGGCATGACGGTTCTGGCAGAGCCTGAGGCGAACCCGCCAGGCACCTATGTGGAGCCGGTGCCAATTCCCTCGAGAATGGAGGCAATGTCATGAGCGAGAAAGACAAAGGCTTCTTTGTCGGTTATTTGCCTGTTCCGGGTGGGCTCAAAGGGTTTTTATTGCTTGCAAGCGCGGGGCTTGTGGCGCTGATGCTTTTAACTGGTTTTGTGATCGGCAGCACGCAAGACGATCCAGGCCAATCGGGATTTCGCTTTGATTATGGCCGCCAGACCGTCACCGGCGTGGTCGAACTTACACCGTACCCGATTTTGCGGGTGACCGAAGGCAATGATCTGATCAAGCCAGGCAAGACCTTGATGATGACGGCGGCCGGTAAGTCCGGTGTTGATTCTCGCGCGATGCCTCTGGAAGGGCAGCTGGCTACGATTACCGGGATTGTCCTGCAACGCGGCACCATCGATATGGTCCAGCTGATCGGCGGACGGCGCGGGATTTCTGCAGCCGAAGGAGAGGCCCCACAGACGGAGGTCGAACCGCTTGGTCGCTGGAAGGTCGCGGGCGAAATTTGCGATGGCAAGTGCCTCTACGGCGCGATGCGCCCGGGTCGCGGGTTGGCCCATAAGGCCTGTGCGGCGCTTTGCCTGATCGGAGATGTCCCGCCGGTTTTCGTGTCGACCCAGCCAGTTGACGGCGAAGAGTTCATGCTGATCACCGGGCCCGATGGTACACGCCTGCCTAAGGCGGCCTATGATTTCATTGGACAGTTCGTTTCAGTCGAAGCCGATATCGAAAGACGCGGCGATATTCTTGTGATGCGCATGGATGCCTCCACTTTAGCGGTTCTGCCATGACGCGCCGTGTGATCATGCTGCTGCTGATGTTCGTCGTTGCCTGCGTGATGCTTTACGTATCGCGCTTTTGGTTTGTTGAGCTTTGGTCGCGTCCCGGACTTTTTGGCCTACGAGATCTGCGCCCTCAGGGCGACCTGTTGAGCCGTTGGCTGCGCGGCACATCTTTTGCACCTTTTGAGCTTTTGATCTGGGCCTGCGGAGCCTTCCTGATCCTGACATGGCTTCAAAAGATCGTAGATTTTTTCAATCCCACCGACCCCGAGGCAGGAGAGAGCGATGAGCACTGAATTGGACTGGATTTCCGTAGGCCAAGTTGACGATTTGCCCGAGGGTCGGGTCAAAACCGTCACCGCGCGCACCACGTCGATTTGCTTAGTGCATTTTGACGGCCAATGGGCCGCGATGGACAATCACTGCCCGCATCAGAAAGGTCCCTTGGGCGAAGGCTCCATCGAGAAAGGTATCGATGACAAATGTTGGATCCGTTGTCCCTGGCATGGCTGGGATTTTGACCCGCTGACGGGTGCACCTCCGGGTGGTCATGAGGACACCGGCCAGAAGCTGTTCGAGGTTGATATTCGAGACGGCGAGATTTTCGTGGGCCTGGAGGCAGAGCCTGAGCATGAGCGCACCGTGACTGACGTCATGGTCGAAACGATGAGCAATTGGGGCGTTCAAACTGTGTTCGGTATGGTAGGCCATTCCAATCTGGGTCTGTCAGACGCGATCCGCCGTAAGACCCTTGATGGCAGTTTGCACTATTACGGTATTCGTCACGAAGGCGTGGCTGGATTTGCGGCCTCGGCTTACGGCAAACTCACCGGCAAACCGGCGGCTTGCCTGACCATCGCGGGGCCAGGAGCCACCAATCTTTTGACAGGCATGTGGGACGCCAAGGTGGACCGGGCACCGGTCTTGGCCCTGACGGGACAGGTGCAGACGCAAGTCATGGGACCTGGCGCATTTCAGGACATCGACTTGGCCAGCGCCTTTCAGGCCGTGGCCGCATTTTCACAGCCGGTCCTGAGCAGCTCCAACCACGCAGAGCTTGCCTCGCTGGCCTGCAAAACCGCTTTAGTCGAACAGAATGTGGCGCATCTGGTTTTCCCCGACGATGCTCAGACCATACCATCTGACGCCAAGGCCGGGGCACCAGACGGGCGGATGGGTGGTACAGATGTCACCCCGTCGCTGGCAGATTTAGACGCTGCAGCGAAGATGCTAAACGGCGCTGAACGTCCGATGATCGTCGTGGGGCACGGAGCTTACGGCGCGCGTGATCAGATCATTGCATTGGCCGAGAAGATCGGCGCCCCGGTTGTGACAACCTTCAAGGCCAAGGGTCTGGTGCCGGACGACCACCCGCTGGGTGCTGGTGTGCTGGGCCGCTCGGGCACTCCGATTGCCAGTTGGTTCATGAATGAGGCTGATGTGTTGCTGGCCTTAGGGGCCAGCTTCTCCAATCACACAGGCATCGCGCGAAAGGAAAACATCATTCAGGTCGATTATGACCGGATGCAACTGGGTAAGTTCCATTCGGTTGCACTGCCCGTGTGGGGCGAGATCGGTGCGTTTTGTTCGGCCATTGAAGGCAAGATCAACCCCGGCGCACAAGCCGTCGACCAAAAACCTGAATTGGAAGATCGCTGGAGGATCTGGCGCGATGAAAAGCAAAGCCGCCTGGCCGAAGAACACGGGCAAGGGATCCACTCTTTCGCAATTTTCGACGCGCTAGGTGACCTGGTGCCTGATGACACGATCTTTGCGGTCGATGTGGGCAACAATACCTATTCCTTCGGGCGATATCTTGAAACCAAAGGCAATCAGCGGGTGCTTATGTCTGGTTACCTGGGATCGATCGGATTCGGCTTTCCAGCGGCAATCGGGGCCTGGGCTGCAACTCAGGATATCGCGTCCCTGAAAGGTAGAAAGGTTGTCTCGATCTCAGGCGACGGGGGCTTTGGTCAATACCCGATGGATGTCACCACTGCGGTCAAATACGGTATGGACATTACCCATATCCTTTTGCACAACGGTCAGCTCGGCAAGATCTCAAAAGAGCAACGCGCGGGCGAATGGCCGGTCTGGGAGACTGATCTGGTCAACCCGTCTTTTGCAGCCTTCATGCGTTTGTGTGGTGGGCATGGTGTAAAGGTCACCGAATCGGGTGATTTATGCGCCGCGATTCAAGAGGGGTTGGACCATTCCGGTCCAGCATTGGTTGAAATTATGACGGATGCGGAGCTGGTCTAGTCAGGCACCCGTATTCGCGAACGGACCTGGGAACTGGACACTTGACGACATATGCACTGAACGGCTTGGGCCGGATCGGCAAACTGGCATTGCGACCTCTGTTGGAGGCAGGATGCGACATCGCCTTTGTTAACGACGCTGTGGGCGATCCTGCAATGCAGGCGCATTTCCTGGAATTTGACACGGTACATGGCCGTTGGCCGGCAGAATTTTCGGCCGATGCCGACAGTATCACCATCGATGGGACCCGCCTGCCAGCCTGCCAGACCCGCAGTATTTCAGAACTGCCTTTGGCCGGTGTGGATGTCGTCATCGACTGTACGGGTGCATTCAAAACCGAAGCGGCCTTGCAGCCCTATTTTGACGCTGGCGTCAAAAAGGTCGTCGTGTCTGCACCGGTTAAAGACGGAGGTGCCGCGAACATCGTCTATGGCGTCAACAATGACGCCTACACTGGTCAGCGCATTGTCACGGCGGCCTCTTGCACCACCAACTGTTTGGCACCTGTGGTCAAAGTTGTGCATGAAGGCTTGGGGATCAGACATGGCTCGATCACAACAATCCATGATGTGACAAACACGCAAACCATCGTTGATCGCCCGGCAAAAGACTTGCGGCGCGCGCGCTCTGCGCTGAATTCCCTCATCCCAACCACTACTGGGTCCGCGACCGCGATCACGCTGATTTATCCCGAATTAACGGGCAAGCTGAACGGCCACGCCGTGCGTGTGCCATTGCTGAATGCCTCGCTCACGGATTGCGTTTTCGAGGTCGAGCGCGAAACCACGCCCGAAGAGGTCAACACCCTGTTCAAAGCGGCCGCCGAGGGTCCTTTGAGCGGCATTCTGGGCTACGAAACCCGGCCCTTGGTGTCGACAGATTACACAAATGACAAGCGATCTTCGATTATCGATGCGCCCTCGACCATGGTGATCAACGGCACCCAGCTGAAGGTCTATGCCTGGTATGACAATGAATATGGCTATGCGCACCGCTTGATCGACGTGGCCCAAATGGTAGGCGAAAGCTTGTGACCCCGGCGCGTCCTGATGGGGTCAGCGCTTACATCGCGGTGACCGCAGCTTATTGGGCCTTCATGCTTACCGATGGCGCGCTGCGCATGTTGGTGCTGCTGCATTTCAATGCGCTGGGCTTCTCTCCGGTGCAACTGGCCTACCTCTTTGTGCTCTACGAGATCGCCGGCGTGATCACCAATCTGACAGCCGGATGGATTGCCGCGCGTTTCGGGTTGACGCGAACGCTTTACGCGGGCCTCGGCCTGCAGGTACTGGCCTTGTTGGCGTTGAGCCAGCTTGATCCGACTTGGGGCATCGCCGCCTCGGTTGCCTTCGTGATGTGCGTTCAAGGGGCCTCGGGCGTGGCCAAAGACTTGGCCAAGATGAGTTCAAAGAGCGCTGTTAAACTGCTCGCGCCGAAAGAGGGGGACGGCTTGTTCCGCTGGGTGGCTCTGCTGACGGGGTCAAAAAATGCCGTGAAAGGCCTGGGCTTTCTGCTTGGCGGGGCGCTGTTGGCGCTGTTTGGATTTGTCCCCGCAGTGCTTGGGATGGCAGCAATCCTGGCCGTCATTTTGGTGGCGGTTCTCATCGGCATGCCGCCCGGGCTGCCCGCTGGGCGCAAAGAAGCAAAGTTCTCTGAAGTTTTATCGCGCAATGCGCAGGTCAACTGGCTCAGCGCCGCGCGTGTTTTTCTGTTTGGCGCACGCGACGTCTGGTTCGTGGTTGGGATACCGATCTACTTTTATGCCGTCCTGTCCGATGGCACGCCCGAGAGCAAACGCAGCGCGTTCTTCCTGATCGGCACGTTCATGGCCCTTTGGATCATCCTGTATGGCATTGTGCAGGCCCGAGCACCGCAACTTTTGCGCGCCGCTGACCGCTCGAGCGATCAGCTGACCCGTGCCGCACAGGGCTGGGTCGGCAGCCTCATCGCGGTTCCGGCTATCCTGGCGGCACTTGTGTGGCTGACGCCGGGTGAACCGCTTTGGCTGACGATCGTACTGGTCTTGGGTTTGTTGGTCTTTGGCGCGCTCTTCGCGATCAACTCCGCGCTGCATTCCTATCTGATCCTGGCCTTCACCTCGACTTCACGGGTGACGATGGATGTTGGGTTCTACTATATGGCCAATGCTGCAGGGCGTTTGATTGGGACGATCCTGTCAGGTCTCAGTTACCAGCTGGGCGGGGTTGCTGCTTGTCTGATGACCGCGGCTATCATGCTGGTGGCAAGCTGGCTTGCGGTCGGTCGAATTCCGACGTTGAACACTGCGGACGAACCTGTCTGACTGATGCCTGAAATCCGACTGGCGGCGTCTCTCGCTTCTGTCGTATGCTGCGCGGCAACGCGACTGATCAGAGGCAGGAGAGATATATGTACGGTATGATTGAAGGCACAGGCTTTGAGGCCATGTCAGCTGAGTTCGAAGCCTGCCTGATCGGTCATGCCCGGGTCGAACGGCTGTGGACCGGCGCGCGCTGGTCCGAAGGTCCGGTGTGGTTTGCGGCAGGGCGCTATCTGGTCTGGTCGGATATTCCCAACAATCGGATGATGCGCTGGGATGAGACAGACGGCTCGGTCTCCGTGTTCCGCCAGCCGTCTATGAACTCCAATGGCAATACCGTGGACGGGCAGGGGCGCATGGTCACCTGTGAGCATCTGGCGCGCCGTGTCACGCGCACCGAGCATGACGGCTCCGTTCGGGTTATCGCGGACAGCTTTGAGGGCAAACGATTGAATTCGCCCAACGATGTAGTGGTTAAGTCAGATGGTTCGATCTGGTTTACCGACCCCAGCTACGGCATCTTGATGGACTATGAGGGGGAGCGGGCCGAAAGTGAGATCGGAGCCTGCCATGTCTACCGCGTCGACGCAGATACCGGCGACATCGCTATTGCGGCTGATGATTATGTGAAACCCAATGGGCTGGCCTTCTCAGCCGATGAGTCTCAGCTCTACATTGCCGATACGGGCGGCACACATACCCCGGGCGGGCCGCGGCATATTCGTGTGCATTCGGTCTCTGAGTCGGGCAGTCTGAGCGGTGGCAACGTTGTTGCCGACTGCACCAGCGGCGTCTTCGATGGCTTCCGCTTGGATCGTGATGGACGGATCTGGACATCAGCGGCCGATGGTGTCCATTGCCTCGCCCCCGACGGGACTTTGATTGGCAAAATCCTGATCCCGGAGCTGGTGGCCAATGTGTGTTTCGGGGGTCCGAAATTGAACCGGCTGTTCATTTGCGGAACAACTTCGCTCTATTCGGTATTCTTGAATGTCAACGGCGCACGGTGAGTTGAGCTGACCAAGCTTTCCGCAAGTCTTCGGGCCCAGGTCACGCCGAAGGCCAGCACCGGGTCGCGGTGCCGCTAGTAAGCGCGATCCAATAGCAAACAGGTCTCGGAGTTTGAAACCCCGTTGATTTCCCGAACGTCGCGCAAGGCGCGGTCGAATTCTGCGAGCGTTCCGGTTTCCAGCCGGGCCACCAGATCCCAGGCCCCATTGGTTGTGTGCAGGCTGACAACCTCGGGCATGCGCCGCAGCCGCGCGATCACGGATCGTGTCAGGTTGCCCTGCACTTCAACCATCATGACGGCCTGGATCAGTTCATCACCGACGCGCGTGTCCAGCTCGATCGTGAAGCGCCGAATTGTTCCGTTTTCATGCAGTTTTGCCAGCCGAGATTTGACGGTTGCGCGGGCCAGACCAAGCTCGGCGGCAAGCGTCGTGACCGAGGCACGGCCGTCCAGACGCAATGCTCCGATCAAGGCGCGATCTGTCTCGTCCATAGCAAATCTTTCAAAATAGATTTTGTCTTTATCATAATGGTATATAAAAATGCTAAAATGATCAATTTATATGTGCATAATGATCAACGACATCTGCGATATTTGGCACAGGCAAAATTAGAGTTTCCTGGAGAGCGGTATGTTGAAATGTTCACTGGTCGGCGCGCCAGTGCAGGCGGGGGCAGGTGTACACGGGTGCTTGATGGGCCCGGATGCGTTTCGAACCGCCGGACTGGCTGAAACACTACTCGATCTGGGGCATTCGGTCACCGATCACGGCAATGTCGCAGCCCACCACGCTCAAACCTCCGGCCATGTGAACCCGGCCGTGCGCAATCTGAATGAAGTGGCAGGCTGGGCGCAGGCCCTTCAAGAGGAGGCTTATGCCGTGGCCAAATGCGCGGATCTGCCAATCTTCTTGGGCGGCGATCATTCGCTGTCCATCGGAACGGTTGCAGGTGTGGCGCGCTATGCGGCGGAGCTGAACCAGCCTCAATTTCTTTTATGGTTGGACGCGCATCCGGATTTGCACCGGCTTGAAACAACCCGCAGTGGGAATCTTCACGGCACGCCAGTGGCCTATCTAAGCGGACAACCCGGTTTTCAGGAGCACTACCCGAAGCTGCCCGCACCGGTCTCACCTGATCATATTTTCATGATGGGTCTGCGGTCAGTTGATCAAGCCGAGCATGACCTGATCGCATCCTCGGCAATCCGTGTACATGACATGCGCGCAATGGATGAGGACGGGGTCAAAGCACCGCTGGAGCGTTTCCTGGCGCAGGTTAAAGAGGCCAATGGACGACTTCATGTGAGCCTCGATGTGGATTTCCTGGACCCGGCGATTGCACCTGCGGTCGGCACGACCGTTCCAGGAGGCGCCACGTTCCGCGAAGCGCATTTGATCATGGAACTGTTGTGTGACTGGGGACTAGTGACCTCCCTTGACCTGGTCGAGCTGAACCCGTTTCTCGATGAACGCGGGCGTACCGCCGCTTTGATGGTTGATCTCTGCGCCAGCCTCCTGGGCCGCAAAGTTCTTGATCGCCCAACACGGAGCTTCTCATGACACAAGATCCCTCCCAGATGGCACTCGTCCCGTTCATATCGGTCGACAATATGCTGAAACTGGTCAACACGATTGGGCCCAGACGGATGATGGGCGACATGGCCGCCTATATCGAAGCGGATTTCAAACGCTGGCCCCTGTTTGACAAAACCCCCCGTGTGGCGGCGCATTCTGAAGAAGGTGTCATTGAGCTCATGCCAACCTCGGACGGGGAAACGTACGGTTTCAAATATGTCAATGGCCACCCAGCCAATATGGCGCGCGGGTATCAAACCGTGACCGCGTTCGGGATGTTGGCGCGTGTAGATACAGGCTATCCGGTGCTTCTGTCGGAAATGACGGTTCTAACCGCTCTGCGTACGGCTGCAACCTCGGCTTTGGTTGGAAAATATCTGGCCCCAGAAGGCGCGCGGTGCATGGCGATTATCGGCAATGGGGCACAATGCGAATTTCAGGCCCTAGCGTTTCAGGAGCTGGTTGGGATTGATACTGTTCGTTTGTTCGATATCGATCCGCAAGCCACAGAAAAGGCTTATAAAAACTTGGCCGGTCGTGGCTTGAATGTTGTACGATGCGCGAGCTCTCAGGAGGCGGTGACCAACGCCGAGATCATCACGACTTGTACCGCCGACAAGCAATACGCGACAATCCTGACGGACAATCAGGTCGGCAACGGTGTTCATATCAACGCCATCGGCGGAGATTGTCCGGGCAAGACAGAGCTGCATCGTGACATCCTTATGCGCTCTGATATTTTCGTCGAGTTCCCGCCTCAGACCCGCGTCGAGGGCGAGATTCAGCAGCTTGATCCCGATCATGCGGTCACCGAGCTTTGGCAAGTGATGACGGGTGAGGCCCCTGGTCGCAAGACCCCACAACAGATCACATTGTTTGATTCCGTGGGGTTCGCCACGGAGGATTTTTCTGCTCTGCGCTATGTGCGTGACCAGTTGGACGCCACTGGTCATTTCGCGGAGCTTGATCTGCTCGCCGATCCTGACGACCCGCGCGATCTGTTTGGAATGGTCGGACGGGCAGTGGCGTAAATCCCGTTTGCGAAACTGCTGGAATTGATGGAAAACTTCGCCTGCGCGGTGACCGATGGACCGCGATTGGGAGGCGCATGGGCGACATTTACGACGGTATCGTTTCAGCATTCTGGCTTATTGTTAGGCTGGACGCGGACCTGGCGCAGATCACCCTGCGCTCGCTTCACGTATCGCTAACTGCATTACTGATCGCCTGCGTAATCGCATTGCCTTTGGGCACCTGGCTCGCAATCCGCCGGTTTCGCCATCGTCGAACCGTGATTGCCTTGCTCAACGCCTTGATGGGGCTGCCGCCGGTGGTAGTGGGGCTTGTTGTCTACATCCTGCTGTCGCGCTCGGGGCCCTTCGGGGTCTTGGGGCTGTTGTTTACCCCGACCGCAATGATCATCGCTCAGGTGATCATCATTACCCCGCTGATTGCCTCGATTACCCATCAAGCGATGCGTGATCTTTGGGCGGAATACCATGATTTGCTGATCTCGCTGAACACGTCATCAACGCAACGTCTCAAAACACTACTTTGGGACGGACGGCGAACCCTTCTGACCGGGGCTCTGGCGGGGTTCGGACGCGCCATTGGCGAAGTTGGAGCGATCATGATCGTTGGCGGCAATATCGATAATGCGACACGGGTGCTGACGACGGCGATCGCATTGGAAACTGGCAAAGGTGACTTCGCCTTGGCACTGGGCTTGGGCTTCGTGCTGATCGCGATTGCAATACTCGTTAATCTGGCGATCCACATTCTGTCGCGCACCGAACGGGAGGAACGCTGGTGAGCGGATCCATTTTCCCCGTGCAGCTTGACGATGTCTGTGTGCGCCGCCGTGGCGCGCGCATCCTGGGGCCAGTCAGCGTTGAGATCGGTGGCTCGGGATTGACCGCCATTCTGGGGCCGAACGGATCGGGAAAAACGACATTCCTGCGGGTCTTGCACGGGTTGGAACGACTGAGCGCGGGTCGGCTGCAGTGGCAGATCGCAACGCGAGAGGCACAATCCCGACAAGCCTATGTATTCCAAACACCGATCATGATGCGCCGGTCTGTACGCGACAACCTGGCTTATCCGTTGCAGCTGCTTGGCGTATCCAAATCCGAGGTTTCTGCCGCCTGCGAGACGTGGGCTGACAGGATCGGCTTGAGCGACGCGCTGGAGCGGTCCGCCACACGATTGTCGGGTGGGGAGAAACAGAAGCTGGCTTTGGCACGCGGATTGATCCGGCGTCCCGAGGTGCTGTTTCTAGACGAGCCAAGCACAAATCTTGATGGGCGGGCCACGCGCGAGATCGAGGCGTTGCTCCGTGATGCACTCGAGGCGGGCACCCGCATCATTATGGCGACCCATGACCTGGGCCAGGCTCGGCGTCTGGCCAGTGACGTCCATTTTCTGCTCACTGGTCGCATCCAGACCTCGGCCCCGGCAGAGGCGTTTTTCGATGCCCCTTCGACTCCAGAGGCCGCCGCGTTCCTGAAGGGGGATATTGTCGAATGATCAAATGGTTGTGGCTCTGTCTTACCTTACTATTTCCGATACCGGCTGCGGCCGAGACAATGCGTATGGCCGTGACAACGTCATTCAACAATTCCGGTCTGTCGGATGTGCTGCTACCCGAGATCGAAGCAGATCTTGGTTTGGAAGTGCAGCTGTTGATCGTAGGAACAGGTCAGGCGCTCAGATTGGGAAAAGCGGGCGATGTTGACGCCATTCTTGTGCATTCAAAACCGGCGGAAGAGGCTTTTGTGGCGGCAGGTCACGGCACCCACCGCCGCGAGATCATGTATAATGATTTTGTTTTGGTGGGACCAAAATCCGATCCGGCCTTGGTTTCAGAAGCCGCCAGCGCGACCGAGGCTTTGGACCACTTGCAGGCCAGCCGAGCGGCCTTTGTCAGCCGAGGTGACGACAGTGGTACGCATAAGGCAGAACTAAAAATTTGGTCGCTGGCCGACTTCGATCCCGCCGGTTTCGGGCCCTGGTATCGCGCCGTCGGGGCTGGGATGGGCGCCAGCCTGAACACCGCCGCTGGGCTGGAGGCGTATATCTTGTCCGATCGCGCCAGTTGGTTGAATTTTGGCAACAAGGCCGGCCTCGCGATTGTCTTTGAGGGAGACCCGCTGCTCTTCAACCAATACGCCTATATTCCCGTCAATCCGACGCAGCATTCTCATGTCAAATATGATCTTGCGCGTCAGCTTGAAGACTGGCTGACAAGCGCTCGAGCCCAGGTTTTGATTGATGGGTATTTAGTGTCAGGTGAGCAGCTTTTCACCTTCAATGCGCGCTGACAGTCAGTGCTGGTGAGGGTCCGCGTCAAACCGGTCGTGGGCTTCGGATTGGATGATGTTGCCAGCCTACGCGGTGATCGCGCGAAACGCTTCGGCCACTCCTGCATCTGTCAAATCTCACCCTACGGTCACCATTCCGGACACTATCACAGCGGTCCAGGGCAGATCCCGTGTCGCGCGAAATGAATCACTGTCCGCGCGCATAGCCTCACCCAGCAAAAATAGCGGCAAGCGCAGCTCGCTCACGCCTTTCCGTCGGCGACAAGCTTCTGGGCAACAGTGCGAAAGGCCAGCGCTTGTGCGCTATCAGGCTTTGCCGCAACAATCGGCATTCCGCCGTCCGAGGCGAGCCTGATGTCCAGATGTAATGGAATTTCCGCCAAAAGCGGTACGCCTAGTTTTTCTGCTTCTGATGCGACGCCGCCATGGCCAAAGACATGCTCCTCATGTCCGCAATTGGAGCAGATATGCGTGCTCATATTCTCGATCATTCCGACAATGGGCGTACCAAGCTGATTGAACATGTCTATGCCTTTGCGCGCGTCTATCAACGCCACGTCTTGCGGGGTCGACACGATAATGGCTCCGGTCACTTCTGTTTTTTGCGACAAAGTCATTTGCACATCGCCGGTGCCTGGCGGCAAATCTACAATCAGAACGTCCAACGCGCCCCACTGGACCTGGGTGAGCATCTGTTGCAGTGCGCTCATCAACATCGGTCCTCGCCAGACCACAGCCTGTCCCTCATTGACCATCAGCCCCATCGACATCATCGTGACGCCGAAATTGTGCAATGGTATGATGGTCTTGCCATCTGGGGAGGCTGGCCGCCCCGAAACGCCAAGCATGCGGGGCTGCGACGGCCCGTAGACATCAGCATCAAGCAGCCCGACCTTGCGTCCTTCGGCGGCAAGTGCGCAGGCAAGATTGGATGAAATGGTCGATTTTCCAACGCCGCCTTTGCCGGACGCAACGGCCAAAATACGCTCAACGCCGGGAATCTTTGCGGGTCCCGTCGGGGCCGCGGGTTTTCTGCCGGTCTTCAGGTCTGGGGGAGGGGATTTTTGCGAGTGTGCAGTCAACAAGGCCGAGACCAAGTTGACCCCCTCAAGAGATTGCACCTTGGCTTCGGCCACCGCGCGCAAAGCCTCATAGCCTTTTGCTTTTTCGGGCGGGACTTCTATGACAAACCGAACGGCTCCGTTTTCAACATTGAGCGCGCGGACCAGACCGCCATCCACGATGTCCTGGCCCGTCAGCGGGTCCTCGATAGTTTTGAGTGCATCGAGCACCGCGTCGCGCGTGATCGCCATTTCAGGAGTGTCCGTCCGTACTTGCAATAGTGCCCGTCACCACATGTTCCATGTCCAGCCCATCAATGGTTAAAACAACCTTTGCAGAGTAGCTTTGGCCTGGTTCAGCAGGGGCGTTTCGCAACGCCTCCTCAATGGCTTGCTGGGAGGTAACACCCACCTGTTTAAGAAATTTTCGCATCGACATATTGTAGTCTTCGCTCATTTGATTTCCCTTGTTTTGTCGAAAATAGTGTCCGGCGTCTCAAAGAGTGACGCTGATCCCTCTTGCTGCTTAGGACTGCAATCCAGTCCAATTTGAGACGGAGTGCAAGTGCTTGCTCAAATTTTCGCCGCTTCTTTCCATCTGTTTAGCGTTGGTCTGAGCACCGGCTCCCTGGCTCAGGCACAGACTCTCTAGAGCAACACTGATTTGCCTTCTGGCTGGAACCGCAAGTCCCGCCTGTGCTGCAAACGGGGCAATTTCTGCGGGGACGACTAAAGGATCTTGCGTTGAGACCGCCTGCAAATGACATGTCTCTGACAGACAGCGCTGCGCGGCTTTAGCCACCTGGCAGCCGATGTGCTGCGGCATTCGCAGAAGGGGCGCGGAAAGGGCCAATTTCGCAAACGTGATCCAGCCCGCTGAAATAATCCTTTGAATGAATCGCTAGATCAACCAGTATGTCCAAAGCCACATGTTTTAGTTTTGGGAGGGACTTTGACATCAGCCGAGACCATGCGTGATACAAGTTCACTTGGTGGCCGCGTATTGCGTGGCACGCTTGGGGAGACCCGGTTTGCGGTATGGTCATAGAAGGCAGTGGCGGTTTTGCCTGGCGCAGCTCCGGCAGACTGGCGGCTTATTCGTACCGAAGGTGACGTTTCCTATATCCACGTGGCAATAGCCTCTTTGGAGCGTCACCGGACACAGACGGACTCCTGGAAGCGCAACCGCGCTGGATTGGATCCGTTCAATGCTGTCGTGATGCGAGAGGCCGCCGCGGAGGACCGGCCATGGAAGGTCGTTTTGGCAGCGGCATCCGCGTTACAAGGTCAGTGCTATTGTGACAATAGTGAGGACCTTGGTTAGCGCATGCCAATGCAAAACGGGGTTCAATGGTGGATTCAGGATTGTTGCGCCAGGCATCACGTGGATGCAGAATCTGTTCAACGGTGTGGTCTCATGTTGCGAGTGGATTGGTCAACGAAGGCGTTGGGATGCGCGTAATTCGCAACTCAGCGAAACGTATGGCGCGCCTCGCAATCGGATGAGAATGATATGACGGCATGGGCTGATCCATGATTTTCGACACCCAAACATCAAAAATCTTGCCGGATTTTCGCGCGGTTGAACTGGGTCCGATCCAGGGGCAGACCCGTTCGCCAGATGGCCGAAACATCCACGCCGGCGGGCCGAGCCCAGCCTTTTTGCGCCAATTGGACGCAAGCTGGGCACAGATGTCGTTTACGGCTATTCAAAAACTCTACAAGACGCAGAGAATATCTGGACGTGGGAGACAATAAATGCTCTGCTTACGTATGGACCGGATCACGATGTGCCGGGAACAAAGATGCCACTGCAGCGCATCGCCAAGGCTCAGGATCGTTACGATCTTATAGACTATTTGCGTCAGGCCTCTGCCAATTGGGTCTGGCACACGGGGGAAAGACTATGAAGGCCATGTTAACGGCATTCGCCGCAACTATACTGATCGCCATCGCTGCTGATCAGGTTTTGTCACAAGCAGGATTTTCTGCTCAAGAGCAGACAGCCGGAGACGCCGTTCGTCTCGACTGATTTTTCAACAATTACCCAGTTTCAATTCGTATTCTGTAACAACTGCTAAGGCCCAATCCAGCGGCCCGAAAAGTCGTTCTGGCGTTCAAAAACCGCGCGTTGGTGCAGCGTATCGCCCAGAAAAACTACATCGATTTCAACGATCGTTCCGCGCAGTCGAAAAAACCGGTCTCGCTCGGTTGTCTCTACATAGTCCTCGGCCTGCTCTAAAGGCTTGCCTGGCGCCGGTTGCCCACCGTAATTGCGGCGTGCAATCTGAGGCAGTTTGGCCCAGCTTGCGTCGTCTCCAAGGGTTGCGGTCACATCGATGCGCAGCCGGATCTGAAGGGCGTGGCCATCCCAGAACACCAATGTTCCCTTTGGGTTAGCCTGAAACTCCGCTACTTTGGCAGAGGCTCCGTCGGTATAAATCTCAACCTCGGCTGTGCGCTTATCCGCATGTCGAAGAACCACCACACGCGCTTCGGCGCGCCCGTCGGAACCGACACTGGCCAGCGTTACGTAACGCGCGGCGGATTTGCGGTCGCCAACGCTTTGCTCGATCAGATCCCAAACATGCGCCAGGAGCGTTTGTGGGGTGCTGAACACCGCGTCATTCATAACCCGTCATCTCCAAATATCCGACGCCTTCATGGCTTCCGGTGATGGTTACGGGACCTTCCCAATAGGGAAAAGCCATATCCATCCAGGCATTGTCGTTGAGCGCTTTCAGGGTGACATCAACCCCGTAATTGGGCAACTCGACCTGCCAGTCTACGGGGATGTCACGCTCAAAAACTTGCGTGCGCCGCAACGGAGTCATTTGGAGCTCTCCGGGTGCGAGGGGCGAAGGGATGCCGTTGGCGTTAATCCAGGTGCCCGACGAGAAATCAGAGCCGTCAGACTGACGCAAGCGAAACCCCATCAGCTTTGTCCCACCTTCCAGGGTCAACGATATCCAGTCCCAGCCAGATTGATTCTCGGCCAAGGGTTGCGACGACCATTCGCGATCGAGCCAGGCGTTGCCGTGAACATTGACCGATCCGCCCGGTAAATCCAGCTGACCCCGAACCTGGTAGAATGGCTGTGAATAGTAATAGCTGGCCTGTCCCGATGCCGATTTGACCGAGTACCCCTGATCGCCCTGCGGGACCAAGGGCCCGTCGGCCGTCAACTCCAGCCGATAAGCGAAGTCGGTGCCTTGGGCAGAGAGGCTGACAGCGTTTATGTCAGCACCAGCCATTTGCCAGTCGTCAATCCATGCGGCAAACGGTTGCGCCTCGACCCCGGCCTGACCAATCCCGCCGCGCGCGAACCGCTCTGCGGTCAAATGAACATCCTCAGACGTTACGGCCGCATGGCCCATCCAGATCTGTGGATCCTGCCAGTTATCTTGGGTGTGTGGGGCCAAAGCAGACCGGAAAAGCGTCCATTGAATGCCATAGGATTTTCCGTCCTCACCGGTCAGGTTTGCCGTCACATACCACCATTCGATCCGAAAATCCGGATGCGCCGCATGGTCAAGCGGGAAGGAGAATCGGGTGTCGCGGCTTGGCGATGCGAACCCATCAGCTGAGCTGCCCATACCCGCAAACCCTTGTGCGAGTGCCGGCTGGGCGAGCAAGCCTGCAAGCATGGTCAGGATAATTTTAACGTTCATGAACAAACACTTTCAGAAGCTGGGCTGGCGGTAATTTCCAAAGCCGCCAAGCAGGCCAGAGGCACGCAAGCAGGACCGCCAGAGCCGTGCTTCCGACCAAGGCACCCCATTCGCTGGGGAATAGGAACATCGGCAAGCGCCAACCAAACGCCTCGACATTTATAACAGCCAGCAGCACCCAGGACAGCGCGAGCCCCAGCGGCAGGGCCGCGACAAGGGTGAGCGCTGCCAGGAACATGGCCCGTGCAAGTTCGAGCAAGGATAAGTTCGCATGTGTCATGCCGCTGGCCCAGACCGGGGCCAGCTGCGGCAACCGCATGGTCGACATGGTCAGCAGGCTTGTCAGGATCGCGAACCAGGCCACACCAAGCGTGAGCACATTAAGCGCCGCCGAGACGGTGAAGGTGCGATCAAAGACTTGCATGGAAAACGATTTGAGTGCCCCCTGATCGATCATGGCATCGGAGTCCAGGCCAAAGCGATCTTGCAGATCTGTCATCAGCCCGGGCACCGCGTCCGGCGTTGTGCGAATGGCAAACTGCTCGATCGCGGTGCTAGGATAACGGAGCCGCAATTGGCTCAGGCCAATCAGCACCTGATATTTCGGGTTTCCATAGTCGCTATAAATCCCCGCGATTTGCGCCGTCCAGTTGCTGGGAAGCGTGATCGTATCCCCGGGTGCCAGCATCTCTCTGCGGGCCATTTGCTCATTGATTAAGATGCCTGTGCCATCGGCGACAACATCCCAGACGTTTTCGGTTTGGGCCAGCAAGGGCCAGTTGTCTCGATAAGTCGGGTGATCAGCCACGCCGAAGATCTCAGCCGGCAGACCGCGCAGCTCTGCCTCAAAACTTCCGATCGGCAAGACGGCGTCGCTGCGCCCGGCTAGCCAAGTGGTCAATGCCTCGGCCTGTGCCTGATCCTCAGCCCGCACATAAAGCTCGGAGGCAAGCCGCTGGTCCAGCCAGCCGGTAAAGGTGAGCCGGAAACTCGACACCATCGTGCCGACCCCAACATTGGTTGCAAAGGCCAGCAAGAGCGCCATCAGCGCAAGCGACAATCCAGGGATTTGCTGGCGCGTGTCGGCCCAGAACCACTGAGCCTGTACCGATCTGGCCTGTGTCTCTGCGAACCTGGTGATGGCTTGCAAAAGCGCAGGCAACAAAAAGGCCGCGCCAATCATTAAAGCCCCAAGGGTGACAAACCCCATCACCACACCGCGCCCGAACAGAACACCGAGCCCGGACGTGGCAAGCAAGACCAATGCGCACCAGATTAATGCGCGATATCCTTTGGCCGCGCCCAAAGCCCAGGCGCGTGGTTTTGCGGGTGCCAGAACCGGCAACCGTGCGAGCTTGACCAGGTTGCTTGCTGCCGCAAGCCCGGTACCCAGCACCGATATGGCAAGCCCGCTCAACCACCACAGCGGGCGGATGCTCAACCCGTCATCGATATTGGCCCCGTATAGCCCGCGTAGAGTGGCGGCCACGTCGGGCAAAAGAGCCGCAGCGATCACATAGCCCAAAACCGTGCCCGCGAGACCGGCGAGGATTGCAAAGATCAAAAGCTCGACAACCAGCCCCGCGATTAGAGATCGTGGGCTGACGCCGAGTGCGCGGATCGTTCGGAACAGGGTTCGGCGTTGTTCAAAGGCCAGCCCGATCGTCGCATGAACGATAAAAAGGCCGACTGCAAAGGACAGCAGGCCAAACGCAGTCAGGTTCAAGTGAAAACTGTCCGTTAGCCGCGCAAGATCGTTGGTCTCATCGCTGTCTCGCAAAGCCAAATGCGGAACAAGGGTGCTAAGCTCACTGCGCAGCAATGGCTGTTCTTGGCTTACGACAAGCTGATCAAGTTCCCCGGGGCGCCCCAACAGGCCCTGGACAATACCCACATCTGCGAAGACCAACCCAGGGGTGATCCCGTCAACTGCGCGCACCGGGGCGGGTGCCACCGGGTTCAGACGCGCGGCCGTATCTGGCGCAGCCAGAAGCACGCCAGGTGTGGTCAGGAATGCGGTTGGATCGGCGAGATCGCTGTCCTCGGATTGCAATGCCGCCTGTGCCACTGGTGAAGCGTTGGATGCGGTCAGTGGGTCGATGCCGATGATGCGCACACCCGTATCGCCCCAGCGTAGGCTGCCTTCGATCACCGGGGACACAAGCCATCCAGCGCGACGCAAGGCGATGTAGTCGGATTGCGCGATCGCCCCTCCATCGCGATCGACAAGAACCCTCCCAGGCCCGGAAATAAGATTTGTCGCTTGGGCATATGCGGCGCGCGCTTCCGAATTGATGGCTTGCACACCTGACAACAAAGCGGTGGCCAGGGCGAGGCCAACGATCATCGTTGCGCATTGAACTGGCTGAGCGCGCCAGTGTGAAAACAGCGTCTGTAAGGTGACCGCAATCACGTCTCTAGCCGTCCGCGCCGCAGGTGAACCCGCTGGTCAAGCCGGTGTGCTAATCTGTCCGAATGGGTGACCATCAACAAGGCCGCTTGGCTGTCCCGCACCAGATCAAGCATCAGCGTAAGAACCTGGTCACCTGTCACTTCATCGAGGCTCCCCGTGGGTTCATCAGCCAGCACCAGTTTGGGGCGACTGGCCAGGGCGCGGCCAACGGCGACACGTTGCTGCTGACCGCCTGAAAGGTCCTCCGGATATTTGGAGGCGTGATCCTCAAGACCAAGCCTGTGGATCAATTCACGGGTCCAAGCATCGTCCTGGCGTCCGGACAGCCGTGCCTGAAAGGTCAAGTTTCGCTCGACCGTCAATGACGGGATCAGGTTGAACTGTTGGAAAATAATGCCAAGCGATACACGGCGCAACCGGGCGCGCGCGGGTTCGCGTAGCGGGCCAACGTCTTGTCCGTCAAGCTGAAGGCTACCGCTGTCAAAGGGTTCGAGACTCGCAATAATATGCAAAAGCGTACTCTTGCCCGACCCGCTTTCGCCGGTCAGAGCCAGTGATTGCGCGGTATCGAGATTTAAAGAGACAGCGTCCAAGATTGTGGTTCGACCCTGGTTCGAAGGGAAAGTCTTGGTGATCTCTCGTGCGTCTAGCAGCATGTTTTCGCCGGTCTTTTCGCTCTTTTCTTTAGCCATAACGGAACATAGAGCGAATGGAAATTCGCCAAGTAGGGTGCGACCTTGAGGGCGGTTTCACAAATTGCCTAAAATTTACCATTTGATAAAAAAATTTCCTGTGCCACTCTTTGGACATTAGAATCTATGCGGGTAGCCTTATGCCAAATTCGCCGATGACCCCTGGAATCGTTGCCAACCGGTTGACCACAGAAACGCTCGACAAGAACTTTTCAGATCTGCATCCAGCCTACGCTCCGCATGAAGCTGCTGTCGCGGCGGACCGGTGTTATTTTTGTCATGATGCGCCATGTATTACGGCCTGTCCGACTGATATCGACATTCCCTTGTTCATTCGACAGATCCAGACTGGAACGCCCGAAGCCGCGGCGAAGACGATCCTGAGTCAGAATATACTGGGCGGGATGTGCGCTCGCGTCTGTCCGACTGAGACGCTTTGCGAGCAGGTGTGTGTGCGCGAGGTTGCAGAGGGTAAACCGGTTGAGATCGGCAGGTTGCAACGATACGCAACTGACACGTTGATGGCCCAGGGCCTTCATCCATTTGACCGCGCGCAATCGACGGGGAAGACCGTCGCGGTTGTCGGTGCGGGCCCTGCCGGTCTGTCCTGTGCGCATCGTTTGGCGATGCGTGGGCATGACGTGGTGATCTATGAAGCACGCGAAAAGCCAGGCGGGCTCAACGAGTTCGGAATCGCCGCCTACAAGACAACTGATGCGTTCGCCGCAAGAGAGGTAGATTGGCTTTTGCAGATCGGCGGGATCACGGTGCAGAGCGGCCAGGCTCTGGGTCGACAGGTCGAATTGAGTGCTGTGATGGATCAGTATGATGCAGTGTTTCTGAGTGTCGGGTTAGGCGGCGTTAACTCCCTGCGCGCCGCGGGCGAGGAGCGTGACGGCGTCCTGGATGCCGTCACCTTCATCGCCGATTTGAGGCAAGCGGGCGATCTTGCCAACCTACCTGTCGGTCGAAATGTTGTCGTTATTGGTGGCGGTATGACCGCGGTCGATGCAGCCGTGCAGTCTAAACTGCTGGGGGCTGAGACCGTCACGATTGCATACCGCCGTGGTCGTGACCGCATGAGCGCCAGTCGCTATGAACAGGATCTTGCGGCCCATCATGGCGTGCGCATTGTCACCCACGCGCAACCAGTCGCAGTGCATGGCACTGGTGCTGCCGGCGAGGTGGAGTTTGAGTACACCCAAGAGATCGACGGAGTGTTGACCGGCACGTCCGAGACATTCCGACTGGCAGCAGATCAGGTGTTCAAGGCCATCGGCCAATCGCTGGACGTGACCCCTGATGGACTTGTGGTTGAGGGCGGCAAAATCAAAGTTGATGATGTCGGAGCGACCACGCTCACTCGTGTCTGGGCCGGTGGCGACTGCGCGTCAGGCGGCGACGATTTGACCGTGACAGCGGTGGCCGAGGGCCGCGATGCGGCCGAAGACATGCATAGATTTTTAACCGGAGGGGCCTGACATGGCGGATCTGACAAGTGAATTTGTAGGCATAAAATCCCCCAATCCGTTTTGGCTGGCCTCGGCACCACCCACCGACAAGGAATACAATGTCCGGCGTGCCTTTGAGGCCGGTTGGGGCGGGGTGGTCTGGAAAACGCTAGGTTCGGAAGGCCCACCGGTCGTAAATGTGAATGGTCCGCGTTACGGTGCGATTTACGGGGCGGATCGCAGGCTTCTTGGTCTAAACAATATAGAACTGATCACCGATCGGCCCTTGCAGACCAATTTGCGCGAAATCAAAGCGGTCAAGCGGGACTATCCAGATCGCGCTATGGTGGTTTCACTGATGGTGCCCTGTGAAGAGCATGAATGGAAAACCATATTGCCCTTGGTTGAAGAGACGGGTGCAGATGGCATCGAGCTGAACTTTGGTTGCCCGCATGGGATGAGCGAACGCGGCATGGGCTCTGCCGTGGGTCAGGTGCCTGAGTATATCGAAATGGTGACCCGGTGGTGCAAAGAAACCACGCGGATGCCAGTCATCGTGAAGTTGACGCCGAACATAACCGATATCCGCAAACCCGCCGAAGCCGCAAAGCGCGGCGGGGCTGATGCGGTGTCGCTAATCAATACGATCAACTCCATCACATCAGTAAATCTCGACTCTTTGAGCCCGGAGCCGTCCATCGATGGCCAAGGCAGCCATGGTGGCTATTGCGGCCCCGCTGTGAAGCCCATTGCGATGTCGATGGTGTCCGAAATTGCCCGCCATGGAGAGACACGCGGCTTGCCGATCTCGGGGATTGGTGGCGTGACCACCTGGCGCGATGCGGCAGAGTTTATGGTCTTGGGTGCCGGTAATGTGCAGGTCTGCACTGCGGTGATGACCTATGGGTTCAAAATTGTCTCAGAGATGATCTCGGGCCTGAGCGATTGGATGGATGACAAAGGCTATAGCGATACATCGCAGTTTGTGGGCTCTGCCATTCCTAATGTCACCGACTGGCAGTATCTGAACCTTAACTATGTAGCCAAGGCCAAGATCAGCCAGGCCGATTGTATCCAGTGCGGACGTTGCTATGCCGCTTGTGAAGACACTTCGCATCAGGCGATCTCGATGAGCCCGGACAGGGTTTTCGAGGTGATTGACGCTGAATGCGTCGCATGCAATCTGTGCGTCAATGTCTGCCCGGTAGACGGGTGTATCACAATGGAGCCAATGGCGGCCGGCAGTACCGATCCACGCACTGGCAAACCGGTGGACCCGGACTACGCAAACTGGACCACGCATCCGAACAATCCTGGCGCGGTGGCTGCACAATGAGACGCTTGGCCCTTATTTTCTGCCTTCTTGCAAGCCCTGCGGCGGCAGAGATTGATCCCTGCATTGTTGGTGTATGGCGCTTGCAAAGCCCGGACATGACCAGTTTTTGGAGCCAGATGGCAGCACCTATGCAGGTGGAAACCGTCTCGGTCAACGGGGCGGCTCAGGTCGGTGCGGATGGCATGCTCCAAATGGTGATGAGCAATGGCTATGGGCGCATGTCAAATGCTGGCATAGCTTTTGAGGCGCGGTTTGACGGGCGGTTCGCCGCGCAAGCCGAGTCGCAAGGCAACCAGCTGCGCAGCGAGATTGTCGATGCGTTGTTTAATTTCGAAGTGCGTATGATCACCGCCGATGGAACGAACCCGGTAATGCAACAAGTTCAAAACGGCATGGAGACCGTCGAGGAACGGGTCAATGTCCACAGCTACGTGTGCACGGACACGACGCTTCAGCTACGCCACTCGTCCGGTGAACCAAGTCCATTTGACAACTGGGTGCGCCAGTAGACATAGCATCCGAAAGCCGGTCTCAGCCATCAAAGCCAGCCCGAGGCCCGGCCCGTCTGCTCTAGTTCGCCAAGATTGTTGCGGTGAAAATTCAGTGCAAAACTCAGATCGACACTTGGGCATCTGCGGGCCTGCTGCTCAGTCAACGTGATCATCGCGCGCGTGAGGTTATAGGCATAGCGCCATGAGGTGCTGGCACCTGCGGGTTGCCGCCCGAAGGAGGCGATACGGCGATTTGCCTCAGCATCGAGTGCCGAACGGGAGCATCGGCTGGCAGCCGTCGAGGTGTTTGGACTTGTGGCCTGACCACTTTGCGCGGCTCGGCTCAGCGCGACTGATCCGCGGGACAGCGCGCCAGCATTCAAGGGCGATCCCAATCGCGCATTGGCATCCGCCATAGCACCACGAACGCCACTGGAACGGAACGAGTAGTTCGTGCCATTCACGCTCATCGCGAAGCTACGTGGCTGTTGACGCAGCAGCCCGCCGATGACTCCGTTCTGCGTTGGGCTGTCATGTTCGGCGATGGTGAAATACCCCTGTTCGCGGCGATTGAGCGGCGGGATAGGTATCACACTAAAAGCGGGCGCATTGGGCAAAGCAATCGACGCCTGATCGCTTCGACTGACGCGCAGCCCACCGGCTTGGGTCGGCACGATAGCCGCCGCGATTGTGCCGCTTTCAGGGACACTGATCCGGATCGTATATTGTCCGCCCCGGTCGGATGCCTCAACTGCGCATAGGGTCTCCCGCGCATTGCAATTGACTGTCCATGAGGTCGAGACGGGGGCAAGAGCAGCGATTTGGGGCGGTGCATTCGTAGGCACCAGCGCCGTGTCCAGAGTGCAGCCAGAAATGCCGGCACACAGTGCGAGCCCGAAAATTGACGTCCTGAAAGTTCTTGGTCCCACAATATCCACCCTTTACCTGACCAGACATCAGATTAGAGCGTTTCCTTGGCGGGCGCAATTGGCCTTGCGAGCGCTAAACCATCTTGAATTCGGGGCCGGGTCGCCTATCCGCGTCGTCATTTGATCGACCCAAGCCTGACAGCATGCCCCGCGCAGGCAAACGCTCTTTCACCCAGCTGGTGTCAGCATGCGGGTAAACATTTGTTCCAGAAAAGTCTCGGCCGCGTCAAACGGATCCGCGTCGCCTAGCACGGCGCGGATCTGTACATCAAAATCGGCGTAGTGCTGGGTCAATGACCAGATCGAAAAGATAAGATGATGCGCGTTCAAAGGCGCAATCCGCCCGTCCGCGACCCAGACATCAATCATCGCTGCCTTTTCGTCGACCAGCGTGCGCAACTCACCCTTCAGGCTGCTAAGAATACGCGGAGCACCTTGTACGATCTCATTGGCAAACAGGCGGCTCTCACGGGGGTAGTCCCGGCTCATTTGAAGCTTGTGGCGCACATAGGACATCAGCTCTTCCAAAGGTTCGCCAGCCGGGTCGATAGCGCGCAAAGGATCTAGCCAGGTCTCCATCAATCCAGATAATAAGCTGATATGTATAGATTCTTTTGATGGAAAATAGTAAAGCAGGTTGGGTTTGGACAGTCCCGCCTGTGCCGCGATCTGATCAAGTGTTGTGCCGCGAAACCCGTGTGTGGAAAAAACCTCCAGCGCGGCTTCCAGAATCAAATCTGTATTCCGCTTCTGTATCCGAGTGACGGGTTTGGGGTGTGTTTCGTGCCTGCTCATTCCACGGTGTCCCAGTGCCTTTCCAACAGTGCCCTTTTTTGCGTCGTTTGACGCCAAACTATGCGTTTGCAATGCCGATTTTCTTGACTGGCTTAGTGGCTCTGATAGCGTTGCTTTGACCAGTCGGTCAAAAATCACCAGAGCGGAGATGGGGGTCTCATGTCAAACCAAAACAGTGCGCCGGGCGAAAATCTTCAGATCGACGGCGCGCGCCTTTGGGACAGTCTGATGGAGATGGCGAAGATTGGGCCTGGCATCGCGGGTGGTAATAATCGCCAGACTGTGACGGACGAAGACGCCGAGGGTCGGACGTTGTTTCAAAACTGGTGTGAGGCTGCGGGCTGCACCATGGGCCTAGATCAGATGGGTAATATGTTTGCTCGTCGTGAGGGGGCGGACCCTGATGCCTTGCCGGTTTATGTGGGCAGCCATCTAGATACACAGCCTACTGGTGGCAAATATGATGGCGTGCTCGGCGTTCTTGGCGGGCTCGAAATCATCCGCAGCCTGAACGACCTGGGAATACAGACAAAACATCCGATTGTTGTGACAAATTTCACCAATGAAGAAGGGACCCGCTACGCCCCGGCAATGCTGGCCTCAGGCGTTTTTGCAGGCATTCATACGCAGGATTGGGCCTATGATCGCGTCGACGCGGACGGCAAGTCCTTTGGCGACGAATTGCGACGCATAGGCTGGCGTGGCGAAGAAGAAACCGGTGCGCGAAAGATGCATGCCTTTTTCGAATTGCATATCGAACAGGGCCCGATCTTGGAGGCTGAAGGCAAGGAAATCGGCGTTGTAACGCACGGCCAGGGCTTATGGTGGCTTGAGGTCACGCTAACCGGCAAGGATGCGCATACCGGCTCAACGCCCATGGATATGCGGGTCAATGCCGGGCTTGGCATGGCCCGGATCACTGAGGCCGTGCATCGGATCGCAATGGCGCATCAACCAGGGGCCGTCGGGGCTGTTGGTCAGGCCAACGTTTATCCGAACTCGCGCAATGTCATTCCTGGAAAGGCAGTTTTCACCATCGATTTCCGCTCTCCCGATATCGAGAAACTCAACGGCATGCGTGCGAAGTTGGAGTCAGAAGCCGCTGATATTGCATCGGAATTAGGATTGGGAATAGAGATCGAGCCGGTCGGTCATTTCGATCCGGTGACGTTTGATCCCGGTTGTGTCGGTGC
The DNA here is from genome assembly GCA_039193885.1 of Pseudomonadota bacterium. GTDB lineage: Bacteria > Pseudomonadota > Alphaproteobacteria > Rhodobacterales > Rhodobacteraceae > Litoreibacter. The sequence goes on from JBCCWL010000001.1 coordinate 719,539, forward strand.
CGTTCGGGCGGCAGCGGACCGGCTGGGGCATTCGCATATCGACCTTATCTCAGGCGCGGGGCACGATGCCTGCTGGATCAATCGCGTGGCCCCAACGGCCATGGTCATGTGTCCCTGCGTAGACGGGCTAAGCCACAATGAGGCCGAGGAAATTTCGCCGGAATGGGCCGCAGCCGGGACGAACGTTCTGTTCCACGCCGTGGTCGAGACCGCACAGATTGTCGCCTGACAGGCACTGGAAACATAAGGAAAGCTGGTATGAGCAAAGTCATCAAGGGCGGAACAGTTGTCACGGCCGATCGCCAATATGTGGCCGATGTCTTGATCGAGGGTGAGAAGATCCTTGAAATTGGCGAAAACCTGACGGGCGACGAAGTGATCGACGCATCCGAGGCCTATGTCATACCGGGCGGAATTGACCCGCACACGCATTTGGAAATGCCCTTCATGGGCACAACAGCTGCGGAAACATTTGAATCCGGCACCTTTGCCGCGGCAGCGGGTGGCACCACCATGCTGGTCGATTTTTGCCTGCCCGGCGAAGATGGAAGTCTTCTGAACGCGATTGACGCCTGGGATAAGAAATCCAAGGACCAGATCTGCTGCGATATTTCCTATCATATGGCCATCACAGGTTGGAATGAGAATATTTTCAATGAGATGGAAGACGTTGTTCAGAAACGTGGTGTCAACACATTCAAGCATTTCATGGCCTATAAAGGCGCGTTGATGGTTGAAGATGACGAGATGTTTGCCTCATTCAAACGCTGCGCAGAGCTGGGCGCATTGCCGCTCGTACATGCCGAAAATGGCGATATCGTCGCCGAATTGCAGAAAAAATACATGGAAGCAGGTGTCACCGGACCCGAAGGCCATGCCTATTCACGCCCGCCTGAGGTTGAAGGTGAAGCGGCAAACCGGGCGATCATGATCGCTGATGCCGCCGGCACGCCGCTTTATATTGTCCACGTGTCCTGTGAACAGGCACATGAGGCCATCCGACGGGCGCGGCAAAAAGGGATGCGCGTCTATGGAGAACCGTTGATCCAGCATCTCACGCTCGACGAAAGCGAGTATTTCAACAAGGATTGGCAGTATGCGGCTCGGCGTGTAATGAGCCCGCCGTTTCGCTCAAAGGACCATCAGGACGGGCTTTGGGCCGGCTTGGCGGCTGGCAGTCTGCAAGTTGTCGCAACGGACCATGCGGCGTTCAATGACAAGCAAAAGCAGATGGGGATAGATAATTTTACCATGATCCCAAATGGCACGGGCGGGCTCGAAGAGCGTATGGCGATGCTGTGGACCCGTGGCGTCGACACAGGGCGGCTGACACCGGAAGAATTCGTCGCTGTGACCTCGACCAATATCGCCAAGATCCTCAACATCTATCCGCAAAAGGGCGCATTGGTTCCGGGTGCAGATGCTGATGTTGTTGTTTGGGATCCGAAATTGAACCGCACGGTCAATGTTGCGACGCAGAAATCCATCATTGATTACAATGTGTTCGAAGGAATGGAGCTGAATGCGCAGGCCAGGTTTACCCTGTCGCGCGGCGATGTGATTTGGGCTTACGGGCAAAACAGTCAGCCGCAGCCGGGGCGCGGGAAATTTGTTCCAAGACCCGCATTTGCAAGCGCTTCCAAAGCGTTGAGCCGGTGGAAATCGCTGAACTCTCCACGTAAAATTGAGCGCGATCCGATGAACATTCCATCGGGGGTCTGAACCCTTCAGGCAGAACGTTAAAATGGAAGGATTATCAATGAAATTCGCCTTGATAGGCTCGGTGATACTTTTGGCAATCGCGGCTTGGGTGAATGCAAACCCGGTTGCAGATGCCATGTTCATCTTTGCCGCGTTTGTGATCGGTGGCGTTTGGTCCAAAGCGTCGACCTCTGAGTGAAAGCACCCGTCTTAACATGAAGGACACGCAGCAAGACATTGTGATCAGTGCAAAAAATCTGGATCTGACTTTCGAGACTTCGGATGGTCCGGTCCATGCCTTGTCAAATGTGTCGTTGGATATTTCCGCAGGTGAGTTTGTCTCCTTCATAGGTCCGTCCGGCTGCGGCAAGACAACGTTTCTGCGGGCGATTGCTGCGCTCGAAGCTCCCACAGGCGGCACCATCACTGTGAATGAGATGACGCCTGATGCCGCGCGCCAGGCGCGGGCTTATGGGTATGTGTTCCAGGCTGCGGGCCTTTATCCGTGGCGCACCATCGCCGGAAACGTGAGGCTGCCGCTCGAGATCATGGGATATTCGAAACAGGAGCAGCGCGACCGGGTGGATCGGGTCCTGGATCTGGTCGAGCTCACCGGTTTCGGTGGTAAATTCCCGTGGCAATTGTCTGGCGGTATGCAGCAGCGCGCCTCGATTGCCCGCTCATTGGCGTTTGACGCGGATATTTTGCTGATGGACGAGCCGTTCGGCGCACTGGATGAAATTGTTCGTGACCATCTCAATGAACAGCTTTTGGACTTGTGGGCAAGAACTGGTAAAACCGTGGGCTTCGTGACCCACTCCATCCCAGAGGCCGTGTATCTGTCGACCAAGATCGTGGTCATGAGCCCAAGGCCCGGTCGAATCTATGATGTCATAGACAGTCCTTTGCCGCGTGAGCGCCCACTGGAAATCCGTGACACGCCTGAGTTTATTGCGGTGGCACATCAAGTGCGCGAGGGTCTGCGCGCGGGGCATTTAGATGAGTGAGGTAGATGAGATCCGGCTCGCGCAGCAAGAGGATGCGCCCGCATGCGCCAAAATCATCAATGACTGGATTGATAAAACACCGTGGATGGCGCGCAGCGAACCCCGTGCGGCGATCGAAGAGATTTTGCGCGACGGTATCCCCAAACGTGAGTTTTATGTCATCGGGGATCCGATCCGCGGTTATCTGTCGTTGGATCCCAGCAGCAACCTGATCGGTGGGTTTTACCTTGCAAAACAGGGGCAAGGTCTGGGAAAGGCGCTTCTGGATCGGGCCAAACAAGGGCGAAGCTATATGCAGCTCTGGACCCATGAGCCAAACCACGGGGCGCAAAAATTCTACCGACGCGAAGGCTTCGTGGCAGTGGAGCGCGATCCTGAACGCTCCCCGGTCGGCGTTGTCGAGATCCGGATGGAGTGGCGCACATGAGGTCGATTTTTCCGGTTCTGACCGTTATCGCCGTGATCGTGGCCGTTTGGTACGTGGCCTGCGTTCCGATGAATATCAAGGAGACCTTGACCGGCCTGGAGCGTGGCGGGGCGGAGATTTCTGGCGGCACCGCAGCCGAGCGGCGCGATGCCAATGCCTGGGGGCTGGTGGCCCGCAACACCTTCGCCTTGCCTGAGACCTGGCGGCAGGATCGGCCGCGTCTTCCCGCCCCGCATCAGGTAGTGGGGGAGCTTTGGGACACCACTATTGGCAAAAAGATCACCTCGAAACGCAGCCTTGTCTTCCATGGCTGGATCACCTTAAGCGCCACACTTCTGGGTTTTGCGATCGGTGCTGGCCTGGGAATTATTCTAGCAATTTCAATAGTCTACAGCCGTGTCATGGATATGAGCGTGATGCCTTGGGCGGTGGTCAGTCAAACGATCCCAATCATTGCACTGGCCCCAATGATTATTGTGGTTTTGTACTCGGTCGGGGTTCAGGGGGTCGTCCCGAAGGCGGTCATTTCTGCATATCTGAGCTTTTTCCCGGTGGTTGTCGGAATGGTCAAAGGGCTACGAAGTCCGGATCACATGCAGCTGGATCTGCTCAGGACATACAATGCCAGCAAATCGCACGGGTTTTGGAAACTGCGCTTGCCGGCGTCGATGCCATATCTGTTCGCGTCAATGAAAATTGCGGTCGCGGCCTCGCTGGTGGGTGCGATCGTCGGTGAGTTGCCCACAGGTGCGGTACGAGGTCTGGGCGCGCGCATGCTGACCGGAAGCTACTATGGCCAGACGATCCAGATTTGGTCCGCTCTGTTCGCGGCGGCGATCCTGGCCGCTTGTCTTGTGGGGTTGATCGCATTGATCGAACGGACCATGCTCAAGCGGATGGGGATGGCATGATCTATCTGGTGTTGGCTTTGGCACTATGGATGACCGCTTGGGCGCTCAATGTCCGGCTCGCCGGAGGCGCATTATTGCGCGGTCAAAGCAGCACGATTGTCGTGCCATTGATTTTCGGAGCGACCATATTGGCCATCTGGGAGCTGACGGTGCGTGGCCTTGAGGTCCCACAAGTCATTTTGCCCCCGCCCAGCCAGATCGCAACGACCTTTCTGCAAGAGGGTCATATCCTGTGGGCCGATTTCGTGCAGACCTTTGTAAAGGGGGCGTTGTCGGGGTATCTGATCGGGTGTGGGGCCGCTTTTCTGGCCTCGGTTCTTGTCGATCGCTATGAGTTTTTGCGCCGCGGCCTGTTGCCTGTGGGCTCGTTCATGGCGGCGCTGCCTATCGTCGGCACGGCTCCGATTTTGGTGATGTGGTTTGGATTTGATTGGCAATCCAAATCCGCGGTTGTGGTGGTCATGGTCTTCTTCCCGATGCTGGTCAACACTGTGGCTGGCCTTCGGGAAACCACTGCGATGCAACGCGACCTGATGCGGACGTATGGGGCCAGCTACGGCCAGGCATTCTGGAAGTTGCGCCTTCCCGCGGCGATGCCATTTATTTTCAACGGGCTAAAAATTTCAACAACGCTGGCCCTGATTGGTGCAATCGTCGCCGAATTTTTCGGATCCCCCACTTTAGGCATGGGCTTTCGCATTTCAACATCCGTTGGACAGCTTGCCCTTGATATGGTCTGGGCCGAAATTGTCGTCGCCGCCCTGGCCGGATCGGCGTTTTACGGTGCCATCACACAGATCGAACGGACGGTGACTTTCTGGCATCCGTCGCAACGAAAATAGACTTAAATCAACCTGGAGGTAACGAAGATGAAAAAACTACTCACGAGTGCGGCCCTGGCGCTGGCACTGGCAGCCGGACCGTCATTTGCAGACGGTCATGCCAATTCTGTAAAGCTGCAATTGCAATGGGTGACACAAGCCCAGTTTGCCGGCTACTACGTTGCGCTCGATAAAGGATTCTACGAAGAAGAGGGGCTCGAGGTCACAATTCTTCCTGGGGGTCCGGATATCGCGCCGCCGCAAGTGCTTGCCGGTGGTGGGGCAGACGTCATGCTCAACTGGATGCCGTCAGCGCTGGCAGCGCGCGAGAAAGGCCTGCCGGTGGTCAATATCGCCCAGCCGTTCAAAAGCTCTGGCTTGATGCTGACCTGCTGGAAAGATACCGGCATCACCAGCCCAGCTGATTTTAAAGGCAAAACAATTGGTGTTTGGTTCTTTGGCAACGAATACCCGTTCTTGAGCTGGATGAGCCAAGAGGGCATTTCGACCGAAGGGGGCGAAGACGGTGTGACCGTTCTGAAACAGGGGTTCAACGTTGATCCGCTGTTGCAACGGCAAGCTGACTGCATCTCGACAATGACCTACAACGAGTTTGGTCAGGTTCTGGATGCCGGCGTGTCCGAGGATGAGCTGGTGACCTTCAAATATGAAGATCAGGGCGTTGCGACGCTTGAGGACGGGATCTATGCACTTGAAGAGAACCTGTCTGATCCGGTCTTCAAGGATAAGATGGTCCGGTTCGTACGGGCCTCGATGAAAGGCTGGAAATACGCCGAGGCCAATCCTGATGAAGCTGCAGGTATTGTGCTGGACAATGACGAAACCGGTGCGCAGACCGAGGCACATCAAGTCCGGATGATGGGTGAGATTGCGAAGCTGACTGCCGGCTCGGACGGGACGCTGGATGAGGCCGATTTCCAACGCACAGTCGACACGCTTCTGGCGGGTGGCTCTGATCCGGTGATCACCAAACAGCCAGACGGAGCCTGGACCAGTGCCATCACCGATGAAGCGCTGAACTAAACGAAGAGGGCGTGGCCAGGGTCCCTGGCCGCGCCTCCAACAAATCCTGACCGTCCAGTTGCGGCTGGTACCATCACCTGGGTTTCGCCAGAATTTCGACAGATATCGCGCAAATCAGTTGCTCAAGCCACAAGAGCGTGTAGAATCAACTCAATAAAAAACCCATGAGGCAGGGTCGGCCCAATAAAAATTTAGGGCCAAGAGTGGTTTAGGTGAGCTGTTGGTCGGCGCAAGTAGTGGCGTGCCGAACCTGCGGATCTGCTTCATGAATAAACATGAGGCAGGCTATGGTCACCGTAAACACAGGTGCATCTGCGACAGCAATGGCGGAAGAGATCTTTGGCGATACGGTGACAATCGTATCGGCGGATTATACGGGATCCGGGTTTTCGTCGGGCATTTATACCGGGGCCGATACGTCTGAAACCGGTTTCGCACCATCAGAGACTGGGGTTATCCTGTCCACCGGTCGGGCCAGCCGGGTTCACAATCCCACAGGCGATCCGAACCGAATTCCCAACACATCCACCAATTCGGCTGGACCAAACAACGACAGCGATTTCAATGCAGTCGCCGGCGCGTCGACATTTGACGCCAGTTTTCTAGAAGTGGATTTTGTTCCAACCGAAGACACCTACTCGATTCAGTTTGTCTACTCTTCGGAAGAATACCCCGAATTCGTTGGCTCGCAATTCAATGACATCGTTGCCGTTTGGATCAACGGTGTCGCTGTGGATTTGGCGGTGGGGACGGGTCAAAGCGACATCGGTAATATCAATCCGACGTCAAACTCGAACCTTTACCTCGACAACACTGGCGACACGTTCAACACCGAGATGGACGGCTTTACGGTCACTTTGACGCTGACGCTCGATGTCGTGCCCAATATGATCAACTCCATCAAGATTGGCGTGGCCGATGTTGGCGACAGTAACTACGACACCAACCTGCTGATTGCCTCAGATTCAATTCAAGCCGGGCTTTTGGCCGTAGATGACACAGCCACGATCGTAACGAACGGAACACCGGATCTGGATGTTTTAGCCAATGATATCAGCAGTTCTGGCGCAACGCTGACCGTCACGCAAATCAACGGGATCGACGTGATGATCGGAGATACCGTTATCCTGAATTCGGGTCAGAGCGTGACGTTGAACGGTGATGGAACGCTTGGCGTTGTGAACACCAGCAGCGGCGATGACTTCAACTTCACCTACACTGTCTCCGATGGGAACGGCCAGGACGATGTTGCCTTCGTCCAGGTTGATACGATCCCCTGTTTCGTTGCCGGGACCCGCATTCGAACACCAGACGGCGAGCGTCCTGTTGAGGAGTTGGCACCGGGCGATTTGGTTGAAACGATGGACAGTGGGTCGCAACCGCTCAAATGGGTCGGTCGACGGCGCGTAGCCGCAGATGGGGAGTTTGCCCCGGTGCGGATCGCGGCGGGCACGTTCGGGCCACACGGTACGCTGGTGGTCTCACCACAGCACCGAATTCTCGTGCGCAATCACCTTTCTGAGTTGTTCTTTGGCGCAGAGGAGGTTCTGATCGCGGCCAAAGACCTTGTCACTGGCGGACGGATCGCTTTTGACCGGACACAGCCGCTGGTGGACTATGTGCACATTCTGTTCGACGACCATCAGGTTGTTTATTCCGAGGGTTTAGCGAGCGAGAGTTTTCTGCCCGGGCCCCAAACCATGAGCAGCTTTGAAAAAGATGTCATGGAGGAGATCTGCGCGATATTCCCGGAATTCGACAAAGACACAGGCGAAGGCTACGGGCCCGCCGCGCGCCAGGCTTTGCGGTCCTTCGAGGCCCGGCTTTTGGTGAAAGCGGGGCTGGCGGCCTAGGCTTTGCAACCACGAATAAGATCCATCCAAAACCCTCGATGCGCGACGGTTTGTCCGAGGCCGTAGCGCGCAAAATCTCGTGAGAGAAAGCGCCCACACCTTGACCTTTGCTGCAGAAGACCTCCAATTGATCGTATGTCGATGAAACCAGATGCGCGATGATCCCCGAGCTTGGACAATTTGCTCTTGGGCTTGCCCTGATGAGCGCCTGCGTGCAGGGCCTTTTGCCGATCATTGGGGCCTCGACGGGGCGTGAGTTGTGGATGCGGTCCGCGACACCGTCCGCTGTTCTTCAAACCGGCTTATTGATCTTCGCTTTCGGCTGTTTGATGCGCTCGTATATTGTCAGCGATTTCACTGTCGTCAATGTCGTCGAAAACTCGCATTCGCTGAAGCCGCTGATCTACAAGATTGCCGGAACCTGGGGCAATCACGAAGGGTCATTGCTGCTGTGGAGCTTGATCTTGGCCCTGTTCAGCGCAGCGGTGGCACTCTTTGGCGGGAATATCCCCCAGACCTTGAAGGCGCGCACCCTGTCGGTGCAGGCCTGGATTTCGATCGGATTCCTCAGCTTCATGATCTTTACGTCCAACCCATTCGAGCGGGTATTTCCCGCACCTTTGAACGGGCAGGATCTTAATCCGCTTTTGCAGGATATCGGCCTCGCGATTCACCCGCCGCTTCTCTATGTGGGCTATGTTGGCTTTTCGATTGTTTTCTCGTTTGCCGTTGCCGCGCTGATCGAAGGCCGCGTTGATCCGGCCTGGGCGCGCTGGGTGCGACCCTGGACTCTGGCGGCCTGGCTGTCGCTGACGGGTGGGATCGCACTGGGCTCCTGGTGGGCCTATTATGAGCTTGGCTGGGGTGGCTGGTGGTTCTGGGATCCAGTTGAAAATGTCTCGTTTATGCCTTGGCTGGCAGGCACGGCGCTGTTGCATTCAGCCATCGTGACCGAGAAGCGGGACACGTTCAAAAGCTGGACCATTCTTCTGGCGATCTTGACCTTCTCTTTGTCACTTCTTGGGACATTCATTGTCCGCTCCGGGCTTTTGACGAGTGTGCACGCCTTTGCTGTCGATCCCGAACGCGGCCTCTACATTCTGGCATTGCTTGGCGTGTCTATTGGCGGCTCCCTCACACTTTACGCGGTGCGCGCACCGGCGATGGAGGGGGGCGGATTGTTTGCTCCGATCTCTAGGGAAGCCGGCTTGCTGATCAACAACCTGCTTTTGGCCACGGCCACCGCGACTGTTTTGTTCGGGACGTTGTATCCGCTTTTCCTCGAAGCGATCACCGGAGAGAAAATCTCGGTCGGACCACCATTCTTCAATGCCAGCTTTATTCCAATCTCGCTTGCGCTGGGCTTGGTCGTAGCTGTGGGACCATTTCTCAGTTGGAAGCGGGCCGATTTGCCGGGCGTGTTGTCGCGCTTGAAATTCGTGGCGGGTCTCAGCGTTCTGGCGGCATTGGGCATTTGGTATCTGCGCACAGGCGGGCCGGTTCTTGCGGTTTTGGCCATGGGGATTGCGATCTGGTTGGCGCTTGCTTCGGCGCTGGAATGGGCCTGGCGGGTGAAGCTGTTTAAACCCGGGGCTTGGGCGCGCATCGGGCGGCAGCCGCGCTCCTCCCACGGAATGACCATGGCCCATATTGGTTTGGCGGTCGTCATCATGGGGGCGACAGGCGCATCGGCCTGGAAAGAGGAAGTGGTGAGTTTTGCCGAACCGGGAACGCAAGTTTCGGTCGCTGGGTTTGACCTGACATTTGAGGGCGTGACGCAGGAGCGTGGCCCGAACTACATAGCCCAAGTCGCCCGGCTCAGTGTCACTCGGGACGGCGCGCCCGTGACCGTGCTCCGACCCGAGCGGCGCACCTATCCGGTGGCAGGCAGCTCGACCACGGAAAGTGCCATCCGCCAAACTCTGGCCGGAGATCTTTACGTGTCCATTGCAGAGCCGGCTGCAACGGATGCCGCCGGAAAATGGACACTCAGGGTGATCTACGAACCACTGGTCAATTTCCTTTGGATTGGATCGGTTATGTTGGTTCTTGGAGGCCTGATGTCGCTGACCGACCGAAGACTGCGCATCGGAGCGCCCCGCAGGTCTCGCACTGCTGCTGCTCCTGCACCGGCGGAGTAAAGCGATGTCAAAATACGTCCCTTCGATTGTCGCAATCGTCCTTTTGCTGTTTTTGGGAACCGGAGGCTACATTGCCTATTCGAACTTTGAGGCCCGCAAGGATCCCTCCAGCATCCCGTCCGCGCTGGTCTCCAAACCGGTGCCGGCATTCGAGCTTCCAGCGATCTCGGGTGTCGACCTGCCTGGATTGAGCCAAACCGATCTGATGGCGGGGCAACTGACTCTGGTTAATGTATTCGCCAGCTGGTGCGCCCCGTGCCGCGCTGAACACGCTGTCCTGACACGGATGAAGGAGGCGCAAGGCTTCCGGCTCGTTGGGATCAACTACAAAGACCGGGCCGAGGATGCAGCAGCCTGGCTGACGGAGCTTGGTAACCCTTACGATGCCATTGGACACGATTTCACTGGCCGTGCCGGGATCGAATGGGGCGTCACGGGCGTGCCGGAAACCTTTATCGTCGACGCGGCAGGTATCATCTTGCATCGGTTTGCAGGGCCTGTTGTAGGCGATGGCCAGCGTCGTTTCCAGATAGCCCTCGATGCGGCAAAGGCCGGATCATGAAACGTCTCGCGCTGATCTTGGCTTTGGTTGCAGCCCCTGTATTCGCAGTAGAACCGGACGAAATCCTAGATGACCCCGTCCTTGAGGAACGCGCCCGCGCCATCAGCGCCAATGTGCGCTGCGTGGTCTGCCAAAATGAACCGATCGACAGCTCCAACGCGGGCGTTGCGCGGGACCTTCGGCTGCTTATCCGCGAACGACTCGTGGCCGGCGATAGCGATCAGGAGGTCTTCGATTTTCTGGTCGCCCGGTACGGAACCTATGTTTTGTTCAAGCCGCCGTTTAAGCCCTCCACCTATGCGCTGTGGCTGGCACCTGCCTTCATTCTTGGACTCGGAGGCGCTGGCGTGATCTATGTGTTGTCACGCAAGCCACGACGTTGGCGCCTGGAAGAGACGGGCCTGAGCACCGAAGAGCAGGAAGCCCTGGCCCGCGTTCTGGACCAAAAGGATAAGGGCCAAACATGATTTTTTGGCTTTTGAGCGCAGCTTTGGCGGCGATCACCGCGCTGGTCATTTTGTGGCCGGTTAGCCGGACCTTGCCGAAAGAGGCTTCCCGCGAGATTTCCGCGCTTGAAGTGTTCAAAGACCAATTGGCGGAGGTGGATCGCGACGCGGATCGGGGTCTGATCTCACCGCAAGACGCGCAAGCGGCACGGACCGAAATCAAGCGCAGAATGATTGCGGCAGGGATCGCGTCCGAAAAGCCAGACGGCACACGGATGGGCAGTGTGCTGCCCTTGGTGTTGGCGGCTACGCTTGTTCCTGTTGCAGGTGCATTGGTGTATTTGTCCACAGGCAGTCCCGGTGTGCCGAGCTTACCATTTGCGGAGCGTCAACAGGAAACGGAGGCGAACCGTGAAGTTGTGCTTCTGGCAGAGCGTCTGCGAACCCGATTGGAGCAAGATCCAGACGGCGGAGAGGCGCAAGGCTGGGAACTGCTTGGCGTCACCTATCAACGGATGGGTCGAATGGCGGACGCGGTCTACGCATTCGAGCAACTGGTCATTCGAGACGACGCGACATCGGGTGATTTTTCGCGCTATGCGGAGGCCTTGATCTCGGTCGAGGGTGGGGTGATCACCCCGGCGGCGCAAAAGGCGATTGAACAGGCCCAAGCGCTTGACCCGCTGAACCCTGGTGCGATCTACTATGCAGCATTGGCTCTGGATCAGGCGGGGCAGGCGCTCGAAGCGCGCAAACTGCTTTTGGACCGGATCGCAAATGCAGCGCAGCCTGCGCCCTGGATGGAGTCGTTTCTGGTGCAAGCCAACAGCATTGGCGAGCGATTTGCCCTTGATCCTTTGACGCTTGCGGATTTCTCACAATTTGCCGTGAATGCGCCTGCCGCAGGGCCAACTGCCGAGGATATGGAGGCCGCAGCGGCGCTGTCGCCAGAAGAACGCATGGAGTTCATAAAATCCATGGTCGAAGGGCTGGCCACGCGGTTGCAGGATGAGCCAGACGATCTGGACGGCTGGTTGCAGCTCGCCCGCGCCCGGGTGGTCTTGGGCGAGCGGGAGGCGGCCTACACCGCGCTGATCGAGGCAAAACGGTTGAGCGATGAACTCCCCGAAGAGGACCCCAGACGCTTGAGTGTCGAGGCAGGGTTGAATGAACTTCAATAAGGCTTGAGCTACTCGCCGGCGCGTTCCAGGGCCTCCAGAACAACACTTTGGGTCAGGATTTCCGGCAAGGCGATCCCGTCCGGGGCATTCGGGCCGTAGACGATATTGAACGGAATGCCGAACCGGCCGTTTTCTTGAAGAAACTCCAATATCCGGTCGTCGGGTCGGGTCCAGTCCGCTTGCATCGCCACCACATCGTCGTCGGTCAGCGCCTCGTGGATATCGTCACGGTCCAGAACAAGCGATTTGTTGGTTTTGCAGGTCAGGCACCAATCTGCGGTGACATCGACGAAAATCACATGCTCATCCGAGACCAGTGTGGCGATATTAGGTGGATTGAATTGCTGCCAATATGTGTTGCCGGCCGGGCTCAGACGTGCAGGGGCCGGCGTCAGCAGGGGTATAAGTGCGGCCAGAAAAACGGCGGCAAAGCCAGCGGCTTGCATCTTATGGTGCCGTTGCGAAATCAGACCCAACCCGATCACAAAGACGGCCAGCACACCGATCGTCGCGGCGGCGCCCGCGACCTTGAAAAAGACGAAGAGAAGCCAGGCCGAGGTCAACAAAAGCAACCCGGCCATGACGAGTTTGACGGTCAGCATCCATTTGCCGGGACGCGGCAATCTGGTGATCAAGGTGGGACGCGCCGCAATGACCAGGTATGGAAAGGCCAGCCCAAGCCCCAAGGCAAAAAACACCGCCAGTGCAGTGCTGTTTGATCCGGTCAAAGCAAATGTGATGGCGGTGCCAAGGAACGGTGCGGTGCAGGGCGTTGCCAGGACTGCGGCCAGAACGCCGGTCAGAAAATCCCCGGCATATCCGGGTTGCCCATCATAGCCGGCCAAGCGCGTGGACCAACTCTGGGGCAAGTTGATTTCGAAAAGACCGGCCATATTTGCGGCAAACAGGATGACCACACCACTGATGGCGGCCAGAAAGATTGGGTTTTGGAACTGAATACCCCAGCCGATTTGTAAGCCGGCCGCACGCAACGTGATCAAGAAGGCCGCCAGTGCAACGGTAAAACACATCACACCCAGGGCGGAGACGACAAATCCGGTGCGCACGCGAGTTTGACTTTGCCCCTGAGCCTTGAGCGCGGATGTCAGCTTGATCACAAGCACCGGCAGAACGCAGGGCATCACATTCAGGATCAATCCGCCTAGAAACGCAAATGCCAGGATCAGCAAGATACCGGTCGCAGCTACAGAATTTGGACGCGCGGGCAGATCGTCTTCGAACGCGGCCGAAAAGACCGCTGGTGGAGACGCTTGGTCGGTGAGAACAAACTCCATCGTCGCGGTGTCCGGATCGGCCGCCAGAACGGGAAGTTGAACCCACGCAGTCTCACGATCCTCGGAGAAAGCCCAGTCGGGTGGCCCAAAGGCAAACTCAATCCCGCTATCTGGAAAGAGCGATGGATCGATGAAAGCGCTATCGGCCTCAAAGCGAAGCGTGAGCGCATCGCGTGCGGCGCTCATATGTACCGCTTCAATATCGATGTCGCGTGCGCTTAGCGGGCCCGGCACCTGTGCCGCCGCCTCCGCAATCTTCATGGCATTCTGACGGTCTATACCGGTGCCAGAAGGCAAAGCAATATCCAGCGCAAAGCGCTCGGGTACGCACAGCTCGTTGCACACAAGCAGTGAGATATCAGCTGTCAGGGACATGGGCTGGCCTTGCTCGGACAGGCTGAGTTTGATTGGAAACGTGACGGATTTTTCGTAGCCGTAATTTTCGATATCGAAGTCGCGAAACCGCGTGGGTGCCGGCCACATCAGATCGAGATCAGCAAGATTTGTTTCAGCGCTGGTCGCGATCTCAAGCGGATATCCAATCTCGCCCGGTGACTTCCAATAGGTTTTCCAGCCAGGTGCCAGATCGACGGTGAGGGCTGCAGAAATACTTCGGCTGTCCGGGGAAACGCCACTTTCGGCGGTAATCAGATGGGCGGAAATCCGATCGGTGACATATCGCTCCGACTGTTCGGAAAGTGCCGCCAATGGCAGAAGCATGCAGGCCAAGAGAAGGCTCACAAAAATATTGAGATGACGGCAGAAACTCATGTCTAACTCGTTGAACCAAAGCGCGCATAAGGTCAAATAACGAGAACGACAATCACCTGTCTGTGATCAGGAACCGGTTTGACATTGCTTTGTTGGCGGATCAGGGTTCCGAGCAACCTTTCGACAGGAGTTTTTTTATGATGCGCCACGTTTTCGCCGCCGCCTGCCTGGTTTTGGCTGTCCCACTGTCGGCGATGGCGCAATCGCTGAGCGAAGCGGAACTAAAGGCGCTTGTTCTGGATACGATCCGCGAGAACCCTGAAATTGTCATGGAAGCTGTTGAAATACTGCGCGCGCGAGAAGCAGAGGCTCAGGCCGCCCGCGCGGCGGAAGTTCTGTCGTCTCAGCGCGATTTGCTGGAGCGCGATCCAAATGCTCCGGTCTTGGGAAATCCAGACGGGGATGTCACTCTGGTCGAGTTTTTCGACTACAACTGCGGATTCTGTAAGCAGGTTTTCCCGCGCGTTAAAGCCTTGATCGATGAGGATCCGAACTTGCGTGTTGTGATGCGCGAGTGGCCCATCCTCAGTGAAGGCAGTATCGAGGCGGCCAGACTGTCCTTGGCGGCGCGTGAGCAGGGCATGTACAATGAATTTCATGATGCTCTGATGGCAAGCCGCGGCCGTGCGGGCGAGGCCACAGCGCTGAGAATCGCCGAAGATCTGGGTCTGGACGTCGACAAGTTGAAAGAAGACGCAGCCTCTGACGTGATCTCGGCGCATATCGATACCAGCCGCGCGCTTTCCGAAGCGCTCGGCGTCAGCGGCACACCCGCTTTTGTAATCGGTAGCGAGATTGTTCCCGGAGCAATCGAACTTGACGACATGAAAGCGCTGATTGCTCAGGCCCGCGACGCAGGCTGAGCCGTTTTTGCCCCAATCGATCCGGTGTTACCCAGCTGACGTTATGACCTGGGAAATCTCCGCGACTTTTTGGTCAAGCAGGTCTTGGTTGCCCTTGGCTTCCACATTCAGCCGCAACACCGGTTCGGTGTTGGATTGACGCAGATTGACCCGCCAATCGCCGAAATCCAACGACACCCCGTCCAGCCGATCGACGCTTTGCGCCGTCGCCACATACGTGGCCTCAAACGCATCTATTGCAGGTTGCTTGTCGGCCAACTTGAAATTGATCTCACCTGATGACGGAAATCGGGTCTGCATGTCCAAAACCAGATCGGACAGTTTCTTTCCCGTACGGCACATATGCTCAGCGACCAACAACCAGGGAATCATGCCGCTGTCGCAATACATGAAGTCTTTGAAATAGTGATGCGCGGACATCTCGCCGCCATAGACCGCGTCAGTCTCGCGCATTTTGGCTTTGATGAAACTGTGTCCAGATTTCGAGGCAACAGCTTCGCCACCGCCTGTCTCCACAGCATCGAGTGTCGCCCAGATAACCCGTGGATCATGGATGATCTTGGCCCCTGGCGATTTGGGCAGAAATGCTTGTGCCAGAAGCGCTACGACATACTCACCATCGATGAAATTTCCAGTTTCGTCGAAGAAGAAGCAACGGTCAAAATCACCATCCCACGCGACGCCAAGATCTGCGCTATTCTGTTTGACTGGCTCCGCTGTTTTGTGGCGATTTTCTTCAAGCAGCGGGTTCGGAATGCCATTGGGAAAGGTCCCATCCGGCTCATGGTGATGGCGAATAAACTCAAACGGCATACCTTTGTTTGCCGCCATATCAGCGATCGCATCAAAGGTTGGACCGGCAATCCCATTGCCAGCGTTCACGAGAATTTTGAGCGGTTTTAAAACGTCGGCATCGACGAAATCCAAAATGCGATCGCAATAGGCCGTGCGTGGGTCTTTTTCCGTCAGGCCGCCGCGCGCCTTCGCCGCGCCGAACGCGTTTTCGGAAGCCAGCGCGTTAATCTCACCCAAGCCGTCATCGCCGGAAATGGGGCGTGAGCCTGCACGGACCATTTTTATGCCGTTATAATCAATCGGATTGTGCGAGGCCGTGACCATCAATCCGCCATCGGCCTCATAGTATGTTGTGGCAAAATACACCTCTTCGGTGCCGCAAAATCCAATATCATAAACATCAACACCTTCATCGCGCAGACCCTCGATCAACGCGCTTTGCAACCCAGGGGAGCTTTCTCGAATATCGCGCCCTGTCACAACCAGTTTCGGTGTCATCGCCACGGCAAAACCACGCCCGATCCGATACGCAATATCTTCGTCTAGATTTACGCCCAGCTGGCCGCGCACGTCGTAACTTTTGAAACAATCAAGTAGGGTCATGAAAAGGCTCCTCCGTCAGTCGCCTTTGGCTACTCGGTTCTGCGCCAAAACCCAAGGGGAAGATCTTGGATTTTTGTGTATGAACCCCTTGGCGGGCAAGTCCAGCAACGGAAATTACGCTCGCTTGCCATAGCGGATGTTATGAGCTTCTTTTCCACACCTGGCAGATACTGAACCGCATTTGGAAAAAGGTTGAGATCCTGCATGGCTGCAGGAGAAACCGCAATGATGATCATGCTACCCGAGTTCCCGTTGGCTGCTTTCTGCATACTGGGGTCCGGTGCATAGATTACACCGGTGATTTGCATTGTGTTTCGGGCTTACCGCTTATTTTCGGGTGGGTTATCGGGCCTTGCTTGCCCGCCAATCTGGATCTTTTGGCGTATGCGTGACGGTATAGGGAGTTGGGAACCAGAACTCCTCAAGATTTTGGTTTGTTTGTGATGTATCGGAAATTCGATCGATTACAGCAAACAGTCCGGGTTCATGAAGGGGCGTCAAGACACCGTGCCATGTATCGCGGTGAAAATTGATTGCCTGACCCGGTTCTGACACAAATGCGCGCGGTCTTTGAGGCCCGGCGTTGCTGTCTTCTGCAGCGATAACAAGAAATGGCGTCAGGCTCATTGAAATGAAGGCTTGGCTGCCGAGCGGATGGCGTTCAACCATCTCCAACCGGTAGGGCAAGGTTCTGGTTTCTGACCGGAACAAGCTGATTCCGGCGCGCCCGTCGGTGAATTCCAAATCGGCTTGGTCATGGAAGCGGCTGCAAAGCCCCTGATTTATCAGCATGTCTGCGTCACCCGAACACTCTAGCACGTCACCAAAAGGTTCAAATGCAGCCGCGGTCAGCGGTTCGGTTCGGATCACAGACATAGCTTCGGATGCCGGTTAACGTCTTTATAAAGAAGGTAACGAAATGGTTCATTGCCTGCTGCGTAACAAGCCTGAGGACAAAATGCGCGCAGCCAAAGAAAGTCGCCTTCTTCGACTTCGACCCAGTCTTCATTCAAATAATAGACGCCGCGCCCCTGCAATACATAGAGCCCGTGCTCCATGACATGAGTTTCGGCAAAGGGGATATTTCCGCCCGGAAAAAAGGTCACGATATTGACGTGCATGTCATGGCGCATGTCTCCCGCATCGACAAAGCGCGAAGTGGCCCATTTGTCATCTGGATTTCCATGCATGAATTCCGGGTCCACCAGATCGTCGTGGGTGACAAATGCTTCTGGTGCTTGGATACCTGGGACGGACTCGTATTTCTTGCGAAACCAGACAAAATTCGTCTTGTCATCGTACAGATTGAGCACCGACCACTCTAAGCCGGGCGGAATATAGACATAACTGCCCGGGTCCAAACGGTAAATGGTGTCTTGCAGCGTCAACTGCAGCTCGCCGCGCAGCACAAACAAGATGGCTTCGGCCTGCGGATCAGGCTCTGGATTATCGGACATCCCACCCGGGATCATCTCGACGATATATTGCGCGAACGTTTCCGCAAATCCAGAGAGAGGTCGCGCTAAAATCCAGGCGCGGCACCCGATCCATCCAGGCAGAAATGACGCAACGATATCCGAAAGGACGCTGCGGGGAATGACGGCATAGGCATTGTTGAAGACGGACCGGTCATGTGCTCGGGTCTTCGGGTTGGGCAGCCCGCCACGCGGGGCAAAATAGGTTTTGGTCATGGCAAAAGCTCCTTCAGGCGGTGGAGCGCGATCCGTTCTACCTGTGCACAGGCTTCGGTAAATTCGGTTTTGCTGTCCTGGTTTATCCGCCTTTGAAACGCGTCAAGTATTGAAGATTTGTCATGATCTCGAACAGCAATAATAAAAGGAAAACCGTGCTTTACAGTGTAATCTTCATTGAATCGGGTGAAGGCGTCACGTTCTGCATCCGTCAAGGCATCGAGACCGGCCGAAGCCTGCTCTGCGGTGCTTTCGGGGGTTAGCCTTTTGGCGGCAGCCAGCTTACCTGCCAGGTCGGGATGGGCGTCCAAAACCTCAAGCCGTTTGGTATCATCGGCTGTTCGGAAGGCGCGGCAGAGCGCAGAATGCAACCCGATTGCGGTGTCATGTGCGGCACCCAGCTCCAAGTCGAAGGCCGCCTCCGCGATCCATGGGGAGTGTTCGAAGATCCCACCGTAAGCCGCCACAAATTCCAGTCGCGACATGTGTGATGGGCGCGATCTGACCTCTGGGCGATGGGTCTCGCTCCAGTGTCGAGCAATGTCGATACGCCGGGCAAACCAAACGTCATCCCGGCTGGCAGCATAATCCAGGAACCGTTGCAGGGCCATGATCCGACCGGGCCTACCGGCCAACCGACAATGCAAGCCGATTGACATCATTTTGGCCTGACCTGCGTCACCCTCCGCATATAGCGCATCAAACGTATCTCGCAGATAGGTTTCGAACTGGTCTCCAGAGTTGAACCCTTGCGGTGTCGCAAAGCGCATATCATTGCAATCCAGCGTATATGGCACAATCAACTGCGCGCGATCGGCAATGCGCATCCAATAGGGCAGATCGTCGGCGTAGCTGTCGGCGATATAGTCAAACCCGCCCTCTTCGGCCACCAATCGCACAGTATTGTCCGAGCAGCGACCGGTGTACCAGCCTGTCGGTCGTTGTCCTGTGACTTGAGTATGTAATGCGATCGCCTGATGCATGTGCTCACGCTCATCGTCTTCATCGAAATCCTTGTATTCGATCCATTTCAGCCCGTGGCTGGCAATCTCCCAATCCGCAGCCTTCATGGCCGCCACTTGTTCGGGCGACCGGGCCAGCGCGGTTGCAATGCCATAGACCGTTAGCGGAATGTCCATCTGTGTGAACAGCCGGTGAAGACGCCAAAACCCGGCCCGCGCGCCATATTCATAGATGGATTCCATATTCCAGTGACGCATGCCAGGCCAAGCGGCAGCACCAACGATTTCGGACAAGAACGCCTCCGATGCAGCGTCGCCATGCAAGATGTTGTTTTCGCCGCCTTCTTCGTAGTTCAATACGATCTGAATGGCGATTTTTGCACCATTCGGCCA
This sequence comes from Pseudomonadota bacterium, assembly GCA_039193885.1. Classification (GTDB taxonomy): domain Bacteria; phylum Pseudomonadota; class Alphaproteobacteria; order Rhodobacterales; family Rhodobacteraceae; genus Litoreibacter. The sequence continues at coordinate 739,006 of JBCCWL010000001.1, forward strand.
GCGCGGGTCTGGCGGAGTTTGGCCGTAGCCAAGCAGGTCACGCGGATATCGCTTCACAAAATGCCTTTCGTCGTTTCACCGTGCATCGCTTGGTTGCGATAGGCCATAAATACGTGTCGTTGTGCAAGAAAAATGCAAAAGCCGCTTTTCTGAGCGTCGTATTTTCGGCACTAAGGTTCAGAAGGAGGCAGTTATGCCCGGGTACTTAACAACACATGTTCTTGACACCGCGCTTGGATGTCCGGCTGCCGGTATAGAAATTGCTCTTTATCGCGTAAGCGGCAACAGCCACAAGAAAATCGCGACCTCTGTCACAAATTCGGATGGCCGAACCGATGCGCCCATTCTGGAAGGCAAGGCGTTCAAGACTGGAGACTATGAGCTGATATTCTTTTGCGGCTCGTACCTGGAAGATACCAGCTTTCTAAGTTCAATTCCGATCCGATTCACGATGTCACAAGAGGATCACTACCACGTTCCGTTGTTGCTTTCGCCCTTTGGCTACTCGACGTATCGAGGCAGCTGAATGTACGATCTCGCAATATTGTGGGACTGGTTCGCGTTCGCAATTCGGTGGTTGCATGTCATCACCGCGATCGCGTGGATCGGTTCCTCCTTTTATTTCATTGCCCTTGATCTGGGATTAAACCGGGCGATTGAAGGTCCTGCGGATGGGGAGGAATGGCAGGTCCATGGCGGCGGTTTCTATCACATTCAGAAATATCTGGTGGCCCCGGCGGAAATGCCGGATCACCTGACCTGGTTCAAATGGGAAAGCTACGCCACCTGGTTGTCAGGGGCCGCAATGTTGGCCGTACTCTATTGGGTGGGCGCAGAATTGTACTTAATCGACCCGGCAGTTGCAGATTTGGCAGTCTGGCAGGCGATTTTGATCTCGGCCGGTTCTTTGGCCATCGGCTGGCTTGTCTATGACTTGCTGTGCAGGTCCAAGCTGGGTGAGAGCCCAACCGCGTTGATGGTTTTATTGTTTGTGATCCTCGTGGCGATGTCCTGGGGCTACACCCAGGTCTTCACGGGGCGCGCGGCGCTGCTGCATCTGGGGGCGTTTACGGCCACAATCATGACGGCAAATGTATTTTTCGTCATCATGCCGAACCAGCGGGTCGTGGTCGATGACCTGAAGGCAGGACGGGTCCCTGACGCCAAGTATGGCAAAATTGCAAAACTGCGCTCGACTCACAATAACTACCTGACTTTACCTGTCATTTTCTTGATGCTGAGCAATCACTACCCGCTGGCCTTCGCGACACAGTACAATTGGATTATCGCCAGTCTGGTGTTTTTGATGGGTGTCACCATCCGACACTACTTCAACACGATGCATATGAAGAACAAAGTCCCCCGCTGGACGATCGGGGCCACGGTGATTTTGTTTTTATGCATCGCATGGCTTTCAACCGCGGGCATGCCGGATCGCGGGGCGCAGGTTTTGGGCCCGTCTGCTCAGCGGTTTGCTGAAGCTTCCCAGTTTGATGCGGCTCAGGAGATTGTTCTGGGCCGCTGTTCCATGTGCCACGCGCGCGAGCCGTTTTGGGAGGGGATCCGCTGGGCTCCGAAAGCTGTCTATTTGGAGACCCGCGAAGACATCGCTGTGCAGGCGCGCCAGATTTATCTGCAAGCAGGGGTCAGCCATGCCATGCCGCCGGCAAACCTGAGCTATATTGAGCCGGAAGAGCGGGCCATTCTACGCGCGTGGTACCGAGAAGGAGCTGGACGGCTATAGCCCGGTCTGATTGTCGCATAACGGCGCATCTTCCGCTCGTGAAATACTGGTCTATCGGCGGGCTCACAAAGAAGTTGGCCGATCAGTTCTTCGAGCCGTTTCAGGCTGCTGTAGAAGACGGTCGCGACGGCAGAGTTGAAGTGGCGGACCAGAAACAGATAGGTTGACACCTGAAGGCTAGACCCCAGGTACCCATCCAGCGAAGGTAGGACCCCATGGCGAAGATTGCATTGAACGTGAACGGGCAGCCGGTGTCCGGAGATGTCGAAGATCGAATGCTTCTGTCGGCATATTTGCGCGACACCCTTGAGCTGACGGGGACCCATATCGGCTGCGATACATCACAATGCGGGGCGTGCTCGGTCCATGTGAACGGGGCCTTGGTGAAGTCGTGCACGATGCTCGCGGTAGAGGCTGACGGGACGGATGTGGGGACAATCGAAGGTCAGGCTGCGTCAGACGGGTCTTTGAACGTTATTCAAAGCGCGTTCAAGCAACATCACGGGCTTCAATGCGGTTATTGTACGCCTGGAATGGTGATGGCGGCGGCGGCCTTGCTGAAAGAGACGCCGAAACCGACCGAGGCCGAAATTCGTAGCTATCTGGAAGGTAATATCTGTCGCTGCACGGGTTATCATAACATTGTACGCGCAATTCAGGCGGCGTCGGGTCAATGACAAAACCATGCGCAGAGCACCACGACATTCAACCCGGCCACCCGATTCAAGCTGGAGAGAGACATGTATGAGTTCGAGTTCATACGGCCCAAAAATATTGCGGGTGCCGTTGAAGCGCTGGCCTCTGAGGACGCACAGGTACTTGCAGGCGGGCAAACCCTGCTCCCAACGATGAAACAGCGCCTGGCCAGTCCTGAAACACTGGTCAGTGTGGCAGCGATAAAAGAAATGATTGGTCTTTGTACCGATGATGACGGCCGGCTGTGCATCGGGGCTGCCACGACCCATGCGCAGGTCGCAGCGCAAAGTAACTATCGCGCATTGGCTCAGATGGCTGCACATATCGGCGATCCGGCAGTGCGCAACCGAGGCACAATCGGGGGCAGCCTTGCCAATAATGACCCGGCCGCCTGTTATCCATCTGCCGTGCTGGCCTCTGACGCAACCGTTGTGACAAACATGCGCGAAATCCCAGCTGATGCGTATTTCCAGGGCCTGTTCACGACCGCTCTGGAAGAAGGTGAGTTGATCATTGAGGTGAAATTTCCGATCCCCGAAGCTGCCTGCTACAAAAAATTCCTGCAACCGGCCTCCCGGTTTGCCTTGGTGGGGGTCTTTGTTGCGAAGTTCCCCGATCGGTGCCGGGTCGCTGTGACCGGCGCGTCGGAGGATGGTGTTTTTCGATGGTCTGACGCCGAAGAGGCGCTGAATTCGGAGTTCTCGAGCGACGCGCTCGCATCCGTGTTGCTGGAGGCAGACGGCATGATCAGCGACGTCCATGGATCTGCCAGTTACCGCAGTCATATCGCAGGGGTTATGGCGCAGCGTGCCGTGTCTGAGATCGTAGCGGAAACCTAACACGGTCGTTTGGCGCAGGGGCTACTACTGTGATAGGGCCAGGCTCTCGAGTTGGACCTGGGTCATGTCAGGGGTTTCCCGGTAGGCGTTCAAGTCTTCCCAAAATCGATCAACAAGCCTCAGAATTTCAGTCTGTTGCCCTGCGGTCAATTCACGGCGTAGCAATTCATAGGAGGCCTGAGCCTCATCGGGCGGCACATCCGCCACCAGCGTGTCAACCACGCTTCGGAAGGTCAAAAGAACCGAGGCCTGAGCCCGCCTTACATCGACAATGTCTTCGACATAGCCTTCGACAGCTCGCATCAATCGCGCGCGTTCTTCCTCAGGCGAGACATTTGCGATCTCGGTCAGGTTGCCAATGTTGAACCTGAGCCTGCCAATAGTGGCAGAGTTGGCATCAAGCGTCGGCAGGAAGATCCCACCAGAAAGCAAAGCGGATTTCGCGGTTTCCTTGCGGGCGGTCTCAGCCGCCTCGCGGCTTAAACGTAGGTCGGCTTGCAAGCCGCCCAGGGCCGCTTTGCGGCGTGGGTCGATCTCGTTCTCTATCAGCCTGGTCAACTGGCCCAAGGGATCATCAGCGGTTGTTTCTTCCCGGGTGGAGCGTTCTACCCACGCGTCGCGAATATTGCTCAGTCGCGGATCTGAGGTGAGCACGGGGGCCGACAGCACAAAGCGCAGGCCGAAACTGTCCGATGCCCGCGCCGCGCCATTGCGATCATAAAATCCATACTCGGCCCGTTGCGCAGAATAGATCTGGTCTTCGGTCAGTTTGAACGAGCCGCCCCGTGTCACCAGACCACCGGGTTGGCCGTGCTCTCGCCCAATGGCGTTCAGGCGGAAGGGTTCAAGCATCAACTCCTCGGCGTTTCCATAGACATCGAAAAGCCCTAACGGGTTTGGTTTACGTGTCCCGACAGCCCCAATCCTGGCGCGCCCGCCAGAAGACAGAACCCGGGCGAAATCGCTGACCGGGTCCTCCCCGGTGAAGCGCCGCGCCGGGAATTCGGTGGCTTCAATGGCCACACCACCGCGCGTGGCATATTCCCATTCCTCTTCGGTGGGCAGGCGCACGAAAGCCGCCGCCTCATCGCGCAGCGGAAGGGCGTCACGGGCATTTTGCATCAACCATTCGGTATAGGTTTGCGACAGGGCCACGGCCTCAAACCAGCTTAATCCGCCCTTGGCAAAGCGATCTCTGCCGCGTGCCTCAGGGCACGTCCCGCTCAGCGCTTTGAACTGGCCGTCTGTCAGCTCGTAGCGCGCAATATAGAAATGCGTGTCCCCCTCGGTGTCTGAGAATGGGCCGCGCAGATAACTTGCCACAAAGTAATCGGCGTATCCTGTTTGCGCGTCCGACTGACCCAGACGCAACTGACGATCACTCAGCGGGCTTTCAGTATCCACTGGGATGACAACTTTCTGGAACGCCATCGCGCCGCCACAGGGCAGGGGGAGGATAAGATCAGCGGCGGCTTCAGGAGCGTCTTTCTGAGCAGGATCATATTGATCGACGGGCCAAGTGATCTCTTGTGCGGCCAGGAAGTGAGGCAGGCAGATTAAGACAATGCAGGCAAGAATCCTTCGAAGCATCATACGGCCTCCCGTAGAACGATTGCTGGATCAATTCGGGTGATTTGCCGTGCAGCGAAGAAGCTGGAGATGGTCACAAAGGCCAGAACGCCAAGTATCACCATAACGACATTGCTCAACGATAATCTGACCAGCTTGGTCTCGAACCCAGATCCAAACAGATTCTGGGCCAGGGTCGCACAGAACACAAAAAGCAAGAATGAGGCGACAAGTCCCAAACACGCGGTCGCAAAGGCCTGCGAAACCGGGAAGATCCAGAGCCTGTTTTCCGGTATGCCGATCAACGACAGTGAAGCAATCATTTGGCGTTTGCGTGCGACCTCGCCCCAAAAGCTGAAGATTAAGGTGGCACCAAGACCAAAGGCCGCGATCGCCGCTGTGAGCGCGAGCGCAATATTCAGATTTCTTCCCAAACCCAGGGTTCCTTCAACCTCGGCGGTGCGCGCCTCGGTGGAAATACCAAATCGGGTCTCAATTCTGTTTTGCAGCGGGCCCAACAGCTCCAATTCGGCCGCATAGGCACGGATCCCTTCGAAACTGGGAATGCGTTCGGACAAGGGCCGGCCTTCTGTGATCCCATGGGCCGGAATCGCGTATTCGTCGTAAAACGCCTCCACGAGGTCCAGCACTTCGATATCGGCCAATATGGAACGACCGCGCAGGCGGTTGGCGGGGATGACAGCAGCCACAGTGGCCTCCAGCCGCATTTGACGCGGTCGTTCGGAGGCTTGGGTGATCAGGTGCACCGGATCGCCAGGGGAAAGATCCAGTTGCGTGGCCAGCGGCTCAGAAATTGCGATGCGCCGTTCCTCTAAGCTGATGCCCTGCGGTAAAGTCGGATCGCCTGCGCCGGACGGGATCAGGACCGCATCGCGCTTCTGACGACCGTCAACCGGGCGGATATTAACAAAATCGAAGAGCGAGCGGGTTTTGAGCGTAACAAATCCGGCTTCAGCCCATGTACGAATTTCAGCGGCATCTTCGGCGGCAAAGCTGTTATTGCCAACGGTATTGACTTGTAGAGTCGCCGGGTTTGACAAAAGCCGTCCCAACAAAGCTTCATAAACGCCATTCTTCACACCGAACAGGACCAGAAGCGGGACAATGATGCCGACCAAAACAGCAACATTGCACACCAAATGCAGCTTTTCGCGCAACAGATCGCGCAAGGCCAAGGTGAAGACCAGCTTCATACCAGCACCTTCAGGGGGCGCAGGCGGCTGGTCACGAGCCCGGGTCGCGTCGCAGGGGTCAGCTTCAGCCCGTATCGGGTAAGCGGAAACCGGTCGAGCAGTGCCAGGTCATGGCTTGAGATCATCACCGCCGTCCCCCCGAGTTTCGCTGCGTCAATCAATAGACCCATGGCCTGCTGAGCGCTTTCGGGGTCGAGCGCAGCCGTTGGCTCGTCGGCTATGATGACTTGCGGGCGATGCGCCAGGGCCCGTGCGATGGCTGTCCTTTGGCGTTGCCCGATGGACAGTTTGTCCGGCCGCATATGTGCGACGGCGTCCAACCCAAGTTGGGTCAGCAGCTGGTCGACCCAAGACTTGTCGAAGCGGCCGCTAATGTCTTGTGTCAGCTCGATATTCTGGCGCAGACTCAGAAACGGAACCAGTCCTCCGGTCTGGGGCACGAAACCGAAGACCGAGCCGCGCAGCTCTGCACGCAACGCCCCGCTTGCCGTCCAGCTTGCCGTTAGATCCTGGGTCATCTGCTCCGATCGCAAGCTATAGGTCCCCCCCGGATCCGGGCGGCGCAACAGGCCCAATAGCTCCAAAAGTAACGTTTTCCCGGTGCCGGACGGGCCCGTTAGCCCCACCGCCTCTCCTGCATCGACCCGTAAGCCTTCGATCCGAAGTCTGAACGCACGGTCGCCGTCTTTCAGGGAGACGCTGAGGTCATGGGCCTCCAGCATCGTTTAAGGCAGAACGTCAAATGGCATAGCGAAGACGTATTCACCATCTGGCGCGCCCTCATAGAGGGGGGTCCAGACCGAACTGTCCTGGAGCCATTTGACGTATTGAATCTGCTTTTGAAACAGCCCATCGACAATCGGGCGGCGGAACATTGCACTGCCCGTCCAATCGGCCTCATTGATCTGCAACAACTGGCTGCGATAGGGCAGCCTCTCAAGAAATTCGAGCGCGCCACCGACATTCTCGGCATCTGCATTGACCAGCCGGTCGGGGTTCTGGGCCATTCGGGCAATAACGCCCTGGATCTGGCTGAAGAAATTCTCTGCGCCTTCGCTGTCCTGGATCTGATCGCCCAAACGCGCCAGATCGCGGATAAATTCCGCCATTGTGGCCAGTTCGTTCTTGGTCACCAGCAGGCGCGGCTCAAAGGCACGTTTCAGAGGGTTCGATGTACCTTTCTCCGAGACCCAGCTTTCAACGACGCTGGGTGCTTGGGTGCCTTGTCGGGCTCCCAAATAGGCCAGCCGCATGGCAAGACCGAGCTCCAGAAGCTCCTCTCCGGTCTCTTCGGGGCTCAACACGGTTTCTTCGCCCCGCGCCACCCGCACATGGTCGGTCAAAGCGGTGACCACACGGGTCACAGTTTCCTCAAAGGCGGCCTCTGACCCACCCTCGATCGGGTAGTAGAACTGTTGGCCACGAAACGTTGACAAGGCCCGGTAGCTACCTGCGGCATAGGCGTGATTGGCCTCACCGCCCACAGGCGTTTTCAGGTGCATCGTCATGACGACCACGTTTTTGCCTTCGGCATCGCGTTGTAGCTCGGCTGGGCCGATGGTTGAGCGCGCATTAGGATCGCGGCTGTCTTTTGGACCGGCATCTGTCACCAAAATGATGTAGCGCGCATCAAAAGGGTTGCCGCCATCCTGATCCCAGTTCGTCAGATCCAGCGCATCCTCAACGCCGGCCAAGCTGTCTTCGTTAAAGCCTGGCGAATTTGCGGTTGCGACGTTGCGTGCTGCCTCAATGGCTGTGAGTACCGGGGCTTGGTCTTCTCGACGGGCGAGCTCGACAAGCTCACGGGTGCGATATTCCAACCCTTGGACAGCGTCATTGTTATCACGGAAACCGACCGCGCCGAAATTGATCAACCGCCCAACATCCGTGCCCCGGATCTGTTCGACAATCCGCGAGAGTGCCACTTGCGTGGCGTCGATATAAGGCTGCATGGATTGCGTCGTGTCCAACACAAATACAACACCTGCATCGAAATCATCGGTGGTGGCTGTTGCCGTGGGCAGGGAGGCGGCCTCTTCCTGCAACGGTACTGAAGCAAGCTTCATCAAAAGCGTATCTTCATAGTTCAGCGGATGCGTATCCTCGATAAAATCAAGGATCGGCATAAGATACAGCTCTTCGCGAATGTTCACGAACTCGCTGGGCTCCACACCGACCACGCCGGAGGCAAGATCGAGCTGACCGTTATCTGCCTGGTTAACCAACTGGCCCTGCAACACCGCCAAGGCCTCGTTTTCCATCAGGGCGCGCAGATCGTCTTCCGATTGAAACATCAGCTGGCGCTGACGACCTGCGGCATTGGTGAAGGCCGCGACAATGTTTTGCTTCCACTGAACGGCTGAATCTTCAGATACCCAGCCCTCTGGGGGAAGGTTTGCCGACGGCCCCACACTGATCCATCCGGCGCTGCGCTCAAAGACATAGAGCGGCTGAAACGCAGGGTAGGTGCTGCTGGCACCTGCCCCGGGGCTGACATGCAAGGTGGTACCTGGGCGGGTCAGGACCCGCTCATAGATCGTTGATGTTCCGTCCAGGATCATCGGGCGTTGCTGCGCGCCGAGCGAACCTGGCAAGATCAGGGCAAGAGCTAGAACCAGCGGTGCGAAAAAGGCAGATCGTTGCATCATCGGGGTCGGGTCCTCATCCACTATTCACTGCAATGGTCTTCAAAGGCGGCGACATCGAGCGTGCCTGTCATGGTTGATAGACGCGCACAGAGCGCACCAAGCAACTGTTGGGCCTCGCTCGATCCAGCCGCGACACCTCGGGCGTAATAGCCTGCCGCTGTCGCCGGGGCGTCAGGGAAGGTCAGGCCCATCTGGCTTTCAAGCGCGTCGTCGGTGGCGTCGCCATCATAAATTTTGCCAAACAGTGCCAAAGCATCAGGATTTTCCGCGCGCGCTGCGGATTCCAGAAGACCCAAAGCTGTATCTGGCGAAACCTCGCCCGCACATTGGCGCAACAAAGCTGCTGTGGCCGAAAAACCTTGTGCGCCGGTCGCTGCAATAGCGTCACTGCCGCAGGCATCGGCTTGTGGTTCTGGCGCGGGCGCTGGGGCCGGAGCAGGGGTGGGTTCCGGTTCGGGCGCAGGAGTGTCCTCTTGCAGAAAATACCATGCAGCCCCTGCCAAAACGGCCAACAGGACCAGGGCGGCGATCCACATGACAGCCCCGCGAGATCCGCCCTTTTTTATATCGTCTTCGGTCCCACTTTGCGATCCAGCGTCGATCGGCGTGTGTTCGCCGCTTTCTTCTGTTTCGCGGTCGTCCTCGCCGGTCAGATTGTCGTCACTCTGGTTGTCTTTCGGCAAGGTCACAGGAATTGGGGGCACCACCTCTGTTTCGCGCGGGCCGCCTGAGACAATGCCACCCAAAGTGGCAGCACCTGGGGCCGGAACCACATCATCAGGCCAACTGGTCTGAAAACTCCGCGTCCCGATGGTGATTTTCAGCGCCTCGTATTCTTCCAGCTGATTGACGATCTCAGGGCCAATGGTAAGGCTGCCATTTTCAACCGGGTAAGGCCCAAAGGATACCGGGTCGGCCTGCCAGCCCTGCGCGCCCAAATGTCTTTCGCTATAGGAGCCGAACACAGCAACGGTGACCTCGCTTTCAACCGGGGCGGGGTCGACGGTCAAGGTTGCGTAGCCGCCATGCGGACGCGCCGCGTCGGGGGTGATCGTCAAGCTCATCTCAGGCGTCCTCGCGTCCTTCAAGTATGTTCAGGATCTTCCCGATCCTGAGATTTTGTTCAATATCAACCTCGCCGCCGCCAGTGTCTTTGGCATTGGCAACAAACATCGCATCCAGCGCGAAGACCCAATCCGTCCACGTGTCGGTCACAACTGAGACCGGTTCAATGGGCAGTGTCTCTGGCGTGTCGGAGGCCTCCTTTAACGCAAAGACCTTCCGCGTCTGTCCGTCGCCAAGTTCGACCACTGGACGATCCTTTTCTGGCAGAGAGCCGGTGCCAACTCGAGTGACAAAATCGTTGATCCGCTCTGCACACACAATTGCGGCCGCCTGAGCCTGCTTGTCGACCGTGTGCCCAAAGTTGATCGATTTGAGTTTGGCCTCGATTTCATCGGCCAGATTGATCCGCCGTAGTGAGGTGATCATTTCATTCACCAGGTCATTTGCCGCTTCTTCTGTGAAGCCCAAATGGTCGAGCAGGGGCAGGTTGGATTTGAACCCTTTCAACGCCTCGATCCAGACCTCGATCGCGGTCTCGGCCTGGAAGCTCTCGGGGGTCATAGTCCGAATACGTCCCTTTGTATCCTCCTCCGGGGCGGCTTCCTCCTGCGGTGGAGGCGTGGCGGCGGCTGGCGCTCCGGGACGTATGGCACCCGGGCGGACCGCGCCGGGTCTGAGAGCCGGTCGCGTGGTCACGCCAGAGGGGGCCGAGGCCCCGGTGCTCGTGGCACCAGTTGCCGAAGACACGGCACTGGAGATGCGAATATCGGGCGGCACCCGTGCGATCTGATCCTGGATTTGATCTTGACCCACCATCAATGCGTTGAGCACAGCCCCGAAGCGGTGATTGTTCAGCGCACTCTCCAGCGCATCGATAACTTTGCCTGCTGCGATGCGCTTCTCTTCGATACGTTTCTCAACATCGTCTGAGACGTGATAATTTCCCATCGCCATCGCGACATCATGGGCCACCTTGTCGACCTGCGCTTTGATCTGGCGGATTTTGCTGTCTGGTTTGCAGACTTTGGCCAGATTGCCGATCAGATAGCTGACGCCTCCGTCATTGAGCGACAAGGCCGCATCCCAAGCAGCTTCCGGACTGGCAAAATGATCCTGGACCATTGGTGCTTCCAGATAACCGGTCCGCAATTCGTCCATCCGGTCGGCCTTTTCAGGGCGTATTTCGACCTCTCGATTATCGGCGTCGTAGTTGATCAAACCTTCGACAAAAAAGTTCGGGTTGCGCAGCCAGTAGCAGTTCTTGAACGGTGTGCCGGGTGTCCATTCGTCGATCCAGGGATCACGGCTTTTGCCGATCCGGCCAAAACTGTCCAAGGAGGCTTCCATGCGGCGCTGAAACCGGGTGTTGCCGTCGCCGGATCCGGCACTTTCGCCCAGATGCTTGTCAAACTTGGTCATCACAAAAAACAGGATGCAGTCGACATCCTTGCGCTGCTCGGGCCTGTTGCCATGGGTCAAAGCGATCCAGTTCTCAACCAGGTCGGGTAGGTCAAGCGTTTCCATATTGCTGTCTGGTACGCAGAGCAGCATGGAGGTTATTTCTTGATTTTCTACATACCTATCAAATAGATAAGCAACTTTCCCGCGCAGTAGAAGCTGCGTTAAGGCGACTTCTGGCTTGCGCAAAGTCTCTGACAGCGGTCGCTCAAACCGGTTGCGCGCTCCTGGGAAATCCAACAGATCTGTTTCCGCAAAAACGGGTGAGGGCTGCTCCAGCATCGGCATGACCAGTTCGGCAGCCAGAGCGCAGGCTGCCGCCCGAGGCACATTCACTGTCGCGCCGGCCGGGGTCTGCATCGGCAGCGTGTCTGAGACATCGTCACTCATCAAGGGACCCAGCGTTTTGACGTCAATGATCGACGTCTCGCGCGGCGTCAGGGCAGACAATGGCACGTGAACCTCACTGGCATTGCCGATCAGGGCCAGAGCTTTTGCCAGTTTAACATAAAGCTGGGTGAGCGCCTCGTGGCCGCCCCAAATGAACTGGAAAAACTGGCCCCGATCTTCAAGCGAAAGGTTTGGGGCAATATCGCCGGCGTCTTCCCAGAAACTCTTCAACGCGGCGGCATAAGCGGTTTTGCCAAAGGAGGTGTTGTTCACATAATCGGCGATATCCATCATGTCGTCTGAGGTGATCCCGGGCACGACAGCACCCATTTTTGCCCGGAAAGTTGTCAGATGGGCCGAGATGTCCTCGGGCTCAGGCGCGGGTTCGGATTGATCGCCATCCATGTAGAACGAGTTGAGCACAGTGCGCACAATGTCGGCTTCGGACAGGAGTTGAAGTTTAATCGGGAAGCCCGGTGGCGTGGGGTCCTTGGACATTGTGAAACGCGTCACCAGACCGGTCGATTCACCCTCACCTTCGGGGTTGATCTGACTGATATAGTCCATCTTGCCATCGGGATCCGCAAAATCGGCCGTCAGCGAGCCATTCTCGGGTCGGGCCAATACCGACACCAGAAAGGATTTCCCCGCTTGCGAGGGGCCAAACACAGAAACCGACATTCGGGTTTGGGCTGCCCGGTTGAGTTTTTGGGCGCGCCGGGTCGCACGTCTGAGCATTTGCGTCAGTGATTTGTAATTCGGCCCCACCATCTCGGTGTTCGCATCGTCGGAAATCCAGGCTTGGGCCTGTGTGGACGCCTCCGCGACCGAGCTGCAACGGGTCACCAATTGATCTTGCGTTGTCATCTATCTCACCCTCGTCACAACCGGAACACGCCGGTGTCGATCCAATATTCGTCGTCAAACCCCAGCGTATGCAGGCGCAAAGTCAGATCGTCCTCTTTCATCTGATTGTCCTCGCCATCGAGAACATCGGTGATGATGAAGGCTTCGCTGACAGCTTCCTTGCGCAGCAGAATTTCGCTGCTCTCGCCCTCATTGTCGAACTCGGATCGCTCGAACGTGACCTTGATCGGGACGGGCCTGCGTTGCGCTGCGGGATTTGCGAAATCAAGCCGGAACAGCGGGGTGGTTGTCCAGCGTTCGAGTGGCAACTGACGCGAGCCGATATGCATCGGTGCATACATGTCGACCACGGCGGTCTGTCCGCCGCCCGCTTTCGCATCAAGATCGACATCCGAGAACATGAGCCGGCTGTCGCGGATCTGTTCGGATGTGTCCATCTCGCCCACGTAACGTACGGTCGATTTCATCTGGTAGGCAGCGGTATCGACCCGGAAATTGGGAATCCGGTTTTCGGACAGAGCGATCAGCATGCCGCCCACAGATACAGTACTTTTCGGGTCACCAATCCGTTGGCTGACGGGATCACGGAACGGGTACCACCGGCCGGTCTTGTAGGTGTGCATCGATATTAGCCTGTGCGGCGGTACCACCATCAACTCCTCGATGATCGAGCGGACCGCGGGCAGACGCGACGGGCGTCCGGTCAACAACACCAGATCAACGCCCAGATGGTTGATCATCTCACACATATTGCCCAGCACTTTCTGGAACACTTCGCGGGCGATCGCATCGACGTCCTCTCGGGCGGTTGACAGGATCAGGTCCGCAAATTTCCATTCGGTCGCACCAAGGTCATAGGCCGCCTGTTCGATATAGCTCAAAAGCTCATCGGGTATGTCCATCTTGACTTGTGGCAGCTCGCCCTCAGGCAGGTCAGGATCATCGACCGTATGCCCGAGCAGGTCAGCCACAGCCAGATCGAAACGGTCAAACTCCTCCGCCGTTTCGCAATATTCCAGAATTGCTATGGCCAATGGCATAAGGACACGCAGACCAAATTGTCGCCGTTTCTGGACCACCTGCTGATCCTGGCCACCAATGTCGCCACCAAAGAGCTCCCGCATCTTTTCGGCCACAAAACGTCCGCCTGCTGCTTCAATGGAATCCTGCAACCGTGGCAGCACGATCGCCGAGATAATGCGTTGCACTAAGTCGTCGCCTGCAACGCGAAAACCCTCTCGGAAAGTCTGGGACGGCTGCAACATCCTGTTGTCGACGTCCCAATAGGTGGTGATCATCAGATCGGTCGTCCCGCCGCCTATATCAACGCAGGCCAGCCGCAGTGAGGGCGCAGGTTGGCTCTGGCCGGGTTGCACGCGCGGCTTGCCCTTGAGTTCCAGAAAGGTGTCGATGCGCCCGTCGAATTTCTGCGTTAGCTCTGAGTAGAGATAGACCAGCTGCGTGCAGGAGGCCTCGTCCCATTCAACAGTAAGCTTTGGACGCTCCGAAATAGAACTGTCCGTTTCTTTGACCCCTTGCATGGCCCAGACCATTTTCAGCGCCCCTTCCGCGCGGGATCTGATGATGGCCTGTTCTTGTGCCGACGTAGCGGTCGGTAACGTCAGGATGATCCGCTTGAGCCGGCGCGGCAGATCTGACTGGGCGCGACGCGAGCGTGACGCCGGATCGTTGACCTGTACCAGTGCGTGACTGATAATCTCGGCCAGGGTGAACCCGAAAAGTGCGGATCGAGAAAACCGGGGCCGGATCGCCTGATTGGTACTGGCGGTGTTCTTTTCACGCAGCCGGTGCCGGTATTCGTAGCTGATCTGCTCCAGAACATCGCCAGCTTCATTCAGATGCCGCATAGCAGCACGCACCGATTTTGGCAGGTTGTTGGGGTCCTGGTGATTGTGAAAACGCCAGTCCTGTTTCGCGGCACCGTTGTCCCAAAGATAGCGTTTTGGCGACGACAGGCCCGATGTGGTCTCGGTGCCGGTTTCCGATTCTATCAATCGGCGCGCTTCAGGCCCAACACGCAGAAAACCCGGCCAGATGAATGAGTTGCGCCGTCCCGACCGGCTCGAAAAAACGTCTTCGCCAAATTTAAGCTCGGCAAATTCAACGCGGCTTTCGATCAATCCGGAATAGCTGAATTCCGGTCGGGATAAGTCGCGGATCTCCAGTGGGAAAGAGCGGGCCAGATCCACACGACTGTCCCCAGGGAACTGCTCGATCAGGATGCCACATGTGCGGGAATTGCCCACATCGAGCACCAGATCAACATCAACCGGAGTGACGGCATCGCGATCCGATACAGTGTCCGAAAAATTTAGCTTGGGGATGCGTACAGCCGCGTCAATGAACCCAAGGTAGGTCAGGTAGCGGGCCCAGTGTTCGAACAGATGATCAAGATCATCCTCGGTGATATTTCGTCCTGGTCGGGCATGGCGTTTGAAGCTCAAGAACAGTTCTTTGAGCCAGTCTGACACCCAAAGCTGCAGATCGATGACTTGCCCGTCCGGCATTTCTTGCGGGCGGCGCAAGAACCAATCCATATGGCTGGGGTCCGAGACAAAGCGGAAATCGCGGGGTTTTTCTGAATCCGCCCGCTCTGGGGCCACGTAATGACGGCTTTGGTCTTGCGCCATCAGGGTTGTGTCGATGGCAAGCTGGACGCGGTGTGTGTGCCCTGTATTGGGATCACGCTCTGGCAATTCAACGGTACGCAGCCTTGCCCAGGAAGAAGGGCCTGCGTCATAGCGTTCCTCGCCGCCGGCACCGCGTTCGGGCTTCAGCCGCAATACAGGAACCGGGATCCAGTTCGACAAAAAGGGCTCAAGTGCGGCGGTGGGTCGAATCGAATATTCGTCATCATCGTCGCGATTGGCCGCTTCGATCTTGGCATCGTGATCCTCGTCGCCTGAATAGGGGATCAGAGCCCGCTCCGGCGTTGTTCCATCGGCAGCAAGCCCCGTCACACGTTCCACAAAAAGCTTCGACTTGAACCCCACATCGTCCAGGCAAAACCCGAAATCGAGGATCTGCACGCCGGAATAAGGGGTCAGTGTGACCTCATCCGCCCAGTCTACGATCTTTCGTAGGCTCTTGTTCCCGTCTTTCAGCATCAATTGCTCCCGGTTTGGTAGGTGTAGTTCCAGCTACGGCTGCGTGGCCCGACGGTCCCATCAACGGTTTGAACACGACCGCGGTCTCGGATCTGCAGGACAAAGTTCCGATTGCTGCTTGCACCCGAATACAAGTGGACTCGTATTTTGTAGTTGCCTGGGGCCGGATTTACAAAGAACACGTTTTCCACCGGATCACGGCGCTTGGAATTGGCGTTTGCGTCTACGTCCAAAGTGCCTCGACAGGCGTTTCGGCGATTGTAATAGATGCGCGAGCTGCATTGCGCCGGCGTGACATGCAGGTCGATATCCGATGTGTCATTCCACGCCAGCGAGAAGCTCAGATCGCCGCGTTGGGCCCCGGCGCGGTTGAGGCGCTGGTCAATCTCACTGTCTTGTTGAGGCGGTTCGGGGGCTGGTGCCGGTGCCGGTGGCGGTGCTGGAACTGGTGGCGGGGGCGGCGGTAAAGGCTGACATGCGCGGTCTGCAACACCCAATTGTTGGCGAACACGCGCGATCTCGTCCTCCAGCCGTTTCGTTTCGGCCGCTGCGGCCGAGAGCGGAGCCTGGGCTTCGACACAGTTGGAATATTGACTGAACGGATTCAGCGCACAGGCCGGGATCAAAAGGTAAAGAATCGCAGCGATTATCAAGGCCAGAAGAAGCCAGCCAAGCCAAAGCAGCCAAGGCAAAATGGCGGCAAGTCCGCCGCGTTGCCCCTTGGCCTGTTGCGTCTGAGTGAGTGGTGGCGGCGGGGCAGTGCTGGCCAGCGTTGCTGCAGCTGCAGCTCGGCTTGCGGCCCGTGTGTCTGATCCGACCAGACCACGCGACACGGTTTCTTGTTGATCAAAGACATGAGCCCAGTTCACCAGAACCGGTTGAATGTCACCTTCGGCGGGCGTGACAACATAGATGAACTCAGAGCCGGGAACCTGCAGAGCATTGCTGAGGCTTTCCGCCAGCCGTTGCTCATCCGCTTTCGAGCTGGCGGCGATGGTTTCGACAAGTTCCGAGATGTCGCGAAGCAAACCGTCCAAGCGCGCCTGCGCCAGGGCTTTTTCCTCTTCATCAAGCGCGTCGAGTTTGGTGACCGTTCCTTCAATCGGGGCATACCAGTCGAACTTGTCCCCGTAGGAGGTGGCCACGGGCTCTGCAAACAACTGCGCATGGGCCGGGCTCAATCGTTGCTCGAGCGTACCGCTGATCAGCTCAAAGCTGCGCTGCGGCGGTGTGCCAAGCGGACGAAGCCCCTCTGAGGATGTCGACGCGATGATGGATTCAAACATCTGAGACTACTCGGTCGGCGCTGCGAAATTTGGGATCGCGCCGGGGGCTGGGGCAGGGGGTGTCGCGCTTGGATCCGCCGGAGCGGTACCGGGCAAGGGTTGTATCGCAGGGGCGTCGGGGGACTCTGGGCTCGGCACCGTATCGGTTGGGGCTTGCGCGACGCGCTCGATCGCTGGGCGGGTCAGCTGCGGCACGCAGGCCTGCGATACGACATCGGGCCGGATCCCACTGCCTTCAAGGAATTGAACCAGACCGTCGGTAGACAAGGCGATGTTCAGATTGCGCATGTTGCCTTGCCGGACGAAGGTATTCACCCCGATGACACGTCCGCACATATCAACCAACGGGCCGCCTGAATTGCCCTTGGACATAGGCGCAGAATGCACCACCACGCTCGAGGTTGGCGATAGCGCCTGTTCGGTGTTCACAACGCCGTCTGTCAGCGTCATGTCCGGAACGGCATTCGCATCGCCTGCCCGAAGAGCTGCGAATTTTGCATCCGTTCCCAAGACGTCGCCGGGATATCCTGCGGCGATCACGCTTTGCAGCTTCAAAGACGCCTCAGATTGTAAAACGTTATAATAAGCATGCTCTAGTCCCGGGACCTGCAACAATGCGTAATCGCCGCCGGTTGAATTGAAAGGGCCCATGGTTTTGAGCACTTGGGCTTGATGAACTTTACCAAGGCTGCGATTGGTGATGAAGACCTGCTCCATCCCATCGATGACATGTAAATTCGTGACAACAGCGTTGGGGCTGATGAAAAAACCCGACCCGATAGAGCCCACCCGACCGTTCAGCGTCGTGACAATCATGACCGTGCGATCTTCCAGAAGAGCAAGCAATCGGGGCTGCGACAGCGGGTCAGTTTCGCCACCACTCGGGATCAGTGTGCGCGCAGGATCGGGTGGCAGGATCGGCTGTGGATTGGCCTCGGCGCGGTCGCCCGGGGCCTCGTTGGGGCCAGGTGGCAACAGACCTTCAATTGTCAGGCCGCCTGGAACAGTCAGCGTCCCGTCCGGGAGACACTGCGCGCCGTCGACCGCCGCTTGCAATCGGTCTAGCCGCTCCTGAAGATCGCGATTGACTTGTTCGGTCAGTTGGACTGCTTGAGCGTCGTCGATTATGGCAACTTGTTGTGGTTGGAACAGCCGGGTCCCCGGGATCAGCAACCAAACCAGGACCCCGCCAAACAGCAGCAGAAGCAGTAACAATGGCAGCCAAGCATAAAGTGGTACCCGGTCGTTGCGCCGCTCCGTTGTATGTGGTGGCGGTGGGGGCGGTGTTTGCGCAGCCGTCGCTGCGGTGGCACCAGCTGCTGCTCCGGCAGCCCCAGCGGCACCGGCAACGCCTGCGGCCATGGCGGGATTGCTTGGCGTCTCAGCTTGGGCAGCAGCCGCTTTTTCCAGTTTCCGTGCCGCCTGCTCTTCGGCGGTAATAGGAGGGGCCGCGCCAAGCGGCAGGAAGCGTCCCAACGTGCTGTTGAAATGCGATTGTCGGGCCTGTGGTGTTTGCGTCACCCCCTCAGGCAACATGCCCCAATCCAGCAGGATCGGCTCACCGCGAATGGACCAGATACTTTCGGGGTTCTTAATGTGAAGGGCTGCCGCGATCAAACGACCATCATCGCTGTCGTCCAGCAAGGGTTTGATTTCTCTCAGATATCCACTGAGTTTTGTCTCAATCGCTTTCAGTGCCGTATCATCAAGCGTCCCGATTGGCCCGCCATCACCATCGAGATCGGTGTACCAGGATACGGTCGGGGCCGCCTCAGCATTGCCTTTAGAGACCAGAGGCTCGGCAAACAGCGCTGCGGCTTGCGGTGACACCTGGCCTGCCAGGGCGTTCTGAAGGGCGGCGTATTGTTCCAGCGCCAGAGAGCCATCGATTTCGAGGCAATTGCCCAGTGAAATCTGCGTTTTGGTGAAGAAATTGGCGGCCATTATCTCAGTCCTCCGGGGGCGCGCTGAAGGCGCACGGTGCTGGTGATGTTTTGTGCAGGTTGGAATACGCTGCATGTCGCTTTGCCGTCAGCGCGCAAGGTGCAGGTGCTGATACGGCGGAAGATCGAAGATCCGGAGGAACATTGCAGGTTTGCCGGCTCTTCAATGACCAGCTGACCTGCGCCGTTGAACGCGCCACTGACCGGGCCTTCGCAGGTTGCGCCATCGGTGGCGCGCATAATCTCGGAACCGGTGCCGTCGCTTTCGAAGCACATATTCCATTGATTATAAAGTGTGATCCGACCCGTCGTGACCGAGCGTACGCGCAGCTGAGTTTCCAGATCCCAGCAACCAGTCAAGGCGTTCAGATCACCACGTTCCCACGCATCTCGGTCGATCTCTGGGGCGACATCGACAGGCGGTACAGGGTCTGGCAACTGAACAACATCCGGGGGGTCGGGAAACTGCGCTGTGCATTGCTGCGCGGCCAGTTCCTGCTCAAGAAACGCAATCCGAGATTGCAGGGAGCGGGTCTGTTCATTCAACACATCCAGGCGTGACCGGTTGGTGATTTCCGTGGGCAGAGGGCAATACCGTGCCAGTGTGTTCGCTGTCCCCAAAAGCACGCCGCAAGCTTGCAGCAACAGCACAGCGCTCAGCGCGACGACGAGGATCAGAAGCAGAGGAAGGAGAAGGCGAACAATAAACGGCATTGGCTTTTCAATATGCGAAACTTACCCGTCCATTAGAAGTTTTAAACCCTTGTCCGTCAATGAATTTCGCCCGGTTTTGGATGACAATTCCTGTCATTTTGGTCGGTGTTCCAGACATGCTGCATGCATGTCAAAGCAAGTGTTTTGATCGGATGATTTTCTTTGTCATTTCCTTTTCCCCAGTGGCGCAGGCTAGCCAAGAGGAAACAACAGCCGCTTTGGTTGTTACCACTTTGTCAGGAAAGTCAGTGCCATGTATCAAGTCCCGGTCCAAACCGAGCACGCCGAGCCCGTTGGCACACCGTCGCCATGTCGCATTTTGGCGCTTCAGGGTGGCGGGTTGAGAGGCATTGTGTCTGCCGCGGCTCTCTGCCGCCTCGAGGAACTCGGACAGCGCGCCTATGGCGAGAGCTATCAGCTCAGCGACAGCTACGACCTGGTTGGCGGAACATCGGTTGGGGCGGTTTTGGCCGTGGCCATCGCATTAGGATTGCCCACGCGTCAAATGGTCGGATTTTTCCTGGACCAGGCCCCGAAAGGTTTTCGCCGTCGCCGCTTCGCGGTTCCCGGGCTACACCACATGTTTGACGCCTCAGAACTGCGTCGAAACTTTGCTTGCGCCACCAATGGGCATCGATTGCTGGACCGGAATCTGAAAACGGGTCTTTGCGTTGTAGTGAAGTCCCTGAGCTGCGGCACACCGCTGATGCTCAGCAATGCAACAACGGGCGATGGAGTGGTTGCCTCCGCCCAGGTGCTTCGTCGTGACATCGCACTGGACGATCTGCTGCGCGCCACGACGGCGGCCCCCGGACTGTTCGACCCTGTTTGTCTCCCGGTCGGGCCGAGCAGGACGGGGGCACCTAATGCGGGTCAGGCTCTGTGCGTAGATGGCGGTTTGAGCCCGTTTAATGATCCGTCCTACCTTTTGACGCGATTGGCAACGCACACGGAGCTGTGTCCTAGATGGGCAAGGCGCACAGTTGATGTAACGGCAATCGGCACGGGGCAGGGATCGCCATACAAGGCCGCCTCTAAGCTGCTGCGCAGACCGGCGGCAAGCTTGGCCATTGATGCACTTCAATCGATGGTGGCCGATGGTGTCGCACAGACCGAAGCCCTTATGACCCAAATGCAGGGGTGTTCGGTAAGCTATCGCAAATATGACCTCGATCTGGGCACGCAATCGCTTGAAAGTTCGGGTCTTCGCCTGACCAGAAGCAATTTGCGGCAGATGCGCGACTTTACCAACCCAAAGGGCAAGGCGCTGATGTTTGAGGTGGCACAACATCATATGGAGCGGCTGATCACCCAGCCTGCGGCTCTTAAGACAACGGCAGACTCTGGTCAGCCGTCCACAAAACTGGTTTGATCGATGGAGGATAGTGTGATGTTGGTCGGGAGTGACGAGATGACAGAAACGCGGATTGTTCGGTATTCGGCGACCCGGAATGAAGACGGGGCCCCGACACCGCAAGCCGCCGCACGCATGGCGGCACTGGCGGCGCAGAATTTCGAAGTTTCCGACCTTGAGGATCCGGGTGAAGGACCTTCGGCGGTCCGGGTGATTGAGCAAGGCACCGACACTGCAGATGACTTCGATGCACGGATCACAGACGCCGTAGCAGCGGGCGAAGCAGTTTTGGCGATCTTCAAACTGGGCCACGGTGTGGCTTTTCGCGACCGTCGCGCGGCGCTCACCGCGCTGGGCGCTCAGGATGTAATGGGTGAAGATAGCGCGCTCGAGGAACTTGTGACCCGT
Organism: Pseudomonadota bacterium; assembly: GCA_039193885.1. GTDB lineage: Bacteria > Pseudomonadota > Alphaproteobacteria > Rhodobacterales > Rhodobacteraceae > Litoreibacter. Next base: position 760,329 of record JBCCWL010000001.1, read on the forward strand.
GTACGGGCGATTTTTCTTCGCGACAGACCCGCACGGATTTTGGTTCTTGAAGATGATCCGAAAATTGCCGACTGGGTCGCCGGTGAAATTTCGACAATGGGTATGGAGGCGATCAAGGTCACAACGCTTGCTGAGGGGCGGGCGAGATTTTCCTCCGGACCAATCGATTTGCTGATCGTCGACCGGCAACTGCCCGATGGCGAAGGCTTGAGTTTCGTCAGAGACTTGCGGGACAGGGCCATTCATACGCCAGTTTTGATCTACTCGGCGCTCACGGATATTTCTGATCGGATCAAGGGCTTGGAGGATGCGGGAGCGAATGACTACCTGTGCAAACCTGCACATGCCGATGAGTTATGCGTCCGCGTCCGCGTCTTGCTCAGACCGCGGGAGAGCGAAGACATGTTGATCTTCGGCCCGTTGCAGATTTTACGCCGCGACAAGGTTATAAGGTGGCGGGGCGAGCGCGTCGAAATTCGCCCGCGTGAGACCGACATGTTGATCTATCTGGCCGAGCGGGCAGGGCTGCCTATTCCCCAGCAGATGCTGTACCTCGACGTTTGGGAAAAGATCTACATGGAGCCAGGCTCAAACCCTGTCTCCGCAGTAAAGCATCGTATGACGACAGCGTTGAGCAAACACATCAAGGCCAAGGGTGAAGACATGCCGCCATTTCTGACCACCGAAGGCAGCGCATATTGCTTTGCGCCCGAGCCCTTGTTGCAGCTGGGTGAGGGTTGAACCTGTGACCAGCCGACGCGCATCGGGACGCGGTAAATGGAGATTCTGAACCGAATAACCGGTGGCCGTTTGCTGGTTGCGGTTATGGTGGCCTCAGCATTGGTAGCGGCGTTGTTTTCAGCCGCAGTTTGGACCGCCGGGCAATCGGCTCAGACCCAACAATTGAAGACCGTCGAAACACAAATTCTGTCGATGTTGCGCGATCAGGGGCTTGGGCGGATCACTCAGATGATCGACAACGCAGAGGCCGCCGGATCGTTGAATGGCACGAATACCGTCATCGCGGTCTGGCGTGGTATTGGCGCGCGGCGCGCGCTTCTGCGCGTGTCCGATCCAGGTCTGACCGAGCACTTGGAGCGCGCCGGATTTGGTCTGTCTCAGGCGCAACTCAGCGGAATTGACTATCTGGTGTCACGCCCCGATATTGCCGCGCTTTCGGCGTCTTGGACGGCGCCGGTTGCAGATACCGATATTGTTTTGGCGCTTCGAGTGCCCACACCGGAGCTTGTAGCGGCGCGGAGGACGATCATCTCGATCTGGGGTGGCTTTCTGCTTGCCCTGGCCGTTGGCGTCCTGTTGCATCTCAACCATCGCAAGCAATACCAGACAAGCCTTCAACGTATGACACAGGAGCTTGACCGGTTTTCTTCGGGCGACACACAGGTGCGCATGGCCGATATCGATACGCCGCCGGAGCTGGTGGTTTTGTCCGCACAGTTGAACTCCGTACTGGATCGGATTGAAGGTCTGGTCTCGGGGTTGAGATATCTGGCGGCCCATGCGGCCCATGAATTGAAGACCCCGCTACAACATATCCTATCAGATCTGGAACCTTTGGCGCAAAGCGCTGATGCCTTGGACCGATCAGACCGAGCGGACCATATGCGCCAGACTGTCGACAAAGCGAATGCGCGGTTGAACGCTCTGATGCAGCTTTTCCGACTGGAGGCTGATGCCGATATTGCGTTGCAACCGGGTCTGGATCTTGGGGCGCTGTGTGATCTGGCCTGGGACGACTATCTGGATCTCTATGACGCTAAGGGGTGCAACGCCGTGATCACGCTTGAACCTGATGTGAGAGTGACGGCAGACAGGCAGCTTATGACACTTTTGCTCGACAACCTGCTTGGAAACGCTGCCAAATATGCTCCCGATGGCGCACAAATCAGGCTGGACCTTTCGCGGACGCAGTCGGGATTTGTGCTGAGCGTATCGAATACCGGCGGCGCTTTTCCCGCAGATATTCGAGACTATGCCTTCGACCGATTTGCCCGCGCGCGGGATACTGCAGACAGGCCGGGCACGGGGCTGGGGCTGAGCTTGGTTCATGTGATTGCTGAGCGGCATGGGTTCCGTGCCAGAATAAAAGATGACGACAGTTGTGCATGCGTTGAAATTTCCGGAGCAGTAGAATGAGGCCGCGCGACCTGATGCCATTGTGCTGTGCTATTTGCCTGGCTGTGTCGATCTGGTTCAGTCCGATGGGCCAAATGGCCCGCGCCAGTGAGCCGTCCAAGGATCTGCTTGCAGCGGCAAGCTTTGTTCAGCGCGGCCTGAATGCGGAGGACCCGGGTGCGCTTTTGACGGCGCTCTATCTGTTGGATGGGCTGGGCCTATCAACGGGAAATGGTCTTGCCTTTCTGCGCGATGAGGTGGTTTTCCTGGCACGTGGAGATTCAGATATTCGCGCCCAGATCGACCGAATTGGGGCGGCGCCGCAAAACACGGGCGGCGCGGTTTTCGTATTCTCTGAGGTAGAAGAAACACCTGCAGATGTTGCTGGGTACGAGGTCCCGGAAAGCGTGACCATTTTTGGGTTCAGTCCTGGACGTGTGCCTATAGGTGTCCGCGGTGGATACGCAGGCGACACGCGCGAGTGTTTGTTTGAGCGCACTGCCATCGCCGCTTGCCAATTGCCAGGGCCGGGACTTTTGACGCTTGAACCAATTGCTGTGCCGGATAGCTCAGGGCCGGTTTTCTTAATTGTGACCGGCGGCCAATGGGGTGGTGGATGAGACTTTCCACGATCTTGAGCCTGGTCGTCTTTATTGCCGGGCTTACGCTCAGTGCACCTGCAAATGCGGAGCGTTATGCCGTGCTGATTGGGGTGAGTCAGTACCAGGCTTCGGTTTTGGACTACGCGCCCAAACTTTCAGGGCCGGGCAATGATGTGGCATTGATACATAGTGCGCTCGTGGCTGGTCGCGTGGATCCGGAGAGGGCCATTGTGTTGACGGATGGGCCTGTACCTGAAGGTGTAGCAGGGGTTCTGGCCCCGACACGCTCGGCGATAATGGCCGCCTTGAACCGAGTGGCCGATCAAGTCGGACCTGGCGACGATGTCATTGTGTTTTTGGCTGGTCACGGGTCGCAAATCCCGTCATTGCGCGGTGAAACCGACGGCTTCGATGAAATCTTTCTGCCGTCGGATTTCGAAATCGCAAAGCGCGCGGGCGGGGTAGAAATCCGAAATCATATTCGCGACGATGAATTTGGCACTGTGATTGAACGCATGTTGCAGCGCGGCGCACGGGTCTGGATGATCGCGGACACATGTCATTCGGGCACGTTGGCCCGCGCATCTGCAGATCTGGTGCCGCGGTTTCTGCCGCTCTCCGATGAAAATATTGTCGATGGCAATCCTCCCCTTCAATCCGGGCGGGTGACCAGCTGGCGCGGTCAGGCATTGTCGACATCGGGATCATTTGCTGGGTTTTATGCCACCCCGGCCGAATCTTTGGCTTTTGAAGCCAAGATCCCCGAGGGTCAGCTCGGCGCGGGTCACGTCCACGGCGTTTTCACCCAAGCGATCGTTGCCGCGTTGTCGGAGTTGGAACCGGGCGGCGATCTGCGGCGTTTATCTAGCCTGACCCGTCAGCAGATTTGGCGTTGGGGGGCCGCAGTTGCCGGTCCGCTGTTTAGCGGTGCGCTCGACAGCCCGGTGAAAGCGCGAGACGGTTTCAACCTCACCAGCGCTGCGTCTGGGTTGGAGGTGGTTGGCGGGGTTTTGCAAGGTCTCAGATCGGGGCAAATACTGGGCGTATCTGATCGCCAGCAACCGAATTCGCTTCCGTTGTTTTATGCGCGTGTAACGGCGATTGGAGCCGATCGCGCACGGATCCAAAGGATCGAGAATGACGTGAAACACCCGTCACGCCTAGCCGCATATTTGCGCGGTCTCGGGCTGGATCCTGCGCGCCGCACAGATCGCTGGCTTGCGGATCAGGCGATTTTTCTGGACGCGCGAGTTTTGCCGGGGACGACACCGGTCCCACGGATACGTCTCGCACTTCCAAAAGACCCTCAGGCCGCTGCGCTGCTGCGCGAGACCATTCTGAGCCACGATCTGGATCTGGAGCTTGTCCCGCCGGACAATCTGGCTGATTTGCGGGCCCATATGCGTAACGCACGCCTTTGGATCACCCGTGGGGCCGAGCCCCTGCAGGCGGTCGCCGCGTTTTCAGACGCCTCAGTCTCTTTGACGCAAGACCAGCATGAGCCGTTGGTCAATTTGCTGCGCAGACGGGCCTGGGCTGCACGCTTGATGGAATTGGCGCGCTTGTTTGACACCGAGAGCGGCCTGTCGCTGGATGTCAGCCTTTCAGTGCAACGATATCGAGATGCCGACCCTTGTACGGGGGCCCCGAACACCCCCGAAGAGACACTTTTTGTAGGTGGCCGTGTCCATCATTGTGACGTTGTACACGTTGATTTTCGCAACAAAGGATCGCAACCACTTGATGTGTCAGCTTTTTATATTGGGCCGCTAGATACGGTGTACTATCTTGACGGCTACCCGGACGGCGCGTTTTTCGGACTGCGCGTTCCGGCCAAGGGGCAGGCACGGCTGAGCTACCGAGAGCTGACCGATAGCCCGGACCCGCATAGCCCTATGCCAACCGGGCGTATGCATCTGGCGCTTTTCGCCAGCCCTTCAGAGCCTGGATCGGAGTTTGCCCGCGATTTGCGCCACTTTGCCTCACCGCCCATGCCGGGTACCGACGCACTGCGTGCCGATGCGTCGATTCTTGAACGTATTTTGATGGATCACGCCAGCGGTCTTACGCGTGGAGACGCCGCATCAAGTGGAAAATTGGCTTTGGGGAAAGTTCTTGAACTTCACAGCGTCGCGCCGACAAAGGGGGTGACGCGGTGAAGGCATTGGTTTTCTTGCGTGATCCTGACGACTCTACTACGCTTCAGCCTGTGGTGTATGAGTGCGAAACAAAGGCGGCCCAAAGGTGGTAAAGCGCGGTATTTTCGTGGCTTGCCTGGCCATTGGGTTGAGTGGCCCCGGCCCCGTAATGGCGGAGACGGGGATCCCGCATCATATTTTGCGCCAGTCCGCCGAAGCCGGGCTGAACGCCGCCCGTTCGGCTCAAAGCCCCGACATGTTTGTGTCCGCTCTCGAGATGTATGTCGATGGTGGTGCAGTCTTCGATGCAAACGATCCCTGGGATGCAAGCGCGTTATTGAGCGAAGCACTCGCGCTGGCCTCGGGCCGGGCAGGCCTTGAGGCGCGTCTTGCGGTGTTGAGCGGCGGTCGGCGTGGCGTGGTCCAGGGACCCACACGGCTCGATACTTCACTGCAACCCGGCGAGGTTTTACGGCAGAATTTCATCATGGCCAATGGTGAGCTGGCGGCAATCGCGCTGCGTTTGAAGGGCAGCAGCAATGGCGCAGATCTAGACTTGCGTGTCGTCTCGGAAACCGGAGGTGTGATTGCAGAAGATATGGGGCCGGAAACCGGGGTGCCGGGGATCGGCCTGTTTGTCGAGTGGTCAGTTCAAGGCTGCGATGCAGTTGATGTTGAAGTCACAAACCAGGGCAGCGGGGCCGCAAGCTTCGTGATGATGGCCCCACCCAGTCCTACAGATCCATGCGGATAAGAAAGTCCTGGCTCGCGATATGCTTCGTGGTGATCACGGGGGTCATCGGATCGCAGGCCGTGTCTCAGACGAGTGGACAAGGCACGGGACAAGCCCTGCCGCATTCCATGTTGCCCTCGGGTGCAGATATCGAACGTGCCATTGCACTGATGGAGGCCAATGATTTCGAAGCTGCGCGCGACCTGTTGATCGAGCGATTGCAGAAGGATATTCGGGCGCAAGGGGAAACCGGTCCCGCGACGATTGAAACTGCCGATCTTCTGGCCGAAGCTTTTATGAAGACAGGCCAGCCGGACCAGGCTGAACCGCTGTTCACGCATGTATTTTACGTACGCAATGAAGCCTTAGGCACGCTTCATCCGATCACCATGCGCAGCGCCCATAACGTCGCTCTATCGGCGATGCGCCAGGGAAAGTATGAAGACGCGTTGGACACGCTGCGGCCACTTATGGCGGCCCGCCAACAGACTCTCGGATGGACGGATCCGGAAACGCGGCTGACCGGAACCGATCTGGTGGAAACGCTCAATGCGCTGGGCCGGTCCGAGGAAGCCTACGCGCTTCTCGAACAACTTGCGCCGCAAACCGGGGCGTCCTCGGAGGAGGAAGTCTGGCAGGATCTGTCTGAACAAAATCTCGACGTCCAGCTAAACGAGACGCTGCCACGGATCCGGGCGACGTTTGGCGCGGAGCATCCCATGACGCTGTCGACCGAATCGACAGTCGCACTGGGCCTGGTTCTGGCCGGTCGGTTGACCGAAGCTTTGCCGCTTTTGGAGCATGCTTTACAGGGTCAGGACGCGCAACTCGGCGCAGAGCATCCTGAAACAATCAAATCACGAGGGGCCTATATTCGGGTTTTGAACCGGCTCGGACGTACACTGGAAGCTGCCGAAGAATCTCAGCGGAACTTGCAAGCCATCGTGCAAAGCCAAGGTGCAACGCATCCTGATGTCGCGCGGGCTATACTCGATTATGCCCGTGTCTTGGAGCAACTTGGACGGGTCGACGAGGCGATTGCGCTGATCCGTCAGGGTCTTGACCTGGCCGCCCGCAATGATGCTGTGGAAGAGAGCACTGAATTCGCTTTGACGGGCGTGCTTGTGCGGTTGCTGCAACAATCTGGGCGCGCCGCGGAAGCTGATGAGATTCTGGCCGAAGCCAAGCGCAGGTCACAGGGCCTGTTGGAAGATCATATCGGCAGTTCGGTCGGTGCGCTTTTGAACAGCAACCCCGAAGATATCACGCCCGAACAGATTGCAGCGGTGTACTCTGCTGTCGTTCAACAGCAAGGAGAAACCAGTCGTATCGCCTTACAACTACAGGCGCTATTGGGCCTCAAGCGTATCGAAAGTGGTGACCCGGTTGGATTAAAGGATCTCGAAATGGCAGCCCAATTGGCCGAGCAGGTTTTGGGGCCTTCAGCGGCGCAGACCGTACAGATGCGTGGTATCTTTGCGTCCGGTCTCGTGATGCAGGGCCAGCACTACGCGGCAATGGATCAGGTTGATCTGCTTACCGGCATCCATCTGTCAAAATTTGGTCAGCTGGAGCAAACCGGTGGAACAGAACGCGCTGCGCGTGGCGACGCATTGGCAGAGGCTGCGCGGCTCGGCGTGCGTGCTGGGCTTATGGCGTTGCGCTCGGGCGGGGACAGAGCGGCTTTGGCAGAACGCACGTTCGAGTTAGCGCAGCTGACAGGATTGGGCGGCGCACAGGAAGCGATGGCACGTGGCAGTGCCCGGATTGCGGCCCGCGACCCCGGGGCACGCGCAGCGACTCGCGATTGGGATGCCGCACGCGTCGCTCTGTCGGAGGCCGAAGCCGTTCAGGTGGCCGCTATCGCACAGGCTGATCGCCCGCTGATCGCCCGTGCGGCGCAACAGATCGCCCAGGCCCGGCTCGCATTGTCAGATATAGAAGACGAGGTAAAACGCGATTTCCCCGCATTTTTTGACCTGGTTCAACCGCGCAGCCTGTCGCTCGACGAGGTGCAAGCACAACTCACGCCGCAAGATACTTTGATTGTACTGAGCGCACCCACCGAGGCGGGTGGCTCGGGGTTTGTTTGGGCGGTCAGCCAGGATCAGATTGGTTGGTCGCAGATTTCAATGGAGCACGCGTCGCTTCGCGGAAAAATTTCCCGGCTGCACGCCCAGCTAGACCGGCGTGGTGCCGGGCTGCGGGCACCTGGCTCGGTTCAGCCCACAGCGTCTGACGCGGGTTATGAGTTTGAATTGGCGTATGAGCTTTTTGAAGCGTTATTCGGTTCAACAGAAATTCAAAGGGTTGTGGCGTCCCGTTCCAACTGGATCCTCGTGCCGCAGGATATGTTGATCAGTTTGCCTTTCGCGGCCTTGGTGGAACGCCCGGTGGAACGAATGCCAGAAGCCGCAGACACGTTGCGTCAAGCCGCCTGGCTGGGGCTGAACCGCAGCTTGTCAGTCTTGCCCGCGGTCACGGCTCTGGCACGCCCGTCGAGATCCAGCCAACCTGCGCAGTCTGATCTTGCCTATGTCGGATTTGGGGACCCGAATTTCTCGGGCACACCCGAGCCGCTGGATTTGACGACCGCTCAATTGCGCACGGCCAACGGTATCGATCTTGCCAGGCTGCCGCGACTGCCGGGAACGCGTCGTGAAGTTGAAACTCTGGCGCAACTGCTTGGCGCGGATCAAAGAACGGTATTTCTCGGCAGTGACGCCAGCGAAGCGGAGCTGCGAGCAGCCAATCAGCGTGGGGATCTTGCCAGGGCGCGGATCGTACATTTCGCAACGCACGGGCTTTTGGCCGGGGCCTTTGGCGGGCAAGATGAACCGGCATTGGCCTTATCGCCGCCGCGCGGTGATGGCACCGCAGAAAATGACGGTTTGCTGACTGCGACCGAAGCCGCAAGTCTGGATCTGCTGGCGGACTGGGTCATTCTGTCGGCCTGCGATACCGCGGCTGGCGAGGGGCCCGATGCAAATGGCCTGACAGGATTGGCGGCCGGATTTCTCTATGCCGGGGCGAAAAGCCTTCTTGTTTCACATTGGGCCGTGCAGGACGATATCGCTGCCAGACTGACCGCCAACAGTGTGGGCTATGCCGAAGCCGGTTTGCCGAGGGCCGCAGCGTTACAAGCCGCAATGGCCGAGATCGTGGCCGATCCTAGCCGAGACACCAGCCCCTTGCCATTGTCACACCCGTCAGTCTGGGCCCCGTTTCTTTTGATCGGTCGCTAGTTTTTCCAGTTTTCATAGCCCGGTACCAGCCCAGGCGGATTATTCGCGAAGAACCGAGGCTGCCATTGGGGTTTCGGTGCCGGGACATGGAGAACAAGCGGCGTCGGCATAAATTCCCGGCCTTGTTTGCGATTGGCACCGAAGCCGTTGCGATCCTCGGGACGTTGGAAACCCCAATACTTCGCCGCATCGGCCAAGAAGCGGGATTGTTCCGATGTCAATCGGTCGTTTTGGGGATGTCCGATATCGCGATGGAACTGCGCCAGACCTTCTTTGAGGCGCTTCGGGGTTACCTCATCGAAATTGAATCGCCTTGGCCCAATCCGGTGTCTAGTTCTTTTACTTTGGATATACCCGAACTCCACCATCCACCTAAGGTCAACAGCGGAAATATTCATAGATAGCATTGCATTGCGCAGTTGGTCACGAGGATCCAAAATTCGAGCACCAAGATCGCGAGCTTGCACCTCTATCGGTTGCAAGTCCTGTCCCGGCATCATATCAGCTTTTTGAGAGTCTTGGTTGACACCCGGCGCCACGTACCCGTTTGCGGTTGCCGCAAGCGGCTGGCAAATAAGCAGACTTATTCCGATTGCAGTCACACAGAGTTTCATGTGCATGGCCTCTCCAAAATTTGTTTCTCAGCTGAAGTATGCAACTGACTGCTGCGATTCCGAGTGATTTTTCATGTCATGCAACTCTAGAGCGTGACAAAAAAAGGCCTCCATTAATGGAGGCCTTTAGGATCACGAGACATTTCTGTCCGTTTGGATTAGTTATTGCCGAGCGGCTGTAAGACGAACGTCTGTGCCGGTTGCTGGCCGGGTTGTGGTGCAGACAGACCCGCCTGGATACCACCTTGGCCCAAAGCTGCCCGGATCACCGCATTACGACCAGCGGCTTGACCTGGCAGGATTGTCGGTGGCGTCCCATTGGCCTGAGCGTCCAGCGCCATATTGTACCATTCCTTCGCCAGTGTTGGATTAGCCGCAAAGCCAAACCCTTCGCGCAGCTGGTGGCCGACAATCTCACCGTAGGGGGACTGACCCGCTGCAACCAGCAAGATTGCGGAGGAGGCAGCGATCTCTGGGTCGTCCGCGGTATATCCCGAGCCCAGGCAGATCTCATTGGTTTGCGCCAGCGCAGCAGGCGAACTACCGGCCCCTGTTACAGCTTGTGTGGCCGAGGCGATCACTTGCGCCGGGCCCGTGGTCGAAACGGTGGCCAGGGTTGGCTTCATCAGGTCAGCAAGTCCACGGCATTGGGCCAGAATTTGGTCAGGCGTGACACCACCAATTGTCGAAGCCTGTTGCTGGCCCGATCTGGTGGTGAAGTCGCGTGCCAGGCAAAACTGCTCGTTCAACGCTTGTCCGGCATTTGTGATGTTGTTGGCATCCATCGTGGTGCCATTGGCCACGGTCAGAAGGTTCGTGGTCTGGCACAATCCTTCCATGGATTTCGCCGCTGGTGCTGGTTGGAAGTTAGGAAGCGCACCACCCGCTGTCGCGCCGCCGGCAACTTGAGGCTGTGTCGGTGCAACGCCTGTATTTACGTTGCCATTGCCATTGTTCGCCCAACCGGCAACACCATTATTTCCGGTCACACCGTTCCCGCCATATCCATTGCCAGCATTTTGTGTGCCATAACCACCGGTGACGCCATTGTTGGTGCCGACACCCAGGCGGGCTTGGTTATAGTGTTGCAACAGGCCGCGCGTGCCGCGCTGGCTCAGAATCTGCGCGTCAGGGCCGCCATATTGCGCTTGTTGGGCGCGCGCGTAAGATCCGGTCAGGAAGTTACGCTCGTAGTCGTCTAGGTAGCCGTCTGCGGTAAAGCCCATATCGCGTTCGTAATTTGCGATCGCTGCGCGAGACCGACGGCCAAGGGCTCCATCGACCCCGCCTACAGGATAGTTGAAGTGGTTCAGAGCGCGTTGAACTTCCATGTTCTGCTGGCGTTGTGCCGAAGAGATCCCAGAACGTTGAGTTCTGACTTGTCCGTTTCTGCGCCGTTGATCGTTGTAAATCAATGCGCCAATGCCCAGGGCAGCTGCACCGAACAATGCGTCATTCGCCTCTGCTTTTGGTGCTGGGAAGGCCATAAGGCCAGCCACGGCGGCGGTTGCTATCAAATTCTTGGTCAACATATCTTTTTTCCTTCCGAAACTGAAAACCCAGTGATCCTGAAAAGAAGGTAGCCCAGGATGTGCCTACTAGGACAATGACATTTCGTGTAATTTGCCCCGAATGGTCGGTCTTTGGCTAGCCCTTTTTGGCACTACAGCGGCTCAATTTGTCGCATTTCATGAACAGAAACGTGGTTTTCTTACCGATATCGCACAATTGTTTCCGACCTAAGCTTCACTTTTGGAGAGCTCAATAAATTGTTTCGCGCGGCTCAGATCCTCCGAAAACGTAATCTTGAAACTGGCCTCATCGCCCAGAACGGCGCGTACGCGAAGACCTGCAGACCAAGCGACGGCCACATCATCAGCTGCATCATTGGGCGCGGTCGCAAACGCAGATTTAAGCTTTTCGAAGTGAAAACCCTGTGGTGTTTGCGCGCGCCAAAGATCAGCTCTCTCAACGGGTGCCTGCGCCAAGCCCTCATCGGTGCGCCACATCGCATCGATAACAGGCAGCGCCGCGAATGCGCCATCCACCGTCTCCAAGGCATCAATGACGCGCGAAATGACGGCCTTGGGCACGAATGGGCGGGCGGCGTCATGAATCAAGACCACATCTGGCTTATACGGGCCTAAGGCCTCGAGCCCGCGTTTTGCGGTCTCGGCGCGGGTCTGGCCCCCAGAAACCGGCGGCAAAAAGCGATGGTCCTGCAGGCCCTTGGTCGCGCTGTCAAAAAGTGGCCGATCATCTGAATGGATCACCGGAAGCACCGTGGTGATTTTGTCATGTGCGAGAAACCGCTCGATCGAGCGTCGCAACGCGCAGCGGCCGGCGATTGGGATATATTGTTTCGGGCGATCACCACCCAGCCGGGTTCCGCGCCCGGCGGCGACGATTAAAGCTGCGACGTTCACGCGATATCTCCCTTTTTGGCGACGCGCCACAGCGTTGTGCTGCGCGGATTGCGAGTCAGTTGAAGCGTATCCTAAATTCGACGCCTGACGCGAGACTTCGATGTGCGTCGTCCAAAGCTTTGATGCGATGGCGCGAGGGCGGATCCTCTTGCGGCGTCGCATTCATTGATGCGTTTTACGCGATCTGACCAGGACAGAACTTCTGAAATGCGACTAGGGCAAGCGGTTCCTGCGCCTGGGTATGGCAGTCTTTCACTTGCAGAGAAAACCTGACCTTTGACACTTCGATTGGCAATATTTCAGTGAATTTGCGCGCCTGAATCCGATTGTAACTAGGTTCCAAATCGGTAGGGTCGACCTGTAAACGAATTGAGGCGCGCATGTCTGTTTCGGATTCAAGTGTTTTATTTGACTCTGCCCCAAAGCAATTTGATCTGATTGTCATTGGCTCAGGCCCGGCCGGTCTTACTTTGGCCCATGAACTCAAGGGTACTGGCTTGGCGATCGCCGTTCTGGAAAGCGGAAGCCAACGCCGAAGCGCTCACAGCAGTGCGTTGAATAAATTCGAAAATATTGGACATTCGCGTAAGTCTTTTGAAATCAGCAGGTGTCGGGGTATCGGCGGAACCAGCCAGCTGTGGACCGGTCAGTGCGGCGTTTTTGAAGAGATCGACTACCATGCGCGAGACTGGGTGCCGCACTCGGGCTGGCCAATCGAACATGCGACGCTCAAGCCCTATTTCAACCGGGCAGGGGCCTATTTGGGCATCAAGGAAACCATCGCAACCGAGAAGATGGCGCGAGAGCTTTGGAAGCCATTTGACGATCCGCCCTGGGATCGCGAGATGCTTAGCCAAGTCGCCTTTCAAATCAGTCGAAACACGCGCCACGAAAGCCCTTTGTTAAAAGGGCAGCCAGATTATGAGATCAGCGAAGATCTGTTTGAGGACTTTGTCCATCACGTCGGGTCCAATGCGATGGATTTTGGGGCCAATCTGGTCGATGCGATCGCGGCAAGCGACAATGTGCAGCTGTTCACAGATGCGACTGTCGTCGAGGTTCTGGCGAATCCGACCGGCACAAAAGCAGAAGGGGTCCGGATCAAGCGCTTTGACCAACGCGAACTGGAAATGTCGGCGCGCGCAATTGTTGTCGCGTGCGGCGGTATCGAAAACGCGCGTCTGCTTTTGGCCTCACGCGCTTCAGCCCCCAATGGGTTGGGCAACGCTCACGATCAAGTCGGGCGCTACCTTACAGATCACCCAAGCGCCCCGGTTGCGAATTACCGAAACGGGCGGGGCGGCGCGCTGCGACGCAGGTTGGGCAGTCGGTGGCACCCGGCACATGGGCGCGGTCATATTCACAAACTTGGGCCGCGTCTTTCGCCGGATGTGCAAGCGCGAGAGAAACTGCTGAATGCAGCCTTTACCTACGTGGAGGTTGGCGGTGATAGAAACGCGTTGACCACACTGGCACGTGGTGCGCGCGGGTTGAAATCGGGAGGGTTGGGCAAAGAAACGCGGGCCGACATCCTGGCTGGGTTGCTGTCCCCCGTGGATCTGGCGCGAGCCGCGAAGGACAGATATTTCGCCAACACAGTCCCCTTAGATCGACCCTCGGTTGCTGTGATTGGGTGCTTCGTCGAACAACAGTTAGACCCAGAAAGCCGCGTGTCTTTGTCAGAGCAAACAGATGCTTTGGGCCAACACATATCGAAGATCGACTGGCGAGTCTCGGAAGCGGAGTTTAGGACTGCGTTGCGCGCTTCCGAGATACTTTATACTGAGATTGACCGCCTGGGTTATGAGGCTCCGGAAAGGCCAGCCTGGCTTGATGACGGATTTCAGGCATGGAAGGACGCGTTGGCGGATCGGTCCCACCCGATGTGCTCGACCCGGATGTCGGATGATCCCCGTCGGGGGGTGGTCGATGCCAATTGCAAAGTGCATGGGGTCGATGCGCTTTACGTGGCTGGTGGCTCGGTGTTTTCTACACCGGGCTTCGCAAATCCGACGCAGATGCTTGTAGCCTTGAGCGTTCGTTTGGCGGAGCGGTTGAAATTAGAACTCAGCCGCAGCGTGGCCTCAGCCACCGTGCGCCAAAAAGCACCCGTTCGGGTCGGGTTCATCGGCGGCGGAGATCGCGTCACCAACGTCTATTCACCTGTTTTAGAGGCTTTGGGAGAAGCCTTCGAAGTGGCCGGTGTGGTGACGCGAACCTCAGATACAGCCAAGAAATTCGAAGCGATGGGATGGGGCGGAACCACCGACCTTGAAGGTTTTGTCAAAGACCGCAATCCGGACTTTCTTGTGGTCTCTGTTCCCGGAGACAAAATCGATCAGATCTACCCCAAAGCGCTGTCGCTTCGGGTGCCTCTTTTACTTGAAACACCGATTGCATGGAGCGATTGGAAAGGCCGAAAACTACTAAAAAAAATCAATAAATCTAAAGTGATGGTTGGCGTTGCCGAGCAGTTTCCATTGCTGCCAGAGATTCAGCTCTGGAAGAAGGTTATTGCGCTTGGTGTGATCGGAACGCCCGTCGCCGTAAGCAACAATTTCTCGCTTTATGACTACCACGGTCTGGCCGTTCTCAGGGCGCTTTTGGGCCCAGATCGGAGCCCGCGTTTGGCAAGCGCCGTGCATTCTCGGATTGACGCAGACGAAAACTGGTTGGTTGGGGCAATTCAGAACCGAGACAACAGTCTGATCAACTATAATTATTCAGCAACCTATGCGAGATCACCAAAGCGACCAGAGGGCACGATCGAGGTCGTGGGGACAGCGGGCACACTATCTTCACGTGGGTTGATCACCTCTGGTGACGATGGCGCGGTCTTCCAGTCACAGATTGAACGCGATCAGATCGACGGCAAGACTAACTCACTTTGGCTGGAGACGCCTTTGGGGCGGGTCACCTGGACCAATGATCTCGCGGATTATGCTTTGACCGATCATCAGATCGCAGTTGCCCGCCTGATGCGCGGTATGCGCGATGCAGTCCTATACGGCGGTGTTCCAGACTACAGCGCGGCAGAGGCGTTAACGGACGTTGAATATCTAGCTGCGATGCGGCACTCGGCGCGCAGATCCGGTGCCCCTATTGCCTTTCCGTATTCAGCCGCCAGTCAGAAGCTGCGCGCCAAAGCCGGGCTTTAGAACGGCAAGACGCATCAATTTTGATTGTCAGGACTGATCCTTTTACTAAGCTGCCGCCATGCATCCTCTTATTCGCCAGTCCGACATCGACACTTTTCAGCGCGACGGCGTTGTTCTTGTGCGCGGCCTGTTTAAAGATCATGTCGAGACGTTGCGGGCCGGGGTGCAGCGCAATATGGACCATCCTGGGCCATATGCGGCTGAGAATCTGAAGGCGCATGAGACCGGCCGATTCTTCGACGACTATTGCAATTGGCAACGCATCCCTGAGTTTCAGCAGGTGGTCGAAAGCAGCCCGGCAGCGGAGGTCGCGGCAAATCTGATGCAAAGTCACGCGGTGCAACTTTTCCACGATCACGTATTGGTCAAGGAGCCGGGAACCTCAAAACCCACGCCTTGGCATTCCGATGGTCCGTATTATTTCGTGGATGGACGGCAGACAATCAGCTTCTGGTCGCCGTTGGACCGTGTAACAGATGCAAGTTTGCGCTGCGTTGCAGGCAGCCATTTGTGGCCGAAACCGGTGTTGCCTACGCGCTGGTTGGCTGAAACTTCATTTTATCCCAACGACGACGATTACATGCCTGTACCGGACCCGGAGGCGGAGGCCATGACCATTTTGGAATGGGAGATGGAGCCTGGTGATGCCGTGGCGTTCAACTACAATATTCTGCATGGCGCACGCGGCAATGAAACGAACGCGCGGCGACGGGCCTTTTCGCTCAGATTGGTTGGCGACGACGCGCGTTACACGCAGCGTCCTGGCCCGACTTCTCCACCATTCCCCGGCCACGATATGCAACAGGGGCAAAGACTGCGAGAGGATTGGTTTCCCCAAGTCTGGCCACGCAACGACGACAGCTAACGCGGGTCAATTTGGCATCTGTGGCCGGAGTCTTTCGGACTTCATTCCCACAATGTGGTCCGAAGGTTCCGGTTCCTTTCGGACCCGAATTTACTTCTACCGGTTCGCAATAGTCAGTTTTTCGTAATTTATTTCAATAGCTTCCACAGCAATCTCATTGCCGTCTGACTTCAAGTCAGTGCCGGTGACCTTGGTGGGCCAGGCATTCTCAAGCGTCCAAATCATCGTAGGGTCACCACTTTCGTCCATCAGCTTGATGGTCACGTGGGAGCGCTTGATCGTGTTAATCTTTATTTGGCTGAGCCAATCGAAGAATTTGTTATCCTTGACGAAAACGCCTTTCTTTAGGGTCACATTACTGGTCTTGACGCGCCCTGGCATTTTGATTGTGCTGAAGACCTTGGAGTTTCCCGACCTGTATTCAATGACTTGTGTTTCTGTTTCGAGACCTGTGACCTCCTGAAACGGCAGGTCGGTGCCCAGATCTTCGATGTCCACTGAGAAATAGAATTTCGGAAGAGGCCATGCAGTGCTTTGTTTCTCTCTGGCCATAGGGACTAGTCTCCGTCTTTTGTCGGTATCTTAGCGCAATACCTAGCTGGTGTCGCGCGCAAGGCTTGAATTTGCGGTCCTGAAAGACGTGACCGTTTGATTTCAGACGCTCCGCGACGCCAAGAGTGGCCAAAGCTTTGGTCCAGCCCAACCTGGCGGCCGCCGATGCCAATAAAACACGGTCATGCCGATACAGACAAAGATCATCGGGATAAGCGCATAAATCATGCCCGGGCCCGCGTAACCATTGCCGAGTTGGCTGTCGTGGGTTGTCGGGTCATCGGGCAGATAAACAACCTCAAATCTGTAGCCCGGTTTGAGGTTCTTTGCATTCTGTTTGACGAGAGTTTTCCTGTCCTCGATGACCGCGCCCGCTCGCGTACGATATTTGTAAACCATGTCGACGCGCCAACCCCCGCGGCTGTAGTTTCCGCGTTGCCAGACCCAATAGGGCTCGCCCACCCAAGTCACTTCGGCCCGCGTGTTTTCCCCACGTGCCTCAAGCGCGTCCAGAATGGGCATGTTGATCAACCTGATCCAGAAACAGCAGCCAATCAGCAGCAGCGTTAGGCAAGCAAAAAGAAAGAGCCGATAGGGTGTGTTGAAGAGAAACATGCCTGCCAGATAGCGCGCCATCATGGCAAGAGCGTGGCATGACAAACGCGGTGTGATGATTGGAGGGCCGCCTTGTGGGCTTGAGCTTCGCGAAGCTCCGGTGAGCAAGATCACCCCCACTAGGACTGTCGGCCTAAATCTATCAGAGGGGCTGGCGCGCGACCCTAGGGCACAACATATCGATCCCGTCGATGGTTAAAGGCAATCACGCTGTTGAGCACGACGGCACCCAGCAAGGAGTAGGCGACCACTGAGGTTGGGAACATGAAAATAGCCACTGCGAATATGGCTGCATCGACCAGAAGCTGCGTATAGCCCGCCTTGAAACCGGTACTGTCCTGAATAACCAGCGCCAGCACACCCAATCCTCCGAGTGAGCCTTTATGCCGAAAACAGGCCAAAAGGCCAAGTCCGACGCTCACCCCGAACACAAGTGTGCCGACAACCACATTGAGGCTTTCAAAGACCATGAAAACCGGCAGCGTATCGGACAGAATAGAGACGGCGGTCACGCAAAAGATGCTTTTCAAAGTGAACTCAAGACCAAGCCGTAGATAGGCAAAAACGTAAAATGGCAGGTTGATCACGAAGAAAACCAAGCCGAAGGACCAGCCAAACGAGTAAGCCGTAAGCAAGGCAATGCCTGCTGTTTGTCCGGTGAGCAATCCAAGATGGGTCAAAAATACAAGCCCCACGGAGGTCATAAAGCAACCGACGACTAACCCTTGCGCGTCCTCTAAGGGCGTGTGCGCAACGGAGTCATAGTCAATTGTCATTGGCGATGGCATGGTTAGAAATTACGCTGCGCCGCAGCAAACGCAAGCCCAACTTTGTTCTCAGGTGGCCGCAGTGCCGCTCAAGTAGTGCGCGCAAGGCCTGCGAGGTCGCTCAGGGTTTTGCGCCGCTTGCATCTGATACCGGAAAACAAGCCCCTAATTGATATTCAAAGTCTGTAAAACGCCTGGTGCTTGCGCTTCGTCGGCCCAATTGAAATTGACGCGAACGCCGTCGTCGAATGGCTGCTGATACGGTCGCTGCATGCTGCTCCCAAAATTTGCACCTGGCTTCACTCGCCCCACAAAATCGTCGTTGGGTGGAATTGAGACCAGGCAAACCAAAACGCTTGATGGGTCGCAAGATGCTGGCCATCAGGACCGATTGCTTGTACGCCGCCGGCGGAAAGTTCTAGCTTAACACCCTGAAAAAATACCTCTTTTCCCGATGTCAGTGCGGCAACGGCGGTTGCTCGTGGAAAGGCAATCGGTGTTCCATCATGCCCGATGGTACCTACAATGTCTTCGTGTACTGGCAGCCGCGGATCGACGTCACCCACGGGAAAGATCGGGCCATTTGCATCGCGCGTCTCGCGCAGGTTGTAGTCACGGCCCAGGGCCAGATCCTCGCTCAAAACTGTCGTATCTGGGTATGTCGCCCGCCAAGTGTGCCAATCCGAGGTAACTACAGTCGTTTGGTTCAATTGAAGTCCAATGGCGGCCAAAGGTCCTGTGACTGCTTTGCCCTGGAATGTGTCGAATACTGAATTGGTTTCGACGTCATACATAACTTTGTTTGAGCGGATCAGGAGGCCAGACGTGCGCAATATTGGTCTTTTCACACCAGGAGGCATCCTATCGGTGAAATAGGCCTGCGCAGACCCGCACAGCGTGCAATAAGGAATTCCAAGATCTCGGCCGCCCAGCGAGTCATTTACCATTTCCCGGACTTCCATGATCTGGCGCGGATATGCGCGCGCTTCGCCGTTCACCACAACGCCAAAGACGATGTCATCGTCCGCCAGCCAGGTCGCCTCGGCGGCAGAGGTAACCGTTGGATTGTCAACCGCAGGAATGCAATGGCACACCTCATCGGTCATGTCATAGGGCCGCGCGTCAATGCTCACTCCGCCCCAATCAACGAGCTGCCATGCGATGTCACCATCTACAAAAATCTGCTCCCAACCAGGTACATAATTGGTGAAGACCCTGCGTTTGTTGGCCAAGTAGCCAGGGTAAGCAGGTATTTCCCAAGCGATCATCTTGTTGATAATTTCCGCACGTTGCCGACTGCCTTCAAACGGCGTGCTAAGCAGTGTTCCGGCAACTTGTGTCAGCGCTGTATGGAATTCTGGACGCCACGCGAAACGTTGCATATCGGTGAGTGTCCAAACCAGCCGGGGATCATTAGACTGTGACACTGTTTCAAAAGACCCTGTATTTTCTGCATCCCACTCTGACTGGTTCACAGCGATCGCCAAAACAGCTTCCAATGCTTCGGCCACACTCGGTGTCAACGGGCCCTCTGGGGCCGCAGGCGGCGCACCAAATTCAGTGACAACATGGTCGGGCACGGGTGCATGGTCTTGCGCCCAAAGCGCGCTTGCAGCCAAACAAAGCGCGATGGCTTTTGCGAAGATTTGGCGAAACATTACAACCCCTGAGGCATGACACAACTCGTCAGATACTAGCCCGGCAATGCGATATTTGGTTTCACGTTTTCATCAGGCGATCGCGCAAATGGTGACTGAAGCTGCGGCCCGGTGCCAAGGACGGTCGGAAATGCAGCGTGTGGATGCGCAGGCCGGCCTTTGGCATTCGCGCTCGGCTTCTTGCGCCCAGCCATGCCCGGCTCACGAACTTTGTTGCCGTTGAACCTGCCCAGGCGACCGGCGGCTTTGAGTTTCGGCAGATCAGTGCGCACGTATCATACTGGTTGCGCCACGGCCTGCCGCGTACATTTGATCTGGCGTTGCTTTCGCTCGGAGCAGCGCAGAAATGCCTACCACCGAATTCACAAAATGGGCGGCAAGGTCATCCAGGTCAGCTTGTTTGCTGACATCACCATCCCTCTGAGCATTTTCCAGAGCGTTGCGAAAACCCTTCGTTAATCTGTTGAGATAGGCATCGACATACTTTGCGCTCCCTGGGTCCAATGCGGCGCGTTCAACGGCGGTATTTGCCATCAGACAGCCTAAGCCACGGAACTTCGTTTCACTGGCGGATGCGTAGCCCAGGAAGGCATCACGGATGCTCTGCGCATTGGCCTCAGGCGCTTCAATAGGCGCAAGTACGCGGGACAGATTGACTTCGCTGTAGCGATCAAGCGCTGCTTCGAAGAGCTCCTGTTTGGAACCGAATTCAGCATACATGCTCTTTCGGTTCATCCCCAGCTCATCAGCCAGTTCGGCGGTGCTGGTCGCTGAATACCCTTGCCGCCGAAATAATTCGATGGCGCGGTCAAGAACCTTTTCGCGTTTGTATCCTTTTGGGCTGGGCATTGGCGTCCTCAAGTTTCCTATTGACTCTATGGTAAACGATCAGTTACCTCTGTCAAGGTAAACGATCAGTTACCATACCCGAACTGATCATAAGAAACCAAACCTAGGAGAGAAATCATGGATACGAACGCAGTCACAGTCGTCTACAAGTGGACAGCCAAGCCAGGGCAACTGGATACGCTGAAAGGCATTTACGACGGCGTAACCAATGCCATGCAGGCGAATGAGCCCGGCGCTTTGGAAGTACAGCTCTACGTGTCGGAGGAGGAAAACGCACTCTACGTACGCGACGTCTTTGCCGATGCGGATGCACTGGGTTTTCACTTGAGCGAAACCGCGGCCCCGCATTTCCCCAGCCTTCTCGAAGTGGCAAAGCCAGGTGCCTTCCTGTTCTTTGGCGATGTCCCTTTGGAGATGCAGCAGGCGGCCAAGGCCATGGGGCTTGCTACCGAGTTCGCCAGCCACCGGGTTGGCTTCAACCGCTGAATCAAACGATCATCAAACCGAAAAGGATAGACCAATGACCTTCGCAACCCTGAAGATAACCGCTGCCGCTACAATGATCGCCGTGATAGCCGCGCCTGCCCTGGCGGATAACGGAAATGAAATCGCGCTCACCTACGTGTGGACAGCGCATGAAGGGCAAGAAGAGCGGCTTATTGCGACCTATGGTGCCGTTGGCGGGCTGCTTGAGACCAATGAGCCCGGCTTAATTTCGTACGAAATAGCGGTTTCGGAAACCGGCAATCAAATCGTTATCCATGAGGTGTTTGAAGACGGGGATGCATTGGCGTTCCATCTGTCCGAAACCGCAGCCCGGTTCTTTCCTCAGCTTGTCGAGTTCGCGACCCCCGGACCGTTCATTTTCCGGGGTGATGTGCCCGAAGAGTTGAGAGCCGCCGCATATCAGATGGACATGGGCGCAATCTTTACAGATGACTGGGAGGGTTTTGAACGCGATTGAGTTTGACCCTCAACTTAGCAAGCTTAAGGCGAGAAGCAGTTCTATGGCTGCTCCCCTTTGCGTTCGAGAAGCCCAAAAATCGGACATTCCCATCAACGGCTGAAATCATGGAGCTTCGGACCAAAAGCAGACTCCAAGCAGTCGAGGTTGAGCCCCCAAAGATGGCAGTATGCGATGTGATTTTGAATTATGTCGCGCCGGAGAGCCTTCGCCGCAATATTTCGCGATGTGTCGAATGGAACCAGCACCCGGGTTCAGGCTCGCACGGGCAGGCTAATTTCAATACGCGCACCGGTGTCGCTTTCTCCGATAGCCAGATGACCGCCGTGATTTGCCATCACGCGGCTCGCGATGGGCAGCCCAAGGCCGGTTCCGGGTCCTGAATTTGCCTGACTGAAGCGACCGATCGCCAGGATACGGTGCTCCGGTGCAATCCCGACCCCGTCATCTTCTATTCGGATCTGCGCATTGCCATTTTGACGCTCAACCGCGATGTCGATCTTTGAAATGTCAGGCCCGCCATGGATGGCTGCGTTGCTCAGCAGATTGAGAAACGCCTCCTGCAACATCACCTCATCGCCGAGGATCTCAAGGGGCTCCGTACCGATCTGCGCGTTGACCGTGATGTTATTTGAGCGCAACGCATTTTCGTTGTGAAATCGCTCTGTAACCGTATCGATCAAAGTCGAGATGGGAATTGGTTTGCTGGTGTCACTAATGTCCGAGCCGCGCACCCGTTCATAAGACAACAACTGATTTGTCAGATGCGTCGCCTCGCGGGCTGCGGTCACAAGTTCGGCGCTGCGTTTTTTTGCCGCCTGAGGTGTCGGCGCGTGCTCGACAGCCTCGGCCAGCGCCAGCACGCCGGCTATGGGGTTGCGCAGCTGATGTGCCGCGTTGGAGATAAATTCGTCCTTTGAGCTGATCCGCCGGGAGACGCGGTCCAGCAAATTGTTCAGCGTCTCCACGACCCCTTGAACTTCGGCGGGGACGTGACGTCGGATCGGGTCGAGATCGCTCGCCGTGCGTCGCCCGATTGCATCTTGAAGGTCCAAGAGCGGGCGCAGACCCAGACCGACGCCGAACCAAACGATCAGGGCAACCGACAACAGCAACAAGGCAATGACCGCGACCGCGCGTGCGACCACATCGCGAACAAAGCTGGTGCGGAC
This sequence comes from Pseudomonadota bacterium, assembly GCA_039193885.1. Taxonomy (GTDB): domain Bacteria; phylum Pseudomonadota; class Alphaproteobacteria; order Rhodobacterales; family Rhodobacteraceae; genus Litoreibacter. Next base: position 782,823 of record JBCCWL010000001.1, read on the forward strand.
CTGCATGTCTTGCCAAACCGAAATCGAGAATAGCCCGGTCACACCGTCTACGGTCGCAGCGTCTTGAAACCGCAAAACCCGAACAGGGCGCCCTTGATAGACCGCGTCATAGTACAGCGGTTCCGTCGGCGTCTGCGAAGTCCCAACAGGCCGGGCAGGGGGGGTTGCGTATCCCGTTACAAACACCCCGTCGGGCGCGAAGACATGATAGAAAAGCTCACCGCCGGATGTATCACTGATCAGCCCGCGTGTGGCCGGGCTCAGCGCATCGCCCCCAGACAGCGCGACATCGCGCGAGATCGCCAAAGCGGCGGACAGTAGGCCTCGGTCGAAGATGCTTTGCGCCCGCAATGTGGTGTTTCGAAACTGCCAGGCGGCCGAGACAACGGCGACGATCAACAGCGGTGTCAGAATGATAAAGATCAATCTTGTGCGCAGCGATTGAGCTTTCATGGGGCCTCGCCCGCCAAAAGCTGATAGCCGAGCCCGCGTTGCGCCTTGATCGTCACGCCGAACGCCTTGAGACGTGAGCGCAATCGCGAGACGTAAACTTCGATCACCCGTTCTTCGACATCGGCACCCACCCCGTAGGCGTAATCCAACAGCGCAGTTTTGGAGACCAGGCGCCCTTCGGACGACAACAGACACTCAAAGACCGCAAGCTCGCGGCGGGGCACATCCAGCGGGACATCTTGGTGAAACAACTGGCGCGCTGCCGGATCAAACTGCAGCGTGCCAATTGACATCAACGAACGTTGCGGTGTGGCTCGTCTGCGGGACAAGGCGCGCACGCGCGCTTCCAGCTCCGCCATCTCGAACGGTTTGATCAGATAGTCATCTGCGCCCGCGTCCAGACCTATGACCCGATCTTCCGTCTCCGCTCGCGCGGTTAACAAAATGACAGGTCGCATGTCATTGCGCGCGCGTAGGTCTTTGAGCAGGCTCAACCCATCGCGCCCCGGCAGGTTGATGTCGAGGATGATGAGATCGGACGGGTCCTCCTTCAAAAACTGGTCTGCTGCCTCGCCATCATGCAGCATATCCACTGCATGTCCGGCATCCTCCAGGCGATAGGCGATCCCCCTGGCAAGGCCGACATTGTCTTCAACGAGTGTGATGCGCATCTTTTTTGGCGTCCGAAAGTTTCATGCAAGGTTCGCAGGTCACGGTGAAGACATCAACCGGGCTCGGACGGTCCGGTGATTCTGATTTTGGTCGCTTCTGGGAGGGAGCGATCGCATCCTAGGGAGGAACATATGTCAATTCTCAACACCACACGTCGTGTGGCCTATAGCCTTGTGGCTGCGGCCGCTGCGACCTTCGCCACGCAGGCCGCTGCTGACGGCCATGCCATGGATCTCAGCGGTAAGACCGTTGAATGGATCATCCCATTCTCCGAGACTGGCGGCTCGGCCAAATGGGCCAATTTCTATGCACCGCTTTTGTCTGAAGCTCTGCCCGGTCAGCCAACCGTCGTCGTGAAGTTCATGCCAGGTGCAGGCTCAACGAAAGGGGCTAATTTCTTCCAGGATCAGAAGTTTGCAGACAGCGAAGGCACGCTAATTTTCGGCTCTTCAGGCTCGACGCAGTTCCCATTCCTGCTTGGCGATCCACGGGTGAAATATAACTATGCCGATTGGAATGTTGTTTTGGCATCGGGCACCGGCGGTGTTGCTTATTTCCCGCCTGACATTGCGGAAAAAATGAACGGTCTCGATGCCTCTGCGTTGCAGGGCGAAGACTTTATCTATGGCTCTCAAGGTGCGACCCGTCTTGACCTCGTTCCGCTTCTGGCTTGGGAAATGCTGGGTCTCAATGTCGAGCCCGTTTTCGGCATCAAAGGACGCGGAGATGGACGTCTGATGTTTGAGCGCGGCGAGGCCAATATCGATTACCAAACCTCGTCGTCATACCTCAAAGGCGTTACACCTCTGGTTGAGGCTGGCACGGCTGTCCCGATGATGAGCTGGGGCGCTTTGGATGAAGCCGGCAATATCGTGCGCGACCCGACATTCCCTGACATGCCTACTTTCAAAGAAGTTTGCGACGCAACCGCCGGTTGTGAAACCTCTGGTGAGCAGTGGGACGCGTGGAAAGCCTTCTTTATCGCAGGTTTCCCGGCGCAAAAAATGGTGTTCTTGCCCAACGGCGCGTCTGAGGCTGCGATCGCGACCTACACCGAGGCGTTTGAGGCCGTAAAAGCCCGTGCCGATTTCGCCGAAATCTCCTCGGGCCGTCTGGGTGTCTACCCGCAAATGACCGGGGCTGAGGCCGCCGGTGCGCTCAAAAGCGGAACAGAAGTACCGCAAGCCGCCAAGGACTTCGTCGTTGGTTGGCTGGAAGAGCGCTACGGCGTTACTCTGAAGTAAGTTTTGCTTTCCGAATGCCCCGTCTTCTTGGCGGGGCATTTGATCAAGCAAAGCGGGGGTATTCTTATGGAAATTCTAGCCACTGCCCTTCCTGCACTCGGTGACGCGTGGGGCCTAATTTTGCAACCGGTCGTGCTGGGGTACCTAGTCCTTGGGGTTGTTATGGGGCTGTGCGTTGGCGTTTTTCCCGGGCTTGGCGGCATCGCTGGGCTTTCGCTTCTTCTGCCGTTTATGTTTGGCATGGATCCGATCCTGGGCCTTGCGTTGATGGTGGGTATGGTTGCCGTCGTGCCGACCTCGGATACGTTTGCGTCCGTCTTGATGGGCATTCCTGGATCTTCTGCATCGCAAGCTACAGTTCTTGACGGCTTTCCCATGGCAAAGCGCGGTCAGGCCGCGCGTGCGTTGTCGGCAGCTTTTGCATCCTCGCTGTTTGGCGGGCTTGTGGGTGCGTCCTTCCTAACCGTGTTCATTCTTGTGGCCCGGCCGATTGTTCTGGAGTTCCGCACACCAGAGCTGTTGATGATCACGATTTTCGGCCTGTCGATGGTCGGCATTCTGGCAGGCCGGGTTGCAATCAAGGGGCTGGTTGCAGCCGGTCTTGGCATGTTGATCGGAACCATTGGCGAGGGGGCCTCGTCGGGTGATCTGCGCATGTCATCTTACGACTTTCCGTATCTTACGGACGGCTTGAAACTGGTGATTGTGGGCCTCGGTATCTTCGCGATCCCCGAGATCATCTCGCTGCTACGCCAAGACAGGGCGATCGCAAAAGAGCAGGCCTTGGGTGGAGGCTGGCTTGATGGTGTGAAGGATTGGTTTGCCAATATCTGGCTGTCGGTCAGATGCTCGATCATCGGCGTCGTTGTGGGAGTGATCCCTGGCTTAGGCGGGTCCGTTGTCGATTGGATCGCCTACGGTCACTCTGTCCAAACCACGAAAGACAAATCGAATTTTGGCAATGGCGAAGTGCGCGGTGTGATCGGGCCGGAAAGCTCGAACAACGCCAAAGAGGGTGGGGGCCTCGTCCCAACGCTGCTTTTCGGTATCCCCGGGTCCGGGTCGATGGCGATCTTCATCGGGGCGATTGCTTTGTTGGGATCGGGTCAAATCGAAGTTGGCCCGGCCATGCTTAAGAATAACCTCGACATTACCTACTCGATCGTTTGGTTGCTGGCGCTGGCCAACGTCGTCGGTACGCTGATTTGCATCGCGGCTTCGGGGGGCATTGCGAAACTCACGACGATCCGTTTTGCACTTCTTGCCCCGTTTTTGTTCATGATTATCAGTTTTGCGGCGTTCCAGTCGGGCCAGAACCTGATGGATCTGGTGGCACTGTTTGCTATTGGGTTCCTGGGCATTTTGATGCGCCGTTTCGATTGGTCACGACCAGCGTTCTTGATCGGGTTCGTGCTGTCCAACCCGGCGGAGACTTACGCGAACCAGGCCTTGCAAATCGCCCAATCGCGGTTCCGAAAGGGCATGGAGGAGGGGTTGGAGTACATCTTCTCGCCCATCGTCATCGTACTTTTGATCGTGACCGTTTTGTCCGTCGTGATCGGCCTGCGGCAAGCCAAGAACATCATGGCAGAGGGCGACGTTAAGTCAGGCTCAAAGCGCGCGCCGTTCCTGTTCCTATTGGTGATCACCGGCTATATCGCCTACGCATTTTATGATGCAGCCTCGATCCCAAGCTTCAGCCGCGACCGGACATTCCCGATGTTTGTCGCAGGGGTCTGCCTTGCGGGCTGCGTGATTTTGATCATCCGGATGATGCTCAAACCCGAGACTGACACGATTTTTGCGGATCGGGAGAAAGAGGGCGATGATGCAGAGGCCACGCACGGGCTTTGGCCAACGCTTGCCTGGTTTGCGGCACTTCTGATCCTAACATCGTTGCTCGGGTTCATATTGGCCCTGGCCATATTCCTCTTCAGCTTTCTGAAGATCCGCGCTGGACTCTCGACAACTTTTGCGGCCGGGTACACCGCGGCAGGCATCGCGTTCATGTGTCTCATGGCGGGCTTGTTGAACCGAGATTTCCCACCCGGCTTGCTGCAAGAATATGTTGATTTGCCTTGGCCGCTGACATGACGCAAACGGCGATCCCGTTCCTGTTCATGCGCGGCGGTACGTCTCGGGGTCCGTATTTGAACAGGGCAGACCTGCCCGAAGATCTCGAAAAACTGGCCGATGTATTGATTGCAATGCTGGGCTCCGGACATGCGTTGAACATTGATGGGATTGGCGGGGGCGCAGCGGTGACAACAAAAGTCGCGATGCTGTCAAAGTCTCAGGATGCGTGGGCCGATATCGACTACTTTTTCGCGCAGGTGAGCGTCGAAGATCGCCTTGTCGATTTCAAACCAACATGTGGAAACATCCTGTCCGGTGTTGGACCTGCTGCGATCGAAATGGGTCTCATCGACCCCGAAGAGGGCGAAACTCAGGTCAAGATCCGCGCGGTGAACACGGGCGCGAAAGTGTCTGCAACTGTTCAGACGCCCAAGGCCCAGGTTCAGTATGAGGGGTCTGCGCAGATTGATGGTGTTCCCGGGACAGCCGCACCAGTTGCGTTGCAATTCATGGAAACCGTCGGTGGTGCGACTGGAGCCTTTCTTCCAAGCGGACAGCTCATCGACGAGATCGACGGGATTGAGGTCACCTGCATGGACGTTGCTATGCCAATGGTCATCGCCCGCGCCGAAGCCTTCGGCCTCACGGGCTATGAATCTGCGCCTGAGCTCGACGAAAACCGAGATTTCTTTGACCGGATGGAGGCTGTTCGCCTCAAGGCAGGCGCGCTGATGGGTATGGGAGATGTGTCAAAATCTGTAACGCCAAAATTTGGCATCGTAGCGCCCCCACGCGCGGGTGGTACGGTCGCCGTACGCTACTTCATGCCATGGAGCACCCATCCGACAATGGCTGTGACCGGTGCACAGTGTCTTGCCTGCTGCGTTTTGGCCCCCGGTACCGTGGTTGAGGTTGCTGTCCCGAACGAAAACCCAGCGCGAATCGTTCTGGAACACCCATCGGGCGAGATCGACGTGTTGGTCGATTACGAAGTCTCTGATGTCGGGTTTGCCGTCAAATCTGCGGGTCTGGTGCGAACAGCCCGTAAACTCGCCTCGGGGGAGGTCTTTATTCCAGGCGCGATCTGGGCCGGGAGTTGACGTCAGATTTTTATTGTATACTACGGTATACATAAAGAGGATGGAGGTGACCATGACTGATTCTTATGAATACTGTGTCATTGCCGCGCGCTCTGAGCTGGCTCGGGCCCGGCAATTGATTCAGGAAGAGATCTCCAGCTACCCAGCGCCAATCGCGGGCTGTGACGCACAGTTCAATCACCTTTTGGCCGAACGCCAAAAGGTCTTAGCTGCAATCCGATCACTCGATGATTTTGTTTTCGTACCAACACCGCGCTCACCGACACCTCAGGCCGGTGTCGAGAGCAGATGAAAGTTCACATTCTCGACGATTGGTTTGACACGCTGGGCGGATTGCCTTGTTTTGGCAAGCTTGAAGGACATGAAGTGACGGTCTGGACGGACCATGTCTCTGATACGGCAACTCTTGTAGCTCGATTGCACGACGCACAGGCGCTTGTTTTGTTCCGAGAACGCACCCGGATCACCGCAGAGCTACTCGCCCAGCTCCCCAATCTCAAATTGATCTCACAGCGCAGCGTTTATCCGCATATCGACGTCCCCGCATGCACGAAGAACGGCGTTTTACTCTGCTCGAACATGCATTCCGATACACCGTCTTACGCCGCGGCCGAGCATACGCTGGCCTTGATCCTGGCAAGTTACCGTCAAATCCCGCAGCAGGCCGCTGCAATCCGGGCAGGGCAGTGGCAAGCGGGCGTTGGGCGCACATTGCGCGGACGCACGCTTGGACTTTACGGCTATGGACGGATCGGACGCGCAGTCGCTAGCTATGCCGAGGCGATTGGCCTGAAGGTGCAATGGTGGTCGTCTGACGAGGGGCGCGCGCGGGCCGAAGCAGATGGCGCAAATGTCGCGCCCTCGCGTCAGGCGTTTTTTGAAACCTCGGACATCGTCAGCCTGCATGTGCGTCTGAAACCCTCCACCAAAGGCATTATTACAGCTGCTGATCTGGCCGCCCTTCGGCCGCGCAGCTTGTTTGTAAACACCTCTCGGTCGGGATTGGTGGCCCCGGGCATTTTGGAAGACGAGGCCGCGAAGGGTCGCATATTTGCGGCCATTGACGTGTTCGAAACCGAGCCGCTTTTAGACCCGCATCATCCGCTTCTTATGGCGCAAAATGTCCTGCCGACACCCCATATCGGGTATGTCACCGAGGATGAATTTGATCTCCAATTCTCTGATATCTTTGATCAAATCAACGCCTATGCCGAGAACGCACCGATTCATATGATCAACCCAGAGGTTTGGAACCCATGAGAAAAGTCGTAATTGCTGGATCCGGTAATGCAGCCCTTTGTGCCGGGATCGCTGCGTTGGAGGCTGGGGCCGATGTTCTGATGCTCGAAAAGGCCGATGAAGCACTAGCGGGTGGCAACACGAAATACACCGCCGGTGCGATGCGCTTTGCATATCAGTCCGGTGACGATCTGATGCCACTGTTGCGCGACCCCGACGACCCGCGCCTCGCGAAGACTGATTTCGGCAGCTACACGGAGGAGAAATTCGGTGAAGATCTGCTTGACTTCAACGATGGGCGTCCCCTGAGCGTCGAACAACAGGCGCTCATCTCGCAAAGTTATGAGACGTTAAAATGGCTCAGCTCGCACGATGTGAAGTTTGAACCAATCTATTCCCGTCAAAGTTTTGAGAAAGACGGTCGCCACGTCTTTTGGGGCGGTCTGACACTGGCGGCAGAGCATGAAGGCGTCGGCTTATTTGACCAGGAACTTGCAGCGTTCCAGCGTATGGGCGGAGAAATCCGCTACGGCTGCGCCGTGAGCGACCTTACCACTGCAAAGGGCCGTGTGTCCGGTGTCGTTACTCAAACTGGAGAGATCATCTCCGCCGATGCCGTCATCTTGGCTTGTGGTGGTTTTGAGGCCAGTGCCGAGCTGCGTCAACGCCATATTGGACCTGATTGGGACAAGGCGAAAGTGCGTGGCACACCTTATAATACCGGTGACGGTCTTGTGATGGCCGGCAATCTGAACGCTCAGGAATACGGTTTCTACGGTGGCTGCCATGCCACGCCCATGGACCTTCACATGGCCGATTTCGGCAATCTTGATCTGCCACCGGGAGAACGCAAGAATTACCGCAAGATCTGTTACTTTCTGGGCGTGATGCTGAATGCCGATGGCCAACGATTTGTGGATGAAGGTATTAATTTCCGAAATTATACCTACGCCCAGTTTGGGGCTGCGATCATGGAACAGCCAAACCACTTCGCCTGGCAGATCTTCGACTCAAAGGTGTTCGATCTTTTATATGGCGAATACAGTTTCCATGACGCTCATTTCGTTGAAGCCGAAACGCTGGATGCGCTGGTCGAACGTTTGGACGGCGTTGACCAGCAAAGCGCGCGCGAAACGCTTGACGAATATAATGCGTCGGTCGATGACAGCACAGCATTTGACCCGACAATTCTGGACGGCAAAGGGACCATTGGGCTCTCACTTGCTAAATCCAACTGGGCGCAAAAACTGGATCAGGGACCGTTTCGAGCCTACCCGGTAACCGGGGGAATAACCTTTACCTATGGCGGTTTGAAGGTTGATGGCAGCGGCGGTGTTCTCGACACACAGAATGCCCCGATCCCTGGCCTCTACGCCTGCGGAGAGCTCACAGGCGGAGTATTTTACAATGGCTATCCTGGCGGCTCCGGCCTGACATCTGGGGCGGTGTTTGGACGCCGCGCTGGGGCAGGGGCGGCGCGTGCGAACACAAGATATTAGGCATTTGGCTGGATTTGTCTCATCTGCAGTGTGACTCAGTAGAAATCGCAATCTTGTGGTTGTAGCGCAGGGAGATGGATCAAAACCGAATCCGGTGTCGTAGAGCGAAATCGCTCGAGCGCTAAGGTGCCGGCAGCTTGCATCGGACTAGTTATCTGAGAAGACATTCCTATAAGTATTTAATATTGAACAGTTTTCATGCGCCACAAGACTTCCGCTCGAGTCTCGAAAATGTCCTTCTACAAACACTATTCAAATCGCGATCAGATGGTTGTCCCAAGCGATATTATGGGACTTCGTCTGGCCTGATAGGTGACGGACCAAACCTTGGCCTGACGTGACGATGAAACCTGCATTTGTCGCGGCAACGCCGCAGACATCTGTCAGCGACGTCTCACCTACTAACGCAACGCCTGCGAAATTCTGCACAACACCCGCCCGCGGCGAGGTTGCCGCGACATGCAACCCATCCTTGGCAACAGCAACACTGCCCAGGTATCCGTTGAGGCGACGAACGGAGGCCTGCTCGGCCAGTTCCAAGTGTCCGGACCTGGCTTGGTGGAGACCCAGCAACGGAAGATCCGCGGCGAGATCCCCTTGCCACTGCATGGCAAATGCCACGGCACCTTGACCGGATACGGCCAGGTGCCTGATTGAATTCTTTTGCTGGTCACGGTCTAAGCGCAGTTGTTCGAGCAGTTCACCGTCCAAACTGACGTAGCTGAGGTTTGATTGCATGGTTGGAAGGTTGAGCTTGGTGCGCCCGGTCTCAGGATGCGTCTCGATCCCGCCATTTGCCACAACAAGAGACCTCTCGTCGGGCATCAGTTTGATGTCGTGGGGGCCAATTCCGCCCGATGAGAATTCGCCAATGCGTTCGTAGTCGTTTTGGGCATTCCACACGCCAATGCGACCACGTGCGGCTTCAAATTCATTCTCGGTGGTAAACAGCAAATCTCCATCCGCCGAAAAGACCCCATGGCCATAAAAATGCCGACCAGGCGGGGCCGAAAGACGTGCAATCTGACGGCCCGAAACGCAGTCCAACACGATGGCATAGGTGCCTGGTCTCCTGGCAAAGGCCACAGCTTGTGCCACTTTCGGATGCCCCGCAGCGGCGTGGCCGCGCGCGGGCAGCTTAAGCTCGAAGGTGATTTGGCCCTCAGCGCTCAACCCGCAAAGTACGTAAGCACCATCTTGTTTCATACCTGCTGACAGAAATGCAGGGCTTCCAACATCTGCCCAGGTTGGTTTTGGCACCAAACCGGCAGCAAGCATTCCGGCGATGAATGACCTGCGATTTGGCATCAATCGCCGTCAAGGGAGTTGAAGCCGGCAGCGATCCCCAAATCGGGGCCAACTTCGAGTGCCAGCAAATCGCGGATCCCGTCGATGCTTTGCTGGAGCGCCTCGACACGAAAACGTCCTCGCGGTTCTGCAACTCCGGCAAAAACCGGATCGTCCAGGTCCGCCGCCCGCTGGAGGGCCGCTTCAAACGCGGTGCCAACCTCCGGGTTGCCATTGGAAATCATCATGGCCAGGGCCCGTGTCCCCTCCAAAGAGAGACTGACATGGCGCAGCGAACGTTCCGAACGTCGGGCTTCCGCGCGATTCGGACGCGGGCGATCGAAGCTGCCCATCGGACGCGCCAATCGGGTTTGTGATGTAAATTCCAATCCGGTCGAAAGAGCGGTGAAGAATTGTTGCGCAGCCTCAGTTTGGGTTCGGTATGTGTCGTTGCCCGGGTTCAACATCAACGCCGCGTATTCGGTTTGCCAGCCGTCGCTGATGGCTTCGGCATTGGCTGCAATGTCGGCGGTCACAGCCTTGATCAGATTGCACAGGTATGGCGGGTTTCCAGCATCGGAAAACTGTGGGTCAAAGAGCAGAAACTCCAATGCATAAAAGCCCCGCGCAGCGACAGAGACGGTCGCAAAGTCGCTTGGATTCAAGACGACGGGATCCTCGTCGCGTATCAGACCCATGAGCGCTTTCGGCGTCGATCCTCTGGGATCCGGCCAGAAGGCCAGAGCGAATGCGCGGTCATCGCGTTCCGATGGGCCAAAACGCAAATGGCTGACGCTGATCCAGTCATCAAAAGCGCTGTGATACGCATCCGTCAAGGTCGGGTTCCCGGCGGTACAGTCCGCCTCAGCGCTGTCCGCCAAATTGGCGGACTCCGCGGCCAAAGTTGCGTAGCCGGGAAGGACATGTCTCTCGACGATTGCCCCAATGTCAGGGTCCTCTGCCGCGAGTGGGGACGCCGCAAAAACAAGGGTCGCAAGAAATATGTACCGCATCACAAGCTCTCCAGAAATTTAATCAGGGCTTGGCGATCCCCAGGTGGCATGTCGACAACCGCATCACTGTGCGATTGGGCTTCGCCGCCGTGCCAAAGAACGGCCTCCAATAACGATCGGGCCCGGCCGTCATGCAGGAAGTATGTGTGTCCCGATACCTTTTCTGTCAGGCCAATGCCCCACAATGGCGGCGTCCGCCACTCCATGCCGGTCGCGCGTGCCTCTGGTCGGTTGTCGGCCAGCCCCGGCCCCATGTCGTGGAGCAACATATCTGTATAGGGCCAGATCAACTGGAAGCTTTGTTCGGGTTGGTTGTCCAGCCTATGCGTCACGAACGCGGGTTGGTGACAGGAGGTGCAGCCGGTTTCAAAAAAGACATCCTTGCCGCGAAGCACCTGCGGATCATCCACATTCCGACGCGCAGGTACCCCCAGATTACGGCTGTAAAAAGTGACCAGATCGAGCCCCACGTCGTCGATTTCGAACCTTCGGTCATCGGCATCGCCATGCGGGGCTTTTCGGCAGTTTGACTGTGACGGTGTGCATTCGCCCCAGGCCGCCGGGAAAAGCGGGCTGGATATGCCGATATCACCGGCAAAGGCCTCGGCGGATTGCTGTCGAACCGTGGGGTTTCCCGCCTTCAGACCGAAGCGGCCAAGCATTGGTTGGTCATATTCGACGGACCAAACCACGTTCGGGCGGCCTGAAATGCCATCGCCGTCTGCGTCATTTGGATCCGCCAAGGCCATAATGTCGGCCGCCGGGATGGCCTCGAGCAATCCAAGACCGATCATCTGAGGCGCGACGCGCGGACTTAGCATGGCGTCCGGGTGCAATGGTCCGTAGCCAAGGTCTTCAGCAGTGTAAGTCGGCACCCTGAGGGAGGCGACCTCGCCGCCGGACAGCAGAATCTCGCGCTCTTCATATTCGATGTTCAGGCGATACTCGGCAGGATGTCCTGCTAGGCTGAAATCCTGCATCTGTGTGCCATAAGTCGGCTCTGGCAGCGTCGCCAGGTAGCCTTCGATCTTCTCGGCCAGCACGGTTGTTTCAGTTGGGATCGACACCCGTAGGAACATCGAGATCGCATTGTCTTCAGGCCCTTCAGGGGGGTGGCCACGGCCATCTTTTATATGGCACCGCTGACAGGACCGGGCATTGTAGAGCGGCCCCAGGCCATCGGAGGCCAGTGTCGACGAGGGCGATGACACCCAAAGCTTTCGAAAAAGCCCATTTCCAACTTTGAAGGTCAACTCTTCTTCAAAGGGGATGTTGCCGGAAGACTGTGAAAACGCATTCGAGGTTGGGGCGGCCCGAACCGTTGCTGCCCCTGCCGAGTTTGCCTCAAACGCCTGAGCTTTGGTGAAATCCGTCGTCAATGCGGTTACTGCTGCGATCCTCGACGCCTCCGCATCTGTTCTGGGCACAATATTCAAATGTGGCTCATTTAATGGCCCTGCTGCACCAGGTGCAGGGACCGCCAAGGCTAACAAAAGCGCGTAAAGACGTGGCTGTAACATAGCCTTAGCTACCATCTGTAGCGTCGGGTGGCGCGGCCTCAATTTGCCGCACCACCCAGGGGTCTGGTGTTACTGGAACACTGCGTCAGGATTGTCGAGGCTATCGGATCCTTCGACTTCGATCGAAGTGCCCAAAGCAGCAACAACGCGCTCGATGCTGCGAGTCTGATCGATCAGGCCATTTACACCGCCCATGATCAGCCCTTCGCCGGCCTCGTTGCCGCGTTCGAGCATCATGTCATAGCTGAAGCCCGCTTCGGCGGCTGTCTTGATCCGGCCAAGAGCGAGAACAGCGGCCGACAGTTTGGACTGCATCTCAGTGTCCAAGCTTGCGTCTGTTGCCGCAACAAGATCGGACAGGGATGGCCCCTCGACGATCGAGCCATCGATGCGAGTGTAGCTGCCCAGATAGACGGACTGAATGCCCACGCCATTGAAGAAATGGTCATTGTGGGTGTTGTCGGCGAAGCAGGAATGCTCCTCCTCGGGGTCATTGAGCATGACGCCAAGCCGCATCCGTTCGCCGGCGGTTTCACCGTAAGACAGCGACCCCATCCCGGTCAGAATTGCCGCAATTCCGGCATCTTCATCAGCGGTGACGGTCGCACGTGCTTCGCCGCCCTCTGCCCATTGCGCAACGATCCATTCGAGATCCGAGATCAAGAGATCCGTTGCAGCCTTCAAAAAGGCCCCACGGCGATCACAATTGCCACCTGTACAGGCATCACCCATGGCGTAGTCGCTCCAGGGTCTGTTCCCAGCGCCTGCACCGTGCCCGTTCAGGTCTTGCCCCCAAAGCAGGAATTCGATGGCGTGATAGCCCGTGGCCACATTGGCTTCGACACCATCGGCCTCTTGAAGCGTCTCTTCCAGAAGCGCAGGCGTGATCGTCGAAGCATCTACCGTCTCGCCCGACAGGGTAAAGCTAGCATTGGCAACGACATTCAAAACCGCTGCTTCATTCTCATCGGTTGGACCGCCATAGGACGCGTCGACATAATCAATCAATCCTTCGTCGAGCGGCCAGGCATTCACCTTGCCTTCCCAGTCATCCACAATAGCGTTTCCGAACCGGAACACCTCGGTTTGCTGGTAAGGCACGCGGGCCGCCAACCAGGCAGCCTTGGCGGCTTCCAGAGCCGCGGCCGATGGATTTGCCAGCAACGCGTCGACGCTTGATTGAAGGCGTTGCGCAGCGGTCAAGCTGTCAGAGTAGTTGGCCTCGGCAATGTCGGCATATGTGTCAAGCACAGCAGCTTTGGTCGCATGTCCGTCGGCCATAGCTGCGGTGCTCAGGCAAAGGGCCGTGACGCTCGTAGCAAGGGTTAGAGTTTTCATTTGGTACTGTCCTTTTTTCAGTGAATAGTAGGTTTGGTGTCAGTATGGTGGGCCTTGATAGCCATCCGCCTCAGAGCGAGCCCAAAGTCTTGAGCGGCACCGACAAGCGCGGGTGCCATGTCGGGGCGGACAATCGTTGTTGCGATAAGCAGAGCGTCTTCGCGCTCGCCTTCGCTGGCATATCCGACGAAATTTGCGAAACAGGATTCGTCGCCGCCAAGGCATTTGCAATTTACATGATGACGCATCAGTGGGCGGCGTCCGTGCCGCATACACAAGTCACACAGCGTCTCGAAGGATTTCAGCGCCTTACGCCCTTTTTCAGGGCCAAGCGCCGTCGCGAAATCGCTCCAAACCTGGGCCTGCGCATCCGGCCCATCGCACCACAGACGAAGGTACAACACCGCGCCTGCCTCGACAGGTCCAAGCTCGGTGACATAACCGACGGGCGCACCGCCGCGGTGAGGAGGGTTGTCGGAGTTCATTTGGTCGAAATCTGGTTACGAGCACGGGTGTTGCGAAGGCTGTAGAGCTGGTTTTTAGGGTTCATCCGTACGACGTCGCCTTTCCTCGTGAGATCTAGCGCCTCATAGATCGGTTCTGCGTGTTCTGAACGCATTTTGGGCGCGGAAGCTATTTTCACCATCGTCGCCCGCTCCGATCGGCGCGCTTATCCAGTTGAACGCGATATCCAGTGCGGGCTAAGTTTGGACCGCCAAGGTCAGAACTTTCCGCTCGGGCGGCTCGCCGGGTTGTTCCGGCAGTCTCTGCCTTTCCAAAGGCGAATTTCATAGGCCCACCCCTTCGCAGGGACTGCATCGTTGGCGTCCCCCAGATTCGATCAACTAATTGATGCGGTTAAGCTGAGTGAAAGAGTCAGAAATGTCAATGCGACAAGTTTATTCGGAAACTCAAAAACGATGCGAGCAGCAGCCATGGGCTTCAGCAGCACCTTTCAGCTTTGGGTGGCAAAAATTAATTGGCAGCGGACGGGACTCTGACGCCCACCTTCGCGTGCCGACCGGATGATCACAATTCCAATTTGCCCGTTGGAGTACCCTGGCACTGTGAGACACCCAAGCTGGCCAATTCGCAGAATTGAAGCGTGACGTAATTTCAGCAGAGGAGCATTGTGGCAAAACCCAGTTGCAGGCCCATCGGGTCCGGCCGTATCCGACTACACCGGGCAACAGCGGCCATTCGAGATGAGTTCTGTATACTTGATCCAAACTGCTCCAGCGCCGCTTCTTGTGCAAACAATTCGGCCTCGGCCCAAGCTTTTGTTCAAAAGCGGTTTTCCGAAACCCAGAGTGAACACGTCTGGAACTTTCAGATGAAAAGCAAATCCAACGCAACAGCTCACACGTAACAGATGTGGAAGGAAATCTTGTGCAAGTTGTTTGGTTCAAACGCGATTTACGGGTGAACGATCACCAGGTTTTGACGCAAGCGTCTCGGTTCGGGTCGGTTTTGCCGCTCTATGTGGTTGAGCCGGAGCTTCGGCAGCGACCTGATGCCTCAACACGACACTGGGATTTTGTCGCCGAAACACTTGCCGAATTGCGAGAAGATCTTGGCAGCTTGGGCCAGCCGCTCATCGTACGAGTGGGTCGCGTGACGGAGGTGCTTTCGGAATTGGCCGCTAACGGTCTGATAGATGCACTTTGGGCCCATGAAGAAACCGGAAATGACTGGACCCATAAAAGGGATCTCAAGGTTACTGCTTGGTGCAAGGATCGTGGTATTCCGTTCACTGAGGTACAAAACCATGGCGTATTCCGGCCGCTCAAATCGCGAAATGGCTGGGCGAAACGCTGGAAAAGGTACATGGACCAGCCCATCTCGTCGCCAGCCAAACTCGCACCAGTTAAAATTGAGCCTGGGCCCATACCAACCGGTCGAGACCTTGGTCTGCCAAATGATCCATGCGTTGAGCGCCAGATTGGTGGCCGACGCGCGGGTCTGGAGGTCTTGGATAGTTTTCTGACCTGCCGCGGCGAACGATATCAGCGCGAAATGTCCAGCCCAATTGAAGGCTCAGTGGCTTGCTCTCGAATTTCGCCCTATCTTGCTTGCGGCGCGCTTTCGATGCGCGAAGTGAAACAAGCAACAGATCACAAGCGCCAAAATCTGCCGACGAATGCTGTTAATTGGCGCAAATCGCTACGATCATATTCCAGTCGACTACATTGGCACTGCCACTTTATTCAAAAGCTTGAAGACGAACCTCGGATCGAGTTCGAAAATCTACATCGGCTTTACGATGGTCTTCGTCCTCAAGAGCCCAACGCGCAGTTACTCTGCGCGTGGTCAAATGGGGAAACCGGGTATCCATTTTTAGACGCGTGCATGCGGTCACTTTGGGCAACTGGGTGGCTCAATTTTCGGATGCGGGCAATGGTCATGGCCATTGCCAGTTATCACCTCTGGCTAGACTGGCGGGCACCCGGGATGCACTTGGCGCGGATGTTCACAGATTACGAGCCGGGTATTCACTGGAGCCAGGTGCAAATGCAATCGGGAACCACCGGCATCAATACGGTGCGCATCTACAATCCTGTGAAACAGGGGCACGATCAGGATCCTCATGGGCACTTCATTCGAAAATGGGTGCCTGAGTTGATGCCGATTGATGCGCAGTTCATCCATGAACCTTGGATGGCACCAAACGCAAGACAGGTGATTGGCTTGGTCTATCCAGAACGCGTCTTTGATCATCAGGCAGCTGCCAAGTCTGCGCGTGCAGCAGTTTGGGGCATTCGTCGAGGCGATGAGTTTCGCAGTGAAGCGCAGAAGATTGCAACGAAACACGCAAGCCGAAAGTCCTTGAGAACACGGCGCAGGCGCGTGCTAGCGGCGAACGATCAAGGGCAGCTCAGTCTGCCGCTAGGAGACGCGGAATGAAAATGCGAAAAAAGGTGGACCTACCTCAGAAAATCTGCCCGGTCTGTCAGCGTCCCTTTGTTTGGCGCAAGAAATGGGAAAAGGTCTGGGATGAGGTCAAATACTGCTCTAAAAAATGCAGGTCAGCCGCATGACCGACTTGTTCCCAGAGCTTGCCGCAGCGCCGGAGACTATCGATTTCATTCCGACACGTGCCGATGGCTTAAAGAGGCTACATCAGTTCTTAGCACGGGCCGGAAGGCACTATGCCACGACACGTAATTATGACTTTGGGGCAGAGCGGCGTAGCAATGTCTCTGCCATGTCACCCTGGCTAAGGCATCGCCTAGTTACCGAAGAGGAGGTGCTGGTTCGTGTTTTGGCATCACACAGTCCCAGAGCAGCCGAGAAGTTCGTGCAAGAGGTGTTTTGGCGTACCTATTTCAAAGGCTGGCTGGAACAAAGGCCAAGTGTCTGGAGACAGTATCAACAGGACCTGATGGGCACGCTTATGGCCGTCGAGACTGACACCTCATTGGCAAGCCGCTTTGAAGGCGCGCTGAAAGGCAATACTGGCATAGACTGTTTTGACCATTGGGCGAAAGAACTCGTGGCCACCGGTTATCTGCATAACCACGCGCGGATGTGGTTTGCGTCAATCTGGATATTCACCTTGCGCCTGCCTTGGCAACTGGGCGCAGATTTCTTCTTGCGGCATCTAATCGATGGTGATCCAGCCTCTAACACGCTGAGCTGGCGTTGGGTCGCAGGCTTGCATACGAAAGGCAAAACCTACCTCGCCCGGCCCGATAACATCGCCAGATACACCGAAGGTAGATTTCGCCCCACCGAGCTGGCCACATTCGCAGAACCTTTAACCGAACCAATGGAACACCCGCGCTTACCCCTTGTTCTGCCTGAAACGCATCCGAAGGAGCCCTATGTGCTGCTTTTGACTGAGGAGGATTTGTCCGGCGGATATATCATGCCTAAACCACCCGTTGCGTCTATAGGTCTATTGGCGACGCATGGCCGCTCGCCCAAACCAATTGGACCTGCTGCGCGGGACTTTGCGAAAGGCGCGATGAACAGCGTCAAATATAGCTCTGAAACGCGCATCCAATCAGCAGACGATTGGAGCACTCCGATGATCGAAGCTGCGCAAAAAGCAGGAGTCAAAACCATAGCGACGGCGTATGCGCCGGTTGGTCCTGTTAGGTCGAGACTGGATCAAGCTGAGCCCGTTTTGCAGGAGGCAGGGATAACTCTGCATCGGGTTATCCGCCCCTATGACCGGGTTACATGGCCCTACGCTAAGGCTGGATTCTTCGGCCTTAAAAAAAAGATACCGACGCTTCTAAGCCAATTGGAATTGACTGCTGTAACTAAGTGAGACCTAAATTTGCCCACTGCCGCTTTGCTACTACCCAACCAATTGTTTGCTCAACACCCTTCTCTGTCTCCTCGGCCCGATAAAGTGGTGCTTTTTGAAGACCCGCTGTTCTTTGGCGACGCGATCTATCCGGCCAAGATGCACAAGCAAAAGCTTTGGCTGCACCGCGCTTCAATGGCCCGGTACCTGGACGACCTGACCGGTCAGGGTTTCGACGCCGCAATTTGGCCTTATGAGAGGAAGGCTGGTGCGTGTTTGCGCCTGTTTAAATACTTGCGAGACCTCGGTATCGATCAAGTGGTCATGGTTGAACCGGTCGATTTTACCGCTGAAAAACGCATATGCGTCGCGGCAGCCAATACCAAAGTTACCATTCGTTTTCAGCCATCGCCCGGCTTCTTGAATTCTCAGGACGATAACCAGGCATGGTCGACCGGCAGAAAGCGCTGGTTCATGGCGGAGTTCTACAAAAGCCAACGCCGCCGCTTGAACGTGCTGATGACCGGCGATCAACCGGCCGGTGGGCAATGGAGCTTTGACGAAGATAATCGAAAGAAAGTCCCAAAAGCACGCCTCAAAAACCTACCTCAGGTTGTCCCGCCGCTTCGAGACGCAATTGACCAAGAGGCGAAAGACAGTGTTCTCGCCGAGTTTCCCGACGCCTTGGGGAAGCTGGATTGCCTTTATTATGCGACATCACACAAAGACGCCACCGACTGGTTGGTTCGTTTTTTGGACGAACGCTTTGATCACTTTGGCGACTATGAGGATGCAATTGTCGAAGGCGAAAACTGGCTTTGGCATGCCGTTTTGACTCCCGCGCTGAACATTGGACTTTTGACACCGAAACAGGCTTTGGACACCACCTTAGCGCAAGCAGAACGCAGAAGTATTCCGCTGAACTCGGTCGAAGGCTTCATTCGCCAAATCATCGGATGGCGTGAGTTTATGCGCGCAACCTATGACGACCTAGGCGTAAAGATGCGGACAACAAATCATTGGAACCATCATCGCCCGATACCGTCTGCTTTCTACGATGCCAGCACAGGCATTGACCCACTGGACGACACAATTCGCAGGGTGCTTGAAACCGGGTATTGCCACCACATCGAACGGCTCATGGTTCTGGGTGGGTTTATGTTCCTTTGCGAGATCGATCCTGACGATGTCTATCGCTGGTTTATGGAAATGTTTGTAGACAGCTATGATTGGGTTATGGTTCCCAACGCCTATGCTATGAGCCAGCATGCCGATGGCGGCTTGATCACAACGAAGCCCTATTTTTCCGGTTCAAATTATATCCGAAAGATGAGCCATTGGGGAAAAGGGCCTTGGTCTGACATTTGGGATGGCCTTTACTGGCGTTTCATCCTCAATCACGCAGATAGGCTTGCTGGCAATCCAAGATGGGCCATGATGTGCCGCACTGCACAACGCATGTCGCCGGATATCAAAGACAAGCACGTAAAAACCGCCGAAGCTTTTCTCCATCGGATAACACAAACATGATCTGCCGGACGCACCATGAAAGAGGTTGAGATCACATCCAAAGATCAGCTGTGGCGATGGTTGGAAAAGAACAACGCCCAAACCGAAAGTGTCCGGTTGATAACCTGGAAAGCCATGCATGCAGAGAAATATGTCAGCCGTGAAGACGTGTTGGACGGGTTGGTTGCCCATGGATGGATCGATGGCAGGCGCTTCAAGGTAGACGAAAACCGGACGGCCCAATTAATAAGCCCCCGTAAACAGCAGGCATGGTCCAAAAGCTACAAAGAACGAGCCGCGCGTCTCAGCCGGGAAGGCGTCATGCACCCATCGGGAACGGCATCCGTGCAAGACGGTCATTCGTCGGGACTCTGGAACTTTTTTGACGACGTCGATGCTTTAATCGTTCCGGAAGACTTAAAAGCGGTCGTTGATCTTAAAAAGTGGGAGTCGCAGGCACCCTCATATCGGCGCAACCTATTGCGCTGGTTGAAGTTAGCCAAAACGGCGACGACGCGTAAAAATAGGATCGCCACTATCTGCAAGGCCATAAAGACCGGCGTCAAAATCCCGCAAATGTAGTGTAGGGAGAGCGCCTCCTAAGTCTGACCGCTTGCGCGGCGAATTGGGACTACTTTTGTTCCGGCTGCAAAAAATCGCGATCCGCTCTGAGTGCAATGCTACGCCGTGGCGACGCGTGCAAAGCGGATATTGGCTGACAAAACCCCAAGGGTGGGTTTGTCCGCCACGCGATTGTCGCGAACCTAGATGGCTGAGTTGCGCAACCCGGGAAGGAGCGGATATTTGCGCCAATCGCTCGAATGGCCGCTTTTGGAAACGCAGTGGATGTTTGTTTTGCGCTCACCAAGGCCACCAGCGGTCGAAAATCTCAGGACCGATTTCACGCAAACGACTACAATTCAATTCCCGCCTCAGATCGCAATCGAGCATGGATCTAGGTCGATATTTCGTGATTTCCGTCCCGGTTGCCGGAAGCAATGTCGTTGGGCAGAGCGACCGTTTGACGCGCTGCTCGTCCAATCTCAGGGGATAAGCGTATTACCAACAAAGGAGAACACAAATGCCTCAAATATCTGAGCAAAAAATCTTGCTGATTGTCGAAGACGATGACGCGTTTCGAGGACGTTTGGACGGCGCAATGCAACGGCGCGGCTTCGAAACTCGCACGGCATCGAGCGTTGTCGAGGCTAAGCGGTTGATCAATGTCTGCGCACTAGACTTCGCAATTATCGACCTGCTGCTGCTTGACGGCAGTGGTTTGGACGTTATCGCGGCGCTTGAAGAAAGGCACCCGAATGCGCGCGCAATCGTCCTGACCGGTTATGGCGACATCCCAACAGCAGTCGCTGCAGTCAAGCATGGTGCATTTGACTACGTGGCAAAGCCAGCAACGGCGGACGAAATAGTCGATGCGCTGATGACCCCGCCAGGAGAAGCACCGCCCGCCCCAAAGAATCCGATCGAGCCAGAGTCTGCGCGCCTGCTACATATTGAGCGGGTCCTTCATCAGGAAGGTCAGAACGTCTCTCAGGCGGCCCGCCTGTTGAATATGCATCGTCGCACTCTGCAGCGCATTCTTCAGCGCCGCAGGATGGTTTCACATGATGCGCGCTGAGAAGGATTACACGATGGTGCAGGCGTCTGTAGATACGTGTGTTGGAGAGAGTGCGGACCCAATCTCAACAGTCTACTTTGACGGTTCCTGCCCGCTTTGCACAGCTGAAATCAGCCACTACGCCTCGCAACGTGGCAGCGATGATTTGAAATTTGTCGACGTGTCAAAGGCTGATGCAGAACTCGGCACCGATCTTTCGGCAAAAGACGCGATGAGCAGATTTCACGTCCGACTGCCAGACGGTCAACTTATTTCCGGCGCGAGGGCATTTGTCGTGGTATGGCAGACACTTCCAAGCTGGCGTTGGATGGCGCGTATCGCGCGGCTTCCAGGCATTGTGTCCATGTTGGAGCTCGCATATCGAATATTTCTGCCAGTTCGACCCACTGTGTCTCGCTTCGCAAACTTTTTAGGCGCGCGGCCTGCCAACGCGACTGCGAGGAAAAAATGAATACCCAGTCCGCGTCTCAATTGCGGCGTTTGAGGTCGCTCGTGTCTGGGGCCTTCGATCCTCCCCCTGGCAAAAAACGTATCCTAACGGCAGTTGTGTTTGGCCTGCTGGTCCACAGCGTCTTCTTGGCTGCTGTCGTGGCAATGGTGGCGGCTCTGTATACTGGGATGACTGTTAGCCTTGGAACCGTTGCTTGGCCATATGCCGGGTTGGCCAACGCGGCACTCCTGCTTCAGTTTCCACTACTCCATTCGTTTCTGTTGACGCGGTTAGGGTCGAAACTGTTGGGCTCCCTTGTGCCAGGATACGGAGGTACTCTCGGAACAACAACCTACGCTATCATCGCATCCATCCAGCTCCTCGCGTTGTTCTTGCTATGGACGCCTAGTGGCATTGTTTGGTGGCAAGCCGAGGGGAAGATCCTGGTGTTAGCGACATTTGCCCATGCCGTCTCTTGGCTTCTCCTGGCAAAGGCCAGCTTGGACGCGGGCGCAGAGGTCCAGTCCGGTGCGCTGGGATGGTTATCGCTTTTGCAAGACGTTAAGCCGCGCTTTCCTGAGATGCCCACAGGCGGCTTATTCAGCGTCATTCGGCAACCCATTTACGTCGCATTCGCATTGACGACTTGGACCGTTCCGGTATGGACGCCAGATCAGTTGGCTGTCGCCTTGACACTCACAAGCTATTGCCTTGTCGCGCCGCTCATGAAGGAGCGTCGGTTCGAAATACGGTATGGCAAAAGTTTCCGCGTCTATCGCAGCAGCGTTCCCTATGCGATACCGCACTTAACCAGAGGTGAGCGCCAATGACCGGCACAACACGTAACAACCTCAATATCTATGATGATGTCGCCGCGCACTGGTGGTCAGACAATATCAAGTGGTTGAGAACGCTCAAAAACCTTGTGCCTGGCCGGCTCGTTTGGTTCGATCGCCATACGGATTGGGTCGGCACGACAGTGCTAGATCTTGGCTGTGCTGGCGGGTTCATGGCCGAGGCTCTCACTGAAAAGGGCGCCCAGGTCACAGGTATAGATCCCGCTCGAAAAGCCATAGAGGCCGCCAAAAGTCGCGCCCGATCCATCGGCCAATCGATCCGATATGACGTTGGAGTTGGGGAGGACCTTCCCTACGACAATGCAAGCTTTGATACGGTCGTTTGCGTCGATGTTTTGGAACATGTCAGCGACTTGAACCGAACTCTGTCCGAGATTGCACGTGTTTTAAGGCCGGGCGGTGTTTTTCTGTTTGATACGATCAATCGCAATCCTGTCTCTCGCTTTGTCACGATTACCATGGCTGAAAACATATTGCGGCTCCTCCCGAAGGGTACCCATGATCCAGCGCTTTTCATCAAGCCCCGTGAATTGCGCGATGCACTCGACAGGTCCGGCCTAGCGACCGGATCAATAAAGGGACTGGGACCAACGGGCATCAATCGTCGTGGTGATTTTTGCTTTGGCCCGTTCCCTTTACAGACTGTGATATACATGGGCATGGCGCTTAAGGTTGGTGATCGATGATCAGTGAGATCACGCTTCTCGTTACCGCGCTGATGTTTGGCGGAACAACACTCTACGCCTTCGGCTTTGCGGCATTTGTTGTCACCTCCTTGCCTGCCGAAACCGCTGGCCCGCTGATCCGCAAGGCGTTCCCGCATTTCTATGTATTTGTCTTCGCCACATCGGCGCTCGCCGCTGCGCTCGCCACAATCTTCGATGGTGTCTCTGCTGTGATCCTTGCTGCCATTGCTTTGACAACAGTATTGGCGCGCCAAGTGCTGATGCCGGCGATCAACCTAGCGACCGACGCTGGCGCAAGAGCGCGCTTCAAGAGGCTGCACTGGCTTTCAGTGGTCATCACGCTTGGTCATATAGCCGCGGCAGCATACGTCCTTGTTAGGCTCTCGAATTTCTGACGCGCTATTGCGCTGGACAGGCACGAATCTTCGTCGATGGAAGTGGTTCATGTGGTCGCAGGGCCCTTGGAAAACGGTGCATAAAAACCCACGTCCAAAGCAGGAAAAATAATAGCAAAGTTTCAGAAATGTTTGACCAAACACCTACGGAAGATATCGATCTGACCTCACATCGTGCGCCCCGGGATCTTCGCGACCGCATCGCATTGCGTACGGTCAAATTTATGCGGCTCTTTGCGGACGCCTTCTTCAAAAAACGGTATGGCCACAGGGCGGTTGTGTTGGAAACTGTTGCGGCGGTGCCGGGCATGGTTGGCGGCTTGCTACAGCATCTTAAATCGATCCGGCACATACGGGATGACCAAGGGTGGATTAGAGAACTTTTGGACGCGGCTGAAAACGAGCGCATGCACTTGATGACCTTTATCCAGATCGCGCAGCCAACTTTGTTCGAGCGAATATTGATTATGGTCGGTCAGGCCGTGTTTTTCAATTTCTACTTCTTTCTCTACCTGTTCGCACCCCGCACTGCACATCGAGTGGTCGCGTATCTAGAAGAAGAGGCCGTTTTGAGCTACACGCAGTATTTGGCTGAAGTCGATAATGGCACACATCCAAATGTTCCTGCTCCGCAGATTGCCATTTCCTACTGGGGCCTTCCAGAAGACGCATCCTTGCGGGAGGTGATTGTTGCTGTGCGGGCGGATGAGGCCGGACACCGTGATAAAAACCACTCTTTTGCGGATGCAATCGGTCGGTAAGCCGAAACTTACCTAAACCGATTTGGGCATTGAAATGAAAAGACTTCAAAGATCATCCGTGTCCGTGTTGCGCTTTTGTTTGGCGTACCGGTGCTGCCAAGTTTGATCTCATTCGAGGTTTTGAGGCCGTGTGGATCGCCATGTTGCATTGAGCTGCTGCCTTCTTGATTCATCACGACCCGAGGATGGGCTATTTACAGATGTCGCAGTGAGATCAGTCCGAATTTTAGGGTCGCAGTTCCAGTTAAAAATCATGCCGATCCGCTGATTTCGGCCACTGGACTTCCATTTGGCATCGTTAGGAAAGGTCTAACCAAGATAAAGAAAAGTGCTTGTATATATCCCTTCCAGGGGGATAGGATATTAGTATGTCACACGCAAGCCACCCTGAAGTCTCCAAGCGCCTGAAACGGGCGCACGGGCACCTTGCCAAAGTCATTAACATGATTGAAGCAGAGCGACCCTGTCTGGACATCGCGCAGCAATTGCGGGCGGTCGAAAGCGCCGTAAGCAAAGCCAAAGCAGCGCTGATCCATGACCACGTTGAACATTGCCTCGCCGATGCGGCGGAGAAACCGGCGGAACGTGCAGCCCAATTGGCGGAGTTTCGGGAAATCACAAGGTATCTATAAAGGGAGACAACCGTGGACCTCACCGGCATGATTGAGGCTGGCAGCGCCAATCCACTGCTACTGTTTGCCTTCGCGCTGCTGCTTGGTGCGCTTCACGGTCTAGAGCCCGGTCATTCCAAGACCATGATGGCCGCCTATATTATTG
The DNA here is from genome assembly GCA_039193885.1 of Pseudomonadota bacterium. Classification (GTDB taxonomy): domain Bacteria; phylum Pseudomonadota; class Alphaproteobacteria; order Rhodobacterales; family Rhodobacteraceae; genus Litoreibacter. The sequence goes on from JBCCWL010000001.1 coordinate 807,570, forward strand.
CCGTACATGGGACAGTGAAGCAGGCGGTTTTGTTAGGCGTCTCCGCTGCCTTCTCGCATTCGATCATTGTCTGGGTCTTGGCAATGATCGCCCTGTTCTGGGGCAACGAGCTGATCGGTGAGCAGCTGGAGCCCTGGTTTATAATCATCTCTGGTGTTTTGGTTCTAGGCATCGCCGTCTGGATGCTGTGGAATCAAATGCGGCCCCGCGATACGCACCATCACCATCACCATCACCATGATCACACGCATTCCGATGATGCCTCTCAAAACCATGCGGAAGTTGTGGGCCTGGATGATGCGCATATGGATGCTCATGCCCGTGCGCATGCAGAGGAGATCCGTACCAGACTGGCCTCTGGCCGCACGGGCACTTGGCAGACGATCCTCTTCGGGCTGTCCGGCGGGCTGATCCCCTGTCCGGCGGCGATCACCGTTTTTATCTTATGCCTGCATCTGGGAAAGGTTGCGTTGGGTGTGACGCTGGTCAGCGCATTTTCGCTAGGGCTGGCCTTGACGCTTGTTGTCGTTGGTGTGGTTGCCGCAGTGGGGCTGAAGGCTGTGACGGCTAGAACGTCCCGGTTCGACGCGGTCATGGCAGCGGCACCGTGGTTGTCGGCCGCCTTAATCGCGTTGATCGGGGTACTGATTATTTGGACAGGGCTTGGCCATTTTGACCATGGCCACGATCACTGATCAGTTCTGACGCTCCACCAGACTGTCGCGCAGCGCGTCACCGCACAGATTGATGGTGAGAACAGAGATGGCCACAGCTATGCCCGGCCAGATCATCTGAAGCGGAGTAGACCGCATGTGGATGCGCGCATCCAACAGCATTGTGCCCCATTCTGGCATCGGCGGCTGCACCCCAAAGCCGAGGAAGCCAAGCGTCGAAATACCCAAGATCGCCCGAGCAAACATTCCCGTCCACACCACGACCAGAGAGGGCACAAGCGCCGGAACAAAGTGCCAGCGCGCAATAGCGAGGGCAGACAACCCGGCCAATCTGGCCTGAATAACGTAGCCTCGGCTGTTCAATGACAGGCCGATACCTCGGACGACTCGCGCATATCGCATCCAGCTCGTGACGCTGAGGGCAAAGATCAGGCTACCGGTTCCCGCCCCCAAAAGGCCGGCTATGACCACTGCGGCCACCAGTTCCGGGAAGGCTAGAAAAGTATCTGTTACCCGCATCACGCCCCAGTCGGCGATCTTGCCGCCCTGGGCCGCCGCAAGGCCGACTAGTGTACCTATGAACAGCCCAATGATGGAGATAAGAAAAGCCAGGCCGAGTGACCAGCGTGCCCCGAATAGCAGTCGCGACAGCGTATCGCGGCCAAGGGCGTCTGTCCCAAACGGATGTTTTGCTGAGGGGGCACTAAGGCGGTTTGGAATGTCGATTGCCGTCGGGTCGAATGGGGCCAGCATGGGGCCGAAGACTGCCAGGGCAACGAAGAAGAGGGCGAGAGTGACGACGCTGCGCATCCTACTCTCCCATACGGGGGTCTAAGACCCGATAGAAAACGTCGATCAACAAGTTGATGACGACAAACAGCAGTGCCGTCAGCAGCACGACGGCCTGCACCTTAGGGAAATCTCTGGAGAAGATCGCGTCGACCAGGAAGCCGCCTAAACCCGGGCGGCCAAATATCACTTCGACCGCGACAATCCCTTCCAGCAGAAAAGCAAGTTCGAGACCGAAAACCGTGACCACCGGAATGGCAGCATGATAGGCGATGTGGTCGCGCGATATAGCGGACGGATGGACCCCCCGGCGTCCAAAGGCGGGTAGAAAGCTTTGGCCGCGTGCTTCCAGGATGCCCGATCGGATGATCCGGGTCAGTGAGGCGGCCACACCCAGGCCGAGGGTGAGTGACGGCAAAATGATATGCGCTGGCGTCCTGGCCCCCATGGCGGGCAACCACCCCAATTGCACGGCGAACAATAGGATCAGAAGCAGGCCGAGCCAAAATGCGGGGATAGCCGCCCCAGTCGAGGCTAACGCGACAGCCATGCGGTCCAGACGGCCTCCTTGATTGCGTGCGGCGACAGAAGCCAGCGGCAGGGCTATCGCCATGCCGATTGCAAGGGCCGCAAAGGCCACAGGCACGGTGTACCTGACAGAGCTAACGAGATCGGGCCAGATCTCCCGACCGGTGACCGATGAGTTGCCAAAGTCGCCAATGATCAGGGGCCCAATCCACGCCATAAACGCGGCCCAAAACCCGGAATCAAGGCCCGCCTCGGCGCGGATTTGCTCCAGAACTTCGGTCGGGACCACCGCGTTGTAGCGCGCAACCGCAATGGCCATTGCAGGGTCCCCGGGGGCAAACCATAGCAACACAAATGTCAGAATGGCCGCGCCGGTTAATACCACGAGGGCGCGCAAGATAAGCCCGAAGATGGTGAGCGTCACGCCACTTGCTCCAAAGCGCCCAGCGAAAAAGCCACATTTCGAAGTATTCGCCCGTAGTCGGTTTGCGGGTTCGACACAAAGGTACGCGGTTCTGCGACCTCTTCGATCCGACCGGCCCTAAGAACCGCAATCTGGTCGGCGTAGGCGCAAGCATAGCCAAGATCATGGGTGACGATCAGTGCTGTGAAGCCTTCCTCGGCTTGCAGATCGGCAATCAATCGTGCTGTATGTTTCTGTGTTACCGCATCAAGAGCTGATAGTGGTTCGTCGAACAGGATAAGCGGCGGTGCAGCAATCAGCGCGCGCAAGATCCCGGCGCGTTGGGCTTGTCCGATGGAGACCTCCGTAGGTTTGCGGTCCAACAGATCAGGCGAAATTTCCAGACCTTCACAAAGGCGCGATAGTCGGTCGATCGGGATCTTTACTTTTTGAGCTGAAATCGGCTCCAGAACCGAGTTGCGCAGTGAATGAACCGGATTGAACGCCGCACGGGGTTCCTGCATGACAAGGGCCGGGCGACAGGCGCGCACAGGTTGGCCGGACCAGGTGATAGTGCCGTTTGACAACGGGAGGAGCCCTAGAATGGAGGCGATCAGCGACGACTTCCCCGCACCGCTTTCTCCGACCACCGCAAGCGTCCGGCTTTCTTCAATTGACAGCGAAACGCCGTCCAAGGCCAAAGAATTCCCGCGGTTTACAGAGATGTCCCGAACCTTCAGCACGTCACTTCGAGCCAACTTCTGTGCAACGATAGGGCTTTGGCGGCTTCGGTTTTGGGCTGATTCAGCAAGTCCTTCGTCGATGCGTGTTCCACGATCCGCCCCGCATCCATCACCATCAGTTGCGACACACGCCGGGATGCAAGACCCAAGTCGTGGGTGATCAGGATCATTGCTGTGTTCTGCCCGGCCAAAAAGCTATCAAGCAAGTCCATCGTATCCGCAGCGACGACCGGGTCGAGCGCAGAGGTCGGCTCATCCAGAATGATCAGCTCCGGCGACCCAATCAGCGCCATTGCGACGACAAATCGCTGCTGCATCCCTCGGCTCCAGCCCCAGGGGCGTTGGCCCAGGTCGCCGTGTTCGATTCTGAGCGCAGAGAACAGGAGTTCGCGTCGATCTTGGTCATGTGGCAGACCCAAAGCGGTTTCTGCCTCGCGCCAATGGAAGGCCATAGACCGTAGTGGATCGAGCGCCTCGTCCGGGCTTTGCGGAACATGCGCAACGTGGTGACCTTGCGCCTGCAGATCGTCGATAATGGCGTGTCCGAGGGTGGATTTGCCAGAACCAGACGCGCCGACAACGCCGATGCGTTTGCCCAGCTGAATATCAAGCGATGTCGGGTAGAGAATGGTCCGGCCCGAACGCACTGCGCTCAGGCCGGAGACGCTTAGGGTCATTCCTCGAATCTCGTCTCGTGCGTGACCCAATAGGTCTCTGTCGGGTGTACGGCATACCCGGTCAGACCCGGTTTCGAGACATTCACCTGGCTCACGTGGAACACCGGAATCAGGGCACCGTCGGAGGCGATAATCTCTTGCACCTGATCATAGATCACTTCGCGTTTTTCCTGCTCGAAGGTCAGGCGGCCATCGGCCAGAAGCTTGTCCATCTTAGGGTTGGAATAACCACCGGAGTTTGAGCCGCCGCCGGTCTTCAGCAGGGTTTCCAGCACGCCGCTTGGATCGCCTTGTGGCGTCATCACCCAAGCTTGTAGGAACATATCCGCCTCGCCGGCCTTCATGGCGTCAGTCATCGCCCCCCATTCGCCGACGCGCACGCTCGATTTTACACCGATGGCCTGCAAGAACGCCTGTGTCAGTTCTGCCGTCGGCGAAAGCGCCGCACGACCCGAATACGTGACGATGTCGATCTCAAGTGGTTCACCTTCCAGTATCCACTGGCCAGCTTCCTTGACCGCGCCGGCTTTTGCCAAAAGGGCCTCTGCTCCGGCCATATCGTAGGTCGCAGGAATGTCTGCAGCCCAGCCCCTGCCAGTCGGGAACACAGTCCCGGCAGGCGTGCCACCGACGCCGGACAGAACGGCATCGACAACACCCTGACGGTCAATCGCCATCGATACAGCTTGACGGATTAAGGGGTTGGACATTGGTCCGCTAGCCGCATTTACCGTGTAGAAGTATAGCCGCGCCGTAGGCGCTGCAAAGCCGATTGCGCCGGTTTCCTTGATCCGTTCAAAATCTGTCTCCGGATAGTTGATCACCATATCGACCTCGCCCGCTTCAAACGCCAGCGCTTGCGTACCGGGGTCATCCACGTAGACAACTGTGACCTCTTGCAGGCCCGGTGTGCCAAGTCGGTAATCGGTGTTGGCTTCGACGCGATAGGATTGCTCAACGACCGCCTCTTTGAACACAAACGGGCCGGTGGCATTGATCGGAAATGCTTCAGACGCTGCGCCGAGAATGGCGATCCCGGGTTCCGACAAGGTCCAAGGGAATGACGCGTTCGGGCTGTTGGTCTCAAACACAACAACACCGTCGCCATCCGTGGACATGCCAGCCAGGTCCAGCAGGTTGGCGACCCGCTTGTTGTGACCTGGGTGACCCTCATCAGAAATCGGGGCAATGGCATCGATCACAGCCTGTGCCGTCAGGGGCGATCCGTCGTGGAAGGTCACGCCTTCAGGAAGTGTCACGCGCCAGGTGGTTGGCGAGGCTTGCTCGATCGAGTCTGCAAGGCGCGGATATAATTTCAATTCATAGTCGATCCCCATAAGCGTTTCGGTGACCCCAGTCTGGTTTGAGGTCCACCCGTTATAGCCGGCACGGGGGTCGGGGACTTCGGAGCTTGGTCCAAAGCCCGAGGAGATGGTCAGGCTTCCTTGCTGCGCCAATGCAGGCAGTGTGGGCGCAAGGGCCATGCATGCTGCAAACGCAAGTCGTGTAAAAACAGACATCGGCTTATCCTTTAAGTTTGAGAGCAGATTTGAGACTCGGTGGAGAAGCGATCCCGAGCAAGGGTTCGCAATTCTGCCTGACTTAAGAGCTGAAGCGTTTCTTCCGGTGTCCGCCCTTTCGCGCGGGACTTGGTCCAGATCCGTTTGGCGGAGGCGGGCGACCAGGGCAGGGCTGCATGCGACAACCAGGTGCGCAATGGGGCAGGAAGCGAATCGTAGGTCTGCATCGAACTCGCAGACTGACGCTTGCTGCGCAGACTTGTTTGGCCGAGATTGCGACGTTGCCTAACAGACATGAGCGACACCGAAATTTGTTCAGTCTTCACGCAACTATCGAGGTTACTAGATTTACGCAACAGAAAAAGATACGTGAATTCGGAAGGCGCGAAATTTTGAAATCGAACAGCCGCTTTTTCCTTGCTTTGCGTATGTTCAAGCACTTGAGCAATGAGCCCTTATGTTTGCAGACTTCGGTCGATATCGCGGATCACGCTGGCAGCCGATCAGTTGCTATTCGCTGCGGTTTCCGCCAATTGAAGACGGCTGAATTATTGGCTTGGTGGAAGGATCACGCGGGGGCAGGGTGCTTGCAAAAGACCCGTTGGACATCACAATGGCCGACGTCTATCCGGCACAAGAAGACAAGATGATCTCACAAGAAAAAAGTGCTTACGCCTTGTCCCGCTCGCTCGAGAATACCTTGCTCGAGCGCATAGCCTGAGAGCTGGAAAAGGTGCAGCATAGGCTTGTTTAAAAGCTTGAACCTCGCTCGGTTTTCGACGTTACTGTCAGACAGCGGCCTGGCGTCGGATTGATTTCTTGAGCCGGGTTTTGCCAATGGCGTGGGTAATGAGTGCCGCGCAAAACCAAGAGAACCCATGTACCGAATTGCAGTCATAGGCCGGGGCCTGATCGGCAGCGCGGCGGCGCGCCACCTGACTGAGGCCATGGATGGCATCGTCTGCATTGGCCCGGACGAGCCTGAAGACCGCCACCGTCATCGTGGAGTTTTTGCCAGCCACTATGACGAGGGTCGTATGACGCGTCGCGTCGATCCCTTTCGGGAATGGTCGATCACCGCCGGAAACTCCATCCAACGTTACCACGACTTGGAGAAGCGCAGTGGCATCACCTTTTACTCGCCCGTGGGCTACCTCGGTCTGGGCCAACCGGGCTCCACCTATAATGTGAGATGTGCGGAAACCGCAAAGGCGTATGGCGTGGATATCGAACGTCTCGACGCCAGCGCCATTCGCGCCCGATACCCCTACCTCTGTGTCCCCGACGAAACGGACGGCCTCGTCGAAAATGGTGGTGCCGGTTACATCAGCCCAAGGCGGATGGTTGCGGCCCAGACACGTATCGCGGAGCAGGTCGGAGCAACCTGCATCCGCCAGCCCGCTCGTGCGGTCCGCGTCGCACCCAAAGGTGTTGAAATCGTGCTGTGGGATGGCTCCTTGGTGGTTGCCGAAAAGGCGCTGATCGCGGCTGGCGCTTTCACGGCGGCTTGTGGCCTAGCCGCCGCTGAGCTGGGGCTCACAGTTTTTGGGCGCACAACTGTGTTGGTCCGGATCGAAGGGGCGGCATCCGAGGCACTTGGCGATATGCCTGCAATGATTGACACGCGGCTCGGTGCCTACATCCTGCCACCGATCCTGTATCCTGACGGTCACCACTATCTCAAGATCGGCGTTGGACGGGACACGGACCCACGGTTCACGGCGCTTGAGGATCTGCAGGGCTGGTTTAGGAGCGAGGGCTCGACAATAGACCGCCGAGAGTTCACGGCGCTTTTGAAAGTGCTGTTCCCGGTTCTGAAAGACTGCGCGGTTTGGCTAACAGAGACCTGCGCCGTCACTCAAACGGCCAGTGGGTTGCCCATCATCGACTATATCGAAGGCGACAGGATCGCTGTGGCGGTCGGAGGCTGTGGGAAAGGTGCAAAAGGTGCAGACGAATGGGGTCGTATCGCGGCGGGCCTGATCAGCAGCCGGCACTGGTCTTCGGAAGTTACGCGCGAACAGCTTGCGCTTCCGAAACAAGCGGTGTCGTGACGCGAATAAGACCGGACGTTTGAGCAACTAGAATAGGCCAACGGCGAACAACCGGACCTCAATCCAATGAAGTACAAACCGCGCAACCGCATCGGCTCAGACGGTTTCGCGATCCAGTGCCCCTTGCTAGTGCCGAGATCGACCTTGCTAATGAGCCATCCATTGACCGCACAGTTTGTTTTCGCGCAAAAAAATGGGCTTCCCATGCCACTAAGGACGGCAATCGAATGAATTTGCGACATTCATACACGGAGTGCCTATCTGCGAGATGGGCCTAGGGCTGCCATCCGTACCATAATTTATACCCTGGGATGAATGAAAATAGATGTAGCTGAACAAACGTTTTGAAAGCTCAAACGATGCCGGTTGCCTTCACCACAAGAATGCACTGGTGCCCTAGGCCATCTAAAAACCAAAAAGTCGGCTTAGGTGGCGGAGGAGGTGGGATTCGAACCCACGGTAGACTTTCACCTACGTCGGTTTTCAAGACCGGTGCATTCAACCACTCTGCCACTCCTCCGACTGGAACCGGTTTAGGCTGCAGCACCTGATTCTAAAAGGAGGTTTTCGTCGAAACTCTGCGGGCTAATTCCTGCCGAGCTTTGCGCTTGTGCTTTGCAATGGGCTAATTTTTGCCTAAACTCGCCGCAAGGCCGGGACACGTCGGTCAAAGAGTTGGGCATTGCACGGTACCATACGCCGTGTACGGCGGCATAACCGCCGGAAAACAAAGGCAAACGCATGATCAACGCGGTAGGTATTCGGTTTAGCATATTCGTCGGGCTTGCGGTTGCATTGACCGCCTGCGAAGACGGGCAGGGCCCGTCATTTGACTTTCTGAAGCCCAAATCGAACAACACCGCAGCCCAACAGGACGGGGCATCAGCGGCAGCGGGCGAAGAAATCGAGGTGGAGGCCCCGGATGTCTTCGGGGTCACCGAGGCGGGCCTTTGGGACGGGCGTCCATCGCTTGGCGGGGTCTGGGTGGCCTACCCGGATGTCCGGGACCCTGAGCGCGTGATCATCCGAAATTCTACAAATGGGCAATCCGTGATTGGCGCGCTGTTCCGGCGAGAGCGTGAGAACCCCGGCCCGTCGCTGCAAGTAAGCTCGGACGCCGCGGAAGAGTTGGGTCTTGTGGCCGGACAACCGACGGTGTTGGAGGTCGTGGCATTGCGCACCCGCGCAGCTCCCATCATTCCCGAACTGGCCATCGCAGATGAACCGGATGTGCAGGAAGACGATGATACCGAAACCACCGAGGCAGATGATGAGATCGCGGTTGCCCCGATTGAAACACAAGAGCTCGGCAGCACCGCAGATATCGCCAATGCGCCGGAGGCCGATCCAATCGCCGCAGCGTCCGCCGCAATAACAGAGACGGCGTTGCCGGTGCCTGAAAGTGCCTCATCCGCGCCAGCTGCGACAGCCACCCCTGCGCCGGCCCCTGCGCCGGTCAGTTCCGCGTCGGGCCTTTCCAAGCCATTCATCCAAATCGGAATTTTCTCGATCGAGACCAATGCCGACAATACCGCCACATCCTTGAAAGGGATTGGCATTTTGCCAACCGTTAAAGCGCAGTCCAGCCAAGGTAAGAAGTTCTGGCGCGTTGTGGTTGGCCCCTCGAGTACCAGTGCTGAGCGCGCGGACCTGTTGCGCAAAATCAAATCCCTGGGCTTTGAGGACGCGTATTTCGTTACGAATTAGGCCCGAGCCACTGCAGATAGGAGACGGTCCCCCGTGATCAGACCAGTTCTTGTTTTTGCTGTTTCGACCCTCTGCCTGTGCTGGGCCGGATTAGCCAACGCTTTCGATACGACGGCAAAGTCTGCGATCGTTTTGGACGTGAATACGGATCAGACGCTGATGGAAAAGAATGCTGACATGGCGCTGCCTCCGGCGTCGATGTCGAAATTGATGACGCTTTTCATGGTATTCGAAGCCCTCGAGGATGGGCGCTTGTCACTGGACACCGTTGTGCCAGTGTCGCGCAAGGCGGCGGCATATGGCGGCTCGTCTATGTTTCTGACAGAGCTGGATCGCGTCAGCGTCGAAGACCTCATTCGCGGTGTCATTGTGCTTTCGGGCAACGATGCCAGCGCGGTTCTGGCCGAGGCGGTGTCGCCAGACGGCACTGAGGCCGGTTTTTCCGCGATGATGACACAACGGGCCCAACAGTTGGGCATGACGAATTCGACCTTCACCAACTCGAACGGGTGGCCGGCCCCGAACCACCGCATGTCGATGCGTGATCTGGCGATCTTGGCGAAACTGCTGATCACTCAATTTCCGCAATATTACGGATATTTCGCTGAGACCGAGTTCGCGTTTGATGGTCGGGTTCCCGATAACCGCTTTAACCGAAACCCGTTGCTGACGCTGGGCATCGGGGCGGATGGTCTGAAAACCGGCCACACGCAAGAGGCGGGCTACGGGCTGGTCGGTTCCGCAACGTCTGGGACGCGTCGGGTTATTTTCGTTCTGTCAGGAATGGACTCGGAACGCGATCGGGCGGAGGAATCCGAACGGATCGTCAATTGGGCCTTTCGTCAGTTTGCCGAGAAGAAGCTGGCCGAAGAAGGCGTTGTGTTGACCGAGGCCGAAGTCTGGATGGGATCGGCTGCCCGTGTCGGCCTGGCGGCGCGCAGCGATGTCAGCGCTTTGGTTCCAATCTTGGGAAATGAGGATGTGAGTGCCAAGATCAGGTATAATGGCCCTCTGGACGCGCCGATCGCTGTCGGTGACAAATTGGCAGAACTTGTGATCAGCGTCCCAGGCCTATCGGACGCGGTTCACGATCTGGTGGCGACTGAAACAGTCACCCGGGGCGGGTTCATGGTGCGATTGCGGACAGCGGCCGTCGTGTTGTTCCGAGAATTGACCGGGCAGGCGGCAGCGTATTTCTGAGGTGAATGTTTAGCTGATGGCGGCTGGTCTTTTTGTGAGTTTTGAGGGGGTTGACGGCTCTGGAAAGTCAACCCAGTCGCGAATGTTGGCGAGCACGTTGACCGACATGGGCCATGACGTGGTCCTCACCCGCGAACCCGGTGGTTCAGATGGTGCCGAAAAAATCCGCGCGCTTTTGGTCGAAGGAGATCCGAGCCGATGGTCTGCCGAGGCCGAGATCCTTTTGTTCACAGCCGCCCGGCGCGACCATCTTGAACGGCGGATTACCCCGGCACTAGACGCGGGCCAGATTGTTCTGTGCGATCGGTTTGCGGATTCCACTCGGGTTTACCAAGGTGCCACCCGTGGCGATTTAAGGTCCGTGGTTGATCAACTGCATGATATGATGATTGGGCGCGAGCCAGATCTCACAATTGTTATAGACATGGATCCTGCGATCTCGCTTGAACGCGGGTTGGCGCGCAAAAGTGGTGAAGATCGCTTCGAGGAGTTCGGGGCCGAATTCCAGCTCAAACTGCGGGATGGATTTCTAGCGCTGGCGCAGAAATATAAAGCGCGATGCGTCGTGGTCGACGGGCATAAATCGGCTGAGGAACTGGGTGCCGAGATCAAGAAGATCGTGCTAGACCGTCTTGCATGAGTGTTGACGAATTTCCGCAAGCAGATCGCATTGAAGGGGCGGCCCATCCAAGGCAGACTCTGCAGCTGTTTGGACAGGCCGAGGCAGAGCGGATCTTCCTGCAGGCGTTCAATGCGGGTCGGTTGCATCACGGCTGGTTGCTCACCGGACCCAACGGGGTTGGCAAGGCAACGCTGGCTTGGAAAATCGCGCGGTTTTTGCTGAGCCAACCTGTGTCTCAAGATGCGGGCATGGACATGTTTGGTGAAGCGCCGATCCAACCCAGCGATCTTGAAATCGACAGCGATCATCCGATCCATGGGGCAGTGGTCGCGCTCAGCGCACCGGGACTTTTCCTACTGCGCCGTCCCTATGATCAGGAACGCAAACGGCTCAAACAAGACATAACGATAGATGAGCTGCGCACGCTCAAGGCGTTTTTGGCTTTGTCGAGCCCGGATGGGCGCAGGCGCGTGGTGATTATCGACTCTGTTGATGAACTCAATATCTCTGCTGCCAACGCCGTGCTGAAAATGCTCGAAGAGCCACCTGAGAACACGATCATTTTGCTTATTTCGCATCAGCCTGCGCGTTTGCTTCCAACCATTCGTTCGCGCTGTCACGAGCTGCGCTGTGTCCCGTTGGAGCCTGACGATATGGCGCGAGCGCTTGCTGCCGCTGGGCTCGTCGAGGTCGAGAATGTCGACCGGGTCGCGGCGCTCTCTAGCGGGTCTGTTGGGGCGGCACTGCAGATGACCTTGTCTGATGGTTTGGGGATTTACGCCCAGATTATTGAGCTGGCTCAGGGCTTTCCAAACATGGACCGAATGCGCGCGTTGAAGCTGGCCGACCGCTCGGCCGGGTCGGGTGCCGAGTCGCATTTTCGGCTGACAGTGGAGCTTTTGGACATTTTCCTGTCCCGTTTGGCAAAAGCAGGCATAGGTTTTGTGTCGCAAGAGGCAGCAGCGGGGGAGTTTGAACAGCTTGCGCGCCTGTCCCCCGACGCAGGCTCGGCACGGGTTTGGGCACAGCTTGCCGCGGGCCTGACCGAACGTGCACGACGCGGGCGATCAGTTAATCTTGATCCCTCCTCTCTTGTGCTCGACCTGCTTCTAGCAATAAATGAAACGGCCGGCAGAACTGCGGCATGAAGGGACCCCATGACCGCCTCCGAAACAGCCCAGATCACCGACAGCCATTGTCACCTGGATTTTCCGGATTTCAACGGACAGCTCCCAGACATTATTGATCACGCGACGCAGGCGGGCGTCTCACGCATGGTGACGATCTGCACAAAACTGCGTCTGGAGCCCCAAGTTCGCGCGATCGCGGAAGCTCACGCGCCGGTTTTTTATGCGGCAGGCACCCACCCAATGAGTGCGGCGTCTGAGCCTATGGTGCAGCTTGAAACACTTCTTGCGCTAACCAGCCATCCGAAATTTGTCGGCATTGGTGAAACCGGGCTCGACTATCACTACACAGCCGACAGCAAAGATGTGCAGCAAGAGAGCCTGCGTGTACATATCGAGGCCGCGCGGCAGACGGGACTGCCCCTGATCATTCACGCACGCGATGCGGATGAGGACATTGCGCGGATCTTGACGCAAGAGTATGCGGCCGGACCCTTCAGTTGTGTTATGCATTGCTTTTCGTCAGGTCAAAGCCTTGCGGAAGCGGCGCTTGATCTGGGGTTCTATCTGTCGATGTCGGGAATAGCCGCCTTCCCCAAAAGCCAGGCGCTGCGCGACATATTTGCATTGGCTACGATCGACCGGATCCTGGTGGAAACCGACGCGCCATATCTTGCACCGCCACCCTTTCGCGGCAAACGCAATGAGCCCGCCTATGTCGCGCATACAGCGCGTGTCGGGGCCGAGATTTTCGGGCTGAGCTATGCGGATTTTGCCGATCAGACTGAGCGGAATTTCGATCGGTTGTTTTTCAAGGCTGCGATTGTTGAGGGCGCTGCTTGATGGGTGTGCGGCGGTTCACGATCCTGGGCTGCGGCTCGTCTGGTGGGGTGCCGCGGATTGGCGGCCATTGGGGCGCTTGCGATCCGTCAAATCCGAAAAACCGCCGGCGCCGGTGCTCGCTCCTGGTGGAGCAATTTGGGTCTTCGGGTACTACGACAGCCATCATCGATACGTCTCCGGATTTGCGCATGCAACTTCTCGACGCAGAAATCGGACATCTCGATGGCGTGGTCTACACCCATGCCCATGCCGACCATGTGCATGGAATCGATGATCTCCGAATGGTTGTCATAAACCGGCGCGAGCGGTTGGATGTCTGGGCCGATGCGCCAACTCGTACGGCATTGCTGGAACGATTTGACTATGTGTTCGAACAGCCAGAGGGCTCTCCCTATCCGCCGATTTTGAATTTGCGTGATATCGAAGGCCCAGTCGAAATCAGTGGGGCAGGTGGCCCGATCACGTTTACCCCTTTGAAAGTCAACCATGGTGCTATCGATGCGCTGGGGTTTCGGATCGGTGATGTGGCCTATATTCCCGATATCCTGCAGTTCTATGATCCGGCCTGGGCCGCGTTGAAGGACCTTGACTGGCTGATTATTGACGCGTTGCGCCGGACAACACATCCCAGCCATTCGAATTTGGAAAATACACTCGGCTGGATCGACAAACTGGTCCCGCGCCGCGCGATTATCACAAATATGCACACCGACCTCGACCACGACACGGTCGCGTCAGAGACTAAAGATCATGTTGCGCCTGCCTATGACGGGATGCGCTTTGATGTCGAGGTCTGATTGGGCGCGCTGCTTGAAGTTATCGCGCCAGTTTTTCTGGTCATAGGTTTCGGCTACGTCGCTGTGAAGCGGAACTATTTCTCACCTGAAGGCGTCGACGGGTTGATGAAGTTCACCCAACAGTTTGCGATCCCCTGTCTGCTATTCTCCGCTATTTCCAGTTTGGAGCTTGGCACCTATTTTGAACCGCGTTTGCTGATCGCCTACTACGCCCCGGCTACAGCGGGGTTCTTCATCGGCATGCTGGCCGCGCGCCATGCCTTTGGCCGCCCGTGGCCGGACAGTGTGGCGATCGGGTTCTGTTGCCTGTTCTCAAACGCAGTTCTGCTGGGTTTGCCGATCACCGAGCGTGCCTATGGTGCTGATGCATTGTCGCCGAATTACGCGGTGATCGCATTGAATGCTCCGATTTGCTACGGATTGGGGATCGCCGCGATGGAGATCGTCCGCAACCAAGGCAATGGCTTCGCGGCCTCTTTCCGGGCAATCGTCGTAGCAATGTTCAAAAACGCGCTGGTTATCGGTATTGTGCTGGGCTTCGCTGTAAATCTGTCTGAAATTCAAGTGCCACAGGTCCTGACGGATGCCATTGATTTGATGATCCGGGCAGCACTTCCGGCAGCTGTGTTTGGCCTTGGTGGCGTTTTGGCGCAATACAAGATCGAAGGCGACCTGGCACCGGTTTTGATGATCTGCGCTGTCATGCTTTTGCTGCAACCTGCTACAACCTGGGGCATCGGGCGGGCCTTTGAACTGGACCAGGATGCGTTCCGTTCGGTGGTCCTGACCGCGGCCATGGCTCCAGGTGTCAACGCGTATGTGTTTGCAAACATGTATGGCGTCGCCAAACGTGTGGCCGCGTCCTCGGTGCTGATCTCTACGGCACTTTCGGTTGTAACGGTCTGGGTCTGGCTGATCGCTATTCCCTAGCATGTGGCCCGCTCTATTGCGGGCTGACCCCACGGAGCCGTTCAGAACGGCGGCGCAAAAGCTCAACCGTCGTAAGAAGCAAGATCGAGATGATCACCAAAATCGTCGCCACGGACAGGATCGCGGGGCTGATCTGTTCGCGGATACCATTCCACATCTGGCGCGGAATTGTCTGTTGGTCATGAGCGGCCACAAAAAGGACGACCACAACCTCATCAAAGCTGGTGACAAAGGCGAACAGCGCACCCGAGATCACGCCGGGCAAGATCAGCGGCATGATGATCTTGAAGAATGTTGTGGTGGGCGAGGCCCCCAGATTTGCCGCCGCCCGCGTCAGCGAATGGTCAAACCCAACCAGTGTAGCCGTCACGGTGATGATCACAAAGGGGATGCCCAGGGTCGCGTGTGCCATGACGACACCCAAGTACGAATTGGCAAGCCCGGTCGAGGAATAGAAGAAGAACAGACCTGTGGCGGTGATGATGATCGGAACGATCATCGGCGAAATCAACACAGCCATGATGGCGCGGCGAAAAGGCATCTCCGGACGCGACAAGCCCAAGGCGGCCAGAGTGCCCAGAACCGTTGCCAGTAATGTCGAGAAGAACCCGATAATGACGGAGTTCTTGGCTGCATTGACCCAGGATGCGTTGGCCCACACATCCGACCACCAACTGTTGTCACGCGCGGCATCAGGGGCTTCCATTCCGAACGTGAGCAGCAGATCATACCAGCGCGTTGAATAGCCGGTCGGATCAAGGCTGAGCATCTTTTCGGTAAAGGTAAAATAAGGCTCTGCATTGAAGCTGAGCGGGATGACGATGAGGATCGGTGCAATCAGGAACAGAAAAATCAGCACGCAGATGGCAAGGTAGCTCTTGTGCCAGATTTTCTCGAGCGGGGAGGCGTGTGTCGGCAGGGCCATAGTGTCTATCCCAGTTTCAGATTGTCGATGCCAACCAGCCGATCGTAAAGCCAGTAAAGGATCAGGACGCCGCCCAGCAGGATCGCTGCGAGCGCTGCGGCGAGGCTCCAGTTCAGTGATTTCGTCATGTGAAAGGCGATCAGGTTCGAGATCAGCTGGCCATCCGCGCCCCCCACAAGCGCCGGAGTGATGTAGTAGCCAACGGCCAGAATGAACACCAAAAGCGCACCCGCACCAATGCCCGGGATCGTTTGCGGGAAGTAGATACGTCGGAAAGCCGTCCAGGAGGTCGCCCCAAGGCTGCGCGCGGCGCGCACGTAGCTTGGGTTGATCGGACGCATGACCGAATAGAGCGGTAAGATCATGAACGGCAGCAAAATGTGGGTCATCGAGATGATCGTGCCGGTCTGATTGTACATCATCTGAATGCGGCTCTCATCGGCGATGACACCGGTGGAAACCAAGGCGTCGTTGACGACCCCCTGACTTTGCAACAGCACCATCCAACTGGTCGTGCGCACCAGTAGCGATGTCCAGAAGGGTAACAGAACGAAGATCATCAAGAGGTTTGAGTATCGAAGTGGTAATGTCGCCAAAAGATGCGCTACCGGATAGGCCAGCAAGAAACACAGGACGGTAATCAGCACCGAAAGCAACAGCGTACGCACAAAGAGTTTCACATAAACTTTGCGGTTCTCATTCACAGCGGTGACCTGGCCATCGACATCCCGGGTCATGTCTACAGCGGCGAGGTAGAAATTTGCCGTGTAAGACGACGAAGCGCCGCGCATGACGCTCCAAAGCTCGGGCTTCGCCCAGTCTTCGTCAATTTCGAGCAGGGCCTCTTGAAATGGTGCTTCCAGCCGCGGCGCTCGACGCGCGGTTTTGGTGAAAAGCGAGCGGCTGCCCGACAGCTCATAGTTGATGCGTGTGCCAACCGACCCGGGAGCCTTGAGCTCTCGAAGAACCACCAGATCGGCGGCAAGGGCAGCGTAAGCCGTCTCGTCGGGTTCGGTGCCTCTGGGGTTGTCGTCGAACCACTGGCGTAGATTGACCATGATCGGTGTCTGCTCGCCGGTGCTGATATTTGTGTGCACCGTAAAGCCCGGATTGTGCACCGATCGGTGCAACAACTGAGCAATTGGGGCGACGAAGGTAATTAATACGAACAGAAACAAAGGCATGACAAGAAAGAAGGCGCGCCGTTTGGCCTGCGCCTGGGCCGCAGCCAAAGCTACTTTCAGCGGGCGGCCATCCTTGGTTGTCAGTTTTTCGGACGCGGCTGGTGTGCCGATCAGGCTCATGTCTACTGGGGCGTCCGTCATGTCACCGCTACCTCTGGTATGGGGTGCCAAGGCCCGGTCCGGACCTCAGCGTGCTGGTCTCCCGCGCCTGTTTAAGGACGCGGAAGACCAAGTCGTGATGTTTTTGGCTTACTGAGCCAGCCACGCGTTGAAGCGCTCGTTCAGCTCCGCATCCCGGTCAACCCAGAATTCGAAGTTGTTAACGAGAGCGTTTTCAAGATTGGCTGCCGCTGTTGGCATATGCGGGGCCATCTCGGTTTTGCCGTCGTTGAACAAGCCGACCAGAGCGCCAGACGATTTGCGCGCCGGACCGTAGGAGATCCAGGAGGCCTGATCCGCAAGACGCTGCGTATCTGTGGAGAACTTGATGAACTCCAAAGCTTGCTCTTTGTTGGGCGCCCCTTTCGGGATCACGAACAGGTCAAAGTCGAGGATCTGACCGTCCCAGACAACTTCAAGCGGTTGGCCTTCGGCCACGGCGGCGTTGAAGATCCGGCCGTTATAAGCTGTCGACATGGTGACCTCGCCATCGGCCAAAAGCTGCGGCGGTTGTGCGCCAGCTTCCCACCAGACGATGTCGCCTTTGATCGTGTCGAGCTTGGCAAATGCTTGATCAACACCTTCATCTGTTTCCAGAAGATCATAGACTTCTTCAGCCGGAATACCATCCGCCATCAGAGCCATTTCCAGCGTTGCTTTTGCGGATTTCCGCAGGCCGCGCTTGCCAGGGAACTTGGCTGTATCGAAGAAATCACCAATGGTTGTTGGCGTGCCGTCAACGTTGCTGGTGTTGTAGGCATAGACGGTCGACCAAACGATATTGGCAACAGCACAGTCTTGCAGCGCACCTTCGATGAAGTCGTCTTCTGCAGATGTTCCGTCTGGTGCCGGCGGCAGGATCGACAGGTCAATTTCTTCCAGCAGCCCTTCGTCGCACAGGCGCACGGCGTCAGAGAATTCAACATCCGCCACATCAACGGTCACATTGCCGGCTTCGACTTGAGCTTTGATGGGTGTGGCCGGGTTGTCGCTGTCTACGGAATTGACGGTGATACCCGTCTCGGCCGCAAACGGCTTGTGATAGGCTTCAACCTGGCTTTTGGTATAGGCGCCGCCCCAGCTCATCACGGTCACTTCGTCGGCCTGCGCCGCAAAAGCGAACCCGGTCAGGGCGGTCGTTAGAATTAGAGTTTTCTTCATTTGCTTCTCCCAGTTTTTGTGTCCCACTGCCCCGAGTTTATCTTCGGGGTCACTGTTTTTCCTATTGAGGATCGAGCGCACGGGCATCTTCTGGTGCCCATGTCACTCGGGTTGTCTCCCCGACAGAAAGGTGCTCATGGCCTGCCGAGTTCGGCACTTTGACCACAAATTCTTCGTTTCCATGTACGTTCAGGCGGCACCGGATATGGTCGCCCAGGTAAATCAGCTCCAGAACCTCGGCATCAATCGCGTTTGGTCCATCCTTGCCCACCCAAACACGTTCCGGACGGATCGAGATCAATGTCCGTGCGCCGACATCTCCGCAGTTCACTGCCAGCGCGTCAGTTGTGGCCCCAGAGTCGAGCTTGATGGTCGCTATCTGCGCAGATTGGCTTACGACGGTGCCCGATAGCTTGTTGTTTTCGCCAATGAACTGCGCCACGAAGCTGTTGTCGGGGCGCTCATAAAGATCCTCCGGCGGGGCAAGCTGTTGAATGCGCCCATCGTCAAAGACCGCAACCCGGTCCGACATGGTCAGCGCCTCAGACTGGTCGTGCGTGACGTACACGACGGTGATCCCAAGGCTTTCGTGCAAGTGCTTGATTTCATACTGCATATGCTCACGCAACTGTTTGTCCAGCGCGCCGAGCGGTTCGTCCATCAAGACCAGTTCCGGTTCAAACACAAGCGCACGCGCCAAAGCGATCCGCTGTTGTTGGCCGCCCGATAGCTGCGCTGGTCTGCGGCTGCCAAAGTCGCCCATCTGCACCATTTCGAGGGCGCGTTTGACTTTGGCTTCTCGGGTCGATTTGTCCAGGCCGCGCACTTCTAGTGGAAAGGCCAGGTTCTCGTTCACTGTCATGTGCGGAAACAAGGCATAGTTCTGAAACACCATGCCGATGCCACGTTTATGTGGCGGAATATTGTTGATTTCCCGCCCGTCCAGGCGAATTTCGCCGTGTGTGGCCGTTTCAAACCCTGCCAACATCATCAGGCATGTCGTCTTGCCGGACCCCGACGGTCCAAGCATGGTGAGGAATTCGCCTTTTGGAAGGGCGAGATTGAGGTCTTTGACCACCAGCACTTCGCCATCGTAGCTTTTTTGCACGTGGTCAAAAGCGACAAATGCGTCGCGACTTTCAATGTCCAGCAAGGCCGGCACCCCCAAGTTGTGTTCGCCGCCCTGTTGCCGGGCTGGTCGACGTCAGACTAAAGCGGAGACCGGTCCCAAGATCAATGATCTTTTTTTTCTGGTTTTACCGGACTTAGCAAAATCTAAGAAGTATCAACTCTGCATCAGGTTTGCTTGGCATTGCTCAGCATTTAGGCGCGAAATGGTCCAGATGGCCGGTCGTGCATGGGACTCATTCAGTTCTGTCAGGGTAACGGAATGAACTCATGGTCGTCGCCTGGCGGAAGTTTAAACCGGCCATGTTCCCAATCGCCCTCACGCCAAGCCTCTTTTGCGGCGTCGATTTTCTCGCGCGACGAGGCCACAAAATTCCACCAGATATGGCGCGATTGCCCTAAAGTTTCGCCGCCCAGTAGCATCAGGCGTGCGCCCGCAGGCCCTGCTGTCAGGGTCATTGCATCGCCAGGGCGAAACACCATCATCTGCCCGGCCTCGAATGTGTCGCCTGCCACGTCGATGCTGCCGCTGACAACGTAAACACCGCGGTCTTCATGATTGTCGGGCAGGGGAATCTTCGCGCCAGCTTTTAGCACCGCATCAGCATAGAACATCTCCGAGAAGGTCTTGGTTGGGGCGCGTTCGCCCCACGCGTCGCCCAGGATCAAACGGACTTCTTTTCCCTCGCCTTCCAAGAAAGGTAGCGCTGCCTGGCTGTGATGTTCGAAGCCGGCGTCCACTTCCTCGTCGGCCTCTGGCAACGCAACCCAGGTCTGAATGCCAAAAAGCGGGCTCGTGCCTTGTCGGGTCGCTTCGCTTGTGCGTTCCGAATGTGTGACGCCATTTCCGGCAATCATCCAGTTGACTTCGCCCGGATAGATCATCTGGTTCGTACCCAGACTGTCGCGATGCTGAAATTCGCCCTCATACAAATACGTAACCGTGGCCAGCCCGATATGAGGATGCGGGCGCACGTCTATGCCTTGACCGGTCAGAAATTCTGCAGGGCCCATCTGGTCGAAGAAAATAAAGGGTCCAACCATTTGCCTTTTCGGCGCGGGCAGGGCGCGCCGCACCTCAAATCCGCCCAGATCACGGGCGCGTGGTATGATCAGTGTCTCGATCGCATCAAGGTCGCCTGCTGATGGACACTTGGGTTCAATCGACGGGTTCCAGCTCATATCTTCGCTCCCTCCAAGTTCAAAAATCGTGTCAGTGCCTCTACTTCGCCGGGACGCAGATCATGACCGCCGGGATGCCAAAATTCTGTGACCTTGACCTTTTGTGTTTCCAGATAGCGCAAGAATGCTTCGGTCTGAGGCGCGGGGCATATCGGATCTGCGCGCCCCGCGGTCACCAGAATTCGTTTGCCGCTCAAGCCTATTTGCGCGGCTGGGGTCCATGGGATCAGCGGGTGCAACAGCGCTGCGGCATCAAACAGGTGAGGTGCTTTCAACAAGACGCTCGCCAAGATATTTGCGCCGTTCGAATACCCAAATCCAAGCACCGAGCTTGGTTGTATCTGTTCGATTTTCGCTTCGATGAACGCGGACATAGCCGCACTGCGTTTGGTCAGATCGACCATATCGTAGACACCCTCGCCGGTGCGACGAAAGAAACGATTGGCTCCGAATTCGGAGACATCGCCCCGCGGCGAGATCACATGCGCGCCGGGCATCAGTTGAGAAGCGGCGGCATGAAACTGACGTTCATCGCCGCCGGTTCCGTGGAATGTGAAGACCAGCGGGCCATTGGGCTGGCCTGCGGTCTCGGCAAAGATGTAGCTCATGGCGGCCTCCTCAGGTCAAAGCGGGAAGGACCTCTTCGATCCGGTCGCGAAGATGCGCGTGCTGGCTTGGCAGTTTCAGCGCCTCGCCAAGATGTGCAGTGTCTTCGTCGTGGTCGAAGCCTGGCTCATTGGTTGCCACTTCGAAGAGTACGCCGCCGGGCGTACGGAAGTAGATCGCCCAGAAATAATCGCGGTCGATCACCGGTGTCACCTGATAGCCCGTATCCAGCAGCGCTTTGCGGACCTCGAGCTGCCGAGCGCGATCTTCAACCGCAAACGCGATGTGGTGGACTGAGCCTGCGCCCTGATCTGCGGGCTTGGCATCCGGTATCGTCTGAATATCGATCACGCGTGCCGCGTTGCCGCCGGGCACGGCAAAACGGGACCAATCTGCCTCCGTCTCGATCTTTTCGTATCCCATGTAGCTCAACAGCTCACCCGTAGCCGCACCATCGCGCAGACGCATCGTGGCAGAGTGAAAGCCGCGAATGGCATGATCGCTGTCCACGCCATTGCCTGTCCAGCCGGGCCGCGCGTCATCTTCGGCTTCAAGAAGGGCGAAATGCTCTCCATCGGGGCCGTCAAATTCAAGCTGGGTGGCTCCGAAATGAGTGCGTTCGGACAGACCGGTGACGTGCTGATCCTGTAGCCGTCCACGCCAATATCCAAGTGCGCCTTCCGGCACAGCGAAAGTTGTCGTTCCGACCTCTCCGGTGCCTGCTCGGCCTTTCGGCATATTTGGGAACGGAAAATAGGTCATGACAGACCCCGGCGTACCAACTTCGTCTCCGTAATAGAGATGATAGACATCAGGTGCGTCGAAGTTCACCGTTTTCTTGACCCGTCGAAGGCCCAGAGTGTCTGTAAAGAAATCGTTGTTTTTCTGTGCGTTGCCTGCCATCGATGTCACGTGGTGGAGGCCTTTGATCTGCGATATCATGAGGTGTTCCTAGCGTCGGGTTACCAATTTCTTCTCAAGATAGCGCCTCTGATAACTGATGATAATATAGGTAATCATTGATATTTTATCGCGAAAATCGCAATAAAACATATGGCCGGTGAAATCGAGAAAATCAGAACTGTTCTTAGTGTCGCAGATTTTGGCGGTTTTGCGCGTGCAGGCCGCCATCTGGGCCTGTCGGCAACTATTGTCACTCGTCATGTGGCTGAGTTGGAGGCTGACCTGGGCGTACAATTGTTTACTCGCACCACCCGCAAAGTCGCTTTGACAGATGCGGGTCAGGTCTATGTCGATAAAACCCGAAGCATCATGGAAGACTTAAGCGAGGCCCGCGCGACCGTTCAGGCGCGTCAATCGGGATTGCAGGGCCCGTTGAAGATCAGCGTCCCCTTGTCTTTTGGACAACGTTTTTTGCCCAGTATAATCACCCGGTTTCGTGGGTTGCATCCGGGCGTCGATCTCAACCTTCAATTGACTGATAATATGGTTGATCTGGCCAGTGGCGCGTACGATATGGCTTTGCGCATCTCAGAGATGCCAACCGATCAATCCACCATTTGGCGGCGAATTTGTCTGATCCCGCGCCTTCTTTTGGCATCGCCCGAGTATCTGGCAGAAGCCGGAGTGCCGTCGAAGCCAGCGGACCTAGCGCAGCTGCTTTGTCTGCACTATGGCGATAGTGCACAGAGCCCCGTGTGGCGTTTGTCCGATGGCGTTGAGACGGTTCAGATCAGGTTGAACAGCTGCGTGACCTGCAACAATGGCGATCTGTTGGGCGCTTTGGCGGAGCAGGGGCAGGGGATTGCCGTGCTTCCTCAGTTTATCGTGCAACCCGCGCTGGATAGCGGGCGGTTGGTAACAGTGCTTGACGGATGGTACCCGCCGCAAATTTGGCTTGCCGCGGCCTTTCCACCCTATGACCGCTTGCCCGCACGAGTTGCGGCGTTCACAGAGTTCATTGAAACAGAGATGACAGGCCCCTGATGTTTTTGCACAAAAGAGCCCCGCCGATTTTTTGGCGGGGCTTTTGTTCAGGCTTAGGGAGGGGAAGACCTGAGAGGGGGGCTTACTTGACGATGCGCTCAGCAGCGCTGTCGTTGTCCAGGGCGAAGAATGCGCGGGCCTGGTCGATTTGGCCGCGTGTGACTTGCGAGCCTTCGACAACGGTGTTTTCAGCAGG
>JBCCWL010000002.1:0-348965 GCA_039193885.1 Pseudomonadota bacterium
GGTTCAAAATGCGTTGCTGCCGCAGACTCAGTTTCATCGGTTCCCCAGAATTGGTATGCGGAACCATAGTTTCAAAACGAAAGAAACGAAAGCTAAAGTCGGATTAAGTGTTTCGTTTTGTCAATCCTATCGGATCCGCATTTCAGAAGCCCCGTCAAACAGCATCGAAGTTGCGGGGTCGAACCCAAGCCCAACCCTGTCGCCTTCTTGCGACCGGATCTCTCCGCGCTCTTCAACGATGATCTTCTCCCCTGTGTCCGACATCAGGTAGGCATAGCTGACACCGCCCAAGGCCTCTGTCAGATCGACGGTATGAGTTTCACCAGACGGATCGACGCTCAGATGCTCGGGACGCAAACCCAGTGTTACGGGCGTACCATCGGCGGGCATTTGAAACGGAGGTGCGACCGATGCCTTCAGGGCCGGGCAGGACACCGCTCCGTTTTCAACCTTGGCCTCGAGAAAATTCATCGCAGGTGAGCCAATGAAGCCGGCCACGAATTTGTTGTCGGGGTTTCGGTACAGCTCAAGCGGTGCGCCGACCTGTTCGATCCGACCAGCCCGCAGAACCACAATCTTGTCGGCCAGTGTCATCGCCTCGACCTGGTCGTGGGTCACATAGATCATTGTGGCCCCGATTTCCTTGTGCAGCCGCGCAATCTCGACACGCATCTCGACGCGAAGCTCCGCATCCAAATTCGATAAAGGCTCATCAAACAGAAACACTTCAGGACCACGAACAATGGCACGCCCAATAGATACACGCTGACGCTGACCGCCAGAAAGTGCGGCAGGTTTGCGAGTCAGATAGTCTTCAAGTTTCAGGATTCGGGTCGCTTCGGCAACTTTGGCGTCGATCTCTGGTTTCGGGTGGCCATTCATCTTCAGACCAAAGCCCATATTCTCTTTGACGGTCATATGCGGATATAGCGCGTAGGTCTGGAACACCATGGCGACCCCGCGTTCAGCCGGGTCCATTTTGGTAACGTCCCGGGGACCGATCATAATCTGCCCTTCGCTTGTTTCCTCAAGTCCGGCGACCATGCGCAGCAACGTGGATTTCCCGCAACCTGACGGACCGACAAAAACGCAAAACTCGCCGTCGGCGATATCTAGGTCAATGCCGTGAATGACCTGGACGTCACCGTAGCGCTTAATCGCCTGTCTAATGTTCAAGCCTGACATGGTCTGTCTCCTGTTGGTCTACGCATTTTCATTGAGTTCATCGGGAAACCTCCAGTTTTCAACATCTTCTGAGATATGACTGACGGTGGTTTTGATTTCGGGCAGCATTTTTTCAAGCGATTGCAAACTGTGGCGCATGGTCGTGGAGGTGAGCGAAAGCCCACCCAGAACCCGACCGGCTTGCGACAATATGGGAACCGCGATGCAGATAATACCGGGTTCATGCTCTTCATCATCGAAGGCATATCCGCGGGTCCGAATACGCAACAGCTCGCTCGCAAGATCTGCCGGCGTCGTGAGCGTCTTTGGCGTGAACCGGTGGAATGATTGCTGCGCGATGATCCGCGATCGCTCTTCTTCCGGCAAAAAACTCAACATCGCCTTGCCGACACCGGTACAATAGACCGGACCGACCTTGCCCGCTTGCGAATACATCTCAACCGGAACGGCGGCGTTACGCTTATCAACATAAAGGACCTGCGCGTTGTCCAGCTGGGCAAGGTGTACTGTTTCCCCGGCAAACCTGGACAGCTCATCCACATGGGATCTGGCCACCGGTGCCAATGAGGAATGCCGCCATGCTTGATGGGCCAGACGCACGAGCCGCACACCAAGAGAGTAGGTTTGCCAGTCGGGATCAAACGCCACCATTCCCTGGTTCACCAGGGTTTGCAGCAATCTGTATAGGGTGGCTTTTGGAAATTCGCTTGTTTCGAGCAACTCACCGAATCGCACCGGGCGGCCAAAGGCGGCCACCCGGTCGAGCACATCCAGGGCCTTACCCACCGTGCCATCGCTGTTTCGCGAAGCGGTCATGTTCGTGTATCCTCCCAAGAGGTCCCCGCACGATACTCGGGGAAACCTGTTGACAAGCCTAACCACTTCGCGGTTAGTATTTCAATATATAAAACTAAGTTTCACATAGTGGAACTTGCGCATTATCTGGGAGGACCTCATGCGTTCATACTTTAAGGCGTCCGTTGCGGCGCTTGGCCTCGTTGCTGCACTGACCACTGGCGCCAATGCCGATGGACACGCATTGTCTGGCGAGCTGGTCATCTTCTCTGACATGTCGAACCCTTCGCCGCGTGCGGTTATGGAAGGCATGGTCGAGCGTTTTGGCGAGATGCACCCTGACCTCGATATCAAACTGACTGTCATCGATCGCGAAGCCTACAAGACACAGATTCGCAACTTCCTGACAGCAAACACCCCTGACGTCGCGAACTGGTACGCAGCCAACCGCATGAAACCATAT
Source organism: Pseudomonadota bacterium (assembly GCA_039193885.1). GTDB lineage: Bacteria > Pseudomonadota > Alphaproteobacteria > Rhodobacterales > Rhodobacteraceae > Litoreibacter. The sequence goes on from JBCCWL010000002.1 coordinate 2,444, forward strand.
GTGGATGCAGGACTGTTTGAAGATATTTCGGACCTGTGGGCAGAAGACGAAATGGCGGCCCTGGCGTCGACAAAAGGTGCGATGACACTGGATGGCAAACAGTGGGGCGTGCCCTACACCTACTACCAGTGGGGCGTCTACTACCGTAAAGACATCTACGAAGAACTGGGTCTGACCGAGCCAGCCAATTTCGACGAAGAAATCGCCAACTGTCAGGCTATCATCGATTCCGGCCGCAAGTGTTACACGATCGGCACTAAGTTCCTTTGGACTGCTGGTGGTTGGTTTGACTACATCAACATGCGGACCAACGGTTATGATTTCCACTCGGCCCTGTTGGCCGGTGAGGAAAAATGGGACAGCGATCAGGTTCGCGCCGCATTCGCCAACTGGCGCACGCTGCTGGACATGGGTGCCTTTATCGACAACCACACGTCCTATAGCTGGCAGGAATCGCTGCCGTTCATCACCAACGGCGACGCTGCAGCAATCCTAAAAGGCAACTTTGCCGTCGCCCCACTTCGTGAAGCAGGCCTGGATGACAGCAAGCTGGACTTCTACCAGTTCCCAACAATTAACGCGGACGTAGCGCTGGCGGAAGACGCGCCAACCGACACGTTCCACATCCCATCGGGTGCATCGAACAAAGATGCGGCGCGGGCGTTCTTGAAGTTTGTTGTCTCTGCCGACAACCAGACCTTGATCAACAACGGCAGCAATCTCGGGCAACTGCCAGTGAACGCGAACTCATCTGTCGATGACGACAAGTTCCTGAAAGAGGGCTTTGCGATGCTGAGCTCGAACAGCCCCGGCGGCGTTGCGCAGTTCTTCGACCGTGACGCACCGGCCGAAATGGCCAAGGTTGGCATGGAAGGCCTGCAGGAGTTCATGGTGAAACCAGACAATCTGGACCGGATTCTGGCACGTTTGGATAAAGCTGCAGAGCGCATCTACAAATAATCTCCAGGGTCGGGGCAGACACAGATCTGCCCCGGCTCATCCCTCATAGCACTTATCTGAAAACCCGCGACCTGGGCTTTCACATGCGCGCTAGCCGGGCATATTAAACAAAAACGGGAGAGCAAGTCACTATGGCAGATATCAGCGTCGCGTCTCCGGGCCCCCAGGACCAAACATGGTTCAAACGCAACAAGCTCGCCATCACGCCATGGCTCTTCCTGGCTCCGGGCATCCTGTTTTTTATGGTCTATGTGATCATCCCGATTTTCCAGTCCTTTTATTATTCCACATTGGAGTGGGACGGTCTCGGGGCTCCGGTGCAAGTCGGGCTTGGCAACTACGCCGAACTCTTTGACGATGACGCGTTCTACACTTCGCTTCGCAACAATCTTATCTGGCTGGTTCTTTACCTTCTGGCGATCCCCGGCGGGCTTGCGATTGCGCTTCTGCTCAACCAGACAGTTTTCGGGATACGACTTTATAAGTCATTGTTTTTCTTTCCTTTCGTCATCTCACAGGTCGTAGTCGGCCTTGTCTTTACTTGGTTTTACGACCCGACATTCGGCCTGATGAATATCGCTTTGGGCTGGATCGGATTGGGTCCGATCAATGTACTGGGGGATGAGAACTACGTGACCTACGGGATCATCGCCGCAGGCCTGTGGCCGCAAACCGCATATTGCATGATCCTGTATCTGACAGGCCTGAATGCGGTTGATCCCGAACAGATCGAAGCCGGGCGCCTGGACGGGGCCAAAGGGGCTCGGATGCTTTGGCATGTAGTGATCCCACAGCTTAAACCTGCGACGTTCATCGCATTTGTGGTGACGATCATCGGCGCGTTGCGCAGTTTTGACCTGATCTCGATCATGACCAACGGTGGCCCGTTTGGCGAAAGTCGCGTTCTCTCATTTTACATGTTCGAGGTTGCGCTCAGCGAATACGGCTTCCGCATGGGATATGGGGCGGCGATTGCAGTGGTTCTGTTCCTTATCATGCTGATCTTTATCGCGAGCTTCCTGCGGTCGATGTACAAAGAAGAAAAGGCGCGCTGAGATGTTTCCTACACCGATCGAGAAATCCTCACCCGCCTGGCAGCTCACCTACAAGACGCTGCTGCCCCTGTCTTTGATTGTCTGGTTGATGCCGCTCATCGCTGTTGCCGTCTTTTCAATCAAGCCGGACGCCGATTTCACGCAGGGCAATTACTGGGGCCTTCCGTCGTCTTTTGAGATGTTCAACAACTACGGCAAGGTCTTTTTCGAAAGCGATATGCCCCGCTATCTGTTGAATTCAGTGTTGATCACCGTACCGACGGTGCTGGGTTGTATTATTCTGAGCTCGCTCACAGGGTTTGCTCTGGGGATCTACAAGTTCAAGGCGAATATCTGGGTCTTCTTCATGTTTGTGGCGGGGAACTTCGTGCCGTTTCAAATCTTGATGGTCCCGGTTCGGGATTTGACCCTTGATCTGGGTCTTTACAACACCATTCCCGGGCTCGTGCTGTTCCATGTGGCGTTTCAAACCGGGTTCTGCACGCTCTTTATGCGCAATTTCATACGAGCCCTGCCGTTCGAACTGGTGGAGGCTGCGCGCGTCGAGGGTATCTCGGAATGGCGGATTTTCTGGTTTGTCATCATGCCTTTGATGAAGCCAGCATTGGCCGCTCTTGCCGTGCTGATCTTCACGTTCATCTGGAACGATTTCTTCTGGGCTGTCGTCCTGACGCAAGGCGTCGAAAGCCAGCCAGTCACGGCAGGGATCACTAGCTTTAATGCGCAATTCCGCGCCGCCTACCATCTGATGAGTGCGGGCTCGATCGTTGCGGCTTTGCCGCCGGTTGCGATGTTCTTTTTGATGCAGAAACACTTTATTGCCGGCCTGACACTGGGCGCGGTGAAATAAAGAGACGAGCCATGATTGACGAAACCTTCCAGGCGTGGCGCCTGGATGATGGCCGGCAGACCCTCGTTCTGGCGGCCAGACGCACACGTTTACCGGAGGTCGTTTATTGGGGCGCAACGCTGCCAGAGGACGAAGATCTGGCCACCCTCGCCCAAGCCCATGCCCTGGATGTCACGGGGGGGATGCTGGACGAGAACCCCGATCTGTCCCTGTGCCCTGAAGCTGTTCGATCCTTTCCAGGACAACCCGGGCTTATCTTGCGAGACAATGATGGCACGCCGCTTTTGCCCAAGTTTTGCTTCGAGAGTGAAGAGCGCAGCGACAGCTTGCTCGCCCTGACTTATGTCGATGCCGACGCGCGGCTCCACTATAAAGCGACATTTTCCATCGACAGGCAAACCCGTATGATCTCGACCCGTGCCAAATTGGACGCGGACCGCCCCATCCATTTGCACTGGCTGGCCGCACCGGTGCTGCCTGCGCCTCAAAACTCGGATGAGCTTATCGATGTGGCCGGGCGCTGGTGCGGTGAGTTTCAATTGAACCGCACGCCTTGGTCACCAGGCATGCGGTTTCGAGAGAACCGTACGGGTCGAACCGGGCATGAGCACTTTCCAGGTCTGATCATCCCATGCAGCGGCGCAACAAATACCCAAGGCGAAGCCTATGCCTTCCACTATGGGTGGTCTGGTGGGCACAAGATGATCGCCGAGGAGCTGCCGGACGGGCGGCGGCAGATACAGTTCGGCCATGCCGCGCGGATGGAAACGGCCCCCGCCAAAAGCTTCGAAACGGCACCGCTATACGCAACCTACTCACCAAGCGGATTGAATGGATGCGCCGTGGCCTTCCAGCGTCATTTGCGCGACCGCATTCTGACACCCGCCAACACGCGTCCGCGTCCGGTTCACTACAATTGCTGGGAAGCCGTGTATTTTGATCACAAGCTGCCCGTGCTGAAGGACATCGCAAAACGTGCCGCCAATTTGGGAGCCGAACGTTTTGTTCTCGATGATGGTTGGTTTGGGCAGCGCGATGATGACACCACATCCTTGTCGGATTGGGAGGTCGATCCGCGGAAATACCCAGATGGCCTGGGCCCGCTGATCGAGCATGTGCACGGGCTAGACATGTCTTTTGGCATCTGGTTCGAACCAGAAATGATCAACCCGGACAGCAATCTGCACCGCACGCATCCGGATTGGGCACTGGGATCCGAGGATCAGACCCTTGGCCGGCAGCAAAAAGCGCTCAACATGGGATTGCCCGAGGTTCGTGACTTCATCTTTTCGCGCATGGCGGCCATTCTCTCGACCCATGAGATCGATTACATCAAGTGGGATCATAACCGCGTCCTGCCCGCCCCTGATGCGGCACAAACCCGTGGATCCTACGCTCTGATCGATCGGCTGCGCGCAAAATTCCCGCATGTAGAGATCGAAAGCTGTGCCTCTGGTGGCGGTCGGATTGACTTCGGTATCCTGTCGCGCACGCAACGCGTCTGGCTATCAGATAGCAATGACGCGCTCGAACGGCTTCGGATCCAGCATGACGCAGCACTGTTCCTACCTGCGTCCGTTACAGGAAGCCATGTTGGGCCCAGGCGGTGCCATACCTCGGGCCGGAATTTGGACATTTCAATGCGCGCCTGGGTCGCCGCTCAACGCCATATGGGCTTTGAGATGGATCCGCGCGAACTTACAGATCATGAGTTTTCGGTCCTTCAAGAGATCACATCCTGGTGGAAGCATAATCGCGATTGGATGATGCGTGCGGATATTTTGCGGCTCGACAGCGCCGATCCATCAGTCCTTGCCGAACAACAACTCGCCGAGACGGGCGAGCGCTTCGTCGTTTTTGCAGGCAAGATCAGCACCAGCCCGCAGATCGCACCGCGACCCTTGCGGCTGACCCGCCTTGATCCAGAGGCGAAATACGAAATTTCATTGGTCAATCGCAACACTGCCCCGGCCTTGTCTCGCGGAACCCCGATCCTGAAATCACAGGCGATTGAGACATCAGGCACCTATCTGATGGCTCACGGCGTTACGCTGCCTTGGAATTTTCCCGACACGATGTGGGTAATTGAAGGAAAAAAACTATGACCGGACTTGTGCGAACATCGTACACTCTGACCTATGCAAGCTGCCGATGGGCGAATTACGCCATCGACCGACAGACCGGAGCGAGGACATGAGCAAGATCGCCACATTCCACGACATCGCTGGAAGCTCGGTTTTTGTAACCGGCGGCGGCTCTGGCATCGGCGCGTCCCTGACCGAAGGTTTCTTGGCACAAGGTGCGAAGGTCGCATTCATCGGCCGCTCGGATGCAACAGAGTTCGTCCGCGAGATGGAAGCCAAATACGAAACAACTCCCCTGTTCATTCAAGGTGACATTACCGACACTGACGTCCTTCAGGGCGCAATCGAGCAGGCCGCGAAAGCGCATGGACCGATCACGACACTGGTCAACAACGCCGCCAATGATAAACGCCACACCACGCAGGAAGTCGACAGCGCGTTTTGGGACTGGATGATGGCGATCAACCTGAAAGCCTATTTCTTCGCCTGCCAGGCGGTATTGCCCGGTATGCAAAGTGCCGGTGGTGGTTCGATCATCAATTTCAGCTCCATTAGCTACATGATGGGCAATGCGGGCTACCCGCTCTATACTGCGGCCAATTCCGGCATAAACGGAATGACCCGCAGCTTGGCCAGGGAGTTCGGCCCGGACAAAATTCGGGTAAATGCCCTGGCCCCAGGTTGGGTTTTGACACAGAAACAGAAAGACCTTTGGGTGACACCTGACGGATTGCAGGCCCATTTGGATCGACAGTGCCTAAAAGAAACATTGGACCCGGACGATATGGTTAATGGCGTTCTGTTTCTTGCCTCAGCCGCATCGAAGATGATGACAGGCCAGGCCCTTGTAATCGACGGTGGCGTCGTTGTGACCGGATAGATGCGCGATCAAGCCAAATATGCCGACTGGATCGCAGTCGATTGGGGCACAACCAATTTGCGGGCCTGGGCTATGTCGCGAGACAATGAAATCCTCGCCGAGGCGCGGTCTGATGAGGGCATGGGCAGCTTGCGAAAGGACCAATTCGAACCTGCTCTTCTGGCATTGATCGAGCCCTGGCTTGGAATACATCAGACCCAGGTTCTGGCCTGTGGAATGGTCGGATCACGACAGGGCTGGGCCGAGGCAAGCTATCGTCCTGTGCCTACCCATGTGTATGGCGGCGCGACGAAAGTTGCCTGCAAAGATCCTCGCCTGAACGTCTCCGTCCTGCCCGGAATAAGTCAGACCGACCCCGCAGACGTCATGCGCGGGGAGGAGACCCAGATCGCCGGCTTTTCCACGGCAACGCCAGAGTTTGACGGTGTGTTGTGCCTGCCTGGGACCCATTCGAAATGGGCCCGCATATCAGCGGAAGAAGTCGTTAGTTTTCAAACTTTTATGACGGGGGAGCTGTTCGATCTTCTGGCCGAGAAATCCGTTCTGCGCCACTCGGTGACCGGGTCAGATTGGGATGACCAAAGCTTTGCAGACGCTGTGTCAGAAGCCCTGTCGCGTCCTGAAGCACTGGCAGCGCGTTTGTTCAATCTGCGGGCGAAACAGCTGCTCGACGGGCAGGCCCAGGGAGAGCTGGTGGCGCGATTGTCAGGGCTTTTGATCGGTGCGGAACTCGCCGCCGCCAAGCCCTATTGGTTGGGGCAGGACGTGGCGGTGATCGGTGACCCAAAACTTACAGCACTTTACGCGCAGGCACTTGGCCTTCAAGGGTTGAGCGCCCGGCAAGTAAATGGCGACGATATGACATTGGCGGGCTTGATCCGGGTTCAGAAGGAGCTTGGACTATGTCCCGAAACTTGATCGCAATTCTACGCGGCATTCAACCGGAAGAAGCCCAGCCCGTGGCAGCCGCGCTCATCGAGGCCGGGATCACGAAGATTGAAGTTCCACTCAATTCTCCGGAACCGCTACGCAGTATCGAGATAATGGCGTCCGCCTTTGGACAAGATGCGTTGATCGGTGCAGGTACAGTTCTCAGTCAAAAAGACGTCGCAGATGTCGCGAATGCCGGAGGCAGGTTGATCGTGTCGCCCAATGCCGATCCCGACGTAATCGCGGCCAGCGTTGCGGCCGGTCTTGAGAGCTGGCCAGGCGTTCTGACGCCCACAGAGTGTTTCGCGGCATTAAAGGCCGGTGCGACCGGGCTCAAAGTGTTTCCGGCATTTCTGATGGGGCTGGACGGATTGCGCGCGGTGCGCGCGGTTATTCCGCCCAAGACACAGATGTATATGGTCGGTGGGGTAGGTCCTGAAGGGTTTTCACAATGGCGCGCCGCAGGCGCAGATGGCTTCGGAATTGGTTCTGCACTCTATAATCCCGGACGCTCTGCGGGCGAGATTTCAACCATCGCAACCCAGATGGTCTGCGCGTTTGATACGGCATTTGAATGACCGAGTTTCGGGTTCATGACGCCCGCGCCTGCGCGCTGGGTGAAGGCCTTCTGTGGCACCCAACACGACAGAGCCTGTATTGGTGCGATATACTCAGCAAATCGCTGCTGGGTGAAGACGGCGCGGCCTGGAGTTTCAAGCATCATGTCTCGGCCCTGGGTTGGATTGATGATGCTACGCTTTTGATCGCCAGCGACATTGGGCTTCACCAGTTCGATCTTGGATCAGGGGCTTTGACCACTGTTATGGATGTTGAAGCTGATAACACGCTTACGCGGTCCAATGATGGGCGCGCCGATCCTTGGGGCGGCTTCTGGTTCGGCACGATGGGAAAAAACGGAGAAACCGGACAAGGTTCGATCTATCGTTACTACCGCGGAGAGCTTCGCAAACTTTTCGCGCCGATCACTATTCCAAACGCAATTTGCTTCGCCGCTGATGGCGGCTGCGCGTATTTCACTGATTCTGCGTTGGCACAGTTGATGCGCGTTGGGCTGCGTGAGGGCGACGGCTGGCCCGAAGACACGCCAGAGGTCTTCCTCGATCTCGGCCCCGAAGGCTTGGTCCCAGATGGTGCGGTGGTGACACAAGATGGGCTCTTTGTGAACGCTCAATGGGGCAGCGGTCGGGTCGCGGTCTATGATCCGTCCGGCGCGCTGGTGGACAGGTTCGATCTGCCCAGTTCGAACACGACTTGCCCCGCATTTGGCGGCGCGGCGCTCTCAACCCTGTTTGTCAGCACCGCGACGCAAAAACTGACCAAGGAAGAGCTGGCCGCCGAACCCCTAGCCGGACAGACATTTGCCTTTGAGACCGCCTTGGTTGGTCAATCAGAACACAAGGTCATTCTATGAAGCGCGCGCTTGGGGTCTGCTACTACCCGGAACACTGGCCAGAAAAACTTTGGGCAGAAGATGCAGCGCGCATGGTCGAGGCTGGCCTCAGCTGGGTTCGCATTGGTGAGTTCGCGTGGTCCGTTCTGGAACCACGTCCGGGTGAGATCAATACGGCCTGGCTCGATCGGGCAATAGACGTGCTGGGATCTGCAGGCTTGAAGGTGATCTTGGGGACACCGACCGCAACGCCGCCTCGCTGGATGGCAACCAAACATCCTGACATGTTCGCACTGGACGAGTATGGCCGCACCCGCGGCTTTGGATCACGCCGGCATTATTGCTTCAGTCACCCAGGCTACTTGCAGGAATGCCGGCGCATTACAGAGCTTCTTGCGCGCAGATTTGGCGAGAACCCCCATGTTGCCGCGTGGCAAACCGACAATGAATATGGCTGCCATGACACCACTTTAAGCTATTCTGACGCGGCCCGGCGCGCCTTTCGCGATTGGCTCGCACGAACGTACCAAAGCCCCGAGGCGCTGAATCGCGCCTGGGGGAATATCTTCTGGTCAATGAATTACGAAGAGTTCGAAGAGGTGGATCTACCGAACTTGACCGTGACGGAACCCAACCCCTCGCACGCCCTGGCGTTCCGGCGGTTTTCGTCCGATCAGGTTTTGAGTTTCAATCGCGCACAGGTCGATATTCTGCGCCGTCACACAAGTGCCCCGATCCTGCACAACTACATGGGGCGCATCACCGAGTTCGACCATTTCAAGATGGGCGAAGATCTGGATATCGCAACTTGGGACAGCTATCCACTGGGATTTCTTGAAGATCGGCTGGGCGACGGGTCTGATCACAAACGTGCCTACGCCCGGCAAGGTGATCCGGATTTTCAAGCCTTTCACCACGATCTCTACCGCCGCGTTGGAAACGGCCGCTGGTGGATCATCGAGCAGCAGCCTGGACCGGTCAACTGGGCACCCGTAAACCCAGCACCACTGCCCGGCATGGTCCGTCTTTGGAGCTGGGAGGCCTTCGCCCATGGGGCAGAAACTGTGTGTTATTTTCGTTGGCGGCAAGTGCCATTCGCGCAAGAACAAATGCATGCGGGGTTGCGGCGCGTAGATGATGCGGAGACACAAGGGTTGACCGAAGCGAAGCAAGTCGCCGCAGAGCTTTCGCAAATGCCCGAAACGGCCCCAGCCTCGGCTCCTGTCGCTCTTGTGTTTGATTATGCCTCTGCGTGGAGCGCTGAGGTGCAACCGCAAGGCAGCGGGTTCTCCTATTTCCGCTTGGTCTTTGAGGCCTATCGCGCGCTCCGAAAACTCGGGCTCAATATTGACATCCTGTCCCCCGATTGCACCGATTTCAGCGCCTATAAACTGCTGCTGGCTCCGGGGCTTACCACAATGCCGGACAGCTTCGCGTCCGCATTGGAACGCTTTGACGGCCATGCCCTCCTTGGACCTCGGTTCAACGACAAGACAGCCGAGCTGACGATCCCCGTGCCGCTACCCCCGGCGATCCCCGGCATCGACACGACCGTCGCACGCGTAGAGACGTTTCGCGCCGACCAACCGCGCCGTTTGGAGCACGCAGGTGCCGCAATCCATTGGATGGAAGAGCTGGAGGGCACCGCCCCGGTTCTGCGACGCGCGGGCGACGGTGCCCCGGTACATGTGGGAACTGAGCGTCTGTCATATCTGGGCATTTGGCCCGATCCGGAGGCCTGGCAGGAAATTCTCACCGATCTTTGCAACAGCGCCGGGATCGAGGTCGTAGATCTGCCGGACGGGCTGCGACGGCGCGCAACGCAAACCCATATGATCTATTTCAACTACGCAGCACATGGCTCGGCAATTGGCGATCTCACGGTGGAGCCCGCCGATATCGCCTTCGTACCGCTCAGCTAAAGCGTTTCGATTTTAACCTGAAACATCTAGCATCACGTAACGCGTTGAAATCTGCGATTTCAGGCAGCGCTACGTGATTCAAGTTAAATCGAAAACGCTCTAGGATCGCGGTAGCGTCATGTCCGGATCGTAAAGCGCAGTCGGGCTGATCGCTGCTGCAAACCGCTTGCCACAAATATCGACCTCCAGCCCCGTATCGGCCTCAAGATCGACAAAGGCATAAGCGATATTCTTTCCGACGCGGTGCCCCCAATCGCCGGACGTGACCGTGCCAACCACGCGGTCGCCCTGCATCACTGAGGCCCCGCCATGGGCCGGCGCATGCGTGCATTCCAGGACAAGCGTAACGAACTTCTTGCGTGCTTCATGACGGACCAACGCCTCCTTACCGATAAACTCCGGCTTGGACAGTGTGACGAAGCGATCCAGTCCGGTTTCAAACGGCGTGAACTCCGTCAGCAGATCGGCCTTCCAGTGCAGGAACCCTTTTTCCATCCGCATGGACTCTACAGCCCGCGCGCCAAACAAACTCATCCCAAAGGCGCGGCCCGCCTCCCGCAGTGCGAGGTAGGCCGCATAAAGGCTTTCATTGGGGATGTGGATCTCGTAGGCAAGCTCGCCTGAAAAACTGACCGCCATGACGGTGGCAGGTGCAATTCCAATGGTGGCGTGGCGCACGGACAGCCAGGGAAACGCATCCGTAGACCAATCACCGCGGGCCACGGTCTGCAAAACATCGCGCGACCTCGGACCGGCCAAGAGCAATATCGTGTAGGCAGATGTGAGGCTTTTGATCGAGACGTCTTCGTCCGGTCTTAGGTGCTGCTCTAGCCAATCCAAGTCATGCATCTCGGACGCAGCGGCCGAGCCATACCAGACCCGATCCGGCGACAAGTTGGCCAGTGTCGCCTCTCCCTTGATCATGCCAAATTCATTCAGCAGATATCCCAAGCCCACACGCCCCGTCTTGCGGGCCAAACGGCCGCAAATCATACGATCTAGAAATGCATGGACGTCAGTCCCCGTCAGTTCCAACCGGTTGAAGCCATTGACCTCTGCCAATCCCACCCGATTTTGAACCGCCGCAACCTCTTCCGCGACCAGGTCAAAAACTTCCGTAAACTGGAAGCTATGGCTTTCCTTGAAGTCGGGCGCGGGCTTTATGAAGTCGACCCGCTCCCAGCCGTTGACGGTCGTAAACTCGGCCCCCTCAGCGGCAAGCACCGGGGTCAGAGGTGTGGTGCGCGCCCAGCGTCCTGCGGGCCTGTGTTCGTGCGGGAAATGGAATCGGAACTCATTTTGGTAGTCTTCGATCGCCTTCAGCGACGTCAGCTCCGCGGTGGCGTGACCCGCAAATCGACGCGGGTCAATGACCCAGGTGTCATAACATGCCTCGCCATGCACGATCTGCTGCGCCAAAAGCCACCCATGCCCACCGCCTTCTCCAACGCCTGCCCGCAGGCCAATAATGCAAAATGCATTCTGCTTTCCGGGTATCGGCCCGACCAAGGGCGCGCCGTCAATCGTGTAAGTGATTGGCCCATTTACAATCCGCTTGATGCCAACCTCGGTCAGCGCTGGCATGCGTTCAAACGCGCCTTCCAAAACATCCATCACCCGGTCCAGGTCGTCAGGGCACAAGTCATTGGCGAAATTGGGACTGATCCCGTCCATCCCCCAGGTTTTGCAGTCCTGCTCGTAAAAGCCCACCAGCAACCCGTTCTTCTCCTGCCGCGAGTAGTAGTCGCTGATCGGGCACCGTAGCAGTGGCATCCTGTGGCCGGCCTCGATAATTGCGGGGATATCCTCTGTGACGAAATACTGATGCTCCATTGAGGCAACAGGGTGTTCGACCCCCATCATCGCGCCAACCTCGTTGACACGGTAGCCGCAAGCATTGACCACAATGTCGGCATCAATGTTGCCTTTATCGGTCTCCACGGTCCAGGTGTCATCGGAATGCTGCACAAGGCCGGTGACCGCAGTATGCCGGTAGACCTCAGCCCCTGCCTTTCGCGCGTGGAAGGCCAAAGCCTGGCACAGTTGCGCAGGGTCGATGTCACCATCTTCGCCGTCCCAGAGGCCACCAACAAGATTTTCGGTTGAGATCAACGGATGGCGACGCGCGCATTCCTGGGCATCAATGACCTCAAACTCAACACCCATACCACGCGCCATCGAGGCAAAATGGCGGTAGCCTTCCATCTGCGCTTCAGTATTGGCCAAGCGGATGCCCCCATCGCCGTGGTGATACCCCACCGGATAGTCGGGATCGTCCCGCAGTTTCTTGTAGAGATCGATCGAGTGCGATTTCAGCCCGACCATGGTTTGGGTCATTCCGAAATTCGTGACCTGCGCAGCCGAATGCCAGGTTGTACCCGACGTCAGCTCGTCGCGCTCGACAAGCACGACGTCACTCCAGCCCTCTTGGGTCAGGTGATAGAGCGTCGAACATCCAGCGATCCCCCCGCCGATGATAACAACTTTTGTGCGCGATTTCATTCTGGCTCTCCTGCATTCCCCGCCATCCAATGCCCCGATTGAGGCTGCCGTCAATCGTAGAAAAAAAGTTTCACTTCTCTCGAAACTTTAATTTTGCAGCTCTGAAAATTCGGGCCTGAGGACCACACAGACTCTTGCGCGTGCTCTCGTTTCGAAGTTCCTTAAATTCGAAAGGAAAGCGCCATGTCCCAGGTCTCTGGCCGACGAAGCGGCGGACGGGCAGCCCGTGTCGCGATGCGCGCCGCCAAGCCGGAATTTGATCCCTGCCCTCCCGGACAAACTGGGGGGTACTACACGCCGTTAAGTCAGAGCGGAATTCGTCAGATTTACGACACGGCGCTTGACCTTCTGGAGCAGCTTGGAATGGGCGAGGTGCCCGAGCGGCTGCAAGATGTGCTTACCAAAGCCGGGGCGCGCATGGACCATCGCAACCGATGCCTGTTTCCGCGCGCACTGGTTGAGGATGCAATCGCCTCCGCCGCAAAACGGTTTCCCTTACACGGTCGCGACGCTGCGCGCACGATCGAAATCGGCGGCGAGAGTGTCCATTTTGGTACCGGAGGCGCTGCGGTCCAGACTCTGGATCTGCACTCGCAGCTCTACCGTCCCTCGACCTTGCAGGATCTGCATGAATTTACCCGACTGCAGGACAAGTTGCAAAATGTCAGCTGGTTCACGCGCTGCTGCATCGCAACCGATGTGGCCGACCCGTTTGAGCTCGACGTCAACACCGCCTACGCCTTGCTGCGCAACACCACCAAACCGGTTGCGACAGCTTTCACGCTGGCCAGCCATGTGGCCCCGATTGTCGAGATGTTTGATATTGCAGCTGGCGGTGCGGGCGAATTCGCCAAGCGGCCTTTCGTGAAAGCCCATATCAGCCCGGTGATTTCACCGATGCGTTTCGGCGAAGACGCGGTAGACGTGACCTTCGCCTGTTTGGAGCACAACATCCCGGTCTCATGCATCACTGCGGCGCAATCCGGGGCAACCGCACCTGCCACAATGGCCGGATTCTTGGCACAGTCGCTTGCCGAAACCCTGGCCAGCCTCGTGATGGTTCATGCAATCCGACCAGGCCACCCGATGATCTTTTCCAACTGGCCTCTGGTGATCGACCTACGCACCGGCGCGTTTGCCGGAGGCGGAGGCGAAACCGTGGTTCTAAATGCAGCATCGGCTCAGATTTCCAACTGGCTGGGTCTGCCGTCCGGCGTGGCCTCGTCGATGACTGATGCCAAGGCCATCGACGCGCAATACGGGGTTGAGAAAGCAATGACGGCACTTGCCGCCGGCTTGGCAGGCGGCAACCTGATTTACGAAAGTTCAGGCATGACTGCATCCCTCCTCGGAGTGAGCTTCGAGGCCTTCGTGCTGGACGATGAGATGCATTCAGCGATCTACCGTGCCCTGCGCGGTATAGAGGTAAATCAGGATGCACTCGGCTTTCAGGCGATCTGCGACACTGTTCTTGGCGAAGGGCATTTCCTTGGTGATGCTCATACGCTGGCCGCTATGGAGAAGGACCATTTCTACCCTGATCTTGCCGACCGCGACAGCCCGATGGTCTGGCAGAAAAATGGAAGGCAAGACGCGTGGTCCCGCGCCCGGTCCAAGGTGGCCGAGATCTTGAACGCGCCGGCGCCAGACTATCTGTCTGCGGCTCAAGATGCGGCACTTCTTGAGAATTTCCCGATCCGACCTGTAGACTAAGGCGCGCAAACCGGTGGAAGATCGCGTTCAATAGCAATCAGCTTGTCCAGGCGTGCAGGTTCAAGATACCCCAGTACCGCAGTTCGCCCAACCACCATGGCCGGTGTCGCATAGAACCCGAACAGCTCAGCCAGTGCCATGCTCCGACCGATTTTCTGCAAGACAACTTGCGACTGCAAATCGCCGATCAATCGTTCCGCATCCAGGTCGAACTCTCGCGAAAGCGCGCGAAGTTGTGCCGGATCCGGCGCGGCGCGAGACGCAAGGAAAAACTTGTGAAAGGACTGATAGGCCCCCTGTTGCCCAGCCGCGACGGCCGCAACCGCGGCTTGCACAGAGTCGTCCCCCAGAAGCGGAAGCTCATGCCAGGACATCGACACATGCTTCGTGGCGTAACGCTGCAAGTCCTGTGTCTGCCGTCGGCAGATCGGGCAATTGAAATCCGAGAATATTGCCATAGGAACGGCCGTACGGATCGCATCATACGCAAACAGATCACCGCAAGGGTCGATATGTTCAGGCGCGGGAAACTGCGGCTCAGATGGCGCTTGGAGACCGACAAACGGGTCCAATGGTGCTGTGAATTGACCCGTTTCCAAAAGCCGAAACCCGTCCAGACCTTCGATGGCACAAAACTCAAACGCGCCGTCTGATACGCGCCGAACCGCGTTCAGGGATATGAAACCCAACGCGGTCAAGCCAGCCATAGCCAAAATAGTGCGCCGTGTTGACACTTTGCAGCTGCGCCTTTGTCATTTCAAAACGGTCCCAACTTTTGAAGCCGGGCACCGATCGCTAGACTAGCTTGGCTGCCAGCCGTCATAAAGCGCGCAGTCTCTGGTCAACGGAAGCGTTACCGGCGATTTTGTGCGCGAGGACAAATATATCGCTGTCGCAAGTTCGATCGACGCGCGACCGTCGGCGAGGGTTACGGCCGTATCCTCGCCGCTGGCAATGGCACGGGCAACATCTTCCAGAAAGCCAGCAAACCCCGACCTCGCAGGCAGGGGCCGCGCCAAAGACGCCGCGATTGCATCCGCTACATCCCCTGATCTCGGAGTAAACTGCCATTCGCCTTCACCGGGCGCATAGGGCATGCGGTCACTTTCTACCGTTATATTTTCAAACAGGAACCTCAGGCGCGATTGATCATTCGCAGCCCCCAATGTGATGGAACTGGTGACGCTCGCCCCACTTTGCAGCCCAAACACAATGCTGGCGCAGTCTTCAGTCTCAATCGCATTAACCCGAGTATCGAGCAGTGCGAAAACCGATGCGACTGGCCCAAGACAATGAGTTAGCAAATCATGGCTATGGATGGCATGGCCGATGATCGCGCCGCCCTGCTCGCCTGCCCAGGTGCCGCGCCATTCCATGGCGTAGTAGTCCGCTCCTCGGTTCCAATGCGTCTCCAGACTGGCCGCGAAGAGCCGGCCACACAGACCCTCGGCCTGAAGACGCCTTAGCCTTTTTAGGTTCGGTCCATATCTATACTGGAACACCGGAAAGACCCGGCCGCCATAGCTCCGGGTACTGTGTTCGATCTGGTCGAGCGCGCTCAGGGATGTGGCAATCGGTTTTTCGCAGATGATGTCTTTGCCTTGCTGAATCGCTTGCAATGTAACCGGGACATGAAGATGCGGTGGCAAACATATATCGATCAAATCGATGTCATCACGGTCCAAGGCGGTCTCGACATCCGCTGCGATTTCAATGCGGTCGGTACCAGTCAAAGCAGCTGCGCGATCAGTGTCACGATCAACGACAAGACGGACATCGAAATGCTCCGGAAGCTGGAGGTAACCCGCCAGATGTTCGGCACCGATGCCGGCGCCCAAGATAGCAACCCGGATCACGACCGCTGCGCCTCGGCCATTGCCTGCGCTTTCAATGCCAGCTCCATAACCTTGAAGGCGTGAGATTGTGACATGGCGGTTTCACTGCGACTGCGAATGTCATCCATCAGGCACGAAAAATACGGTAACGCCTCGTCGCTGCAGTCGATTTTCTCGCAGCGTTTTCCGTTCGCCAGGATCAGGTGATCGCCGCCATCCGCGCCACCCACATCAACATATTTGCGCAGCTCGATATATCCATCTGTCCCCAAAATCGTCAAACGCCCGTCCCCCCATGTCGGAAGCCCATCGGGCGTGAACCAGTCTACCCTGATGTAGCCTTGCGCCAATCCGGACGCCAAAGCGATTTCACCAAAATCCTGAAGTTCGGGGTCACGCGGGTTGGCAAGATTTCCAACGCGCGCGAGGGTCACCTCGGCCTCTTCAACACCACAATAATGCAAGAACTGATCAATTTGATGGGATGCAATATCGGTCAGGATCCCGCCATACCGAGCCCTTCTGAAAAACCATTCGGGCCGCGTGGCGCGGTTCAACCTGTGCGGACCAAGACCCACCGTTTGAACAACATCTCCGATAGCACCCTGCGCCACGAGCCGGCTGGCGCGGGTCGCGCAGGGCACTTCGAAACGCTCCGAAAAGTCGATCGACCAGATGCGACCAGTCCGCGCCACACAGTCGCGCAGTGACGCAAGCTGCATTGCATCAGTGCAACCCGGTTTGTCCGTCATTACATCAAGACCCTGTTCCATCGCCTCAATCGCAAGTCCTGCACGATCCGCAGGGACAGCGGCAATCACCGCGAGATCTGGTCCGCACTCATAGGCCTGCACCCGAGTGTCAAACCGCACGAGATCGGGAAACCGCTTGGTAAAACCGGCCAGTGTTTCCGGTGTGCCGTCCGTCCAAAACCCCAAACACTCCGCCCCGGCATCAAGCATATGCTGCACCTGGCCAAAGATGTGACGATGGTCCAAACCGATGGCGACAAACCGGATTTTCTGTTGCATATGGATCCCCTAGCTCAGTTCTATGCGTCTGCCGCTTCTGGCTGCGCGTGCCATCGCGTCGATCAGTGCGTGCACCTGCAAAGCATCGCGCCCGCTGACTGCCGGGCGCGTTCCGGTCCGGACCGCATTGCAGAAATCCGCAATCAGATCCCGATGCCAACTTGAGTCAAACGCCATTGGATCAGCCCCGCCACCAGATCCCGCAACGGAGCCATGAGCCTCCTGTTGCCCGTGCCCATCAATCAAAACCAGCTGGCCAGGACGCAGATGTGCAGCGCCCTTGGTGCCATAAAACGACAGGCTTTCTTCGCTACCCGGGAAAGCCGCTGTGGTGGTCATGATCGATCCGACAGCGCCCGAGCGGAACTCAACTGCAGCGGCAGCCCAGTCTTCCGCCTCCATGGTATGCGCTTTCGTCGTCGCCTGCATCGCTTGAACCATGGAAATAGGGCCCGCCAACATCAGGGTCAGATCAAGACTGTGGATCGCTTGGGTCATCAACACACCGCCGCCGTCACGCGCGTATGTTCCGCGCCCCGGCGCGTCGTAATAGGATTGGTCGCGCCACCATGGAACCCGAACATCAACATGGGACAGCTGGCCGATGGCACCACTTTCAAGATGCGCCTTCAGGCGCGCCACATCTGAACGCATGCGGTGCTGAAAACAAACGCCAAGAGCCACATTCGCAGCTTCGCATGAGGCGATGATGCCTGTGGCCGTTTGCAGATCCCGCTCGATTGGCTTTTCCATCAAGATGTGCTTGCCGGCACCCGCCAGGGACGCAACCAGCTCAACCCTGGCGTCCGGTGGCGTTGCCAGGATGACCATGTCGACATCACTGTCTTGGGCCACATCCGCAACGTCTGTGTAGATCTGCGGGCGCGCCGTCATGTCCGGCAAGCACTCCTCAAGAAACCGTTCGGCGCGTCCAGCATCTCGGGCCAGAACCCCATGCAAAACGACCTGCCCTTCTAAGCCTTGGATGGCCGCAATATGGGTACGCGCCACCATGCCCAAGCCGACCAAAACAACTCTCATCTTTTTCCTCCACTAGCCCCTAGGGTCATCGCGAAAACTGTTCCAGTTCAAGCGAAAAAACTGGTAGCCTTCGCGAAAGCAGGAATAAGAGGGCGTGCGGTGTGAGCCTTGCGATGAGTGGCCCGGCCACAGAGCTCTATGAGCAAATAAAATCAGACCCGATCGTGTCTCCGCATGGCCATTGCGACCCAAGCTGGTTTGCTACAGATGCGGCGTTTCCGAACCCTTCAGAGCTCCTTGTAACACCGGATCACTACGTGTTTCGCATGTTGTATTCGCAAGGGGTGTCACTTCAAGATCTTGGCATCGGCCAGGCAACCCTGAAAGAGCCACGCCAGGTTTTTCGCATCTTTGCAGAACACTGGGAGCTTTTTTTGGGGACCCCGAGCCATCTTTGGATCACCCATGTACTTGAAGACACGCTTGGAGTGCCAACAAAACTAACGCCGCAAAAAGCCGATGCGGTTTACGATCAGATTGAAGCACTTTTAAAGCAGGACGCATTCAAACCACGGGCCTTGTACGACCGCTTTCAGATCGAAGTCTTGGCCACCACAGACAGCGCTGTGGATCCGCTGACGGCGCACGCTGACATCGCAAAAGGCAGCTGGCCCGGCCGGGTAATCCCGACCTTCAGACCTGACAGTGTCCTTGATCCATTGCATCCGGACTTTGCGAAAGATCTGGGCTTGCTCGAAGAGCGCACGCAAATTCAGCTCAACAGCTTTGAAGATTTCCTTTCAGCTTTGCGCAACCGCCGGGCCTATTTTCAGGCCAATGGGGCGACTGCGACCGATCATGCGATCGAGCGTCTTTGGACAGAATGGCTCTCCCCAACGGAGTGTGAGCATCTGTTCGAGCAGGCGCGTCGCGGCACAATAACCACGATGCAGGCCGCTCGGTTCTACGGACATATGCTGATTGAAATGGCACAAATGTCGCTTGAAGATGGGCTTGTGATGCAGATGCATTGCGGCAGCCGACGCAACACGAACACACAAGTATTTCAACAGTTTGGGCGCGACAAAGGTGCCGATATCCCCCGCGCCACTGATTGGGTACACGGGCTGGAAAACCTTCTGAATCGCGCTGGAAACAATCCTGAACTTACATTGATTCTGTTCACATTGGATGAGACAAGCTACGCCCGCGAATTGGCCCCAATGGCCGGTCACTGGCCCGCGCTTAGGATCGGGCCGCCGTGGTGGTTCCATGACAGCGTCGCCGGAATTGCCCGTTACTTTGATCAGGTTGTCGAAACTGCCGGGTATTTCAACCTGGCAGGGTTCAATGATGACACGCGTGCGTTTCTCTCGATCCCGGCGCGACATGATCTGTGGAGGCGTTGCGTCGCAATCCATTTGGCCAATCAAATTCAACGCGGCTTCTTTGATCGCACGGATGCCGAACGATTGGCACAACTTTTGTCAACAGAGCTTGCTCGAAAAACATATCGATTGGAAACCTAGTGCCGACCTCTTTGCATATTGGAGTGGGAAACTTTTTCCGCGCCCACCAAGCCTGGTACTTGCATAAAATCGGCGACTGGGACGTTGTCGGTGTATCTTTGCGGAGCCCAGACATACGCGACCGGTTGAGTGCGCAGGACTTTCGGTATCATCTCGTCATCGATGGCACTGGTGGACGCCAGATTGAGCGCATTGAGTGCCTGTCCAACATTCTTGTAGCCCCCGAGGATCCATCGGCTGTCTTGAAAAAGATCCGAGATCCGCAGATCAGCCTGATCACCGTGACGGTGACTGAAAAAGGGTACCATCTGCGCCCCGACGGGCATTTGGATCTGGACGACCCCACCATCCGTGATGATTTGCACAACAAACTGCCCAAAAGCCTGATCGGATTTCTGGCGCACGGTCTGTCGGAACGCGACGCTCCGATCACGGTCTTAAGCTGCGACAATCGCACAAGCAACGGCGATGTGCTGGGCCGTGCGGTTGAAGCTTTTGCCGATCGTGCCGGTTTGCGCCCACCAAATCGCCAGGCTTCTTTTCCCAATTCCATGGTGGACCGGATAACGCCGGCAACAGATCCGGGTCTGATCGGAGAGCTTGAGGAGCGTGGTGTGACCGACGCCTCGCCCGTGCCAACAGAAGATTTCAGCGACTGGGTGATCGAACACAGCTT
This sequence comes from Pseudomonadota bacterium, assembly GCA_039193885.1. GTDB lineage: Bacteria > Pseudomonadota > Alphaproteobacteria > Rhodobacterales > Rhodobacteraceae > Litoreibacter. Next base: position 22,803 of record JBCCWL010000002.1, read on the forward strand.
TCAAGGACTGCAGCCCGATTGGAAAAGCGCTGGCGTGACGGTCGTAGACGACGTCTCACCGTTTGAGCTGCGCAAGCTGCGCCTACTCAACGGAGCACATTCATATTTGGCCTATGCCGGAACGCTGGCTGGCCACACCTATGTCCATGAAGCAATCGCTGACCCTGAAATGCGTGCTGGTGCTATCGGCGTAATGACCGAGGCCACACAAACACTGCCCGACGCCGTCAGATCCAGCGCGCCGGACTACGCCCTCGCCCTGATCAAGCGATTTGAGAACCCAGGGCTGCGGCATGCATTGCGCCAGATCGCCATGGATGGCAGCGAAAAGGTGCAATACCGGCTTCTTGATAGCCTCGCAGCCAGGCGCGACACGCCTTCCCCATTTTTGAGGGCCGCGGTGGAGGCATGGATCAATTTCTGCATATCAGAGTGCCAAAATGGACGCGCACTGCAAGATCCCCGCGCCAAAGAGATTGCCAGCGCCTGCGCATCTGACGCGCCGCGCGTGCGACTTGCCGAGCTGATCAGATATGGGGTGAAATAGCGGCTTCTATGAGCGCGCTGACTTTGGATCCCGGCTCAGATGCCAAATGAGCAGACCTGATACCACAATGACCAGAGCACCGATAATGCCCAACAGATCGGGCAGATGGCCAAACACTAAGTAGCTGCTGATCGTAAGATAAATCAGAAATGTATACGTGTAAGGCATCAGGGTGTTTGAACCCGCAAATCCATGCGCCCGTGTTAACAGCTCGTGACCGCCCCATCCCCAGATACCCAGCGCAAACAGGAGCACCCAATCCCGGATTGTGTCGGGGGAGATCCAGGTTGCCCAGGCGAAAGGTGCCATGACCAAAGTGCCAGAGACACCCATATAAAACTGCATTACCTCCGTCGACACTGTCCCGGACAATTTGCGCGTCAGGATCGAGTAGAGCGCCAAGGCGAACGCGTTGTAAAAAGACAGTAATGCGGCCCAGTGAAACGTTTCTCCAAACGGGCGGATCACTATCAGGACGCCAAAGAACCCCAGAAATATCGCGAAAATCTGGGCGGGCCCGACCCGTTCACCAAGCATCGGAACCGCCAGCGCACAGGTGATTATTGGTGCCGAAAACATGATCGATGCCGTGATCGTCAGGGGCACATACTGCAAGGCGATAAAGTTGAATGCCGTGGCCGAGATCAATAGCGAAGCCCGAAACAGAACCAGCCAAAGATGGCCCGTCTCGAACATCTGTCGATCAATTCCTTCGCGACACAAAAGCGTGGTGCTGATCACTGCATGTCCGAAATATCGCATGAAAGCCAACTGCAGCGACGGCAGGCCGATGCTGAGCAGCCATGCAACAGAGGTATCGATCATGGCAAAAACCAGCCATGCCAGTAACGTCATTACGATAGCAAGACCGGCTCTATCCTCGACTGCACGCGCAGCTATAGCCACCGTTAGGCACTATACCGGGCTTTGTAAAAGTCGACCATGGTTGGAACAAGATCCTCCCCATGACCGGCCTCGAGAGCGGCCGCCAATCCCTGCGCAGCACTGGCGGACATGATGCTTTGAAAGCCCAATTCCTCGGCCATTTGCCGGTAGTAGCCGACATCTTTTGCGGCATTCTTGACGGCAAAAGCCAGCTGGCTTGGATCACCGTCAATGGCGTAGCCTTTGACAAAATCCATCATGCCCGAGCTCAACGGACCTGCAGCCATAACATCATAAATCGCCTGTCTGTCGATCCCGGCGATATCAGCCATGGCGAAGGCCTCTGACATCGCGTTGGCGGTTGTCATAGCAAAGAAGTTATTGATCAGTTTGATGGTGTGGCCCGAGCCAAGTGCACCAAGATGGAAGACGTTCTCGCCCAGATCGCCGAGGACCGGCCGCACGTGATCGAATACCGCTTTGTCCCCAGAGCACATGATGTTCAGCAACCCGTCTTTTGCATGGCTGGGTGTGCGGCCCAGCGGTGCGTCGAGGTAACTGCCACCTTTGGCAGATGCCTCTGTTCCCAGCTGTTTGGTCGAGCCTGGCATGGATGTGCCAAAGTCGATCACCACAGCACCGGCTTTGAGACCAGCCAGAACGCCATCCTCTCCGCGCATCCGGCTTTCAACCGAGGCCGAGGTGTCCATGCACAACATGACGATGTCGCTATGCTCAGCAACCTCGCGCGCCGTGCCGACTTCGGTTGCGCCACGAGCAACGGCCGCGTCCACATTCGGACGGGATCTGTTAGCGACGACCGTTAAGGCGTAGCCCTTGTCCAAAAGGCGCCCTACCATCGCAGCCCCCATCAGGCCCAATCCAATAAATCCAATGGACGGCTTTGTCATTTTCTTATTCCTTTCAAGACTTTGCGACATCGAAGGCGCGTGACTTCATGCCCTTCTGAATTTCGTAAATAGAAATGGCCACGTTCGGCTGAGGTTGCGGAATGCGCACCGGAATATCCTTCAGCCGCGGGTTCTTTGTCGTCTCGCCACACAACATTCGGCTGTCATAGTCTTCTATTCCGTCCCACCTCGTCATCGACCCCATGATCGGAAACGCATCCGCGGCCATCATTTCATAGAACAGGATCCGACGCGCACGGTCCGAGGTATTGAGCGCAGAGCCGTGCAATATACGACCATGATGTATTGAAACAGACCCTGCCGGACCGGTCAAAGGAACGGCATCGGCGGCGTCTAAGCCATTCTCTTCGGGCAGTACTGCCCCGGCGAAGACACCGTCCACATGGTGGTCATACACCGGTCCCTTGTGGCTTCCTGGGAAAACCATCAATGGTCCGTTCTCGAGCCCCATTTCGTCGATACAAATCCCGATCGCAAGAATATCGTCATTCGTATGGGGATAAAACGCATAGTCCTGGTGCCATTCCACCGCCGCCCCGTAGCCTGCCGACTTCATGTTCAACTTGGTTGTGTGCAGCCGCAAATTCGGACCAGCCAGATCACGGGCGGGGGCCAGTACATGATCGGAATACATCAGCTCGCGCATTACGTCCGAGGTTGTGTGTGGCAGTTTGATACGCCGGACGCGCGGCGCATCTGGTCGGTGCGTATCCTCCAGATCAATGCGATCATCGGAGGCCGTCATCTCGCGGGCTTCTTCTTCAAATCGTGCAATTTCAGCCCGTATCTTTTCGATCCACCTCATTGGGATCTGACCTTCGAGCAGCAGGTATCCCGTGTCCGTGTAGTGCTCAATTTGACTTTGGGTCAGGACTTCTGGCATCTGGTTCACTCCGGTCTCAATGTATCGAGAAGTGGGCGCATCTGGGCTTCGTCCACGACTTCACCCGTGAATGCTTCGAAAGACCGCACCGCCATCGCACGGAACAAGTCAAAGCCCGAGATGGTCTTTAGCCCTGCCTGCCGCGCATCTTGTACAAACTGTGTATCCGGCGGCGTATAAACCGCATCAAACGCCCAGATCTGCCCGCCGATCCAGGACGGATCAAAAGCTGAGCCTGGATATTCGACCATTCCCATGGCTGTCGCGTTGACCAAGCCGGTGGAGGCTTGCACCTGATGCGACAACGCCTCAGAAGCGATGGCTGTTGCGCCAATGCTCCGGGCCAGCGCTTGTGCGCGCTGCTCGACAAGATCAAAGATCCACACGCGATGGCCCAAAGACAAAAGTGCCGGTCCAATCGCTTCGGCGACGCCTCCCGCGCCGATCATCGTCACCTGACCTGGATCTTGTGTTTCAGCATGCGCCTGGAACATCGACAAAACACCGGTGTAATCCGTGTTGAAACCTGTAAGACCGCCGGCAAAACGCAATGTGTTGCACGCCCCGAGTGCTGCAACATCCGAGGCCATTGCGTCGCCGGCAAATCGTCGGGCTTCCGTCTTGTAAGGATGGGTCACCGTCACCCCGGTCCAGCCTTCCAATTGCGCAAGCGTAACCCGTTCGTCGAACTCGAAATTTTGCAAACCAGCGGCGTCTATCAGCTCAAAATCAAGGCCCCAACCATGCGCGTTGCACATCAAATCCAAAGCCGCAGGCAGTCGGGTGCGAGAGATGTGATCCCCGATAAGACCTGCCCGCAGCAAACTCACATCACCGCTCCGATTTGCCAGGGAACGAACTCATAGTCGCCCAAGCCTTGCGCTTCGGACTTACTGGCCGTGCCTGAAGCCACCTCCAGAAACATTTCGTAGATTTCACGGCCCTTCTGCTCAACCGAAACCCCTTCCGTCAGGATAGTGCCAGCGTCAACGTCCATGTCTTCGGACATGCGTTGCGCCAGTTGCGAATTCGTCGCGATCTTGATTGTTGGCGCGGGTTTCGATCCAAAGGCCGAACCCCGACCCGTCGTGAAGCAAACCAGATTGCACCCGCCAGCGATTTGCCCGGTGACCGAAGCCGGGTCATAGCCTGGGCTGTCCATGAATGTGAAGCCGGGCTGGGTCACGGGTTCGGCGTATTTATAGACACCGTTGAGTGGCGATGTTCCACCCTTTGCGGCGGCCCCGAGCGACTTCTCAAGGATCGTGGTGAGCCCCCCGGCCTTGTTGCCCGGACTTGGGTTGTTGTCCATCGAGCCTTTATTTCGGGCTGTGTAATCCTCCCACCAGCGGACCAGACCAACGAGTTTCTCGCCCGTGGCCTGATCTCTTGCGCGCCGCGTCAGCAAATGCTCGGCGCCATAGATTTCGGGTGTTTCGGCCAAGACACCGGTCCCGCCTTGCGCGGCCAAAAGATCGCACGCATGGCCCAGCGCAGGATTGGCGGTTATCCCCGACCAAGCGTCTGACCCGCCGCATTGCAATGCCACCTTGAGCGCGGAGGCCGGACATGGCTCACGCGTGTAGGCATTGGCCTCGGGCAGCATGGCACGCACTTTTTCGATCCCCAGCTCAACAGTTCGCCTGAGGCCCGCCACGTTTTGGATGTTCATGGTTTGAAACAACGGCCCTTGCTTCAAACCATAGGCCTCAAGCAGCCAATCGATCTGGTTCACCTCACAGCCCAGACCAACCATCAAGACACCAGCGTGGTTGGGGTGACGCGCGTAGCCCCACATCACCCGTTGCAACGCTTCAAACCCGTCGCCATCTCCGCCCATGCCGCAGCCCGTGCCGTGGACAAAGGCCACCACACCATCGACATTGGGATAATCGGCCAGGACATCCGGCGAAAATGCATTGGCAATCATACGCGCCGCAGTGGCAGAGCAATTCACGGAGGTCAGGACCGCGATATAGTTTCGTGTTCCCACCTGACCATTCGGACGGCGATACCCCATGAAACTGTCGAACTTCTGCGCCGGCGAGACCGGTCGGTGGTCCGTCGCAAACTCGTAAACAACATCGGTGTTTCGAAACTCAAGGTTATGGGTGTGAACATGATCACCGGCGGAAATATCGGACCCGGCATAGCCTATGACCTGAGCATATTTGCGAACAGGCTCACCCTTTGCGATAGCACAGGTCGCAATCTTGTGTCCTGACGGGATCAGAGCCCGCGTCGTCGTGTCTTCGACGGCGATCCCGGTCTCGAGTGCACGAATTGCGGTCACGACATTGTCTGAAGAATCCAGTCGAACAGTAGACATCGGCATTCCTTTAGGCGCAGTAGGGTGCATCGCTTTGCCAGCGGTGAATTGGAATATGCGGTGCCTTCGAGAGGCGCGCCCGTGCATCCTGCCACATCTGACGCCAAATACGCCAATCCTTAAGTTCTGTGTCCGGTGATTGTCGCGATCTGACGACAAAGTCTGGGAAATGATCTCGCCCCGTGGGCTGGCCGGTCACATTGTAGCGCAAGTCGAAAGACCATCGGCAACCGGGCGAGTGATTGACCCGCGATGCATGCGGCGTCAGCGGATGGAAAATGACAGCGCCGCCCGCTTTGACTGGCAACGGGCGTGCATTGCTCTCATCAATAAAACCCGGCGCAATGGCGGTTTGACGCTGTGGGCAATGCGGCATTATCCCGTCGGGGCGTCCGGGTTGGACCTGAAGGCAACCATTCTCAAGCGTGGCATCGGTGATCGCGACCCAAACTGTAACCATATCAGTTTGGTCGGCCTCTTCATGCCCGACCGCCCTGTCTTGATGCCAATCAGTCGCCGTAATGTGGGCACGCACCTCGTCATCGGACAAATTCGGCGCGGGTGGCTTGATCCTGACATGCTGGATAGGCGTCGAGGTGATCTCGGGACCGATCAGGCTTTCAACCACATCGACTATTCCCTCACAGGTCAGAAGATCGAACACCGCAGGCCCGTGGTGCATCGGGGTGTCGGGCTCGATCTCGTCACCTGGCAGAGAGATATCCATAGGTTGAAACCAGTCATGTCCAGCCAGATACGCCTTGATCAATTTGTCTTCAAATCCGGATCCGGTAATCCCCCATCCCTCGCAAAGCTCATCCAATAGGTCGGAGTACTCATGCCGGATGGAAGACAAGATCCGCTCAGGCACGATATTCTCGACGACCAGCACCCCTGTTTTTTCAAACTCAGCTCGTTGGTCGGCGGAAAGCATATGCGTCCTTAGGGCAATAAGATCGAAATGAAGGGTGGATAGATCAGCAACACCGACAGCGCGCAAAGCTGCACACCGATAAAGGGCAGAAACCCTTTGAAGATATCAGTAAGCGAAATGTGGGGCGGAGCCACAGATTTCAGGTAGAACGCCGCTGGACCGAAGGGCGGTGACAGGAAGCTGACCTGCATGTTCATACAGAAAACCACACCAAACCAGATCGCTACATGGCGGGGGTTCAGCTCTCCGAAGAGGCCAATCTCTTCGATGGGCAAGCGTTGAACAATGGGCAGGAAAACCGGAATGATCAAAAGAACAATCCCGACCCAGTCCATAAATGCGCCCATGAACAGAAGGATCAGCATCATCACCAAGATGATCCCCATCGTCGGCAGATCGGAACCAACCACAAGGTCAGCCACATAGACCGGTCCGCCCGCAATCGTATAGGCACCTGCAAGCGCGGCGGCCCCGATTGTAACCCAGATGATCGTGCCGGTGGACTTTAGTGTCCGCATGAGGCTGTCCCAGACCAGCTCAAACGAGCCCTCGCCGCGCAAAATGGCGATGATCAGAACGGCAATGGCCCCCATGCCAGCAGCCTCGGTGATGCCGGTGATCCCTCCATAGATCGAGCCAAGAACAACACCGATTACAACAATTGGTGGCACCAGACCTTTGCCCATGGCCCATCCGGTCTTTGTCCGCTCGCGCCCGAATGCAAAGAAGATAAGCGCCAGCGAAATCGCAACGAGACCGGCAAACCAAGGGACGTAGTCTGCTGTACCCCAGAAAATGGGATCAACCCCATCGCCCTTGTCGATATTCTGGCCCGTCACCGTGAAGAACAGAGCGCGCAGGAACAAGACGAAGGAGAAACCAGCCGTAAGAACTGCCAGAAACGCGCCGAACAATGCGGCTTTTTCGGCGCCTTGCGGCTCTCCAGGCTGAGGCTCTGGGAGAGGCGCATCTTCCGGGCGTAGCTGCGTTCTGATGATGATGTATATGATAATAAAGGATGCCAGCATGAAACCCGGCAGGAAGGACGCCGTGAACAGCGCCTTGATCGAGGTTTCTGTGATCAATCCGTAAATGATCAAGACGATTGAGGGTGGGATCATCGTGCCCAGGCTGCCAGACGCGCAGATCGTCCCGATAGCCAGGTTTTGATTGTAGCCCAACCGAAGCATCTGCGGCAGCGCAATGAGACCCAATAGAACCACTTCGCCACCAATAATGCCTGACATTGCCGCCATGATGACCGCCATGATCGACGTGACGATCGCGATGCCGCCCCGTGTCCTGTTCAGCCAGATATTCAGGGATGAATACATGTCCTTGGCGATACCCGAGCGCTCCAGGAGAGCCGCCATGAAGATAAAGAGCGGGATCGATATCAGCACATAATCCGTTAAGAGCCCGTATATCTTTTGCGCCAAGATATTTAACGGACCGCTTCCCGGTCGCCCGGTTAATATCCCGTCGCCAAAGGTCCAAGGCGCAGTCAGCAAAGCCGGCTCGAATTTCATAACCAGCACAAGAACAGCAAGAATGGCTGACGCCATGCCAAGGGGCATCCCGATTGCCAACAGAACAAGAAGTCCCAGCATCAGGACCAAAGAAATTGTTCCGATATCCATTATTTCTGCTCCCGGCTGATCGTCTGTGCCGCGCTGCGGGTGACGTCTTGTCCGCCTACTCCGTCAGCGCCCACGGCTTTCTTAAGCCGCTCAATTTCGTCCGCGTCGATATCGTCCGCAGCGGAGTGCATCACAGGTTCTGCATTCCAGTCCGAAATCAGATTGATCACGGACTGAACGGCAACCATAGCGACGATAAACAAAACCATCGGCTTGAGCGTCGCCGGAATGGGCGGATCGAACGCCGTGCCGAACGTCTCCCAACGTCCGAACTTTTGAAACGCCTCTCCGTATCCGCCGTAGATAAGGAAAAATGCGAACATCACGATCAGGCCAGACGAGATAACATCGCAAACACGCTGCAAAAACCGCGGTAAAATATCATACAGAAGAAAGATCCGTATATGGCTTCGCTGTTGCATTGCGTAAAGCCCGGCGCACAGAAACACGAAACCGGCCAACCACAAGGACAGCTCGTTGGCCCAAAGCGTCGGAGCTTCGAAAACATAGCGCAGGATCACTTCATAAAGCATGACGAGCGTCAGCAATACGATCAGCATCATCGTGACCCGACCAATGAAGACCGACAACCGGTCGAGCGGTCCCCAGGCCTCAAACTCCATTTGGGCGCGTTGAACCGTCATAACGCCGATCACGGTCAAAATAGGGATGCAAATCAGTGCTGTAATGTCGACAATGTCAATATGGGTACCCATGACGACGGGCATATTCGGCGCGACGTCGATGCGACCGAACAAAGCCGCAAGCTGATCGCCGTGCCCGCCCCAGTCGAGAATGAAGGCCGGCATATGCCACGTCACCCAACCGGCGCATAAAATGAACCCAAGCGGCACAAGCCATTCAATCAAAGAGCCCGATTTCTGCACTTTGCCCCCCTTTTAAACACACCTCTGGGCGTGTCTTCAAAACGCGGCCAGGCCTATCCTAGCGGCATTCCAGAATAAGACCTACTGAGTGAGGGCGGATGCCGCCCTCACCTATAGATCTTATTGAGACACGAGGCCGAGCTGGGTCAGGTAGGACAAGTGTGCATCCACCAGAGCCTTCGCTTCTGGCGTATCAGCAAACTCTGGCCATGTTGCCTGAGCTGCGTCACGGAACTTTTGCAGCTCTTCTGGTGCCCACTGAGACAGTGTCACACCTTGCTCGCGCAGCTGCGCCGCCGCTTCTGCATTCTTCTTCTCGAATGTCAGAGCAGTCCGCAGCGCCAAAGCTTCCATAGCAACCTTCATGATACGCTGATGCGATTCAGGCATCTCGTCAAAGACAGCCTTGTTACACGCCAGGTGGTCAGACGGCATCGAGTGGAAGCCAGGGAAGTTGGCGTACTTAACGATGTCATAGAGACCGAGGCCAACATTGTTTGCCAGGCCCGAGGCGTCAGCGCCATCGATGATACCAGTTTCCAGAGCGGTAAAGATCTCGGTGAAATCCATCACGATCGGCGAAGCGCCAAGCTTTTCAAAGATCTTCGTTTCCATGCCGGGGGGTGAGCGGAACTTCCAGTCTTTAAAGTCCGCAACCTTTTCGATCGGCTTGGATGACGCAAAGCTCTCTTGGCCGTAAACCCACCAGCCGATCAGCTCCATGCCGTACTTGTTGTAGAGCGGGGCCGCAGCTTCTTTGCCGCCACCGAAATACAGCCAGCTAAGCTGCTGATACGGTGTTTCATACCCGCCCATGATATCACCAACGAATTGGAACGCCGAGTTTTTACCGGTTTGGTAACCACCGCCAGTCATGTCGCAATCGAGAATGCCCGTTGCCGCCGCGTCGAAGGTTTCAACCGACTTCACAACGGAAGATGAGTAGAACATCTCGACGGCAATGGCGCCACCAGACATAGTTTGAATATCGTCAATATATTGGGCCGCCAGTTTGCCGGACACGGTTTCTGGAGCGTAGTGCGTTTGGATACGAAGCTGCGTGGTCGCATGCCCATCTGCCAAAGCGCCAGCAGACATAACGGCCAACGCTGCGGCGGAGGCCGCAGCCGTCTTAATGAAATTCATGATTGTCCTCCCAGACTTTCTATATTTCGGGCGCTACCGACCAGGCCAAACCCGGCCAAACCAAATAACGCATACATTAACGATAGCATGTGATTTCAGTGCCGCAAGACAAATCTGCACCAAGGGTTAAACCTATTTCTGCAAGCGTGCGATTGCCCGATTAGATCAGATCGAACGCCCATTTTGATGCAAAAGCTCAAGAAATAAGCCAGAATGATCCTGGTCGGCCCCGTCCATCTCGTCTCGGAAAAAGGCGAACCTGTCTCGAATGTGCTGCGTGACGGGCAGCTTCAGCCCCAATTGACTGGCTTCGTGCAGAACATTATCGAGGTCCTTAACCTGAAATTTTGTCAATCCGCCGGGCACGAAATTACCGTCTGTCATGCGTTCGCCGTGTTGCTGCAATATCGTACTGTCGGCAAAACCACCCTTCAATGCCGCCCGGACCGCGGCGGGATCCGCACCGCCGTCTTGAACCATAAGCATGGCCTCCGCGACCGCACCTATCGTAACAGCCACGATCGACTGGTTGGCAAGTTTCGACAGCTGCCCCGTCCCCGATGGCCCGACATGGACAGGTCGCCCCATCGCTTCGAACACTGGAGCTGCGCGCGCGTAGATATCCGCAAGTCCGCCCACCATAATTGCAAGACTGGCGGCCTCTGCGCCTTTTGTTCCCCCGGAGACTGGCGCGTCGAGATGACCGATCCCGATCTTTGCAAGTTCCGCCGACTGCGCGCGAGCTTCTTCTGGTTTGATCGAAGACATATCGAGCCAGATGGCCTGAGCTGACAACGCCTTTTGCACAGTCTCGTCGGAAATGATGCTGCCTGTCGCCGCGCCGTCGCTGAGCATCGTAATGATAAAATCTGCACCGCTGACGCATTCGGCAATCGTCCCTGCGAGCGTGGCCCCCGCATCGACAAGTGGCACTGCTTTTTCGGCGCTGCGGTTCCAAACGACCAGCTTGTGACCGGCCTTTATCAGATTCAAACCCATGGGCTTTCCCATCAGCCCCGTCCCAATCAGCGCAATATTCATCCCTGGCTTCCTCGCTCTGACCACTGTTTTTAGTCCTGCGGAAAACCTATAGCCAAATCTTCGGGCATACCATACGTTATCGATAACAATTTGTGGTGGTAGCGCTGACAATAGGCGTCTAAACATCCTGCGAGGACAGACGAAATAGGGAGTTCGAGATGAAATTGGTGAGATATGGTGCGCCGGGTGCAGAGAAGCCGGGGCTGATCGACGGCGCGGGAACATTGCGCGACCTGAGCGGGCTTGTAAGCGATATTGACGGTCCAAATCTATCCGACATTGCGCTGGAAAAAATTCGCACCACTGATACGGCGGGCCTTCCTGCGGTCACAGGTGATCCGCGCCTCGGACCGTGCGTCGGTTCAATTGGCAAATTTCTGTGCATCGGGCTGAACTATTCCGACCATGCTGCCGAAACTGGTGCCGAAATCCCAGAACACCCAATTCTGTTTTTCAAAGCAAATTCTGCTATCAATGGCCCGTTTGACGATATCTCCATGCCACGCGGATCGACCCATACCGATTGGGAAGTCGAGCTGGGCGTGGTGATCGGAACGGCTGCTAAATATGTCTCAAAGGAGAACGCGCTAGACCATGTGGCCGGGTATTTCGTTGCAAATGACGTATCCGAACGTCACTTCCAGACCCAGCTGACGGGTCAATGGACCAAAGGGAAATCCTGCGACACGTTTGGGCCGATCGGGCCGTGGCTGGTGACCCGCGAAGACGTGGATGATGTACAGAATCTTGCCATGTCGTGTGACGTAAACGGCAAACGCATGCAGACCGGCAATACCAACACGATGATTTTCACCGTGGCCGAAATCATTGAGCATTTGTCCGGCCTGATGACCCTGCAACCGGGCGATGTGATCATTACCGGCACGCCTCCAGGGGTTGGTATGGGAATGAAGCCTCCAACCTATCTGAAAAAAGGCGACGTGGTCGAACTTGAGATCGAAAAGCTGGGCCGCCAGCGTCAAACTGTAACAGAGGATCAATAATGTCCGAACTTCTCCTAATTGGTGGCGCAACTGACGCCATGCTGGCGCGCTTGTCTGAAAAGTTCACCATTCACAAGCTGTCGGAGATCGACGATCTAACTGGATGGCTTGCCGAGAATGGTGCCAAAATCGAATATGTCGCAACAAATGGTCATGACGGGGTGAAGCCCGAAATCATGAGCGCGCTGCCCAACCTTAAGCTGATCAGCTGCTACGGGGTCGGCTATGATGCAATCGACACTTCTGAGGCGGTTAAGCGAGGGATCCTTGTGACCCACACGCCAAACGTTCTGAATGCAGAAGTGGCCTCGACAGCGATCCTTCTGATGCTGGCAAGCTTTCGCGAATTGGTGCGCGACGACGCCTATGTTCGGTCAGGCAAATGGGAAAGCGACGGAAACAGTGCACTCACCCATACACCGGACGGCAGAAAAGTCGGCATCCTGGGGTTGGGTCGAATTGGGCTGGAGATCGCTGCGAAACTAGAAGCCTTCGATGCAGATATCTCCTACCATACGCGCAGCAAAAAAGATGTTGCCTATCGCTACTACGATAGCCTGCTCGACATGGCACGGGACGTCGAAGTGATGATTTGCATCACGCCCGGTGGACCCTCAACAAACAAGATCGTCAATCGCGACGTGATTGAGGCTTTGGGGCCAGAAGGCACATTGGTCAATGTCGCGCGCGGCTCGGTCGTGGATGAGCTCGAAATGATCGCCGCCCTGAAAGATGGCCGGCTGGGCAAAGCAGCGCTCGATGTGTTTGAGAAGGAACCGCATGTCCCCGCTGAACTTCGCGCGTTGCCCAATACGGTTCTGTTGCCTCACGTGGCCTCGGCCACCGTCGAGACACGAGCGGCAATGGGCAATCTGACCGTTGACAATCTGATCTTTCATCTCGGCGAAGGACGGGTTGTCAGCCCAGTTCCCGAATGCGCAGATATGTAAGAGCAATTCTGGCCCGTCCGCTCAGGTCGCGTCTTTTGCTTCCATCCAGCTGAGCATATCTGGTCGGTAGGCTGCCATCTCGGCGGCCACCGCTTCATGCGCCGCTAAGCGGTCTTCGTAGTGTAGAACGGTCTTCGGCCACGTGACTGGTAGCCCGATCCGTTCTTCGAAGAGCCGGGTCCAGGCAAAGGTGACAGCGAAGCCTGTGTCACATAGCCAAAGCATAGTGTCCGGCAAAGGGTTGGCATCGAGAACCTGCGCAACATTGGCAAGTTGGATGGATACGTTGGCCCCCAAATCCTCTAGAACGGCTGCCTCACGTCTGCTCGCCGCGACATAGGGAAAAATAGCGCGAATACTGGGTTCAAACCGTGTGTCATGAAACCGCCCACGCATCCGGGCCTGCGCGCGCAAACGAATGTCACCGGGCAACATCGGGGGTTCGGGAAAAGACTCGTTGAGGTATTCGGCAATGGCCTCGCTATCAGAGAGCAGAAAATCCCCGTCGACTAGGGCAGGTAAGTTCCCGGCAGGGACCAGGGCCTTGTATTCTGCCGACCCGTATCCCCCTGGGGGCGGCACTTCTTCCCAATCCAAGTGCTTGTGGCGCAGTGTTATGCGAAGCTTGGCGCAATAAAGGCTCACCGGGTACCAGTAGATTTTCAGCATGTGATCTGTTCCCATGAAAAAGGGGGGCAGCTGGCCCCCCTAGTACTATTTTATGACCGTCACTTCACTCGACGAACAATTGCCATTTATCACCAAGTTCGTCGAAAAAGCCTTGCTCATCCTTCAGCTCAATCCAGGTGTTCACGTAGTTGATCCAGACTTGGTCTGCTTGCGGCAAAAGCATCGCAATCGGTGTCGGGGCGCGACCTTCGGCAACTGGGACGATCATGATCTGATCGTATTTTGCCACCAGCTTATTGGCTTCAACATTTGACGTGATATTCGCATCTGCGCGCCCTGCCAGAACTTCCTGGAAATCACGGGCTGGTGCTTCAACGATACGGTGCTCCGCGTCTGGGAAAAACGCTTTGACCTGCTTTTCCTGTGTCGTTCCCAGGGTCGCGGCGACTTTCACGTCAGGTTTATTGAGGTCCTCCCAGGAGGAAAATTTTCCAGCGTTTGTTTTCAAAGTCAGCGGCACGGTCTCTAGCGAGAAATAGCTTTCCGAATACCCAGCAGCTTTAGCGCGCGACGGAGAGACGGAGGCCGACCCAGTGATGTGGTACTGCCCCGACGTGACGCCCGAGACCAGCGTCTTCCAGTCGGTTGCGACAAACTCCACCTCGACGCCGAGATCAGCAGCCAGCGCTGTCATGACATCAATGTCGTACCCCTTGTAGGAATTCGTAGCCGGATCGCGAACGGTCATTGGGTCCCAATCCCCGGTCGTTCCAACTTTCAGCACCCCCGAGCTCAGAATTTCATTGAGCGCAGATTGGGCAAATGCGCCACCGGCACTGGCTACGACCACGGCTGATGCAATGGCGGCTTTAATTATATTCATATTGATCCTCTTACCTGTTGCTTGGCTCCACTTCACCACAAGCAAACAGGCGATGCAAAGCGTATTCCGTTTGCGCTCGGACCCGGTCCCTGTTCTTGTGCATATAGCTCAAGGAGCAGTGCCACTATGCCATCTGAAGCGGACGCCCCGCTTATCAAAATTTCGTGTGTTTCGAAGTATTTCGACAGCTTTCAAGCGTTGAAATCCGTGTCACTGGATATCGGATTGGGGGAGCGCGTCGTCGTATGTGGCCCGTCGGGCTCCGGCAAATCCACCCTCATTCGATGCATCAACCGGCTGGAGAAGTACGAAGACGGTGAAATTACTGTAGATGGCGTGGTTCTGAGCGACGCGCGTGAAAGCCTCGACAAAATCCGCTCCAGCGTCGGGATGGTGTTTCAGCAGTTCAACTTGTTTCCGCATCTGAGCGTCCTCGACAATCTGACATTGGGCCCGCGGCGTGTGTATGGGCTAAGTGATCAGCAGGCAAAGCATCGCGCAATGACCTATCTGGAGCGCGTGCGTATTCCCGATCAGGCAGACAAGTTGCCCCGCCAATTGTCGGGCGGCCAACAACAGCGCGTGGCAATCGCCCGATCGCTTTGCATGGAACCCCGAATCTTGCTGTTTGATGAGCCCACCTCGGCGCTTGATCCCGAAATGATCACCGAGGTGCTCGACGTCATGACTGAACTGGCAGAAACCGGCATGACCATGGTCGTTGTCACCCACGAAATGGGGTTCGCCCGGCGTGTCGCAGACCGGATGGTCTTCATGGATCAGGGAGAGATCGTCGAAATTGCCACGCCCGAGAAGTTCTTCACAGCGCCCGACAGCAAACGATCGCAAGACTTTCTCAAAAAGATCCTGAACCATTGAGAGGTGCCGCATGATACGACTGATTGCCTCGGGTGCACTCGTTCTGACACTTTCGGGCTGTTCGGGAAATTGGGGTTGGTATGTCGTCAATCCGTCGACACCTGCCGGGTGGACAAACCTGCAATTCATGGCGACGGGCGCTTATTATACACTTCTCCTGTCGGTCACGGCGATCGTCATCTCTGTCGTCGCGGGGCTGCTGATCGCGTTGCCTGGCCTCTCTGATAAGCCAGTCTTGCGGGCCATAAACCGCGTTTACGTCGAAACAGTACGCGCCGTTCCCATTTTGGTTTTGATATTGTGGGTGTACTACGGTTTGCCGACCTTAACCGGCTTAACGCTGAGCGTGTTCTGGGCGGGTGTTATAGCACTGGCCTTGTCGGACAGTGCGTTTCAAGCAGAAATTTTCCGCGCTGGCATCCAGTCCATAGACAAAGGCCAATACGAGGCTTCGCATTCGATTTCGCTAAACTACCGAGACACGATGCGCTATGTCATCCTCCCTCAGGCAATCCGCCGCATCCTGCCAGCACTGGGCAACCAACTGGTATATATGCTTAAAATGTCTTCCCTTGTGTCTGTTATCGGCATGCAGGAATTGACGCGTCGCGCCAATGAGCTGGTCGTGACCGAGTATCGACCACTTGAGATCTACACTATTCTTGTCCTTGAATATCTGGTTTTGATCTTGATCGTATCAGCCGGCGTACGGTGGCTGGAACGGCGAATGAAGGCGGCAGAAACCTGATGAAAGAACGCGACCTCACAACCGGATCGATTGCGGGTCATTTCCGTGCGCTGGCAGTGCCGGCCGCGTTCGGAATGTTGTTTGTAACACTTTACAATGTGGTCGACGTCTACTTCGCCGGTCAGATTTCGACTGAGGCCCAGGCTGGGCTAGCAATCGGTTTTCAAGCCTTCTTCATTATGATGGCTGTGGGCTTCGGACTGGGATCGGCTCTAAGCGCACTGGTCGGCAATGCAAAAGGCAAGAAGGATTTACGCGAAGCACGCCGGTTGGCATCACAAGGAATAAGCTTCGGCGTCATCGCCACACTTGTGCTGATCGTAAGCGGGTCTTGGTTCGGCCCAGAGTTGATTAAACTGGTCTCTGAGCCGGGCGGATACCGTGATGCGGCGACCCAGTATTTCTATTGGTTGCTGATCGCACTGCCTGGGTTTCTCTTGGCCTATGGTTCAAACGGCATTCTACAGGCCCATGGCGATACCGTAACCATGCAACGCGCGCTCATGGTCGCTTTTCTGGCCAATATCGGTCTCAATCCTCTGTTTATCTACGGTGTTCCTGGAGTTATTCCGGGGATGGGCTTCAATGGCATAGCCTTGGCTACCGTGGTTAGCCAGACCTGCGTTATGATCTACGTTCTGAAAACCGTGTTCAGCACCGAAATCATGGAACGGATCAAGCCCTCGGAATTCGTCCCGGACCTGTCAAGCTTTCGCGAGATTTTCGCGCAGATGCTTCCAACAGCAAGCGCCATGATGGTGATGTTCATTTCTGGCTTTGTCGTGCAATTCGCATTGAAGAATTTTGGCGAACAGGCCATCGCGGCCTATGGTGTCGCGCTCCGCATCGAGCAGATCCTACTCCTGCCAGTGCTTGGCATGACCGGAGCTCTACTGCCGATCGCTGCGCAAAATTTCGGCGCGCAACACTATGATCGTGTCCGAGCCTCGCTGTTTTTCTGCTGGAAACTGGGCTTCGTCATGACCATTGGGGCCGCCCCCATCCTATGGTTTGGTGGTGTCTACGCCATGCGTGTTTTCACCGACAATCCAGATGTCGTGGCGATCGGGGTCAGCTACCTGCGCGTCGATAGCTTTCTGTTCCCGATCTATATGATGCTGTTTGCAATCAACTCGTTCTTGCAAGCTTTGAAACGGCCCGTCTGGACCCTTTGGATCAGCATTTACCGGCAAGGCTTTGGCGTAGCCTTTTTCGTCTGGGTGTTCGTTGGCCTGTTGAGTTTCGATGTCTGGGGCGTGTGGTTCGGCATCGCAACCGCAGTCTCATCGGGCTGGCTGATCGCGCTGGTCGTAGCAACGCGTGTCGCTCGAAACGAGATCGGCGGATTTACCCGTCAATTGGCTGCATAGCACGGACCCAGCGAACTGCGGATCGCATTCATATGCGCGACATAGAACTGAGGTCCCAGCGGGATGTCGGCCCCAAGCGGGTCTACAATCACGCTTGGAATATCAGTGGTCCCGATCAAATTGCGCATCAAATCATCTGGAAATTGCGGTGCCCGAATTGTGCAACTGATGTCTCCGTCCTCAAAGAGCTCCTGCAATTCCACGAGGCGCGCAGCACTTGGATCAGCAGCTTCCGCATCAAGGAACGCACCAACAACAGTCAGCCCTGCCCAACCTTCAAGATACTGATAGGCGTCGTGAAACACGACAACGCGTGCGGCCTCTCCGTCTGCGCTGCCCTGCGCGGCTTCGGTGATTTCAGCTTGCGCCGCTTGCGCATTCGCGCTGTAGAGCGCGGCATTTTCCGGATCCAGTTCGGATAAAGCCTCAGCGATCGCGTCAACCCACACAACGGCTATTCCAGGCTCCATCCACGCGTGCGGATCGTCGTCACCATGCGCATGACCATGATCATCATGTTTGTCACCGTCAGCATGTTCTTCGTGATCATCATGGTCGTCATGTTTGTCACCGTCAGCATGTTCTTCGTGATCATCATGGTCGTCATGTTTGTCACCGTCGGCATGTTCTTCATGATCATCGTGATCGTCATGTTTGTCGCCGTCGGCATGCTCTTCATGCTCGTCATGATCGTCGTGATCGCCATGCTCTTCGTGATCGTCATGGCCGCCTTCGAAATCCTCACGGAAGTCCAAAAGCTCAATGCCCGGGACTTCAAGCAGCGTGAGCTTGTCGACATCTTCTCCGATCGACTCTACAGAGCGCGCGAGTGGTGGCGTCAGCTCTGGGCTGATCCAAATCATCAGATCCGCGTTTGCTAAGGACGTTGCCTGCGACGGGCGCAATGCAAAATCATGCGGTGATTGCGTGGGTGGAATCAGCAGTTCTGGTTCGCCAACACCATCCATGACACGCGAAACGAGACCGTGAACCGGTGCGATGTCCGTTGCGACTGTCGGTACATCCGCATTGACTTGTGAAGAGAGAAGAATGCAGAACGCAGGAAGAAAGGACAGTCGTGTCATGGTGATACCCGGAATGAAAATTTCGAGCGTTGATAGTGGTTATATTATAACATATCAAACAAAAAATTTTGGAGGCTCTAATGTCGATCGGTTTCGAAGCACATAACCATGACGCCTGTGTGGCAACGGGTGTCGCGCAAGCGCAGGCGTATTGCGCGAAAGAGGGTCTGAAAATGACCCCGACGCGTCAACGGGTCTTGGAGATATTGTTGCGACATCACCGCGCTTTTGGAGCCTATGACATTCTTGAAGAGTTGCGCAATGATGGGCTCGGAAGCCAACCACCCGTCGTGTATCGGGCCTTGGATTTCCTGATCAAACACGGCTTCGCGCACAAATTGGAACGACTCAACGCCTTTGTGGCCTGCAGTCACCCAGGTCAGGACCATGCGCCCGCGTTTCTCATCTGTAACGATTGCGGATCCGTCGCCGAGACGCAGACATCTCCCGAGAAAAGCCAATTGCGCGAAGCGGCCCGCAAAGCTGGCTTCACAGTAGAGGCAACGGTTCTTGAGGCAGACGGTACTTGCCCGCTTTGCACCACAGACGGGTCTCCTGCGTGAGCCTGATTTCCGCAAAGGGGCTGGCGGTATCTTATGGCGGTCAGACTGCGCTGAAAGGCGTAGATTTTGATCTAAGCCCCGGTGAAATCGTTACTATAGTTGGACCCAACGGATCGGGAAAGTCGACTTTGCTGCGGGCTTTGATAGGTGCGGTCAGCCCAAATGCTGGCGTGGTCACCCGTAAGTCCGGACTTCGCATTGGCTACGTTCCGCAAAACCTTGATATCGACGCGACACTGCCTCTGACGGTCGCGCGTTTTCTGCGTCTGACCGCAAGACTATCGTCAGAAAAGCTGGGCCAGGCTCTCAAATCCGCCGGCGTTCCAGAAATCGCATCTCAACAAATGTCGACCTTGTCCGGCGGTCAGTTCCAACGTGTCTTGCTCGCGCGTGCGCTTCTAGAAGCGCCGCATGTCCTGATCCTCGACGAAGCGACGCAAGGTCTAGATCAGCCAGGCTCGGCTGCGTTCTACCGACAGATCGAACAGGTTCGCACTGAAATTGGCTGCGCAGTCATACTGGTTAGCCATGAGCTTCATGTGGTCATGAGCGCATCGGACAGGGTTATTTGTCTCAACGGGCATATCTGCTGTCATGGCACGCCTGACGTTGTGGCATCGGCACCAGAATACCGTGCCCTCTTCGGCAAGGGCACCGATGGTGCCTTGGCGTTGTACCGTCACGATCACCAGGGCCACACCCACTGATGCTGGACGATTTCCTGGTCCGAGCGGCGTTGGCCGGGATTGGAACAGCGCTGGCTGCGGCCCCATTGGGATGTTTTGTGGTTTGGCGTCGGATGGCTTATTTCGGCGATGCGACAGCGCATGCTGCCATACTTGGTGTTGCCCTTGCGCTTGCCTTCTCAATGTCGGTGTTTCTGGGCGCTCTGATCGTCGCCGTTTTGATGGGCGCAGCGGTATCGACCTTGTCCGGGCGCGCCTATGCGTTGGATACTCTACTGGGCGTACTGGCCCATTCCGCCTTGGCCTTCGGGATTGTGACAGCCTCCATGCTGAGCAACATGCGGATCGACCTGATGGCTTATCTGTTCGGTGATATCCTCGCGGTCAGCCGCGTGGATCTGCTGGTGATCTGGTGCGGCGTCGCAGCCGTTCTGGCGCTTGTCGTTTGGCGGTGGCGGCCGCTTCTACTTACAACCCTAAGCCCGGATCTGGCCTATGCCCAAGGGTTCGACCCACGGCGCGAGCAGCTTATTTTGACACTGGCCCTCGCGGTCACCGTCGCGGTAGCGCTGAAGGTGATCGGCGCTTTGCTGATCTCGTCTATGCTGATTATCCCCGCAGCGACCGCGCGACCTTTCGCGGCCACCCCTGAACGGATGGCGTTCATTGCAATGGGCATCGGCATCCTATCGGCGCTCGGCGGTCTTCAGGGCTCGCTTTGGCTGGATACGCCCACCGGTCCCACGATCGTATGTGTTGCGGCGATCTTTTTCGCTGTCTCTGTGGTGTCGAGACGATTCCTCAACACCTAGCTCGCGATCGCCCCAAGCGAGGGCGTCTCTGCCAGCAAAGTTCGGGCATAGTCGTGGCGCGGTCCGGCAAAAAACGCTTCCGCGTCCCGCTCTTCAACCAACTCCCCGTTTCGAAGCACGGCAACTTGATCGGACATCTGCCGTACCACCGCAAGGTTGTGGCTTATGAAGAGAATTGACAGGCCGAACCGCGCCTGCAGATCTTTCAGTAGGTTCAGGATTTGCGCCTGGATCGAGACATCCAAGGCCGACGTCGGCTCATCACAAATCAGGAATTCGGGCCGTGCGACCAGAGCGCGGGCCACCGCTATCCTTTGGCGCTGACCTCCCGAAAACTGATGCGGATACTTCAACATGGCACGTTGCGGCATCTCTACCAGCTCCAAGATAGAGGCCACGATGCGCCGCCGTTCCGCCCGATCTTTGGCCAACCCAAAGAACCGGATGGGCTCCCCAATGATATCTTCGATCTTGCGCCGATTGTTGAGCGACGAATACGGATCCTGAAACACCATCTGTATCTTGCGCCGAGCCGGATGATGGCGGCCACGGTCGCGCCCGTACGGCAGCGGTTCTCCCATGAACTGCATCTCACCAACTGAGGGACGGACCAGCCCCACAATGGATTTCGCAAGCGTGGATTTGCCGGAGCCGCTTTCGCCGATCACACCCAGAACCTGACCGGGTTGAACATCGAGATTGATCGACTTCAGCGCCTTGAATCCCTCTTGCTTGCCCCAACCGAAGGGCCGTTTTGAATGAAAGACAACGTCGAGATCCTTGACCGAAAGGACCGGGCCATCTGTTTCGCTTTGACGATCTCCCTTCAAAAGCCAGTCCGTGGCAAACTCATCTGACGCGCCTTCCACTTTCCAGGCCAGCTCGGGCGTCGAAAGCTCCGGCTCATCGGTCATGATGTTGGAAAAGCGCTCAAGCCGTTCGTCAAGGCGTGGCACGGCGGCCATCAATGCCCGCGTGTAGGCATGCTCAGGCGCACCCAAAACCTGTATTGTGGTGCCGCGTTCCATCAGTTTGCCGCCACGTAGGACCGAAACCGTGTCGGTAATCTCGGCAATAACTCCGATGTCATGAGTGATCAAAATAAACCCAACGCGCCGGTCCTTTGCAAGACGTCGGATCAGCTCAAGTATCTGTTTTTGTATCGACACATCCAGTGCGGTCGTTGGCTCATCTGCGATGATCAGATCAGGGTTCGTGCAAAGAGCCAACGCAATGACGACCCGCTGCCGCATCCCGCCCGAAAACTGATGCGGATACTCCGACATGCGCGCCTTGGCATCGCGAATTCCAGTTTCTTCAAGCAGGCTTATGGCCTGGGCATGCGCTTGCTCATAAGTGGCATCGGAATGCTGGCGGATCGTTTCTACCATTTGATCAGCGATTGTGAGAAGCGGGTTCAACGACGTTTGTGGATCCTGGAAAATCATCGAGATTTTCGCACCGCGCAACTTGTGGTAGGCGGCGCGGTCGAGCGTTTTCAAACTCTCGCCATGCAGCTTCACATCGCCTGTCGCGATATAGCCAGGGCTACCGATTAGACCAATGATTGCGGCCCCGATCGTCGACTTGCCAGCACCAGATTCGCCCACCAGCCCGTGAATCTCCCCAGGCTCAAGCGACAAGTTAATCCCGTCGATTGCGATAAAATCCCCAAACCGCGTCGGGTAAATTACCGAAAGGTCCGACACATCCAGAAGCGATCCCATCACCGCAACCTCGGGTTGAAAACGGTGCGGAAGAAATCCCCAAGGATGTTCACCGAAATAATCAAAACGATCAGGCTCATCGACGGGAAGATCACAATCCACCACTCCCCCGAGAAGATGTATTCCGTCCCAATTCTAATGAGTGTTCCCAGCGACGGCGTATTGGCAGGCACCCCGACGCCCAGAAAACTCAATGTCGCTTCGAGTAAAATTGCCACCGCCAGGTCAATCGTCCCGATCACCATGAGCGGCCCAAGGATGTTGGGCAAGATCGCAACGAGCATGATCCACACTGGATGCAGCCCCATAATCTCGGCCGCCTGGACATATTCCTTGTTGCGTTCGACAAAGGTGGAGGCCCGGGCCGTTCGCGCGAAATTCACCCAGAGAGACAAGCCGATCGCAACTGTCAAAACAGCGAGCTGCAAATCCTCATGCTGATCGCGTGGCAGCAATCCCCGTGTCACCCCATCAACCAGCAATGCCGTCAAAATGGCAGGCAGGCTCAACTGAACATCCGCAATGCGCATCACCACAGCATCGAACCTGCCGCCGAAATACCCCGCGGCCAAACCCAGTGTGGTCCCCAGAACGGCAGCAAAGACAACAGAAGATAGGCCAATCAGAAGCGACAGTCGGGTACCGTACAGAATCGACGACAAAAGATCGCGCCCCTGATCATCGGTTCCAATGAAAAATCGCGGCTCGCCGCCGTCACTCCAGGCAGGGGGCAGGAAGCTGTCCAACAGATCGAAGCTCGTCAGATCATAAGGATCAGACGGCGCGATCAGTGGGGCCAAGAACGCTCCGCACACAGAAAGCGTCGCAATGACTGCGGCCACTTGGGTCACCGGCGAGCGCAGGAACAGGTAGATCAACTCATTTTCAATGCGCGCGCGCCGCCACCATTCCAGCATCATCCGGCCTCCGGGGAGATACGGACCCTGGGGTCAATGACGAAGTATAGGATGTCGACGATCAGATTGATGATCACGAATATCAAAGCGATGATAACCAGGTAGACAGACATCACCGGAATATCGACATATTTGATACTGTCGAGAAAAAGCAGCCCCATTCCTGGCCATTGGAATACGCTTTCAGTGACAATCGAAAACGCAATGATCCCACCAAACTGCAACCCGATAATGGTCACCACCGGCACCATGGAGTTCTTCAACGCGTGCCGGTAATGGACGGAGCGATAATCGATGCCGCGTGCGACGGCGAACTTGATGAAATCCGTGTTCATCACATCCTGCATTTCCGATCGCACGAGCCGCATCGTCAAAGTCAGTTGGTAAATTCCCAATGTCAGCGCCGGCAGGATCAAGGCCCTGAGCCCATCCAGCGTCAGGAAATTTGTGGTCCACCAACCCAGTGAGACGGTATCTCCCCGTCCAAATGTCGGCAACCAGCCCAGCTGCACGCCAAAGACATAAATCAAAAAGATACCGATCACGAAGGTCGGAATAGACACGCCAATTAACGTCGTTATCAATATCGAATTCGCAATTACGCCATCACTGCGCAGCGCTGTGTAAATACCTGCCGGAATTCCCACGATCAGCGAGATAAGAAGTGAGACAAACCCTAACTCCAACGTGGCGGGCATACGCGACAAAATCATCTCACCGATGGGCTGTCGGGTCCGGTAGGAGAACCCGAAATCCCCCGTCACCAGATTTCCTATGAACCTTGTAAACTGGGTCCAAACCGGATCGTTCAGCCCCAGCTGTTCGCGCAATCTTTCCTGATCCTCGATCGACGTTTCCTGCCCAACCATGACCGCGACAGGGTCCCCGACGAAGCGAAACAGCAAAAATGCCAATAGGCTAACCGCCAACATCACAAAGATGGATTGAATTAGCCGACGTAAAATAAATGTCGTCAATTGCGCCCCCGGATTTGGTGTCACTGTGAACGCTTCGCACCAGGATTTCGAGTCCCAATACGCGTATTGTCCTGAACGGGTCATCACGTTTTTCTCCGCTGTCTTCGGACCGTTAGACTCGGCTGCGACTTCGCACTACTGTTTGAAAGGGAGGGCTGCGGCGGTGATTAGGCTGGGGCCAGATATTTCAACGACCAAATGGAGACAAACCATGAAGACTGTCACCGGGGGAGCTCTGAGTGCGCTCCTAATCAGCGTATCCATGACGAGCTTACAAGCCGAGACATTTCGCTGGGCCAATGCCACAGACCCGCAAACTATGGACCCGCATGCCGTAAACTCAGCTCCGGTTTTGGGTTTTCTGAACAACGTCTACGAAGGGCTGGTTCGCCGCAACAAAGAGATGAAGATAGAAGGATCTTTGGCCGAAAGCTGGGAGCCGCTTGGCAATGACGGCTGGCGGTTCAATTTACGCCAAGGGGTTACGTATCACGATGGGTCTGAATTCACTGCGGAGGACGTCCTATTCTCCTACCAGCGGGCCAGTTCTGAAGAGGCGGACGTCCGGTCATGGTTTGCACCGGTCTCAGACGTCGTTGTTCAAGACGACTACACGATCGACTTTATGACCAGTGCGCCGAACCCGCTGTTTCCGGACTCAATCGCCAATTTCATGATCATGGATAAAGGTTGGACCGAAGCGAATGACGCAGCCCTCCCGGCCAAGGACGCCGAGAATTTCGCGACCCGCAACGCAAATGGCACTGGGCCATTCGTTCTCGCGTCTCGCGACCCGTCGGTCCGGACGACACTGACGCCAAACGCTGCGTGGTGGGACGAGATGGAAAGCAATATCAGCGAAGCCATCTTCACGCCAATTGGTGAGGCCTCAACTGGGATTGCGGCGTTGCTATCGGGTGAGATCGACTTCATCGAGCCAATTCCGCTTCAGGACGTCCCGCGCCTTAAGCAGACCGATGGCTTTACCGTGCATGAAGGGGTCGAAGCACGCGTCTTGATGTTCGGTTTTGCGCTGGATTCGGACGCGCTTAAGTATTCCGACGAAACATCTGACAAGAACCCATTCCTTGATCCGAATGTGCGCCGCGCAGTCTATCAAGCCATCGACGTGGATGCTTTGACAAGCCGGATCATGCGGGGCACAGCCGAGCCGGTCTCGCAACTGGTTTCAAAGGAAATGAAAGGCTTTTCGACATCACTGGCTGATCGTCTGCCCTTTGATCCGGATGGCGCCAAATCGCTTCTCGCTGAGGCCGGATACCCAGACGGGTTCTCCTTCGGCCTGATGTGCCCGAATGACCGCTACATCAATGATGAGGCGATCTGCAGAGCGGCGGCCTCGATGCTGGCAAAGATCGGCATTGATGCGAAACTGACCGCGATGCCGGTGCGCAACTACTGGGAAGAACTCCGGGCTGATAATTTTGATATGTATCTGCTGGGCTGGTCGCCAGGCACATTTGATGCCGAGCACCCGCTGCGTTTCCTGGCCTCGACCCCAAACACCGAAAAGAAACTGGGATCGTGGAATTTCGCCGGCTATTCAAACGCACGCGTCGACGAGCTGCTGCCGATGATCCAGACCGAGATCGACGCAGAAAAACGCCAAGGTTTGATCGATGAGGCGCATAAGATTCTGCAGGATGAAGTGGCCTACGTGCCGATGTATGTGCAGCCATTGATCTGGGCGACGAAAGACAGCGTCTCCCTGACACAACGTACGGATAACTTCTTTATCCTGCGTTGGGTCACCGTGAACTGACGATGGCCTGGGTGGCTCATCAGAGCCACCCACCATCCTCTTCCTTTACGGTATTCCCTTGAAATTTGACGTCCAACTGATCCGGGATCTGAAAGCCCGTCTCTCTACGCTGTCGAACGCGTCCCGGCGAGACAGAATACTGATTGCTGTGGCTGGCCCCCCGGCAAGCGGGAAATCGACACTGGCTGAGGTGATAGCAGGCGAACTTACAGCCCATGGGCACCAAGTCGCAGTGGTGCCAATGGATGGGTTTCATCTTGACAATGCAATACTTGAAGATCGGGACTTAATGTCCCGAAAGGGTGCACCGGAAACCTTCGACGCAACCGGATTTTTGGCGCTGGTCAAGACCCTTAAAAAAGGTGGGGCGACAACCTATCCGATCTTTGACCGCGCCAATGATCGCACGATCGAGGCCGGCGCCAGGCTTGGTGCCGACGTCGACGTGGTATTGTGCGAGGGCAACTATTTGTTGCTCGATGAGCCGCTCTGGCGAGACCTGGCCACCTATTGGGACATCTCGATTTGGGCTGACGTACCCAAAGAGGTCCTAAAAGAACGCCTGATCGAACGATGGATCACGCACGGATTCGATACCAATTCGGCAACCGAAAAGGCGCTCTCAAACGATATCCCAAATGGGATCCGGGCGATTGAAAACCGGATGCCTGCTGATCTTGTCGCGCGAAACTAAGCGGTTGGATATTTTTCACGCGGAGACCGATCAGACCGCATGAAACAAAGACCTAGGGCGCTTCCAAAACGTGGATCGCCCGGTTCGCCAATAACGGTCCTACCCGCTCACCAAATGCGACCATATGTGGCGCAGTGCGATGGGCTTCCAGATGATCCGCGCTGCTCCATTCTTCCACGACCACAATCACGTCATCGCCCTGCGGAGCCGTGCTGCCCGGATGATCAATGGCCGGGACGTAAGTGACGCAACCGTCTTCCGCCAATACAGCCGGCAGATTCTCGGCAAATGCCGACAGGATCTCAGCGCGCCGGCCCGGCTTCGCCGTTAATACGGCCATGACATAGACAGGTTTACTCATAAATCCTCCATACTATTCTGGACGCATAGCCCACGGCCCGTGATAGTCCTTGCCGTCGCGATCGGTGCGCTCGAACCCATGCGCACCAAAGAAATCCCGTTGTGCCTGGATCATATTCGCGGTCGACCGACCGGTGCGCATCGCGTCAAAATAGCTCAAAGCAGAGGCCAATGCAGGTACAATGTGGCCATGAGAGATTGCTTGGGCAACGACCGTTCGAAGATGGCCGATATTAGCTTCAATACGCTGCGCAAAAAATGGGGCCAGCATCATGTTTTGACCCGGATGCGCTGCCAAGGCATCGGCCATATCGTTGAGCATGGATGACCGAATAATGCAGCCCTCGCGCCAAACTTCGGCAATCTGAGGCATTGGCAAGTCCCATCCGAAAGCTTCGCTGGCCTTGTTGAGCAATTCAAAACCTTGCGCGTAGCACAAGATCTTGCCTGCAATCAGCGCACCTTCCAGATCAGCAATACTCAAACTGCCCGCAGGCAAACTCATCGGGGCTGCACCGAACTTGTCTTCGCCCACCAATCGAACCTGTTTTTGAGCCGAGATATTTCGCGACGCAACTGCCGCTTCAATCACAGGGATCGGTGCCCCAAGATGTTGCGCTTCGATCGCCGTCCAGCGACCTGTGCCTTTTTGACCCGCCCGATCGCCGATGATATCGAGCATTGCATGACCCGTTTCGGGATCTTCGGTCTGGCCGATCTTGCCCGAAATCTCAATCAGGTACGAGCTAAGCACCCCTTCGTTCCAGGCCAGAAATGTCTCACCACATTGCACGGCCTGCATCGCCAAACCATCGCGCATCACGCCATAGGCTTCGGCGATAATCTGCATATCTGCGTACTCGATGCCGTTGTGAACCGCCTTGACGAAATGGCCCGCTCCACCGGCCCCCATCCACGTCGCGCAGGGATTACCATCGTAGCGAGCCGCAATTGCCTCAAGAATATCAGACACCCGTGCCCAGCTTTCCTGAGAGCCACCACCCATGATGGACGGGCCATGACGGGCCCCCTCCTCACCGCCAGACACGCCAATGCCCAAGAATGGCACGCCGTCCTGCGTAGCGGTCGCGGCTCTACGCTCGGTGTCGCGAAAATTGGCATTGCCGGCGTCGATGATCAGATCATCGTCGTCTAAAAGCGGACGAAGGGCAGCGATCTGTTGGTCGACGGCCTCGCCCGCAGGCACCATAAGGATAATTGCCCGCGGGCTTTCGATTGCGGCGACCAACTCCTCAAGCGTTTCAGTGGCGGTCAGTTGCGCGGCAAGATCACCAGCTGAGCCAAGGAATTTATGGGTGGTCGCTGTGGTCCTGTTGAATACAGCGATCGGAAAACCCTTCTCGGCGATGTTGAGGGCCAACATTGCCCCCATTGTCCCCAAACCGATCAGGCCAATTCTTGCTTTTGCCATAGAGACTATTCTCCCGTTTGAAATCTGCGACAGTGGCGTCGCGACGCGTTAGACTTGCAGCTGGACTTTCATCGCCTGGCTGCGATCCCCGGCCATTTCAAAAGCAGAAACCGGATCATCGAATGCGAAACTATGAGTGTGCAGCGGCGCAACGTCGATCAATCCTTTGCGCATCAAAATCACTGCTGTCTCGAACTCTGCGTGAAACCTGAAAGACCCCCGCAAGGTCAACTCCTTTGCGGTAAGTGCTTGGACCGGAACAGTCATGTCGCCGCCCAGGCCAAGCTGAACGATAATACCGCCCGGCCGCAACGCCGAGATCCCAGCGGCCAAGGCGGGTGCCGCGCCCGAACATTCAAACAAGACATCAACAGATCCCTTGCCGGCACTGTAGGAACTCAGCCCGTCGGGATCTTTCAGCATGTTCACGGTAACGTCGGCCCCAACCTCTTTGGCTTTGGAGAGCGGGAAATCAGCCAGGTCCGTGACTATAATTTCGCTCGCACCCGCACGGCGCGCCGCGAGAATACACAAGGCGCCAATCGGTCCGCAGCCAGTGATCAGGACCGACTTTCCAACCAAATCTCCGGCTTGGTGAACGGCGTGCAGACAGACTGCCAAAGGCTCCGCCATTGCAGCATGTGCGGGGTCCATACCGTCCGCTGAGACACATTGGTCAACATCGGCGACGATCATCTCCCGAAACGCGCCCTGGATATGGGGAAACGGCATAGCGCTGCCATAAAAGCGCATATTCTCGCAATGGTTGGGTTGGCCACGCAGGCAATACTGGCACGACCGGCACGGACGCGACGGTGACACCGCGACCAGTTCGCCAACTTGCAAGTGATCAACACCCTCGCCCAGCGCTCTGACCCGTCCTGCAACTTCGTGCCCCAGGATCATCGGCTCTTTCAAACGCACCGCGCCAAAGCCGCCGTGATTGTAATAGTGCAGATCCGATCCGCATATCCCACCCGATGCCAAAGCCACCAAAACTTCGTTCGGGCCTGGGTCACGCACCGTCGTTGCTTCAACCCGCAGGTCCTTTGCCGCGTGGGCTACGATCGATCTCATTTCGCCTCCCCCTTCTTCCATTGCTTGTCGCAAAATTGACACGTGAAGGCCAGCCCAATAGAGGTCGAGTCTTGGGAAAACTGGTTTATTTCCAACGGATTTATGATTTGCTGGCTCAGAAAGATCGTTAGCGGTACGAGCGATAAAACAACAGGGGAGATTTAGTATGACAGACAAACGCATTGCCGTTGTCACAGGTGCAGCTCAAGGCATCGGATTGGCCTGCGCACAGGCCCTTCATACAGACGGTTACAGGCCGATCATGATCGACATAAATGGACAGGCGGTTGTCGATGCGGCTCGGGATCTAGGCGCCGATGCAGTTGGTATCGCATGCGATATGGGTGACGCAGCGGCGGTGGATGCATTGTTCGACCGGATCGAGGCTGAGTTTGGTCCCGCGCATGTTCTTGTCAACAACGCCGGGATTGCGATGCCCGGGGATTTTCTGGACTACGCGTTGAGCGATTTCCAACGAGTCATCGACATCAATCTGATCGGGGTTTTTCTGGCCACGCAGCGCGCAGGTCGCGCGATGGTTGCCAATAAGATTGAAGGCTCAATTGTGAATATGTCATCGATCAACGCGCAGGTCGCAATCCCTGCAATTCCAGCCTATTGCGCCTCGAAAGGCGGCGTCATGCAACTGACCAAAGTCGCAGCTTTAGCATTGGCCCCGCACAATATCCGAGTGAACGCAGTGGGCCCCGGCTCGATCGACACCGCGATGATGGCCGGAGTAAACGCGAATCCAGAGGCGTTCAAAAAGGCAATGTCACGCACACCGCTTGGGCGCGCCGGATCGGCAAAAGAGATCGCAGATGTCGTGGCATTTTTGGCAAGTGACAAGGCCAGCTATGTGACCGGAGAAACAATATATGCTGACGGCGGACGGCTTGGCCTGAACTACACAATGTAGAACCGTGCGACCCGGTCGGATCCCGGACAGAGTACGGTCGATCATATCTTCAGTCATCGCGCCCATGGCGGAACAGACGGGCGGCCAAGGGCGCACCAAGTATCACAAGGAATATTCGCAAGACGTGGTGGGCGATGACAAAGGCTACATCGGCCCCAACAATCAGAGCGAGGATAGTCAGCTCGGCCTGCCCGCCTGGGGCGAAGGCCAAAAGTGCCTCTAGTGGCGGGGCAAGATCGGCAAGATAAATGATCTCGACCACGATCCAGGTCAGGCCGGTCAGGATAACGCAGAATCCGAACCCCGCCGTCAGATCACGACGGACCTCCGCCATGGTGATGCCGGAATATTTCACCCCCACGGTCATGCCTATGAAAAACTGAGCCATCCAGATAGCCTCTGCCGGTGGTCGATATTCAAGAATGCCACCCAACGCGGCGGCTGCCGCGATAATCAACGGGCCAAGGATTGACGCCCCGAACAAGCCAACCCTTACCGCCAATCGCCATCCGACCAAGGCGCAGATCACCATGATTGCCAGTTGTGACAAAGGGATATCTCGTGCTGCAGCGCCCGGTGGTCGGTTCAAATCAGCCTGCCAAACAATTTGCAGCAAGAAAGGTAGCGCCACTACGACCACCAGCACCCGTGTTGCATGGATCAACGACAAGGCGCGCGGATCCCCGCCGGCCTCTTCGCCAAAAACCAGCATATCCTGCAGACCGCCCGGCATCGCGGAATAGTAGCTGGTCGGAAAATCGAAGCCCCAGAGCCGGTGAAAATACGGGATTCCAACACAGCCGATCGCTGCAATCATAACCGGCACCATCAGCAATGTGGGCCAATATCCGGTCATCGAGACCAGGATTGCTGGTGTGAATGTTGCGCCCACCGCAACGCCCAGAATGGTCCGCATCGTATCATTCACAGGCTTGATGCCTTGCATGCGAACGCCCACCAGTGCTGCCAGCAAACACGCAAAAATTGGCCCCAACAACCAGGGAAGCGGCAAGGACAGGGCCGAGAACACTGCGACACCGACCCCGGCAATGAAAAAGGTGAGAGCGACCTTAATCACGCGGGCATAGCCTTTAAACGGTGCCTCAGAGATGTCTGCAGATGGGTCTCGGCCGCCGCCCCGGCGGCTTCGACATCGCGGGCGCGAATGGCGTCAATGATATCCGCATGTTGCTTGCACACCGTTTCGATCCGAACATCATCGGCCAATGTTGTCGGTCCCAGCAGCATCAGCGCGTTGTTCAGCGCGCGAGCGGAATCCAGTAAAAAGCGATTTCGTGTGCTTAGATAGATGCGACGGTGGAAATCCTGATTGTTCGCAACAGCGCGCGCCGTGTGGCCAGAAGACGCGCGGATCGATGCATTGAGCTCCTCAAGCGTATCTATCTCCGCGTCGCTGGCATGTTTCGCCGCCATCTGGGCGGCCGTGCGTTCAAGCACGATCCGCATTTCATAAAGTTCGACGACTTCGCCGTGACTGAGACGTCTGATAACAGACCCAATTCGGGCTCTGTGCTCCACGATACCTTCAGCTTCCAGCTTTCTCAGGGCTTCGCGCACAGGCGTGCGGGACAGCTGGAATCGTTGCGATATCTCGGTCTCGCGCAGACGTTCACCGGGTTGGTATTCACCAGACCGGATGGCAGCAATCAGTCGAAGATACGCAGTTTCGCCATGCGATAGATCTTGGATGTATTGATCGGTCAATTGAGGCTCTGTGATATTGTATCCACTTGGATACAATACGCGAAACCGCGCGAAAGACAATCAATCAGCCCGGTCGCTGAAAGCAACCGGTGACGGCTGATTGTCCTGAAGTCCGCCTAGGCTGGATTCGGGGCCATCTGGGCTGCGGCAGCTTTGTCCGAGCGCATAAAGAACACGTAGTAAAAGACCGGTGCAGCAATCAAAGTCAAAATCGAGGCGAATGCCAGCCCACCCATGATCGTGACCGCCATTGATTGGAAAAACGCGTCACTGATCAATGGGATCATGCCCAGGATCGTGGTTGCCGCCGCCAAGATCACAGGGCGTAACCTGGATGTCGAGGCTTCGGTTATTGAGTCTCGCAAACCTTGCTCCGGGTTTTCACGACGCACGATGTCGATCTCTTCGACCAGAACAATCCCATTCTTGATCAGCATGCCCGATAGCGACAAGAGCCCAAGCAAAGCGGTAAACGTGAAGGGCAAACCAGTGCCCAGAAGCGCCAGGCTAACGCCGTTCACCGACATCGGGACCAAAAACCAAATGATCAAGGGTTGGCGCAAGGCGTTAAACAGCAAAACTGAAATCAAGACCATGATGATCAGGCTCAGCGGAAGTTGTCGCCCGAGACTCGCCTGAGCGTCACCAGAGCTTTCAAGCTCGCCGCCCCATTCCATCTTATAGCCCGCCGGGATCGCCATCTCATCGATTGGGGTCTGTACCTGACGCTGGACCTCGGTTGCGGTCAAGCCCTTCGAGATATCGGCCCCGACTGTGATCGTGTAGATCTGATCACGTCGCATCATCAGTGTGTTCTGAGCGTCAAAGCGTAGACCTGTTATCGTCTGCTGAAACGGGACGAAGCCGCCTCGCGCCTCGGAATAGACACCGTAATCTGTCAGGTTAAGACCATTCTCCGGATCGGCCCTCAAGATTATGGGTATCTGTCGCTCGCCTTCCCGGAACACGCCAGATGATAAGCCGGTGCTGGCAAATCGCATTGTGTCGGTGATATCACTGCGAGAGATCCCGCTTTCTTGCGAGCGATCGGCTGCATAGACCGGTCTGAGCACCTGTTCTTTCTCGCGCCAGTCGATCCGCGGGGCAACGATATCGTCGGACGAAGATTGCAGCAGAACCAGGGCCTCAGACGCCAAATCTCTGAGGACTTTCGGATCCGCGCCCGAGAACCGCACCTGAATTGGATCACCACCGCCCGGGCCAAAGGCCAGACGCTTGGCACGCAGCTCGCCCTGCGGCACCGCCGTGTCGGCAAACGTTGTCAACTCGGCGATCAGCGGCGCTATCGCATCCAGGGTCTGCGTTCGCACAATGATGTGCCCATAGCTCGGGTTGGGATCTTCCCCCTGGTAGGTGAGCATGAACCGAGCAGCCCCTTGACCCGCGAAGGCCGTGATCGACACCACATCATCCTGCGCGACAAGCCAATCCTCGAGAACAGCAATGTCGCGGGATGTCTCGTGGATCGAGGCCCCCTGAGCCAGTTTATAGTGCACAAAAAACAGCGGCGTATTGCTGTCGGGGAAAAACTGCTGCTTGATCGAGCCAAATGCCATGAAGCAGACAACCGTGATCCCAACTAACGTTGGGATAACAGCCCACCAAAAGCGCAAGGACATTCGCAGAAGCCCGCCATAGGCGCGAAACAAAATACCATTATAGGCGTCATCCGTGCCGTCTTCCGATTTTGCGCCGACTTTGAAGAAATAATGCCCCAGAAGCGGGGTGACGGTCAGTGCCAGAATCCAGGATAACAGCAGCGAAATCGCGATGACGGCAAAAAGCGAGAACAGGAACTCGCCCGTTGCGTCGTTGCTCAGACCAATGCCTGCAAAGGCCATGATCGCGATAACCGTCGCGCCAAGTAACGGTATCTGGGTCTTGCTGGCTGCCTCTTGCGATGCATCGCGCGACGATTGCCCGCGTCGCATGGCCACTTGCATGCCTTCTGCCACCACAATGGCATTGTCGACCAACATGCCCATTGCAATGATCAGAGCCCCCAGCGAGATACGTTCCATCTCGATCGAAAAGATCCCCATGAACAAAAGCGTGCCGACCACTGTAAGCAACAAGGTCGAGCCGACAACAATAGCCGCGCGCCAGCCCATGAAGACAGCCAGAACAACAACCACGATACTGACCGACATGGCGAGATTGACCAGAAAAGCGTTCGAGGCCTCTTCGACAACGACATGTTGCTGGTAGATGGGCTCAAAGGAAATCCCCACAGGGATTTGCGGCTGCAATTCTGCGATCCGCGCATCGACCCTGTGCCCGACATCAACAATGTTTTCATTTGCAACACCCGCCACGCCGACTGTGAATGCATCCAGCCCGTTGAAGCGGATCAGCAATTGCGGATTGGCTTCGCGACCGCGATACACCGAGGCAAAGTCGCGGATGTTGAGAACCTTGCCGCCCACGCCAAGTGGCAGGCCGGCGATTTCTTCGACACTGTCACTGCCCAAAGGGCGCTGGATCAAAGTCCGCCCAGAGTCGTCTTCAAGACGCCCACCATCGGTGACCTCGTCGGCATTCACCAAAGCACTTTGAACAGCCCCTGGTGAAATCCCCAGGTTTGTGCTGAGCGCCAGATCGGGCTCGACATAGATAACCTCGTCGCGCAGCCCGTCGACCGTGACATCCGCCACCCCGTCCACAGCAAGCAGTTCGCGCCGCAAAAACGTCGAGAACTGATAGATCTCCTGATCCGAAAACCCAGGCGCCGTGACCGCGTAGTAGATCCCGTACACATCGCCGAAACTATCATTGACGAACGGCTGTTTCGCACCGGTGGGCAACCTGGTTTCGGAGACTCTGTTGCGCAGTTTTGTCCAGATCTGCGGCAGTTCGGTCCCGTCATACTGATCTTTCATGTCAACCGTGATCCAGGATAGGCCAGGTTGGTTCATCGACCGGATCTGGTCCACTTCCGACATTTTCTGAATTTCGGATTCGATCGGTTCGGACACTTCACGGGCCACTTCCGCGGCAGACGCGCCGGGGTATTCAGTCACCACAACCGCGGATTTAATGGTGAAAGCCGGATCCTCGAGACGCCCCAGTGATGAGAACCCCCACAGGCCACCGAACAAACATCCAAGGATCAAGATCCACGTGTAAATCGGGCGTTCAATTGAAAAGCGTGCAATGTTCATGGGGGCCGCCTCAGTTCGCAAAGCCGGTGAACCGGCGGACGGATTGGCCATCCTGAAGCCGCGCTGCACCACTGGCGACAATCTCTTGCCCTGGCTCGACGCCCGCCATAACCGCAACGCGACCTGCATCCGTCGGCGCGATTGTCACAGGGGACTTAACCACTGCACCTTCATCCGCCCCGGCAGGCTCAAACACGAGGACACTCACATTGCCGTCGCTATCGGTCAGCACAGCGGAATGCGGGATCACGATCGGCTCAGGCTCACCCTTCAGCAAAGCAGTCACCGTCACCGATGAGCCCGGAAGCGCCAAAACCCCCGTAGGCCGTTGCATGCCCATGGTAATCCGAAATGTCTGCCCGATGGAGGACGTCTCGGCGTTGAATTCTCGAACTTCCAGGGGATACCGCTCTGGGCCAGTTGGAAATGTTGCCCAAAGCTCCACATCTGGGTCTTCGCCAGCACGCTGGAACAAAACCTCGGGCACTTCAATTTCTACGCGAAGCTCCGACATATCATGCAGCCGGACCACCGGAGTTCCAGCCGCGATGGTCGAGAAATTGGCGACGTCTCGGGCCGCCACCAAGGCGTCAAAGGGCGCATGCAATGTCGCCAATTCAAGTGAACGTTCGGCGTCACGCTCGGCAACGGACGCAAGCTGGGACTGCGTTTCCGCGTCATCCACTGTCACTTGGCTCACACTGGTGCCTTGAAGCTTCTTCAACCGCTCCAAGTTGCGATCTGCCTGCAGTCGTTGTGCCTGCGCACGTTCTAAGGCCAATTGGAAGGGGACAAGATCAAGCTCTGCGATCACGGTGTCCTTGGCAATCGTATTGCCTTCCAGCACAGGAAACTCGACCACCTGGCCACCAACCTGAAACGCAAGATCCACGGTTTGTTTGGCGATCACCCGACCAAAGAACTGACGCGTCACACTGCTGTCGCCAGCATTGATCTCGATCAGTTTGACCAAAGGCGCGTCCTGCGCGGAAAGCGGAACTGGAACAAGCATAAGGACGACGAAGAGAAGGGTCCTGATCATTTTTCCTACCTTTCAAAAGTGCGGGTTCAAATGCCGAAACATCGATATAGAAATCTGAAGCAAGCGCGCCACATAGATTCAAGAGACAAACGGATCAGCCGTTCGAAATACCAAAAAGCGCCGCTGCTGCAACCATGAGATGAAGATCGGTTGCATTACAAGCCCAGTCGCAAAGATTTCACCCGGACACCGCGCAATCCGTCTACAGACCTAGGCGCGCCCGGATCGGGTTTCCCAGCGATCGACCCAATTTCGGTACCAAAAGTCAGCAGCATGCAAGAAATATGGGCGCGACGCTGGATGCAAAACGCTGGATCTGAGTGCCGTGTGTGAGTACGCGGTCTTTCCACGGGGGTCGCCCAAAGCCTGATACGCAGCCTTAGCACCCAAATAAGGTGCCATGACTGTCCCTGACCCGGAAAATCCCATGGCATAATGAAGGCCGTTGTGCACACCAACATGCGGCATATGGGTAAAACTATACCCTGTATTGCCCGTCCAGACGTGGCTCAGTTTACAATTGCCAAGCTGTGGCCAAACTTCCAGCATCGTTCTTCTCAA
Organism: Pseudomonadota bacterium; assembly: GCA_039193885.1. Taxonomy (GTDB): domain Bacteria; phylum Pseudomonadota; class Alphaproteobacteria; order Rhodobacterales; family Rhodobacteraceae; genus Litoreibacter. The sequence goes on from JBCCWL010000002.1 coordinate 60,033, forward strand.
CCTGGCAGCAGCTGTCTCAATATCTATGGGAATCATCGCCGCACGGCCGCCCCAAAGCAGACGCGTGCCATCAGGTGAAACCCGAAAGTAGGAATGCCGCGCCCGGGTTTCGACCATCATACGACGCGTCGGTGCGATCTGGTCTATGAGGTCTTTTGGTAGCGCCTCGGTCGCGATCATGTAGCTGGGTAAGGGGAAAACGCGGGCTTTGTTCCAACGAAAAATCTCGGGTGTGTAGCCGTTTGTTGCCAGCACGACCTTTTGGGCTTTGATGTCGCCCTTCGCTGTGGTTGCGACTGTCGCGCCCGCACGCCGGGACAAGCCAGTGACACCAGCATCTGCGACGATCTGGGCGCCGGATCTTTGCGCTGCTGCAAGTAATCCGCGATGAAATTTTTCCGGATGCAGCCCACCGTGTTCGGGAAACAAAAGACCGCCAAAATACTGGTCCGAGACAATTTCACCCGCAAGATCCTGCCGCGAGATCTGCTCGACTTTGACCCTTGACTTGGCACGCACACCCCGCGCCAGCTGTGCCTGATTTTCCGAATGCGCCTTAGTCCAAGCCAACTGGATCCGACCGGTGATCTGCAGATCGCAGTCAATACTCTGGTCGGAAATCAGCGCTTTCACCCAGTCCAGGGCGATCGAGGCTTCGGCAAAAACGCCATCCGCAACATCCGCTCCGAACAGACGCTCCAGCTTAGCCCAACTGAGCCGCGGATGCGCACCAAACATTCCACCGTTTCTGCTGGAGGCCCCGAAACCAGGTGTGCCCGCATCTACAACGCATACATGTGCTCCACAGTTTCGCGCGGCAATAGCCGCCGACAAGCCGGTATAGCCCGCGCCAACAACCAGCAAATCGCAAATGTCAGGCAAGGCTGCATCGCAGTTCTTTGGCGCGGTCTCTTGCGGCCACCAATAAGGTGTGCCGCGTTCGGCCTCGCCTGTCCATCTGAGCACTTTTCTTCACCCCATGATGCGAGCGCTTTATAGTGTTCTTGTGGGGCTCTTATTGCCAATTTTCAAGCCTGAGCGACTTGTTCGAGCAGCCAGGCAGAAAAGAATTCCGTGTCAGCATCGCGACGCTGCAGGGCAAGAAAATACCCCTCGCTGGGCTCAGAGCTCGCAGGATGGGCAAGTACAACCTGCCCACTTTTCAACGCCTGCGCGGCGATGATTGAACTGACCAAGGCGATACCGTTGCCAGTGATTGCAAGTTGTAATGCGGTTCCGTACGCATCGACAGAATATGTAGGCTCCTTTCGGGGCACGCGATTGCGTTCAAACCAGGCTTGCCAATGGTCCGAGGTCCCGATGGTTTCGATCAACGGGCAGCGATCAAACTCGGTCTCTAGATGCGCAGCGCGAACCGCTATCATCTGGTTTGGTTTCAAGGCCGTCGCGCCATCACCAACTTGCTTCGGCGACCCGAACCGGATCTCAACATCCGCTCGCGGAGACGAAAATTCATCCGGCCAAATTGTGCTGGCAAAGCGCAATTGCAGACGGGGTCGCTGCCGCATCAGGTCGTCTAGCCGTGGTGCAATAATCCATTCGATCACACTGATTGACGCCGCAACGGTGATCTGATTGCTCTGGCCACCGTCACGATAAGGCGCTGTCGCCGCCTGTAAGCTTTGAAGAGCCGCCTCCACTTGCGGCAGCAGTTTTCGCCCCTCATTTGTCAGACTCATGCTGCGCGCATGTCGCCTGAACAGTGCAACACCTAACCGAATTTCCAACGATTTGATGTGCTGGCTGACCGCAGATTGTGTGAGCCCTATTTCCTGCGCGGCGCCCGTCATGCTCAACAGTCGCGCGGCGGCCTCAAACGACCGAAACCAAGTCAAGGGAGGAAGCGCATCTTTCATTCAGTAGCTACTCATTAGGATTTCTAATGGATAAGCCCAATTTTCTTTTGTTTGTCAAAGTTTGATTGCTCAGGAAAACTTCGGCGCGACACAGTTAGAGGAGCACGCAGGTGGCACCGAAAATTCGCAAGCTCGTCACCTATGACGAAGAAGTCTGGATTGAAGGGTTCCGGGAGGTTGCTTCGCCCTGGCGCATGTTCAGCGTCGCGGCGATCGTCCAAAACCCGTGGGCAGGCCGCTATGTGGATGACCTCAAACCTGAAATCCGTGCCTTCGGACCACGCTTGGGTGAGCTTTTGACAGTTCGGATGATCGAACTGGCTGGGGGAGGCGACAAGATTGAGGCCTATGGAAAGGCTGCTGTTGTCGGGCTCGATGGCGAAATTGAGCACGGGTCTGGTTTGATCCATACCCTCAGGTTTGGAAATTTTTACCGGCAGGCGGTCGATGCGAAATCCTACCTGTCTTTCACAAACACACGCGGTGGGGCAAATGCGCCGATCGCGATCCCGATGATGGACAAGAACGATGCCGGTCGCAGGTCGCATTATCTGACATTGCAATTCTCAATTTGTGATGCACCACGCGCCAATGAAATCATAGTGGCGCTGGCCGGTGCGACCTCTGGGCGCCCACATCATCGCATTGGCGACCGTTACCAAGATCTCAAGGACCTAGGACATGACCTGGACAACCCGGCCGCGGTCTAACACAGGTTCCCTGGCTGCCATCGTCCAGGGCCAAGGACCATTGATCGTCCTGTTGCACGGGGTCGGATTGCGTGCCGAAGCCTGGGGTGCCCAAATTGATCATCTCGCAGACAAGGGTTACCGGGTCGTGGCCCCTGACATGATCGGACATGGCGAAAGCCCGTTCAAACCAGCCCACACGATCCAGGATTTCTCGACACCCGTGACAGAGGTCCTGGACGAGCCTGCGCTGATTATTGGTCATTCTATGGGGTCAATGATGGCTCTGCATGTCGCACTTTCACACCCTGGCCAGATGCGCGGCCTTGTCGCTTTGAATGCGGTCTATCAACGCGACGAAGCGGCGCAAAAGGCGGTGCAGCTACGTGCCAGTTCCTTGGATGGCCAAAGCGTTTCTGATCCCGAACAAACGCTTGCAAGATGGTTTGGCAGCTCTCGCAACCCGCAACGGGATGCCTGCGAAACCTGGCTGCGGTCTGTTTCTCCCAGGGCCTATAAAGCCGCCTATTGCGCATTCGCACGTAGCACGACCCCCACGTCTGAGCAGCTGGAAAGGCTGAGCTGTCCGGCGCTTTTCATGACCGGCTCGGAGGAGCCAAACTCCACCCCGGAAATGTCGCACCGCATGGCTGACACGGCCGCAAATGCACGTGCACACGATATCACTGGTGCGGCTCACATGATGCCGATGACGCATCCGGATGAAACCAATGCCAAACTTGAGAGCTTCGCGCAGCACTGTTTCGGTTCTAAGATAAGTACCCCGGCCCCGGGGCTAGGTTGAAAGGATAATTAAATGGATTTTTCGTTATTTGTTCACATGGAACGCCTGACACCGGATCAGCCTCACGACGTGCTCTACGAAGAATTTGTCGGCCTGGCGAAAATGGCCGATGACGGTGGAATGCGCGCGGTCTGGACCGGCGAGCATCATGGAATGGAATTCACGATTGCGCCAAACCCGTTTCTGTCCCTGGTTGATCTGAGCCATCACACCAAGAACGTGCGCCTGGGCACCGGGACCGTCATCGCGCCATTCTGGCACCCGATCAAGCTTGCAGGAGAGGCCGCAGCAGCTGACCAAATGACCAAAGGCCGGATCGAGCTGGGCATCGCGCGCGGGGCATATTCCTTCGAGTATGAGCGGCTGCAACCCGGAATGGACGCCTGGGAAGCCGGTCAAAGGATGCGCGAAACCGCACCTTTGGTTCCGAAAATCTGGCACGGCGATTGCGCTCATGAAGGCGAATTCTACGCTTTCCCGGCCACAACATCTGCCCCGAAACCTTTGCAAAAGGATGGCCCACCAATTTGGATCGCGGCCCGCGACCCAAACAGCCACGCATTCGGTGTCGAAAACGGCTTCAACATCCAAGTCACGCCCCTTTGGCAAGGCATGGAAGAAATCGAGGCTCTGATGGGCCGCTTCAACGACGCCTGTTCTGCCTATGACGGACCACGGCCCAAAATCATGCTGTTGCACCACAGCTATGTCGGCAAGGATGACGACGATGTCGCGCAAGGCCTGACCGATCTCCAAAGATACTACAATTATTTCGGGGCCTGGTTCCTCAACAAACGCAAGGTCAAACAGGCGTTGATCGACCCTTTGACACAGGCAGAGATCGACGCAAACCAAATGTATGCGCAAGACAAGCTGGGCCGAGATCTGACAATCGGAACCACCCAACAGGTCATCGACCGTATCAAACGATATGAAGATCTTGGCTTTGACGAGTTTTCGTTCTGGGTCGACAGCGGTATGAGCATAGAGCGCAAACGTGCATCGCTGTCGCGGTTCATTGAAGACGTGATGCCAGTTTTCCAGTGAGGGATCCAATGGGAACGAAACCACATTTCCAACTCTTTATCGACGGAGCTTGGTGCGACGGTGCGGATGGTATGATCACCTACAGCATCAATCCAGCCACAGGAGAAGACTGGGCCACTTTTGCCTGTGCTGCACCCTCAGATGTCGACCGTGCTGTGTCTGCCGCAGCCCGTGCGCTCGACGACCCGGCCTGGCGCGACATCACACAAACCGCACGAGGAAAACTGCTGTTTCGTCTCGCCGACCTGATCGAACAAAACGCACGCCACATCGGCGAGATCGAGACCAAAGACAGTGGAAAATTACTGGCCGAGACGGCTGCACAAACCGGATATGTTGGCGACTATTACCGGTATTACGGCGGCTTGGCAGACAAGATCGAGGGCGCGGTTCTGCCAATCGACAAACCCAACATGCATGTGTTCACCAGGCGCAAGCCCGTGGGTGTGGTCGCCGCGATCGTCCCTTGGAACGCGCAAATGTTTCTGACCGCGACCAAGCTCGGCCCCGCCTTGGCGGCCGGCTGTACGGTAGTGCTGAAAGCCTCAGAAATTGCCCCGGCTCCGATGCTCGAATTTGCCCGACTTGTGGAGCAAGCCGGGTTTCCGCCTGGGGTTGTCTCAGTGATTACCGGTGACGCGGAAAACTGTGCGATCCCGTTGACACGTCACGCGCGCGTGGACCGAATTGCGTTCACGGGCGGGCCCGAAACCGCGCGACATGTGGTGCGAAATTCAGCCGAAAATTTTGCCGTCACAACACTGGAGCTTGGCGGCAAGTCTCCGATCTTGGTGTTTGACGATGCGGATCTGGATGGGGCTGCCAATGGTTTGATTGCCGGGAATTTCGGGGCCTCTGGTCAAAGCTGTGTCGCGGGATCACGCGGGTTGGTGCACCGGTCCATTCTGGACCCACTAGCCCAGCGCATTGAGGATCTTTCAAAGACGATCGTCCTTGGAAATCCTCTTGAGGCCAGCACCCATATGGGGCCGCTTTGCACTCAAGCCCAGGTCGACAAAATTGATGCGACGCTGGAAGAGGCCAAATCCCAGGGGGCCAAGATCCGGTTCGGAGGCACGCCGTTGGAGGGGGCAGGATTTTATGTCCCACCGACATTGGTCGAATGCACCAGCCCTGAGACCGCGACGCTGAAGACCGAGATGTTTGGCCCCGTCATGTCGCTTCTGCCCTTTGATACCGAACAAGAGGCGATCGCGCTGGCCAACGCCTCAGAATTTGGTCTGGGTTCCGGGATCTTCACCCAAGACCTGGCGCGCGCGCATCGCGTCTCCGCGCGTCTGAACTCCGGGATCTGCTGGATCAACACCTACCGAGCCGTCTCCCCGATTGCGCCTTTTGGCGGATTCAACCAGTCGGGCTACGGGCGCGAAGCCGGAACAGAGGCAGTGCTGGACTACACGCGCACCCAGACAACCTGGATCAACACGTCTGACGCACCGATGGAGAACCCATTCGTCATGCGCTAAAGGGGCACGCTAGTTTGTGGTCTCAGACGGGTCCTGCGGCACATCCAGCGTCGACCACGTTTCATCTTTTGGCGGCGGTGGCGGCGTTTCGCATGTGGCACGGTGGATGTGCACCTTGGCGATGAAATTCGCGGAAATCGGTGCAGTCACGAACAAGAAGGCCATAATCAAAAGCTCATGAAATGAGCCTTCACCAATCGAGTAGGACTGAAACATCGAGGCCAGCAGCAGCATCCCGATTCCGATGGTTCCAACCTTTGTTGGCGCGTGCAGCCGTGTCATCGGATCATTGAATTTCAACAGACCGATAACCCCGACCAGAATGAATCCGGAACCGATCAACAGGCTGATCGCGGCCAAGATCGAAGTCGCGGTCCCAAAGCTCATTCGATGATGTCCCCCCGCAAAATAAAGCGCGCCAGCGCTACGGTTGAAACGAAGCCCAGCATTGCTATCAGAAGTGACACCTCGAAATAGATTTCAAGGCCCTGTCGTATTCCCAAAACGACCACCAGTCCCAGCGCATTAATCACCATCGTATCAAGGGCCAGGATCCGGTCCCCTGTGCTTGGCCCCAACACCAGCCGCACCATCGACAGGACCTGCGCGGCAGCCAGGCTCGCGAAGGCGAACATGATGGCAAGATCCAGAAATTCCGACGCACCAATCATGAGAAGATCTCCAGCAGTCGACGCTCATAGCGCAATTTGATTTCATCGCGTACAGCATCCGGATCATCTGTGTGCAGAACATGAACCAATAGGCTGTGACCTTCATCCGAGAGATCCGACGACACGGTCCCGGGCGTCAACGTGATCGTGCCTGCCAACACTGTAATCGCCTCGGGCTGTCTGAGTTCTAGCGGCACGACGATCCAGGCTGATTTTAGCTTCGCATTCGGAACCGTCAAAACAATCCAGGCGACCTGAATGTTCGCCAAGATGATGTCCCAGATCACGATAAGCGAATAGGTAAACATCTTGCCCAATCGGAACCCCTTCGGCGTATCAGGCCACCAAACAGACGTCATCCAGGGGATGAGCACGCCGAGGATAAGCCCGAACACCACCATTCCGGCAGACACCTCATTTTGCAGCAAAACCCAGACGGCTGCCAGGATGAGCGTCAGAAAGGGATGGGGAAGCAACCAATGAAAGGCGCGAGTCATATCAATGATTCTCCTTTGGTTTGCTGAGTTTTCCAGGCGTTTCGATCACGGTGGAGATGTAGTCGACCGGATCAAATAACTGGCCGGAAATTTTGCTGGTGTAGCCATGAACTTGCCCTGCGAACACCGAATGGGCAACCAGGAGCGCGATCAAACCGCCCACAGAGGCGTAGGAAAGAACCGATGGGCGAGAGACATTTTCAGGTTCGCCTACGATTTCCGCAGAATGCGCCTTCCAAAAGATCACGCTGCCCGCGCGCGCAAATCCGACGACGCTGATCAAGCTGGAAATCAAGACCACCGCCCAGACCCACACGACGAGCGAACTGCCATAGGCTGCATCAAGCACCAAAAGCTTGCCTAAAAAGCCCGATAACGGCGGCAGTCCGGCCATGGCAATCGCCCCGATGAAAAACAACGCGGCGGTGAGCGATGTTCCCAAAACCGGTGGGCGGGCCTCAAGCATCAAATCGGACCTACCTGTGCGCACCAGATCGCTGACCAGAAACAAAGTGGCGCCAGCAAGCGTCGAATGCAAGATGTAGTAGAGCGCCGCTGCAATACTATCCGGCGTAAACAGCGCAATTGACACCATAACCATGCCCATGGATCCGATGATTGAATAAGCCACCAACCGGTCGAGCTTGCGCGCGCCCAGCACGCCAACCATTCCAATGAACAAGGAGATCATTGCAGCTGGCAACAACCAGATATCATGCAGACCCGTGGTCACAGTTAGATCCGGATGGAAGATCATCGTGTAAACCCGAATGATCGCATAGGCACCGACCTTTGTCATAATGGCAAACAGTGCCGCAACAGGGGCCGGAGCTTCGGCGTAGCTTGATGGCAGCCAAAAATGTAGCGGCACGAGCGCGGCCTTGATCGCAAAGACAAGCAGCAGCAGCACGGATGCAACCCGGATGCCCACGGTCTCGGACGGATCGACCAGCGACACGCGCAGCGCCAGATCGGCCATATTCAACGTGCCGGTTTCCGCGTAAATTGAGCCCAGTGCAAAAAGGAACAGCGTGGACCCGATCAGGTTGAACAGGACATATTGAACACCTGCGCGCAAACGCGCATCACCGCCCGCGTGGATCATAAGCCCATAGGACGCGATCAACAGCACTTCAAAGAAGACGAACAGGTTGAACAGGTCACCGGTCAGAAACGCGCCCAGGATACCCATAAGCTGGAACTGAAACAGAGCGTGGAAGTGCCGCCCTCGATTGTCCCACCCTGAACCGATCGCATAGAGCAATACACAAAGTGCCAGAACTGACGTCAGCAAAACCATAAGTGTCGACAGTCGGTCTCCGACCAGAACAATGCCAAATGGGGCGGCCCAATCGGACAGCTGATAAAGCAGGACAGTTCCGTCAGAGACCTGCCACGCCAGCCCAGCCGAGATCATGACAAGGGCGAGCACACCCGCCACCGAGAACACGCGTTGGATCTGGATATGATAGCGCGCTGCCAGAATGATGAACGGAGCCAAGAGCGCCGGCAAAACGACAGGGGCGATGATCCAGTGGGTCACGACCGATCTCCGTCGGATTGAGGTCCGGGTTCGGCTTGATCATCCACGTGATCGTCATCCGAGCCCAAAAACGCGCCCAGGCTGATCATTACGATAACAGCCGTCATTCCAAATGAGATCACGATAGCCGTGAGAACCAAGGCTTGAGGAAGCGGATCGGTATAGGTTGAGACGTCGTCACGCAAAATGGGCGGCGCTCCGATGGTTAGGCGGCCCGAAGCGAACAGAAAAACGTTAACTGCATAGGTGAGCAAAGACATACCCAGGATGACCGGAAAGGTCCGTAGACGCAGCACCAGATACAAACCTGCGGTCGTCATGGCCCCGATTGCGGATGCAACTAGAAATTCCATCTCATCCGCCCTCGCTCATTTGACCAGCTTTGTCTTGCGGCGGGTCATCGCGGGATGGATCAATGTCCATCGGGTGTTCGCTGTCTTCCATATCCGCGCGTCTTGCCAGGCGTGAGAAGCTCTCAAGTGACAGCATGACCGCACCCACTACCGCCAGAAAAACGCCAAGATCAAACAGAGCCGCTGTGGCCAGCTCGAACTTTTCGAACGGTGGAATGCGCACATAGGTGAAATCGGATGTGAGGAAGGGTTTGCCAACAAACCAGGAACCGATCCCGGTCAAGCCTGCAACCAAAACGCCGGCACCGATGATCCCATGATACGGATATCGCAGTCGGGCCGTCGTCCAAGCAAAACCGCTTGCCATGTATTGCATGACCACTGCGATAGACACGACAAGTCCGGCGATGAACCCACCACCCGGTTCGTTATGGCCGCGCAGGAAGATATAGAAGCCAACCATCAAAACCACTGGCATGATCACGCGGGTCAAAACCACCATCATCATCGGATGCATGTCCCCAGCAACGGGACGATCCGGTGTCCGGTTCAACAGCCGTGCGCGGACAGGTCCGTTCAGCAGTGTTTCCGTCAATGCGTAGATCAGCAGAGCGGCGATCCCCAGAACAATGATCTCGCCATAGGTGTCAAATCCACGAAAATCCACGAGAATGACGTTCACGACATTGGTTCCGCCGCCGCCCTTATAGGAATTGGCGAGGTGGAAACCCGAGATCGGCGCATCCACCGCGTCACGCAGCATGTAGTGAAAGGCCAGCGCGAAGCTGGCCAAGCCGCCGGCGATTGCAATACTGGCATCTCTCACGCGCAGCAGCACCGTGCTTTCTATGGGCGTGCGTTTTGGAAGAAAGTTCAGCGCCAAAAGCAGTAAAATAATGGTTACGACCTCAACCGTGAACTGGGTCATCGCAAGATCCGGTGCGCTAAGGAACACAAAGCCAACCGAAACCATCAGGCCGACGATGCCGATAAGAATGAGGGATAGAAGCCTGTTGCGGTGAAGGAAAACCAAACCGCCACAGGCCGCAACCAACATCAGCCATCCCGCCACCGGGACAAAGCCCGCGCTTTGCAACTCTCGGGTTGTGCCTGCCAGAGTTCCCGTTGTCCAGGCATGGTAGCCCGCTGCCAAAATGGTGATCGTGCCGATAAACGCGTAACGGGTGAAAGCCCCGGTATGCAGACCGGCAGTCACAGCGCGCGCCAGTCCCGCAAAAGCTTCTATCAACCCTTCGAAAATGGTCTTGGCTTCGGGGCGCGGGGTTGTCTCCCAAAGATGCAGCAAGGGTTTGTAGATCAGCATCAACAACAAGCCGCCGACCACGGCGGCCACAGACATGTAGAGCGCCGGCACCAACCCATGCCAGATCTTGAAATAGGCCTTTGGCACATCCGCCTCCCCGCCCAGAAGCGAGGCTGTAACCAGCTTCACGAAAGGCTCGGCCAGAAACGGGGCGACTCCGATAGCGACAACCAAAACCACCAGAATGGCCGGTGGCATCCACAGACCGGGGCCGGGATCATGCGGCGAGGCCGGGTAGTCATCGCGCACCGGACCCATAAATACATGACCAATCAGGCGGAAGCAGTAGGCTGCGGAAAACAGCGAGCCGATCACCGCCAATGACGGTACCAGCCATGGCAAACCAAACAGAACTGTGTGGGTTGTTTCCTCCAGCATCATTTCTTTGGACAGAAAGCCGTTCAAAAACGGAATTCCGGCCATCGACAAGGCCGCCAATGTGACAATCACAAAGGTCACAGGCATCAAGTGGCGCAGCCCGCCAAGCCTGCGAATGTCGCGCGTGTGAGTTTCGTGATCCACGATACCAGCCGACATAAACAATGCCGCCTTGAAGGTCGCATGATTGAGAATGTGGAACACCGCAGCCATCGCGCCAAAGGCGGTCCCGGTGCCCAGGAGCATCGTGATCAGGCCCAAATGGCTGACTGTCGAAAACGCCAAGAGCGCTTTCAGGTCATGTTTGAAAATCGCAATCAGCGCACCCAAGACCATGGTTACCAGACCGGCAGTCGTCACGATCGCAAACCACTCCGGCGTTCCAGAAAGAACGGGCCACATGCGGGCCATCAGGAAGATACCAGCCTTCACCATTGTCGCCGAGTGTAGGTAGGCCGAGACCGGCGTCGGTGCCGCCATCGCATGCGGCAACCAGAAATGGAACGGGAATTGCGCCGATTTGGTGAAGCACCCGAGCAAAATCAATAGCAAGGCTGGCACGTAAAGAGGATCGGCTTGTATCAACTCGCGGTTCTGGAGAATGACGCTGAGGTCATAGCTGCCGACGATCTGGCCCAAGATCAGCATGCCACCGATCATCGCCAAACCGCCCATCCCGGTGACGGTCAGAGCCATACGCGCGCCCTGACGCCCCTCAGGCAGATGTTTCCAATAGCCAATCAACAAGAAGGATGACAGCGAGGTCAGTTCCCAAAATACCAACAAAAGCAGAATATTATCGCTCAGGACAATCCCGACCATCGCGCCCTGAAACAACAGCAAATAGGTGAAAAACTCACCCATATTATCATCACGGCTTAGATAATGACGGGCATAGGCAATGATGAGCAGGCCGATCCCCAGGATCAAAAATGCGAAGAAGAATCCAAGCCCGTCGAGCATCAATGTGAAGTTCAAACCCAGTGCCGGCATCCAATCCAAGCGGGCTGTAACTACATCGTCTGCCAGAATCTGGGGAAGATTGGTCAGCAAGCCGAAGAATGCTGCCAGCGTGACTGTGAACGTCACACCAGCACAGGCCGCACGGCCTGCTGAATTCATCACCCCGGGAAACAATGCGCCAAAAAACGGCAGGGCAACGATGAAGAAAAGGGACACACCAGAACCTTATTTAGCTTTAGGTCTAACCTGCAATTAAACGGATCGGTTTGCAAAAGCAAAGAGGATACTGGCCGTTAAAGAGCGGCAGATGTCCGCATTGACCAAGGCTCAAGCAAACAGTTCCGATTATGTCGGAACGTCGCGCTAGAACGATCAACTCTCTTTAGTACGGATTCGCCGGGCTTTGACCGAAATCTGATTGTCGAAATGCGGTTGAGAACAGGTCTTCCAAAAACAGCGGGAGCCGCACCACCATGCAGCTCCCGCCAAATTTTCAAGTCACTTTGACCTTAGCGGTCAAGTGCACCAACGCCAGAGAACCGGAACGCTTCTTGCTCAAGCGCGTTCAGCTCGTCCAGGCTCATCTCGTCATGGGCAATCGTGATGCGGCCCAAGAAGACGAAGGGAAGTTCACCCGCACGATCCTCCAAATCAGCTTTGATGGCTTCGGCAGTTGCCGCGCCAACATCATCACCCATGCGCATTGGTGTCGCATCAAGCTCACCACGGCGGATGGCTTCCAGCTCAATGCCTGTGCCGCCCCAACCGGTAGAGAAGATTTCTTTCTCTTTACCAACCGAAACCTGAGCTTCAACCGACCCCATCGCCATCGCAGTGTTTGCGTTGTGGATGATGGTGGCTTCAGGATAGGACTGCAGGATCAGCGATGTACCGGCAAAGCCGCCTTCACGCTGGTACTCCCCATAGTGCTCATACACCGTGGTCCAGTTGCCTTTTTCTTCAACACAGGCTTTGAAGTCGCCAGAACGCTGATTGTCGGTAATGCCCGGGATACCCCGGTTCATCGCCATCGTGACGTCATTGCCGAGACGGCCCAGCATGTAGTCACACATGGTCAAAGCACCAGCAGCAGAGGAGAAGTCAAACCATGCGGCCGGCTGAACTTCCATTTCCTTCAAAGGTGTGTGGAACGCCCAAACATATGTTGTCAGATCGTCCGTTTCTTTTGCCAGTTTGACAATATTGTCAGCCTGAATGGCCAGTTCAGATGGTCCAAAGATCACGTAGTCATAGATGTCTTTGTCCAGCACAACCTGGTTTGCATATGTCGTCTGAAGCGAGTGCTCGATCTGACGCGACGCAAATTCGGTTGTTTCGTACTGGATGCCCAGCTCGTCCAAACGCTTGGTCATGGCCAAGTAGTTACGCGCCCAGAAGTCCGAGGTGTCCGAGGACGGGTAAATCAATGCGATCTGGATCGCGCCGTCTTGGGATCCCGAGAACGGAACAGCGGCCGAACCAACGACCTCCTGCATCGCTTCCAGTGCGCCGTCAGCGTTCACTTCGCCTGGGACCCAGTGGTCGCGATCTGCGATACCTGGCAGTTCTCTCAATGGCAGTGTCGAATGGCCATCGGCCATCGCAAAGCCTGTCATTGCAACGCTTACTGTGAGCGCCGTGGTAGTCAAAAATCTCATGGTAATTCCTCCCCTAATTGAGATTTGAGAAAGTCGCGCCGGGGGCTATTCCCCAGCGCAACAAATTTCGTTCGAACGATTAACCGCTTGGTACGACTTCACCTGCGGTGATCCCGCCAATGGCCAACAGAGCGATCAAGGCTCCCAAGATGATGGCAACAAGCTGCATCGTCTTTCGACCTTCTCCGGTCTTCAGCCCGGCAAAAAAGCCCGCCGAGCCGTCTCGGTCTTTCTTCTGGATCCAGGCATAGAGCGCTACGGAACTGATGATCACGAAACCCGAGGCCACCGGCTGCCAGAAGAACTCGATCCGTAAAGTGACTAAAGCGTTCAGCATCATTGCCAAGAGAAGCACACCCGAGAACGACCCGATCATAGACGCGCGGCCACCAAACAGGGACGTGCCGCCCACAACCACCGCCGCAATCACGTGCAGGTTGAAGAACGGTGCCATGGTCGCTTGGATCGCGTTTTGCTTACCTGTGAGCATCAAGCCCGCCAGAGCAGCACAAGCCCCGCAAAGCACGTAAGCGTAGACCTTGTGTCGATTCACACCGATACCAGTCAGTTCCGCTGATTCCGGGCTAGATCCGATGGCGACCGTGTAGCGGCCAAAGTAAGTCCGCTTGAGGATGTAGTAGCCCGCGACCATGGTCAGCATACCGATCACCGCCGGTGTTGGTATGAAGAACGGCGTCTGGCCACGACCTATTTCGGTCAAAACTTCAGGGAAACGGGCCAAAACCAGTCCCTTGGCCAACAAAAGCGCAAGGCCCTTGTAAACAAGGTCCATCGCCAATGTGCCGATCAGATCCGGTACGTTGAACCGCGTGATAACCAAGCCATTGATCAGACCCAGCAATGCCCCAATAGCCAACGCGATCGGAATACCGACATAGATGGAAAAGCCAAACTGTTTGACGAGAAAGGCCATGATTATCGCCGACAACACGGCGACTGACCCGACCGACAAGTCGATACCCCGCTGAGTGATCACGAAGGTCATGGCCATGGCCATCGGCATGTAGAGCGCCGCATCCTGTAAAATCAGCACGAGGTTATCTACGCGATAGAACCGCGCAGGCGACGCAAAGGCCATGAATAGGAAGATCGCTCCGATCATCGCCATCGGGGCAATGACGGCCATGTATGGCTCTAAGCGTTCTGAGAGGGGCTGCTTTTCGGGTGTAGCGACTGCAGTGTTCATGCGGCATCCTCCTTCGCACCAACGATCATGCCCAAAACCTCTTGGGTTGAACTTTCAGATGTGAGGGCCACACCAACATTCTGGCCCCGGCGCTGAACATGCACGCGATCTGCAACCTCGAAGACATCATCAAGCGAGTGGCTGATCAGGATCACTGCCAACCCTTGTGCCTTCAAAGCTTTGATCAGCTTCAGCGTCCGAGCCGTTTCCTGCGGGCCCAAGGCGGCTGTTGGTTCGTCCATCACAAGAACCCGCAGACCTTCATGGTAGACCGCACGCGCAATCGCGATGGCCTGGCGCTGACCGCCTGAAAGGCTATCAGTGGGCGCGTCTAGCGACTTCAGCCGCACGCCCAGACGCTCCATGAGAACGCGCTCGGTTTCGGCGCGCATCTTCTTGTTGTCGAGGACTGTGATGCCCAAGAATTTCTTGGTCAGCTCATTGCCCAGAAACATGTTTGCAGCTGGATCCAGATGGTCGGCGAGGGCCAAGGTCTGATACACCGCGTCGATCCCCGCCGCTGCTGCATCGGCATGATTGGAAAACTCGACTTTCTGGCCATCAAGATACAATTCGCCTTCGGTGGGTTGATAGACACCGGTGAGCACCTTGATCAGAGTGGATTTACCGGCACCATTGTCACCGACGATCGCAAGGACTTCCCCTGCATAAGCTTCGAGATCGACATCCGCCAAGGCTGTCACCCCGCCAAAACGCTTCGTGATACCGCGCATTTGGACAAGCGGGCTATTGGTCATTTTTTCCTCCTGATGCCCTTCCGTTTGAGTGGATCTCGATCCATTCGCGCGTTTTGGGCCTTGGCTATTCGTGTGGTTGACCCGAGACCCCCGGCACGCTTGGTAACCGAGGGTCCACGGGAGAAGTTACTTGCCCCAGATCGTGGCATAGGCGCTGCGATATGGGATATCGGGGTCGAACTGATTGCTGTCGCCAAGTTTGGCAAGGCCATCCTGTGTGACCAAGGCCGGCGAGGTGACATAGCCCGAACACGCTTCGCCCTGCATTGCGCGGTTCAGCTCATCGACCAGTTGCCATCCCTGCAGGTTCAGCGGCTCGGCAACTGTGATTGCCTGGTATTGAGCTGTCCGGATCCGCTGAAAAGCCGCCTCAGACCCGTCACCAGCCGAGCCTGCAAGCGGCGCGCCGTCACCCGAGATCCCGGCAGAGGCGAGTGCAGGGCCCATAAAATCAAAATATAGATCGTTGATTGCAAGCGCATGGGTCCAGTTTGCGCCATATTTCTGCAAAAGGCTGGTCGTCAGAGGCCCCATCCTGCTGGACGTGTCAGCAATCGGTGTATCAACATATTCCAGGACCGTTCCACCCATCTCTTCGACGGTTTCCTTGATCCGATCTGCCTTGTCGATCGCGATCTGATATGTGCTGTCAGTGAAGATGACCACACCGGCGTCAGCGCCCCCGTCTTTCATCGCCCATTCAGCGGCAACCTCAGACACAGTCATTGCGTCGGTAGAGACATTGGCAAAAATCCCACCGGGCGCATCACACCCAATTTTTGGACCAGAATGCCAGGCCACCATTGGAATTTCAGCATCAGTCACACCTTCTAGCGCCGCTTGCTGTTCGACCGCATCAAACCCGTTGATAATGATGCCGTCTGGCTGCAAAGCCAGCGCTTGACCAATGGCAGCAGTCCGGCCTTGGATCGATCCCGCACCATCAAGAATCCTGACATCCCACCCAATTTTTGCAGCGGCCTCTTCGACGCCACCAGTCACGCCTAAAATACCACCATTCTTCAGATCTCCAGCCAGGACGACAATGGATTTGCCTTCCGCCGCCACAGGTCCGGCCGTCGGGCCATCCCAGTCAGCGGCCATCGCTGGCATGCTGATCAAGATTGTTGTGGCCAACAGGCCTGCCAGTCGATTTGTCATCTTCATTTCAAGTCCTCCCTGTGGAAAAATTCTCTATCTTTTCTGCGCGCCCTTGCGGCGCTGGGCGTACCCTGCGATGCCAATCGCAATGAGCAGAGTGACCCCGTTGAACATCGGTTCGACCCAGAACGAGCCGCCAAATTGCTGAATGCCAGAGATGCCAACCGCAAGGATCGCAACCCCGACGATTGTTCCCCAAACGTTGACTCGACCTGGCTTGATCGTGGTTGATCCCAAAAAGGCGCCGACCAGAGCGGGGAGCAAGAATTCCAAACCGACAGACGCCTGACCAATGCGCAGTTTTGAAGCCAGAATGACCCCAGCCAGCGCCGTTATCGTGCCTGAGGCCAGGAACGCCCCAATAACGTATTTGCGGGTCGGGATACCGTTAAGCTGGGCCGCGCGCTGATTGGCGCCAATCGCGTAAAGATACCGGCCCACAGGTGTATATTCGAGTACGATCCACATAACGACCGTGATCGCCAAAACGTAAAATCCGGTTATAGGAAGACCAAAAACGAATGTGCCGTTTATGGCCAGAAACCCGTCCGGCAATACGCCGACCATTTGGCGGCCGCCCGTGTGCCACAAGGCCAACGCATAAAGAACCGTACCCGTGCCCAGTGTCGCGATGAAGCTGTCAATTTTTGCGACCTCGACAAGCAAACCGTTCAGAAAACCCGACAAGGCGCCCAGCATCAACACGATGGCAACTGTGATTGGCCAAGGAAGGCCAAAGATCGTCTGAAGGCTGATCGCAAGAATGTGCCAAAGCACGATTCCATAGCCAACGGTCAGGTCAATGCGCCCGGCTGCCATCGGTATCATCGCGCCAAGCGACAAAAGTGCAATAATCGCTTTGTCGGAGACAATCGCACGCAGGTTCAGCATTGTTGGAAACGTTGTCGGCAAAAGCACCGAAAACAGTCCGATCAAAAGTATGGTCAATATGACAAGGCCATAGACCGGCAAGAACCGCGACACCCGCTTTCCGAATGTCAGGCCCCTGAGATCGGCCTTTGTTGGCTCCAGCGCACCGGATTCAAGCGATTGCATTCAAGCCGTCCTTCTTTGAGGGGAGATTTGCCGCAGAGGCCGACTGGATAAGGTTTTCAGTGGTCAGGCGTGTACCGCTCAATTCGTCAACGATAGTGCCTTGGCTGAACACAATCGCGCGGTGACAAATTGTGGCGATCTCCTCGAAATCGGTCGAGACCACCAACAGCCCGACACCGTCCATCAAGGCACGGTTCAACAGCGCATAGATTTCGGCCTTGGCACCGACATCAACACCTGCTGTCGGATCTTCACACAGCAGCAATTTGCGGTTTGTCGCCAGCCATCGCCCGATGACAACCTTTTGCTGATTTCCACCCGAAAGGGCCTCGATGGCCAATGTCGGATCATTTGGCGACAGCCCGAGACCGGCACCGATGATGGCTGCTTGATCCCCTTCCGTCTGCGGTGACAATAGGCTGAGAAGCTTGCGGCCGAGGCCGCCTGGATTGAGGAATGTATTTTCCCGGATCGTCAAACTCATCGCTACGGATTCTTCGGTACGGTCTTTGGCGACCAAACCAATTCCGGACTTCAGCGCGGCCTGGGTCGAAGACAGATCGGGCGCTTTACCAGCCAGGCTCACCGACCCTTCAAAAGGCATCAATCCGAACAAAGCACGCGATATCGCTTCATGACCAGCGCCCCGCAAGCCCACGAGGCCAACAATTTCATTCTGCTTCAGATCGAAATCCAATGGGCCCACGCCTGCAACCCGAAAGGCCTCGAGCGTGAGAATGCTACCGCCCAGCTCGGCATCGACCTTGACGGTCTGACGGGTCTTTCGCCCCACAATCTTTTGCACCAGCTCCTCTGACGTTGTGTGGTCGATGTTGCGCACGCCGACCATCTCCCCGTCGCGCAGAACAGCAACCCGGTCCGAGATCTGGAAAATCTCATCCAGACGATGACTGACATAAATCATACCAACGCCTCGGTCGCGCAGCGGCCGGAGCGCGCTGAACAAACGCTCAACCTCATCTGCCGGCAGCGACGCTGTCGGTTCATCCAGAACTAAAAACTCGCTGTTGACAGCCAGGGCGCGCGCAATAGCGACAAGCGATTTCTCAGTCCTGGAGAGATCCTCGACCCGCGTGGTCGGGTCAAATTCACAATCGACCTTGCGCAAAGCGTCGGTTGCGAACGCCTCGACGCTGTCCCATTTGATCAGACCATTTTTGAGCGAGAAGCCAAGAGCGAGTGCGATATTTTCAGCAACGGTCATCCACTCGATCAGACCCAAATCCTGGTGGATGAACGCGACTTTCTGGCGTTCTCCGAAACCGGCTGGTCGATGAAAATACGGGTCTCCATCAATCAAAACACGGCCTGCATCAGGCTGATGGATGCCACCCAAAACTTTGATCAAGGTTGACTTGCCGGCACCGTTTTCACCCAAGAGCGCAACGATCTCCCCGCGACCGACCGACAATGACACATCTTTTAGCGCATAGGTCCCGCCGAAATGTTTATCAATGCCGTCGAAAAACAGACCTTGTTGAAGGTTCTGCATCAAGTCCTCCCTTGGTCACGAGCATCAGATGATTGAGTTACCCGTAACGTTGTTCTATTGTTCGGAGCTAAGGCTGATCTGTCAAGAAGCAAAGTTACCGGTAACGTAAAAATATCTTCATGCGAGAAAAACAACTTAAAAACAATAAGATAAGCCTTTCTATGGTTGCTGAAGCAGCCGGTGTCTCGAAAATGACAGCGAGTCGCGTACTCCGTGGAGAGGGCGGATACTCCGAAAAAACAAAAGTTCTGGTCATGGAGAAGGTAGACCAGCTCGGATATCTGCCAAACAAGCTGGCAACCGTGTTTGCCGGGGACCAAGCCTCTACCTTCGTAGGGGTGTCCATTCCTGATCTCGGGAACGAAGTCTTTGCCCATGTTCTAGAAGGAATTGACCGCAAACTTGGTGTGTTCGGCCACCAAACCGTCTTAGGCCTTACACAACACACATTGGCCGAAGAAGAAAACTGGATCCGGACCGTGCTCTCGTGGCAACCCGCCGGCCTTATTTTGACCGGGCGATTTCATTCCCCGACGGCCATCGATCTGTTGCGAAATTCGGGTGTACCAATCGTCGAGATTTGGGATCTAAACAGCAGCCCTCTGGATATGAGCGTTGGGATAAACCATTTCGACAGCGGCTTCGATATGGGGCGGTATCTGGTCGGTCGCGGATATAGAAAGATCGGCTATGTCGGGACGTCCCACGACACAGCCAATGCTGCTACGACACGTCTGGCAGGGTTTGGAAAAGCCGTTGAAGGTGGCGGCGGTGAAGTCCCCAAGCAGCTTTGTCTGCATGACACGGCCACCTACTACCCTGGCTATTACGGCACCGAACAGCTACTGGCGTCGCATCGAAACATCGATTGTATTTTCTATCAGAATGACGCCATGGCGTTTGGCGGATTCCAGTATTGTGTCAGTCGCGGCCTGCGAATTCCCGAAGATATCGGGATCGCTGGATGGGGCGATCTTCCGATTGCCTCTGTGCTACCACAACGTCTGACCTCCATGCATGTGCCCCACCTCAAATTGGGCCAGACCGCCGCCGAGATGATGATCGCGCGCCTCTCGGGCGAACCGATCTCGAGTGTTACGGATATCGGATTCAAGCTCATACCCGGCAGCACAGTCCGAAATTTCTAAGTCAGGCCGGCGACGCCAAAACAGGCTTCAGCACCTGACCGCGCCGCGCCAAGCGACTTTCGTAAATGACCAACCACTCGAACACTTGGCATCGGCACCACTTTACTTTTCAATCTGGTGTCCAACACGAGACTTATCTAAGCTTCCTTCGACCGTCCCTACTGAACCAGCCTTGGCGGCCGCATGTCACGAAGAATACGCCCAAGTTATACGCGGGGATCCCGATGACCTTTCGTCCAGTCACCACCACGCATAAGGCCGTTCCCACGATGGAGGGAGCCGGCGTTCATTTGCACCGGGTCTTTGGATTCAGTGACACCAATGAAGGTGACCCGTTTCTGCTTCTCGACGACTTTCGCAATGATGAGCCTGATGCCTATCTCCGCGGGTTTCCCTGGCATCCGCACCGAGGTATCGAAACGATTACTTACGTTCTGGACGGCGAGGTCGAACACAGTGACAGTCTGGGCAACCAAGGGTTGCTGGGACCTGGATCTGTGCAATGGATGACCGCTGGATCTGGTATCCTGCATCAGGAAATGCCGAAGGGTAATGCGCACGGCCAGATGCACGGGTTTCAACTTTGGGCAAATTTGCCGTCATCGCTGAAAATGACCGCACCGAGATACCAAGATATCCAAGGCCCCGACATTCCGGTGATTGTCGACGATGATGGGACGACAGTTCGCATAGTCACCGGCAGCTTTTGGGGCAAACGCGGACCTGTCGACGGGATCGCAGCAGATCCTTTGTACCTAGATATCTCGGTTCCGCCCAATACCACACGGTCTTTGCCGGTGGACACCTATGCCAATACATTTGCATATGTATTTGCTGGCGAGATCTCGTTCAGAGATGCGTCAAACCCTATCGGCGTGCGGGTCGAAAAAGAGGTGGCCGGCCGGGAGGTCAATCTCCGCGATATGTCCGGGAACCGAACTCTCGTACGGTTCGGTACCGGCAGTGAGATCTACGTTCGGACCAATCATACGGGCGGCCGGTTCCTGTTGGTTTCTGGGCATCCGATCCAAGAACCCGTAGCCTGGCACGGACCGATCGTAATGAACACTCGCGCGGAGCTGCAGCAAGCAATGCGCGATCTCAATAATGGCACCTTTATCAAGTCTCAACACTGACGACATCGGAGATTTCTTTGGCAAAAATCCTGCTGCTCTATGCACATCCAGGTCAGCGCTTCAGTCTGGCCAATCAGGCGATGATGGCGCAAGCCAGAACTATAGAAAATATCACAATCGTTGACCTTTACGCCGAATATCCGCGGCACAAGATCGACGTCGAAAAGGAGCAGGCCCGCCTGATCGAGCACGACGTCATCGTCTTTCAGTTTCCCGTCTATTGGTATTCGACGCCAAGCTTGCTGAAGGAATGGCAAGATCTTGTTCTCCAACACGGCTTCGCCTTTGGGGAGCACGGAAACGCGCTGAAAGGGAAAACCCTGATGCTGGCCGTCACGGCCGGCGGGCCAGAAGATGCCTATTCCCAAGAGGGGTACCAGCATCATCCTTTGCGTAGTTTTCTGCTGCCGCTAGAGCAAACCGCGGCCTTGTGCAAAATGAGATTTGCAACTCCTTATGCGCTCTATGGCGCTTTGGCGGGCGATCAGCCCGAAGAGATTGCAGCACATGCGCAAGGATACAAAGAGCTGCTCTCTCTAATTCGAGATGACGCCTATGATTTCGATGCAGCCGAAACACAGGACGTCATAATGTCTGCGACGCTGCCACTCCCGGCGAAAGGATAGACGATGTCGGAATTTCTACTCCTTGCCTTCATTTTTCTGGGCGCTGGCGTTGTCGCGGTGCCAATCGCCTCGCGACTGGGACTGGGTTCGGTGCTCGGCTACCTGATCGCGGGGATCGTCATAAGCCCGCTGCTTCTGGCGTTGGGTGTCGATGTTGTATCGATCCAGCACTTTGCCGAGTTTGGTGTCGTCATGATGCTGTTCCTCGTGGGCTTGGAACTGGAGCCAAAGATGCTTTGGGCGATGCGATCAAAACTGCTTGGCCTGGGTGGGCTTCAAGTGGCCGGAACAACGCTCATCATCATGGGCTTTTCGATGTTTCTGGGCATCCCATGGACAATCTCATTGGCCATCGGCATGGTTCTGGCGCTTTCATCGACGGCAATTGTGCTTCAAACCTTGAACGAAAAGGGGCTGATGAAATCAGAGGGCGGACAGTCCAGCTTTTCAGTACTGTTATTCCAGGACATAGCCGTCATCCCAATTCTTGCTCTCATTCCCTTGCTGGCAATGCCAGAACTTATGGATCTGGGACATGGCGCGTCAGATGTCGCCGCTCACGGTGATGATCACGGTGGGTCGCATGGCGGGTCACACGGAGATGATGACCACGGCTCAGGAATGAACCTGAGTTTGGTCGATGGGCTCAACGGCTGGCAAACAGCGCTCGTGACAATCGGGGCCATCGGCGCGGTGATCGGGTCGGGCTACTACCTCACGCGGCCTGTTTTCAGGTTTATCGCGATGGCGGGTCTGCGGGAGCTATTCGTAGCCACCGCACTTTTGTTCGTGATCGGTATCGCACTGTTGATGACAGCCGTCGGCTTGTCGCCTGCCTTAGGGACGTTTCTGGCTGGTGTCGTTCTCGCCAATAGCGAATACCGGCATGAGTTGGAAAGTGACATTGACCCGTTCAGGGGGCTGTTGCTGGGCCTGTTTTTCATAACCGTCGGGGCCTCGATCGACTTTGGTCTTCTGTTTGGGAATCTCGCCAGTGTTCTGGGCATGACCTTCGGTCTCGTCGCCGTCAAAGCGGGTATCCTTCTTGCGCTTGCTTATATATTCAAGCTCCAAGGCTCTGACCGATGGCTGTTTGGCCTGGGCCTCGCTCAAGCCGGTGAATTTGGGTTTGTGCTGTTGTCATTCACAACCGCCAACCAGGTTATTCCGCAGTCCATAGCAGATGTGCTGCTTCTGGTCGTCACACTGTCCATGCTTCTCACACCTTTGCTGTTCATCGTTTATGAGTGGGTTCTTGTGCCTAAGTTCGCCAAGGATCAACAACAGGAGGCCGATACCATCGATGAACCCGGTGATATCATTATCGCTGGCCACGGTCGCTTCGGCGGCGTGGTCAATCGGATGCTGCGCGCTGCCGGTTATTCGACAACCGTACTGGATTACAGCGCCTCGCAACTGGAGATGCTCCGGGCTTTCGGCCTGAAGATCTTTTTTGGGGATGCAACCCGCGCGGATCTGTTGCACGCGGCCGGCATCGAGAACGCAAGACTCCTGGTGGTGGCAATTGACAACAAAGACCAGATCAACGCCATCGTTCACCACGTCAAACAGCACCACCCGTCGGTGCCGATAGTGGCGCGTGCCATTGACCGCGTGCATGTCTACGAACTTTATGCTGCAGGGGTGCGGGAAATCATTCGCGATACGTTCGATTCCAGCGTCCGCACAGGCCGCACCGCTTTTGAGATGCTGGGCATGCACCCGTTTGACGCCGAACTTCTCGCCACGAAATTTTCCGAAGACGACCGTCATATGATCAGAGAGCTCGCCGAGCTCTACGACCCTGATATGCCGATCGAACAGAACACACCCTATATCGAAAAGACGAAGGAAATGGTGGCAGAACGCGAAGCGCAAATCTTTGCGAAAGGAAACGCATTCAAGAATGAGACCAATTCCGCGTGGTTGCCTCCGCGCATAGCCGCAGATGAAGACCTTTGATCCTGGTGGGCAAGCAACGGCGCGTGGCAGCCTGCCCGCTCTCTCAGCCTTGCCAGCATGAGATCACACTGGTGATCGAACTGGATCGTAGATGACAGGCCAAGACCCAAACGCTATCCCCGAGAACATGATGGCCGTCGTAACCACAGGCAACGGCGGCTATGATAAGCTCGAGTATAAGTCCGTCGCCACTCCGGTTCCGCAAGCGGGTGAGGTTTTGCTGCGCGTCCTGGCCGCCGGCGTTAATAATACAGAGATCAATACGCGATTGGGGTGGTACTCGTCATCGGTCACCGGCGACACCGCCGCCACCGCTGAACACCAAAACGCGCATGGTGAAAGCAAATCGGACGGCGGTTGGAATGCCTCAACACCGTTTCCGCTGATCCAGGGCACCGATTGTTGCGGACGCCTTGTTTCGGTTGGGCCAGATGTTGATCCCACGGATCTGGGCACACGCGTTCTGGTGCGCGCTTGCATGCGCCCCGCCGGCTACGACACGATGGACAACATCTGGATGGCATCCGATTTTGATGGGGCTTTCGCACAATATGTTAAAGTCCCCGCGCGTGATGTCTTCAAGGTCGAGTGCGCGTGGTCAGATGCGGAATTGGCGACCATCCCTTGCGCCTATGGAACATCGGAGAACATGCTGCACCGTGCCGGACTGTCCAACGGCGAAACTGTTCTGATCGCCGGTGCATCGGGTGGAGTTGGATCAGCGACCGTACAATTGGCCAAACTACGCGGCGCGCGCGTTGTAGCAATTACGAGCCCCGCCAAGGCTGATCAACTGCGCGATCTGGGGGCCGATACTGTCTTAAACCGAGATGCGGATCTGACCGAAGCCCTGGGGTCCGAAAGCGTTGATCTTGTGGTCGACAATGTTGGCGGCCCATCATTTCCCGCGATGCTAAAGGTTCTGCGTCGCGGGGGGCGGCTGGTCTCTTCTGGCGCGATTGCAGGTCCTGTTGTCGAGCTCGACATGCGCGATATGTACCTCAAGGATATTCGACTGATCGGCTGTACCGCATGGGACGAACCGATCTTTGCAAACCTGATTTCCTACATAGAAGCAGGACAAATTCGTCCGCTTCTTGCAGGAACCTATCCGCTGAGTGAGATCGTCGCCGCTCAAAAGGCGTTCATGGCCAAAAACCATATGGGCAACATTGTTCTTTTGCCTCCGACGGAATGACGTTCCCTGCTTGGGCTTCAGTTCAAGGCGTGCCGAAAGCTGTGTTCCAAATCTCAGACCGGGCTCGGTCCCGCGCGTCATAAGCTTTGATCGCATCTGTTAGATCACCGGCCATCAGCGCCGGGGCTTGATCAGCCAATCGGGTGATCTGCATCGTGTACCAAGCCGTAACGCCACCCTCAGGCGGTGTCTCAAAGCGAGGAAATATCGGATCAGACGCTTGGCCTTTTACCCAGGCCTTTGGCAGGTCTGGATCAAGAATGAGCACCCGCGCGAGACCCACAAGATCGGCCTGGCCCTGATCAATCGCATTCTCAGCCTCAACCAGCGTTTTGAAACCACCTGTGACCATCAAAGGTTTTCCGGTCCGTAACCGAGCGCGCTCGGAAAACTGCAGGAAATAAGGCCCCGAACTTGCGCGATCCGATGACGATGCCGCACCAGGAAAATAAGTACCGCCGCTGATGTCGATTAGGTCGATGCTGGTCCGATCGAGCGCTGAAATGACATCGAGGGCTTCCTCGGGCTGGAAACCTCCCTCCAATTGATCGGTCGAATTAAGCTTCAGGCCAATGGGAAATTCAGGCCCAACCGCTGTGCGCACGCGCTCAACAACGTCCAGCAACAACCGCATTCTATTGGCCAATGAACCCCCATATGCATCGGTTCTCTTGTTGAATAACGGAGAGAGAAATTGGCTCAATAGGAACCCATGCGCGGCATGAATTTCGACGCCGCCAAACCCGGACGCCTTGGCCAACGTCGCGGTCTGAGCAAATTCTGTCGGCAGGTCCCGGATCTGCGCCTCTGTCAGCGCATCGCAGGTCAATCCAGGAAGATCCAGCGCGCTGGGTCCTTTTGGCGTACAAATGGACGCATCAGCCAATGCGCCAGCATGGCCGAGCTGTAGCCACAGTTGCGCTCCATTAGAGGCACCCGCGCGCGCAAGCGTCTCAAACCGACCCAACTCAGATTGCGATCTCAGCACCAGGTTTCCTGGTTTCTCGGCAAACCATGGCGTCCCTTGAACTTCACCTATGATCGACAGGGCCAGACCACCATCAGCCCAGCGCGCATAGAGACGGATTTGCGCATCGCTTGGATGACCGCGCCCATCGCCCAGAGAATCTGACATTGCAGATTTGGTGATACGGTTTTTGAGAACAACCCCACAGGGCAGCTTTAAAGGTTTGGCCAAAGGCGGCGTTTTGGGATCGGTCATACCCCCCAGCTATCCCATAGCCACGCGGATGTCAGTCCCTAAGCGCCGATGCTCCAATTCAGCTCTAATTGCCAGGCGATCAAGCCGGCCTCAAATTAAATTTTGGCAAATGTCGATTGAACCATTGCTGATCCGTCATGTGGATGAAGCGGCAAAAAAGCCCTTCCATTCAATCCGAGGAGATAGAAGCAAGATGATCAAGAAAATTTCAATCTATACCGCATGTGGCATCGCCGCCTTGACCGCCGCCACGTTTGCCCTGCCACGCCATGTCAGTGTCGAGCGCCAAGCAACGCTTAGCACCACTCCCGACGTCGTGCTGGCCCTGGCAGCCTCGAACACTGGTTACCAATCCTTCAACCCCTACAGCACACTGGATCCCGACCTGCAAATAGACCTGTTCGGCCCTCAAACAGGCGTCGGTTCAGGTTTTTATTTCGACAGCAAGGACGGGACGGGCAGCCAGATCGTCGCGGATGTCTCTGCACAAACAATCACATACGCCATTGATCTTGGCCCGCTTGGGCAGCCAACCCAATCGATCAGCGCCCTACCAACCGAGCTTGGGGCAAAGGTCACATGGCGTATCGACGCGGATATGGGCTTCAACCCGCTATTTCGCGTGATGGGCCTGTTCATGGACGGCATGATGGGTCCGACTTTTGAAATCGGCCTTGAAAAACTCGGCGAAGCTGCCGCTTAATTCCAACCACCAACCAGAGAGATTGAACCCATGCGATATACATTTTTGCTGTATTCCGACCCTGCCGATTTTGCGCATATGACGCCCGAGGATTGGGCGCGTGAAAAAGAAGTCTACGGGGCCTATATCGGGGCCTTGCAAGAGGCCGGTGTGTTTCTTGATACCGATTGGCTACACCCGGCCGAAACGGCAACAACGATCACTCTCAAAGACGGCGAGAAGCGGGTTCAGGACGGGCCATTTGCCGATACCAAGGAAACGCTAGGGGGCTTTTTTGCCATCGATGTGCCTGACCTGGACGCAGCCCTAGTCTGGGCTGAAAAGTGCCCGGCGGCCAAACACGGAAAGGTCGAAATCCGATCTTCTGCGATGGGCAGTTCTTGACCCAAGCCTGTGCACAGGCGCGGGCCGAGGATGTAGCCCGCGCCGCTTACGGTAAATTGCTGGCAATGCTGGCCAGCCGAACAGGCGACATTGCGGCCGCCGAAGACGCGTTGTCGGAGGCCTTCTTGGCTGCGTTGCGCACTTGGCCAACCCGCGGCGTTCCCGACAGCCCCGAGGCGTGGCTTTTGACAGCGGCCAAGAACCGGCGCATCGATCAGGCCCGAAAAGACGCCCGTCTGGTTGTTACAAATGAGGTTCCAGAAATGACTGATGTGTTTGTGCCCGACCTTGATGAAACTCTGGATGAACGTCTGAAACTTCTCTTTGTATGCGCCCACCCCGCGATCGATGTTGCTATACGCACCCCACTGATGCTGCAAACTGTCCTTGGCCTGGAAGCTGAACAAATAGCCCGGGCTTTCCTTGTGTCGCCTACTGCAATGGCCCAGCGTCTCGTACGTGCCAAGAAAAAGATAAAGTCGGCCGGTATTCCGTTTGCTATCCCGGATGTGGCGAGCCTTCCGGACCGGATGGCATCAGTTTTGGAGGCCGTCTACGGGGCCTATGCGGTCGATTGGTTGGAGGGCGCTGGAGATCTATCACATGAGGCTTTTTTCCTCTCCACCATCCTGGCCGACCTCGTCCCAAAGGACCCCGAGGCATTGGGACTTACGGCATTGATCGGCTTTATCGAGGCCCGGCGCGACGCGCGGGTCCATGAAAACATGCTGGTGCCAGTGCCCGATCAGGACACTGATCTTTGGGACATGGCCATGATTGAGCGCTCTGCCAACATGCTTAGCCGCGCAGCAACACTTGGCAAAACAGGCCGCTTCCAGTTGGAGGCCGCGATCCAATCCGTTCACGCGGCGCGCTCTGCGACAGGGCAAACGGATTGGCGGGCCTTGTCGCAGCTTTATGCCGGCCTGGTGAAACTGCACCCGACTATAGGTGCCGTAGTCGGGCGTGCTGCGGTTACCGTCGAAGATGCTGGCCCGGCAGAAGCGTTGAAATTGCTGGCAAAGATAGAAGGGCCAGAGACTGATCGCTATCAGCCCTATCATGCCACCCACGCCCATTGCCTGTCGCGCCTGGGCCGCATTGCCGAGGCGGCAGCGGCCTATGACAAGGCGGTCTCCCTATGTACGGACCTTCCATCGCGTCGCTGGTTGGCGCAAAAGGTGGCGGAGCTGAGACAGAACATTTCATAGGATTGCGATTTAACCACAGCCTGCGGCTGCGTGTTCCAACCAACCTCGCTAAATCAACCGGCGACTTTCCCAGGACCGCACGCTGAATCAAGCCTTGTTCAGAGCTTGTCCTGCCCGATGAAATCCGCGCGACGCTCCAGTAAAGCGTCGCACAGATAGTCCACCAACAGGCGCGCGCGGCGAACGCGGCGTAGTCCCCCATGCAACATCACCCAGGTGGATCGTCTTGTATCAAGCGCAGTCCCCGGCACACGTTGCAGATCTGCGAAAACCGACGGCACCCATTTCGCCAGAAACGTCATTCCGGCCCCGGCGCGCGCCAGATGAAGATGCATCTGGGGGTCGGTCACGATATGGCGGACGCGTGCGTCGGAAAACGGGGTTGCGGCCACCATGGCTTTCAGCTCCGGAATTTCTCCGTAACCGATCCACGTCAGACCAGCCCCTTTCGGGCCCGCATTGGGCAGGGCTGTGTCAATGTAGTTGCGCGCAGCATAGACCCCAATGGGCAGCGAAAACAGCTTGCGACCTACAGCGTCCTCATCAACATCGATCACATGACGAACGGAAATGTCGGTCTCGTCATTCTCGATTGAATCAAGCATGTAGGAGAGTTTCAGTTCGATCTCGATGTCAGGATAAAGCGCTGCAAACTCAGCCAACACAGGCGCCAACAAGTAGTGCGCCGTCAATGGATCGGCCGAAAGGCGGATCCGGCCAGACGCTTCCCGGTCGAGCCCCTGAACGGAGCTAAAACCTTTCAAAAGCGCGGCCTCTGCCTCAAGTGCTTGTGGAAGCAACCGCCGCCCCGCCGCCGTCAGTGTGAGCCCACCCGCCGCGCGCCGAAACAGCGTCGTGCCCAACTGCGCCTCCAAACCCTCGATCTGGCGGCGCAAGGTCGCATGGGTCCCACCGAGTTGTCCCGCACCCGCCCGGAGCGACCCCGACCGGGCAACCGCGAGAAAGGCAGGTAAAGACTTCCAATCAATCATTGTGGAACGTTTATAAACCAATATGGGTCGATTTAAACACTTTTTGGAACACAAAAAGGTTCTTATCTCGCTGTTGACTTGGAACAGGAGATTGAAATGGACACCACATTCGAAGCTTGGGACATCCCCAATTACGGCGCACCGGAGGTGCTGTCACCTGTGCGCCACCCGATGCCCACGCCAGCTGAAGATCAGATTCTGGTCCGCATCCGAGCTTCGGCCGTGACCCGTGCTGACGGGATGATGCGCGCCGGTCACCCCAAAATTGCGCGGGTGTTTCTTGGGCTTTCGCGCCCACGCGCCGGGTTGTCGGGAACTTGTTTTTCTGGTGAGGTCGTGGGCCTCGGATCCGCTGTGACCCGCTTTAAGATCGGGGAGGCTGTCTTTGGGGAAGCAGGACTGAAATTCGGGGCCAATGCCAGCCATATTTGTGTCTCAGAAGAGGGCAGCATTCTGGCCAAGCCAGATACACTCAACTTTGAGGAGGCGGCCGTTATGTTTGATGGCGCGATGACCTCATGGCATTTTTTGACACATGTGGCACCTGTCAAACCCAAGGACAGGGTCCTGATCCTTGGCGGCTCGGGTAGTCTCGGCTCTGCCGCAATACAGATCGCCACCGCGCTTGGTGCACAGGTCACCGCGACCAGCAGCACGCGAAACGGTGAGCTGCTGAGCGCCCTGGGTGCCACGCGCGTCATTGACTATACGCGGGAAACGCCTTTTCAAGCAGGTGCAAGATATGATCTCGTCTTTGATACGCTTGGTGTATCCAGCTTTGGCGCAGCCAAACCCAGCCTCGCGCGGAACGGCAGATACGCCTGCCCTGTTCTGGGACTTGGGCTTCTTCGGGACGTGATGCTAACCCGGTTTTTCAGCCCTCAACGCGCTGTGTTTTCAGCTGCGGGCCTGCAGACTCCAGAACACCATCGCAAGCAGCTGACCGGTCTGCTCAGCCTTGTCGCGGATGGGCGGTTCGCACCCGTCATGGACCGGACGTATCCGTTCGCAGATCTGGTTGAGGCGCACCGCTACGTTGCGACCGGTCGTAAACGTGGCAATGTCGTGGTTGTCTAATGCAACAGTCTGGTCCCGCGTGGGCCGGACGCTGCGGTTGTTTGCGCTTTTTACGTCGCCAGCTTGGGCGAGTGAACCGATCCCACATCCCGTCCAATGGATTGACATCTCGACCCTGACCGAACGTCGGTTTTATTTCTGAAGATAGGCTTGCAAAGTTGCTTCGACCCCGTCCGCATAGAGCCCTTTCAGCCATTTCGAGAACGCATCTTGAAATTTGACATCATCCGAAATGGACCCGTAGAAGTGACGCTGTTCAAGCCAGGCTTGCGGGTCACCCGCTGCCTCTTTTGCAGCCTTGGTCAGACTGCTCCATTGTGGGTCATTGGGCTCTATCGCGCTGCCATCTTCGCGGGTCCCCGCGCACATGCGAGCCCAGAGGGCTTGGCTCAGCGCGAGACCATCGCACATCCCGTTGCCAGCAATAGCATCGCGGATCGCAGGCAGGATCGCGCCCGTATGGCGAGAGGATCCATCAAACGCAACACGCCGCACGGTGTCGCGTATTTCCGGATTTGAAAACCGCCGATCGATCAAATCAATATACTGCGTCGCGCTCATACCCGGAACAGGTTGCAATAACGGAGCTATTTCTTCCGACGTGATCTTGTGAAAGATGTCTTTGATCAGCGTGTGTTGCATGGCATCGGCGATGGTGGAAAGACCTAAAATCTCGGCCGGATTGGCGACGAATTGGTGGCCGCCATTCAAGACACGCAGCTTCATTGCCTCGAAGTCATGAACCTGATCGGACATTGTCGCGCCGACATCCTCCCAAGGTGGGCGGCCTGCACAAAAGTCATCTTCGATAACCCACTGGCGAAAATTTTCGTGGGTGACTGGGGCCGCGTCGGCAAGCCCGAGGCTTTGCACCAGATCGATTTCGCTTGGGCCCGTCGCGGGCACAATGCAATCAACCATGGAATTGGGAAAACTCACATGCTCGCTGATCCACGCACCCAAGGACGGATCGGCCAGCTTGGCCAGGCCAATCACGACCTCGCGCAAAATGGCACCGTTGCCAGGCAGGTTGTCACAGCTTTGGCACGTGAAGGGCCCAACACCGGTGTCTCGTCGCGCACGCAACGCTGAAACAATCGCACCGAATGCAGTCCGTGGCGTATCAAGATTTACAGCGTCATACTGAATATCACTATGGTTCGGATCAAAGCTCTTGGTGGCCGGATCCAGAAAATACCCGCCTTCGGTGATTGTCAGTGACACGATGCGGATCATTGGGTCCGACATTTGCTGGATCAAGGGCCCATGACCGACCTCAATGGGAAGGTAATCAACCATTGAGCCCACGACCTCCGCCGACGTCCCGGTCGGGTCAAGCTCAATTAGGGTTGTCAGATGATCCTGCCCGGCAAGACGCAGGCGCTGCTCAGCGTCCTCATGGCGAACGCTTGCTCCGATGATCGCCCAGCCCAGCGCCTGACCATTCTGCATCAAGCGATGCAGATACCAGGCTTGGTGCGCGCGGTGAAAATTACCCAAGCCAATATGTACAATACCGGGTGTGAGCGACGCGCGGTCATAATGCGGCCGAAGGAAAGTGTCTGGCAAACCAGCCAGTGTTTGGTTGTTGAGCTGGCTGAGTTTTGTGTCGTGGTCTCGCATCAGCTCATCCATTGGCCCCCGTCCACGTTGTAGGTCTGCGCCACGACATAGTCGGACTCATCACTGGCCAGAAACACCGCCATCCCGGTTAGATCCTCCGCCGTCCCCATTCTTCCGAACGGGACAGCGGCACCGACTTCGGCCTTTTTCTGACCCGGGGGCTTGCCTTCGTATTTCGCGAAAAAGGCGTCGACACCCTCCCAATGTTCCCCGTCCACCACGCCCGGAGAAATCGCGTTTACGTTGATGCCGTGCTCAATCAGATTCAGACCGGCACTCTGGGTCAGACTGATCACGGCGGCCTTGCTGGCACAATAAGTGGCGACGAGGCTTTCGCCCCGCCGCCCGGCTTGGGAGGCCATGTTAATGATTTTGCCTTTGATGCCACGGTCAATCATGTGCCGCGCAACGGCTTGAAGCGAAAACAGTGTGCCGGCCAGATTGATTGCAAAGACATTCTCGAAATCAGCCCGGTCAATCTCGACGATCGGTGCGGCGGAAAAGACGGCCGCATTGTTGATAAGGATATCAATTCTTCCGAATGCCTCGATCGTTGTGGCGACCGCGGCATCGATGCTGGCCTGGTCGGTTACATCCATCTTGACTGCGAACGCTCCGATTTCTTGGGCCGCAATTTCGGCACGGCCCATGTCGATATCTGCAATCGCAACGCGCGCGCCTTCAGCAATAAACCTGCGGGCAAACGCCAGGCCAATACCACGTGCCGCCCCTGTGATCAGAGCGGATTTGCCCGCAAGCCGCGGCATCAGAGACGAAGGCCTTGCTTGTCGAAACGGTGGATCTCATCGACACGCGGAGCAAGGTGGATCTTGTCGCCGTGGCGCAGCGCGACGTCGCCCAAGGCCCGAACAGTCATTGTCTCAGCCAGGCCGCTTCCGTGGATATGAAAGAACGTGTCAGAGCCCAGATGTTCCGCCACGCCGACTGTCCCCGTCCAACGGCCCCCTTCTGGCACAACATCAATATGTTCGGGTCGAATTCCTATGGTATGGGCATCAAATTTCGCAGCCTCCTCCCCTTCGATGAAGTTCATCTTGGGCGAGCCAATGAACCCGGCCACGAACAGGTTGCGCGGAGCCCGGTAAAGGTCCAGCGGGCTGCCGACCTGTTCGATCACCCCAGCCTGCAGGACGACGATCTTGTCAGCCATAGTCATGGCTTCCACCTGATCATGGGTGACGTAGATCATTGTGGTTTTCATACGCGCATGCATTTCGGTGATCTCAATGCGCATGCCAACGCGCAACGCGGCATCAAGGTTTGACAGCGGCTCGTCAAACAAGAAGGCCTTCGGATCCCTGACGATGGCACGGCCAATCGCCACGCGTTGGCGCTGACCACCTGAAAGCTGGCCGGGTTTCCGGTCGAGATAGTCAACCAGGTTCAACGCCTCTGCCGCCGCCGAGATCTTCGCCTCTTGCTCAGACTCCGACAAACCGGCCATACGCATCGGGAACGCAATGTTCTTGCGAACCGTCATGTGCGGGTAAAGCGCGTAGGTCTGGAACACCATGGCCAAGCCACGCTTGGATGGCGAAACCTCCGTTACTTCTTCCCCATCGATGCTCACCTTACCCGATGTCGTGTCCTCGAGACCCGCGATGAGGCGGAGGAGTGTGGATTTCCCGCAACCAGAGGGCCCCACGAACACCGCAAACTCTCCGTCTTCGATGGTCAAATCCAATGGTGGGATAACTTGTGTCTCTCCAAAACTCTTAGTCACACTTTCTAGAACGATCTGTCCCATAGTATTTTCCTTATTTGACCGCGCCGAAGGTCAGACCTTGGACCAGTTGTTTTTGACAGAACCACCCCAGCACCACGATGGGGCCAACAGCGGCAGCGGAGACCGCGGAGAGACGGCCAAAGAATAGCCCCTCCGGTGCGCGATTGCCTTCGATAAGTTTGGACAGTGTCGCGGCTTCAGTCGTTGTCAGGCGGACCGTCCAGTAGGCTTCATTCCAGCAGAAGATGAAACACAGCAGGGCCGTCGAGGCGATCCCACCCCATGCCAGCGGAATCAGAATCTCTCTGATTTCACCCCAGGTGTTCACACCATCCATTTGACCGGCCTCAATGATCTCCTTTGGAATTTCCTTGAAGTAGGTGAAAAGCATCCAAACCACGATCGGCAGGTTGATGAGCATCAAAACCACGATGATGATAAAATGCGTGTCAAACAGGCCGATGCTTTTGGTGAGGAATGTCATCGGGTACAGCACCGCAGCCGCCGGCAACATCTTGGTGGACAGCATCCACATCAAAACATCCTTCGTGGCCCGCGCCGGATTGAAGGCCATCGCGTAGGCGCAGGGGATACCGACCGCCAATGCGAATATGGTGGCGAAGACCGAGGTGATGACCGAGTTGGTCGCAAAGCGCCAATAGTCGTAGTTCTCAGTCATGTTCGCGTAGTTTTCCAACGTCGGCGTGAAGAAGAACAAGAACTCTGGTTTCACCGCATCTGCGTCGGTCTTGAAGCTGGTCAGAACCATCCAGAAGATCGGGAAGAAAAACAACAGAGCGACGATCCAGGCAAGAGTAGCGCGGCTGACTCGGCCATACTTTGAAGTTTGTGCAACGATAGCCATGATTTACTCCATCAAAGTCTTGCCGATCATCCGAAGCAGGAAGATGGCAACGATGTTTGCAAGGATTACAGCGAATATTCCGGTGGCGCTGGCGGCGCCAATATTGTTGTTGGCGAACTCACCGATCAGATACGGAAGGTTTTTGTTTCCGTTGCCACGGCTGACGATCTCGATTTCCGCATAGAGCGAGAGGTGGAAAATCGCTTGGATCATCACCACGATAGCTATGGGGCGGCCCAGATGGGGCAGCGTGAGAAAGCGAAACTGAGACCATGCGCTCGCGCCATCCAGGATAGCGGCTTCTTTCTGCTGCTGATCCTCCGATTGCAGCGATGTCATGAAGATGAGCACTGCAAAAGGTGTCCATTGCCAGGTGACCATGATGATCACAGCGTAAGCCGATGTTTGTGTGGCCCGGAACGAGATCGGTTCCAATTCAGGCCAGAGCGAAAAGAATGGTCCTACAATCGGCGCGGCTTGCAATCCGTCGATAATGTTGTTGATCCCGCCAACGGCCAGGCCTTGAAGCCCAAGCACGGGGTCAAGGATCATGTTGATCCATAGAACTGCGTTCACGGCTGGCATCACGAAGAAAGGCGAGATCAGCAAAACTCGAACAATGCCGCGACCAGGAAAGGCCTTGTTGATTAACACTGCGACAAGCACACCAAGCATCACTGTCAGCAACAAAATCGAACAAACGATCAACAGACTGTTTTGTATGGCGAACAGGAAGTCCTTGTTGTTAAGAACAAATTCGTAATTTCCGAACCCGCGCCAGTTGCTCAATGCGGGTTTGGTCCATTCAGGGCGCCGCAGACTATTGAGCACATAGCGGATAAACGAGAAATAAAGCGTCATCCCGAGCGGGATAAGCATCCAGATCAGCAGCAAGATTACGGCTGGTGATTGGAGCAGGCGTGGAAGCCGTCTGTCAGACATGGTTCTATCCCTCACGCAAAACGGGTTCTTCCGTTATGCATTGCTTTGATTGACGTGCAAATGGGTGACTGGATTGATCCGCAGCAAGGGCTGCGGGGGTAGGCCCGGCCGTCCGGCCGGGCCCATATCGGGTTTAGTAACCCGCTTCGTCCATGATGGCTTCTGCTGCCGACTGTGAGGCCGCCAGAGCGTCATCTACCGATTTCGCACCGGAGAGCGCCGCTGCCATTTCCTGGGCCACAGCCGACCCGACTTCCGGAAATTCCGGGATTGCGGCGAACTGAACACCAACATATGGCTTCAGGTCTGTCGCTTCGGGAGCTGCCGAGTTGATAGCTGCCATTTCAGCTTCTGCAAACCCAGCTACAGCCTTGAACTCGTCGAAACCGTAAGTTGAGGCACGCTGACCAGTTGGGACTTTTGCCCAGCCAAACTCAGGATGGCTTGCAACAGCCTGTACATAATCCTTCGATGTGGCCCATTCGATAAAGGCTTTGGCTTCTGCGGCCTTCGGTGTACCCGATGGAACCGCCATTGCCCAAGCCCAGAGCCAGTTGGCTCCTACCGGATTGCCAGCATTCGGGCTTTGAGCGTAAGCAACGCCGTCAACTTCAAGGAAAGAAGCCGCGATTGTTGCGTCAATCCACATGCCGCACTTGCCTTCGTTGTAGAGGGCGAGGATCTCGTTGAACGAGTTTCCTTCGGATCCGGGAGGGCCATAGTTGCCAAGCAGGTCTACATAGAAGTTAATCGCTGCACGCCATTCGTCGCTGTCGATTGTTGGTTTGAAATCTGCATCGAACCACGCACCACCGAAGCTGTTCACCATAGTGGTGATGAACGCCATGTTGTCGCCCCATCCTGGCTTTCCGCGCAGACAGGCACCGTAAACACCGTTATCCGGGTCATGCACAGCCGCAGCAGCAGCTTTGATGTTATCCCAACTGTCGTTGTCGGCAACGGATACTCCAGCGGCATCCATCAGATCTTTGCGATACATCACCATGGAGCTCTCACCGTAGAACGGTGCAGCGTACATTGTGCCTTCGTGAGACAGACCTGCACGGATCGCGGGCAGGATATCGTCCACGTCGTACTCGGCTCCGAATTCCAGAGGTTCGATCCAGCCAGCTGCGCCCCAGATCGGTGCTTCTTGCATGCCGATATTGATGACGTCGTACTGACCACCACCTGTGGCGGTGTCTGAAGTGACCTGCTCACGCAAAACACCTTCTTCGAGGCTAACCCAGTTCAGTGCAACGCCGGTTTCCTCGGTATAGGCCTCAGCGACCTTCTGCATATTGATCATATGCCCGTTGTTAACGATCGCAATCGTTAGCTCTTTGGCATGGCCGTCGGCAACAGCGCCTAACGTGCCCGCCATTGTCAACGCGGTTGCGCCGAACAATACGTTCTTAAGTGACATCCTTGTCCTCCCTAATTGGATGATGGACTCAAGGTAGAAGAAAATTAACCGCGACGTCAATTAAAACTTTTCACGCGTAAAGTTTTTTTTAATTATTAAACTATAACAATATATTATGCAGATCCTCGCATGACCAATCGACCCTCAAACAGCGTAACTTCCCTGGACTCCGATCGCTCTCCGGTATCAATAAGTTTGAGAATCGTCTCTACGCTTCGGGCCCCGATCGCCTCATAGTCCTGCGAAATTGTCGTTAATCCCGGACAGGTATACCGCGCGAACGGGTGGTCATCATGGCCGGCAATGCGTAGTGTATCCATCTCGCCCCTCCCAACCTGAATGCCGCTTTCAAAAGCCGCCGCCAGAAGGCCAATTGCCAGCCTGTCATTCGAGCACAGGACAGTGCGGGATGGCAATCTGTCCTCCGAGATGGCACGCAGGCCCTCGCGATACCCGATCTCTTCAAAGTCCCACCCCTTTCCCCCAACCCGGATGAATTCCGGTTGAAAGGAAAGTCTCTCCATCGCAGCTTGATACGCAGTGCGACGGCGGTAGGCATTTGGATTGATCGGGTCTTCCATTTCGAAAAACGCCGGAGCTTCCCCGCTGCGGCATAAATATTCGACGATCAGGCCAATACTGTGCATGTTATCGGAACCAAAGAACGCTTCTCCGACATCATCGAGATTGGCGTCGAACAGAACCGTTGGAATCTGCTCAGCAAATTCGTGCACCTGATCACTTTGAGACACGCGCCCAAGCGGTGCCAGCAGAACACCGGCTGGTTTAATCGCTCGAAGACTGTTGAGATTGGCAATCTCCTGTTCAGGGCCCCCATGCGAGCTAAGCAGCAAAGGGTTGAACCCTGAGCTTACAATCAACCCTTCGATGGTCCGTGCGATTGCGGCAAAGAATGGGTCGGTCAAGTTCGGTACGACCAGCCCGATATTCTTGGTGCGTCTTCGGTTCTGATTGATCGCGTAGATATTGGGCCGGTAGTCATAGCGCTCCAGCGCCACTTCGATCTTGTGGCGCGTAGACTTTCTAACACTGTCAGGGTCATTGAAGTATTTCGAAACGGTTGGCCGCGAAATACCGCTTACGACGGCAAAGTCCTCCATGTTCTTGATTTTCGTGTCAGACATGACGCGTCTTTTTTCCCATCTGCGGCCGCCGAAATCGGCCTGCGGCTTTTACAGTGTCAGAAAATTAATTATCGCGCGACAAATTTTGAAAAGTCTTGTCAAATTTTTGATTAGATTCGGGGTACAGCATCGCCTTCAATAAGGCTGGCGGAGGCATGATTTACGACGAACCACACGATGCCGAAGCGCTTGAGGTGTCCAGAAAAGCGCGCCATCCATTATACCCCGTAATGTCCTGATCTGCGAATGTCCCGGAGTGTTCCACCAGGAAGCCCGATACAGCTCGCCGGTCACTTAGCGCCACCTGCCCAATACAAAACGGGCTCGGTATTGAAGCGACAAACTCTCCGAGTTGTTCGGTTGTCATCGCCCACAATTCGAGTTCAGTCGACGTCCCGTGTTCTCCACGCAGAAGGCCTGGTCGCACCGGTGGCCCGCCGGGAAGCGCAGATAGGTGGTGGTCTTGAGAAGTCGCTGCTGCTTCGAGAAAACGCACGCCACGATCTTTGAGCTGATAGTTCAGCGGAGGGCCAGCCATGTGCGCCCCGACAACCGTTCACGGCAATCTCGTCAGGGCGGGTTTCTTGGGCCATTGGCGGGGCTTCTAAACAGCGTTTGGATGTTGGCGCAGGAAAGGGTCCAGTTTCATTGTGCCCTGCCGCAATATGGCCGATATAGGCTCGGCTCGCTTTTTCGCATGTCTTGCGCCAAATTGATCCCAATTTCTCGCTTGCCAGATTAATGCCAGGCATTTGAGAGCGGTGCGGCAAGGAGACTAGATTCATTCATGACGCTGGGCGAACGCGCGTATATGCCTGATTACCTGCGGCTCATTGCCCTTTTTGGGATTGTCGTCGTGAACGTTCAATATATCGCATTTTCAGCCCTGCACGGGTTTGCCGAGCCTGTGGGAAAGACGTTCGAAGATCATCTGACCCTTTGGCTGGTGAACGGGCTGGCATTGCTCAAAACCTATGGTCTTTTTTCTTTCATGTTCGGGGTGGGTTTTGGGTTTCTTATGCGCTCATCCGAGCGACGCAGTTTGCGCTTTGGTCCCATATATCGCAACCGGATGATCGGCCTTTTGCTCTTGGGCATCCTACATGGATGCTTGTTTTTTCCGGGCGATATTCTTGTGATCTACGCAATTGCCGGGTCGGTCCTGTTTGTCTTCCGAGACTGGAACGCGACAAGACTGGTGAGAATTGGCGCGGGATTGCTTGTCTTGCAATTGGTCGCGGGTTTGCCTCTCCTGTTGATCGCTTCCGAGACGCCAGAAGAGACATTCCTGTACGAAGAGACCGCTCTGGGCGGCGGTAGTTTCCTTGACGCGGTTGTGTTTAGAGCTGTCGGGTTTGCGTTCATCTTACCTGTGTTTCTAGTTGTCCAAGGCCTCTCTGCACTGGGTTGGTTCTGCCTCGGCCTGGCCTGTGTGAAATCGGGTATGATCGACAATGCTCGGCACCAACTTTGGAGAAAGGCGCGTCGGATCTGCCTCTTGCCGGGGATGTCCCTTAGCCTATTCGGAGCAGGTTTGTGGCAATGGGGCCCAAGCGGAGGTGGTGCAGCGCTGACTATATTAGCTGCCCCAATAGCAACCCTAGGGTACCTTGGGTTGATTGCGCTTATTTCGCGCCCCCCAGGACCCATCATGTCGCACGCGCTGACCGCGGGAGGGTCAAGCCTCAGTGTCTATCTCGGCCAATCCATAGTTTTGACGAGCATCTTCTCGGCATATGGCTTTGGCCTTTGGGAGGAGCTGGGCCGGACAACGGCAACTTTGACGGCCGTTTTCGTCACAGTCTTTCTAATCGTGGCCCTCAGCGTCTGGCGCAATTGGTTCAAACTGGGCCCGTTTGAATGGCTGCTGCGCAAGATCACATATGCTGGCACGCGCACGTAGAAAAAATGAGCAGGCGGGCGCAATCAGGTCACTGAAGAACTGCGCCACATCGGGGGGCACCGGCTCACCACTATTGCACCGCAGCTTTCCCAAAAACATAGCTGAGTTCGAGCGCGAAGTACTCTGCGACCGCAGCCGCTTTCCCCGAGTTTGCTTTGATATCCCTTTAGGAAGTTTCGAAGCCCATGTTCTGTCCACGCAGACCTGTAAAATAGGCCACGAAACTTAAGACAACAGCCGCCGTAGAGATAATTGTCATGACGGTTCCAGGGACGAAATTTACAAAGCCCCCAAGGTCCATAAAGATGAAGTAGCCGACATCCGTCACCCAACCGACGATTGCGGTCATAAAGATAAAGGTGATGGACTCCCGCCATATGAAAATTGCGCCAACAACGGTAAACGCGCCGATCCACAAGAGGTTGAACCCATGCTGGTTCAGAACCGCTCCAACGGCCGGGTGAAACTCTCCTGCGATCAAGTTAGGATCCACTGCATCCGCAACGGCGGCAACAGCCCCAGAGGCATCGGACGAGATGATTATGACGCCAGCGAGCATATGGACCAAGCCCCAGATAATCCAAAGCACTGCTGCGATTTTTAACAACAAACTGTAGGTGATTGTCATTGGCATTCCCTCTGATGCGAGTTCGATTGCAAAGTGACCACAACGCCGAAAAGTGGATGAGATCCACAAAATCCAACTTGTGGACAATGTCAACAAAAAGCTGGCGCATTGAAAGCAAAGGTCTGGTTGCTGAGACCGACACCGCAGCAAGCGTCGCAATACCCTTCACGTCAGCCTGATAAAGCTCGGCAACATAACTGTGGGCGCGGTTTATTTCCCGGGAGACTACGTCGATATTTTCACACGTTGAGTGGCAAGCCGCGGCCAAAAAAGTTGGAAATTAGCCCGCGCGCTGCACGCCCAGAAATCTGTGCACATACCTGCTTTCAGTCACCCAACCACCCCTCATAAAAGTTCAGCTGATCTCCCTGAATTCCTCAAGCAGCACTCAAGCATCGCCGGGCCGGTCCTTTCAAAAGGGCGGCGAGCGGCCGTCGCCGCGCATCCTTTTTACACAGACTTAGAGGCGCCGCTTCGGCCGGGAGATACCTATGAACCCACTAACAATTGAGATGATCGGTTTGGCAGCTGGCCTCACCAATCTCTCAAGTTCTATTCCGCAATTGATCGCAAATCTGCGAAACCCTGATGCAGCATCCAAGCAGAGCCCTTCGCGAAATGCCTGCCAATGTGCAGGCAATGTTCTTTGGCTTGTCTACGGCATAGCTGTGAATTCGGTGGCGATGATGATCTTTTCAACGCTTGGCAGTGTGATGGCTGGCTTGTTGCTAGCACAGGTCTTGAGCGCCGCACGTTCAGTGCCCGAACCAACTTAGCTCGCAGATAAGTTCGCCTGGTCGGTGCCACAGTCAATGGCCAAACCATTTGGGAGCTGGCCCGTCCGTGTCTCGCGTACACTTTGTCGCCTTCTGAAGATCCTCGCGCTCAAACAAGCACTATGCTTTGACCGCGCGGTGCCTTTGGTGGGATCAGGGGGCGCGACCAAGACTGAGATAAACGGGGCGCGCGCCGGATCAGAACCATTGAGCTCAGGTCATGGACGGATTTTCGGTGTTCTTAAATACCAAGCACGATACGAAACACAGGCCGATCCTGGAAACTGAGCCTGTAAAACCGCCCTGAAGGCATGGCCTTTTCAAACTGAGCCCAATCGCGCGAAACGCATGTCCGAACCCTTGCAATTGAATAAGCGCCGAAGATTTTCGGAGCGGTCATTCGCCCAAAGCAATGCCTTCACGCCTGGGATCGGCACCACCGCTCAGCGTGTCAGATACACCGATCGCATGCAGGCCGGAGTTCAATCCGCGCAAGCTGACCTCATATCCCAACCCCGTCAGTGCAGTTTCCAAGTCCACTGCGTCTGTGTCTTCTTCAACGTCGAAGGTGCCAAAGCGGTTGACCAGATGCGGCATTGAAACGGCTTGTTGAACGTCCATGTCCCAGTCGATGTGGGCTATGATGGCTTGCGCAACATAGCCAATGATCCGGCTGCCACCTGGCGACCCGATGACAAGGGTTGGAGCCCCGTCCTGCAAAACGATGGTCGGTGCCATCGACGAGCGAGGCCGCTTGCCAGGTTCGATCCGGTTTGCAATGGGCACCCCATCGCTATGGGTTCGAAACGAGAAATCGGTCAGCTCATTGTTCAACAGAAAGCCGCGCACCATCAAACGTGAGCCGAAGCCGTTCTCGATGGTTGTCGTCATGGAAAGCGCGTTGCCGTACTGGTCTACAATGGAAATATGCGAGGTTGACGGCAACTCAAGCGACTGATCATCGGCATAAAGCATCGCATGATCCCATTCGGGTGATCCGGCAGACACCTCTGGCAACGCGTCGTCCCTTTCAAGAAGCGCCGCGCGCGCGTCCAGATAGGCCTCGGCGGTTAGCCCTTCGGTTGGCATGGGGACAAAATCACTGTCGGCCATGTAGCGACCTCGGTCGGCAAAAGCCAACCGGGACGCGTCGCCAATCAAACGCCAGGCCTCAGCGCTTTCAGGCCCCAGAGCCGCAAGGTCGAAACGGTCCAGCATACCCAGAATTTGCCCAACCGTCAGCGCGCCCGAGGAGGGCGGTCCCATGCCACAAACGTCATGCGTACGATAGGACACACAGACAGGCTCACGCTCGATGACCTGGTAAATTTCAAGATCTGTCTTGTTCAACACACCAGGATTGCCCGCTGCAGTCCGAACAGTGGCGACGATATCGTCCGCAATCGGGCCTGTGTAGAATGCCTCGCTGCCATGTGCGGCGATCAGCCTAAGGGTGTCGGCATACGCAGGGTTCACTAGGGTATCTCCGGCCTGAAGAGCGCGTCCACCCGGAAAGAAATAGTCAGCTGTCCGTTTGAAAGTCTGAAGCCGCTCAGCCCCACCAGCGATCGAGCCCGCCAGTCGCTCAGAGACTGTAAACCCTTCTTCGGCCAGAGAAATTGCCGGTGCAAATAGGCTCCCCCATTCGGCGCGCCCCCAACGCGCATGCGCCTGCTCTAAAAGCATCGGGGTCCCCGGTGTTCCGACGGACCTGCCGCCGATTACCGCGTCCCAAAACCCAAGCGGTTCACCGTCTTCGGATTGAAACAGCGTCGGCGTGACCGCCAAAGGGGCAGTCTCGCGCCCATCCAGCGTCGTGACAGTGCCGGAATTTGCGTCGAACCAAACAAGAAATGCACCGCCACCCAGACCGGAAGATTGAGGCTCGACCAGCCCAAGCACAGCTTGAACAGCAACCATGGCATCTGCGGCAGTCCCGCCGTTCCTTAGAACCTCGGCCCCGGCCTCAACCGCCAACGGGTTGGCCGCAGCCACCATCCAGTTCTCGGCCATGGCTGGCCTGCCGGCCTCCTTTGCGTCCAAAGCTGCACGAGCGGCTCCTGAAAGCGTGTCGAAGACGGACAGTTCGCTGCCAGCTTCTGGGTCGACGGCGTCAGCTGCCTGTTGCGCAAGGGCCGGCGCGTGAAAAAACGAAGCAAAAATCAACGACGACAGGAAAGAGCGTATCATTCGAAAATCCTCCTTGTTTGCAATGCAACAATGCTGACCTACTGCGAGCGCGATGCAAACCCTTTGGTGCAAGTCACGCAAAGAAATTGGCGTCTCGGTCCAAAACTGCCTTGCGACTGACTTGGCAAAATCCACAAATTCACCCGACGTTGCGATCCGCCGCTGTTTGAAGGAAATCTGAAGTCAGCTCAGTTGGACTGGTCAGGTGGCCTGGCCAGCCAACGCGTCCAGTTCGAGCCGCCGTTGGTTTGAGCAGTTACCGCACAGTTCCGCCATCGCTGACGCTACAGCAAAGAAATACACGCACGATCATCCGAAGCCCGCAAACGGGTGCTTTATCAATACAAACGCCTCGGAATATACGTAATGAAACTGTAACAAGTTATAAAAGGAAACGTTTAACCACTTGATTGAAAATCTCTTGCTCCTCGAGATGCGCGAGATGCGCGCAGCCGGGCAGCACGCAAAGAGATGAATCTTTCAATCCATTCCAAAGCTGGTTGATTTGTGCCCAGTTATAGCTCCGATCCCACTCGCCCCAAATAATCAGCGTCTTGGCATCGATCTTGCTGAGCTCTGCCGTGCCCGACCAGCTTTCCATCGCCTCCAATCCGGCAAGTATCGCGGGCAATTGCGCTAATCTGGCGAGTGCAGCGACGGCCGGAAAATTTGGACAATACTCCCTTTTTAAAAGCCAGGTCGCTGAGATTCGATTGACTGTGGATTCAGCGCCATCTTTTTGCGCGCGGAGCCTGCTTTCTTCCATCGTTTCAAAGCGTCCGGGAATATTGCC
The DNA here is from genome assembly GCA_039193885.1 of Pseudomonadota bacterium. GTDB lineage: Bacteria > Pseudomonadota > Alphaproteobacteria > Rhodobacterales > Rhodobacteraceae > Litoreibacter. The sequence goes on from JBCCWL010000002.1 coordinate 104,717, forward strand.
AACAGGACCAGTCCCATAAAGGATCAGGCGGTCCAACGACTCCGCATCCAACCGGGAAATTTCCTGGGCAATCATCCCGCCCATAGAGTGACCTAGTAGATGGTATCGGTTGATCCCTTTTTGGCGCAGTTGACCGATCACCCAAGAGGCAAAACTTTCGATCCGGTCGAGCGGAGCAAGATGCGCGTTTGTACCAAAGCCGGGAAGATCCACAGCAACAATCTGCCTGTCACGCCCCAGTGCCGTTGCAAGCGCGTCCCACTGCTGGCTGCCACCTAGGAAGCCATGCAGTAAGACGAGCGGGATCACCCTTTTTGGCCTTGGACAATCCGATCAAGGATCATGGCACAAAACAGGATCGAGAACCCTGCTAGGATACCCTGGCCGACATTGGCGTATTGCAGCGCTTCCAGGACGTCCTCGCCGAGACCTTTCGCACCGATCAACGATGCCACAACGACCATCGCGAGGGAGAGCATGATGGTCTGATTGATGCCCGCGCGGATCGACGGACTGGCCAGGGGAAGATCAACTTTCGTAAGCAGATACCACTTGTTTGCTCCAAAGCTGATAGCGGCTTCGCGCACACTTTCCGGCACGCCACGAAGACCCAGAACAGTCAAGCGTACAACCGGCGTACCTCCAAATATCATTGTTGTGACCACTGCCGCCGGTTTTCCAGTGCCAAAGAAGGCGATCACCGGGATCATGAAGACGAATGCTGGCATCGTTTGCATAAAGTCCATTATCGGTTGGATGAAGCGGTAAAAGCGAGGGCGTCGTGCCGCGAACATACCTAGCGGAATGCCGATGATAATTGACAAACAAGCCGCAGTGCCAAGCAGAGCAAGCGTCGTCATCGCTTTCTCCCAGAATCCAAGCAGGCCCATGTAAGCAAGGAATGCACCGGAATAAATCGCCATCCTCACACCCGCTGTGAGCCATGTCAGCAATATGATGAGCGAGGCGATGACAATCCAGGGTGTACTGACGAATATGAGCTCTAGCGCGTCAAGCATAAGCCGGATGCCATATGTGATCCCATCGAATAGAGCATCCCCATTCAACACTGCCCAGTTGAAGAATGCTTCGACACTGTCAATGCTTACAAGTCGGATGTCAGGGTCCGTCGGAAAGGCGCTCAAAAGACTGAAACGTCCCGGAAAACTGTAGTGCACCATGGCCACCGCTACGATCAACACCATGAAGACCGCGCTGAAAACGATTTGCGAGACAGGCATGCCGGAACGGATGGATTTGTCAGACAACCAATCTGAAAACCGCGCTTCAAGCGCCCAGTTTGCAACGAGGGCCTGAACAATCTTTACGACTGCAAGAATTATAAGACCCGTCATGGCGATCGTTGGCCCTTCGGCAGCAAGCGCTTCTGCCTCTTCACGTATGCCACCGATATTGGCCTCTAACCCGTCCACCGCCCGCTGAAACGCGTCAACACGGTCGGAATTGTCCTCGATGGCAGCAGCAAGCTGTTGACGGCGCAAATCCAGTGTACCTTCGATAGAGGCAATGCGTGCCATAGCATCGGCGGCAAGATCTCCAAAAAGGCCGCGCGCAATTTGTACGAAAGCGATCGCTTCGATCACTAGGAATGAAAGCGCCCAAGACCAAAGCCCGCGCGCACCAAACCAGATTGGACCGAACAGACCGGCCAAGGCGTTGAACGTCGGTGTAAAGCGCGCCGAGGCCCCCACACGATCGAAATTCGTTATATAATAATTTGGACTGGTCCGCACAAAGGTACGAATGTTTTCGCGGCGCTCCTCCGAGTAGGCCTGAGCCGCAGCGCTTTCGGTGTCTTCCAAGGGATTGATGGTCTCGTCTCTCATGACACTTCCGTTCCTTCGATCACGGTCCTGAGCAGGTCTGCACGTGTGATGACGCCAATATCTGCACCTGCGTTCTCCACCAGAATTGGTTTGCCGTCATCAATCGCCAAGTTGATCAGATTGCTGAGCGTTTCTTCATCTCCGACCCGCACGAGGTCCGCAGGCAGCGGACCTTGAGCGGCTACAAAACTATCGACAGGCTGCATGACGGCTCGGGCGTGGACAACTTTGAGCCGCGAGATGCCTGCAACAAAGTCGGCCACATAGTCGTCCGCCGGGTTCATCACGATGTCTTCTGCGGTCCCAATCTGAACCATTGCCCCGTCTCGCATGATCGCGATGCGGTCACCAATTCGGACAGCTTCGTCGAGGTCATGCGTGATGAAAATCGTGGTCTTCTTGAGAATCTTTGACAGCCGGATGAATTCATCCTGAAGCTGACGCCTGATCAGCGGATCCAGCGCAGAAAAAGGTTCATCCATCAAAAGCACATCCGGATTTGCTGCCAGCGCGCGCGCCAGCCCCACGCGCTGTTGCATTCCTCCGGAAAGCTCGTGGGCGAATTTCGAGCCCCAAGCGCCAAGTTCGACAATATTCAGAATGGCGGCGGCTTGCCGCATCCGTTCGTTTTTGGCTACCTGTCGGATCTCAAGCGGCATAGCGACATTGTCCAGAACAGAACGATGCGGCATCAATGCGAAGTTTTGGAAAACCATGCCGATCTTGCGGTTTCTGAAAGTCTGCAGCGCCTTTGGTGCCAAACCCATGACATCGGTGCCCTCTATTTCGATCTTTCCGGCCGTTGGCTCTAGCAATCGATTGAAGTGACGTACCAACGTCGACTTCCCACTTCCAGAAAGGCCCATGATGCAGAAAATTTCACCCCGATTTACGCTGAGACTTACGTCAGCAACACCAACGACCGCATTGAATTCGGCAAGCACTTCGGCCTTGCTGAGGTTCCGTTCTCGGATAGCGGCTAGCGCAGCTTCTGGTTTGTCACCAAAAATCTTCCAGACATTCGAAATCTTGATAACCGTATTTTCCGCCATGAAAGCCCCCTCGGGTAAAGGCGACACCGCCGGTTCGGTGTCGCCTGCTGTTGTCGGTCAGAGACCGAGCATCGCATCAACCTTGTCGGAATTTGCTTCAACCCATGCCTTTGCTGCGTCTGCAGCTTCCATACCGTTGCTGATCTCATAGGCAAGACCGCTGACATCGTCTGCAGTCAGAGCGAAATTCGAAAAGAACTCCGCGATGGCCGGAGACCGGTCCACCAGAGAGTTTGACCAAGCAATCTGTACTTCTTTCAGTGCATCCTTCGTGGCCACCTTCGAGTTCTTGTACCAGTCCGCATCATCGGAGGGCTGGACCATGACATAGTTAGCCGGGTCGTAGGTTGGCTCGGTCAGCATCTGAACATCGAATTGGAACCAAACCGCGTGCGGAGTATAGCAGTAGAACGCATAACCCTCGCCCTTGGCGATGCTGTCTTTGATGCGTGCCGTCTTTACGCTTTCTTCTGCGCGGATCGGCTCAACAAAGTCGAGAAGACCATAGTCGCGCGTTTTCACTTCGTTCACGTTGGCAGACGCCCAACCAGGCGCACCGATCCACATCTCGCCGAGACCGTTTCCGTCACTGTCCATCTTCGCGGCCACATCCGGGCGGCCAAGATCGGCAATGTCAGTGATGTCGTTTGCTTCGCCAAATGCCTTCGTGACACAGAATCCCTGATTTCCTTCATAAGGATTTGAGGAAAGAGTAACGGTGCCAGCTTCTTTAACATATTTGTTGGTAAAGCTCTCTTGGTTTGGCAACCAAACGTCTGGATGCACGTCGATGTCGCCTTTACCTTGATCCATAGCCTGGAAGATCGTGGCATTGTTACCAGGCACGTACTCAACCGTTCCGCCAACGCGGGACGTTACGATCTCACCAAGCACGTGAGCGATGGCCTGTGCGCCCGTCCAGGATGGCACGCCGATGGCAACTTCTTCTGCAAAGGCCGGTGCGCTGCATGCACAGAAAACCGCTGCACTGATAAGCGTTTTTGTCTTTTTCATAAGGTTACTCTCCTAGTTGGTGTTTGGTGTGGTTAGTTCCGATACCCCGGTAATCCGAATATTTCTGGGTATCCAAAGAGGGCGGCGCTTCCGCCAGTGTGTAGAAAGACGACATTCTCCATACCGTCAAAATATCCCTTGCGAACAAGCGATATCAGCCCGTCGAGACCCTTCCCGGAATAGACCGGATCGAAGAGCAGCCCCTCGGTTCGAGCCAGAAGTTTGATGGCCTCGACCATGCCCTCGGTTGGAAGCCCGTATCCCGGGCCTACATAGGCGCAGTCCGCGCGCACCGAGGAGCGCGCTATTTCAGTACCGAGACCCAGATATGCGGCAGTCTTGACTGCGAGTTCAAAAACCATTTGCTCTTGCTTGTCTTGTGCGGCTCGCACACCGATACCCAAGAGATGGATGTCACTTTGCATGGCAGCCAGACCAGTCACCAATCCAGCCTGAGTTCCGGAAGAGCCAGTGGCGTGCACCAAAGCATCGATCTGTAGCCCGGTTTCAGCGGCCTGCTCAGAAAGCTCTATGGCGCAGTTTACGTAGCCAAGCGCACCTATCGCATTGGAGCCGCCGCCTGGTATAATATACGGGGTCTTGCCCTGTCCTAGCAGAACATCGGCAAGTGCCTCCATCTCAGCGTTCATGTCTGCGCCGTCGTGCCGCTTCGATACTGGCGCGCCGTGTAGCCGATCCAAAAGGACATTCCCGTTCAGGATATAATTGACGTCGTTCGACCCGGTACGATCTTCCAAAAGGATCTGACACTCTATGCCAAGCTTGGCTGCTGCTGCTGCGGTTTGGCGCGCATGGTTCGACTGTGTTGCACCTTGAGTGATAATGACGTCCACCTTTGCCTTTTCAGCATCGGCCATCAGAAATTCGAGCTTTCGCGTTTTATTTCCCCCTGTCGATAGCCCAGTGCAATCGTCTCGTTTCACCCAAATCCTTGGACCACCAAGATGCTCGCTCAAACGGTCCATGGGTTCCAAAGGCGTGGGAAAGTGGCCCAGCTTCACCCTCGGAAACTGGGCCAATCCGACGGATAGTTCCTTACGGAGACTTTGAGCCAAGTCAGCCGAGGACACCCTGTGTTGCGTCGCCAGTTGATCAGTATTTGCCAAGGTCGCGCCCCTTGTTTACGAAATCTACCCAAAGCATCTTCAATGGCGCAGCAAAAAAAAATGCTTTTTCTTTTGTCTGCCCATATAAATTCTTTGGCTGAGCGGAGAATAGAATGGATCTAGGCTGGTTGGATGACGTCCTCGTGCTGCTTGAAGAAGGCAACATGACGCGGGCCGCGGAGCGCAGAAACGTAACCCAGCCGGCGTTTTCGCGGCGTATTCGAAGCTTTGAGAATTGGGTCGGCCAACCGGTTTTGGATCGTCGGTCAAACAGCGTAGACATAAGCCGCGCGTTAATTTCGAATGAAACAGAAATCCGCGCTCTTGTCGCACGTTTGCGCGAGATGCGTACAAATTTGGCAAATTACGAAGATGGGCGGACCCCTGTCACCATCGCTGCACAGCACGCGGCCGCCTGTTCCAGCTTCCCAGATATGGCGCTCAGAGCGAAAGCCGACTTTTCAGGCCTGCGGATTCGGTTGCGCGCCGGCGACCTTGAGGAATGTGCGTCCGTCTTCTTGCGCGGGGATGCCGAAATGTTTTTGTGCTATGAGGCAGAGGACTCGAGGCAGCTAAGCTTTGGTGCCGGGGTTAAACGCGGGCGCTGGGGACGCGACTACCTCGTCCCAGTTACGGGCGGGTCTCTTCGTTATCTGGTCAATTCCGACGGAAGCATCCCTGAGAATACCCCCGCCGTTGTATATCCCGAAGAAAGCTATTTTGGCAAAATCCTAGCGCGAGCTGAACGTCCTTTTGGGACGTTAGGTCTGAGCCAGAATCCAGTTTGCGAGACTGCATTTTCGAGCGGGACACTTGAACTTGTGCTCAAAGGCCTTGGGGTCGGTTGGGTCCCATATAGCATGGCACATCGCGAGATCGCCTCAGGTAATTTGATTTCCTTAGCCAACACACTTGGCCAAGAGACTCTCAACGTATTGATGTTTGCAGATAGCGAAAGTGCAACGGCGATTTCCCTCTTGGACTTCTGGAAAACTAGCCGTTAATGACATCGGCGCGTTGTCTGCCCACCAATCTGCTCCATTACCTATGCGACCTGTCGCGGACATCGGCGGCAAGAAGCCAAACGCGTCCGCCCTAAGACGCAGATCCGCAAACGACCGAAAACAAGCCGTTTATGCGGGTCAGTATGTGCTGTTCAAATATGTGAGGGTAAATGGCTGGGATGGTAGGATTCGAACCTACGATACACTGTACCAAAAACAGTTGCCTTACCACTTGGCTACATCCCAACAGCGTGGGGAGTGATCTAAAGCCCCGACACTCGATCTTCAAGTCTAAAATGGCTCCTTGCGGGTGTTCCTGACCGACAGTATGCCAATCGCCATGCAAGTCGATGTGGTCATTCTTGGTGCCGGGGCTGCGGGTCTTTTCTGCGCCATTGAGGCAGCGCGTCGCGGACGACGGGTTGTTGTGATCGATCACGCCAAATCGCCCGGCGAAAAGATTCGAATCTCAGGTGGCGGGCGGTGCAATTTCACTAATCTCGATATTCAGCCAGATCGGTTTCTATCCCAGAATTCCCGGTTCGCGCTCTCTGCTTTGAAACGTTACACGCAATGGGATTTCATCGCACGCGTCGATCAGGCAGGAATTGCTTGGCATGAGAAAACCCTGGGCCAGCTCTTTTGCGACGGCAAGGCCACGCAGATCATCGAAATGCTGACAGGTGAACTAGCTCAGGCGCAGGGACAACTGGAGCTCGGCACCCAAATCGAAGAGGTTTCGCGGAAAGACAGCATCTTCCAAGTTAAGACCTCCAATCGAAACTATGAGGCCGCGAGCGTCGTGGTCGCAACCGGTGGCAAGTCGGTCCCAAAACTAGGCGCTTCGAGCCTCGGCTACACATTGGCGCGGCAATTCGGGCTGGACATTGTGGAAACCCGCCCGGCCCTTGTTCCTTTAACTTTTGCCGAGCAAGAGCTCGCAACTTTGAAACAGCTGGCCGGAATTTCAGTCGACGCCCGTGTGAGCTGTAGCGGCACTGCTTTTGAAGAGGGTTTACTCTTTACCCATCGCGGGCTTTCCGGTCCATCAATTCTCCAGATTTCATCCTACTGGACAGAGGGCGATGCGCTCTCTGTAGATTTGCATCGCAAAGCAGATCTGGCCGCAACTTTAAAGCAGCTCCGGCAATCGCAAGGCCGCATCTCGACAAAAAACGCGTTAGCCCGGTTCCTGCCTGAAAAACTTGCCGCACGCTTTGCAGCCGCGCCCAACCTTGTCGGAAACCTTGCAGATCGCACCAATAGCGACTTGGAAGACCTGGCGGAAACCATCCACAACTGGGTCATTAAACCAGTGGGCTCCGAGGGCTACAGAACGGCAGAGGTCACATTGGGCGGCGTATCCACGGACGCGCTCAACGCGCGGACAATGGAAAGCAGATCTACGCCCGGATTGTTTTTTATCGGTGAGGTGGTCGACGTCACTGGCTGGCTTGGCGGTTATAATTTCCAGTGGGCCTGGTCGTCGGGATGGGCCGCTGGACAGGTTGCCTAGACCCGCAAGGGGGAGGCCTTAGCCAAAGCGTCGAAATTCATCAAATCGGATATCAAAGCATCCATTCTATCTAGATGGATCATGTTGGGTCCATCGCTTGGCGCGTTGTCAGGATCCTCATGGGTTTCAATGAAAACGCCGGCAATACCAAGCGATACGGCAGCTCGGGCCATAACCGGCGCAAACTCGCGCTGTCCGCCCGATGATCCGCCCTGCCCTCCGGGCTGTTGTACCGAATGCGTGGCGTCCATGATGACGGGGTAGCCGGTCTTGGCCATAGTGGGAAGGCTCCGCATATCCGCAACCAGAGTGTTATAGCCAAAGGATGCACCACGTTCGGTGAGCAAAATCGAGTGGTTTCCGGTGCTTTCGACCTTGGCGATAACATTCGGCATATCCCATGGGGCCAGAAACTGTCCCTTCTTGATATTGATCACCGCGCCAGTTTTGCCTGCCGCGACCAAAAGATCGGTCTGCCGGCTCAGGAAAGCCGGGATTTGCATTACATCTGCGACCTCAGCCACTACGGCGCAGTGATCTGGGGCGTGAATATCCGTCAGAACCGGGCAGCCGATGCGGGTTTTTACGGCCGCAAGGATGTCGAGACCCGCGGCCATCCCTAGACCTCTTTGTCCAGACAAAGACGTCCTGTTCGCTTTGTCATAAGACGCCTTGAAAATGTAGGAGGCCCCTGCAGCCGCACAGACCTTGGCCATCTGCTCTGCAATCATCAAAGCATGATCAAGTGATTCCAGCTGGCACGGCCCCGCGATGACCGTCAGAGGCAGGTCATTGGACAGCCGCACCGGGCCGGCATCTACAGTTTTCATCATGTGTCCCTGTTAAACCTGTTCGCGCAAGATCGAAGCCGTGAGCGAGATCATCAGGTAGATGCCCGCGAAGATCAAGAATGCCAGCAAGGTGTTCTCAAATGCCCGTGGGTAGCTCGCTGCGTCCGGTGCAATCGGACTCACGCCAACGGATAGATAACGGACCTGACGGTTTGCCTCCATCCGGGCGGCTTCGAACGCCGCCTCAGCCTGAAATAGCAGCTCTTGCCGGGTTTCCAGATCCGCCTGCGCGACCATCAGTTCGCCTGTGATCCGAGCCAAAGAGCCTGTATCATCACCACTGCTGGTCAGTTCGGCCCTTTTCTCAGAGATCAGCCGCTCAATTTCTTCGATCTTGTTTTCAGATGCCGTGACCTTGGCCTGGTTTGGACGTGCATTGTCGAGCGTCGTGCGCAGGGAAAGCCGTTCCGTCAGTAGCTCGGTTTCAAGGCTGCCAATCTGAGACATAATCCCGGCAACTTCGCTTTCAGGACTTAGAACTCCGAGTTTTTCCTGGATCTCAACGATTTTTTGTTGTGCCTTGACCATCTTTTCTTCGGCACCCTTTCGGGATTGGTCGGCGCCTTCCATCTGATCTGATCGCAACCGCGCGGTCAGTTGATCAACCTGCTGCTCGGCATATTGAATAAGCTTGTTGGAGAAGTCTGCGCTGACCGTTGGATCGGCAGCAATAACGTCCATCTTGATGACCCCCTCGGTCGGGTCAAATCCGATGCGGACATTGTTCTTGAACAGCTTATACGCGCGCTCGTTCGTGGCATTTTCGGGCAAGCGCTGGATGACATCGATTGTCGGATCGCTGAAATGGTTTTTGAACCCTTCATCTGAATCCAGCCGCATCATCGCTTCGCGTGAGTTCAGATAGCCCTGCACAGTGATCGAATCCTGCGAATTCGCCAAACTGGTGCCGGCGAGAAGACCACCGGCCTTGGCACCACCACCCTCTGACTGCTGAATCACGAATTCCGAATGCGTCGAATACATCGGTGTTGCGACCTGGTAGTAGTAGTATCCCGCCACAGCCGTTGGCAAAAAGACAAAGAATAACAGCCGCGTGGCCAACATCAAAGCGCGGCGACGGCGGCGCTTTACGATGTCACGTTGCATATCCATGATACGCTGCGTCTGGTCTTCCGGCTCACCCAGTTCCGTGGATGGCAGATTTTCGCTTTCCTTAACGGTGGCAGGCAGTGACGCGAGCACCGCTTTGGGAGCCGCGTTTTGCTCCTTATCCGACGTGACAAGTTCAAGCATGTTTGAACGCTTGAACGGATCAATCCCCTTTGCCCGCAGTAAACGCACCGCATCATAGTCGGAATCTGGGCTGAGCCCTTGTTTTTGCGCCACGCGACGCGCCATGCGCAGCTGACGACCGGTCAGCCCTTCATTGCGAACGGCTTCGATCTGCTCTTCGACTGACAAATCGGATCCGCCCTCAGCCGCCTCAGATCCAGACCCATGGGCAGCACTTTTAAGCCCGGACATACCGGCCTTCAATTCCGGCATTGTGGTTTCCCCCAACCCATCATCCGTCGCCGCCGGGCCAGAAGGAAGGGCTTTGGCATCGGCAATATCCGCGTCGTCCGACTTAGCTTTACGGACGCGATATTTGCTCGCCTTAACTTTCATAGTCATAAAGCCTTTTTGCTTCTTCTAAAGTGTCGAACATATACAATTTACCATGCCGCAACACTGCAGCGGACCGGCAGAATTTCTCTAAAACCTCAGACTGATGAGATACGATAACCACAGTCGCATTCTTCAGCCTTTCCCGCAACATAGCACCTGCCTTGCGGTTAAACTCAACATCTGTACTGGCCGGCATACCTTCATCGATAAGCAGGATGTCAAATTCCAGCGCCAACATCAGAGAAAACGTGAAGCGCGCGCGCATTCCTGTCGAATATACGCCGATCGGTTGGTCAAAATACTCCTCCAAGCCGCACAGGTATCGGCAAAACCCTTCGACATAATCCGGGTCCAGACTGTAGAGTTTGGCAATATAGCGGCAGTTTTCAGTGGCGGTGTGTTTGGAGACGACACCGCCCATGAATCCCAAGGGAAATGAAATCCGGCTGGTGCGTACGATTTCACCCTCATCAGGCTTTTCCAGACCAGCCATCATATTGATCAGTGTCGTTTTGCCAGTTCCATTGGGTGCTAAAATGCCGATGGAATTTCCCAACTCCACCCGAAACGACGCTCGATCTAAAATGACCTTGCGCTGGGTTCCGGTCCAAAACGACTTGCTGACGTCACGAAATTCTATCATGTCCCACGTCTGTCCGCTGCCTCAGCCCGCACCATCGCGGATCATGACGACTTATTCAAAACCAGCCTCTTGTACGGCTTATGTCTGAATCCTTGTCCTATATACAACGGAATTATGGTTAAGAAACCATGGCGCTCTGTGGCGAAAGGCTGAGTCTTGCTCAACAATGAACAAAAAGCCGCTGACTTAGGTCGAAATAAGGCTGCCATGTGCCTCGGATTGGCGGTCAGGCGATCGCGTTCCAGGTCAATCCAGCGAGAGTGGAACCAACCAGAGCAAAACCCAGATAGGTGGCAAAAACGCGCGGCTTGACCAAAGCCCAGACTGCTATCGCTGCGGGTATACTCGAAACGCCGCCCGCGATCATGAAAGACATCGCCGCGCCATTGTTCATGCCCATGTCGAGCAGTGCATCCACCAGCGGAACAGCAGCATAGCCGTTCAAATAGGCCGGTGCGCCAACCAGCGCGCCCAGAAGGATCGGCAAAACACCCTGTCCGCCAAGGAATGTCCCGATCATCTCCGCGGGCACGTAAGTAACCATCAACGCCTCGATCAAATAGGCGAGCATCAACCACCGCCCAAGGAACAAGGCGTTTTCAATCACCGCGGATTTAAACACGGCAATCCGCTCCGATTGGGTCCAGAATTTGTAGACAGGCGTGCCTTTGAAGGGCGAGCCGCAGCCGCAACTCACATGTGTGGTACTGCGAAGCGGATCCGCAAAAACGGCGCTCCTAGCAAATTGCCGGACCGTGAAGCCTCCGAACAGGCCAAGGCAAACAGCAGCCAGCGTCTTGGCGATGGCGAACTCCAGCCCAAGCGTGCCCGACGTGATAAGAAACATCGCCGGATCCATAAGCGGCGAGGCCAGCCAGAATGCCATCACCGCCGACAATGGCGCGCCCGCGGCGAGCAACGCTGCAATAAACGGAATGACCTCGCAAGAGCAAAACGGCGACAGCCCCCCCAGCAAAGCTGCTAGAAAAATCATCCTGGTTTCGCGACCTTTGAAGGCCTCTGCCAGAACAGATTCGGCCCCGCTTGCCTTCAGGTATCCGATGGCCAAGACAGCAAAAACAATAAGCACCGCCGTCTGACCGAAAGCCTTGGCGGCGAAACTAACGATGCCCACCAGCGCATCAGGATCAATCAGTGCAACTGCGACCGGAATCATCAGGCACAGCCACCAAACTGACGAGATTTGGCGCAGCCCGCTCCAAAAGCTTGGACTTCCGGTCGTTCCCAGATCAACCACTTTCAGATCCTCCATCGATATCCGCGCAACACTCTGCCAGCAGAAATTTGTTCAATCGTTCAAAGGTTTGATAGTCAGCCATTGCACAAATCACCGATCGACCGTGCTTTGTCTGCCGGATCAGTCCGGATCCCATCAAGATTTTCAGGTGATGGGTCAAATTGGCCCCGCTCAACCCTGTAGCTTGTCCGAGCTCTCCGATGCTGACACCTTGCGTTCCGCTTCGCGTCAGATGGCGTAAAAGCGACAACCGCTGTTCCGAGCCCAACGCCGCATAGGCGCTAGCTGCTTCAACAAGGGAGAGGTCCGACTCAGTAAATGTTTTCATATTTCTATAATTATTGAAATATAGATTCATTGTAAACTGATTTCTTTCGCAGCATGGTTGTTGAATGAGAGAGGAGCCGCATTTCGCAGAATTCACCGCGCAACTGCGCGCCTGTATTGCGTGCGATGGACTCCCGTTGGGCCACAACCCGTTGTTCCAATTGCATCCAGAGGCACGTGTCCTGATTGCTGGACAAGCACCTGGACGAATAACGCATCAGAAGGGGCGGCCCTTCGACGACCCGTCAGGCGACCGCTTGCGAGATTGGTTGGGCATCGACAAGACCCGGTTCTACACGTCCAGATCGCTCGCGATGTTGCCAATGGGGCTTTGCTTTCCAGGTTCGGGAAAAAGCGGCGACCTGCCTCCAAGAGCCGAATGTGCCATCCGGTGGCGGGCGGAAACCTTGGCTCGAATGCCGAAGATCGAACTGACCCTTGTCTTTGGACGCTACGCGATTGACTGGCATTTACCGGCGCTGCGCGGCGCATCAGTAACCCAAGCAGTAACCGCCTGGCGGGATACTTGGCCTAGAATACTAGCCCTGCCCCATCCCAGTCCACGCAACAATCGCTGGTTGGCGAAGAACCCTTGGGTCGAACGTGAGATCATTCCGGCGTTGCGGGCTCGCGTGGCCGAATTGTTGCCCAGCCAGCCCCTTGTCGCCAAAGCGGCACCGCACTAGCACTAAGCGCATGACATCACCTCAGACAACACCCATCGACGAGGCTCATCTGGCGATGGAACAAGCGCCCACGGACGATACGTTGAGACTCGCTTTTTTCGCCCGGATCGCAGAAAGCGAGCTGTTTGTCCTAACAACAGGCGAACAGGATGGCGACCGGATCGAACCCGCAGGCTTTGAGGTCGACGGTGTCGACTATGTCCTCGCATTCGATCGCGAAGACCGGCTGACCGCCTTCACGCAAAAACAGGCCAACTACGCAAGTCTGTCCGGGCGCACCTTGGCAGGGCTTCTGGCCCCTCAGGGGCTTGGGCTTGGGCTCAATTTAGACGTGGCGCCCTCTGCCATTCTGTTGCCCCCAGACGCCATGACTTGGCTCCATGAGACACTTGAGCAAAGCCCTGTCGAGGCCCAGATCACTCCGGTCGAAATTCTGCCACCTGCCGGCCTGCCCGAGGCCTTCCTCATTGCGCTCGACCGCAGACTTGCAACTGCCATCGGTCTGGCGAAGTCGGCGCATCTGGTACTTGCGATTTACTCCGACGGCTCGCGTAGTCATTTGCTGAGCTTCATGGACCCCATTCCGGGTGCGGAAAGCGCCCTTGTTCAAGTGGTCAATGAAGCCTTGGTGTTTAGCGGTCTTGATATGGGTCAAGTCGATGTCACGATGCAGTCAGCGCATGACCCGTCGGCAGCCGCAATCGTCAAGACAGGGTTGCGGTTCGATTTGCCTGAACCTGCACCATCCGTAAATCTGTCACCGCCCGGTACTGATCCAACGCGACCGCCAAAGCTTCGCTAGTAGCCGGCGTTTCGGTCAACAACGTGGAGGAGCAGCTCCCCGACTTCACCGCGCCGAATATTCTCGGCAATCACCTGCGACGCAGTTGAAGGACGTGTCTCGGACGCGATATGAGGCGTGACCGTAACCCGGGGATGTGCCCAAAAGGGATGCTCCGGCGGCAAAGGCTCCGTCGCAAACACATCCAGAGTGGCCTGCCCAATCTGGCCCACATCCAGTGCCGCCAGAAGCGCTGCATCATCTATCAACGGCCCGCGGCCCGGATTGACGATCATTGCCCCTTTGGGCAGAGCCTTCAAAGCAGTGGCATCAAGAATATGATGCGTGGCTGGGGTCAGTGGTAGCAACAGCACAAGAATGTCTGCCACACAAAGCAGCTGCTCGAACCCGGTATCGCCAGAATAGCAGGTCACGCCATCCACCGACTTTGGCGAACGGCTCCAGCCCGAAACCGGGAAATTCAAGGCGCATAGAGCCTGTGCGCAGGCCTGTCCCAGCGCCCCCAGACCCAGAATTCCGACCGACCGATCGCGTGCCAACGGCGGGATGCGCCCAGCACGCCAGACGCCGTCCTGGCCGAGAATATGCGTGTCCATCCCCAAATGCAGGCGCAACACGTGCCCGGTGACCCATTCGGCCATCCCTTCGCTTAACCCGCTATCGACCATCCTGCAGAGCGGCACATTAAGCGTCGCATTGTCGACCAAACCTTCGACACCAGCCCACAGGTTCAGCACGGCTTTAAGCTTGGTGAAGGGGGAGAAGTCCTGCACCGGACCGTTGGGTGCGCAGACGATATAATCAACCTCACCGGGCGTCGCCTCAAGAACCAGATTTACCTGCAAGCCATGGGCTTCAAACGCCTGTTCTAGCGGACCCTTGAAGGCATCCCAGCGCTCGGTACTGGCAGAAAATAGTGCAGTGACCATCACAATCTACCTTGGGCGGTGAACATGCGCGCTTTGCACCAGACCAAAGGCCAGCATCAGAACAAGCATTGCCGAACCGCCATAGCTGACCAACGGCAGCGGCACACCGACAACTGGTGCCAAACCCATGACCATCGACATGTTCACCGCGAAAAACAAAAAGAAGGTCAAAGCGATGCCAAGGGTGACCAACGACGCGAACCGGTCGCGATTGCCCAGCGCCGAGATGACGCAAAACACGATCACGCCGATATAGAGGGCCAAAAGGGATATGCCTCCGATAAAGCCGAACTCCTCAGCCAGGGTGGTGAAAATGAAATCCGTATGCTTCTCCGGCAGGAAGTTGAGGCGCGATTGTGTCCCCTGCATATAGCCCCGACCGGTCCAGCCGCCCGACCCCAAGGCAATTTTCGATTGGGTGATGTGGTAGCCCGCCCCCAGCGGATCCGTGGCGGGATCAAGGAACGTGTCAATCCGGCGATACTGATAGTCTTTAAGCAACTGCCATTCGGTCTCGCGGGATCTGAAAACGGCGGTGACGACCCCAACGCCTGCCGCAATGACCGCGCCGAAATACGCCCAGTGAACCCCGGCCAGAAACATCAAGCCACCACCGCCAAACACCAACAGCAACGCCGTTCCCAGATCCGGCTGGCGCAGTGTCAGATAGACTGGAACAAGAATAATCACGACAGGGATGAGAACCCAGATCGGTCGCGAGATCTTTTTCAGGTCCAGCCAATCATAATAGGCAGCTAGAAACATGATGAGCGTAATTTTGGTCAGCTCGGAAGGCTGCAAACGCATGAAGCCCAAGTTGATCCAACGCTGCGCACCCATGCCTGTCGAGCCAAAGAACTCAACGGCCAGAAGCAACAAAACGCTCAACCCATAGGCCAGGCCAGACACATTTCGCAGAAACCAAGTTGGGATCATCGCGACAGTAAACATCAGCACCAGACCCAGCACAAAACGCTTCATCTGCGGTTCCGCCCATGGGTTCAGAGAGCCACCTGCAACGGAGTAAAGCATAACGAACCCGATGCCAGCGATGGCCGACAACAGTAAAACCACTGGCCAGTTCAAATACAGAAACTTAGACAGACCCGTCGGGACGGATTTGACGTTGTACTCAAGATAGCTCAAGCCTGCGACCCCTTCTTAGGAGCCGCATCGAAATCTCGCAGGTTTAGCTCTTCAAGGGCTGCTTCGATCCGGGTACGCTGCGATTGCGGGTAAGCAGACAGCGGTGGTACGCCGTTAGATTGAGCTGCAATCATAACATCGCGTGCGATTGGAGCTGCGGCGGTCGAACCACCACCTCCATGCTCAACCACGACAGAAATCGCGTATTTCGGGTTATCCGCCGGGGCGTAGCCAACGAACAGCGCGTGATCGCGCCGCTCCCATGGCAAATCCGCATTGCGAAACACACCACGTGCGCGCTCTGCGGCAGTGATGTTGCGCACCTGACTTGTCCCTGTTTTGCCAGCCATGCGCATGTTTTCATCAGCGATGCGGCTCGAATAGGCTGTACCGCGTTGCTCATTGCCGACGGCAAACATGGCGTCCTGAACGGCTGCGATATTGCGCGGATCGATCCCCAGAGGTTCTTGCTCAACTTCCGGCAGATCGCGGTCATCGATCGAGCGCACCAGCCGTGGCACCACCTTACGGTTGGTCGCAAGACGTGCGGTCATGACAGCCAATTGCATCGGCGAAGCCAATACGAAGCCCTGCCCGATCGACGCGTTCAGGCTGTCGCCTACGACCCATTCGCCATCCCTATTCTGGCGCTTCCATTCCTTGGTGGGCGTCAGCCCTTCTGCAACTGCGGACATTGGCAACTCGTGACGTTGACCAAGACCAAGTTTGCGCGCCATGGCACTCATGTTCTCGATACCAACGCGCTGCGCCATATCATAATAGTACAGATCGCAGGATTGCTTGAGGCTGTTTCTGAGGTTCATTTGCCCGTGCCCCCCGCGTTTCCAGCAATGGAAACGCCGTCCGGCCACCTGAGTTGCACCACCGCAGAACACCGTCTCACCAGCCGACACAAAACCGCCTTCCAGCGCTGCCAGAGCCGTCACCATCTTGTAGGTGGAGCCTGGCGGATAGAGCCCCTGAACTGTTTTATTGGCCAACGGCCGGTAGATATTGTCGGTAAGCTCTTTGTAGTCCTTTACGGAAATACCCCTGACAAACTTGTTGGGATCAAATGTTGGCGCGGACGCAATCGCCAGAATATCGCCATTTCGAACGTCCATAACGACTGCAGCAGCACTTTCGCCTTCCATCCGGGCCTGGGCAAAATTCTGCAATTTGGCATCAATCGTCAGCCTGACATTGACCCCCTTTTGGCTTTCGTCACGCCCAAGCTCGCGCATCACGCGTCCGGCGGCGTTGACCTCAATCCGTTTGGTTCCCGCCTTGCCCCTGAGCTCACTTTCCAACTTGGTTTCGACACCGGATTTTCCGATTTGAAACTTTGGGATACGCAGCACGGGATCAATCGTTTCAAGCTTACTGAGATCATAGTCGCTGACCGGCCCGACATACCCAAGAATATGCGAGAAATCGCCATCCAGCGGGTAATAGCGACTCAACCCGAACTCGGGCTTGATGCCAGGCAGAGCGGGTAGGTTCACACCGACTTGGCTCAGATCTTCCCAGCTCAGCCGATCGGCAATTGTCACCGGTATCAATCTTGATCGCTTGCGCAGCTCTTCGCGGGCGTGATCAAGGTCTTCTTCGCTGAGTGGAATGACCCGGGCCAGATCCTGCAGGACCTTCTCGGGATCGGCGACCTCGTCGCGCACCATCACGACCCGATAATTCTGCTCATTGCCGGCAATCAGGATGCCATTGCGGTCGAACACTAGGCCACGCGCGGGCGGCAAAAGTCGGATATTGATACGATTTTCTTCGGCCAAAAGCCGGAACTGATCAGCCTGATCAACCTGCAAATGACGCATGCGTGCGCCCAATAGGCCACCAAAGGCCAGCATGCCACCGCCCAGAACAAGCCCGCGCCGTGAAATCAGGCGTGCGCTGTCTTCGATATCCTTTGGGGTCCGCCTCATGCAATCGCCTCATCCACGTCGATTTCACCGGGTCGCGGACGTCTTACGCCAAGACCGAACCGGCACAACCCGATGGACAAGGGATAGAAGGCAACCGTAATCACAACATGAAGAGCCGAAGTCAAAACATCCGGTGCGTCGACCCCAAACATCAGCAAAACCAGCGTATTCATCGCAACCATTGCGGCGAAAACCCCGGCAAAGAAGGCCATTTCCAAAATGATGGTGACATCTTGCCGAGTGGATACCTGCCGGCGCAGGACCTCCGTGCCAAGCACCACTGCTGCGGTCCAAACTCCAGGTGGGCGCAGAAACAGCATGTCAGCCACGAAAAATACCACGCATATGAGCAAAACCGGGGTTTGGCGGGGACGCCGCATCACCCAAGCAGCGGTGATGGCAAACAAGGCGTCCGGTGCGGGAAGCCGGTTCGGAATCGTTCCCAGAGGAAGCATTTGAAGAAAGATGACGATCACGCAGGTTAACAGGAAAAGCCCGCGATAAAACCATCGTCGCGATGTGGCCGGATCAACCATCGACATCCTCCTCACTCGCCTTGACGGAGGTCAACGGGATTTCGTCTGCGGCAATCAATCGCCCGGTTGAATCAATTGTCTCTGATTCCGGTGTGCGCAAGACACGCAAAAACTCGAGGCGGGCGTAGTCTGCAGCCAAACGCACACGAAACCGCCGATCAGGTCCTTGGGTGATTTGGCCGACAAGGATATCGGCCGGAAACACTTGTCCATCTCCGGAGGTTACAACGCGGTCACCGGCCCGCACATCTTCGATACTTTCGACAATGTCGATGGGTGGTGCCAACGTGTTGTCGCCTGCAAGCAAAGCCTTTTGCCCGGATGGCTGGATGATAATCGGTATGCGGCTCGAGGTATCGGTCAGCAGGATCACACGGCTGGATTTCTCACCCACGCCGGCAATCCGGCCAACAAGACCCAAGCCATCCATTGTGGCCCAACCGTCCTGAATACCGTCTCGCGCGCCAACATTAAGAAGAACCGAACGCCGAAACGGAGAGCCATTATCGGCCAAAACTACGCCCGTGACATAAGTCAGCTGAGCACTTTGACGGACATTATTCAGATCCAGTAGCCGGGCGTTTTCTTGTTCGAGTTGAAGCGCGGCTTCACGCCAAGACTTCATTTGCTGTAACTCGCGACGCAATTCCTGATTTTGCTCGTAGATCCGCGTGTAGCTTTGAAAATCCTCAAACATGCGCGCCACGCGCGTCACAGGAACAAACGCCCAATCGAAATTCGGCACAACTCGATCCACAACAGCCGAGCGGAACCGCTCCATCCGTGGATTATCGATCCGCCAAACCAGGAAACTGGCCATAAGTGCCAGGACAAGGCAGCCGATCAGAATGCGCCGGACGGGGCGTCCATAATCCTCTGATCCTCGGTTGTCCCGTGCCATTGCTCACCTGTTCGGCTCAGATCTCGGCCAAGACACGCCCGCAGGGCGCAGCCTAGCTGTCGTAGTCTATAACATGACGCAACTGTTTTTCGTATTCCAACGCTTTGCCAGTTCCCAAAGCCACACAATTCAGGCTTTCGTCAGCGACAGAAATGGCCAATCCGGTTTGTTCCCGCAAGGCCAGATCAAGCTCACCCAACAGCGCGCCACCTCCGGTCAACATGACACCGCGGTCGACAATATCAGCGGCCAGATCCGGCGGTGTCGCCTCAAGGGCAGTCATCACCGCTTCACAGATCGCTTGAACTGGTTCAGCCAGCGCCTCTGCGACCTGAGCTTGATTAATCTCGGTCTCTTTGGGAACACCATTCAAAAGATCGCGCCCGCGGATCTGCATCGAGGCTCCTCGGCCGTCATCTGGCATACGCGCCGTTCCAATCGAAGTTTTGACCCGCTCGGCTGTGCTTTCGCCGACCAATATATTCTGATGACGACGCAAATAGCTGATCAGGGACTCATCCATACGGTCGCCACCAACCCGAACCGAGCGAGCATAAACGATGTCTCCCAAGGACAAGACCGCAACCTCGGTCGTCCCGCCCCCGATATCGACCACCATCGAGCCCGTCGGGTCGGTAATCGGCATACCGGCCCCGATTGCCGCTGCGATCGGTTCAGCGATCAAACCCGCCTTGCGCGCTCCAGCACCCAGAACCGACTGGCGAATGGCGCGCTTTTCAACTGGTGTCGCTCCGTGCGGGACACATACAATGATCTTCGGCTTGGTGAAGGTTGATCTGCGATGCACCTTTCGGATGAAATGCTTGATCATCTCTTCGGCTGTATCAAAATCCGCGATCACACCTTCTCGCATGGGACGGATCGCCTCGATACTTCCGGGTGTGCGACCCAACATCAGCTTGGCGTCTTCACCAACTGCGAGCACTTCTTTGCGCCCCGCTTTGGAGTGATACGCAACCACCGAGGGCTCATTGAGGACAATGCCTTTGCCCTTCACATACACGAGCGTGTTCGCCGTCCCCAAATCAATGGCCATATCGGACGAAAAGATGCCAGAGAGTAAGCCTGCCATAACCGTTTGTTTCCTGCTCAATACATGTAAATTGCCGACTCAGCCTCTCGACTGGACTGCTTATAGTGTTGCCCCTTTCTAGGGGGAAGGGTGCAGAGCGGTCAAATCAGCATGATTCTGCCGCTCAACACCGTGATGTTTCGGCTACGAAACGTCCTTGTAGGACACTTCCGCAACGTCAGGGCCGGAGCGTTGGCGACGTATCACCAACCTGTTTAGTGCATTAATGTAGGCCTTAACCGACGCAACCACTGTGTCGACATCGGCAGATTGCCCGGTCGCGATCTTCCCATTTTCCTCCAGGCGCACCGAAACCGTTGCTTGCGCATCGGTCCCTTTGGTAACCGCATGCACTTGATAAAGTTGCAGTTTCGCATCGTGCTTGAACAGCGTTTTGACGGCTACAAAAGCAGCATCAACCGGCCCGTCTCCGGTTGTACGAACGCTGTGATCTGTCCCGTCAATGGACAGCGTCATTTCGGCCGATTTCTCCAGATCCATCCCGCAGGACACATGCAGCGCCTTCAGTTGAATATGGTCTTCGAGATCCTCGCTTGACTGCATCAGCGCGATCAGGTCTTCGTCGTAGATCTCTTTCTTCTGGTCAGCGAGCGCCTTGAACCGAACAAACACGTCCTTGAGCTGGTTGTCCCCCATCTCAAACCCAAGGTCTTTCAGCTTGGAGCGCAGTGCAGCACGGCCCGAGTGTTTGCCCATGACCAAATTTGTCTCGGTCAAGCCGACATCTTCAGGGCGCATGATCTCAAACGTCTCAGCGTTCTTCAACATCCCGTCCTGATGAATACCGCTTTCATGGGCGAAAGCGTTCTTTCCAACAATGGCTTTGTTGAACTGCACCGGGAAGCCCGAAACACTCGCGACGCGGCGCGAAATATTCATGATCTTGGTGCTGTCGATCTCGGTTCGGTACGGCATAATGTCGTTGCGAACTTTCAACGCCATCACGACTTCCTCAAGGGCCGTATTTCCCGCCCGTTCGCCTAAGCCATTGATCGTGCACTCAATTTGCCGCGCACCTGCCTCGACAGCTGCCAGTGAGTTCGCCGTCGCCATTCCCAGATCGTTGTGGCAATGGGTTGCAAATACGATCTCATCCGCGCCGGGCACGCGCGCCAAGAGCATCGCGATCAGTTCTGCACTTTCGCGCGGTGCTGTGTAGCCAACCGTGTCCGGAATATTGATCGTCGTCGCACCAGCCTTGATCGCAACCTCGACCACACGGCACAGATAGTCATCCTCCGTCCGCGTCGCATCCATCGGTGACCATTGCACATTCTCGCAGAGGTTGCGCGCATGGCTGACCGTTTCATGGATTCTGTCGACCATTTCGTCCTGGGTCAGATTGGGAATAGCCCGATGCAGAGGGGAGGTGCCGATGAACGTGTGGATACGCGGTTTTTCCGCGTGTTTCACGGCCTCCCAGCAGCGATCAATATCTTTGAAATTTGCGCGGGCAAGTCCGCAAATCACCGCTGATTTCGTTTGCTTTGAGATCTCGGAAACGGCCTGAAAGTCACCCTCAGAGGCGATGGGGAACCCTGCCTCGATAATGTCGACCCCCATTTCGTCTAGCAATCCAGCAATCTCGAGCTTTTCAGCGTGGCTCATCGTGGCACCGGGAGATTGCTCTCCGTCGCGCAAGGTTGTGTCGAAAATAACGACGCGGTCTTGGTCTTTGGTCATGGCTCTGTTCCTGAATTTCTTAGCTTTGAGTTTGGCTCGGCGCTGAAATCCCCTGAGCGGTCGCGCCGAATGGCACGCTCAGAGGCTGCTAAGAAGTAGAAGCGCGGCACCGTCCTGTGCCCCGAATAAAGCGGTATGTATATGCGCTGTCATGGGCGGAAATATACTGAGGCCGCGACAAAAGAAAAGTAGAAATCTGATCAGATATCTCTAGATCGAGAAGGATGCAGCGACACTTGATCATTGGGGCCTCTGGTGGAATCGGTTCGGCGATGGCGCAAGCCCTCCCGGGAGAGGTCGTCTCTTTGTCGCGTTCCAGCGATGGTTTGGACATTTGCGATGAGCCCTCCATTGCGCATCATCTGGGTCGTCAAAAAGGCCGTTTCGACACCATTATTGTGACGACCGGGGCCTTGGTCGTGAACGGTGCGCAGCCGGAAAAGACGCTCAGATCGGTCTCTCCAGACGCCGTGATCGATCAGTTCAGGGTCAACGCAATTGGCCCGGCTCTGATTTTGAAACACGCGTTGCATTTGCTGTACGCAGACCGGCGGTCGGTATTTGCCGCGCTCTCGGCGCGTGTGGGATCGATCGGAGACAATCATATCGGTGGGTGGTATTCCTACCGAAGTGCGAAAGCTGCTCTCAACCAGATGATCCATACCGCGGCGATTGAGCTGAGCCGGACGCATAAACACACGATTGCAGTTTGCCTGCACCCGGGCACTGTTCAAACACCGTTTACTGCAGCCTATGCCGGACGTCACAAAATGACGTCGCCGAAAAATGCTGCCGAACAGCTGATTAGTGTGATCGACAACCTGAGCCTGCAGGACAGCGGAAAATTCCTTGATTACTCAGGACAAGAAATCGCGTGGTAACCCGATCCGGGTCAATTATCGCTGCTCTCGGACGTGGTTTCAGCCTCATCAATCGCCGATTTTAGCAAGCCTTCGTCCCATTCTCCATCGGCCACCTCTCCGGTGACATAGTTCAATGTGCCTTGACCGTGGCGCTTGCCATTCAAGAACTCGCCCTCATAGACATCCCCCGAGGCATAGACCATTTTTCCCTGCCCGGTCATCAATCCAGCTTCCCAATCGCCTGTATAAGAGAAGCCGTCTTCGAGTGTGAGCGTGCCCTGACCATCGCGCTGGTCATCTTTAAATTCGCCGGTATAGACGGTGCCATTGGGATAGGTCGCGGTGCCGTCACCAGACCGAACGCCATCCGCCCAGTTCCCGTCATAAATCAGACCGTCCGGGTAGGTCATTTTGCCTGCACCATCCAGTTTCGCGTTCTTGAAACTGCCCTCATAGATCAACCCGTTGGCATAGATCGCAACGCCCTGGCCCTCAATCACGCCACCGATCCATTGGCCTTCATAGGTCGATCCATCCGGATAGGTGATGATCCCGGTACCGTCTGCCAGATCATCCCGGAAGTCGCCGACATAGACCGACCCATCAGGATAGGTCACTTCGCCCTTTCCTTGAATGCGGCCCTCGACCCAGGCGCCTGCGTACACAAACCCATCGGTGCCGGTAAACTTACCCTGGCCGTCACGGGTATCGCCTTTGAACTCACCCACATAAATGTCGCCATTCGAGTAGGTCATCTTGCCTTCGCCTTCACGCGAACCGGCGACAAATGTCCCCTCATAGACCTCACCATTCGATTGTGTGAGCTTTCCTTCACCTTCAATCTGGCCGTTGCGCCAGGTGCCCTCGTAAACAAGCCCGTCGGACATTTTGAGTGAGCCAACACCTTCGCGGACCCCCGCTTTCATGTCACCGGAATACACGCCTCCATCGGGGTAGGTGATATTGCCCTGGCCCTCTTTCACACCATCAACCCACTGGCCTTCGTAACGATAGCCGTTCGGGCTAATCATAACGCCGGTTCCATGGGGTTGAGAGTTACGAAACTGGCCTTCATAACGCACACCGTTTGCATAGGTCGCCACGCCACGGCCTGTGATACGCCCGGCGTCCCAGTCGCCTTCATAAGTACTGCCATCTGCCGAGATCAGCTTTCCGAATCCGTTCGGTTTACCGGCAGCAAACTGACCCTCATATAGCGATCCGTTTGGAAAGCGTGCTGTGCCCTGACCGCTGATTTCGCCCTCGGTCCAGTTTCCTGTGTATTCATAGCCATTTGGAAGGATATACGTCCCCTGGCCATCGCGCTTACCTTCCCGGAATGTGCCGGTATAAACTCCGCCATCATTATACTGTTCGGTTCCGGTTTCTTGGGCGAAACCGCCTGATGCGGACACCGAAACCGCTGCCGAGAAAATCGAAACAAGGACAAGATGGCGCATTGAGCTCCCCCGAAAAATGCGTTGCTTGAACGAAAACCTACGTGACCCGATGCCCGGTGACAAGCAACCGTGCGCTTCGCGCTTTCCACCGGGCGGGCGTCTGCTAAAACAGGCAACGGCAGTACAGGGAGTCCAAATGTCCGAGACTTTTCGCATCACGCTTGCGCAACTCAACCCGATCTTGGGGGATTTTGAGTGTAATGCTGCCAAAGCCCGTGACGCCCACGCCCATGCTAAGGCGGCAGGGTCCGATATGCTGGCCCTGCCCGAGATGTTCATAACCGGGTATCAAAGCCAGGATCTGGTTTTGAAGCCTGCGTTTTCGAAACGGGCCACCGCTATCGTCGACGCGCTCGCTGAAGCCTGTTCTGATGGCCCCGCGATCGGGATCGGACACCCTCTGTTTGTCGAGGACAAGCTCTACAACGCCTATTCCGTTCTGGAGGGCGGTAAGGTCAAAGCGCGGATCCTGAAGCATATGCTACCCAACGATGGCGTTTTCGATGAGAAGCGGCTCTATGCGCAAGGGCCGATCACCGGACCCTATAGATTGGACCCTTTGCGTCTGGGATCTCCAATTTGCGAGGACGCCTGGCACCCAGACGTCCCTGAGACGTTGGCGGAAACTGGTGCGGAGCTTTTGCTGGTGCCCAACGGTTCGCCCTATTTCCGAGGCAAGCACGATATCCGCATGTCCCATATGGTCTCACGCGTTGTCGAAACCGGCTTGCCACTGGTCTATCTCAATCTTGTCGGGGGGCAGGACGACCAGGTCTTTGACGGCGGCTCCTTCGTCTTGAACCCGGGCGGCGAGATTGCGGTTCAATTGCCGGCCTTTGACGAATGCATGGTCGAGGTTGATTTCATCAAGACAGCTGAAGGGTGGCGTGCCGAGCCTGGGCAGATCGTGCCACAGCCGGACTCTTGGGAACAAGACTACCGTGTGATGGTTGAAGCACTTCGCGATTACCTTAGGAAAACCGGTTTCTCGAAGGTATTGCTGGGATTGTCGGGCGGCATAGACTCGGCGATCGTTGCGCTGATTGCCTCGGATGCAATTGGCGCACAGAATGTGCGATGCGTGATGCTGCCATCGGAATACACTTCTCAGGCCTCGCTCGATGACGCCCGCGACGTGGCAACACGGCTGGGATGCAGGCTTGACACCATCCCGATTTCCAAGGCCAGGCAGGCCGTGACCGAAACACTTGAACCGCTGTTCGCAGGGCTTGAGCCCGATCTGACAGAAGAAAACATCCAGTCGCGGCTGCGCGGGCTGTTGTTGATGGCGCTGTCCAACAAGTCCGGTGAAATGCTTCTGACGACCGGAAACAAATCCGAAGTCGCTGTGGGGTACGCCACCATCTATGGCGACATGGCGGGCGGTTACAATCCGATCAAAGACCTCTACAAAATGCGTGTCTTTGAGACCTGCCGGTGGCGCAACGCCAATCACCGGGACTGGATGGCAGGGCCCGCCGGAGAAGTTATTCCCGTCAGTATCATCGATAAGCCTCCGACTGCGGAGCTGCGCGAGGACCAGAAGGACGAGGATAGCTTACCGCCCTATGAAGTGCTTGACGACATCTTGGAGCGACTGGTCGACAAGGACCAATCGACCTCACAGGTCGTGGCTGCGGGCCATGACCGCGCGACCGTTAAGCATATTGAGCACTTAATCTACATTTCCGAATATAAGCGGTTTCAATCGGCGCCCGGGGCCCGTCTGACCGATCGGGCCTTCTGGCTTGACCGACGCTATCCAATAGCAAACCGCTGGCGCGACGACAGCTGAGGGGCCGCACGGAGCGATCCGGCACACACGATCTGTATGTGGACATTCAAAGGTCAGTATGCTTGAGGACTGGCAAAACCAAGGAAGCTTCGATGACTGTCACCCGTTTTGCCCCGTCGCCCACCGGCTATCTTCATGTCGGGAACCTGCGTACGGCTCTGTTCAACTACCTCATCGCTCGAAAGCAGGGCGGAACCTTCATTCTGCGCCTGGATGACACTGACCCGGAGCGCTCAAAGCAGGAATACGCGGATGCCATAAAATATGATCTGGAATGGCTGGGGCTGACATGGGACCGGGTTGAAACCCAATCCTCTCGTCTCGATCGCTACGAGGCCGTCGCCGATCAACTGCGTGACGCCAAGCGCTTCTATGAAGCCTTTGAGACGCCGTCCGAACTAGATCTAAAACGAAAAAAACAACTCAACATGGGCAAACCGCCTGTCTATGACCGCGCGGCTTTGCATCTGGAAGCGGAAGCCAAGGACGCCCTGCGGGCCGAACGTCCAGGCCATTGGCGGTTCCTTCTTGACCAGGCGCGCATTGAATGGACCGATGGTATTCTGGGTGACATCTCCATCGACGCGGCCTCCGTTTCAGACCCGGTCTTGATCCGCGGAGACGGCCAGATCCTTTATACACTGGCATCGGTTGTCGATGACACCGATATGGGCATCACACATGTCGTGCGCGGTTCCGACCATGTGACGAACACGGCGACGCAAATCCAGATCATCGAAGCGATCGGGCATTCGGTGCCGAACTTCGCCCACCATTCCCTATTGACCGGGCCGCAGGGCGAAGCGCTGTCGAAACGCCTTGGCACGCTGTCACTCCGCGACCTTCGTGAGCAAGGCATCGAACCCCTGGCACTTCTGTCACATATGGCGCGCCTCGGCTCTTCAGATCCGGTGGAGCTAAGAACCTCCATGAGCGAGCTGATCGACGGGTTCGACCTTTCGAAATTCGGCTCCGCCCCAACCAAGTTTGATGAGCAGGATCTATTTCCTCTGACGGCCCGTTTTTTGCACGAACAACCGCTGGAAAACGTAGCGTCGGTCCTCGACGCGTATGGGGTTCCCTCAGACATCCAGGCGGAGTTCTGGGAGGTCATTCGTGAAAACATCACGACGAAATCCGATATCAAGGACTGGTGGGCGCTGTGTCAAACCGGCGCTGAACCGAGCATTGACGCCGATGACGCTGAGTTTGTCGCCGCAGCACTGACAGTTTTGCCTGATCTCCCCTTCGGCCCCGAAACCTGGGGCGACTGGACCTCGGCGGTGAAGGCACAATCCGGGCGCAAAGGCCGAAGCCTTTTTATGCCACTGCGAAAAGCGTTAACCGGACTGGACCACGGCCCTGACATGTCAAAGCTGATGCCGCTGTTGCAAAAGATCCGAGCCAAGTCCTAAGCCCAGCGCCCTTTGATACGTGTCGGAGCAAAGCCCGTCGAAACTTAGCTTTCTGGGCTCGACATCCAAGTTTCAAAGAACTGGACTGATTCCGCGCTGTCCCAGTGCAGCTCGCCCTGTGCACGAGCAATCTCCTGACCGTCCGGGCTGATCAGAAGGCTGACCGGCAGGCCAAGTGCGCCTGTATCGCGCGCCAATTCCATCTTGGGGTCCAGCAAAATCGGTAGCGATGTCAAAGAATGCTCGGCAAAGAATGCATCTATGGCCGGACGTGAATTTCGCCCCGTTGCAATCGTCACGACCTCGAAGGCCTCACCTCCAAGTTCGGCATCCAAGTTGTTCAAAGCCGGCATTTCTTCGCGGCACGGCGCGCACCAAAGCGCCCAGAAGTTCACAAGCACATATTTGCCACGGTAATCGGCCAACGTGCGGGTATTTCCGTCCGCGTCCAGAAACGCGGTCGTCGTTACGGGTTCGGCCGTCTCATGGATCTGGATTTTCGCCAACTCGCCCACGGTCAATGCGCGCAGCGCAGCCTGATCTGCGGCGTTCGCGATGCCAGCAATTGCACCCCATGCAAGGGCCGCGTATAGGACACAAGTTCTCACAGGACGCATCTCAGTACCTTCCAAAGAGCCCGATATGGACAACAAAACTTCAAACACAATGTGGGGCGGACGTTTCGGATCCGGTCCCGACGCGATCATGGAAGCGATCAACGCCTCGATTTCATTCGACAAGCGTTTGGCCAAACAAGACATCGCAGGCTCACAAGCCCATGTCGCCATGCTCGGCCAAACGGGTATACTGGACAGCGACGACGTGCGGAAGATCGAGGACGGGCTTCTCACAGTATTGTCAGAGATCGAGAGCGGAAATTTCCCGTTCCAGACGGCTCTTGAAGATATTCACATGAATGTCGAGGACAGATTGCGGTCGCATATCGGCGATGTGGCGGGGCGATTGCACACCGCGCGGTCGCGAAATGACCAGGTTGCAACCGATTTTCGTCTGTGGGTCAGGGAACAGATTGATGCGACCATCCTGGGAATAAAGGCATTGCAATCAGCGCTGTTGGCGCAGGCCGAAGCGGGTGCGGATTGGGTCATGCCTGGCTTCACGCATCTTCAAACCGCGCAGCCTGTGACTTGGGGCCACCACATGCTGGCCTATGTCGAGATGCTTGGGCGCGATGTTTCGCGGTTCGAGGACGCGCGCAGTCGGATGAACGAGTGCCCACTGGGGGCCGCGGCTCTTGCCGGCACATCCTTTCCCATCGATCGCAACGCAACGGCTGAGGCACTGGCGTTTGACCGGCCGTCAGCCAACTCCCTTGATGCAGTATCTGACCGCGATTTTGCGCTGGAATTTCTGGCTGCTGGATCAATCTGTGCCATGCACCTGTCACGTCTGGCAGAAGAGTTGGTGGTATGGTCATCAGCTCAGTTTAAGTTCGTGATCCTGTCGGACCGGTTCTCGACCGGTTCGTCGATCATGCCTCAAAAGAAAAACCCGGACGCCGCCGAGCTGATCCGGGCCAAGATTGGCCGCATCTTCGGGGCTAATGTTGCCTTGATGACCGTTATGAAAGGTCTGCCTCTGGCCTATTCCAAGGACATGCAAGAGGACAAAGAACAAGTCTTCGACGCTGCCGACAACCTTCTGCTGGCGCTCGCAGCGATGAGTGGAATGGTTGCTGACATGACGGCAAATCGTGCGGCCTTGGAACAGGCAGCGGCCTCCGGGTTTTCGACGGCGACCGATCTGGCCGACTGGCTCGTGCGCCACCTGAACCTTCCGTTCAGAGACGCCCATCATATCACCGGCTCCCTGGTCAAAATCGCTGAGGATGCCGGCTGTGACTTGCCAGAACTCGATCTGAGCAAAATGCAATCAGTTCACAGTGACATCACAGAAGACGTTTTTGATGTGCTTGGTGTGCAGAATTCCGTGGCCAGTCGTGTAAGCTACGGGGGAACCGCGCCGATGCAGGTGCGCAAACAAATCCAGCGGTGGAAGGAAAAACTGTGAAACTCATCATTGCGAGCTTGTTTTTGTTTGGTTTGGCCGCTTGTGGCGTCGATGGGGACCCAATCCGACCGGTCGCATCCACACACGGATTTACTGAAACACCTTCGGACCTTCCGGCATAAGATAGCCGTGCGTACCGGACAGAGCGGCCTGCCGCTTGCATAAGCGCGTATTTTTAGGTGAAGTGAGGCCCGTGGGATATCGCACCGGCGCACCAGGAAAAGTAGACGAGACATGGAAAAAATACCAATGACGCCGAAGGGTCATCAGGCCCTGGATTCCGAGTTGAAGACTCTCAAATCCGTTGAGCGCCCCGCGATCATCAAGGCCATTGCGGAAGCTCGAGAGCATGGCGACCTGTCCGAAAACGCGGAATATCATTCTGCCCGCGAAAAGCAGAGCTTCATCGAAGGGCGCATCAAGGAGATCGAAGGCACGCTTGGCCTGGCCGAAGTGATCGACCCGACAAAATTGTCAGGGTCGGTGAAGTTCGGAGCGACGGTAAAAATCATCGATGAGAATACCGAAGAAGAGAAAACCTACCAGATTGTGGGCGAATCTGAGGCGGATATCGAAAACGGTTTGCTCAATATCAAATCCCCTTTGGCACGCGCGCTGATTGGCAAGGAAGAAGGCGACAGTGTCGAGGTGCGTACGCCCGGCGGCACGCGAGACTACGAGATCCTTGAAATCATCTATAAATAGAAACACTTAACCGGCCAACTCCATGTCAGACCAGGTCCAAGAAACACAAGTCGCTCAAAAAGCCACAATAGCGTCCATCGGGCGCAGCTCGATGACCCGTGATCCCGGCGACGTCATAGCGCTGGTAATTACCGGTCTTTGGCTGCTGGGCGTGATCGTTTTCTTCATCGTGATCAAACCCGACATGCAAGCTGCTACGCCCGGCAGCGTCGTCATGTCGGCCCTGGCAATTATTTTGCCCATCGCCTTGATCTGGATCGCTGTAACCGTCTTGAAAACAACGCGCGTGATGCGCGAAGAATCTGCCAGGTTGCAAGCCGCAATCGACGCCATGCGCAACGCCTACATTGCTCAGAACCAGTCGGCCGGCCTCGGAATTAAGCCCGCTGTTGAGAAGAAACTCGACGAGATTGTGGAAGCGCAAAAGCAAACACAAAGCACTATTGCTACATTTGCGACGTCGCGTGAAGCGCGCAAACCCGCGCCCAACGATCCGCAGGCCGTCTTGGTGCGACCAGGTGTTCCCGCCGGTGAAAGCCAGCCAACCTTGGCGCTGGAGACCGTTGCCACGCCA
This sequence comes from Pseudomonadota bacterium, assembly GCA_039193885.1. Lineage (GTDB taxonomy): Bacteria > Pseudomonadota > Alphaproteobacteria > Rhodobacterales > Rhodobacteraceae > Litoreibacter. The sequence goes on from JBCCWL010000002.1 coordinate 135,565, forward strand.
CCAAACCAACCATTATCTATCAAAGCCTTTATCGGCGCGCTGAATTTCCCGGAAAATGAAAATGATGCCGGTGGGTTTCGCCAGCTGCGTGCAGCCCTGGCCGATCCAAATGCCAACAAACTCGTGCGCGCCAGCCAGGACGTTCTGACGCTGCTCAGCCAGGATGGCATCTATATGGATGACCTCAGACCGGATCTGGCGCGACCTGAAATCTGGAGAAAATTCGCAGCCGGAGAGCGCGGGCGCGCCATCGCCACGCTCGGGGGAATTCGCGATCGGTCGGGTATCGCATTAGCCGCCGGTCGCATGCGTTCGGACCCTATTTTCCGTGACAGTGCGCATCATTTCTTGCGTGAATTCGACAAAACATTCGCAGCGTTTTCAGAGAATGCGAGCGATGAGGATATCACCAATCTGTCCGATACGCGCACCGCGCGGGCCTTTATGCTATTGGGCCGGGTTGCCGGAACCTTCGACTAAAGTCTAGAGGCCGAAACTGGCATAGGGAATGTAGCGGACCAGGTCGCCATTGCGTATATCCGCTGCCCCGTCCGGCAGCTCGACCAGCCCGTCTGACCAGCTCAGTCCGGAAATACGTCCCGAACCCTCTGATCGAAATACCTCTACCGAGCCTTCACCGGTAAGGCGCGCACGAAGATACTCTCGTCTTCCTTGCTTTTTGCGCTTTTCGAAAGATGCCGGAAGAAGGAACCCTTGCGGGGCTTGCCAGTCTGCGCCCGATAATTGCCTGATTGCCGGATAGGCAAAGACAAGGCTGCAGACGAACGCGGCCACTGGATTGCCCGGAAGTCCAAAGATCGGCATGCCTTGCCAAACGCCAAGCGCCAAAGGTCGACCCGGCTTCAACGCGATCCGCCAATGGGACAGGGCACCCGCCTCTTTCAACACTGCCGACACATGATCTTCGTCACCGGCCGAAGCTCCACCGGAGGTCAAAACGACATCACAGTGTTGAGCGGCCTCATCAAGGATCGCCTTGAGCGCAGCGCGATCATCTGGCGCTTGGCCCAGATCCACTGCGGCACAGTGCCATCGACGGCAAAGATCCAACAACATCGGTCTGTTGGCATCAAACGTCTTGTCCGCGGCGACATCTGCTGCCGGTTCGGCAAGCTCATCACCTGTTGAGAGCACCCCAATCCTCAGGGTCCGGTACACGGTCACAGACCGGGTGCCCACGGCCGTGCCCAAAGCCAAATCCTGCGGTCTGAGTGTCTGACCGGCCTTCAAAGCCAATTCACCGACCGCCAGATCTTCACCCGCGCGCCGCGCATTCGCACCCGGCTTCAATCCGGCCGCGAATGCGACCTGCTCAGCGGTGATCAAGCAGTCTTCTTCAAGTACGACGGTGTCGACACCGTCCGGCAGCACTGCACCGGTCAGGATCCGCAGAGCTGACCCTTTGGGCACGACACCTTCATAAGGAACACCGGCCGCCGCACGACCGTCCACCAAAGGCAAAGTCATATCGCCGTCCAGCATAGAGCCGTCAAATCCGTAGCCATCGACGGCAGAATTCGCAGCCGGTGGGTTAGCGCGTTGGGCGATGACATCTTCCGCCAAGATCCGCCTGCCCGCGTCCGAAAGCAAAAGCTTTTCAGTGCCGACAACAGTCGTCAAGCTATCACGCAGATGATCAAGCGCCTCGTCTACCGGGGTCCAATCGACGCCCTGTGGCAATGCAAAACAGTCATTTCGGAGCTTTGGTTTTGTCATGAAGCCACCTGTGCCGTAGACAAATCATCATGGCCCGCTCCCAGTATCCAACCTTCTTCGGGGGCTTGGTAGCCCTCGGACAATAGACCTTCCAGGCGGTCGCATTGATCCAGCGAGGCCAATGACTGTGCGACAACATCGACTTGGATGGCGTCTTTGATAGACCCCGGTCGCGCGCGTCGTGATACTTCTGCGTTCCACAAGGACGGCCAGATTTCAACAAAAGCAAATTGACGGTCTAGAGGCTGAAACGGCCAGACCGCGCAGCGATCGCAGAAAGCTTCTCGTAGCCGCTCCAGAACCGGCAAACCCATGAGAACTTGCGACCCGACCGCGCCTGCACCAGCCAGTTGCCAAACCGAAAACGCGCCGTGAGCTGCGCGCTCGACCACACGTTTCTCTTCAAACGGCATATGGCTGCGCGCGCGACCAAGTCGCGGCAAGTCATCGATATCGCGCCGCAGGGCATTTCCCCAGAACGGCCCAATGCCGGGCAACGTCGCATTTATGCTGGCCGCGACGTCAAACCGGTTATTGACCGAAGGGCTGTCTTCAATTCGCCTGTTCAAGGCCCGCCACACGGCCAAAGGATCATCAGATCCAGTCAGGTGCCGCGCGAAGCCAGACGGATAGCCAAAGGCAAAATCAAACCCGGCCAGAACACGCCGCTGTGCAGCAAGCTCGGTGGTAAGCCGGTCCATCAGCCATGCTTCAACACATTGACGATTGCGAAAATAGCGCGGTGCTTCGCCGGCCACACCCACCCATATCGCGTCTTTCTTGGGACGGGCCCCGCGGTCATTCCCACCCGACCAGTCCACGGCAATATGGGTGTCAAAGAGGCTCACAAACCCACCTCTTTTAAAATGAAATCCGCAATGGCTGCAGTGTCGTCAAGATCAAGAACCAGCTGGTCGACATCCAGAGGCTCATTTGATGCAATTGCCCTTACGGTATCATCATCACGGGCAATCAGGGGCTGTCCGGTTTCCCTTCGATGGGCCTCAACCTTCGGGTGGCCGCCGCGCTTGTAGCCTTCGACCAGCACCAGATCCACAGGGGAAAGCTGGTTCAGGAGCTGTTCAAGTGAAGGCTCTTCGGCACCGCGCAATTCGCTCATCAAGGCCCATCGGTTGCGCGAGGATAAAAGCACCTGCGCTGCCCCTGCCAGACGATGACGGTGGCTGTCTTTGCCAGGATGATCGACATCGAAGCTGTGATGGGCATGTTTCACCGTCGACACGCTAAATCCGCGGCGCGTCAAGTCATGAACAAGACGTTCCATAAGGCCTGTCTTGCCTGAATTCTTCCATCCGACGATCCCGTAAATCCTCACAGCAACGACTCCGCGCGGATCATGTCTTCGGGTGTATTGACGTTGAAAAACGGATCAAATTGATCCACTTGGAATTCGGCGAGCGAGGTTCCGTGACGATCCGTCCAAGCGACCACTTTACGCACCCCGCTGCCAAGTGCGTCACGCAAGTCTTCGCGTAAGTCAACCGGCCAAAGCCCGAATGTCGGGTGCCGAACCATGCCCCGCGTCGCGTCAGGGGTTGCAGCCAAGACAATTGGCGTGCGCGCGGCAAGCAACAGGCGCGGCACCAGATCACACGGAAAAAACGGTGTATCTGCCGCGGCGGTGACAATATGCGAATGACCGCGCCCAGCCGCCCAATCAAGCCCAGCCAGCACCCCAGCCAACGGGCCTGCGAACCCTTCAATCGAGTCTGCAATAACTGGCAAGTTGATACCTTCGAAACGCGATGATGCACCGTTGGCGTTCAACGCAAGTTCAGCGACTTGTGGCTCCAGTCTTGCAATGACGCGCGACAACAGGCTCTCGCCTGCGAGATCAAGCAACCCTTTATCGCCACCGCCCATACGACGGGACTGCCCTCCGGCCAGAATAACGCCAGCAGGTTGCATCATTGCGCGGCATCCCGGATCAAGCGATCCTCACCGGACAGACACATGAAGCGACGGCCCCGCATGCGCCCGATCAATGTCAGGCCAACCTGCTGTGCAATCTCGACACCCCAGGCTGTAAAGCCCGAGCGCGAGACCAAAACAGGTATACCCATAAGGGCTGTTTTGATCACCATTTCGGAAGTCAGCCGGCCGGTCGTATAAAGCAACTTGTCTGCGGCAGAGACCTGATGCGAGGTCATCCAGCCTGCGACCTTATCAACCGCATTATGCCGGCCCACATCCTCCATGTAGACAAGCGGGTTTGCCTCTTGGCACAGGACCGTTCCGTGGATCGCTCCGGCTGCAAGATATAGGCTCGGCGTGCGGTTAATGAACTCGGACAGGGCATAGAGATCGCTCTGCCGGATCTTCGATAACGGCATTTGAACCCCGTCCAGACCGTCCATCATATCACCGAATACCGTGCCAACAGCACAGCCTGATGTCCGGGTCTTTTTCTGCAGCTTCGCCTCGTGATCGGTCTCTGTCTCTGTCCGCACCACGACAACGGACAGTTCTTCATCGTAGTCGACACCCGTGATCACATCATCGTCGCCCAACATGGCCTGGTTGCGCAGAAACCCAACACCCAGATACTCGGGGTGATCGCCAATCGTCATCGCTGTAACGATTTCGCGGCTGTTGAGATAGATCGTGAGCGGGCGTTCTTCGACAACGCGGATGTTTTGAACCTGCCCATCCTGATCGGTTCCCTGAACCGCGCGGGTCAGTTCTGCAGCATCCGGCGTCGGTGCTACGAGGTAACTGTGACCAGCCTGATCACGAATTGCCATTTGATCCTGCGCTCCCCATACAGTAACCGGCTGTCGTAACACTAGGACGAGATCATGCGCTCTACCACAGCCAATTCAGCACTATGGCGCGGGTTCTTGGCCGGACTTCCATTCATCATTGTTGTCATCCCTTTCGCGATCCTCTTTGGCGTGGTCGCGACAGAGGCCGGCCTGCCATTGGCGCAGGTTATGGGGTTTTCTTTTCTGGTCATTGCCGGTGCATCCCAGTTTGTGGCTCTCCAGATCATGCAAGACAACGCACCAACTCTCGTCGTTCTGGCCTCTGCCCTCGCCGTGAACCTGCGTATGGCCATGTATTCAGCCGCGATAACACCGCATCTTGGCAGCCAGCCTTTGTGGAAACGCGCGCTGATCGCATATTTCCTTGTCGATCAGACCTACAACCTCGCCGCGTCAGAATACGAAACACGTCCAGAGCAAAGCATTGGTGAAAAAACCTTATTCTTCTTCGGGTGTATGCTTCCGATCTGCCCACTTTGGTATCTGGGAACCTGGGTCGGCGCGGTCGTCGGGGAAACCATTCCAACCAACCTGAATATAGATTTCATTGTCCCCATAGCGTTCTTGGCCATGGTCGCACCGGCGCTCAGAACCGGGGCGCATATCGCTGCGGCCTTTGTCTCGATTGTCGCCTCACTGGCACTGTTCTGGGTTCCGTTCAACCTGGGTCTGCTGCTGGCCGCGCTCTTGGCGATGATCGTCGGTGCCGAGATTGAAAGACGGCTGCAATGAATTTTTCGACATTCGAGATCTGGTGGATCATCGCGATCCTGGGAATTGGAACGTTTCTGATCCGGTTTTCGTTCATCGGCATGATCGGTTCGCGCAAGATGCCGGACTGGGTATTGCGCCATCTGCGATATACTTCAGTGGCGGTTCTGCCAGGTCTGGTGGCCCCATTGGTGATCTGGCCGGACGCAACGAATGGGGTCACGGATCCGTCCAGACTTCTTGCCGCCGCGACGGTTGTGATCGTTGGGTATAGGTTCAAGGCCGTTGTACGCGCCATGGTGGCAGGCACTGTGGTTTTGTTTGCTGCACAAGCCTTGTTGGGGTGATGTCAGGAATGAACCGGCAGGGCGGTGGTTTTAAAAACCGTGCGGAGCGCGAAGCTTGATTGCATCTGAGCAACCCCGGGTAAACGCGCCAGAGACCGTCGGTGGATCCGCGCAAAATCCTCTGTATCGGCCGCAACAACCTTCAGCAAGTAATCAGCCGAACCCGCCATAAGGTGACATTCAAGAACATCGGGAATACGCGCTACTTCACGCTCGAACGCGTCAAGCACCTCATCGGCCTGGCCGCTCAGTGTTATTTCCACAAATACCGTCGTTGGGCGGTCTACTTTGCGGGGATCAAGCATCGCCACATAGTCGCGAATGATACCCTCTTTCTCCAGACGCTGAACACGGCGATGGCAGGCTGACGCGCTCAGATTAACAAGCTCGGCCAGATCAGCGTTTGAAACGCGACCATTCTTCTGCAGGATCGAAAGAATTCGGGCATCTGTTGCGTCAATCTTGTTCATCGTCGAAAAGTCTTTCTTGAATACACGCGTTTTACGCAGAATAGTGCACGCGATGGTGCGCCGCATGCAAGCCGGAACAAGGCACAAAAAAATGACCCCGGAGCCCGGAGCCATTTTCAGTATGCAGTTCGAAAAGCTGCTATCGCGTTGTAAGCGCGTCGCGGATCTCGGTCAGAAGCTCTTCCTGGGTCGGGCCTGCAGGCTCTTCAGGAGCGGCCTCTTCCTCTTCAGTGGCCGAGTCCTTTACGCGATTGACCATCTTTACAAGCATGAACACGACCCAGGCGATGATCAGGAAATTGATCAGCGCCATGATGAAGTTCCCATACGCGAAAATTGCGCCGTCTTCGCCGTCGCTTAACCTGATCCCCATGCTTGAGAAATCGATCCCACCCATGAAAAGGCTGATGATCGGATTGATCAGATCATTAACCAACGATGTGACAATAGCCGTAAAGGCCGCACCAATGATGATACCAACAGCCATGTCCATCACATTGCCTTTGGCGATAAAGTCCTTAAATTCCTGGATCATTCCCTGTTTCCTTGTGCTACATGTCCCGCGTGCGTTGGCGCACGTCTCGTTGTGTTTTCCGAGAGAGTGTGAACCCTTTATTAACGAGTGTTAACACCTACTTTAAGGGGAAATTCTCATAAGGACGACACCGTGGTTGATTTCTCACAATTCCCGATAAACGCCAAATGGCCGGCGCAGAATCCGGACATCTTGCAGCTCTATTCCTTTCCGACCCCCAATGGCGTTAAGGCGTCAATAGCGCTCGAAGAAATGGGCGTTCCTTATGAAGCTCATCTGGTCACTCTGGCGGATGCTGACGTGAAAAGTCCCGAGTTTTTGTCCCTCAACCCAAACAATAAGATCCCCGCGATCATCGATCCAAATGGGCCAGACGGGACGCCTGTGACACTTTTTGAATCTGGTGCAATCCTGATTTACCTTGCCGAGAAGACCGGCAAGCTGATCGGCACATCTGCGACGCAGAAAGCCGAAGTGGTCCAGTGGCTGATGTTTCAGATGGGGGGCCTTGGTCCGATGCTGGGCCAACTGGGGTTCTTCTACAAATTCGCTGGATCGCAATGGGAAGACAAGCGCCCCCAGCAACGCTACATCGACGAGGCCAAGCGCTTACTGGCGGTTGTCGAAAAGTCGCTTGAGGGCAAAGAATGGATTGCGGGCGACTATTCTATTGCTGATATCGCGATTGCGCCCTGGCTCAGAGCTTTGGACTTTTATGGAACGCGTGAGCTTCTGGGTTGGGACGACCACAAGAACACTGTGGCCTATCTGGACAGGTTCCTTGAGCGGCCAGCGGTACAGAAAGGTCTGGTCACGCCACCGCGGGACTAGCGCAGCTTAGTATAGTTCGCAGGTCAGTCCGGCAGGACTCCAGACAGAACATAACGCAAGATATCTGCGACTTTGGCTGGATCGGAGACAACAGCCAAAGCCGCAGCATCAACTTCTTTGAGTGCATGTTGGTGGTCGGATCCGTGCACGATTATGAGTGATTTCCCCAAGGCCGCAGCAAAACCTGCGTCAAACGCTGCATTCCATTGCTTGTATTTCTCGCCAAACCGCACGACCACGACATCCGCGTCGGAGATGCCCTTGCGCGTCCGAATAGCGTTGACCATCGCCCCTTTGTGATCATGCCAGTATTTTTGATCTTCCGATCCCAGGATCGCGACCCCACAATCGTCTGATGCTGCATGATCGGTTACCGGTGCGCTGAACTCCACATCCAGATCCCGCGACGCTGTGATGATTTGCTCACGCCAATCGGTGTGGATTTCACCAGATAGATAAACCTTCAGGGACATCTGTTGCCTCCTTTAAAATTACGGCTTCACCCACGCAGAGTGCCGCCAGTCGCTTTGGTGACTTTCTCGACAATCTTCGCGGAAACGGCCTCAATTTCCTCATCCGTCAGAGTCTTTTCAGCTGGTTGCAAGCGCACAGTGATCGCAAGTGATTTGCGGCCGTCGCCAAGCGACCCGCCGATAAACTCATCAAAGACCCGAACATCTTCGATCAAAGTCTTGTCTGATCCAATCGCAGCGTTCACCACTGTCAACGCTTCAACATCTGAATCCACGACAAAAGCAAAATCCCGTTCAACTGCTTGCAAATCGCGAAGCTCCAAAGCTGGCCGGGTTGCAGAGGCATTTCTGCGGCTTGGGATTTCATCTGGCCAAAGGGTGAAGGCCATCGCAGGGCCTTTGACATCCATTTGTTTCAGCACTTTTGGGTGGATCTCGCCGAATACCGCCAGCACTTTCTTCGGACCGAGACAGATTTTTCCGTGACGGCCTGGATGCCACCAGGGCTCAGCATTGCGCAAGATCTGCGCTTTGGCTGGGGCACCAATGGCTGACAAAACAGCCTGCGCGTCGGCTTTAACGTCAAAGACATCCACAGCACGCCGTGCGCCATGCACATCTTTTGGCCCGGTATGTCCAATCAACAGACCCGTGACCATCAATTGCTGTTCCTCTGGCTCTCCTCCGTGAAAAACCGGACCAACCTCAAAGAGCGCCATGTCCTGATAGCCACGGGCCTGATTGCGTGCAGCGGCTTTTAGCAAACCCGGCAAAAGCGCTGGACGCATATGGCTTAGATCTGCCGAGATCGGATTCTCGAGCTGGGTTGCATCAGTGCCGCCGCCAAAAAGCGCCGCTGCCGCCTGATCAACGAATGAATAGGTGACGCATTCATCGTACCCCAAAGCGGCTGTTGTCCGTCGAGCCACCGTCTCGCGCGCTTGGCGTACCGTCAGAACCGGCTTCGCCACCCCGGTTTGCGCCCGTGGCAACGGACGGCCTTCGAGCTTTGTCAGCGATGCAACCCGCGCAACCTCCTCGACAAGGTCCGCCTCGCCCAACACGTCAGGCCGCCAAGACGGCACATGAACGTCGTCTCCATCCAGACAGAACCCTAAGGCTTCCAGCGTTTGCCGCTGCGTCTGTGGCGCGATTTCCATTCCGACCAAGGACTGCACACGGTCCGTGTCCAACCGGTACGCACGCGCATGGTCAGGCAATTCGCCAGCGACGACGACTTCAGAGGCTGAGCCCCCGGCGTGTTCCAAGATCATCTGCGTGGCCAGTTCCAACCCGACCGGTGTGAACAGCGGGTCAACACCGCGCTCAAAACGGTAGCGCGCATCCGAATTGATCTTCAACGCGCGTCCCGTATGAGCGATCTGGATCGGGTTCCAGAAGGCACTTTCAACAAACACATTGACCGTTTCGTCAGAACATCCCGTGGCAAGCCCACCCATGACCCCGCCGATGCTTTCAGGTGCTTGGGCATCCGAAATGATCATATCACCTGGACGGAAGACATAGGTCTTGTCGTCAAGCGCCTCCAGAGTTTCGCCGCCAACAGCGCGATGCACCCGTAGTGTATTTCCGGCGATTTTATCCGCATCGAATACGTGGAGCGGCCGATTGCGGTCATACGTGAAGAAATTGGTCACATCGACTAGGAAGCTGATAGGTCTGAGACCAATCGCGCGCAGGGAATTTTGGAGCCAGTCCGGGCTTGGGCCGTTTTTGACCCCGTTTATCACCCGTCCATAGAAGACCGGGCATCCATCCAGTGTATCCGCATCTATACTGACGGTGACCGGGCATGGAAAAGCGCCTGGCACCGGGTCGACCGTTGCGGGTTTCAGCGTGCCCAGACCGCGGGCTGCAAGATCTCGTGCGATGCCCTCAACCCCAAGAGCGTCGGGGCGGTTGGGCGTAATCGCGATCTCAATGACCGGATCCACCTTTTCCGGCGACTGGCTTTCCAACCAGTCCGCGAAAGATTGACCAACTTCTCCGGACGGAAGTTCGATGATGCCATCATGCTCATCGCTCAGCTCCATCTCGCGCTCAGAGCACATCATCCCGAAGCTCTCGACACCGCGGATCTTGCCAACCCCGATTGTGGTATCAATGCCCGGCACATAGGTGCCCGGCTTGGCGACGACAACACGAATGCCAGCCCTGGCATTGGGCGCACCGCAAATAATCTGAGTTTCACCCTCATCGGTTTGCACTTGGCAGACTTTGAGCTTGTCGGCGTCCGGATGTTTCTCGGCACTGTTGACAAACCCGATAGTAAACGCGCCCAACCGCTCGGCAGGGTTAATCACATCCTCAACTTCCAGGCCCAGATCGGTCAGGGCATACAGAATCTCATCGAGACTCGATTCCGTTTCCAGGTGCTGCTTCAGCCAAGACAGTGTGAACTTCATTTACAAAGCGCCTTTGCACGCAAAGATTGTTTCCAGGCCACCTGCTACCGCATCCGGACCGCAAGGGAAAGTCCCCCAGTAAAACAAGGGTATAAGACGAAATGAGGCAGATTTGACTAATTTGGGAATCTTGCCAAATTTACGCCACATTTACGCGGCATCTTGGCCACAAGTTGTAAATGTACCCCGTGTTCCTGTATCCAGAAAGGTAAGGTCCAATGATGCTTATCACTGACATAATCCAAACTGTGTTTCGTCCCTCTGTCGCGGCACTTTCTATCTCGGTAGGTTTGGCAATCGTTTCAATCGATCACTCGCCTCACACCGTGACGCAAGGATCGATCCATTTGTCAGATCTCGGATGCTCGGGACTACTCAAGCCTATTTGCGGCGGGACCTTCTAAGGTACACCAGACCGCAGGCTCGCAATTCAAAGCGCCGCTTCCCCTTCAGAGCGGCGCTTTTTGCGTTTTTAAACCCTATCGGCTGAGACCAGAATGCACCGCGGGCTGATCCAAGCTCGCAAAGCCATAATGGCGCAACCAACGCAGATCGGAGTCAAAGAACGCGCGCAGATCCGGAATGCCGTATTTCAGCATTGCGATCCGATCAATCCCCATTCCAAAAGCAAAACCCTGCCATTCCGCAGGGTCGATTCCGCCTGCCGCCAGCACCTTCGGATGCACCATGCCAGAGCCAAGGATCTCAAGCCAATCGTCACCTTCCCCGATCTTCAGCTGACCGTCATCCCAGGAACACCGGATATCCACTTCGGCTGAGGGCTCGGTAAAGGGGAAATGCGACGCACGAAACCGCAGCTCGACATCGTCAACCTCGAAGAAGGCTTTGACGAACTCCTCGAGCACCCATTTTAGATTGGCCATCGAGATATCACGGTCAATCGCCAGCCCCTCGACCTGGTGAAACATCGGCGTGTGGGTCTGGTCGTAATCCGCCCGATAAACGCGCCCGGGACAAATCACGCGCAGCGGCGCACCTTTGTCCAGCATTGAGCGTATCTGAACCGGGGAGGTATGGGTCCGCAAAACATGCGGTGGACGGTCGTCTTCCTCGGCCCGATGCATGTAAAACGTGTCCATCTCGCCGCGCGCAGGATGGTGGCTGGGAATGTTCAGCGCATCAAAATTATACCAGTCGCTTTCGATCTGAGGTCCCTCGGCAACCGCAAATCCCATATCGGCAAACAGCGCAGTGACTTCTTCGGTCACCTGGCTGATCGGATGGATTGTCCCCGCTGGCCGTGTCCGCCCGGGCAAGGTCACATCAAGCCATTCCGACTGCAGCCTTTCGTCAAGTGCCGCATCCGCGAGTGCTGCCTTCTTGGCGGCCAGGGCTGAGTTAACTTCATCTTTCAGCGCGTTGAGCGCCGGTCCGGCGGTTTTGCGTTCCTCTGGGCTCATCTTGCCCATCTCACGCATTTTAAGACTGACTTCGCCTTTCTTGCCAACGCTTGCGACGCGCACATCTTCCAAAGCGGCCTCGTCTGTTGCCGCCGAAATCGCGTCAAGAACCTTTCCACGCAACGCGTCCAAACTGTCCATGCTGGCCTCCACTTCGAATGTGCCCCGTCCTATCATGGGGCAGGCCGATTGCAAGTGCTGGGACCCGGCCGACCACCAACCCAAAAACGAAAAAAGCGCCGCAGGGCAGTTGCGTGCGGCGCTTTTGTCAATGTACCCGCTAAGGGACGTGTCTATGCGAGCGCGTCTTTGGCTTTCGCGACTACAGCTGCAAACGCTTCTGGCTCATTCACTGCCAAATCTGCCAGGACCTTGCGATCCACTTCGACACCGGCCAGTGACAGCCCGTTGATGAAGCGCGAATAGGTCAGTGTCTCATCGATTTGGCGGCATCCAGCATTGATCCGCTGGATCCACAGCGACCGGAAATTTCGCTTCCGGGCCTTCCGGTCCCGCGTTGCGTATTGGTTCGCTTTGTCGACAGCTTGTGTTGCTGTCTTGAACACGTTGGAGCGGCGGCCATAATAGCCTTTGGCCGCCTTGATGACTTTCTTATGACGGGCGTGGGTGACTTTCCCAGATGTAACTCGTGCCATTGTTCAGATCTCCTCAGCGCGCGTAGGGCATGTATTTCTTCACGATGTTCTCATCTGCCTTGCAGAGAGTTGTCGTGCCGCGTGCGTTGCGGATGAATTTGGTTGAGCGCTTGATCATACCATGACGTTTGCCTGCTTGCGCGGCCTTGACGCGCCCGGTCGCGGTCATCTTGAAGCGCTTTTTCGCGCCCGACTTTGTCTTCATCTTCGGCATTTCCATCTCCTCATCGATTTGAGCGGTATACCCTCGCGACTCGGCATGCCATTCGCCGGCCCGAGGGGTCAGAGCGCGCCTAATAGACCGCGCTTTTTCTCTTTGCAAGCCTTCGTTTCGGCTCTCAGCGGGCGAAGGAAGACACAACGCCCTCAAACACGCGCGGCAAATCTGTGATGGAATATCCGCCCGGCTGGTTGCTAATCGCGAAAACAATCAACGCGCCCGAGACCACAGCAGAGAAAGCCGCCACCCGCGGAGCGGTTCCTTCCTTCAAAGCCGACAATATGGATGGAAGCGTCAGCAGCCCGATAATCAAACCCAAAACCAGTATAAGGTCGTTGTTCATACGGAAACCATTTCTTCCCACACGGGGAGAAATCTAACCGGGGTCGGAGCTAAAAATCAATCTTTCCTCGCACGGAGCCACACGAAGGATATTGGTTGTCCCAGCCTGATTGAACGGCACACCTGCTGTAACAACAATCTGGTCTGTTTCGGTTGCAAAGCCACCAGTCCGAGCCGCGCGTGCAGCAGCGACAACAGCCATCTTGAACCGATCAACTTCGCCTGTGATCACGCAATGCGCCCCCCAGCTCAAACATAGCTGACGCGCTGTGCGCTCGACCGAAGTCAGCGCGATGATTGGAACATGGGGCCGCTCGCGTGACACAAGCCAAGCTGTGGTGCCTGACTGCGTAAAACAACAAATCGCCTTGATATCAGTGGTTTCCGCGATCTCGCGCGCTGCGACCACGATGCCATCAGCGACCGTTGTCTTTTTACCGCCACGTTGCGCTGCGATGATGTCGCGATAATTTGGGTCGCTTTCCACTTCTACGGCGACATTGTCCATGGTTGTAACAGCTTCGATCGGGAAACTGCCAGCCGCGGACTCCGCCGACAACATGATCGCATCCGTGCCCTCATAGATTGCGGTCGCAACATCCGACACCTCGGCACGTGTCGGCATCGGGCTATCAATCATGCTTTCCAACATCTGAGTCGCGACGATTACCGGCTTGGCAACGGCGCGGCACTTGCGGATCATACGCTTCTGCAACGGTGGGACATTCTGAATTGGCAGCTCAACACCAAGATCACCGCGCGCAACCATGATCGCATCGGAGGCCGCCAAAATCGCATCGAAGTCTTTGATCGCTGCAGGTTTCTCGATTTTCGACATGATCGCTGCGCGGCCCTTTGCCAGCGCTTTGCCTTCTTCGACATCGGCGGCGCGTTGAACGAAGCTGAGCGCCAGCCAATCGACCCCAAGCTCGCAGACGAATTCCAGATCTTTGCGGTCCTTTGCCGACAACGCTGCAAGTGGCAGCACCACGTCGGGAACATTAACGCCTTTATTATTAGAGATTGTGCCCCCGACAATTACTTCGCAATCGGCGAATTCCTTGCCGCAATCCTTAACTTTCAATCTGATCTTGCCGTCATTGACCAGTAATGAGGAGCCGGGCTCCAGCGCGGCGAAAATCTCGGTATGGGGCAGTTGAACCCGTGTCGCATCGCCCGGTGCATCATCCAGATCCAGGCGGAACATTTGTCCGTCCTCAAGCTCTTCTGCTTCGTTTGCGAATTTCCCAACCCGAAGTTTAGGGCCTTGTAGGTCTGCAAGAATTGCGATCGGGCGACCGGTATCAGCCTCGATCTGGCGGATTGTCTTGTGGCGTTCTGCGATATCAGCGTGGCTTCCATGGCTCATATTCAACCGAAATACATCGGCCCCGGCTTCAAAAAGCGCGCGAATTGAATCGTAGGTGTCGGATGATGGGCCCAGCGTGGCCACGATTTTTACACTGCGAAGGCGTCTCATGCTGCCTGCGTCCTCTTGTTTTTATACATATGTCTCGTGTTGGGCCGGGTGCAGGTATGGCGCAACTCTTTGCGCAGAGCAACTGGCGTCTTGGTATTTTCGTTCCTATCTTTGAGGAAGTGGACCAGTTTGCACATTTGCGCTGCCTGTCGCGACCAAGAAAGGACCTCATGATGGACGACCAAACACGCCTCGAACTTGAAGCTGCAGCCTTTCGCACGCTGCGAGATCACCTGCAAAAACGCAACGATGTGCAGAACATCGACATGATGAATTTGGCCGGTTTTTGTCGCAACTGTCTGAGCCGCTGGTATCAGGAAGCCGCGGCAGAACGCGGAATCGTGATGGACAAGATGGAGGCAAGAGAGGAATTTTATGGTATGCCGTTTAACGAATGGCGCGACACATACCAAACAGACGCCACCGACGCACAAAATCAGGCCTTTGAACAGGCCCATAAGGAGGCAACATGACTTTTAGATCCGCCTTTTCAGGATCGTTGATTGCAGTAGCCCTGGCCGTTTCGACTCCAGTTGTGGCTCAAGACAACCTGGAATCGATCAAGGCTGACCTGGCAATTGAGCTGCCAAGATATGGCTATAAAAACGTTGATCTCGACTCCTTGAGCACTGTGAAGATCATGCATATTCGACACCTGATATATTCAAACAAAAGCCAATCGCAGATCCGCGGCCATATCGGTGCGGTGCTTGGACGAAGCCTGATTGGCACAATTTTCAGGTAACCCGTGGATATGTCTCAGAAGATCATCCTTGGTGTCCTGGCAGTGGGGATACTTGTGTTTTTCCTCAGCCGAAATTCGTCGGACCCACTGACCCCGGCACAGCGCAGCGTTGCAACAGAGCTGGGCAACTACGGCTTCAAGGATGTTGACGTAACCCAGCTGGACCCAAGCGCGCTCGCCGAGATTTCCGTGTTGTTGCATAGCGGTAAAGGCACCGCGCATATCAAGGGCAACATCGGCGCAATACTGAACAAAACATCCTCAAACTGACCTTTAGAAGGAGCTCTGAAATGCGAATTGCTACACTGATCTCAGCCATTTTTCTGGCAGGTGCGGCCAGCGCTGCACCAAACACGCAGCTGGTCAACTCCGTTCAACATAACCTGAACCTCTTTGGCTTCGCGGAGGTCGATGCCAGCACCTTATCGACCCGTCAGATCGCCGCCTTGCATATGAAGCTGAGCAGCAACGCCACGCGGTTCGGCCTGAATGGCATTCGGCTTCGGCAGGACATCAAAGTTATCCTGGGATGGGATGCCCCGGTTGTAAAAAACAACTGATTGCCGATCAGACGGCGGCTTTTTGCATCTCGCTGAGGTAGATGTCGCGCAGTTGCAAAGCCACCGGACCCGGTGTGCCACCGCCCAGTGGCGTGTCATCAATTTGTACCACTGGCATGACGAAGGTCGAGGCAGAGGTTACGAAGGCCTCATCGGCGGCTTTGGCCTCCTCCAGGGTGAACGCACGCTCTTCGACTTCCATTTGAGCCGAAGCCGCAAACCGCAAAACCGCGGCGCGCGTAATGCCATGCAAAATCTCATTGCCCAGATGGCGCGTTATAATCTTCCGGTCCTTCACAATATAGGCGTTGTTTGAGGATCCTTCGGTAATCGCACCCTCTTCAATCATCCACGCATCATCGGCACCGGCGGCTTTGGCAGCCATTTTCGCCAATGACGGATACAAAAGTTGCACGGTCTTGATGTCGCGCCGCGCCCAACGCTGGTCTTCGATCGAAATGACCTTCATGCCCTTGGCAACCTTTGGATTATTCAAAAGGTTGGCTTCCTGAGTGAACAAAACGATAGTTGCGGGCGTGTCCTCGGGCGGAAATGCGAAATCGCGATCCCCTGGATTACCGCGCGTGATCTGCAGATAGATCATGCCTTCGGTCAGCGCGTTTTCCTCAACTAGACGGCGATGGATCGCTAAAAGCTCGTCGGAGCTTATCGGAACCGGCATTTGCAATTCGCTCAAGCTGCGTTCCAGGCGCTTTGCGTGGCCATCGAAATCGATCAGCTTACCATCGAGAACCGACGTGACCTCATAGACGCCATCAGCAAACAAAAACCCTCGGTCAAAGATTGATACCTTAGCCTCGGTTTCGGGCAGATACTCTCCGTTGCAATACACAATGCGGCTCATGTCATTATCCCCATAGCTCTGGTGCGGGCGCGTGGACGCCAGCCTCATCATATTTCAGTGGTGTGCTGCGGTCTTCGGCCAGAAGAAGCGGGCCGTCAAGGTCTGTGAACGCGACGCCTTGCGCCAAAATGGTTGCCGGTGCCATGGCCAGAGACGAGCCGACCATGCAACCCACCATGACCTCATAGCCTTCCGCTAGGGCCTGGTCCTTCAAGGCAAGCGCTTCGGTCAGGCCGCCCGTTTTGTCGAGTTTGACATTGACCATGTCGTACTTGCCTGCCAGCGCGGGAAGGCTCGCGCGGTCATGGCACGCTTCGTCCGCACAAACCGGCAAGGGCCGCGCGATTTCGCTCAACATGTCATCATCGCCTGCCGGCAAAGGTTGTTCGACCAGTTTGACGCCCAGCGCCACCAGATGCGGCGCAAGCTCCGCGTAGACCTCCGCCGTCCAGCCTTCATTCGCGTCAATGATAATCGGCGTGTCGGGCGCACCCCGGCGGACGGCTTCAAGACGACCCATGTCGTCCGGCGTCCCCAATTTGATCTTCAATAGCGGGCGCGCACTGTGGGTGCGTGCGCTGGCCTCCATCGCATCGGGCGTGTCCAGGGACAGCGTAAACGCCGTAATCTCTGGGCGAGGCTCCGGTAGACCCAGAAGATCCCAAACCCGCTGACCTTGTGCTTTGGCTTCCAAATCCCACAATGCGCAATCAACTGCGTTGCGCGCTGCGCCAGCCGGCAAAAGATCGGGCAATGCGGCGCGCGTAACGTCGGTGGGAAGTCCCATGATTTGCTCTGTGACCGACTCCAAGCTTTCGCCGTAACGAGCATAAGGCACGCATTCACCACGGCCGGTGACGCCCTGCCGCTCAACACTGGCTGTCAGAACTTTCGCGGCATCGCGTGAGCCACGGGAGATCGTGAAAACCTCCCTCAGGCGAAACACATCTGTACTGACACCGATCATTCTGAAATGGCCAGATTACAGGGCTTCAAGCGCATCGACCAAACGTTCGGCCCCGAAACGAAACGGATCCGTTGTGGGCAATCCCATGCGCGCCTCGACCTCAGCAATGTAGGTGCGGGCCGCGTCTTCCTCCATATGCTGCGTGTTGATCGAGATCCCGATGGTCTGACAGGCCGGGTTGACGACATGCGCCATGCGTAAGGCAACCTCATTGAGATCTTCAAGCGACGGTTGCTGGTAGTCGGGCAGGCCGCGCATATGCGCGCGCGTGGGTTCATGACACAAAACCAAAGCGTCGGGCTGACCGCCATGGACCAGAGCCATGGTGACGCCAGAATAAGACGCGTGGAACAGGCTGCCCTGACCCTCAATGTGATCCCAATGATCCGCGTCATTGTCTGGCGTCAGATATTCAACCGCCCCCGCCATGAAGTCCGCAATCACAGCATCTAGGGGAACGCCTCCGCCCGTGATCAGAATTCCGGTTTGGCCGGTTGGGCGGAACGTAGATTTCAAGCCCCGTTTGCGCATCTCCGCATCCATGCAAAGGCCCGTATACATCTTGCCGACCGAACAGTCGGTACCGACGGCAAGGCAGCGTTTACCGGTGCGTTTCTTTCCATTGGCAATCGGATAAGCAACGGACGGAATCCGCACGTCGTGCAGGGTCCGCCCATGCACTTTCGCCGCACGTTGAACTTCGTCCTCGTCGCGCAGCAAGTTGTGCAGACCCGAAGCGACATCGTAGCCCATTTCAAGTGCCTCAACCAATACGGCCTTCCAGGTTTCAGAGATGACCCCGCCCCGGTTGGCCACGCCGATAACCAGAGTTTTTGCGCCGGCCTCCAGACCTTCGGCCAACGTCATATCGCTCAGCCCGACAGTTGTGCCGCAACCCGGCAAACGGAATTGACCCACTGCATTCTCGGGTCTCCAGTCCTTGATCCCTTGAGCAACTTTAGCGGACAACGCGTCCGGCGCATCGCCGAGAAAAAGAAGATACGGTGTCTGAATCATGGTGGCCCTCATTTCGCAAAATCCCGCTGACGGGTATCACAAACCGCTTGAAAGAAGTGGCGAAAAACGTCGGATAATTCTCTTTTCTTGCAAGATTATTCTCGCTTTCAAAGGAAATTTCGTAGATTCTTTACCCTAGCGGTCATTTTCTTCTAACTCATCCCAGATGTCCTGAACCCAGCTCCGAATCTGTAAGGCTTCTTGCCATCTGTTGGACATCTCTTTGCCGTCCGGTCCTGTCATTGCATATTCAGGTGGACCAAGCTCGCATAAGAAAATGCAATCACCCTCACTGTGGCGGACCCGCCAGGAATTCAGGCCTTCGCGCCACCACGCCTTGAACAAGTCGACCCACTTTTTATGCTGCGGAAAGTCCAACTGTAACTGTATTTGCTGGCGGCTTGCGACGCGTCCTTGGAAAGAGCTTGATCGGTCAAGTACGCGGCTGATCAGCGCCAAATCATTATCCGAGATCGGATACCAGAATTCGCGATCCACGACGTAGTGGGACAGATCCGCGCAGACCTCCATTTCGGGCAAGCGATCGAGAAGTTGGAGCATCGTGTACAGATCATTTGTGATGCAGTTTCGATGCGTCTCGAATTGAACCGGCATGCCGATCCTGGCCGACATCTCCATCCAAGTTTCGATCACTCTGACCATGTCGTCTAGTTCGATCGGCATCACCTGACCTATCACATCGACAAACGGAGCCCCGAAATCAGCAGCCATATGCAGCGTGTCTTCCAGGCTTTTGATGGTTTTTGGAAAGGCGACAATCAAAGGTGTCAGGTTGTTTGATTTAAGGTGCGGCCGCACCGCATGGGCCACCGCGACGTCAGAGGCACCAAGGTCAATGGCCATACCGTCATAGCCAGCTTCAGCGACCATTTCGCAGACCTGTGCATGATCAAGCTTCACCCCGGACTGATCATGTGGTTGCATCGCCCAAAGCGAGGTGTAGACCTTAAGCTGCTTCACTCTGCGGGAACGCGTGCGATCCGCCCACCTGACATCGGCACAACCCAAACTTCGTTCATCGGGTATTGGCTTTCGTCTTTTGCGGCGAGCTTGCGGATCACTTCGATCTGGAACTCGATCCAACCCATACGGTGAACTTCGCCCGTCGTGTCTTCGATCTTGTCATTGAGTTCCCGCAATTTCCAAAACGGAACAGCTGGAAATGTATGATGCGCCGTATGGTATGGCATCTGCCAACATAGCCACCGAATAGCCGCGTTGGTCCGGGTCGAGCGTGTATTCTCCAGAATATCGTTCTCATGGCTCAGCCCCAAGTGTTCAATGGTGTTTTGCAGCTGGTGCACCGGCTTTGTCAGAACCATCGGCAACAGCCAAAACCAAAGCGCAGCCCATGTACCCAGAGCAACCGAGACCAGAAAAATTACTGCATAAAGCGCGATGTGGATCCGGGCTTCTCGGATGATCTTTGCCTCTTCATTTGCTTTGATATAGGGCTCCACGATGATGCCGCGCGCCCGGCGGATATTGCCAATGATCCGGTTGCGCCAATAAGTAACCCCACTCAACCAAAGCAAATAGGTCGTCAGGGTATAGGGTTCTCGCACCAGTTCGCCGTCGCGTTCCCAATCCTGGGTGTATTGATGATGCGCAAAATGCATGACCTGATCAAAATCACGCGGAAACAACTGGACGAAACCGATGACACGTCCGAACACTTCGTTCAGCTTGCGGGTCTTAAAGACAGTCGCGTGGCTTAACTCATGCTGGGCCGCGTATAGAAAATTCAACAAGATCCCAAGTGCCGCACCGGTGAGCAAAACCCACCAACTGCCAAGCGCAAAGGCGTGCGCAACACCAACAAGGCCAATGGCGGCCCAGTGGCTGGCCATCTGTGCCCACCCACGCGCGTCCGATCGCTCGGTCAGCGTGCGCAACTCGGCGGGGGTCAAAAGATCTCGACGGGAAAAACTTGCGTCCATGTCATCCTCCTATCGAGACATGACTGTAACGCCGCGGATCGCCAGATCAAGCCAATCCGGTCGCCTCGCTAGCCTGTGCCCGATTATTGCGCGGGCAAATATCCAACTGGCGCAAATTCATCCTGTTCAAAATCAAGCGCAGGCCGATCGGCGGCAACCGTATTTCGCTTAAAGTCAAACTTCATCTCTGGACCATCGATCTCAGAGGCAACAATCAACGCCTGATACAGGTGCCGACCACCGTCATAAATATCGACAAGCCCGCGCAGTTGTGCGGCCTCATCGGCATCAACGGCAAACGAGCTGTCTTGAAACCTGAGAATGGGAATCATTCGATCGCCAGCTTGCACGCGCAAACGTGATCGCTTCTTACGGTCAGCCTTCTGTGCCGCAGCCAGGCCTTCCCGTACTTCTTTACTCAAAAACATCGACATGGGGCAGATCCAGTCTTTAACTATTGATGCCAGTATCATGACGTGAGTCGTGCGCATCTCAAACGATTCTTTGTAAAACCATTGTAAAGACAATTAAAATTATGCCTGTTTTTTGACCTTTGGTCGCAAAACATGGGGGATTTCGGGGTCATAGAGTGCCGAGTCCTTGAAATCCTTCACATCAGCTAAGGCAGGACCAACCAATATCAAAGCCGTGCGTGTGATCTTCTCTACACGCACTTTTTCACGAATATCTGCAAGCGTTCCGCGCAGAATGATCTGATCGGGCCAAGAAGCGCGGTAGACCACAACAACCGGGCAGGTTTCGCCGTAATGCGGGATGAGCTGACGCTCGATCTCGCGCAAGGCCCGAATACCCAAATGAATGGCCAAGGTCGCGCCGGTGCGGGCAAAATTCTCCAAAGTTTCGCCTGCAGGCATACCAGTTGATTTCATCGACATCCGGGTCAGCACGATCGATTGTGCGATCTCCGGCACCGTGAGTTCTTGCCCCAGCGTTGCTGCCGCTGCGGCATAAGCAGGCACGCCGGGTATGATATCATAGTCAATATCGTCGGCTTTGAGCCGTCGAATTTGCTCTGCTATGGCCCCATAAAGCGACGGATCGCCGGAATGGACGCGCGCAACATCTTGGCCCGCATCGCGAGCGGCCAATATTTCGGCATGTGTGTCGTCCAGCGTCATGGGTGCCGTATCAAGGACCCGCGCCCCGGGCGGAGCGCCGGCAACAACCTCGGCGGGAACAAGCGAGCCAGCATAAAGGCAGACCGGACAACTGGCGATTACACGCTGAGCTTTCAATGTCAAAAGTTCCGGATCGCCGGGCCCCGCGCCGATGAAATACACCTTCATTATTCCACCAAATCCCCATCGATCTTGCGCGCATACCCGCGTGGCGTGAACATGCGCGGACCCTCACCCAGTTGGGCAAGACGAGAGTGGCTCGAGCCCACAAGAACGACAGTCAGCATATCCACCTCGTCCACCTGCAACTCGGCGAGTTTTCGGTAGCGCAGATGTTCTTCAGGACGACCCAGAGAGCTCGCCAACATCACAGGCGTATCAGCAGGGCGATGTTGCAGCAGGATATCTCGCGCCTCGGCGAGCAAAGTCCGGCGGCGCTTTGACACCGGGTTGTAAAAAGCGATCACGAAATCTCCCTGAGCCGCAGCGTTAAGGCGTTTCAAGATATCTTCGCGCGGCGTCAACAAGTCGCTGAGCGAAATTGCACAAAAATCATGCCCAAGCGGCGCGCCCGCGCGCGCTGCAGCCCCCTGAAGCGCGGAAATTCCAGGAGTTGAAACAACTTCGACGCGACGTGCGGCGTCACTGACGCCGTGGTCCTCTGAACTCCGGTCGAGCAGTTCGAAAACCAACGCCCCCATCGCATAGATGCCTGCATCACCCGAGCAAACGAGCGCGACATTCCGGCCCTCCGCTGCCCGCTCAAGCGCATAGCGACATCGATCTTCTTCGCCGCCCAGCGGAAAATCCGATCGCGCCTTGCCGTACGCAAGCGGGCCGAGCAGGTCGATATAGAGTCCATATCCAACCAGTTCTTCGGCTTCGGCCACAAGACGCGAGGCCTCGGGTGACCGCCAACCCGCCTGCCCGGGCCCGATACTCACGATGGAAAGTTTGCCCCGGCTTCGACCGGTCATCTGGACCAGCGGCTCGGGTGCCCGTGCCAAGGCACATGTTGCGTTCGCAGTTTTTTGCTTCGACACGGTCAAACTGCCCCGTTCGCCGGTCAGGGCCAAAGCCGCAGCCTCGCTGACCCCATGGCAGCCCACTTCGGCAAATACGATCTCGGACGGCGTGTGCAGGCGCGGTGTTTCAGCTTCTAACGCTTCAGCTGAGAACAGTCGAAATGGAATACCCAGCGCGCTCGCCGCCTCAATCATCGCAGGCTCGTCACCTTTCAGGTCAAGCGAACCTACCGCAGCAATGGCCTCTTGCGCGATCCCCGCCTGAGCTAAAACCTGTTCGATCAAATCCTGCATTTCTTGCGGATCGCAACCGCGCGCACATCCCAAACCCAGCGCATATTGCTGCGGATGGTAAGCAAGATCCGTCGGCCCCGTCACAATCGGAGCGTCGCTGACATGCAATGTCACAGGACCCGGACCCGACTGGATGCCCCAGATATTCTCACCCGAGATGCGCGGAGCGCCCTCGTTGAGGATCGAGCTCATCGCCGTCTTGGCATCTTGGGGATTTGCCAGGCGCCATCCAGCCGGTGGCTCATCAAGCGCAAGTCCCAAGGACAAATCGCCCGCTGTCGTGACCGCAGATTTTGCACCCAGTGCCTGAGCGATCCGGGACGACAAACGGTTCGCCCCGCGATGTCCGCCCAGAAGCGGGATCACCACAGATCCATCATCGGCCACCGAAATAACTGGCGGTTCGGTTGTTTTGTCGACAAGCAAGGGTGCCACAGCGCGAATAAGAATGCCTGAGGCGCATACACCAATGATCGGGATCCCAGCTGCGAATAGCGCCCGGGCATGATCAAGAGCATTCTCAAAGAACACATCTGCATCCTCGACCCGCTGGGAACGACCATGAAGGGCAAATTCGAACGCGGTTGCGATCTGTTTCGCGACCGGAAGACCTGCCTTGTTCAAACACAAAACGACAGGGTCTAGAGCCATGGGTCAGCCCCTTTCGCCAGTAGGACCATAGAGAAATACGGTGCTGTCTCCGGAGCTTTTGCTAAAGGCATCACCTGCTCTTCCGGCAACGTGGCGCGTTCCACATAGGTCGCTTGATCGGTCAGCCCTAGGGTTTCGATCACCGTTCGAATTTTTTGCAAATGGCGGCCAACTTTCATGATCACCACGCTTTCTGCACCTTCGATCCGCGTCAGCAATTCCGCCTCCGGCAATGGGCCCGGTAATACAGTGAGCCGTTCATTCCGGGCCGCCAACGGCATTCTTGCCTGTGCCGCACAGGCCGTCACTGACGTCACACCGGGAACGATCTGTACGTCAAATGTCCGCGTTAACCGCGCGTAGAGATACATGAAGGATCCGTAAAAGAACGGATCACCTTCGCAAAGGCACACGACATTCTCCCCGGCCTCCAGGACCTCAGCGATCTGAGCCGCAGCCAAATCGTAAGCTTTTTGGGCCGGTGCCCGGTCTGTCGTCATGGGGATATCAATGCGAATTTCGCGAACTGTATCCGGAATCAAATCACACGCGATCATACGGGCAAAACTGTCAGTTCCGACCAGGCTGGGATAGGCAATGACCTGTGCTGTTTCTATCAAACGCGCGGCTTTGCGCGTGATCAATTCAGGGTCGCCGGGGCCAAGACCCACGCCAAACAAGGTTCCACTCATCGTTTGACCAGGCTCCATTGAGTGACCGTCATAAACGGTCTCCATCCCGTCAACCTTCCGACAGGTTCCGCACGTTGAACCGCAATCTTGGCCAATTGCCCGCCAAAACTCTTGTGCAGATCAATCAACGCGACTTCGCTTTCCAATGTCACCGCGTTGGCCACCAAACGGCCGAGCGGGCGAAGACGGTCCCAGGCAATTTCAAACACGTCTTCGGACAAGCCACCCCCAATGAATATCGCGTCCGGCGCATCCAAACCCTCAAGTGCTGCGGGCGCTTCGCCATCGATCAATTCCAGCCTTGGGGCACCTAAGGCCAAGGCATTTTCTGCCGCCATTGCGCGTCGGTCGGCACGCGGTTCAATCCCGATCGCACGCGCATACCTGGCCGCACGCATCCACTCTATGGCCACGGAGCCACAACCGGTTCCAATATCCCACAGCAATGCACCACGCATCGGCATCAGCTTGGCCAACGTCGCCGCGCGAACCTCCTGCTTTGTCATCGTCCCATCGGATTGGAACAAAGTATCATCAAGCCCCGGGACACGGGGCAAAAGCGCGGCATCTGGCGCGGCTACACAGTCAACAGCCAGGGTGTTGAACGCTGGGACCTCGTGCGCCCAGTCTTTCGCGACGCCGTCGAAACGCTCTTCCTGATCACCGCCCATAGACGAAAAAACCGTCATCCTGGATTTGCCAAAACCGCGCTCCGTCAGAAACTTCGCAATCTGCCCAGGCGTTTCAGCCCCTGTGGTCAAGATGATAAGTTTCTGATCTGGCTGAATAAACGCCACCATCTGAGCGACGGGTCGGCCGTGGACTGTCAGCGTTTCAACATCCGCCAAGCTCCATCCCATGCGTGCCGCGACCAATTGAAAGGCCGAAAGCTGCGGATGGTACACTATCTCTGCCGGATTAATCTCACGACCAATGCGGGCACCCACGGAAAACCACAGCGGATCGCCCGTCGCCAAAACCACAACCCGCTGACCCTTGAAACTTTCGAGCGTTGAAATCAGCGCATCAAAAGGCGACGGCCAGGCGACGCGCTTTGCCGCAACAGCATCGGACAAACTATGCTGCCGGTCGCCGCCGACCAAAATCTCAGCGGATTCGACCACGGCGCGGGTGGCAGGCATCAAACCGTCCAACCCTTCTTCACCGATCCCGACAATGTGAAGCCAAGGGACACCTGTCATCGCACAAGCTCCACGCTGCAAGAGCCGGTTCGGGAAACGCGTCCAACGGTCATGCATGGCCCCGCCTTCAATCCTGACACGAGGCTTCCTCCGGCAATCCGGCGGCCAAGGCATTGACCGCTGCTGACGCAATTGCCGAGCCGCCGCGCCGTCCGCGCAAGGCCACGAACTCACAGGCGCGCGGATTGTTAGCCAACTCAGCTTTCGCCTCTGCGGCACCAACAAAACCAACAGGAAATCCCAAGATCACAGCAGGCTTTGGCCAACCTTGATCGAGCAATTCCAGCAGGTGAAACAACGCCGTCGGCGCGTTCCCAATGGCCACGACAGCCCCCTCGATGC
Source organism: Pseudomonadota bacterium (assembly GCA_039193885.1). Classification (GTDB taxonomy): domain Bacteria; phylum Pseudomonadota; class Alphaproteobacteria; order Rhodobacterales; family Rhodobacteraceae; genus Litoreibacter. The sequence continues at coordinate 161,460 of JBCCWL010000002.1, forward strand.
GATCGCGCCAAAGTTCAACTGCGGCGGCAGATCGGGTGGTGCCGATCTTTGCGGCACGCACAGCGACAGAAGGGTCGTTCAGAGAAACGTAAATTTCGTTGTTAGATGGTAAATAACGATGAATGATCCCGGCTCCGACCATTTCGCAATCGCACAGGATCGGCGCGCCCTGCCGGAGCGCCTGTGATCCTGCATCAAAAGCAGCCGGAGAGAATGACAACCGGTCTGCAACATCCACCATGCCACAGGCATGAATAATCCTAACGGCAAGGGCATCAAGCCCAGTGGGGAATCGGTCTAATTTTGCCTCAGCGCGAACGGTTGCGAAGCTTTCCGCGTAGATCCTGTCCGGCCGCTTTTCATAGGGTCGCATGGTCAGACCTTTTGCCTGCGCGCGCTTTCCGGGCCAAGCGGATGTTTCGCATGCGGGTATTCCGGATGATGATGATCATGATGGTGGTCGTGGTGGTGATGATGATCGTGGTGATCATGGTGATCATGGTGATGATCTGCCGCAATCAAGCGACACATCCCAGTACAGAACGTTTCACAATGGCTGCAATCTGACACATTGGACCCTGGAGCACTTGCCCCTTGCCCCTCGACGTGATGGTGATGACTTTCCTGGAGGGCACCGACCTCGCTCTCAAAACCCAGAACCTGCGTGCGGTATTTGCACAAGACACATGTGGGCGGTGGCACGTCTGAAAACGCTGGGTGACCGTCGCGCATCTCAGATGGTATCGTGAGCTGTTTTCCAGTCTCAATCGCCAGCACCTGGGTGCGGTAGGCACAGACTCCGCAATTCGGTAGCGGGGCCGCACCCATCTGCTCTGTGACGCGTTCTGCAAAGGTGGCTAGAACCATTTCATGGTCGTTGAGATACCCCGCCTTGACGAAATCTATATCGGGATATTCAGCCGCAACCTGATCCGTGAAACCGTAGATCCGATCGATTAGAATTCCTGTGAACAGAAAATACGGAAAGACGATAACCCGCTTGTAGCCAAGCTTTGTGACGTGCTGCAGACAGGGCTCAACCAAAGGGAAGGTCACCCCGGAATACCCAACCTCGACCCAACCGGTCCCAAGGCCTTCATGCAGCATCCGAGCAATCTTGGCGACGTTGCCGTTGGCGTCCGGATCGGACGCACCGCGACCGATCACAACCAAGCACACCTCGCTGTTGGGAAGTATCCCATGATCAGAATTCGCCTGATCAAGAGCGGCCTGCACGCGTGCGCCAGCCGCAGCAATCATCTTGGGGTCAACCCCCAGTTCGCGCCCGTAGCTGATATCGATGTCATGCTTGGCGGCGTAGGTATTGAGAACGGTCGGAATGTCATTTTTCGCGTGCATCGCGGCAAACAGCATACCTGGTACTGCCAGGATCTTGTCGCAGTCTTGCGCTCGTAGCCTGTCCAGCCCGTCGCGGATGACAGGATTTGCAAACTCCAGATATCCGTATTCGACGGGCCAATCCGGCAACAGTGCGGGCAGCTTTTCTGCAAGAACGGAGAACTCATCAACCGCCGCCTGGCTGCGCGAGCCGTGGCCGCAGATCATGACCCCAATCTTGCTCATGAGCTTTCCTCGTAGTCTTCGTGTTCGACCTCGGGCCCCGCTTCTGAGTCGGTGCTCCGCTTGCCCTGACCTGACAGTACGCCCCAGATCGTAATCGCGGCAGCAACGCCAATTGCCGCACCGGCTGCCCAGTGAGTGTGGCCTGCGACCACTGCGACGTGGCCCAAATGAGCCGGAAGCACCAGAACAGAAAGTGTCATCGACGTCCCCTCTTTCATCGTCAACTGCGAGAGGATGGGAGCTTTTCAACCCCGCCGTCCACGTGACGATGCCACTCTTGGGATCCCCGATCTGGGTCAATCCGCGCCGCAAGTGGCCAACCTCTCTGGCCCACGAAAGGCCTCGTCCATGCATGGGTATAGAAGCAGCCCCTTAAGGCTGCAATGGGAGATACGAATGCTCGCAGCCCGTTTGCGACAAGCGCGTCCGCGCACAGAAGCTGCGCGCTCATGACGCTTTTGGGCAAGCTGCCCCTGCGGCTACTAACGATCCGACGAGATATCCGAGGAGAAAACACATGGGTTTGTTGGTCGACGGAGCCTGGAAGGACACATGGTACGACACCAAATCAACCGGCGGAAAATTCAAACGCGCCGAGGCCAGTTTTCGCAACTGGATCACTGCTGATGGCAGCGCGGGTCCGTCCGGAGAGGGTGGCTTTGCAGCTCAGGCCGGTCGCTACCACCTCTATGTCTCCTATGCTTGTCCTTGGGCGCACCGGACGCTGATTTTCCGCAAGTTAAAAGGCTTGGAGGATTCTATCAGCGTCTCAGTCGTTCATCCGGACATGCTGTCAGAAGGCTGGACGTTTGAAACCGATGACGACGGTGCGACAGGCGACACACTTTATGGGTTCAGCCTGGCTCACCAAGTCTACACCAAGGCCGTCCCTGATGTAACGACGCGGGTCACAGTGCCCATTCTGTGGGACAAGGAGCGTCAGACTATCGTATCCAACGAAAGCTCCGAAATTATCCGAATGTTCAATAGCGCTTTTGATGAGCTGACTGGCAACACCCTTGATTTCTGGCCCGAAGCTTTGCGTGACAAAATCGAGGAGATTAACCGACAGGTCTATTCAACCGTCAACAATGGTGTCTACAAAAGCGGATTTGCCACCAGCCAGGCTGCTTATGACGAAGCCGTCCATGAATTGTTCGAATCTCTGGAATGGCTCGAAGAGATTCTATCGCAGAACAGGTATCTGACGGGCTCTCGCATGACAGAAGCCGATTGGCGTTTGTTCACGACACTTGTCCGTTTTGATGCGGTGTATCACATGCACTTTAAATGCAACCGCAAGCGCTTGATCGACTTTCCTCACCTGTGGGGTTTTACGCGTGAGCTCTATCAATGGCCCGGCGTGCGGGAGACAGTAAATTTCGCTCATATCGTCCGCCACTACCACTACAGCCACGACTCGATCAATCCGAACCGCATTATTCCGATTAACCCTGTTTTGGATTGGGACGCCGATCATGGGCGCCACATTTAGAAGCGCCCATGATCGCAGGAGACCCCTCTAGCGGGAGTGATAGTCCGCCAGCGCCGCCAAGTCGTCAGGCGGTGTGCGGCGCGGAACCAAGGCACAAGCGTTCGACATAAAGCTGAAAATCGAGCCGTCCGAAAAGAAGCTATTAGATGTGACGAAAATCGCTTTAGCCTTGGGTAGCTTAAAGCTTGCATAGTCCGCCACCGCCAATGCACTCCCCTCCTTCAGATTGAGGTTCAGTATCAGCACGTCAAATTTATCATCTTGCATAGCCGTCACCGCAGCAGCCTGCGTTTGAACAAATTCCGCGTTCAATCCAAGCCGCACGATGTGCTCCGCCCAAAGCCGCCCGAGGCTTTGGTCATTTTCAACAATTAACACATTCATTTTTCCGACCTTTCGAGTGAAAGTGTGGCCGGTACGCTTCCCAGTCATCTTCAGTGACTTTTTTGCGCCACTTGTCCTAACAGAACGTTAACATTCACGTAAAGAATCTGTTCATAAGTCGTGAAAAAAGGCTTTTCGGCGCCATCTTGCGTATTTTGAGGATTTCGGATTGAAACCAATGACACAATTCATCGAGGCGCACGGATCATGACGACGACGATTACAATTTGCGACACATGCAAACGTGAAGATTGGGAGGTCCGCGGGCTGGAAAAGACTGATGGTGAGCGTCTAGCGGAGTTGGTCGAGGCGGCCGCCCGCGAATCAGAGGCCGTCATAACCCGACGGCATTCCTGCTTGATGGGTTGCGCGCGCGGCTGCAATGTGGCTGTCCAGGCTGCCGGAAAACTAGCCTACACGCTTGGCGATTTCGACCCGTCAGAGGACGCAGCACTTGCCCTTGTCGAATATGCAAGCCTACACGCACAAAGCGACTCTGGCACCGTACCTTACCGGCAATGGCCGCAGGCTATAAAAGGGCATTTCGTGACGCGGCACCCGCCGCTGCCGACAGAACCGGGACATGACTAGCCTGCGCGACCATGGCGGTGGTTTGGACGCCGCCATCACCACCTATGGGGGAACGCGCTCCGAATGGCTGGATCTGTCTACGGGAATTAACCCTAATTCGTATTCTCCGAGCGCAGGCTCGCTCGATGCCTGGACAAGACTGCCTGACACCAATGCAGCACAGCGTTTGGAGCGCGCAGCACGTGAATTCTGGTCCGTGCCTGCGACAGCAACTGTTATCGCTGCACCAGGTGCCTCGGCCTTGATCGCGCGCATGCCGGAACTGGCCCCGGACGGGCCGGCCTATATTCCAATCCCGACATATAATGAGCATGCCGCGAGTTTCGAACGCTACCGAGGTGTGTCTGATGACCAAACCAGCGCAACTCATGTTTATGTTCATCCGAACAACCCAGATGGTCGTTGGTGGTCAGACACATCACCGGCGTCTCTGACCATTTTCGACGAAAGCTTTTGCGACATCGCACCCACGCGCAGCCATGTGGGGCGCACCGCTGCCCCTGGCGTGATCGTGCTGAAAAGCTTCGGAAAGTTCTGGGGATTGGCTGGTCTGCGCTTGGGCTTTGCCATCGGGCATCCCGAAACTTTGGCCGGGCTTTCAGACCAATTGGGCCCTTGGCCTGTCTCCGGGCCCGCCTTGGAAATCGGAGCCCAGGCCCTGGAGGATTTTAAATGGGCAGAGGCCACCCGGCTGCGACTGGCTGAAGATCGGCAGCGCCTCGACGCACTGATGCAGCACCATGGATCGGTGATAGGTGGCACGGACCTTTTTGGACTTTACGATGTGGGCGACGCAACGGCGTTTCAAACGCGTCTGGCCCACGCGAAGATCTGGACACGGATATTCCCCTATTCCGAGGCCTGGATACGCATTGGTCTGCCATCCCGCACAGGCTGGTCGCACCTCGAGGCCGCCCTGTGAGCTTGGTCCTGGCACTGCTGCTGGACGCGCTTTTCGGCGAACCGAAATGGATCTATGACCGCGTCCCGCACCCGGCGGTTCTGATGGGGCGGCTCATCGGTTGGTGCGACGCAAAATTTAATACCGGCGAACATCGCCAACTGAAAGGTCTCGTGACGATCGCTGTTCTGGTTCTCGGCGCCTGGATCTTGGGCGTAGCTTTGGCCGCCTTGCCTTTGGGCAACTTGATTGAGATCCTGCTGACAGCAGCGCTTTTGGCCCAACGCTCGCTGGTTGACCACGTGCGCGATGTGGCGCTTGGCCTTGACGCGGCCCTCGAAAAGGGCCGCCAGATGGTTGCCCGGATCGTCGGACGCGACACGCGAGACATGGACGAGGCCGCCATTGCCCGCGGCGCGATCGAAAGCGGCGCAGAAAACCTGTCTGATGGCGTGATCGCACCCGCTCTGGCCTTTCTTCTGGCCGGGCTGCCTGGCGTATTGGTCTACAAGGTCATCAACACGGCCGACAGTATGATCGGCTACCGCACCGAACGTCATCTGCAGTTCGGCTGGGCCGCGGCACGGCTAGATGATGTCGTTAACTGGGTGCCTGCGCGTGTGACTTCTGTGTTGATTCTGGCGAGCCATTGGCGCTGGGATGTCGCAAAGATCGTTCAAAGCGATGCGACGTTGCATCGCTCTCCCAATGCAGGTTGGCCCGAAGCGGCCATGGCAGGCGTTTTAGGTATCTCGCTCTCGGGTCCTCGCAGTTATGACGGCCAAATGCGTGATGAGCCTTACGTCCACGCGGAAGGTCGAACGCCAACCAGCGATGACATCTTGTCATGTGTTGGTGTCTTGTGGCGATCCTGGGCTTTAATGGCAGTGCTGGCATTGATCGTGGCGGTGGTGGTATAGCTGCCTCATTGTCTTTGGGAGACTTCACATGCGCCTAGTTGTCCTAGTTTTTACCATTCTACTCGCGCCGACACTGGCCGCAGCCCAGGTCGCGTGCGGCGGCAGCTTCGGCAGTTTCGTGCAGAAGATGAAATCCCATGCCGCCAAGAGCCATGACCAAGCAACGGTTGACCGGTTCTTCAATGGGGTGGCCCAGGACAATCGGACATTGCGCGCTGACCGAGCCCAAGGCGTGTTCAAACGCGATTTCATCGACTTCTCGCGCCGGATTATCAGCCAGAACCGCATCGACAACGGCGCACGGAATGCCCAGCGCTACAGCAGCATTTTTGATCGGGTCGAGCGCGACTATGGTGTGTCTCGCGGTGTTCTTTTGGCGTTCTGGGCGCTGGAAACAGATTACGGGGCAGTCCAAGGCGATTTTAACACGCTCAACTCCCTGATGACACTAGCCCATGATTGTCGTCGACCAGACCTGTTCCGCCCGCAGGTTTTTGCGGCGCTCGAGCTGTTCGAGCGCGGCCAGTTCGATCCCCGTCGCACGCAAGGTGCTTGGGCGGGCGAGATCGGCATGGTGCAGATGCTCCCAGAAGACATTCTTCGCAATGGGGTCGATGGCGATGGAGACGGGACCGTCAGCCTGAAAACCTCACCTCCAGATGCGCTGCTTTCTGGGGCTAAAATGCTCCGCGAACTCGGTTGGCAACCAGGAAAGCCCTGGTTACAGGAAATAGTCGTGCCGTCAGATCTGGACTGGACTAAAACTGGCCTAGACAAGTCCTTTCCAGTGTCGGATTGGTCGAAATGGGGGGTCAAGCCGCGCGCGGACGCGTTCCAGTCACAGGCCAACGCTTCCGTTTTGTTGCCGATGGGGCGCAAAGGGCCCGCATTCATCGCCTACCCGAATTATCAGGTGTATTTCGAGTGGAACAAAAGCTTCGTCTACGTGACGACGGCCGCTTATTTTGCAACCCGCCTATCCGGTGCCCCTGTCTATGCAGCAGGCACGCCCGACCCGGGCCTGAACGACGCGAATATGAAAGCGTTGCAGAGAAAACTTGTCGCGCGAGGCCATGACGTTGGCAAGATCGATGGAATCCTCGGGGCAAAAACCCGCGCAGCCGTCCAGGCCGAGCAGGCACGCCTGGGCTTACCGGCAGATGCCTGGCCCACCCGTGAGCTGCTGGCCAAACTCTGACGCGATGATACGGGTCAACGAGCAGATCGCCCTCGAACCCTGGGAGGTAACTGAAACATTCACAACTGCCAGGGGACCTGGTGGTCAGAATGTGAACAAAGTGGCCACCGCTGTTGAGCTGCGATTTGAGGCGGCCAGATCGCCCAATCTGAGCGCAGCGGTGAAACAGCGCTTGCGCCGCCTGGCGGGGCGACGCTGGACGACCGACGGCGCGCTTGTCGTCACCTCGCAGGAAACCCGCAGCCAGGCCCGCAATCGGGAGCTGGCCGAAGCAAAGCTGGTCGATCTGATCCTCAAGGCATTGGACGTGCCAAAGAAGCGCATCAAAACCCGGCCAACGCTCGGGTCTCAAAAGCGGCGCATCGCCAGCAAAAAGCAGCGCGGCGAAGTTAAGTCATTACGCGGGAGGGTCTCTTTTGACGAGTGATCTGTTGGCCCGGCGCGCGGCTGCGTTGGGCCCCAATGTGCCCATTTTTTATGATAAACCGGTCCATCTGGTGCGCGGTGAAGGTGTCTGGGTCTGGGATTCTGACGGTCGCAAATATCTCGACTGCTACAACAACGTGCCCCATGTCGGGCATTGCCACCCGCAAGTCGTCGAGGCGATTGCGAAACAGTCCGCTCGACTGAATACTCATACCCGCTATTTGCATGAGGGCATCGTCGAGTATGCCGAGCGTCTGGCAGCAAAGTTTTCTTATGACCTCAGCCAGATCATCATGGTGTGTACAGGATCTGAGGCCAATGACATTGCACTTCGAATGGCCCAGGCCGTCACCGGAAAAACAGGGATCATCGCGACCGACAACACCTATCACGGCAACACATTGGCCACCGCTCAATTGTCCACGCGCAGGCCACCAATTGGGGGCTACCCACGCAACGTCAGACTGGTGCCCGCACCGGATTCCGTACGGCCCGTGGGCGGCTCGCGTGATGGTCAAGCCGCGGCCTTTGCAGCCAGTGTTGAGCTTGCCATCGGGGAGCTCAATGCAGAAGGATGCGGTTTTGCTGGCTTCATGTTTTGCCCGAGCTTTGCCAATGAGGGGTTCCCAGCGCTCGAGCCAGGTTTCCTCGACGCGACGGCTTCGACGGTCCACGCGGCAGGCGGCCTGATGCTGTGTGACGAGGTGCAACCAGGTTTCGGAAGACTTGGCGAGGCCTGGTGGGGCCACGAGGTCTTAGGCGTCAGACCTGATGTCGTGACTCTGGGCAAACCCATGGCCAATGGGCATCCGGTGGCCGCCGTTATGACCCGCCCGGACATCATGGCAGGTTTTCGCAACGCGTTTGGTTATTTCAATACGTTCGGTGGTAATCCGGTATCTTGCGCCGCGGCGCTGTCTACACTGGACGTCATCGAACGCGAACACTTGATCGAGAATGCGCGTGACGTCGGGACCTATGCTCTGGCGCAGCTAGAAACAATCGTGCATCCCTTCAAAGCCGAAGCGCGCGGCCAGGGTTTGTTTTTCGGCATCGAATTCTGTGACGGTGATACACCAGCGACCGATTTCACGGCCCGCATTGTCAACGCGATGCGCAACAAGGGCGTGCTGCTGAACCGGATTGGACGCGATATGAATATTTTGAAGATGCGCCCACCGATGCCCTTCTCACGCGACAATGCAGATCACGTAATGTCGGCTTTGGCCGAGGTTCTGATCGAGACGCCATTGTAATGGATATCCAAGAGATCGCCGCGCACTGGGGCAAGCTGAGCCGACAACCACGATTGGTTCGCGACCGCGAAAATGCAATCTATGAGGTTCACCTGTCCTCAGGACTTCATGCAGCGCTCCGCGTTCATCGGGCTGGCTATCAAAGCGCGGAGGCAATCAAAGCAGAGCTGGACTGGACCGCCGCCCTGGCCGAAGGCGGCTTTCCGTGTCCGCGACCAGTTGCTTCTTTGGACGGCTCTTTCGTTCATCAAACCGCTGCTGGGCGTTCGGTTTCGGTTGTCACTTGGATCGAGGCGGACCCCATCGGGGCGAATGGCACGCCTTTCACCGGACCGCTTGAACTGTACGAAAAGGCAGCCGCACTCATGGCGCGTTTGCACGAGATGTCGAACGCACTGAAGCTACCGCAGCTTGACCGCCCGTCTTGGGCGTCGGATGCATTGTTGGGCGAGACCCCGCATTGGGGTCGCTTTTGGGAGAACCCCGCATTGACCCCCGACAACGTGCAATTGCTTCAGACTGCGCGCAAAAATGCTGCGCAGCATTTATCGGTACGAAATGACCCGGTTCGATTGATTCACGCCGATCTTTTGCAGGAAAATATACTTCAGAACCAAACGGGATTATGGATCATTGACTTCGATGACTCCGGGTATGGCTATGAGGGATATGATCTGGGTACGTTATTGATTCAACACGCAGAATCAGACCGACTTGAGGCTTTGTGCGGCGCCGTACTTAAGGGTTATGCTGCGCAGCGAGGATCAGTTACATTGCATATGCATGACCTACAGCTGTTCATTATGCTGCGCAGCATGGCCTCGTGCGGGTGGATCATGTCGCGTGCCTCAGAAAGCGACCCTCGGCAGGCATTTTATGCAGGGCGCGCGGTACGATGCGCCACCCGTTACTTGGACAACATGTAGGCTACGCGGACTAAACCTCTACAGCGATTTCATCCTGCGCACCTACCCCGAACACACGTTTGTAGCGCGCTATTTCCGAGTCCGGACCCATCGCTTTGCGAGGATTGTCGCTGAGCTTTACGGTTGGTTTCCCGTCGGCCGAGACGGCCTTGCAAACCAACGAAAACGGCGAAAGCCTGTTGCCGGGAACCAAGCCACGAAAATCATTGGTCAACAAAGTGCCCCAGCCAAATGAGATACGTACCCGACCCTGAAACTGTTGCTGCAGTTCGATGATCTTGTCCTCATCAAGTCCGTCTGAGAAGATCACCAGTTTTTCGCACGGGTCTTCACCACGTTCCGTCCACCATTTGATGGCCGTTTCAGCGCCACCAGCAGGATCGCCCGAATCCACACGGATCCCGGTCCACCCCGCAAGCCAGTCCGGCGCGCTGCGCAAGAAACCTTCCGTTCCGTAAGTGTCTGGCAGAATGATCCGCAAGTTGCCGTCATGCTCCTCATGCCAGTCTGCCAGAACATCGTAAGGCGCTTGGCGCAGGGCTGCATCATCTTTGGCCAGCGCCGAATAAACCATCGGCAATTCATGGGCATTTGTCCCGATCGCTTCGACCTCGCGGCGCATCGCAATCAGACAGTTTGATGTCCCGACAAACTTCTCGCCCAGGCCTTCCATCATCGCCTGAACGCACCAATCCTGCCACATGAAGGAATGTCTGCGCCTGGTCCCGAAATCCGCCAGACGCAGATCATCAACTTGCTGCAATCGCTCTACTTTTTCCCACAGGCGAGTCATCGCCCGCGCGTAAAGAACCTGTAGCTCAAACCGCCCCATGTGTTTGAGTACAGATCGACCCCGAAGTTCCATCAACGTGGAAAGCGCCGGTATCTCCCATAACATGACTTCTGGCCACTTGCCTTCGAAGGTCAGCTCATATTGCCCATCGCGTTTCTCCAGATGGTAATCTGGCATGCGAAAGTTCTCAAACCACTCCATGAAATCAGGACGAAACATCTGGCGCTTGCCGTAGAACGTATTGCCACGCAAAAACGTGCTTTCGCCGCGTGAGAGGCGCAGCGAGCGGATGTGGTCCAACTGCTCCCGCAGTTCGCCCTCATCGACAAGATCTGCCAGACGCACATCCTTGGAGCGGTTGATCAGCGAGAACGTGACTTGAGTGTCGGGTTTGTTACGAAACACCGACTGGCACATCAGCAGCTTGTAAAAATCGGTATCGATCAACGACCGGACAATCGGATCGATCTTCCACTTATGATTGTAGACTCGCGTGGCGATATCGACCATTGCCAGCTCTCCCAACTTCCTTGCGAGCCAGCTAAACCAAGGCGTTACGTATTGTCCAGCAAGCTCACCGCAGTTGCACACCCGCGCTGCGCATCCCCTCGACAGCCTCCTTCAGGCTGTCTTCGGCGATGGCCCGGCTGAGCTTGTAGTCAACCGTGACGTCAAAATCGAGCCCGGCCGCGTCGACGGCAGAGTAGTTGACACAGTAATCCAGAGCCAAACCAACAAGCGTGAGCGCCTGAATGGACCGCTCCCGAAGATATCCAGCAAGTCCTGTCGTTGTCAGGTGGTCATTCTCAAAGAAAGCAGAATAGCTATCGATGGCCGGTCGAAACCCTTTACGCACAATCATCTGCGCCCTGTCGCGTCGGAGGTCGCCGTGAAACTCTGCTCCGGCAGACCCTTGGATACAGTGATCTGGCCACAACATTTGCGGACCATAGGGCATCTTCGTCAACGTGAAAGGCTCCGCGCCTGGATGGCTAGACGCGAAAGACGAATGCCCAGCGGGATGCCAATCCTGCGTCAGGACAATCGTTTCGAAATCATCCATCAGCTGGTTGATGCCAACAACGATTTCGTCACCCCCGCCGACGGCCAAGGACCCTTCTGGACAGAAGTCGTTTTGCATATCGATCACGATCAAAGCTTCTGCAGCATCCCGCATAGATCAGGCCCTCTCGAATGCAGTCCTCAAAAGAGCTAGAGCCGAACACCCCAAGGGTCAACCTGAAGGCTTGAACGACAGGTCATTCACCCTTATTTCAGCCGCCATGTATATCGTGGCTGCCCTTTATCACTTCACGCGGTTTGAGGACCCTGATCGTTTGCGACCAGGGCTTATGGAGGTCTGCACAACGCAGGGCGTCAAGGGAACGCTTCTGATTGCCGGTGAGGGCGTCAACGGGACGATCGCTGGCACCCGTGACGGGATTGATCAGGTCCTCGAGGCGGTGCGTGCATTACCCGGCTGCAATAGGCTTGAACATAAGGAAAGCACGGCCACCGAGATGCCGTTTAACCGGATGAAAGTCCGACTGAAACGCGAGATCGTCACCATGGGCCAACCAGACGTCGATCCGACGTCAAAAACAGGGCATTATGTGGAGCCAGAGGACTGGAATGAGCTGATCGCGGACCCTGACGTGGTCGTCATTGACACGCGCAATGACTACGAGGTCGCGATTGGAACCTTTGACGGGGCCATTGATCCCCGAACCAAAAGCTTCGGCGAGTTTCCCGCCTGGTGGCAAAACCACAAAGCACAGTTTCAAGGCAAGCGCATCGCGATGTTCTGCACCGGTGGGATCAGATGTGAAAAGTCCACGAACTACCTATTGGGTGAAGGCGTCGAAGATGTCTTCCATCTCAAAGGTGGTATCCTAAAATATCTCGAACGCGTTCCAGAAGATCAAAGCCGATGGGACGGAGAATGTTTCGTGTTTGATGGCCGCGTTTCCGTCGGGCACGGATTGGTCGAAGGCACGCACCGCCTATGCTACGCGTGTCGCAGGCCGTTGGCACCGGAAGATCTCAAAAGACCACAGTACGAACCGGGCGTTGCCTGTCATCACTGCATAGGCGAATTCAACGACGCTGACCGTAAGCGATTCCGCGACCGGCAAGTGCAGATTCGTCTTTCGAAGGCTCGGGGCACGGTGCATCTTGGTGACGCTGCGCACAGTGTGGTGAAAGAGAACTAAAATCAGGAGCTTGTTTTCAGTAGGTTTTTCAGTCGTCTAACCGCGTCAAAAAAAGTCTTACACCAGCCCAGTGTGATCCACGATTTGTTAAACTCCTCCGCCTATCACTCTTCGTCATGTTGCGAATGAGACGGGAGCCCGTTTGGGCAGAACGGTCTTTCGCGCGAAATCAGGAGGGCCATGAATGGCACAAGAATCTGCCAAACATGAACTCGCAGCGCGGGCGGCCCCGGGAGCAGACCCGCTGTTCGCTTTTCTAACCGAAAACCGCAAATCTCCCGTTTCTTTATCACTGGCTGAAGTCGATCGCATGGATGCAATCCGTTTGCAGACGATTTTGTCTGCGCAATGCCAGTGGATGTCGGACGACGTCACATTCGAGATCACAGATGTCAGCGAAGCCTGTTCAAAAAGTCTGCGCCTGCTCGGACTCGACCCAAGCTACTTTCAAATGGATGCCCAATCATGACTATAAAAGTTCTCGCCATTGATGACAGCCGAACCATTCGCGACCTGTTGCGAATTTCTATTGAAGATGCCGGCTTTGATTTCGAATGCGCTGAGGATGGCGTATTGGGATGCGAGAAGTTTGATGAAACAGAACCAGACGTCGTGATCACGGACATCAACATGCCCAACATGGACGGCTTTGGGGTTATCGATACAATCCGTGGATCGAAAGGAAACCGTCACGTTCCAATTCTGGTGCTCACAACTGAGAGTGGCGAAGATCTGAAGTCACGCGCAAGAAACGCAGGTGCCACCGGATGGATCGTCAAGCCGTTTGACGACCAAGCATTGGTTTCGGTGCTCAAACGCGTGACGGGTTTTGCGGCCTAAACCATGAGCAGCTTGAATTCGATACGCGACACGTTCTTTGAAGAATGTGAAGACCTGCTTGAGGCGTTGACAGAGGGGCTGGCCAATATGGCCGACGGCTCTGCCGACGATGAGACCGTGAATGCAGTTTTCCGCGCGGTACATTCGATCAAAGGCGGTGCGGGCGCGTTTGGCCTCGAACAATTGGTTTCATTTGCCCATAGCTTCGAGACCGTCCTCGATAAAATTCGCAACAACACCCTAGAGCCAAGTCCCGAAGTGCTCAGAGTCTTACAACGATCCGGCGATATCCTGGTGGATATAGTCGACGCCGCACGCGGAGATGAAGAGCTCGATAGTCCAGCCGTTGGCTCAACCCTCGATGAGCTGGGCGAAATCCTGGGCGAAGCTCCAAAATCTGCATCACCCGAGCCCGAAGCCGAATTCAGCTTCCAGCCGATGACAATAGATGTCGAGACTGAGGATGACCCTTTGGCGGCCTTTTCTCCGACGCCCGTTGATGTTCCAAACGGCGAAACGGTCGGGTTTGAGGTTTCGTTCAAGCCTCACTGGGGGCTTTATGCAAATGGCCATGATCCTTCTTTGTTGATTGTTGCTCTGTCACAACTTGGCGATATCGAAGTCGAACTCGACGACCGCGATCTGCCTGAATTCGAAAATTTAGCCGAAGAAGCGGCGCATCTTAGCTGGTCAATACGCCTAACCACGCAAGAGTCCGAGACCGTGTTGCACGAGGTGTTCGAATTCGTTGAAGGGCTGTGTGATCTGACCATCAATCCGATTTTAGGCGAATCCCCGCTGCCAACCGATTTAGCGGCGGATGTTGAAGATGAGGTTCATGACCAGCCAGAAACTGCGGAAACAGTGCCATCTGAAACTAAATTGGTGCAACCAGAGCCGACAACCCCACTTAAGGAAAAGGAAAAATCCGATCCAAAAAAGTCATCGGGCCCTCGACCAACACTTCGCGTTGACCTCGACCGCGTGGACCGGCTGATAAATACGGTCGGGGAACTGATCATCAATCAGGCCATGATCTCTCAAAGGATTTCAGGCGAAGGCCTTGATGGAAGTGGCGAGCTGTCCAATGATTTGGAAGACTACAAACTTCTTGCGCGCGAAATTCAAGAAGCGGTGATGGCCATTCGCGCACAACCAGTGAAACCTCTGTTCCAGCGGATGTCCAGGATCGTGCGCGAAAGTGCTGACGCGACGCAGAAGCAGGCAAAACTCGAAGTCATCGGGGAAGCAACAGAGGTCGACAAAACTGTCATCGAACGCCTGGCCGATCCGTTAACCCATATGATTAGAAACGCGGTGGACCATGGATTGGAGTCTACGGAAACACGTATTTCGAACGGCAAGCCAGAAACCGGCACGATAACACTGACTGCGGCTCACCGATCCGGAAATGTCATAATCGAAGTCGCCGACGACGGCGGAGGTCTAAACCGTGAGAAGGTTCTCGACATAGCGCTTCGAAAAGAGCTGGTTAAGCCGGATGTCGAACTCTCGGAATCCGAGATTGACAACCTACTGTTTATGCCCGGCTTTTCCACAGTTGAAAAAGTTTCAAATTTGTCGGGCCGTGGCGTCGGTATGGATGTTGTCAAGAATTCGGTCAACGCATTGGGCGGACGAGTTTCGATTAATTCTACACCCGGACAAGGTACCAAATTCACAATCGTTCTACCGCTTACCTTGGCAGTCATGGACGGAATGGTTGTCTCTGTGGCCGGACAAACCATGGTTGTTCCACTAAGTGCGATGCTAGAAACGATAAGACCCAACTCAGATGATCTCTACGAATTGGGCACCGATCGTCAGCTTCTCTCCGTGAGAGGCAGATATATTCCGGTTGTAGATATCGCCGACAAGCTTGGATTGCTGCGTCAGCAAGCCGATGAGACTTCGCAGATTTACCTATTGGTTGAAACCGAGAACTCGGATCAATGCGCACTAGGAGTTGATCAAATATATGATCAACGACAAGTCGTTATCAAAAGCCTCGACAGCAATTACCGTTCAATCCCAGGCGTATCTGCAGCGACTATTCTTGGCGACGGACAGATTGCCCTAATCCTCGACACCGACGCAGTCGCGACAATGCAAAATGTGGCTGGAGCTGCGAACCGCCTGCCAGAACCTGTGATGGAGATGTAAGATGAGTGATCCACACGACACAAACCTGCGAAAAGCCGAGAGCGAGTTCGTCACCTTTACGGCCGCGGATCAAAGTTTTTGTCTTGATATAATGCAGATCCGAGAAATTCGTCGCTGGACGCCAGTGACTATTCTACCGCACGCGCCGGTAGAAGTACTCGGTGTTATGAACCTGCGCGGTGCGGTTATACCGATCTTCGACCTTGCTGCGGGTTTCGGTCTAGGCAGGACCGAGGCCGACGAACGAAACGTGATTATAGTCGCAAAGGTTGAACACCAGACGGTCGGTCTATTGGTTCAATCTGTATCCGAAATATTATCCGTCCCATCCGAGAAAATCCAAAGCACACCCGATGTGAAATCAGACACAACGAAACAATCAATTCCTGAAGTCATTTCACTCGACGAAGGTATGACACGTGTCGTCGACCTTCAATTCGTCGCTAAGGTCGTCTCCAAGGTTGCCGCATGAACATGAGAATTGAAACTCCACCAGGAGATGCAAAAAACTTTGAGTTCTCCGATCATCATTTCTCAAAGATCGCGAACCTGGCACACCGTGAATTCGGATTGCATTTACCGGAAAACAAAAAAAGTTTGGTGTACTCGCGCCTTGCAAGACGGTTGAGAAGCTTGAAGCTTTCCGGCTTCGAAGAATATTGCGGTTTGCTAGAAAACGATGTGGATTGCGCGGAAAGTCGAAACCTGCTCTCGGCACTAACGACCAACGTTACGCACTTCTTTCGAGAAGGCCATCACTTCGAAATCCTTCAAGCAGATGTGTACCCGAAGCTCGTTGGCAAGGCAAAACAGGGTGAGAAAATTCGCATTTGGTCGGCAGGATGTTCAGCCGGGCATGAGCCGTTTTCAATCGCTCTTTCGCTCCTTAGCTCGTTTCCAGATGCAACAAACTTCGATGTCAAAATTTTGGCGACTGACATTGACCCGGCTATTTTATCGAAAGCGCGAATGGGAAAATATTCAAGTGATGATGTCGATTCGATCCCGTCGGAAATCCGGCAAAGATTTTTGAGCGAAACAAGCGATGGGTTCGAAATCGGAAGCGAAGCCAAGGCACTAGTTAGTTTCGGCGAGCTCAATCTGATTCATTCTTGGCCTGTGAAGGGCCCATTTGAAATCATTATGTGTCGCAACGTTGCAATCTACTTTGATAAACAAACACAGGCAAAACTCTGGGCTCGGTTCGCCGAACTGCTTAGTCCCACGGGTGTTCTCATGATTGGTCATTCTGAGAGGCTTTCGGCGAACGTTACCGAACAATTTTCCAGCTTGGGGGTAACCGCTTACAGAAAGAAACCAACGTGAACTGCGCGAAAGGGCAACAAGGCACGGTACGCCGAGTTCGCGTAAAAGGAGAGCAAAAATGGGTTTGAAAGAATCCCTGCATATAATGGTAGTCGATGATATGTCGACAAGCCGAGGCCTGATCTGTCAGGCTCTTGATGAAATAGGAATCCCGAACTATTCCGCTGAAGTCGACGGCAAGGAAGCTCTGCCGAAACTAGTATCGCGACCGGTTCATCTCGTCATATCGGATCAGAACATGCCCAACCTAGATGGGATCGGGTTGTTGGAAGCGCTTCGTCACAACAAAACAACATCGCGAATTGGGTTTATATTGGTTACCGGCAGCCCAACACCGGAGATCGTCGGGCGTGGTCAAAAACTTGGTCTGAACAACCTGATCAAGAAACCATTCACGGTTCCTGCGATGAAGCAATGCATCGAGAGTGTCGTTGGACGGCTCTGAACATATTGATGCTGCTGGGACCATGACTTCGGCGAAGCAAACACTTGAGGCGGTTTCGAGCGAATTGGACCGGACTGATGTGTATTTGACCCGTCTGGAAGATGTGCTTGTTGCCCTTATCCAGACGACGGAGTTCGAAGTAACGCCAGAACAAAAATCGACGCTACAGGAAATTGATTTGCTTTCGCAGACCCTCCAAGGCCTTTCGAAGTATTTGATTTCTCTGGCGAGCGAGCTTGGCGACGAGACCAAGGTGAACATTGGTCCAGCGATTGCGGCTCTGAGCCTTGCGGCAATGAAAAAGCGGCTCGACAAGTCGGCCGACTTAAATGAGATCGGAGAGGAGATCTCCGGAAAGGTTGACATGTTTTAGACGCGCCAAGAGCTATCGCTTCGCGATTACCAGGGTTTGGAGCAGTTCTCCGCCAGGCTACTGGTTAGGCAGCCACTAAAGAAAAGATGCGTCAGCCCTCAAAGCTCTAGCTGCAATCGACTCAGGTTTGGAATTCACCCAAAGCGATGGAATGAAACTTTCAGATTCTTGGTTCGAGCATCCTACAACGACGCACCTCAGAACGTTCTAAGGTCAAACGGAAAAGGCTGATTTGAAATGAAGAAGACTCTGTTGATTGCGTCGCGCAGTCCGATGTCCAGAATGCGTCTCAAACAATACATGTTGAAGCAGAACGATTTTGAGGTCAGTGGGACATGCTCCAACCTATCTGAACTGCAAAGCCAAGTTGAAGACAAAGACCCGGATTTAGTTCTCGTGTCGCAGGAACTTTGCGACGCCCGGGATTTCGCTCTGACTTGCGCGTTCTTTGAAACCAACGACGTCCGTTGGATGGCCTTCACCGATCCAGGTTCATCCTTTGGCGGAAGCTCTGCTGGCCTGAAAGCAGATCTCTTTGCAGCGGATATTTCTACGACCACAGATGACCTAATCGACCGAATGAGATCCGTTAGTCTGGCCTCCCGTAGGAGAGCGCCAGCGCCTATCTCTGTAGCATCAAGCGCAACTCCGCGTTCGGGACCTCAGAAACTCGTGCTCATTGGCGCTTCGACAGGAGGTGTCGACGCGCTGATACAAATCTTAGCGGCTTACCCAGTCGATTGTCCTCCAACAGCGATTGTACAACATACCGGACGTGGGTTTGGCAGTAGCCTGGTCCGCCTTCTCAACCAACGGTCTGCAGCCAAAGTTGTGGCAGCGCAAAACGGCATGGAAATCGAAACAGGAATGGTTTGCGTTGCCGCAGGCGAAGATTGGCACTTGAAGCTAGGGCCAGGACGTCAGCCTACTTGCAAATTGGCCCCGGGCCCAAGTGTTTCTGGCCATATACCATCTGTCGATGCCCTGTTCGAATCCGCATTGCCCGCTGCTAGTAACGTTGTGGCCGTTATTTTGACTGGTATGGGTCGGGACGGAGGGGCCGGCATCACGAAGTTAAAACAGTCTGGCAGCCAAACCATTGGGCAGGATGAAGCAAGCTGCGTCGTCTACGGCATGCCGCGCGTTGCAAAAGAAATGGGCGGTGTTCATCGCGAGCTACCGATCAAGAATATTGCTTCAGAAATTTTGCGCCTGTCCTCGGAAGGCAAGACCGCACGTGGAGGCATGCACGCAAGATGATCCGAGAGAATCTGATCACTGTCACGCAGGGCGACTACCGCGTATCCGCAAAATCAAACGACGTCTTTACGACCGTTTTGGGATCTTGCGTGTCCGTATGCCTGTTCGACCCAAAATCACGTGTTGGAGGAATGAACCATTTCCTGTTGCCGCGAGAGTCGAATGCGCGAAGCACCGATTGTATCAAATACGGCACCAACGCAATGGAAGTCCTGATCAATAAAATATTGCAGATGGGCGGACGAAAACAAAACCTGCAAGCTAAGCTTTTTGGAGGTGCCAGCCTCGTGTCCAACCTGGGCAACATAGGCGAAAAGAACATAGTTTTCGCCCGAGAATTTTTAGATGCGGAATCGATTGAATGTATCGCGGAAAGTCTTGGTGGAACCAATGCGCGCAGATTGCGGTTCGCCCCGACTTCAGGCAAGGCAAAACTGCTAGTTATTCCGAGCGACGAAGTCATCGAAACTGAGGTTCAGGTCCCGCCGCGACCCGCGATGCAACCCGCTGATATCACTATGTTCTAAGGTTTCAGTTGGATAGATCATGGCGCTAGAAGGCGTCGCGTCGATCGACATGAGGATCGGTCTGGCCCCTCGAGCAGAACGCCCCCGCTTGCGGCATATCAGGCCCCGACCAAAATGCCCCTGAAAATGAGCGCAGGTTACGCGCAGACAATACCCGCAGATTGTCCCAGCCGTTCCCACCCGATGAAATTCGCATCATCAAAAAACAACCGGGTCCCATCGGGCCAAAATCGCTCATTAAAACCATTGCATCCTGGCCCGATTTTTCCCGGCTGGCTCATCAGCTTGCCCATCGCAGAAATAGCTGAGTGGTCCGTGCGCCCGAAATCAATCCGCAAGGGGCGATCACTCAACTGGATCCCGCCTTCATCCAGAGAAAATGGAATGCGTTTGGTCGCTGTTTCGCTTCCGCAAGCGGCACACAGTAAAATCAAAACCAAAGCCGGTTTCTTCATTATGTCCCCCCGGCATGGTTCGACTGGTCGCGGCCAAGCACGTAGGAATTACTAATCCGGACCAATCTGTGGATAAGAGTCTAGCGGGGCGAGCGCTTTGCCAGAATACGTTGCAAGGTGCGACGATGCATGCTCAGCCGTCGTGCGGTTTCGGAGACATTTCTGTCGCACAGCTCATACACGCGTTGAATGTGTTCCCAACGAACGCGATCTGCAGACATCGGGTTCTCTGGCGGCGGCGGAAGCTCATCTGCCGTGGCCAGCAGGGCTGCGGTTACATCATTCGCGTCTGCTGGCTTCGACAAGTAGTCCGTAGCCCCGATTTTAACCGCCGCCACTGCCGTGGCGATGGCTCCGTAACCTGTCAAAACAATCACCCGCGCCTCCGGGCGCTTTTCCCGGATAACTTCCACAACGTCCAATCCGTTGCCATCCTCAAGGCGCAGATCAATCACGGCGTAGGCAGGAGGGCGCGCAGTCGCAATCGCTTTGCCTGCTGCAACGGTTTCAGCCGTTTCAGGCTCAAAACCCCGTTTTTCCATGGCGCGCGCCAAGCGCCTCAGGAACGGCTCGTCATCGTCGACAAGCAGCAATGACTTGTCGGTACCAATCTCGCTCAGAAGTCGCTCTGCCATGCACTAGTCTCCACGCTATATTCCAAATTTAGCGACCTTGCTGATCTCGTCAACGTTCGCAACCGATACCTGACGGCATCATGATGCCGCATCGACAAAACAGGCCAGAGTTTCCGCCATTTCTTCGGCAGGGACATCATTGCGGAAAAACTCTAAGAATCCGTGTTCCGGCGCGACCAGATAACTGAAGGTTGAATGATCGACAAGATAGTCATCCCCGCCGGTGTCGCGCTTTCGATAGAAGGTCTTATATGCTTGCGATGCAGCCTTGATCTGCGCGTCAGAGCCGGTCAAACCAATCATTCGGGGGTGCATGTAGTCGGTGTATTCGGCAAGCGCCTCGGGAGTATCCCGCTCGGGATCGATCGTTATGAACACAGGCTTGATATCGTAACCACGCTCATCAAGCAGGGCAATCGCATCGGCGTTGCGCACCACATCAATAGGGCACACATCGGGACAATAGGTATAACCAAAATAAATCAAACTCGGTCGGTCGATGACTTCAAGGTCGGTGACAGTGGCACCCGTCTCCGAAACCAATTCAAATGGCCCGCCAATTGCAGCCGAACCGGCCGCAGTCGATGTTGAACACTGTTCAAACCCAGATTGACCACTGCCAAGAAAAACGAAAGAAGCCAAACCGCCAATCATTGCAACAGCAAAGCCACCAGCCATGTAGCCGTAAGTTCTATTCATCGCTTGGTCTCCGATTTCGCTGCGTACATGTTGATCCATGAAGTGAAGGCAAGTATCAATCGGCCATTATGACACTTCACGAAGAATTCACCGCGTGACCTGCCTCAGATGAGCCAGCCGGACGAAGAACTCGCGATCGCGGCGTCGGCCGGCGGTATCGTTCGTCTGCGAACTCTGATTTTGCTCAGATGGCTTGCCATCGCCGGTCAAACAGGGACTGTCGCCGTCGCTTCCTACGTTTTTGGGCTTCAAATCAACATCGGTCTATGTGCTCTGGCGATTGGCGCGTCTGTAATCTCAAATCTTGTAGCTAGTTTCATTTATCCACAAAACACGCGGCTGCCAGAGCGAGAGATCATGCTCACTTTGCTATTCGATCTGTCACAACTCGCTTTGCTTCTGTATCTTACAGGCGGTCTCAACAACCCGTTTTCGGTTCTTATTCTGGCACCCGTAACCGTCTCGGCGATGACGTTGCGCCCGAGATCAACCTTCTTTCTATGCGCGCTCGCGATCGCGTTTGTGACGCTGGTTGCGCTGTTTCATGCGCCGTTGCGCACCGCCAACGGCTCCATTCTCCAGATGCCGCAGCTTTTTGTTTACGGGTTCTGGGTTGCTTTGCTGATCGGGACAGTTTTTCTGGCCATCTACGCAGGCCGGGTCACACGTGAAATGCAGTCCATGGCACAGGCCTTGAACGCAACGCAACTTGCGTTGCTACGCGAGCAAAAACTAACAGATCTTGGTGGCGTCGTGGCCGCCGCAGCGCACGAACTTGGCACCCCTTTGGCAACGATCAAATTGACCAGTGCGGAGTTGATGGAAGACCTGTCAGATCGGCCAGAATTACGCGACGATGCGGCCCTGATCCGAGAGCAAGCCGACCGGTGCCGTGATATTTTACGGTCCATGGGGCGGGCAGGCAAAGACGACTTGCACCTGAGAACCGCCCCGCTTGGCAGCGTGATCGTCGATGCTGCGCATCCGCATACCGAGCGTGGGAAAGAGGTTAGTCTTGATTTCTATCCCGCTCCGAACGGGCGGGCGGTTATGCCAAATATCCAGCGAAAACCTGAGATCCTACACGGGTTACGCAACTTGATTCAGAACGCTGTCGATTTCGCCCATTCAGAAGTTTGGATTAATGCGCAGTGGGATGACGAAAGGATTTGGGTGAGTGTCGCGGATGACGGACCGGGCTATCCGACGGACCTGCTTGGTCGAATAGGCGATCCGTTCCTAAAAGGGCGCCGACCAGAGGGGACGATCGCCAGACGACCGGGTTATGACGGGATGGGCCTGGGTCTTTTTATTGCAAAAACACTACTGGAGCGAACGGGTGCCGAGGTGAGTTTCGCCAATGGAAACCTAAAGTCCACAGCCTCCGGACGGACATCAGATCGGCGCGGTGCGATTGCTGAAATCAGTTGGCCAGTAGCCTCAATACGGGTCTCCGAAACAGGCAAATCGCAAGCTCTGGGCGAGAACCAACCCATCGAAATTTAATAGATTTAACCACAAATTAACCGTCTTCTCGTTACGTCGTTTCAGAGTTCAGGAACAGTTTGTGGGGCTTTGGATGGTCTGGTCTTGGTTGGAACTAGTTAGTCTCTTGATCTTAGGTATGGTGGCAGCCTCCTGCGCCATTTGGATCAGCAGTAAAATGGCCGCGCGACGGGCTGATACTGCCGAGCATATGGAAGCAAGCCATGTGTTCCGTTTTGAGAATAAGGAGCTGGTTGAAGCCTCAAAGGCCGCGCAGGACACCCTCAACCTCGAAGATCTGGACGAAGACATTTTCTATCAGCTGCTGGACCGGCTGTCCTCGGTATTCCCTGAAATGCGGGCGGCCTATTCTGAGGCCGAAGCGACCGGGACAGCGTTCAGCCTGACTGACGTTACGCAAACCGGCCCTGTCTCGGTCAGCGTTGCGTTTGATGGGCCACGTACACAAGTAGAGATCACCGGTATTCCAGCACCTTTGTCACGAAAACTGATTGTCGACGAAGATTTCGCGAACGCCACCGCGACCGAGTTGCGGGTTCTGCGCGATACGGTTGAAGCCTCACCAGTCCCAACCTGGCGCGAAGACGCGCGCGGAACAATCGATTGGGTAAACCGGGCCTATCTTGACCTGATCGAGCAAGCGAAAGGGCTTGAAGAAACCACCTCTAGTTGGCCGCCTGCCAGATTGTTTGCATCCAGTACGGTCGTCAAACCCGGGGAACCTGCGAGTCCGAAACGTTCCTCCGTCCAGCTGGAAAACAAAACAACGCGATGGTTTGATGTGACAAGTTTCGGCCTTGGCGACCATAGCCTTCACTTCGCTACCGATTCCAACGGCATTGTGAAAGCAGAGGAATCGCTGCGCAATTTCCTCCAGACGCTAACGCAAACGTTCGCTTATCTTCCGATCGGCCTTGCGATCTTTGATCGAAATCGGCAGCTGGTCCTGTTCAATCCGTCTTTGATGAACCTGACCTCACTGGAGCCCGAGTGGCTGTCTGTTCGCCCAACGTTGTTCGATTTTCTGAACAAATTACGCGAGAAACGAATGTTACCAGAGCAAAAGAATTTCTCGGATTGGCGGGCCAAGATTGCACAGCTGGAAAAGTCGGCAGTCGACGGAACCTATTCCGAAACATGGACGTTGCCCACATCGCAGACCTATCGGATCACCGGCCGCCCACATCCTGAAGGTGCAATTGCGTTCCTGTTTGAGGACATAACTGCAGAAATCTCTCTAACACGAAAGTTTCGCCAGGAACTTGAGTTGAGCCAGTCGCTTTTTGACAGTTTCTCAGAAGCAATCGCTGTGTTTGGGTCGGACGGCATCGTCAACATGTCAAATCTGGCGTATGCGAATTTGTGGAATGTCGATCCAAATGACACGTTGGGGCAGATATCAATTCTTGACGCGACACGGCTTTGGCAGTCCGAAACCAGGCCAACACCGCTGTGGGGCGATGCCCGCGATTTTATCGCGCTCAAAGGTGATCGCAGCGAATGGTATGGGACGGCAAAGCTACAATCAGGCGAAACGCTAAACTGTCGATTTACCCCCCTGACCGGTGGTGCCACCTTGGTTGGGTTCAGTGTCGAAGACATGGTCGCTGCACCAGCGCAGTCACCAGTTATTGGAGATACCGTTTTACTGGGATCATGACTTGCACGCCATGAGTGCTCAGGTCATGGTTTTCCCATGCCGACCCGCACGACAGAAATTCTCTTAAACTCGCCTGAGGAAACCGACGGATTGGGCCAGGCCCTGGCCGCTTTTGCGAAACCAGGGCTCTGCGTTCTTTTATCAGGCGAAATTGGCGCAGGAAAAAGCCATCTTGCGCGTGCAACCATCCGAAAGCTGCTGAGCGAAGTCGGGCTTTACGATGACATTCCATCACCAACGTTCACCTTGGTTCAAACATACCAGGCCGGTTCTTTGGACATCTGGCATGCCGATCTCTACCGACTGGGATCCGCAGATGAACTGGTTGAACTGGGCTTGGACGAGGCGTTTGATACTGCTTTTTGCCTGGTCGAATGGCCCGATCGCCTTGGCGACATTGCCCCACAAGATGCGTTGAGCATCCACCTTCAGGCCTCAGAGATAGCTGATCAGCATATCTGCCAGATCAGCGCTACAGATATCGCACTGGTTGCCAAATTGGCGCAATTTTCGCCCGAAAGTACCCATGTCTGA
The DNA here is from genome assembly GCA_039193885.1 of Pseudomonadota bacterium. Taxonomy (GTDB): domain Bacteria; phylum Pseudomonadota; class Alphaproteobacteria; order Rhodobacterales; family Rhodobacteraceae; genus Litoreibacter. The sequence continues at coordinate 186,570 of JBCCWL010000002.1, forward strand.
GCGCATGCATTTGAAGGAGCGTTTTCTTAAAGCGGCTGGATGGCAAGACGCGCAAAGGAATGTCATTGCCGGTGATGCCTCAAATCGACGCTATGAGCGTTTGGCTCAAACAGATCGCACGGCAATTCTGCTGGATGCCCCACCAGAAACTGGTGAACAAGTCGCGCCCTTCCTGAGCGTGGCAGGGCATTTGGCGCGTCTGGGCGTCTCTACGCCAAAAATTCTATTCGCTGATCCACAGCATGGGTATGTCTTGCTGGAAGACTTGGGCGACGACCTTTTCGCCCGGGTGTTAAAAAACAGCCCCGCGCAAGAGCACCAACTCTACAAAGCCGCAGTCGATCTCTTGGTTGCGCTGCAGGCAGCACCCGTTCCGGATGGGTTCCAAAGTTACGATGCTCAGACCATGACCGAGACTGCGTTGCTTCTTGATGAGTGGTACCTGCCCGCCGCATCGGGCACTGCAAGCCCTGTGGAATTCCGCGAAACGCTGTCCAATATGCTATCCGACCTCTTGGAAAGTACCACCCCCACTAACCCAGTGATCGTCCATCGCGACTTTCATGCGGAGAATTTACTCTGGCTGCCGAACCGGCGTGGCATAGCCGCTGTGGGTGTGCTCGACTTTCAAGATGCTATGGCAGGCTCTCCGGTATATGATCTTGCCTCCTTGCTTGCCGACGCGCGTCGAGATGTGAGCCAGGAGACCCGAGAAACCGTATCAACCTACTTTTTAGACAAAACCGGACATGACCCTGAGAAATTCCAGCGAAACTATGCAATCGTGAGCGTTCAACGAAACCTTCGAATTATGGGCGTATTTGCCAGGTTATGCGTGCGTGACAAAAAGCGCGGCTACCCTGATCTCATGCCAAGGGTCTGGGCCAACCTTAAAAACGACCTTCAACATCCCGCAATGACGGATCTTGCGAGTTTGATTGACGAACACGTTCCAACCCCCAGCCAGAACGTTCTCCGCAGAATAAAGAGTGATCATGTGTAAAGAGCCCGACACGCTGATGATCTTTGCTGCAGGTCTTGGCACCCGGATGCGACCGCTTACCGAAACCAAACCGAAAGCGCTCTTGGAGGTCGCCGGTAGGCCGCTGATCGACCATTTGATCGCCTACGCACGCCCGCTGGGCCTGAACATCACCGTTAACACATACCACCACGCGGACCAGATTGAGGCGCATCTCGGAAACTCTGCCCAATTCAGCCGCGAGGGTGATCTTCTGCGTGATACGGGTGGCGGGTTGAAACTTGCATTGCCGCAAATGGGACCTGGTCCTGTTTACACAGGCAATCCAGATGCGATTTGGCGCGGGCCGAATCCGTTAGCCTTATTGAAAAAGGCCTGGGATCCGACCCGGATGGACGCGCTTGTTTTGCTTGTACCGCCGCAACGTTGCCACGGCCGGGCCGGTGGCGGCGACTTTTCAGACATTGGTGGCGGACAATTGGTGCGCGACCCCGGTGGTTTGATCTATGGTGGCTGTCAGATCATGAAAACGGGCCGCGTGGCCCGCGTGCCCGAAGTCGTGTTCTCCCTAAATACGATTTGGTCCGCGATGATCGCAGATGGCGCGCTCTATGGTACGGTATACCCCGGTCAATGGGTCGATGTTGGAACACCAGAAAACCTCGCCTTGGCCAACGAACTGCTTGCCAATGTTTGAGGCAAATCCCACCCGCCCTCGCGTCTTCGGCGTACCGTTGGGCGTGGATTTCCCACAGGCTTTGCTCGACGGGATCTTGGCACGCCTGGACCCGGAACGTCCTGACGCCATTGCAAAAATCTGTCTGATCACCGCTACAACTCGGATGGAGCGGCGTCTTACAGATCTGCTCCGAGCGCGCGGTCCTGGTTTCCTGCCACAATTGCATCAGGTCGGAAACCTGGACGGCTTGATCCCCTTAGCAGACGTGCCTGCCGCCGACGACGGTCTGGCAACACAACTCGAACTGGCGCAGATGGTACGGGCCTTGCTGAAGACGGACCCCGGCTTTCAAGCCGAGTCGGCTGCATTCGAACTGGCCGATGGCCTGATCAAAATCATCGGCGAGATCGCCGGTGAAGGGGTCGATCCTGATCTGATCATCAACTCGGCGATCGCGGAACACCACTCGGAATACTGGCAAAAATCCCGGGCGTTTCTTGAGTTGGTTCAAGGGTATGTCGCCCAGAGCGGGAAGATTAGCACCGAGATGCGGCAACGCCTTTTGGTTGAGGCTCTCACGGTGAGCTGGACACAAAATCCGCCGAACCATCCGGTTCTGATTGCGGGCTCCACGGGGTCGCGAGGGACAACGCGCGCCTTGATGGCGCTCGTGGCAAGACTGCCGCAAGGGGCCGTTATTCTTCCGGGCGTTGACTACGACGTGGGGCCAACTGTCTGGGACACGCTCCAGCACGCTAAAATCCGCGAGGACCACCCGCAATTTTGCGTTCTGGACGTCGCACAACGCCTGGGTCAGGAACCCGGCGAGATCCCGCGTTGGACCAAAGACAATGCCCCACTGCCCGCGCGCAATAAGCTTGTTTCGCTTGCGTTGCGCCCCGCTCCAGTCACCGATAGCTGGCTGTCAGATGGGCCTCACTTGAAAGATCTAGACAAGGCCGTGGCCGGCCTGAGCTATCTTGAAGCGCCCTCCTCAAGGATCGAAGCGCTGGCCATCGCATTGCGGATGCGAAAGGCCGCTCAAGACGGTCTGCGTGTGGCCCTCATCACCCCTGATCGTGTTTTAACGCGCCAGGTCACGGCCGCACTTCAGCGCTGGCAGATCGAGCCCGATGACAGCGCTGGGGTGCCGCTGTCTCAAAGCCCGCCAGGCCGATTAATCCGTCAAGTGGCGCGACTGATCGGACGTGACCTGACATCAAGCGCGCTGGTAGCGCTACTCAAACACCCTCTGGTAAATACAGCAGATCGAGGCGAGCATCTGCGCCATAGCCGTGACCTCGAGCTGGACTATCTGCGCAAGGCATGCCCGGTACCAACCTTGGCAGGCTGCCAAAAATGGGCTGAAAAACGCGATGGATCCAGCCGGATGGAATGGGTGGATTGGATTTGGTCCTGTCTCCAACCACTCAAAAACGTCACGACGGACCAGTTCGAAGTTATGCTGGCCCGACATCTGAAGGCCGTATCAGATCTGGCCGCTGGACCCGGCGGTGAGACCTCCAGCGAGTTGTGGGCCATGCAGGCAGGTGAAGCGGCATCTGCCACAATGGCCGCGCTCGAGGACGCCTCAAGCAGTGGCGGATCGGTGACGCCAACCGAGTATCAGCGGGTGGTCGAATCCGTACTGAGCACCCAGGAGGTCCGAAACCCGATAGTGCCGCATCCAGACATTATGATCTGGGGCACCTTAGAAGCCCGCGTGCAAGGAGCCGACCTGGCCATTCTCGCAGGTTTGAACGACAGTGTCTGGCCAGAGATGCCGGCCCCGGATCCTTGGCTCAACAGAGATATGAGACTGGCCGCAGGTCTGCTTTTGCCAGAACGCAGAATTGGCCTTTCAGCGCATGATTTTCAGCAGGCTATCGCGTCACGTGAGGTACTGATAACCCGCTCTAAGCGTGTCGACGGCACGGAAACCGTACCATCGCGCTGGATCAATCGGATCACGAACCTACTCACGGGCCTTCCGCAGGACGGGCGCAACAAGCTGGCGGAGATGCGCGCGCGCGGCAACTACTGGCTAGACCTCGCAGAACAGATTGAGACGCCCCGTGGCGCAAGTCCGCGTGCTAAGCGCCCCGCGCCGTGCCCCCCGGTTTCTGCGCGCCCACGCCAATTGTCAGTGACAACAATTGAAAAGCTTGTCCGCGATCCGTTCGCAATCTATGCCAGATACGTTCTTGGCCTGAGACCTCTGGATCAACTGGACGTCTTCCCTGACGCTGCGATGCGCGGGACAGCATTGCATGAAATCTTGCAAGCCTTTGTAGAAACCACGAAAGAAGCTTTGCCTGGCGATCCCGAAGCGCATTTGATGGAGATCGGCGCACAGATCCTGAACCAAAGGGCCCCCTGGCCTGCGACCCGTGCCCTATGGACCGCCAAGCTGCGACGGTTTGCATCGCCATTCATCTTGTCTGAACAAGATCGTCGGCGCTTCGCCAAGCCGCACAGGACAGAGCTGCGTGGACAATTGCTGCGATCATCGGTTGGTTTCACCCTGACCGGTACCGCAGATCGCGTTGACCTGACACCAGATGGACGGGCTCTCATATACGACTACAAATCCGGCGCAACCCCGACCCAAAAGGTTCAAGATAAAATCAATAAGCAGTTGCAATTGCTCGCACTCATGGGTGAGGTCGGAGCCTTCATGGACAGCTCGACGTTGGACGTGGAAGCGACCGCGTACCTGTCTTTGAACACCGCGGACCGGATGAAGCTTCACAGCTACAAGCCCGGAGAAATCAAAGAGATCGGCCGTGAGTTCGATCGTCTGATCGCCGCCTTCGACACGCCGACCCAAGGGTATATGTCGCGACGCATACCCGAACCTGATCGCGGCTACGGACACGAATATGACAGTTTGGCACGCTACGGCGAATGGGAAGACAGCGACCCGCCAGTGCCGGTTGATCTGACCAGGTTGGAGGCACGTCGTGATCCATAACGATGCCACACAAGCGCAGATCGAAGCCTCCGACCCACATACGTCCATGTGGCTGTCTGCCAATGCAGGCTCAGGAAAGACACGTGTTCTGACAGACCGCGTTGCGCGCCTGTTGCTTGCTGGTGAGGCACCGCAAAACATTCTGTGCCTGACCTATACCAAGGCCGCCGCCAACGAGATGCAGAACCGTCTGTTTGAGCGATTGGGCAATTGGGCGATGATGCCGGATCAAGACCTCAGATTGAGCCTTGAGTCCTTGGGTATCGCTCCAAAACAGCTTGAACCAGATACGCTCGCCCGGGCACGCCGACTTTTCGCCCAGGCCATCGAAACACCCGGTGGATTGAAAATACAGACGATCCACTCTTTCTGCGCGGCTTTGTTGCGGCGCTTCCCGCTTGAAGCCGGGGTCTCACCGGGCTTCCGAGAAATGGACGACCGTGACGCAAAGCGCCTGCACGCCGAAGTCCTGGAGGAGATTGCTACCATTCATCCCGGTATTGTGCAGGACATCGCGGATATTTTTACCGGTGCGGAGATCGATGATCTGCTCAGGGAGATCACCACCAAGCGCGAACTGTTTCAGGCCAAAAACTCAGCGCAAGAGCTCCGCGCGGCATTGGAACTCCCACATAATCTGACGACGGACACGCTCGTCTCACAGGCGCTGAACGGCCAAGAGGCCAGTATAGTTGAAGCGGCCTTGCCCGCGCTTGAAAACGGTTCCAAGACAGATCAAGCACTGGCTAAATCACTGCGGGCTTTACATCCGTTCACCCCGTCGGTGTCCTTGCTTCAAAAACTTGAGCCCCTGTTTTTGGCCCTCTCGAGTAAGACAAGCCCGTTCTCAATCAAGAAAACACCGCCCACTGGCGACACACGGAAAAAAGCGCCGGAGGCTTTTGAAGCGTTCGACGCATTTCGGGCCCGGATCGAGGATGCTCGACCAAAAAGGCTTGCCTTAGACGCGTTTCAAATGTCGCTGGCACTGGTGCGGTTCGCGAGTTTGTTTCTGGCAGGCGTCGAGAAAAGGAAGCAGGCATTGGGTTGGCTTGATTTCGACGATCAGATCCACAAGGCCCGCGACCTGTTAAGCAAAAGCGAGATGGCGGATTGGATCCGGTTTCGGCTCGACGGTGGGATTGACCATATTCTTGTCGACGAGGCACAAGATACCTCACCCGCGCAATGGGATGTCATTCGGTTTCTGGCAGATGAGTTTACACAGCCCGGCAGCGCTCGCTCGGGCGTGCCGCGCACTTTGTTTGTGGTCGGTGATCTCAAGCAATCCATCTACTCGTTCCAGGGCGCGGACCCCGCGGCCTTTGGCGCAATGAACGGGCATTTTTCAACGCGCCATGAAAGTGTCTCGCGCCGGTTCGAAAGCCGTGAGCTTCTGTATTCTTTCCGCTCTGCGCGTCCGATCCTGGAACTTGTGGATGCGACCTTCGGCCCCGAAAAGCGGCAAGGTCTGGGGGATCGGGTTGAGCACCTGGCTTTCAAAGATACCCTTCCCGGACGGGTCGATCTATGGCCCTGGATTGCCACGGACCCCGATGACAGGGACGCCGATCCTCCCTGGCACCGGCCGGTTGATCGGGTAAGTCCGACTGCGCCTTCTGTTCAATTGGCCCAAAAGATCGCACGGTTCATCCGCGATCAGCTGGCCCACGGGCAACTTACGACGGTGTCTCGTATCGATGGTCAGGATATACGCCAGACGCGCGCCATCCGCCCCCGCGATTTTCTCATTCTGGTTCAAACCCGCGGCCAACTGTTTCATTCGATCATTCAGGCTTGCAAGGAGCTTGGACTTCCCTTGGCGGGCGCTGACCGCTTGAAAATGGGGGATGATCTCGCAGTGCAAGACCTGATCTGCCTGCTCCGGTATCTGGCGACGCCGGAAGACGATCTCTCATTGGCTGTTCTCTTACGCTCCCCCTTAGGCGGATTAAGCGAAGCTGAACTTTATACTTTGGCCCAAGGGCGTGAGAACACCTTCTTGCGCCAAAGGATAGAGGAGAGCTCGCAACACGTGCAGGTCCGCGAGATGCTGCGGGATTTGCGAAATCAAACCGACTTCTTGCGTCCTTATGAGCTATTGGAACGGGTTTTGACTCGACATGGTGGGCGCGCAAAGATCGTCGCGCGACTGGGCCGCCAGTCTGAGGATGCGATTGATGTCTTGCTGGATCAGGCCTTGGCCTATGAGCAAGTCGACGTGCCAAATCTGACAGGATTTCTGGCCTATCTCGACAGCCACGAAGTGGAGGTCAAACGCGAAGTTGACACCGGAATCGACCATATACGGGTCATGACTGTTCATGGGGCCAAAGGGCTCGAAGCGCCGATTGTCATTTTGCCGCAATCGGGAAAATCGCCCTCCCGAAATCAAGCGAATGTGCTTGGGGTCGATGGCATAGCCACCTGGCGGCGATCGCAAAACAACAACGCCGTTCCGCAAATGCGGATGTTGGACGACGCCGCCAGAATTCAACGCGAAGAGCAACGCAGACTTCTCTATGTCGCCATGACCCGTGCTGAAAGCTGGCTAATCGTGGCAGGTGCAGGGCAAGTGCCAAAGACGGACGGTGAACACTGGTACCCGCTGGTCGAGGCGGGCCTGAATACCCTCGGCGCCTATCCGCAGTCAGAGGGCGGCTTGACACTGGCCAGCGAGGACTGGCCCGGCACCACGGCAGCCAACGCGTCCCAGCCCCCCATAGACGCGCCTAGAGAGCCGCCCGCCTGGGCTATCAGCCGCTTACCTGCTCCCGTTGCACGGCCTGAGCTACTCTCGCCGTCACTGCTTGGTGGTGAAAAAGTCGTCGCAGGGGCCGATACGGGACGCGATCTTGATCTCGCTTTGGCCTACGGGACTGCTTTGCATCTTGCGCTTGAGCGTCTTCCGGACCACCCAAACTCCGATTGGCCTGGCGTTGCAGACCAGATTTCCAAGAGTCTTTCACCCCCGGTGGATCCATCTGAATTGCTCGGCGACGCAAAACGGGTTCTGACGGCCCCGGCACTGGCGCATGTCTTCGCACCCGATGCGCTTCGGGAGGTCCCGGTTCAGGCGCAGGTTGAGGCGCTGGGCGGGCGCGGGGTGCAAGGGACCATCGATCGGTTGGTCATCTTGCCGGGTAGGATTCAAGCGATCGACTTCAAGACCAATCAGGTCGTCCCGGCACGGCCCGAGGACACGCCCGACGGGCTCTTGCGTCAAATGGGGGCTTACCTCGCGGTGCTCGAAGAAATCTACCCTGATCGGGAAATCGAGCTTGCAATCCTTTGGACGCGGACAGCACATTTGATGACACTACCACACGACATCGTGAGGGTGGCATTGTCGCACACCCATATATCTTGACGCTCGGAGACGGAGTTCTTAGGTTGCGACTCCAATTCAACTCATAACCCGCCTGGAGGGCAACACATGGCAACTATAGCCGTAACTGACGATACGTTTACCGACGAAGTCCGCAATGCGGATGTGCCGGTTGTTGTAGATTTCTGGGCCGAATGGTGTGGCCCGTGTAAACAAATCGGTCCCGCGCTCGAGGAATTGTCCACCGAATATGAGGGCAAAGTCAAAATCGTCAAAGTCAATGTCGATGAGAACCCGAATTCGCCAGCGCAAATGGGCGTCAGAGGCATTCCGGCTTTGTTCATGTTCAAAGATGGCGAAGTTGTTTCAAACAAAGTCGGCGCCGCTCCAAAAGCCGCGCTTCAAAGCTGGATCGACGAAACCGTGTCTTGACCGCTGGCTTAGTCAAAAGACCAAAAGGGCGCTCCAATCGAGCGCCCTTTTTTTTGTGTTTTCGCTGTTCTGCTGTCCGTGCCTTCCTTGTCAGCGGACGTAAAAAACCCGGACCTGTGGGAGGACAGGCCCGGGTCAGTTTTTAGGCTAATGGAAGGAGTATTAGCCTTTTGAAAATTCTGGATATGCTTCCATACCCATCTCGCTGACGTCGAGACCGCTGATCTCATCTTCTTCGGAGACCCGGATACCCATGACCGCCTTGAGGATGAACCAGATCACCAGGGACGCCACGAAGGTGAACACACCGTATGCGATGATCCCTGTCAGCTGCGTGGTGAGGCTCGCGTCACTGTTGTAGAAGATCACAGCGATTGTGCCCCAGATGCCTGCAAACAGGTGAACCGGGATCGCACCAACGACGTCGTCGATTTTCAGACGGTCCAGCATTGGAATTGTGAAGACCACGATGACACCACCGATCGCACCGATCCAAAGCGCACCGAACAGGGTTGGTGCCAGAGGCTCAGCGGTGATCGAAACAAGACCTGCCAGAGCGCCGTTGAGGACCATGGTGAGGTCAGGCTTCTTGTACAGAACCTGTGTCAGGATCAGGGCCGCTACAGCACCAGAGGCCGCAGCCATGTTAGTGTTCGCGAAGATCCGCGACACGTCGGATACGTCACCGACGGTGCCCATCGCAAGCTGCGAACCACCGTTGAAGCCGAACCAACCCAGCCACAGGATGAATGTACCCAGTGTTGCAAGTGCAAGATTTGAACCCGGCATTGGGTTGACTTTGCCGTCCTTGTATTTGCCAACACGTGGTCCCAGAACGATCACACCAGCCAAAGCAGCCCAGCCACCCACGGAGTGCACAACGGTTGAACCAGCGAAGTCGGAGAACCCTGCTTCAGACAACCAGCCGCCGCCCCACTGCCAGGAGCCTGAGATTGGGTACATGAAGCCGGTAAGGACAACCACGAATATCAGGAAAGGCCAGAGTTTGATCCGCTCTGCCACTGCACCGGACACGATGGAGGCAGTTGCCGCAACAAACACAAGCTGGAAGAAGAAGTCAGAGCCAACAGATGCGTAGTCGAGCGCAGCATCAGCCGCAGAGACACCAACCGCATCCAGAACCGTCTGGCCACCGATCGCGAAGAAGCCGTTGAAGTCACCGGGATACATCGTATTGAAGCCGACCAGCCAGTACATGATCGCCGCAATCGAAAAGAGCGCGATGTTCTTTGTCATTTGCATGGTGACGTTCTTTGAACGCACCAAGCCGCCTTCTAGCATCGCAAAACCCGCTGCCATGAAGAAGACCAGAAAGCCTGCCATGCAGAACAGCAGGGTTGTCATAATATATGGACCGATTTCATCGAATCCGGGCGCAGCATCCTGAGCCAGCGCAAAGGTCGGCATCGCAGTTAGCGCAGCAGCGACCAAGAAAGTCTTGTTAAATTTCATTGTCCGATACCTCTCAGAGCGCTTCTTCATTTGTCTCGCCGGTCCGGACGCGGACTGCCTGGCTGACATCGAGAACAAAAATCTTACCGTCACCGATCTTGTCGGTTTTAGCCGTGGTTGAGATCGTCTCAACAACCTGATCGGCCATCGCTTCGGCGACTACGATTTCGAGTTTGACTTTAGGCACGAAATTCACGGCGTATTCCGCGCCGCGATAGATCTCGGTGTGCCCCGATTGAGAGCCGAAGCCCTTGATTTCTGTGACCATCATACCGCGCACGCCAATCGAGGTCAGCGCTTCGCGTACCTCTTCCAGCTTGAACGGCTTGATTGCTGCAATGATGAGTTTCACAAACGTCCCCTTCGTTCTGCGCCCCTCGCGAGGCAACTTGTGGTTAGGAACACAGTGCGATCAGAGCTCAACGACAACGCATCAACGTCAATTCTTGCTGTCGAAAGACCTCATGGGATAGAAAAGTTGCACAAAAAATAGCCGTTGCATAAAAATTAGGCAAATTAGAGAGGCGTAAATTAAGGAATTCCCCTACTTTCGACTCGCTGGCACCTATATATTTGCAACAAGGCAAAAGAGCAGAAATCAGAACAAATCATGGCAGAGTCTGGCAGAAAAAAACCATTGGTCGCAGAGCGCAGGTACCCGCCCGCCAAGACTGCCAAGCCAAAACCCAAAACCAAGACGCGAACGCGCAAAGCACGGCCCAAGAAACCACGCGGTATATTCGCGAGGATCATGGCTCCGTTTGTGTTCATCGTACGGATGCTTCTTGGGCTGGTGTGGCGAATTTCTGCATTGGCATTGGTCGCGCTGGCCTGCGCGGTGGGCTATTTCTACGTTCAGTTGCCACCTCTGGAAGAGCTGATAGACGGACGCACCCGCGGCTCGGTCACATTGCTCGATAGAGAGGGAGTTGTATTTGCCTGGCGCGGAGATCAGTTCGGCGGCCCCATAGGGGCCAACAGCGTATCGCCGCATCTGAAAAACGCCGTCGTGGCCACCGAAGACAAACGGTTCTATCGCCATCTCGGAATTTCGCCGCGCGGGATCGCCAGTGCCATCCGTATCAATCTGCGCGAAGGGCGCGGTGCGCTTCAGGGTCACGGCGGCTCCACCATTACACAACAGACCGCCAAGTTGCTGTGTCTTGGGGTTCCGTTCGACCAGACCCGATGGGACAGCGAATCCGCCTATGAGGCCGATTGTCGACGCACGACCAAGGCGCGCAAGGCCAAAGAAGCGATCTACGCGCTTGCCATGGAGGCGAAATACACAAAAGACGAAATCCTCACCGTGTATCTCAACCGCGCCTATCTGGGTGCAGGGTCGCGCGGATTTGAGGCCGCAAGCCAAAGATATTTTTCAATCTCATCGCGGGAGGTGAATGTCCCGCAAGCGGCAATGTTGGCTGGCCTTTTGAAGGCCCCCACCACATATGCCCCCACCAACAATTTACAGCGCTCCCAGGATCGAGCCAGCGTGATTCTCAATCTGATGCAAGATCAGGACTACATCACGCCAGCCGAATCCGCAGCCGCCAAGGCAGCGCCCGCGACCCTGTCAGACGCCGCTCGCGCACAGGCCGGCGGCTATTTCACTGATTGGGTTATGGATACTGTCCCGGCCTTTCTGTCAGGCGACACGACCGAAGATGTTGTCATCAAATCGACTTTTGATGCGCGGCTTCAAAAGGCGGCCGAAGACGCCATGGACTTCATCTTCAAGAACAAAGTGCGCGAAGGGTCCGAAGCCCAGGCCGCAATCGTTGTTATGTCGGCCGACGGGGCCGTCCGCGCCGTCGTCGGTGGACGCGAAACCAAGGTGAGTGGGGCCTTCAATCGCGCGACCCAGGCCAAACGACAGACCGGATCGGCGTTCAAGCCCTTCGTCTACGCAGCTGCTATGGATCTGGGCTTCCAATACGACTCGATTGTCGAGGACGCGCCTGTCACCTTCACCATTCCCGGCTCGGGCGATTACTCTCCGCAAAACTACAGTCGAAATTTCCAGGGCATGATGACCCTGACCGATGCATTGCGCCAATCGATCAACACCGTCGCGGTCAAAGTGTCCGAGGAAGTCGGACGCGACAACGTGAAGGCCGTGGCCGAGGCGTTCGGCATTGACAACGAGCTGGCCAATGGCCCTGCCCTGGCACTTGGTGCCTCCGAAAGTACCCTTATGGAGATGACGGGGGCCTATGCGGGCATTCTGAATGGAGGACGTGCAGTCGTCCCATACGGGCTAAGCGAGCTTCGGCTGAAAAATGATCCCACCCCTATTTTAGTTCAGGAAGGTGGAATGGGTGGGCGCGTGATGTCACCGCAGGCGGCCCAGCAGCTGACCTACATGATGTATCGCGTAGTCACCGACGGAACCGGACGACGGGCGCAACTCGACGACCGTGAAGCCGCAGGCAAAACCGGCACCACACAGGCCTCCCGCGATGCCTGGTTCATAGGGTTCACCGCTCAGTACGTCGTTGGTGTCTGGATGGGATATGACGACAACACACCATTGACGGGCGTCACGGGCGGCGGGTTGCCGGCAGAGATCTGGAAGGAAACGATGGTTCGGATCAACGACGCATTGCCGCCGGAGCCATTGCCGATGATCCGTCCGGACCGGCCCCCATCGGTGGATGATTTTCTGCGCCCGGCACGTCAGCAGCCAAATCAACAGCGCCGCAGCAGGCCACTAAGCAATGCTGACAATGTAGAGGAAGTTATACGGAATATGCTGGGCCGTCTGCTGGGACGCTAGAGCATCCCAGAGAGCCGTGATTTACTTGAGATCGGCGGTCAGGCGAGAAATATCACCACCGCGTTTGTCGAGCATCGCACCAATCTCGGCGCGCTCCGAGGTCAATGTATTGACCCCTTCGATTATGATATTGAAGATCTTTGGGCTACCGCTCTTGTCCGACACCAGCCAGGTGACATCAAACGGCGCTGAGCCACGCAAATTCGCCGTTGATTTAACTTCGATCACACCGCGTGATTCACGCGAGCTTTTCACATTGATTTCGCCGCCCACAAATTCCCTGAAACGGCGACCGTATTTACGGGTGAAATAGCCCCGGAATGCCTTCGAATAGGCGCTGATTTGCGCTTGAGACGCGCTTCGTCTGGCTGGGCCCAAAGTCGTCAGTGCAATGATATTTACATCGGCGTAGCGGGAGAACACTCTTTCGAAATCGCGTAACATCGCATTCTCGGACTTGCCAGAGGCAATGATCTTGTTGATTTCGTCGACGGCGCTGGTGACCAGCTGTTCAGCCTGAGCGCCGCTGAGCGCCCAAGCCGGTGCGACGAGAGAGACGCCACCAATCGCGGATATACCAGCAACAACCTTGCGGCGGGTGATCTTGTTACTCTGCTCCATAAACATCCTCATAGGGGTCGAAAAACTCTCGGTTCTCGGCTCCACCCAATTGGAAACGCCGGTTTTGCAGATACAAAAGCCGCGCCTGGGCATAACCGTCTTCGCTCTCATATAGGATTGAATCTACAAGATCAGAATAGCGATAACGATCACCAAATCGTGCGATGATGCCGGTTGCGGTCATAACGGACCGATCCGTGCCAGCAAAGACGGTATTGAGCGGATTTATGATCGTGTCCACCACCCGACCGGCAGCATGCCGCTCAGTCGAAGGTCCGACCACGGGCAATTCGATGTAGTTCCCCTCGCGAACCCCCCAGATAAACAGTGTTTCACCGAAATCAGTGGTCTGTTCGGGGATCCCGGCCTCCGTTGCAACATCCAGTATGCCTGCCAACCCAAATGTCGTGTTCAGAAGGAATCGAAAAGCGTTGGTACCTGCATCTTCGATCCGGGCCTGAAGCAGGTTGTTGAGCACCATACCAGGCAAGTTCAGATTCGACGCAGCATTGCCGATCCCATTGCGCACAGGTTCAGGCACGATCGATCCATAGGCGTTAGCGGTTGGTCGCACGATGATCCGGTCGAGTTCCAGATTGGCCTCGTGGGTCTCACGGTTTTGCGCTTCCAGCGGGTCGTCAATCGTTGTCGGGATTGGAGCAGGCGTACATGCCACAAGAAGAAGGCCAACGAGGTACACCAAAAACAGGCGGGTCAGAAATTTTGAACACTTGAAAAACAACAGGCTGCTCACTTCGTCGCGTTTAATTTTCTTCTGAAATCACATTTTCCGATGCAAGTCACCACCCAAGACGCGATTGGTAATCATTTCACAACATAACGCCGCGATATTAGGCGCAATCGATTGAAACATTTACGGATTCTTAAACCTGTGATGCGCCGGGCCGAAATCGCGAACGGACGCCGTGAGCTACGGACCGCTTATCGGGATTGCATGGGCCTGTTCGCCAGCGTCGCGATTTTCGGGGTATTCGCGAATTTGCTGATGCTCACCGGACCGCTTTACATGCTGCAGGTCTATGACCGGGTGCTTTCGAGCCGATCTGTTGAGACGTTGCTGGCGTTGTCCATACTGGTCCTTTTCTTTTACGCCATCATGGGACTCTTGGAGTATGCGCGGGGTCGGATCCTGTCCCGGATCGGGGCGCGTTTCCTGGAACGTATGTCCGGTCGGGTCTTTGCTGCGGTCCTTCGAAAGAAGACCATTGCGCCGGACGCCGAAGAAGCAAAGTCTGGCTTACGCGATCTCGAAGCTATCCAGAATGTTTTGTCCTCTCAGACGTTGATTGCAGTGTTCGACCTGCCCTGGGTTCCCGTGTTCCTGCTGATGATCTTCGTCTTTCACCCCGCCTTAGGGTATCTGGCCCTTGGTGGTGGGCTTACCTTGATCGGTCTTACTCTGCTTAACCAATGGATCACCAAGCGCGCACAAGTTCAGGCAACGACTCAAAGACAGGACGCCAACCGTTTTGGCGATGACATTTTGGCGGAAGCAGAGCTTATTCGGGCGATGGGCATGCAGGACGCAAGCTTTGCGAAATGGTACAAGTTGCAAAGGGCAAGCCTTTCACTCGACTTAATGCGTACAGACCGTACAGCTTCGATCTCGGCCATAACCAAATCCAGCCGTCTCGTCTTACAGTCGGCCATGTTAGGACTAGGTGCGCTCATGGTATTGCGTGATCAGATGACACCGGGTGCCATGATTGCAGCATCGATTTTGTTCGGCCGAACGATGGCACCGCTCGATTTGGCTTTGTCGCAATGGGGTCTCGTGCAAAGGGCACAAATGGGATGGTCAAACCTGGCAGTACTTCTCAGCGACATACCCGAACCCACGGACCGAACAGCACTCCCGAAACCAACGGCACATCTGTCTTGCACGCAGCTGACCGTGGTTCCCCCCGAGGCACGATCGGCCACGTTACGCATGTTGAGCTTCGATCTCCCACCAGGCCAGGCTTTGGGGGTGATCGGCCCCTCGGGGGCGGGAAAATCAACATTGGCGCGGGCCCTGACAGGGGTCTGGTCCCCGGCCGGCGGATCCGTCCGATTGGGCGGGGCAACGCTCGACCAGTATGGGGACCGCAGCCTTGGACAACATATCGGGTATCTGCCGCAGAAAGTGACAATGTTTGACGGTACAATCGGCGAAAACATTGCTGGTCTTGACCCCAATGTGGATGCCGACGCCATAGTCGCTGCGGCTCAATCAGCCGCCGCGCATGATCTAATCCTTCGCCAACCCGACGGCTACGATACGCCATTTGCTGTCGCTAAGGGTCGCTTGTCGGGTGGCGAATTGCAACGCATCGGACTGGCGCGCGCCCTCTTTGGCGACCCGGTTTTGCTTGTGCTCGATGAACCAAACTCAAATCTCGATGCGGAAGGGACCGAGGCACTAAACAAGGCCGTCAAACGAACCAAAGCAGCCGGAAGTTCGGTCATTATCATGGCGCATCGACCGTCGGCCATTCAGGAATGCGAACTATTGCTTGTAATCGAGAACGGCCTGAGGCGCGCGTTTGGGGCCCGTGATCAGGTCCTGCGCGACGCAGTTCTCAACCACGAAAGAATTACCAAGCGAACCAGATCAGGCGGGGTCGCATGAGCACGGGCAGAATTTGGTCTCCACGCGGCTTTGTAAAGCTTGGTTTTGCAGCACTCATCGTGCTGGTCGGTGGCTTCGGAAGTTGGGGAACCTTCACGCAGATTTCAGGCGCAATTATCGCGTCTGGCCAAATTGAATCCGCCCAAACGCGTCACCTCATCCAGCATCCTGAAGGCGGGATTGTTCGTCAACTCAACGTCAGGGAAGGTGCACAGGTCGAAGCTGGCGAGCTTCTTGTAAACTTGGAAACACGCGATTTGGACCGCGAGTTGCGGACAATCGAGGGACAGCTCTTCGAAGTTATGGCACGGACCGGGCGGCTCGTTGCGGAAAGAGACGGGGCCAGCCAACTCGTTTTTAATCCTCTTCTACTGCGCCAGGCAGCACGAGAGCCCCAAATCGAGGAACTCATGGACGGTCAAACGCGGCTATTGCGGGCGCGGGCAGATACGCAAGCACGCGCCATCCAACAGCTGCGCCAACGCAAAATTCAGATCCGTCTTCAGGTCGAAGGCCTGGATGCGCAACACGGCGCTGTCGAACGACAACTCTCTCTTTTGTCGCGCGAGATAAAGCAGCAATCCGAGTTGGTCGACAAAGGCCTGTCTCAATCAAATCGTCTTCTGGGCGTCCAGCGCGAAGAAGCGAGGCTTCAGGGTCTTCTTGGTGAAATCAGCGCTGCGCGCGCGGAACAAACAGAGCGGATCAACGAGATCGAGCTCGAAATCCTGAAGCGCAAGGATGCCCAGCGCGAGGACGCAATATCAGCGCTGCGCGATCTTCAATATCAAGAATTCAACCTGACCGAGCAGCGCGACAGCTTGCTCCATCGCATAGAACAACGTCAAATACTGGCTCCGGTGTCCGGCACTGTATTCCGTCTACAGGTCGTTTCAACCAACGCGATCATTCAACCATCGCACGACATCATGATCATTTTGGAACGCGGACAACCCGCAGCGATCACCAGCCGGATCGATCCGTCCCATATTGACGAGATTTCAGTGGGGCAGCCCGTCTCTGTCAGGCTGTCAACCTTCGACCCCGAAACGACCCCACAAGTTCAAGGCCATGTGGAAACGATCTCAGGCGACGTTTTTCAAGACGCATCCACCGGGCTTTCTTATTACCGGGTTGCGATAACCCTACCAAAAACACAGATAGATCAATTGAGTGATGTCGACCTGCTGCCCGGAATTCCGGTCGATGTCTTCATTCAGACTGCTCCGCGTTCACCGATCATGTTTCTGGTCCAGCCAATGGTTGACTATTTCAAACGGGCCTTTCGCGAAACTTGAAAATCGGTTTGCCCGAAACCGCCTGTCAGTTTAGGAGAAGAACGAACGTTGTCGTGATCACTTTGGAGCAGTGCCGTGTCCGGAAATTTTGAAAGTCGCCTGGCCGAAATGGGCATCGAACTCGAGACCCCCCGCCCACCTGCTGCCAACTATGTCCCTTTTGTTCGGACAGGTGATCTGCTCTATGTCTCTGGTCAGATATCGGCTGACGGTGATACTTTGGTGACAGGCAAGCTTGGTGACACAATGAGCGTTGAAGAAGGTCAGGATGCAGCCCGTCTATGCGCTATTTCACTGCTGACCCAAGTCCGGGTCGCCTGTGGCGGAAATCTCGATAGATTGGAGCGTGTCGTGAAACTGACTGCGTTTGTGAATTCAACGCCAGAATTCACAGACCAACCAAAAGTGGTCAACGGCGCTTCGGACTTTCTCGTCGACGCCTTGGGCGACGCCGGTCGACATTCCCGCTCTGCAGTAAGCGCGGCGTCCCTGCCACTGGGCGTCGCCGTCGAGATCGAGGGAATTTTCCAGATCAAATCATGAGCTTACCCGAAGCCTTCCTGACGCGCCCTATGGCTCACCGGGGGTTGCATGATCGTGCCAATGGCGTGGCCGAGAATTCGCGTAGCGCGTTCCAAAAGGCGATCGCTTATGGCTACGGAATCGAGCTGGACGTTCAAATGTCGTCTGATAACCAGGCTTTGGTGTTTCATGACTACGACCTACGACGCCTCACTGAGGCCTCCGGAGCCGTGCGCCTACGGACTGGTGCCGAACTTTCCGATCTTAAGCTTTCCGATAGCCAGGATTATATCGACACGCTGGGAGATATCCTGCGCCTGATAAACGGCGCGGTACCAATTCTTATCGAGATCAAAGACCAGGACGGTGCAATGGGGCCGAAGGTCGGGACCTTGGAGAAAGTCGTCTCAGATGCATTGCGATTTTACAGCGGCCCCGCGGCTGTCATGTCGTTCAACCCCCATTCGGTCGCGCGCATGGCCGATTTTCTGCCCGATGTGCCCAGAGGCCTTGTGACGAGCTCTTACAAGAAGGGAAACTGGCCGTTGAAACAGGAAACGCGAGACCGCTTGCGAGAAATCCCCGATTTTGAGGCTGTTGGGGCGAGCTTCATCTCGCACGAGTATGATGACCTGGATCGCAGTCGTGTCGCTGAACTGAAAGCACAAGGGGCCAGCATCTTTTGCTGGACCGTCCGCAGTGCAGATGAGGAAAAAGCCGCCCGCAAAGTGGCGGACAATGTCACTTTCGAAGACTATCTTCCAACTTGAACAATCAGTTTTCAGAGCCATCTGCAAGGTAGGCAGCGTGGATGACGGCGTATGAGCGAGAAAGCGATTGAAATCAACATCTGCGACCAGATCGACTTGATCGGTCAGGCCGATTGGGACGCATGTGCCCAAGCTGATCCATCCCATCAACGGCCACAAGACCCGTTTACCAGCTACCGTTTTCTCAAAGCGCTTGAGGCCTCGGGATCTGTCGGGAGAGGAACTGGCTGGCATCCGCAATATCTTGCGGCCCGCAAAGACGACCAGGTGATCGCTGTGGCACCCATGTACGCGAAGGGGCATTCCCAAGGAGAATACATTTTCGATCACAATTGGGCGCATGCCTACGAGAATGCCGGTGGGCGCTACTACCCGAAAATCCAAATTGCAGCCCCGTTCACGCCTGCCACAGGTCGTCGATTTCTGACACGGCGTGGCCAGGGTCTGATCGGGCAACAAGCTTTGATTGAGGGCGCAATCCAGCTTGCAGTAAACAACGAAATCTCGTCGATTCACGTCACCTATTGCACTGAAGATGAAGCCATTGCAGGCGAACAAATGGGTTTGTTGCGGCGCAGCAGCCAACAATTCCACTGGTTCAATGAAGGATATGCAGATTTCGACGCGTTTCTCGACGGGCTTTCTTCCCGCAAGCGCAAGAATATTCGCAAAGAACGTCGCACGGCGCAAAGTTTCGGCGGCCAAATTGAAAGCCTGTCCGGCGACAATATCAAACCGCACCACTGGGACGCCTTTTGGCGCTTCTATCAAGACACCGGCGCGCGCAAATGGGGCACCCCTTATTTAACGCGTGAGTTTTTTGAGCTGGCCCATGACACAATGGCGGACGACATGCTGCTGGTCTTGGCGGTCCAGGATGGGCAGCCGCTTGCCGGAGCCCTGAACTTCATCGGCCAGGACACGCTTTACGGGCGCTATTGGGGATGCGTTCAGGATCTTGCATGCATGCATTTTGAGTTATGTTACTATCAGGCAATAGATTTTGCGATTTCGCAGGGGCTGGACAAGGTCGAAGCCGGCGCGCAAGGCAGCCACAAGCTTGCGCGCGGGTATATGCCGGCCGAAACACATTCGCTGCATTGGATCGCCGATCCTAATTTCCGCGATGCGATTTCGCGCTATGTAAAGGCCGAGCGTGAAGCCGTCGGAGAAGAGATTTCCGTTTTGACAGCTTACGGCCCGTTTAAATCACAAGGAGCCTTATGATGGCTGATCAAATAAGCGGCCCCGAGCGTACCGAGGCACTGCAAGACCTGGCCTCAACGGGATGGTCGGTAAGTACAGATGGCCGAGATGCCATCGTCAAGAGCTTCAAGTTCTCCAGTTTTGTCGAGGCTTTTGGGTTCATGACAAAGGCGGCGATCGAGGCGGAGAAGATGAACCACCACCCGGAATGGTTCAACGTCTACAATCGTGTCGAGATCACTTTGACGACCCACGACGCAGGCGGCCTGTCCCGACTTGATATCAAATTGGCGCAACGCATGGACAACCTGTCCGACCAGGGGTGAGCCGTCCTAAAGCTGCTCAAGGAATCGCGTTCCTGTCGTTACGTCGCATACCCCTGGCTCGTCGACGCTCAAAACAGTGACAACACCGTTGTCGACCAAGGCTGCGTACCGGTTCGAGCGATTGTAAAAGCCGATTGCTGGAACTGTAAAATCGGCCCCAATCGCTTTGGTAAATTCCGCCCCTGGATCCCCTAGAAACTTGATCCCGGCCGCTGTTGCGCCCGAAGCCTCGCCCCAGGCTTTCAGAACATGCGCATCATTGACCGAAATGCAGTAGACATCGTCAATGCCTTTGGCTTTCAGCTCATCGATGACGGCCATGAAGCTTGGGATATGAGTTGTCGAACAGGTCCCGGTATAGGCCCCCGGCAGTCCAAATAAAACGACCTTGCGTCCATCGAGATGCGCGCTCAGCTTGGACTGTTCCGGACGCTCTGGGCCCATCACACTCATGTCCGCCTCTGGCAGCCTGTCGCCGACATTTAACTTCATTTTCCGGATTCCTTTCGTTTGGACTTGACGAACGTTATAGGTCAGCGTTCCAAAGGTGCCAGACAAGAACGAGGGGAACATGCCACATTTTGTTGTTGTCGGCGGTGGTCAAGCCGGCGCGTCGCTTTGCGCGACTTTAAGAAACTCTGGCTTTGACGGCGATGTCACATTGATCTGTGAAGAGCCTGAGCCACCCTATCAGCGCCCGCCCCTTTCGAAGGCATATCTTTTGGGAGAGATGGAGCGAGAACGGCTCTATCTGCGACCTGAAAGCTTTTATACTGAGCACAATATTACTTTGCGTTTGAACACCAAAGTAAGCAGCATCGATCCCGCAGCTAAAACCTTGATGATTAACGATGAGCCGATGCCCTACGATCAACTGGCCCTGACGACGGGATCGGCGGCGAGAGAGCTTCCAGCCGCGATCGGCGGCCAACTGGATGGCGTCTTCACAGTACGCAGCCTGGCCGATGTAGATAGTATGGCACATGCCTTTAAGGCGGGCGGGCACCTGTTGGTTATCGGCGGCGGGTATATCGGGCTGGAAGCTGCCGCTGTGGCACGAAAGCTCGGCTTGCAGGTAACCTTGATCGAAATGGCAGAGCGCATTTTGCAAAGGGTTGCGGCACCACAAACATCTGATTTCTTTCGCACCCTACATGCGGCCAAAGGTGTTGAGATCCGCGAGTCTATCGGCCTGGAGCGGCTGGTCGGCGAAACCAAAGTCAACGGCGCAAAACTGACCGACGGGACCGAATTGATAGTCGATTTTGTTGTGGTTGGAATCGGAATTGCCCCAAACTCGGGATTGGCCGAATCCGCGGGTTTGTTGATCGAAAACGGAATTCGCACGGACCAATTTGGCCGGACATCTGACCCAAATATCTGGGCATCC
Organism: Pseudomonadota bacterium; assembly: GCA_039193885.1. Lineage (GTDB taxonomy): Bacteria > Pseudomonadota > Alphaproteobacteria > Rhodobacterales > Rhodobacteraceae > Litoreibacter. Next base: position 207,982 of record JBCCWL010000002.1, read on the forward strand.
GGAGATTGCGCTTCATTTCCGCTGGATGGCCATCAAATTCGATTGGAATCGGTCCAAAACGCTATCGATCAATCCGAATGCGTGGCCAAAAACATGATGGGAGAGGACACGGCCTATATCCCAAAGCCCTGGTTCTGGTCAGACCAGTATGACACCAAGCTTCAAATTGCAGGATTGAATACAGGCTACACGCGTGTCATTGCCCGTCAGTCCGATGAGGCTGAATCTTTCTGGTACTACAAGAATGACCAGTTTATCGCAGTTGATGCGATGAATGACCCACGCGCATTCATGGTCGGCAAGCGCCTGTTGGACATGGGAAAATCGCCCGATCCTGGTGCCGTTGCAGATCCGGCAACAGACCTGAAAACACTGATGCGCGGGTGAGAATTGTCGGTGGAAAATTTCGAGGCGTGACGTTGACGGCAGTGGGCAAGGGCGATGTTGCCGCACATTTGCGTCCAACCACGGACCGGGTGCGTGAAAACATCTTCAACTTGCTGTCCGGAGGACGCTTTGACGTCGAACTCGATGGCGCTCATGTGCTGGATTTGTTTGCAGGCACAGGCGCGTTGGGGCTGGAGGCCCTGTCACGCGGTGCCGCATACGCAACCTTCGTGGATCAGGGGCGAAAGGCCGCAGCTTTGATCTCGGACAACATCGCGAAACTTGGTGTGATGGACGTCACGAGATTGATCAAGAGTGATGCGACGCGCGTGTCGTTGGTACTCGATAGTCCCTGCAATCTGGTCTTCCTGGACCCACCCTATGGGTCCGAGTTGGGCGTAAAAGCATTGATGCGAGCAGCATCAAGTAGCGCACTTGCACCAGGCGCGATTATCGTTTGGGAGGATCAACGCGCCACTACTCCGCCGGTGGGGTTTCGCTTTTTGGACGCTCGCAAATACGGCGATAGCTACGTCACTTTCCTACAAATCGACGACTTGGCGGATCGACCCGGCTAGTATAGCATTGTCCCATGTTTGCGACACGGTCCTTCTTCGAAATGCTGATCTGGGAAGGTGATGTTAACACATCCCCTGACCCGACACCGAAGACGTCATGGCCCTTGATGGGGGACATCGTGTCTTTCCGTGGTGGGGTTCCCGAGCACCTCATTGAGTGGCGGCGGGCGCAAGGACGTCAAGACCCGCCCGATCAATTGACCCGAAAATGAAATAGGCCGCCCTGTTAGGCGGCCTATATGCATCAGCTTGCCGTTTGTATCAGTTGCCTGTCGTGACCTCAGCGATAAAGGCTTGCGCATCCGCAACCAGCCCGGCACCATCGAGGCCTTTCCCGGTCATTTCTTCGATCCATTCGCGCGTCACCTCTTCGCCCAATGTCTTGATGCGATCGGTTTCTGCGGCGCTGATCTCTGCAATTTGATTGCCGGCATCTTGCATCTTTTGCTTACCGAAAACATCGCCCTGATCATGGGCGCGGCCGGCCCATGCACTGGCCATCAAACCGGAATTTGCGTCAATGACAGCTTTTAGATCATCGGGCAGGCGATCGTAACTGGCCTGGTTCATGGCCCATATAAAGTAGAGGTTGTAGAGCGACTGATCGCCAGCCACATCTGTGTGGCTGTCCGTCAGCTCGTCAAGTTTCAGCGACGGCGACATCTCCCAGGTGATTACACCACCATCCACAACGCCCTTTGACAGAGCCTCGGGAAAAGCTGGTACCGGCATACCCACAGGGACAGCGCCCATCTTGCGCAGCAAAAGCGTCGCCGGACGCGACGGGCCACGAAGCTTCAACCCGTTGAAATCTTCGACTTTTTCGATGGCATCGCCCTTCTTGTGAACCAATCCGGGCCCATGCATATGTGCCGCCAAAAGCTTCACATCCCGGAAATCATCCATCAGGTATTTTTCGGTGAATTTCCAAGCTGCCATGCTGGCCTGTTCACCAGATTTCGGCCCCATAAATGGCAGTTCCATCGCCTCGGCCTCTGGGAAACGCCCTGGCTGGTAACCCGGGATCACCCAACCTCCATCCACAGCACCATCACGGATCAGGTCATATTGGTTCGGCGCTTTGCCACCCAATTGCATGAATGGATAAAGCTCAACCTTAATGCGCCCATTTGAGTCCGCTTCAATCTTGTCTGCCCAAGGTTGCATAAAGAATGTCGGGTTGGCTGATTTCGGCGATACGAAGTGTTGGAACCTCAGCGTAACTTCTTGAGAAAAAGCCGCACCAGCACTGATGATCGTCGCAAGAGCGAACACGGAAGGTTTCAAAAAGGTCATCCCGCAGGGCCTCCTTTGCAGTTATATGATGCAAAATGCCACCATCTGGCCTTTGCGATATTCAGTTAGGCACTCATCGCCTAGTTGCAAGTGACTCGCAACAAGAAAGCGCCGAACACCGCACACCCTCCTGCTTGTTCACCTTTCGGTAATATGAGACAACTTTCATCAAAACGAGCAAATGAAAAGCCCCAACAGGCCCTATTTACATGAATAATCAACACAGTTTGCTGTCGTCGGTTTTTGGGTTCGAGACGTTTCGTCCTGGACAAGCGGAAATTGTCGAAGCTGTGATTTCAGGCGAGAATACACTGGCTATTCTGCCAACCGGTGCTGGAAAGTCTTTGTGTTATCAGCTACCGGCCTTGGCGCGCGACGGCCTGACTGTTGTCATTTCTCCTTTGATTGCGCTGATGCGCGACCAGGTTCGCGCTTTGAAAGCCGCAGGCGTTTCGGCCGGGGCTTTGACCTCTGGTAATACCGAAGAAGAGACTGACGACGTGCTCGCCGCGTTGCACAAAAAGGATCTCAAAATCCTTTATATCGCGCCAGAGCGACTGGCGTCCGGATCGGCCAGAGGCCTGCTTAAAAGCGCTGGAACCCGGTTGATTGCGGTCGATGAAGCGCATTGCGTGTCGCAATGGGGTCATGATTTTCGACCAGATTATCTGCGCATCGGCGAGCTTCGGCGCAGCCTTGATGTGCCGCTGGCAGCGTTTACCGCAACAGCTGATGCCCAGACCCAAGCGGAGATTATATCCCGTCTGTTTGACGACCAACCGCCCCGGGTTTTCCTGCATGGCTTCGACCGACCGAATATTCACCTAAGCCTTCAGGCCAAAAACTCTCCACGCAAGCAAATTCTGGACTTCGCGACCGACCGAAAAGGCCAGTCCGGGATCGTCTATTGTGGCACGCGCGCAAAAACCGAAACACTGGCCAATGCCTTACGAGAGGATGGCCATGCCGCGTGTCATTATCACGGCGGAATGGACGCCGAAGACCGACGCCAGGTCGAAGCACGATTTCAGCGCGAAGACGGCCTCATCGTTGTGGCGACAGTCGCGTTCGGGATGGGCATCGACAAGCCCGATATCAGATGGGTCGCCCATGCGGATCTGCCAAAATCCATCGAGGCTTATTATCAGGAAATCGGCCGCGCCGGTCGGGATGGAGCACCAGCAGAAACGCTGAGCCTCTACGGTGCGGATGACGTCAAGTTTCGACGCCAGCAAATCGATGAGGGCCTCGCCCCGAATGATCGAAAAGCCGCAGATCACGCACGACTAAACGCACTTTTGGGGCTGGCAGAGGCGATCGAATGCCGCCGCAAGGTGCTGTTAGGTTATTTTGGGGACACAGATATTGCCTGCGGCAATTGCGATCTGTGTGACACCCCGCCTCAGACATTTGACGGGACGGAACCTGTGCGCAAGGCCTTGTCTGCGATCCTGCGCACCGGGGAGTACTTCGGCAGCGGGCATATCATTGACATCCTGACCGGCAATGAAACCGATAAAGTCCGCCAGCGCGGTCACCATAATCTACCCACCTTCGGATTGGGCCGTGATCTCGACCGACGGAGCTGGCAATCTATTTTTAGACAAATGATGGCCCATGATCTGATCAGACCGGACCCCGGGCGTCATGGCGCGTTTCGGATGACCCAGATTGCGCGCCCGCTTCTGAGCGGTGAAACGACGATTACCTTGCGCAAAGACACGATGAAGGCCGGACATCGACGTCCGGCGGTAAAGGCGTTGGTGTCAGATGAAAATGCGCCGCTGCTATCTGCGCTGAAAGCCAAGCGACGCGCCTTGGCCGAAGCAGCACGAGTCCCAGCCTATGTCATCTTCAACGATAGAACACTAATCGAAATGGCCGAAACACGCCCTCGAGACCTAGACGCTTTCGCGCGCATCTCTGGCGTTGGCGCAAAGAAGCTGGAAAATTATGGGGAAGGCTTTTTATCGGTGATCAATGGAGAGACCCCCGAGCCCCAGCATCCCCTTCGTCGCAAACTGGCCGGCAAAGCCGCCGGTCATATCTATGATCGATTGTTGAAAGCTCAGGCGCAGCTCAGTCGAGGCAGCTGCGGACAACTCAAGCCATTAAGCTGTTCTGCGTCACAATTGGCCAAAGTTTCGGAGCTTTATCCGGGGGATGACGCGCGAATCACGCAGCTTCTCGGCGAAAAGCGGGCCGAGCGGTTTGGCGCAGCTTTCATCGATATACTTCAGGACCGTTGAGCGCTGGACAATGCGCCCGAATTGACTAGATCATTCGCATAGAGAGCCACGATTGGAGCCGCCATGCTGACCGTTATTTCCCCTGCCAAGTCGCTGGATATGACACCGCAGACACAGTTCGAAGAAACCGTGCCAGCATTTTCCAAGGAAGCTATGTCATTGGCGCGCACCGCGCGAAATCTGACATTGACCCAATTGCGTGGCTTGATGGACATTTCGCAAGATCTCGCGCGTCTAAACGCCGAACGGTTCAAGTCTTTCGACGCCGACCCAACTCCGGACAGAACGAAAGCCGCCGCACTCATTTTCGCAGGTGACACATATACCGGGCTGGAGGCGGCCAGCCTCGACGAAGACGAAATGGCCTATGCCCAAGATCACTTGCGCATTTTGTCAGGGCTCTACGGCCTGTTGCGTCCTTTGGATGCCATTCAGCCTTACAGGCTGGAGATGGGCAGCCGCCTGAAAACACGACGTGGAAAGTCGCTCTATGACTATTGGGGGACCGATTTGGCAAAGGCGCTAAACACGCAAGCGCAGGCGGCGGGTAGCGACATTTTACTAAACTGCGCCAGCCAGGAATATTTCGGCGCGGTTGCTCCGAAAGCGTTGAAGCTTCGGGTGATCACGCCGACATTTCTCGAAGATCGCCCGGGTGGGGCCAAGATCATCAGCTTTTTCGCCAAGCGTGCCCGGGGCGCGATGGCACGGTTTGTTGTGCAAAATCGCATCAAGGAGGCTGAAGGTCTGCGTGATTTCACCTTGGGGGGCTATGCGTTTGACGCAGACCGTTCGACACCCGATGCGCCGGTGTTCCTGCGCCCTGAAGCGGCAAGTCAGCCTCTCAAGGCTGCGTCGTAGGCAACAAGTTCAACGGTATTGCCTTCAGGATCTTGTGTGAATATCCCACGCCAGCCGACCCAGCTGAATTCCTCGATGCGGTAGGGTAAGCCCAGATGGTCGTACCACGCGATTACGGCGTCTTGTTCGGCAAATGGCAGGCTCAAAGCGATGTGATGCAAAGATGACCCGGCACCGGTTGCAGGGGCTGTCTTTGCGGTCGGATGTAAGCCGGGGCGCGGCGACAGCGCCTTGTCAAACAGCGCCAAAACGCTCGTATGCCCCTCAAATCCTTCTGCGATTTTGAAAAATACGATGCCATCACGCGGTGTGCCGCTCATACGGTCCAGGCCTATGACATCCTCGTAAAAGGCAACCATCGGGGCCAGGTCATCGCAGCGAATTGCGATTTCACCAAGGGCACGCGGTTTAAAGTTCCGATCCATGGGGCGCAGCTTAGGCGAATTGACCCTGGCAGAACCAGCCCCCTGTTTTCGCGGCGCCATGGGCATAGTACAGCCACAGCCGTTCGCCGGTCTCCAACTCGACCCGCCAGTAATCTCGAACCCCAGTGCGCCAATTGGGATCATCGAGCCACCATTCCGGAGAGATCCGCTCAGGCCCGGTCATCGACCGGGCCTTCAGCGTCCGACCGCGCCACCGAAAACTGTCCGACAAGCGCGGCCGGTCCTCCGCGAAAACCGGTTCCGGGTCTGTCATAAGGATCGGGCGCGGCACAGAGACAGCCTTCCAGCCTGTCCCGGGTTCCGACCAGGCGGCGGCCAGAATCTGAGCGGATTTTTCGGGAATATGGCTATCTGCTGGATGCAGCCGCGTGATCTGTTCCAGCCCAACGCGTCCACCCAAACGCCCGATCAAATCATCAAGGGCCGTATCCGAGGTCAGGTGTGCATTGACCCGTTCCCCCGCTTCAATATGGCCAGAATGCTGCTGCGCCTGCACTGGTTCGCTCTGCACCGCCTCCAACCGCACCAGATCAATGCCAAACCCTGCATCCAACTCGTTCAACCGCATCGCCAGCAAAGGGCGAATGCGGTCGGGGTCATCAGACGGGCGGGCGAGGCCAACCTCGATGATCTGGCTGGTTTCATCAGTTCGGAAGGCCTGAAACCGGACCTTGCGCGCGCCACGACCTTGCGCCGTCAGCTTGGCACACATCGGGGGAAGCAGCCGGTCAATAGCCGCGAGAACATCAGCTTCCAATCCGATCGGATCCGGCAAAGTCAGACGGACGGAATAAAAGACCGCTGGCTTGCCCGCCGAGACCGGCTCGGGCTCCAGACCCAGGGCCTGATCAAGCCGTCGACGCACCGCATAGCCAAAACGACGGGCCAACGCAGCACGCGGCAAGCCTAAAAGATCTTCCACGTGACGCAGACCAAGCCGACCTAGCGCCAGCACATCCTCTGTCTCTAGTCGAAGCGCTGCCAGGGGAAGCTTGGCAATCGCCTGACGGGTCTGGCCATGGGCTGCGATCTGGGCCACCTGGGCGACGGGACCCGCTGCTTGTGGGCTGGGCGCTGAGCCGCCGCGTTCCCAATGGCGGCGCTTGACCGCACGCGACCGGGTTGCATGCGCCTCCTGATCAATGGCGTCGCCGGTCCGCAGACGCACACCTTGCTGCCCCGCATAACGCGCCAACGCCCAGGCGGCACCGATAGTGTCCGCGACACCAATCCGCACAGTGAAGCCAAATCGGTTGCAATCTTCCTCTAACCTTGAAATCAGCGCAGCCTCCCCGCCAAACAGATGTGCACACCCTGTCAGGTCGATGACCAGCCCCGCCGGTGGATCGGCACGCACCCAGGGTGAAAACTGCTCCGCCCAACGTGATAACCGGCTTAGAAACCGCTCGTCCTCTACCGGGTTTCCCAGACGTGTCAGAAGATCCGGGCACATCGCAAGAGCATCGCGAAGCGGTTGACCAAGGCGAAGCCCTTGCCGCTCGGCCGCGACAGTCAAACTTGAGATCACCTGCATCTGACCTGTATCACGCAACACCGCAATCGCCAGATCATCTGCATAGCCATCGCGCCGGATCACGCGTTCAACCGCGAGCCGAGGAAACCAAAGGCATAAAATACGTCGATGTGCAGGCATGGCAGCGCCCTGCTTGTTCACTATTTGTTCTAAAATACAAGCGCCGCATCTCAGAGTCGAGTCCCCGACGACGCGACCATTTGTTCTTCATCCCAACTTGAGATCTAAACTTTACGCTTTGGCCTTCGGTCAGACCGAAAGGGAATGGCGGCTTGGCGGGGTTGGCATCAGCTGGCTCAGCGACACCAGGAACCTAGCATGCGCAGAGGTCTTGAACGCGGCCGTGCTTCGATGCCTACGGCTGGCTGCACGTTGTGCGGTCTCTTTCCGGTCCAGCTCGGCTGCACGTCGGCGCGCAGCGTTCTCGCGCGCCTGACGCTCTGCAAATTTGCGCCTTTGAACATCAGCCTCGGCCTTGGCTTGTCGGGCCGCAGCAGCTTTCCGCATCTTGGCCGCCTTAGCCGCTTTGGCGGCACGTTGACACGTCCGCTTCTTGGTCGATGCCTGCGTATACGCCTTCGCATCTTCGGGCGACCAGTCAGACACCAGATCATAAGCTGCATTCATTTCGGCCAGACGACGATTTGCTTCTGCCTTGTTCCCCTTGACCTGGTCAGGGTGATAGGCGCGAACCATTGCCCGCCAAGCGGTCCGAATGGTTTTGCTATCTGCACCTGGTGAAACACCAAGACATTCAAAGGCGTGTCTGATCTCAGGACTAAGGTTGGCCACGTTTTTTCCACTCAACTAGGTGATCAAATCGTGGCCCCATCACAAACCGATCAAAAATAACTAAAATGATTTATAAATTTGGTTCAATTGCGTGGATAGGGGGAATCTTTACTGTTGGTTAAGATGCGAAATTCTGAAATGGGCCTATTTGCGCAGCTGCCCAAGGAAAGTCAAAGCGCATGACAGATAGCGATCACGTGACGCTTTTCAGGAGAAAAACACCGCGTGCATTCTGGCTTGTGGATGCAAAAATCGACCAGCGAGGGGATTTGATTGTCACGTCAGGCGACGCCCATCGTGAGTGGGTTTTGACCGTCAAACAAGACCAGCTGGCAGCGCTAAAACAGATCCTGAGCACCGTTCAAACGGACCCGTCCCTCGGTTTGCTTGGCTTGCTCGAAGCCCGTTTTGGACGTGAAAAAGTAAATCCGTTCGAAGACATCAAGTCGTTGCTTGAGACAAACGAAATCGCGTTCAAAACCACCGTCTGGTAGCCTGATCAGCCTGCTGCGCGGGCCTCGCGTTTACGCTCATGTGGATCCAGGAAGCGTTTGCGCAAACGGATCGCACTCGGTGTCACCTCGACCAGCTCATCATTGTCGATATAGGCAATCGCCTCTTCCAGCGACATCCGCACAGGTGTCGTGAGACGAACAGCTTCATCCGTGCCGGAGGCACGCACATTGGTCAGCTTCTTGCCCTTGAGCGGATTGACCTCCAGGTCGTTCTCCCGGCTGTGCTCCCCAATAATCATGCCCTGATAGACGTTTTCCTGGGCCCCGATAAAAAACCTACCACGGTCCTCGAGATTGAAGATCGCGTAGGCCACAGAGACCCCGTTTTCCATTGAGATCAACACGCCGGCTCGCCGGCCCGGAATCGGTCCACGATGCGGGGCCCACTCATGGAAAACGCGGTTCAGCACACCGGTGCCGCGCGTATCGGTCAAAAACTCGCCATGATAGCCAATCAAACCGCGCGAGGGCACATGGGCGATGATCCGCGTCTTGCCGACACCGGCAGGCCTCATCTCGGCAAGATCGCCTTTGCGTACACCAGTGATCTTTTCGATCACCGCGCCGGAATATTCGTCATCGACATCGATGGTGACCTCTTCGATCGGTTCCATCTGCTGCCCGTCGACGGTGCGGAACAAGACTTGAGGCCGCGAGACGCTGAGCTCAAATCCCTCGCGGCGCATGTTTTCGATCAGAACACCCATTTGCAATTCGCCACGCCCTGCGACCTCGAATGCATCACCACCAGGCGTGTCCGAGATCTGAATGGCGACGTTGCTTTCGGCTTCTTTCATCAGCCGTTCACGGATGACGCGGGATTGCACTTTTTTGCCATCGCGTCCCGCCAATGGACTGTCATTGATGCCGAATGTCACCGTGATCGTGGGCGGGTCGATGGGTTGGGCTGGGATGGCCGCGCTTACGTCGACAGCGCAAAGCGTGTCAGCCACGGTGGCTTTTGCCATACCTGCGAGCGAGACGATATCCCCAGCTTCGGCCTTTTCGATTGGCGTCTGGGTCAACCCCCGGAAGGCCAGTATTTTCGTCACGCGAAACTGTTCAATCCGCTCGCCTGAGCGGCTGAGCGCCTTGATGGTTTCACCGGTCTTTAGCGTCCCGGCCTCAACACGGCCCGTCAGGATTCGGCCAATAAACGGATCGGCACCCAAAGTCGTGGCCAGCATACGAAACGGCTCACCGCGCGCTTCTATTTGCGCCGGGGCCGGAACGTGAGCGACAATCAAATCCAGAAGCGCCGAGAGATCTTTGCGCGGGCCATCAAGCTCATGATCTGCCCAACCGGATCGACCAGAGGCATACATCGCTGGGAAATCCAATTGATCGTCATCCGCGTCGAGATTTGCAAATAAATCAAAAACTTCGTCTAGTGCGCGGTCAGGTTCAGAATCGGGCTTGTCGACTTTGTTGAGCACGACAATCGGGCGTAAGCCCAAAGCCAGCGCTTTTGAGGTGACAAACTTTGTTTGCGGCATCGGACCTTCAGCCGCGTCGACGAGCAGGACCACGCCATCAACCATCGACAAGATGCGCTCTACTTCGCCGCCGAAATCCGCGTGGCCAGGTGTGTCTACAATATTGATACGCGTGCCGTTCCATTCCACCGATGTGGCCTTGGCAAGGATGGTAATCCCGCGCTCGCGTTCCAGATCGTTGCTGTCCAGGGCCCGCTCCGCGACGGCCTGGTTCTCCCGAAAACTGCCAGATTGCTTAAGCAATTCATCGACAAGTGTTGTCTTGCCGTGGTCAACATGCGCGATGATCGCAATATTGCGAAGGTCCATGATCTTAGCCTTTTAAGGAGTTCTGGCGCGCAGGTACCCGATCCCAAAGGCAATTGCCAGCCTTTCATGCGGCAGCGCGGCAAAATGAACGCCGGTGGGATCAAACGGGGGGATCGGGGATATTGAGCGGCCAGATCTCTCGATACCCGCAAGCGCTGTAATAACCGGCGACGCATATTCTTGCGCAAGGCCGCATTAACTATCGAAGCAGTTGCAGAACCTTCAACGATGCGTAGCCGTCAGGGACCAACCCTTGCGAGCGCTGAAAGGCCCGCACAGACTCGATCGTAAGCGGTCCGATTTTCCCATCAACTTTGGTCGGAAACCCAGCACTGGTCAGGCGGCGCTGCAGCTCTTTGCGTTCGGCAAATTTCAGCGCGCGATCCCCTCTCGGCCAGTTCGCCTTGATCGCACCTCCTCCAGACAGCCGATCTGACAGATGCCCGACACCGATCACATAGGCGTCGGCGGTGTTGTACCGCTCAATCACCGAGAAGTTCTTGAAGATCATAAAGGCCGCACCTTGTGCGCCAGCGGGCAGCAGAATCGACGCCCGGCCATAATTCCGAATTGGCCCGTTGACGCCCCGAACCCCCAAGCGGGCCCATTCCGCCGGCGATTTAAGATTCTTTCGATTGGCCTGCGCAAAATTGAACCCACGCGGCAGCGTGACCTCAACCCCCCATGGTTGACCGGTGACCCAGCCAAAGCGTTTCAGGTAAGCGGCAGTCGAAGCCAATGCGTCGGCTGGGTTATCGCTCCAGATGTCGCGTTTACCGTCACCGGTAAAATCTACAGCATAGGCCAAATATGAGGTCGGAATGAACTGGGTATGACCCATGGCACCGGCCCAACTGCCGGTCATTGAACGCGGCGCAACATCACCGGCTTGAAGGATCTTCAGCGCGGCGATCAGTTGGGCTTCAAAAAACCGACCGCGACGCCCATCGAACGCCAAACTCGCGAGCGACCCAATCAGATCCTTGTCGCCCCGCACCGCGCCATAGGCGCTTTCCAGACCCCAGACAGCGGCGACAACTTCTTTCTCAACGCCGTATTGGGCCTCGATTTGATCTAGGACCCGACGGTTTTTGCGCAAGGCGGCTTTTCCGTTTCGAATGCGACTGTCGCTTACTGCCGTGTCCAGATAGTCCCATAGAGTCTTGGTGAACTCGGATTGATTGCGGTCCCGCTCAATAACGTCCGGGTCGAATTCGACACCTCGAAACGCGCGGTCAAAACTCTGTGCTGAAATGCCTTGACGCAGTGCCCGGGGCCGAAAAGCCGCCACCCACGCGTCAAAACGCGCATTTGAGGCGATTTGAACAAGGTCTTGGCGCGGGTTTGGGGTGGGCACAATGACGGAAGGGCGCAAGAGCGGGCGCTTGGAGGCATCCAGCGCACTCACCTCACTTGATCCCAGTGCAAAAATACCAAAAACCGCGAGACTTAGGAGAACCTGTTTCATGCGAATTGCCTGCTTTGAATGATGCTGGCTGCTACCAGTCTTGTCACAAACTATACGCAAAATCCGATCAAACGAAAAGAACTTCAGGCGCGACTGGCTTAGCTTCGCCGACGCGATGCCTTCTTCTTGAGTTTTGACGCGCGGCCTCGCGCTTTCGCCAGTTTGCGGCCCTTTGCTGTGGGCCTGCGGCCATAGCCTGAACTCTGCGGAAGCGCCTTGCCGTCGATTTCAAGCAACTGCAGCGTGACCCCGCCAGTTTCCGCCGTAGCCTCGGCAAGGCGCACCAGAACCGTTTGCCCGATTCCAATGACCAGTCCGGATTTGTCGCCAGTCAAAGTCTGTGCATCCCGGTCATGAGTAAAATACTCACGACCGATAGAACTGATTGGCACCAAGCCATCCGCTCCGGTTTCATCAAGCTTCACAAACAAACCAAATCGCGCGACGCTGCTGATCCGACCCGCAAGCTCACTCCCGATGCGGTCCGCAAGATAGGCTGCGAGATAGCGATCTGTCGTATCGCGCTCGGCCAACATCGAGCGGCGTTCGGTCTGCGAAATCAACTCACCTGTCTCTTTCAGCTGATCAGTCTCTTCAGGCTGAAGGCCATCATCCCCCCATCCATGAGCAGCGATCAACGCCCGGTGAACAACCAGATCCGCGTAGCGTCGAATAGGCGAGGTAAAATGCGCGTAACTACGCAAAGCCAGACCGAAATGACCAAAGTTCTCTGGCGCATAATAAGCCTGCGTCATTGATCGCAAGGCCGAAATATTGATCAGCTCGGCATGCTCTGTACCCTCAGCCTGTGACAGCAGCCGGTTGAGGTGTGACGTTTTCAGCACCTGACCTTTGGCCATGGTAAACCCGCTGGCTCCGGCGATCTCCCGGAGGGCCTCCAGCTTTTCGGGCCCCGGTTCTTCATGCACCCGAAACAAAAGCGGGGTTTTCTTGGCAATCAACGTTTCTGCTGCGCAGACATTTGCCAGGACCATGCACTCTTCAATCAACTTGTGCGCGTCCAGGCGATCGCGGAATGCCACCGCCTGCACCTGTCCGTCCTCGCTCAGTGCGATCCGACGCTCGGGCAGGTCAAGATTGAGCGGATCACGGCGCTCACGCGCCTGAACCAAAGCCGCGTAAGCCGCATAGAGCGGAGCAATCACGGTCTCGACGAGGGGCTGCGTTTTATCATTGAGCGTGCCATCTTGCGCGGCCTGGACCTCCTGGTAGTTCAAAGACCCGTGTGAGCGCATTAGCCCGCGCACGAAGCTGTGGCTCAGCTTCTCGCCCGATCTGTCCAGAACAATCCGAACCGCGACACAGGCCCGCTCGACACCCTCGTGCAGCGAGCACAAATCACCCGACAGCGCATCGGGCAACATCGGAACCACGCGGTCTGGAAAATAGGTAGAGTTGCCGCGTTTCCGCGCCTCCCGGTCAAGATCTGACCCTGGTGGCACGTAATTTGCGACATCAGCGATCGCGACCCAAAGAATATGGCCGCCCTGGTTTTTTGGATCGGGATCCGGTTCTGCGAAACACGCGTCGTCGTGGTCCCTGGCATCAGCAGGATCAATGGTCACAAGCGGAAGATCGCGAAGATCTGTGCGCGATCCCAGGTCAACCGGTTCTGCGGCTTCGGCTGCCGCAATAACATCCTTAGGAAACGCATCCGGTATGCCATGCTGATGAATTGCAATCAAAGATACGGCGCGGGCTGCGGTTGGATCCCCCAACCGGGCTACAATTCTAGCCAGTGGCAAGCCGATGCGTGACTTCGGCCCGCTCTGCTCGGCTTCGACAAGTTCTCCATCCTTGGCACCGCTCAGCGCACCAGGTGGTACGTGCCATTCCTTATCTTCACCCTTATCGATCGGTCGGATGCGCCCGCCTTCGGCCGATGTTTTGAAGATACCCAAAATCTTTTGAGCAGATGTTCCAATCCGCCGAATAACACGGGCCTCATACGCATAGTCTTGATCGGTTACCTTGCTCAAACGCGCCAGAATGCGATCGCCAGGCCCAAAAGCTCCGTCCTTTTTGGACGGAATAACCAGGACCCTCGGCGGCGCGCCCGCGCCATCCCACTCCACGGCTTCCGCGAAAAGATCGCCCGACGCATCCGGGCTGGCCACCCGCAGAACACTGACCGGCGGTAGCGTATCCGCATCACGGTAGCTGCGTTTGCGCTTGGTCAAATGGCCTTCTGCTTCCAGCTCTTTGAGGATCCGTTTCAGATCGATACGCGCTGCCCCTTTGATCCCAAAAGCTCGGGCGATATCACGTTTGGCCCCAAGTGTTGGGTTATCTGTGATCCATTGCAGGACGTCATCTTTGGTCGGAAGCTTCTTCATCGCATGTGCGTATCACGGCCCAACGGACCCGTCATTGCGCTTTTTTATCCCGATCCAAATCGGTGGCTTCATCGACGTCCGCCAAACTGGAGATCTGGGCAATACGCACGCCATGCGCGCTGGCTATGCTGTCATGAAGGGCGTGCGGGCTCGACCAGCGAACATTCTCAAGAAAGCCTGGCGCGCGAGCAACCGGCCCTTTCGCGCCGATCAACCAATAGCCACCGTCGGGGGCCGGGCCGAAGACCAGCGACACCTGACCAAGGGCGCGAAATGCATCAGCGATCACCGTGCGGGTAATTCCCGGAATGTCGCTGCCGATCACACAAACCGCCCCGGGGCCGAAACCCGCCAGCAGGCGCTGCATGCGCGGACCCAATGCACCGCCGCCCTGTGCGATCCGCGCTACATCGGGCGGCCATACCCGGCTTTTCAAACCCTCGCGATCGGGCGACACTGCCAGTACCAAATTCCACCGGGGATCGCGTATCTGTCGGAGAAGTTGCGCCGTTTGATGCCTGTACCACCACGCCGCTGCACTCATGCCTATGTCACGACCCAGACGTGTCTTGACCAGCCCCGGACGAGGTTCCTTGACCATCACAACAAGGACTGGTCGCATGTCAGGCAAAATATCGTTGCAGGATCTTTTGGTAGATCGACTTGAGCTGCTCAATCTGCGCGACCGGAACCTGTTCATCGACCTGGTGCATTGTCTTTCCGACAAGACCGAACTCGACAACGGGACAATGGGCCTGGACGAACCGCGCGTCCGACGTACCCCCGCTGGTCGACATCACCGGTTTGACGCCGGTTTCATCCAAGACGGTGTCTGCCACCAATGCTGAGAATGCACTGGGTTCGCTGAGAAAGCTCTCCCCCGAAACCTTGACTTGCACCTCTATCTGAATACCGGTTTCACTTGTGACCTGGTCCATATGAGCGCGCAGCCACGTGGTCAAATCGGTTGAGCTATGCGCATCATTGAAGCGGATATTCACTGTGCCGCGACAGGACGCAGGGATCACATTGGTCGCAGTATTCCCGGTATCAATCGTTGTGACAGCCACGCTCGATGGATCAAAATGTGTGGTGCCATCATCCAAGGGTTCCGACGACAACCTGTCCATCAGCCGCGCCAGAGCAGGCACCGGGTTTTTGGCTCTGTGCGGATAGGCCGAATGCCCTTGCACACCTGTCGCCGTAAAAAACGCGGTCATGGAGCCCCGACGACCGATTTTGATCATCTCACCCATCACATCAGGGCATGTCGGCTCGCCGACCAGGCAATGGCTCATGGTCTCACCTTGCGCATCCATCCAGTCCAGAAGTGCAACCGTTCCGTCTTTTGCATCCCCCTCCTCGTCGCCGGTGATCGCCAGAATGACCGCTCCGTCGGGAGGAGTTGAATTCACGAAGTCCACTGCCGCTGCTGCGAAAGCCGCGACTCCGGACTTCATATCAGTGGCCCCGCGGCCAAACAGGATCCCGTCTCGGATCTCGGCCCCGAACGGATCAACGCTCCAAGCCTTAGCGTCACCAACTGGCACAACATCTGTATGTCCGTTGAACCCGAAACTTTGTGCATGCCCTTTGGCCCCCCAACGCGCGAACAAATTGGCAATTCCGTTTCGGTCGACCCGCGTGCAGGTAAATCCAGCCGCGCTCAAATACTCCTCGAGCAGCACCAATGCACCGGCCTCTTGGGGTGTGACTGACGCGCAGCGCACCAGTGCTGCCGTGAGTTCAGTCGCATTTAAGTGCTTGCTCATGGCACATGTCCTCTTGGTTCTGAGTCCTATAGGCAACAGATCGTTAACTAATTTGCAAACCCTTCGGTCCGCAAAGACAATTTTCGTTTCAATTTCCGACCGATAACCCCAAACTGAGGCAAATTAAAAGAGTACGGTTTCGCGCTGTTTGCGTCAGTGCTTCAGATACCAGAGATCCGAAAACGGACCATCTGAAGCTGAATCAAAACTCTACCCTGGAGGCGGGTATGACAAGAATAAGAAAAGGCGTGCAACGCCTTTCTCCCGCGATTTCTGATTGCGACCTTAGCGACGCCGATGGGCTTTACGCGTACTGGTCACATTTTAAGAACAATTTGGGCGAATATGCCTCAATGTTTTCACAGATAAACCTCTGTGAATTCACGATTAAAGTAAATTTGCGCGCTAGAACAGATGCCTATGACGTTGGGGTAACTGGTTTGGTGCGAGTATGATGGAACAGATTTGGACAACTTCAGGGATAGAGACATCGGGTTCGGTGTCTTTGGAACTTTCAGCCGAGCGGGCACGTCGGGTGAATGCGCGCGACTACGACTCGGGCTTTGCGCTTCGCGATCCGGCGAACGAAGCCTTCGTTCCGTCTTTGCCAGTGGGGACAGGTATTTTGGGGAATACACGCCTGAGAACACCTGATGGCCAAATCACGCTGGCCGACGTTAAAGCGGGCCAAATCATCCTCGATGCCAACGATACCGCAGCGCAAGTGCGCTACGTGGCCTCAGCCGAAGCCAGCTCTGAGGCGCTGCGCTTGCGTGCCCCCTATTTCGGGCTTGATCAGGACGTGGTTGTTGGAACATCGCAGCGCGTCCAGATCACGTGCGACCTCGCAGACTATATGTTTGGCCATGACAGCATCATCATTCCAGCCTGGGCTTTGAAGGACGATATCAAAGTCCGCCATTGCACACTTCGGTCATCAGATCGGTTTTTCAGCCTATCCTTGACAGGATCTTTGCCCCTGACGATCGGTCGATGCCGGATGACCGGGCCGCTTGCCTACTCCTTGCCGGACGCCCTTGTTCTGACCGAAGACGAGGCGCGCAGCTTTGCTTTGGAATACAAAAGCCAGCGCTTCTAGAAACCCGAGCTAGTCGTAAAACGCCGTTGATTGGGCGATCACGACAGAATTCTCGTCAAGTGCGCGCTGCATAAGCGCCTGTTCCTCATCGGAAATATCATGCCCATCCGCCAACCGCTCGGCCTGTGTACCATACCCGGTCACATCAAGCGGTGCCATATCGGCGCGTTTGAGCAAGGCGACGGTCTCACGCACTGCTTCCGCCTCATCGATACCGCTGGCAAAGCACATCAAAGCGGCGCCTGTGGCGTCGTCGGGCAAGCCATCGCCAGTTTTTCGCCCAAGCGTCACCAAAAGCGTAAAGACCTGTTGGCGTGATGCGTCTTTGCCCATCGCCTAGATCCCGTTCGAATGCCGCAGACGCGATTTCAGCTTGGCATAGTAAGGTTGCAACCGGTCTCTGAGAGGGCCGTCGGGCAGGTACTTCAGGAACTCGGAGGTTCGCAAAAACGTACCCCGCAGGTTCTTCAGTTTCTGCGGTCTGGGCAAACGGTCGATCAGATCAATCAGCGCAATGCTGGTGTCAAATGCCAGATCTTCCTCGAGGCCCGCGCAAACGAAGTTCAACCGCGTCTGAATGCATTTCGTGCATTTGCCGCAATTGTACCCATGCTCTGGATTTTCCCAGCAAACCGACAGATCACGCAAAATCTCGGGACCTGCAAAATCCACGACGGATTTGAGCTTCTGGACACGATCCTCGGTCGCACCAAATCCCAAAATCGGAAATCCAGGACGTGACATCGCATGCGCCAAGGCACCGGTATTGCCCCAGGGATGGCGCACCAGGTCCTGAGCGGCTGAATTGTCCAAACCAATGCCGCCCATAGCAAAATGTGGGGAAAGAAAGCTCAGACACATGCCCAGATTCAACCCGTGCAGAAAGGGCCAGTCATAGCGATATTTCCGCATGTCCGTCTCGACCTCGACGACCTCAAGACCGAATTTCTCTGCAAGGCCACCTACCATACCGCGCAATTCGATGTATCCGGGCGACTGAGAGGTCGGATAGTCGGCACCCGCGATCAGTAGTCCGTGGGTAAACCCGTGGTCCCGCACGGCATGAACCGCCCCACCTGTTGAATCCAGCCCCCCGGACAAACAAATGATCTTGTCGGAGGTAGCAGGGGCGGCTGGCTCATCAATGACATTGAGAAGCTCAATCTGCGGGTCAAAAAGACCGGGGATCTGCCACACCTCGAACGCATAGGTCAGTTCGGCAAGAACGCCGCGCATTTGTCGCGTAACTGGGGCCTCGACCTTAAATTTCGCCCCATAAGTGAGCGACATGGCCAACAGCCCATACACCACGAAATTGCACTCGACACGCTCCACCGCTGGCAAGGTGCTGCGCACAACGAACGTAGTGTCACCCAAATCGACGATGGCTTCGCTGCCTTCAAAGCGAATGTTCACCGTATAGGTCTTGCCGCTCATCGAGGTTTTGACGCGGCCGGCGTTCTTCCTGCGGCCCCAATCTACCAACCTGTTTTTGAGCGACATGCTGATTTAATCCCGAAGCAGCTCGTTGATCCCAGTTTTGGACCGGGTCCTTTCATCGACCCGCTTCACAATGACAGCACAATAAAGATTGATCCCATTCTTCGACGGCATCGATCCTGCAACGACCACGGAATAGGGCGGCACCTCTCCATACATCACCTCACCGGTCTCGCGATCAACGATCTTGGTCGACTGGCCGATGAAGACGCCCATGCCCAAGACCGACCCCTCGCGCACAATGCAGCCTTCGACAACTTCCGAGCGCGCGCCGATAAAGCAATTGTCTTCGATGATTGTTGGTCCAGCTTGCATCGGCTCAAGCACGCCACCAATCCCGACGCCACCTGAGAGGTGAACATTCTTGCCGATTTGCGCGCAGGAGCCCACGGTGGCCCAAGTATCAACCATGGTGCCCTCGTCGACATAGGCCCCTAGGTTGACAAAGGACGGCATCAACACCACACCCGGCGCAATAAAGGCTGATTTCCTGACAACGCAGTTTGGTACGGCACGAAACCCCGCCGCCTTCCACTGTTCGTCGCCCCATCCTAGGAACTTACTGTCAACTTTGTCCCACCAGCCACCAGCCTGCGGTCCGCCAGCTTGTTGTTCCATATCTTTGATGCGGAAGCCCAAGAGAACTGCCTTTTTTGCCCATTGGTTGACATGCCAAGTGGTATCTTCCTGCCGCTCAGCGACGCGCAAGCTGCCGCTGTCCAACGCGTTCAAAGTGTCCTCAATCGCCTCGCGCATTTCGCCAGTTGTGGACGGTATGATTGTGTCGCGCGCGTCCCAAGCGGACTCAATTGCGGCTTCAAGCTGAGCATTAGACATGAGGGACTTCCTTTAAACTTGTCTGGCCTACTATCGAGGCTGGCTATAGAGATATCGTGGCGTAGACGCAATCACAGCAAGGGGCTCAAAATGCAAGACGACCAACGCAAACATCCCATGCGTTATTCGCGCCAGGATATCGAAGAAGTCAAAACGATCCCTGATACCGAACAAACGCGATCCCCAGCCTATGCGCTCGCCTTTTCGGACGAGAATTTTCTATGCCGTCCCGAACTGCGCCCAGTGCGCCTACAGCTTGAATTGCTCAAACCAGAGTTGCTGATGGATGAAGAAGGTATCGAAAGCACGGTTGTCATGTTCGGAGGGGCCCGTATCCCGGAGCCTGCAAAAAAAGACCAAGCGCGCACCGAAACGCTCGCCAACCTCTCCAAATATTATGACGAAGCACGCAGCTTCGCAAAGCTCGTAACAGCACGCTCAGATGGGTTGAATGATGTCATCGTAACCGGCGGTGGGCCGGGTGTCATGGAAGCCGGAAACCGGGGGGCTCAGGATGCCGGTGGAAAATCAATCGGTCTGAACATCGTTCTTCCGCATGAGCAAGCGCCAAACCCCTACGTTACGCCAGAGCTGTGCTTCAACTTCCACTACTTCGCGATCCGAAAGATGCACTTTTTGATGCGCGCCAAGGCAGTTACAATCTTTCCTGGCGGCTTTGGGACATTGGACGAAATGTTTGAAACGCTGACACTGATCCAAACCGGTCGGATGCGATCTGTGCCGTTTGTGCTGTTTGGCGAAGCGTTCTGGAAGAGCATTATCAACTGGGGCGCCCTGTCTGAAGCTGGAACCATCGCTGCGAAAGACCTTGAGCTGTTTCGTTTTGTCGAAACCGCCGAGGAAGCGATTAAGATCATCGACGATTGGGACAGCTAGGGGACGAGCCGGTATTCGACAATCTCGGTGCGTTGAAGAAACCTGAAGTTATCGTCCGAGATCATCGTGACCCGTATGTTGCCGCTCTGCGTCGCCCAAACTGCAATGCCTTCCAGATTGTCATGTGTGGCCGGCGTCGTTTCGAGCAGGACCAATTCATCGCGCAATGCGTCGGCTCCAACCTCAAAGCTGCGCACGCGCGTTGAGAACCCTCCCAATCCATGGAATTTTCGCTCCAGAATATACAGCCTGCCATCCGGGCCGAAATCCGCGCCAACTGGCAAGAACCCGTCCGATCGAGATAGGCTCAACCGCTGGTCCCAGACCTGATCTGTTCGACGCCAGATCGGAAACGGTCGGTTCAGATCGCCCGACCGTTCCGGCATCGTATAAAGTGTGCCATCTGCATCGATGGCCAAAGCCTCCATGGAGGAGTTGCGCTGAAACTGTGCAAATGCGTCAGGTGCAGGCACTGCCCCATGCGCGGCCCTGGTCGGGTCGCCATATTGCAAGATCCTGTGCGCGGCCTCAAAAGAGATATAGATTAGCCCGTCTGTTCCGATTGCCAGACCCTCGGAATCGATATTGTAGCGCCCAAGTGTCTTCCCGTTGGGTTCGCGCAGACGAAATACCTGCACCGTATCTAGGCCGCGGAGCACATCATCATCGCGTAGAAACGTCCCTTGAACCAAATACCCGCGATCCGTCGTCGTCGCAAAACGCGTTCCGTCAGGATCGATCTCCAACGATGAGAAACCACCGAACCAATCCTCCTGCATCTGCCACCGCAGGGATTTGACCAACTCTAGCGATTGCGCCTGCGCGAGCGCGGCCACCGACCAGCAAAAACAGGTCAAGATTGCTAGTTTGATTGCAAAACCTCCCGGCACGCCTTTGGCAAATCCGTCATGACATATTCGCGGCGGCGCGGTCCCGGTTTTGCATTCGGGTCAGGTGGCGGTGGGTTCAGAATGTTGTCGACCCATTGCTGCGCATCTGCGCACCCATCTCCGCGGGGCGGTGGTGCCTGGTTCTCACATCCCGATGAGCCACGTGGGCAAGATAATCTGACATGAAAGTGGTAGTGGTGACCCCACCACGGCCTAATTTTGCGCAACCAAGCCCGATTGCCTGTTTCCGCCTTGCACATGGCAACTTTTGCACCCGGGAAAATGAAGATCCGCGCGACGCGTTTGTCCTTTGCTGCGGCCTTTACGACCTCCATATGGGTCCGCGTCCAATTGTCATTCGTGTACGCACCACTGGCCCGGCGCATCGAGATTGCCGACAAGTTTTCACGTTGATTTCGACTGAGATCCATTCGAGACGCAGGATACAACCAGATATCGGCGTCCAGTCCGATTTGGTGTGACCTGTGGCCAGTCAACATCGGCCCGCCGCGCGGTTGCGACAAATCCCCGACATAGAGACCAGCCCAGCCGGCGCGATTGGCTTTGCGAGACAATTCCTGAACAAAGTCAACCAGCTCTGGATGGCCCCAATTCCGATTGCGTGACAGACGCATCGCTTGCCAGGTTGGCCCAGTTTCCGGCAATTGGACAAGCCCCGCCGCGCAGCCCTTCGCGTAGCTGCCATGCGCGCGTGCGCGCTGCTGTGAGCCCTCTTGTTTTGCGCCAAAAAGCTCTTTGGCCAGGGGTTGTGCCTGGGTTGATCCTGTCCCGATCAGCATTGCGAAAGCGGCGATTAAGCTGAGGGTTCTGCGTCCCATTTCGATGCGTCCTCTCCTTCCGGCTTGACCCACAGTAACAGCAGCAAAGCAAAAAGAAAGAGCCCCAGAACAGGCGACACACCGATCCGTTGACTGTCAGAGAGGTAGGTCGCAAGGCTGATCAGCGCAGGTGCCAAAAAGGCTGTCGCCTTTCCGGCTAAAGCGTAGATTCCGAATGCCTCGGTCATTCGGGTCGGGTTCGCCTGCCGGACAAGCATCGTGCGCGATGCGGCCTGTAAAACGCCACCCGCAGCTCCGATAATCGCGCCGCACAGATAAAAGGCAATGTCAGGCGCTGCCGAGCTTTCCGAAACCGCAAGACCCATAATAGACGTCCGCGAGATCGAGACGATGCCAATCGCGGCCAAGCAAAGAAGGATTACGCAAGCAACAATCACGGGCTTGGGACCGTATTTGCTGTCCGCATACCCACCGACCCAGGCGGCTACAGCACCAAATGCCACCGTCAGAATGCCGAATATCCCCACATCGACCACCGACCAGCCCAATACGCCATAGGCGTAGATCCCGCCAATCGTATACATACCACTCAAGCCGTCACGATAGAGCATTGACGACCCAAGATAGGCCGCAAAACTAGGGCTTTCGGGCAGCTTCCTTAACGTCTTGACCAAACCAACCAAACCGCTTTTCACAGAGCCGGTTGCGGCGACGGATACATTGTTGTCCCGCCGAACCCAGACAAAGAACGGGATCATGAAGACAAAATACCAAAGGGCGGTGAAGGGTCCGACAGACCGAGTGCCTTCACGCAACTCCGTGTCCAATCCCAGGATCGGCGCAATTCCGATCAGTGTGCGGCCCTCGTTGTTTTCAGCGAGAAAACACAAGACAATAACAAGCGCCACCAACCCACCAGCATAGCCAACCGCCCAGCCAGACCCGGAAATCCTGCCAAGATCGCTAGGCCCGCCAAGCTCCGGCAACATGGCATTTGTAAATGCTGTCGCGAACTCCATTCCAATGAGCCCGACGATGAAAAAGGCCAAGACAAGGACAGTGTTTGAGGCGTCCGGATAGGCCAGCCACAACCCGGCCGAGCCCAGTATATAGAAAAAGGAAAACGCATAAACATATGGCATCCTGCGCCCTGTACTGTCAGCGACCGCTCCCAGGATCGGGGCAAGCAAGGCAATCACAATACCCGAAATCGTCAGCCCCAATGTCCACAGGCTCTGCGCATTTGCGTTCGCCTGGGCCTCATCCACGCCTGCGCTAATCCCTTGATTAGAAACAATTTCCGCGAAGTATGGGCCGAAGATAAACGTCAAAAGAACAGTATTGTACGGCTGGCTTGCCCAGTCGAACATCATCCATCCGATGATACGTTTCTTTAGTGTTGGTTGTGACAAGTTTCTTCCCCAGACCGAGCGCGATTTTGACAGCGAACGGGCGCGAGGCAAGCTATTTCTTTTCGGGGTTGGTTCGTTTCCGCGCAATGGGACGTTCTGCGTCGGCTTCTATCCAAGACGCGACCCAGTCTGGGGCTTCAAGCGGTGGTACGTCTGTCGCCATAGCCTGCATGAGCGTTTCGACTGGCACTATGCCGTTTCGATCCGTGACAGCTGTTCGAATGAGCAAATGTGAGCTCAGAACGTCGCGCACATGTATGCTTTGCTCCATGTAGATAAACTTCGCGTCCCAGAACACCACCTGCACCCGCATCTTCATCCGCTCGAATATACGAACGCGTCTGCGATACTGGATCGTGGAGCCCGCAACCGTGAGCCCCCAGGAGTTGCGCCGCATAGCACTCAGAAGCCCTGTTCGCACCGCCAGTTGAAAGCGATTCAGCTCGTAGAGCGTCAACGTTTGACCGTTATTAAGTTCCAGGAAAAAATCGAGATCCCAGGGCATACAAAAATGTGTGGTTTCAAGCGGCTCCAACGCGCCCAGTTTGGGTTGGCCTTTCGCCCGCATCAATGCGGCAGCGGCACGGATAAACGGATACATGACACCCTCAAGTTTTGCGTCCTAATCTAGGTATCTACCCTTTGCGGATCGACGGACAAGCCGCACGTAGCGTCATCAAGCGCTTGCGAAACCGCGAGACCCGAACTACCTGTCAAAAAACACCTGAGCGGAGTACGGCCAATGATGTCGCTGTTTCAAATTCTGATGCTTGTCTTAAGCGTCGTGAAATTCTTTATCTTTGCGCATTTCATCATGAGCTGGCTCATCAGTTTTCAGGTGTTGAACCTGCGCCAGCCCATCGTGTCCCAGATCTGGGAAGGGCTTAGCCGGCTGCTTGAACCGATCTACGGTCCGATCCGGCGCTTCATGCCGCAAATGGGTGGATTGGATCTGAGCCCGCTGGTGGCTCTGTTATGCGTCTATGCGATAGAAATCATTCTGCGCAACAATGTCGGCCTGTTTCTGTAGCCGCGTTCAGTCCAGCGCCTTTATCAGCTCATTTATGGCTTGAACCCTGTCTATGGGTGATGGGTGTGTCGACATCCAGGAGGACTCGCCCTGGAAATTGCGCGACATCTTCTCAAAGAACTCCGCCAGTCCTGCCGGGTCAAACCCGGCCTCGTGGCTGAGCGCGACACCGAACCGGTCGGCTGCGGCTTCTGCAGCGCGTGAGAATGAAAGCGACAAGATCAGGTTCCCCTCAAGCACGATGTCTTCGATGATCGGGCCGGTGTCGCCCGCGATGAAGGCAACCAGGACGAAAATTGAAAGCGCACGGTAGAACTGGCTGAGCCCATGGTCTTCGACAACGTGGCCCAACTCATGCCCCAAGACACCGGCCACGATATCATCCTCGCCAAACTGTTTTACGAACTGATCGGTCATAACGACCGTGCCTCCGGGCATCGCAAAGGCATTTGGTCCGATCCGCGGGGTGTCTCGGAAATATAGAGTGAAGCCACGATCCTGATCGCCTTCGGGCAGTGTGGCCACAAGCTGGGCAAAGATGTCTGTTATCCTGGCCTGTGTCTCTGCGTCCAACTTGGTGGGTTGCGCCATTGTACGGTCGATTGCGGTAAGCGTCCCCTGATCGATTTGCTCAACCAGAACCGGTGGTGTCATCCACACAGCGACCGCCACCAGAATGTCCAACCCGTAGCGCCAGATCACCCAAGCCGCCGCGATGCCCGCCACAATGAAAGCAACAAGCCGCGGGTGAAACGCCTCCACCCTGTGCAATGCGGCACCGCTGCTATCGCCATCCAACTGTGCGATAGCCGCATGGTCTTCGCTTTCAAACAGGGTCCCATCCGGGAAAGTGATCTTGCGCGGTGTGCGTCCCAGCGGTGCCGCAAGTTCAATCGCGGCCCGCCCGGATGTTATCAACTCTTCTCCCTCGGGCGTGCGAAGCTGCCACAGATCTCCAACCACATGCAAAACAGCCTCCGCCTGGCGCGAGCTGCCGGGCGGATAGTACCGACCGGTTATTGCCGCGGGCGCGGGCGTCACACAGGCAGCCCGACGTCGAACCCGTCCAGATCGGCATAAGCGTCGCCCAGCGCGGAAGCCTCATCCTCAAGCCGGTTGACGAATTCATCAAGTGACGGACCTGGCAGCAGTGACGTGTTATCCGCGAGATAGCGAGACAGTCTGATCTGCGCCCAGGGCAACATGAGGCCAATGGTAAAGAGCACAATGACCGCATTGCTTACTGCAATCCAGAACAGTTTGAGCGGCGCAACGGTCGAGCGGAATCGGTGCCCCCCTTGAAGCGTTGTACTGTTGTAGACAGCATTTCGGATGAAAGCCTGATAGATGAAGAGCGCTGGCAAAAAGCCAAGTATGAAAATCCCGTAAAAGGCTCCGATAAACGTGCCAATCTGAGTTGGGGTTGGCTCTCCGGATGGGTCTTGGAACATCTGAGTTACTGTTCCGAGGAGCGGAAGCGCAAAGACGACAAGAACCAAAACGATCCAAGCCAACGCAATACCGGCAGCCTTATAGAACGGCGCGATAGCAACATCCAAATCGAACCTGGCCGATCCTAAGCGGTGATTATTGATCGAGAACTTTTTTGCTGCCCTATCGACCAGAGGATAGGCCAAGCCAAGCGTAAACACGCTGAGAAACGGGAATAGAAAATAGACAAGAAATGCGCGCAGTGGCTTGCCGGTGAAACCAAATCGAACATTGGACCAGGACGACATGCGCGCGTTAAACATCAAGGCCCGGACGATCAGCCACGGCAACAAAAATAGAAGAAGGAACGGCAACACAAGGCCAAGTATGGGGATCGCCCCCAGAACTGAGTAGACGATAAAGCCCACAAACACGATCAACCTGCCGATCAGAATTTGCTTGCCCGTGGCGTGGTAGTCGAAATTCCGACCTGCCACATAGGTGTTGTTGTAGAAATACTGGTTTCGCCGAACCTTGGCCCAGGCAGAATAGATACCGAATGTTGCAAGTGTCAGAACGAGATTGACGATCCAAATCCCGAACCATTCCTTCGCGTCTCCGCGAAATTCAAATTTCTGTTCCAAAATTCTGTCTCCTCGACATACCTTAATTCTATACGTTTGGGTCGGAATGTGAATCCCACGATTTTCATGTTTTTAGCGGGCAAAAAGGACAAAAATATGAAGAGGATCGCGATGTGGTCTGGCCCTCGAAATCTCTCGACCGCGATGATGTACGCATTCGGCAATCGCGCAGATACATCGGCCATGGACGAGCCGTTCTACGCCGCATTCCTGAAGCACTCAGGTGTACAGCATCCAATGCATCAAGAGATACGCTCGAAGTGCAACGCGGATCCAACGAAGGTCGCAGCAGCCTGTGCAAACCCAAACGCAGGTAAGCCGATCAGCTATCAAAAGCACATGTGCCATCACATGTTGCCGGAGTTTCCATTGGACTGGGCCCGGCACTGCACCAACGTCTTTCTGATCCGGCACCCGTCCCGTGTCGTTGCAAGTTACGCCAAAAAATACCCGCCCGAATTTCGCGATCTTGGATTTGAGCGACAGGTTGAGCTCTTTCGTGAGCTCAACGGCCAAATCGTCATCGACAGCGCCGACATTCGGGCAAATCCAAAGCCGATGTTGGAAAAACTATGCGCCAAGTTAGAGATCCCGTTTGATCCGGCGATGCTAACCTGGCCCGCCGGACCGAAAGTTTTTGATGGGATCTGGGCCTCGCACTGGTATGGGGAGGTCCATCGAAGCTCCGGTTTTGCAGGACCTGAGGGGCCTTTGCCCGACCTTCCAGTAGAGCTCGCAAGCCTATACGAGAAAGCCATGCCCTACTACGAAGAGATGAAGGCGCTGGCAATTTCGCCTTAGGATCATTCAACCAGCAGCTATTTCAACCGGCGATCGCGCATCGCTAACAAGCGCAAGCGCAGCGCATTCAGCTTGATAAAGCCAGCAGCGTCCTTTTGGTCATAAGCCCCTGCATCGTCCTCGAAGGTCACGTGTTCTTCGGAGTAAAGCGAATGATCCGACCAGCGTCCGATTGTGCGCGCCAGACCCTTGTATAGCTTCAGGCGAACGGTGCCCGTGACATGCTCTTGGCTTTTGTCGATCAGGGCTTGCAACATCTCGCGCTCGGGGCTGTACCAGAATCCGTTATAGATCAGTTCTGCATATTGCGGCATGATCTGGTCTTTCAGATGCGCGGCACCACGATCGAGCGTGATTTGCTCGATCCCGCGATGCGCCTCCAGAAGAAGCGTTCCGCCCGGCGTCTCGTAGATGCCGCGCGATTTCATTCCCACAAAGCGCCCCTCTACGAGATCCAGACGTCCAATGCCATGCTTTCCACCAAGCGCGTTCAGCTCTGTAAGAATCGTGGCCGGGGACATTGCGACACTGTTGAGAGAAACGGCATCACCTTTCTCAAACCCAACTTCGATAAGTTCCGGCTCGTTTGGAGCCTGCTCTGGATTTACCGTGCGTTGATACACGTAATCCGGTGCATCGTCGGCCGGATTTTCCAGGACTTTCCCTTCCGAAGACGTATGCAGCAAATTGGCATCAACCGAGAACGGTGCCTCGCCCCGCTTGTCCTTGGCAATGGGGATCTGGTTGTCTTCGGCAAATTGCAAAAGCTTCGTGCGTGACGACAGATCCCATTCACGCCACGGCGCGATGACTTGAATATCGGGATTCAAAGCGTAGGCCGACAACTCAAACCGCACCTGGTCATTGCCTTTGCCGGTTGCCCCATGCGCGACAGCGTCTGCGCCTGTTTGTTCCGCGATCTCAATCAGGCGCTTTGAAATAAGAGGGCGCGCAATCGACGTGCCCAGCAGATAGAGGCCTTCATAAAGAGCGTTCGCACGAAACATTGGGAATACAAAGTCGCGCACAAATTCTTCACGTACATCTTCGATGAAAATATTCTCAGGCTTGATCCCCAACAGCTCGGCCTTCTTGCGCGCGGGGTCCAGTTCCTCGCCCTGCCCCAGATCAGCTGTGAACGTCACGACTTCGCAACCATACTCAGTTTGCAGCCATTTCAGGATGATCGATGTGTCCAAACCTCCCGAATAGGCCAGGACAACTTTTTTGGGGGCAGACATGTCATTTGCTCCGAGTGTGTGAGGGTCGTCGGGGCGGCGTAACGCGCCTTGAACTGCTGTGCAAGACCAGTGCATTGACCTACCCGCCATTTTCCGCGCTTAGTCTCGTCTATGACCGAGTTTTCCGAAGCCGCCCTCCGTGCAACTGAACGTATGCGCAGTTTGTTCGATCCGACCCCGTTGCAGCGCAATGAGTTTCTCTCCGCGCGTTTCGGCGCCGATATTTACCTCAAGCGTGAAGATCTTTCCCCGGTTCGGTCTTATAAGATCCGCGGTGCGTTCAACGCGATGGGCAAGGTTCTTCAGTCTCAAGATGGCCCACGCAAATTTGTATGTGCCAGTGCTGGCAATCACGCACAGGGCTTCGCATACGCGTGTAGCCATTTCGGTGTCTCAGGGGACGTGTTCATGCCGATCACGACCCCGGCTCAGAAAATCGACAAGACGCGCATGTTCGGCGGGTCGCATGTCTCGATCCGTCTGACGGGGGATTACTTCGATCAAACTCTGGGCTCTGCCCAAGCACATTGCACGGAAATCGGTGCGCATTTCCTGTCGCCTTTTGATGATGTTGATGTGATCGAAGGTCAGGCCTCGACGGCGGTCGAAATTCTTGCCGCTGCCCCCGCACGCCCCGATCTGATCATCCTTCCCGTCGGCGGTGGCGGCTTGTCGGCGGGAGTTACGAAATATCTTGAACACATTCAGGCTGGTATCGGCTTGCGCTACGTTGAGCCCGAAGGCGGTGCAAGCCTGACGGCCGCGCTAAAGGCTGGCGCGCCAGAAACACTGACCCAGATTGATTCATTCGTGGACGGGGCTGCTGTCGCCCGGATTGGCGCCCATCCGTTCGACGTGCTGAAATCCGTCAGGCGTGAAGATGTCTATCTCGCCCCCGAAAATCGCATTTGCGCCACGATCCTTGAGCTTCTCAACACAGATGGACTGGTGTTGGAGCCGGCCGGGGCCCTTGTTCTGGATGCGCTGCAGGATATGAAAGCCCAGATTGCGGGAAAAATGGTGGTCTGCGTCACGTCTGGCGGCAATTTTGATTTTGAACGCCTCCCAGAGGTGAAAGAACGGGCTCAACGATACTCCGGCGTCAAGAAATACTTCATCTTGCGTATGCCCCAACGACCTGGGGCCTTACGAGATTTTCTTGCGCTGCTGGGGCCTGACGATGATATCGCCCGGTTTGAATATCTCAAGAAGTCGGCCCGGAATTTTGGCTCTGTTCTCATCGGAATTGAGACCAAGGAGGCGGCGGCCTTTAAAGACTTGTTCGCGCGCATGACACAAGCAGGGTTCGACTATCGCGACATAACCGAAGATGTCGTCTTGTCGGAATTCTTGATCTAGCCTGCCGGGCGAACTTGGTTGAGAAAGATCGCGCGCGAGTCGTTGAACACGGTTTTTAAGCCGGCCAAATCCGCGCTTTGTGGATCTTTTTCAGCCGCGCTGCAGGCATCCTTGAGGACCGCAAATCCCAGATTGGCAGCGCTCCCTTTCAAACCGTGCAATTCATTGCCCAAATCTGAATAGTTTCCTGCCAACAAGGTCTCGAAGCTCTCTTCCACCTCGTCCAGGAAAAGCGTTACGACCTCGTCGAAATCCTCTGAACCGAAATCCGATTTCAGTTCCTCAATGCGTTGCCAGTCTATCACTGTGAGCTCCTGTGATTAGCCGCTTCAGCGTGCCAAATGAATCCTAATAAAAACAAACTGGAAGCATCGAAATTCAACAGCATTTTAGCTTTCATTCCATCTTAAGGGAAATCGGGCACTGCTGACGTCATGAAGGACTTTTCGCCAAATACAGCGCAGGTTGATGATTCGACCGACATCCGCGACGATCCGGATATCGAGCATGACCTTCTGGGTTCTGAGGCAACAGATCCCAACGCACCGCAAACGGTTCTTGTGGTCGATGACAGCCGCCTACAGCGCAAACTTCTGACGACTTCGCTCAAAAAATGGGGATATGACGTCGTTGAGGCCGCTTCGGGTCAGGAAGGCCTCGAACTCGTAAAAACGCATAATATCCAGATGGTTATTAGCGACTGGATCATGCCTGAGATGAACGGTCCAGAGTTCTGCCGTGAATTTCGGAAGATCGACCGGCGAGACTACGGATATTTCGTTCTTCTGACATCGAAAAGCGAATCTCAGGAAATTACAGAAGGTCTGAACTCGGGCGCGGACGATTTTCTGACAAAACCCGTCAGCTTCGGTGAACTTAAGGCAAGGTTACGCGCGGGGGAGCGAATCGTGCGCATGCAGTCCTTGCTGCTTGAGAAGAACCGCGTGGTGAACCGCGCTTTGGAGGAAATCCGATCTCTCTATGAGAGCCTGGACCGCGATCTGGAGCAGGCTAAGAAGCTGCAACAGTCTCTGGTTCGTGAAACCCATGTCAGTTTTGGCCGCGGATGTGCATCTCTATTGTTGCGGCCAAGCGGGCATGTTGGCGGCGATCTCGTGGGGCAGTTTTCAATCAACAAAGACACAATCGGTGTGTTTTCTCTAGATGTCTCGGGACATGGTGTGACGTCAGCCTTGTTGACCGCGCGCCTCGCCGGACACCTTAGCGGTCGAAACCCAGCGCAAAATGTTTCTATTGTTGAGTCGGAGGGCGGTCAGCTTGTCGCGCGCGATCCCGCTGAAACAGCCGCTATTCTGAACGAGCTGCTCCTCAAGGAATTCGACACCGATCACTATTTCACCATGGCTTTGGCCGTCTTCGACCTGGCAAAGGGTACGGGCACCATGGTGCAGGCAGGGCACCCAAACCCCTACATGATGCGACCCGGAAAGCCCATTGAGCAGCTAGGCCAAGGGGGCCTGCCAATCGGGCTGATTTCTGGGGCGGCGTATGAGAGCTTTGAATTTGAGATGTCCCCTGGCGACCGGCTCATCCTGCATTCCGACGGTATAATCGAAAGTGCAACTGTCGACGGCGACATGCTCGACGATGCCGGTTTCACTGCCTTCCTGGAAAAGTATAAATCCAGCCCAGGTCCCGAGCTTCTGGATGCGATCCCTCCGATGCTTGAAGAATTTTCAAAAAGAGAAAGCTTCGAAGACGACGTATCTGCATTGGTTTTTGACTATGTGGGAAAGGGCTAACCGCGAGATACGCCACGCCACCAATTGGCCAGGAATTGGCGATCCCCATCGTTGCCCAACACATCTAACGCCTGCTCAGGGTGCATCCAGACAGCCATGTGATCCTCTTCCAGCGGTTGATGGCGGCGCAAGGCGGGGCGCGCCAGAAAGACATGACAAAGCTTCTCCGCCCAAAGATCGTATTCCGGCATGTAGACGAAACGCCGAAAGGCCCCGAGCCTTATTGGACGCGATATGGTCCAACCCGTTTCCTCCAAAACCTCCCGATGTAGGGAGCGGATCGTTGGCTCACCAGGATCAACACCGCCGCCTGGAAGCTGAAATTCCGGCTCTGGAGAGGACTGGAACGTGGTCAGTAGCGCGTCCCTATTCCACAAAATCGCATAAGCCCCAGGCCGCAGCCGATACGTCACATCTGGTCTTATGGGCTCCCCGATACGTCTGATCATCTTCTAACTCCGCTGCGCTCTGGCCAACCCCTCTTGGGGATTCCGTTGCTCCCCCTATATAGACGCGGTATGCCCAGCCCAAGGCTTTAGGAAAACCCATGACACTCGCACACCACATTGCGTGGGACGACACGGTCCTGCCCTTTCAACTCGATCGCTCCGACATTCGCGGACGCGTTGTCCGCTTGGATGGCGTACTGGATCAAGTCCTGGCGCAACATAAATACCCGGCCGCTGTTGAAGCATTGGTCGCCGAGGCCGCTCTTCTGACCGCTTTGATCGGGCAATCGGTTAAATTGCGGTGGAAACTATCGCTACAAATCCGTGGAGACGGTCCTTTGCGCCTGATCGCGACCGACTACTATGGTCCGTCAGAAGACGGTGAACCTGCTCGTATCCGGGCCTATGCCAGCTTCGACGCCGAGACACTTGACCCGGATGCCGACCCGTTCGCGCAGATCGGAAAGGGCTATTTTGCGATCCTGATCGACCAGGGCGACGGGATGAAACCTTATCAAGGCATCACCCCATTGGCGGGAGGTAGCCTCTCTGCGTGCGCCGAAACCTATTTTGCGCAATCCGAACAGCTGCCCACAAGATTTGAGCTGACTTACGGTCAAAGTAAGTTGCCCGGGCGGCCATCATCCTGGCGCGCTGGCGGCATAATGCTGCAGCATATGCCGAAAGCCTCACCGCTGATGGCCAAAGACGGCCCATCCGGTGACGACGGATTGCTCAACGCGACCGATATTCTAGAAGAGGACGCGGCAGAGAACTGGAACCGGGCAAATGTCCTGCTCGACACTGTGGAGGAGCTGGAATTGATCGGCCCATCGCTAGCACCAACAGATCTTGTTGTGCGCCTGTTCCACGAAGAACAACCGATCGCCTACCCAACCCAATCCGTCAAGTTTGGCTGTACCTGTTCGGAGGAAAAGGTGCGCCAAAGCATGTCGATCTATTCGGCGCGCGACATTGAGCATATGACTCTCGAGGATGGGACCTTGACGGCGGATTGCCAGTTTTGTGGGGCTCACTACGTCATGGACCCTGCGACCCTTGGATTTGAGGCAAAGGATCTTGGCGATGGGCCGGAATAACCTTGCGGACATTCAGGCCGCGCTCGCCAAACCTGGTACCGCGTCCTCCGACTACGACCTGAATACGTCAATCCAACTGGCCGATGCTCGAAAACTAAGAACCGCAGCAGTTCTGATTCCCGTCCTGGAGGCACAGGGATCCCTGCGCGTGCTTCTAACCAAGCGTGCATCGCACCTAAAGCACCATCCGGGCCAAATTTCGTTTCCCGGAGGCAAGCATGATCCAGCCGACACCGACCTTGCAGCGACCGCACAACGCGAGGCGCGCGAAGAGATTGGCCTGCCGAACGGACATGCACAGATTCTGGGCCAGCTACCGTGCCACGAGACGGTCACCGGCTTTTCCGTTACCCCTTATGTTGCGTATGTTTCCCCCTTCGAACCGGTCGCCGAAGCAGGTGAAGTCGCTGAGATTTTCACCGTACCCCTGTCTCATCTCACCGACACCGGCAACTATCTGATTGAGGCTCGGAGGTGGCGTGGCGAAAAGCGGTACTACTATACTGTTCCATTCGGGCCCTACTACATCTGGGGGGCCACTGCGCGGATCCTTCGTGCTCTGGCAGGTCAGTTGGATCCGTGACACGCCTGTCTGCAGATTGGTTGGCGCATTCTAGGCACCTTGCGCTGTTCGACCTGTTCGAGCGCAATGGGTTCCAACTCTATTACGTCGGCGGATGCGTCAGAGACGCTTTAATCGGACTCGGCGCCAGTGACATCGACATGGCGACAGATGCGCGGCCCAATCAAATGGAGGCGATGGCAAAATCCGCAGGGATCGCCACCTTTGATGTCGGGAAAGATCATGGCACAGTTGGATTTGGCGGTGCGTCCAGTGTTGAAGTCACCACATTTCGCGAGGATGTCGCAACGGATGGACGTGCCGCGAAGGTCGCCTTTGGGACGTCGCTGGAAACAGACGCTGAGCGGCGAGACTTCACCATGAATGCGCTCTATTGTGATCGTGAGGGTGCCGTCATCGACCCGATGGATGGCATGGATGACCTGACCGCACGGCGAATAAAATTTATTGGCGATCCGGCGACACGGATCAAAGAAGACCATCTGCGCATCCTACGTTTCTTTCGATTTCACGCGTATTTCGGAGACCCGGATGCCGGAATTGAGCAAGAAGGTCTGGCCGCTTGTGCCGCACATGCTGAATCTCTTGACCGCTTGTCGCGCGAACGCGTTGGGGCGGAAATGCGCCGCCTATTGGACGCCCCCGACCCCGGTCCTGCGGTGGCTGCCATGGCGCAAAGCGGCGTCCTCGCGCGTGTCATGCCCGGTGCAGATGCACGCTATTTGGCACCTCTGGTTCACCTGGAGGCACAAAGGCCGGCCATTTGGCCGCGCCGCGCTGCTGTTCTTGGAGGCGAGGCGCTGACAGATCAATGGCGTTTATCGAAAGCCGAAGCCCGCAATCTTGATCTATTGAAATCGTTAGTGTCTGATCCGATGGCTATTGCTGAGGTCGCCTATCGACATGGCGCACAGGTCGCCACCGATGCCACGATTCTGCGCGCGACAATTTTTGAGGCTCCCGAAATCTTGGACGACCTCCACCAGATCCCATCAGCAGAAAAAGCAAATTTCCCGGTCAAAGCAGCAGACCTCCCAGCGACTTTGAAGGGGCCCGAGATCGGCGCAACACTTCGCGATCTGGAAAACCAGTGGATCGCATCCGGATTCACCCTGTCCAAATCAGATCTTTTGCGCTAGAAGATCCACACGGCGGGCGGCTTCGATTTTTTAGCGTTTTTGAGCGCGGCTCAATGACGCCTATCCCAACAATTCAAAATTTTTGTCCCACAAAGGACATATGCGATGTTTCGTTTCTTCGAAAACTTGGTCGACCCTTATGTCGACTACCCGAAAACTCACCGCCCCCCCACGCGGCTTTGGCCATTCATGCGCGACTATTCTCAGCCTTTTAAGAAGGTTTTTGTTTGGGCCATTGTTCTGTCCTTGGTTGTTGCCTTCATCGAGATCGGCCTGATTTACTATATGGGTCGCGTCGTGGATCTGCTCACCAGCGGACCGCCCGAACAGGTCCTCGACGCCTATGGGACCGAGCTTCTATTGGTCGGTATCGCAATTCTGGTCATTCGCCCGCTTGTCCAGGGTCTGGACACGGCTTTGTTGAACAATGCGATTATCACCAACTACGGAACGCTTTTCCGGTGGCGGGCGCATAATCACGTCCTGCGTCAATCCGTTGGGTGGTTCGAAAACGACTTCGCCGGGCGCATTGCAAACCGGATCATGCAAACGCCTCCCGCGGCAGGCGAGGCGGTATTCCAGGTATTCGATGCGATGACCTTTGCGCTCGCATATTTAGTCGGAGCGATTCTGTTGCTCAGTGAGGCCGATCCGCGCCTGGCTTTGCCTCTGATCGTCTGGTTTGGACTCTATGGTTGGCTGGTTGCTTGGTCGATGAAACGCGTGGGTCCAGCCTCAAAAGCGGCTGCCGACGCCAGGTCTATGACAACAGGTCGCGTGGTCGACAGCTATTCGAATATCCACTCAGTCAAGCTATTCGCCCATCACGACCGAGAAATCGAATTTGCCAAAGAGGCCATCGAAAAGACACGTCAAACCACGGCCCGTGAAATGCGGATCATCACGATCATGGATCTGATGCTTGTGATCTTGAACGGGCTGCTGATTGTCGCCGTCGTCGGCTGGGCCATCGTCCTATGGGCGCAAGGAAACGCCTCTGTTGGGGTAGTTGTCGCGGCCACGGCGCTGACTTTGCGCCTAAACGCTATGACCGGCTGGATCATGTGGGCAGTCTCCAGCCTGCTGCGCTCTTTGGGTGTCGTTCAAGAGGGCATGGAAACCATTGCGCAGCCTATTACGCTGCTCGATGCTACGGACGCCAAGACGCTTGAGCTTACAAATGCCGAGATAAAACTGGATCAATTGACCCATCATTATGGCCGCGACAGCGGTGGGCTTTCCCACCTCGATCTGACGGTCAAGCCGGGTCAGAAAGTCGGGCTGGTCGGTCGGTCCGGGGCGGGCAAATCTACCTTGGTCAAGCTTCTGCTGCGATTTTACGATGCCGATGGTGGCCGTGTCTTAATCGACGGGCAGGACATTGCGACGGTGACGCAAGACAGCCTTCGCGCGCAAATTGGAATGGTATCTCAAGACAATTCCCTCTTGCACAGATCCATCCGTGACAATGTTCTTTACGGACGCCCCGACGCCTCGGAGGCAGAAATGCTCTCTGCGGTTGAGCGCGCAGAGGCGACTGACTTCATTGGAGAACTGGAAGACCCCGAGGGCCGAAAAGGGCTGGAGGCGCATGTGGGCGAACGCGGCGTGAAGCTGTCGGGCGGCCAGCGCCAGCGGATCGCGTTGGCCCGCGTTATTCTGAAAGACGCGCCGATCTTGATCTTGGATGAG
This sequence comes from Pseudomonadota bacterium, assembly GCA_039193885.1. Taxonomy (GTDB): domain Bacteria; phylum Pseudomonadota; class Alphaproteobacteria; order Rhodobacterales; family Rhodobacteraceae; genus Litoreibacter. The sequence goes on from JBCCWL010000002.1 coordinate 244,709, forward strand.
GCCACAAGCGCGCTCGATAGTGAGGTCGAAGCCGCAATTCTCGACACGCTCTACGGGGTTATGGAGGGCAAAACCGTCATCGCCATTGCCCACCGTCTCAGCACGATTTCGCAAATGGACCGCATAATTGTACTGGATGAAGGAAAGATCATCGAAGATGGAAGCCATCTGGAGCTTTTGGAGAAAAACGGACTATATGCTTCGTTCTGGAACCGCCAATCCGGCGGCTTCTTGAATACCGAGGCGGCCGAGTGATCGATATACTTGTGAAATTGGTCAACCCTTTGCTCGTGCGCATGGGGGATATGATCGACGGCTTCGCGGCCGCCGAAGGCCCGCCTCCGCAAACGCTCTGGGCGTTCAGCAAGTGGTGCCTGTCAGGCGCTTGGCCAGTCTTGTGGCTGGCGGCTTTTGTCTCGGCCCTTGCTGGAACGATGGAAGCGCTGTCCGCCTGGCTTCTGGGGCTTGTGATCGATGCCGTGTCAACCGGCACGGCAGCCGGTTTCTTCGCCCAGAATGGCCTTCTGATCGCGCTCTTTATCGGCTTTTTCCTGATCTTGAGGCCGCTCGCTTTCGGATCAAGCGCCGCATTCAACGGTATTGTGGTTCCGCCAAACCTCTACCCGCTGATCCAAAGCCGGTTGCATCGCTGGACCATGGGCCATGCTGTCGATTATTTTGACAACGACTTCGCGGGCAGGATCGCGCAAAAGCAGATGCAAACAGCGCGTGCTTTGACCGAAGTTGCCAACGAAACGATCAACGTTGTGGCCTTTGCACTGGCATCACTCGTTGGCTCCATCTTGCTGTTGGTCACCATCGACGGGCGTATGGCAATCTTGTTGAGTGTCTGGCTCGTCGGGTATCTTTTTATGATCCGATGGTTCATGCCGCGGGTCCGCAAACGCTCGGCCGCGCGCGCAGGCGCCAGAACGATGGTAACAGGCCAGGTCGTGGATACGATCACCAATATCAAGACAGTGAAGTTGTTTGGACATGCGGCCCATGAAGACCAAGCGGCGTTGGATGCGATGGCGCATTTCCGGGAAAAAGCGCTGGATTTCGGCAAGCTGTCAACCGGGTTTCGCTTTGCGCTGATGTTCACGGCGGGTGTGCTGCCGGTTCTGTTGATCGGTGGAACAGTGATGCTTTGGCAGGCCGGGACCGCAACACCGGGTGATATCGCGGCGGCCGGCGCGGTGGCGATCCGCATCTCGCAAATGACGGGTTGGGTCAGCTTCACACTGATGGCGATGTACGCGAATGTCGGTGAGGTCGAGGATGGGATGCGCACGCTGTCACCAGCCCATCAGCTGGTTGACAGCACCGATGCCAAACCAATTGCCATAGAAGCGGGGCATATCTCACTGCAAGACGTCACCTTCGCCTATGGACGCAAAGAAGGCGGAATTTCAAATGTCAGCCTTGAGATCGCGCCAGGAGAGAAGCTTGGCGTGGTTGGCGCATCAGGCGCTGGGAAATCGACGCTCGTTGCCTTGTTGTTGCGGCTTTACGATGCCGAACAGGGGTCGATCTCCATAGATGGTCAGAACGTAAAGCAGGTCACCCAAGAAAGCCTGCGCCGCCAGATCGGCATGGTCACGCAAGAGACTGCGATGTTCAATCGCTCGGCCACCGAGAATATCCGCTACGGTCGGCCTGACGCCACCCAGGCGCAAATCATTGAAGCCGCGCGGCGCGCCGAGGCGCATGAATTTGTTCAGGGTCTGGAGGACTACAATGGCAGAACCGGCTATGAGGCCTATTTGGGCGAGCGCGGGGTGAAATTGTCCGGCGGTCAACGCCAGCGTATTGCAATAGCCAGAGCCATTCTGAAAGACGCCCCGATCCTCATTTTGGACGAGGCGACCAGCGCGCTGGACAGCGAGGTGGAGGCCTCGATCCAGTCGGCCCTCAATGTGGCCATGGAGGGAAAGACGGTTATCGCCATCGCCCACCGTCTGTCGACAATCGCACGCATGGACCGGATCGTTGTTCTCGAACAAGGGCAAATCGCCGAGATGGGCAATCATCAACAACTTTTGGCCATGGATGGGCTCTATGCCAAATATTGGCGGCGGCAGTCTGGTGGTTTTATTGGCATCGCGGATGCTGCGGAATAACAATTCGGCATGCTGATCGAGAAACTGACTCTGAACGGCGATGGGCTGGCGAGCGACGGCAACACCTATCCACGTGTCTTGCCTGGCGAAGAGATCATGATCGGAGAGGATGGAAACCCGCGTATCGTCACATCTTCGCCGGATCGGATCAAAGCGCCATGTGCGCATTTCAAAATGTGCGGCGGATGCTCCGTGCAGCACGCAAGCGACACTTTGGTCGCGGACTGGAAAATGTCTGTCATAGAAACCGGACTTGCAGCCCGGGGGTTGTCGACTGAGATCAGACCGATCCTGACGTCACCCGCGCATAGCCGAAGACGTGCCGTGATGCACGGACGGCGAACGAAAAAAGGTGCAACGATCGGCTTTTACGCCAGACGGTCTGAGCTACTGGTTGATGCGCCGGACTGCGTCCTGCTGGATCCGGCGCTGTTGGCCGTCATGCCGGCGCTCAAAGAGCTCACCATTTTGGCAGCGTCGCGAAAATCGGAAGTATCCTTCACCCTGAACCTGTCAGACGCCGGTGACGTGGATGTCGCACTGACGACCGCACAGTCGCTAGAGCCGCGTGATATTCCGCGCCTGGCCAGTCTCGCGCATGCTCATAAGCTGGCGCGCCTAAGCTGGAATGAGGAGCCTTTGGTCACGCTTGTCCCCCCGAGACAGCAATTTGGGACAGCCTTCGTCACGCCCCCACCCGGTGCCTTCTTGCAGGCGACGCATGCAGGAGAGGCTGCTTTGGTCGACGCCGTCATACAAGCCGTGGGCGCAGCGACACAGGTGGCGGATCTGTTTGCCGGATGTGGCACTTTCAGCCTTCAGGCGGCACAAACCGCGCAAGTTTCGGCCTGGGAGGGAGAAGACTCGTTGACCCAGACGTTAGAGCTGGGCTGGCGGGCCGCTGAAGACCTGCATCAAGTGACCGCGCACACACGGGATCTATTTCGACGGCCCGTGTTGGCCTCGGAGCTTAAGAGTTTTGACGCCATCATCATCGATCCGCCGCGTGCCGGTGCCGAGGCGCAAACCAAAGAAATCGCGGGGTCGGGTGTCAAGCGCGTCGCCTGTGTGTCCTGCAACCCCGTGACGTTTGCCCGGGATGCAAAGATATTGACCGATGCCGGATACTCGATCGACTGGCTACAACCTATTGACCAATTTCGCTGGTCCGCCCATGTGGAGCTGGTCGCACAGTTTACCAAGGAGTCTACCAAGCCATGACACTCAGCGCGCGCTTGGATCATGTCCTGCAAAGACCGTTGACACGGAACTTCATTCTGGGCGTCATCCTGATCAACGCCGTATTGTTGGGCCTGGAAACCTCCAAAGGCGCAATGGAAAGCGCGGGCGGTCTGATCATTGCACTTGACCGGGTCTGCCTGGCGATCTTTGCGGTCGAAATCATTGCCAAGCTTATTGCCTACCGATGGTCTTTCTTCCGCAGCGGCTGGAACGTCTTCGATTTCTTGATCGTTGGGATATCATTGATCCCCGGCACCACGGGCCTCTCGGTCCTGCGGGCCATGCGTATCCTGCGCCTTTTCCGCGTGGTGTCAGTCGCCCCGAGCCTGCGCCGCGTTGTCGAAGGCTTTATCACCGCCTTGCCCGGCATGGGGTCGGTGTTTTTGTTGATGAGCCTGATCTTCTATGTCGGCTCGGTCATGGCCGTGAAGCTTTTCGGTGGAGAATTTCCAGATTGGTTTGGCACATTGCCCCGCGCGGCCTATTCATTGTTCCAGATCATGACGCTGGAAAGCTGGTCCATGGGCATCGTGCGCCCAGTGATGGAGGTTTACCCCTACGCCTGGGCGTTTTTTGTCCCCTTCATCATGGTGACCACTTTTGCAGTCGTGAACCTTCTGGTGGGTCTGATTGTGAACTCGATGCAAGATGCCCACCACGCCGAGGACAATGTGGCCACTGACGCGTATCGCGATGACGTCGTGGAGCGACTAAAAGCGATCGAAGCGAAGCTCGATAAGTCGCTTTAGTTGACCTGGGTCCAACCAACGCGCCGCAAAAGCCAGGCCAAGACCCAGGCCGCAAACATCAAGGCCAGCATCGTTACAACGGTCGTGATGTAAAAACCCATACGGTCGAACACCTCCATATTGTTGAGAAAGCGGTAGGGAAGCCCGGCCGTCACACGCCCGACCGGTGCATCGTTGAGCGGGTGCACAAGCAGTTCGACCCAAAGAATATACGCGACCGGAATCAAGATAACGATGCCGATAATTTTCCGGATCGGGCGAAACACACCAAGGATCAAAAAGGCATCAATGGCCTGCAACAGCGGGCCCAGACCGTGGATAAAATACTCCTGATGCCAGGCGTTTTGTCGACCGTCCGCTCCATAAAATAGCGCCGGGTCGGTAAGGTAGATCTTCCAGTACATCAGCACCACGGTCGCATTCATGACGACGCAAACAGAGGCGAAGACTTCGTGCCGGGATTGGCTCCACCCCATTGACAGACGGAGCATCAACCAGGCCGAAATTGTGGAGGCAGTAAGAGCCCAGACCGTCAAGAAGCGAAACTGCGCCCCGAAATACCCCGGCGCGGTGTCCACGAAGCGATAGAGGAAATATCCAAGCGTGATGCAAAAAACGAACCAGCGATAGGCTACGACGGGCGTCGAGACCTGGCTCATGCTCTCCGGGTCGCGATGGTCTCGATACCAAGGGTTTCCAGAACCTTGGCTTCAATATGCGGCGCGTTCATTGCGGCCGTCTCATACATGTCACGCGGGCTGGCCTGATCGATAAAAACATCCGGTAGAACCATCATGCGAAACTTGAGCCCGGTATCAAAAACAGCGTGATCAGCCAGAAGTTGGGCGACATGACTGCCAAACCCACCGACTGCGCCCTCTTCCACGGTGATCAGCGCCTCATGATGTCGAGCAAGCTGAAGGATCAGATCTTCATCCAGCGGTTTCGCAAAACGTGCGTCGATGATGGTCGGAGTGATGCCTTTTGCGGTAAGGTTTTCGGCCGCGACCTGCACCTCGGACAACCGGGTCCCGAAAGACAGGATTGCGACCCGGTCCCCTTGCGAGATGACGCGCCCTTTTCCGATCTCAAGCGGAAGCCCGCGTTCTGGCATCTCACACCCAACGCCCTCACCCCGCGGGAATCGAAAGGCGCAGGGCGTGTCGTCTATCTGAGCGGCAGTGGCGACCATGTGGACCAACTCTGCCTCATCTGCGGCGGCCATTACGATCATACCTGGCAGATTGCTCATATACGAGACATCGTAGGATCCCGCATGGGTCGCCCCATCCGCGCCAACAAGGCCAGCACGATCAATCGCGAACCGAACGGGCAAGCGTTGCAAAGCCACGTCATGGACAACTTGATCGTAGCCGCGCTGTAGGAAGGTCGAATAGATGGCGCAAAACGGTTTCATCCCGCCAGCAGCAAGACCGGCTGAAAACGTAACCCCGTGTTGCTCGGCGATCCCGACGTCAAAGCATCGTTTTGGAAAACGCTCGGCGAACAGGTTGAGACCGGTCCCATCGGGCATCGCAGCCGTCACTGCGACGATTTTGGAGTCTTCCTCGGCCTCCGCAATAAGGGACTGCGCAAACACTTTGGTATAGCTTGGCGCGTTGGAGGGTGCCTTCTTTTGCTTGCCGGTTACGACGTCGAATTTCGCCGTCGCATGCCCCTTATCGCTTGCCCCTTCCGCAGGGCCATACCCTTTGCCCTTCTTGGTTATGGCATGAATCAGAATAGGCCCTTCTGCCCGCACCTTGACGGTTCGAAGAACTGTCAAAAGCTGCTCCATATCATGGCCATCTACGGGACCGATATAAGAAAAGCCGAGCTCCTCAAAAAGCGTCCCGCCGATCGTGGCACTTTTCAGCAGCTCCTTGGCGCGACGCGCACCTTCCTGAAACGGCTCAGGCAGCAGTGAGACCGCGCCCTTGGCTGCGGCCTTGAATTCCTGAAACGGCGCACCTGTGTAGAGCCTGGACAAATAAGACGACATGGCCCCGGTCGGCGGCGCAATCGACATGTCGTTGTCGTTTAGAATGACAATCAAACGCTTTTTCAGATGGCCCGCATTGTTCATCGCCTCATACGCCATGCCAGCGCTGATGGATCCGTCACCGATGACCGCAATGCAATCGCCCAGCCCATGCTCTGGCGCGCCACCCAGGTCCCGCGCAACCGCCATGCCCAGCGCGGCGGAAATAGAGGTCGAACTATGCGCCGCTCCAAATGGATCATAGGGGCTTTCAGAGCGCTTGGTGAAACCGCTCAAGCCGTCCTTTTGACGCAATGTCCTGATCCTATCGCGGCGACCAGTCAGGATCTTGTGCGGATAGCACTGGTGGCTGACATCCCAAATCAAACGATCACGCGGCGTGTCAAATACGGCATGCAAGGCAACGGTCATCTCGACAACACCAAGGCCAGCACCCAGATGTCCACCGGTCTCAGAAACCGCAGAAATCGTTTCAGCCCTCAGTTCATGGGCCAACCGGGTGAGCTCAGCATCGGAAAGCGCCTTCATATCTGCTGGAACTGTAACTCGGTCAAGGATCGGCGTTGCGGGTCTGTCAGACATGGGCTGGGAGGCTTTCTGAGAACTAGGCTTTGCGAGAAATAACGAACCAGGCGGCGTCCCGCAAGTTACTGGCGTCGTCTCCATAAGGGCTCAGGGTCTCACAGGCCTCTTCGGTCAAATCACGGGCCCGGGCCTTAGCAGCATCCAGTCCGAGCAGGGACACGAAAGTCGCCTTGCCGGCATCTTCGTCCTTCTGCAGCTTTTTGCCGGCCAAAGCTTCGTCGCCTTCGACATCCAAAACATCATCGGCGATCTGAAACGCCAGGCCCAACCTTTCAGAAAATAACTCAAGGGCATCGGTCCGCGCTCCGGCAAGACGTGGACCAGCCATAGCCGCCCATTTAATCAAAGCCCCAGTTTTTCCCGCCTGCAGATGGGTGATTTCGTCTAGCGTCAAAGGCGTGCCTGCTGTTTCTGCCTCGATATCCAAAGCTTGCCCCAAGACCATTCCCTCGGAGCCACTGGCTTTGGCAAGACTGCTGATCAAATCCAGCCTGCGGTCCGGATCCGGCGAGGTTGCAGGATCCGCCAGAACCTCAAAAGCAAGCGTTTGCAAGGCATCCCCTGTCAAAACCGCGATCGCCTCATCCCATTTCACATGGACTGTCGCCTGACCGCGCCGAAGGTCGTCATCATCCATGCAAGGCAGATCGTCATGCACAAGGGAATAGGCGTGGATAGCTTCGATCGCAGCCGCAGCGCGGTCCGCCTGTGCCGGGTCAACATCGTGTAACCTCGACCCTTCAATAACCAGGAACGCCCGTAGGCGTTTGCCGCCCTGACAGGTATATCTCATGGCCTCGGCCACCGTACCGTCCAGACCCGACATCGCAAGGTCCAGAGCAAGCTGCACCCGTGATTGAGCGTCCTTCAAGGCGGCGTCAAACATAGAGAATTAAAGACCTTCGACCGGGGTTGCACCGCTGGCCTGCCCGTCCGCGTCAAGATTAATCTTGGCCACTTTTTCTTCGGCCTCTTTCAGCTTCTCTTCGCACCGGGCCTTCAAAGCAGCGCCACGCTCGTACATCTTGATGGATTCCTCGAGCGGCACGTCACCACGATCAAGCTGCGTGACGACGGCCTCAAGCTCACGCAGAGCATCTTCAAAAGACATCTTGGAAACAGGTGTGTCGGTCATGAGCCCCTCGCAAGCAAAGCAGTGAGATGCGCCTTGGTTGAGGCCGCTAGCGCCGCCAGATCATAACCGCCCTCCAAACTAGAAACAACACGACCCATCGCATGCCGATCAGCAATGTCACACAGCTGTTCGGTGGCCCAGGCGAAATCAGATTCTGTAAAGTTAAGATTGGCCAAAGGATCGGCTTGATGGGCGTCAAACCCTGCTGAAATTAATATCAGCTCAGGCTCAAAATCATTGAGCGCCGGAAGCACGACCCGTTCATAGGCCTGGCGCAAGACACGCCCGTCCGCATATGGGGGAAGCGGGACATTGAGCACATTTCCATGTGCCCCGGTTTCAGACACCGCACCTGAGCCGGGATATAACGGCATTTGATGAGTCGATATAAACAGGCTCCGCGCTTCGTCCCAAAGCAGATCCTGCGTTCCATTTCCGTGATGAACGTCGAAATCCACGACCGCGACGCGCTCTAACCCGTGATGATCCAACGCATGTTTGGCCGCTATGGCAACATGGCCAAACAAGCAGAACCCCATGGGCCGTTGGGCCTCCGCATGATGGCCCGGCGGGCGCATGGCTACAAAGGCATTTTGGACCTCCCCCGCTAGAACCATGTCCACAGCTTTTACTGAACCACCGACACAGCGGTAGGCGGCCTCCAAGCTACCCGGCGACATATGCGTATCCGCATCCAATGACACATAGCCCGATGCAGGCGCAGCCGAAGTGATCGCGTCGATATGTGCTTGTGGGTGCGCACGAAGAACATCGTCAGCTGTCCCCAGCGGGGCGTCCACCCGCATAAGCTTGGGGTCGGCTATCGTATCAAGCATCGCATAGATTGCCATTAAACGGTCAACACGCTCCGGATGACCGGTGGGTGTGACATGGTTAAGGCCTGCATTGTGGGTCAGAAGTGCCGTAGTCATAGCGAAGTCAATCCGGTGCCAGCATATAGCCCGCACCGCGTACGGTTTGCAGATACCGCGGCTGTTTCGGGTCATTCTCGATCTTGCGCCGCAGCCGCGTGATCTGAACATCGACCGCGCGCTCCTGAGATTGCCCGCCATCCCGGCCCAAATCCTCAACCAGTTTCGACCGGCTGATCGGCTCGCCCGGGCGGGCTGCGAAAATCCGCATCAAAGCGATCTCCGTCGCCGTCAATCGCACCATGTCTTCCCCATGCCAAAGTTCGCCGCGTTCCATGTCATAGTGGATTTCACCCAAACTCAGCGTTTTGGGCTTCGTCTCCGCAAGATCATCTTTTGGAACACGCCGCAAAATGGCATTGATCCGAAGCAGAAGTTCCTTGGGTTCGAACGGCTTGGGAAGATAGTCATCCGCCCCAGCCTCGAGCCCGGCAATCCGGTCCGTAGATTCCCCCTTGGCGGTCAGCAGTAATATCGGTGTCGATAAACTTTCGCGCATTTGCCGGGTGAATGTGATCCCATCATCGCCCGGCATCATGACATCGAGAACAATCAGATCGAAATCAAGGCCCGCCAAAAGTTTTCGAGCATGGTCCGCATCGCGTGCCACGGTGGTCCAAAACCCATGGCGGTTAAGGAATTGTTGTAAAAGTTCGCGAATGCGTTCGTCATCATCAACGATGAGAAGATGTGCATAGTTTTGCGAGGTCGCCATCACTCATCCTCCTTGATCGTTTGAAAGTGTCGCCGCATTTCAGGATCCATAATATGCCCCAGAACTTTTCGAAACCCCGCAACCGCTTCCGGGCCCGCTTCGCGGTAGGCTGCGCGCATGCGTCCACGCTGCGCCTCTGAAAGTTCACGCTCCAAGGCTGTCCCGGCCTCCGTCAAGAACAGATGGCGTTCACGCCGATCGCGCGCTCCGACCCGCGATTCAACCAAACCATCCTCGATCAAGGTTCTCAGCACACGGTTGAGCGATTGCTTGGTCACTCCAAGAATATCAAGCAGGTTGTTTACGGTGGTTCCAGGCCATCTTTTGATGAAGTGCATTGCGCGGTGATGGGCGCGCCCGTAGGCGTACTCCGAAAGAATGCGATCCGGATCAGCGGTGAAACCTCGATAGGCGAAAAACATCGCCTCGATCCCGCGACGCAATTGGTCATCTGTCAGGAACAGCAGGTTTTCGCTACGCCCTGGGTTATTCGCGGCCCCTCGGTCCGACATTGGCGATATCCTCGCTTCACATTTCTCAGCAGTTTATGTCAGCCTTGTTGACTTTCCAAGATGTGATTGATAGCCAAACGTCGACCGATTGAAATTTTATGTCCGAAACGGACCTTAATCGCGCAACAAATGGAAAGATGGTGGAAGGAAAGACGATGGCTGGAGGGTATGACGACCGCGACGGGCAGATCTGGATGGACGGTAAAATGTGCGACTGGCGCGACGCCAACGTCCACATTCTGACCCATGCGATGCACTATGCCAGTTCGGTGTTTGAGGGCGAGCGCTGCTACAATGGAAAAATATTCAAAAGCCGCGAGCACACGGAACGTCTGCACTTCTCGGCAAGTCAATTGGATTTCGAGATCCCCTACACGGTGGACGAAATCGAAGCCGCCAAGCAACAGGTTCTCACAGCCAACGGGCTGACCGATGCTTATGTGCGCGCAGTTGCCTGGCGCGGTGCCGGAGAGGACATGGGCGTCGCTTCGGCGCGTAATCCGGTGCGGCTGGCTATCGCCGCATGGGAATGGGGAAACTACTATGGCGACGCCAAGATGAAGGGGGCCAAGCTCGACATTGCGAAGTGGAAACGCCCCAGCCCCGAGACAATCCCAAGCCACGCAAAAGCCGCCGGGCTCTACATGATCTGCACGCTTTCAAAACACGCCGCCGAGGCCAAAGGATGCTCGGATGCAATGATGTTTGACTATCGCGGATATGTGGCGGAGGCGACCGGAGCCAATATCTTCTTTGTCAAAGACGGCGAAGTGCACACGCCGGACCCGGATTGTTTTCTCAATGGGCTGACGCGTCAGACGGTCATTGGAATGCTGCAAGATCGCCAGATCAAAGTGCATGAACGCCATATCATGCCGGAGGAGTTGGAGGGTTTCGAGCAATGCTGGCTCACTGGCACCGCTGCGGAAGTCACTCCAGTCGGCAAAATTGGTGACTACAATTTCGAGGTCGGCGCACTGACGCGCGATATCTCGGAAGGGTATGAGAAGCTGGTCAGAACTTAATTTCGAACCACCCGCCTAAGGTTCACAGCTTTAGGCGGGCCCAGGAGTCCTCAGCCTTGCGGTGTCATCACCTTGCGTCCTTGTGCGCGTTGCAGCCCTAACTGCCGCTCGCGCCAGATAATCAAGACACCCGCAGCGATGATCAGGACGACACCGACGATCATCATACCCGTTGGAACCTCGGCAAACAGAAAATAGCCGATCGCCAGCGCCATGAGGATGGACGAATACTCAAAAGGGGCGATCAAGGAGGCGTCCGCAAACCGGTAGCTCGATGTCAGAAAGATCTGCCCTATTCCACCGACAAAGCCTGCGCCCACCAACATTGTTGCCTCGGCCGGGTTCGGCATAACCCATCCGAACGGTACGGTTATAAGCGACAGCGTCGAGGCGGTCACAGCAAAGTAAAACACAATGGCGGGCGTTGCCTCAGATTGGGTGAGTCTGCGCACGAAGACATGGGCCAGGGCGGCAAAAGTTGCAGACGCGAACGCCAAGATCGCGCCCAGCGCCAGGGCGATATCCGCGCCGTTTTCAGAAAGTACCGTCAAGCGTGGCGACATGATGATCAAAACGCCGCCCATTCCCATCGCCACGGCGGTAAGACGAAAGACCCGCACCCGCTCGCCCAGGAACATGGCCGCGAAGACCACCACCAGAACCGGCTGCGCGTATTGAATGGCCTTTACTTCTGAAAACGGCAGCAGGGCCAGCGCAGCGAACCCGGTACTCATACCCGCAGTTCCGACCAAACCGCGCCAGAAATGACCCAACGGATTGTTCGTCTTCAGCCCGGTCCGCAATTCGTGGCGCAGTGCCAGCCAGACGAGGATGATCGGGATTCCGAAAAATGACCGAAAGAACACGGCCTGCCCCGTCGGAACACGGTCCGACGAGGCTTTGATCAGTGCAGCCATGCAAATGAACATGAAAACCGCGGCAAGTTTACACAATATGCCGCGAAGCGTGTTGCTCACCCGATCACGCGCTCCACAGCCCAATAGGCCCCGATAATGGCAATCACGATCGACCCGCACAGGGCGATCGCTCGGTATGCGACTGCGAAGGAGCGTGCAGGCGTCTCGTCATCGGTCAGCGCTTTCATATTTGCCGCCCGCGTCGTCAACCAGATCAGAATGAACGCCATGGCAATCACGAAGAGTTGCCCGACCTCCACGCCGACATTGAATCCGATCAAGCCAGCGACAAACCGTCCGGGGGCCAGTCCGAACTCCCCAAGGACCGAGGCAAAGCCCAGCCCGTGCAGCAGCCCGAATAAAAAGATTATGACTGGTCGCCAGGGCGTTATGCCTTTGGCAAAAATATTCTCAACCGCCACATAGACAATTGAGGCGGCAATCAGCGGCTCAACAATGGCTGGGGAGACGGTGACAATGCCCAGTGACGCCAAGGCCAAAGTGATGGTGTGAGCGACGGTGAAAACGGTCACCTGCGTGATCAGCGGTCCCATCTTCAACGACAAGAAGAACAAGCCCAGCACAAAGAGGATGTGGTCGAGCCCTTTGGGCACGATATGATCAAAGCCCACAAAGATATACCGCCAAAACACCGCGCCTGCGGTCTCGGACACAAAACCCTCGCGTGGTAAAGCCTCGCTCATCGCGCCATTTTCGAGGAAACCAGCATAGGCATCATCGCCGCCTCCGGCCTGACGTACGATTAGTGGGCCGTTCCTGGCCGTCCATCCGAACCGAATATCGGATCCGTCCTCTGGCAAGGTGGCAGACAGGCTGAGCCTGGTGTCCCGTGGAAGCTCAAAATCGGGCATGTCTGCAACTTCGATTCCGGCAAGCTCCAAAAGCACGGCTGTTTCGCCTGCCATCAGAATGAACCCAGATGAGATCTCGGGCCAGGCGGCCTGAAACTGTGTCGCCAGTTCGCCAGGCTCCAGGGCTCGAAGCTCATCATAGCGCGCTGCTTCCGGTGCATCATTGGTATCTGCGACTGCTGTAGCATCGATACCCGCCATCAGTGTTTCCGCGGTGAGCGTGATTTGAATTTCGGCCGAACTCTCGCTTAGCGTGATGTCCGAAACTGCTGGACGAATTTCATGGGCCGTGGACGCCAGCACACTTGTGAAGAGCAGAGCGGTTGACACCGCGAGCAAACGCACCAGCATTGCACCAATCAATTGCAAAGTGAGCATCATGGACATCTTTCGAAAATTTGTGTTGAGCTGCAGCGCAGCCGCCTTCGCAACAACGGCAACCGCACATGAATTTTGGATCTCCCCAGAGTCATACGTGATTGAAAGCGGAGGGCAAGTCCAAGCGCATCTGAGAGTTGGTCAAAATTTCAAAGGCAGCAGTTACGCCTTTCGCGACTCTCAGTTCGAACGCTTTGAGCTTATCACCGGTGACAACGTAACCCAGGTGACCGGGCGGCTGGGCGACACGCCCGCGCTAAGCATGGGCGCGCCCGATACCGGCCTTATGGTTGTGGTGCATGAGACCACCGACAATACGCTCAACTACCGAGAGTGGGAGAAGTTTGTGGCCTTTGTCGAGCACAAGGCCTTCCCGACGACGCTGGAAGACCATGCAGTCCGGGGGCTACCAGAGGAGAATTTCGTGGAGCTGTACCGTCGCTACGCCAAAAGCCTGGTAGCCGTCGGTTCAGGAGCCGGAGCCGACACACGCGTCGGTCTGAAAACTGAAATCGTGGCTCTCGCAAACCCTTATACCGACCAAGTGTCAGACTTTCCGGTTCAAGTTTTCCTTGATGGAGAACCACGGGTTGATGCTCAACTTGAGGTGTTCGACAAGGCCCCCGACGGATCGGTCCAGGTTACCTTGCACCGAACGGATGCGGATGGAAAAGCCAGCGTTCCGGTCATCGCTGGTCATGAATATCTGTTTGATGCAGTTGCCATGGTGCCGTTACCCAACAACGAGGCAACAAAGGGCCCGGTTTGGTGGTCGCTATGGGCGGCACTGACATTCAAGGTCCCGGCAAAAAACTAGGCTTCGGCAGCACCCTTCGGTCAAAAGGAAAAGGCCGCTGACCTGTGTGCGGATCAGCGACCTTTTGAAAAAAATGTAGATCCGACGCGACCATCTGGGTGGGGGCTGATAAGGCCGCGCCGGAATGAGCTCTCGCTCGCTACGGTTCCTGTATCGCGCCCAAACCAGACAGAAGCGGGGAGAGGTCGCGAAATTCTCGTGGTGTCTTGAAGGCTTTTTTGAGGCAAGTCTTGCCTTGCCGGCTGGGACACGACATTCTCATCGACATGACGCAGAGCATGCCGATCCCTTTCCCCCACATACAAGCCAATGAATCTGTGGCATTTCAACGTGATGAACTGTCTTTGATTTTAACCCTGTACGGCCGACAGGTTGCGGCCGGAGAATGGCGCGATTACGGGATTTCGATGCTCAAAGACCTGGCCATATTCTCGATCTTCCGGCGCACCGCTGAATACCCGATCTACCGAATCGAAAAGCGTCCAAAACTGGCTGTGCGTCAACAGCAATACGCGGTGATTGCCATGGATGGACGAATTCTGAAGCGTGGCAATGATCTGCGCAAAGTCCTGAGGGTTCTCGAACGCAACCTGATCAAACCGGTCGACTGATTCGCAATCCCTCGACCCGTTTGATCGATGTCACGGCACCTCCGCCATTTTCTGCAATTCTGTCGATGGCAGTGTCCAGTTTCTCGTACGCTACCGCCATGTGATAGGCATTGGCGTGCAACAGCATGTTATACTCGGCCACAATTCCAACATGGCCCTTCCAAAACACCAGATCACCACGCCGGGGTGTTTCATCAGGACCCAGAGGCACGCCAATCTCTGCTTCTTGCATGTCGCTGTCTCGCGGGCAATCCAGGCCACAGGCGCGCCAGGCCAATTGCACCAGCCCCGAGCAATCCACGCCATAGCGCGTCGTTCCACCCCAAAGGTAGGGCGATCCCAGCAATAAATCCGCGACCGCCACCGGGTCTCCGAGGCGATCGTCCATCTCCATCAGATGACAGCTCGGAACACACGATCCGCCAACCAAACGAGTCCAGGTCCCTTCGACGCCCGTTACCGACACTTCGGAGCCAAAATATAGCGCACCGCTCGCGACCAATCGCACATGCGGACCTGGATAAAGATGCGTCGCTGGAACACAAACCCAATGCGTCGGGTCCTCCGCAGGGCCCAACAGATCCTCGCGCACATATCCGCAATATCCATCAAATACAGACTGCCCGTAACAGAACCCGGACCGCGTTTCATAGACATTGAACAAGTCACCACACAGAAGTTGCGACACCCGTCTGCCATTTACTTTGCCCAGCATGTCAGCCGCTGCGCCGATGCATTGTAGCAAATCACCGTCGCTGAACGATTTGGCCTCAACTTTGCCCCTAAGATAGCTTGCTGCGACATTTCCGTTGTAAGGTGTGACGCGGGAATCAAAGTCACTCATAGTCCAAGGACCTCCGGCAGCGCATCCAGAATGGCGCGCGCGCCCTGTCCGACCCCACCCTTTGGCCGGCCCGGCATCGGCATGGGTTGCCAGCCGTAAATGTCAAAATGCACAAATCTTTCGGTTCGTGTGACAAAACGGCGCAAAAACAAAGCCGCCGTGATTGAACCGGCAAACCCACCCTTTGGCGCGTTGTCCAGATCCGCGATATCGGGCTCGATCATCGCTTCGTAAGGGGTATGAAACGGCATACGCCACACCGGATCTCGTACCCTCTCTGCCGCGTTTTCAAGTGCCACGGCAAACCCCGGATCGTCTGTATAAAACGGTGCCAGATCTGGCCCAAGCGCAACACGGGCGGCCCCGGTCAGCGTGGCCATACAGATCATAAGATCCGGCGGCGTCTCATCCGCAAGCGCGATCGCATCCGCCAGGACAAGACGACCTTCCGCATCGGTGTTGTTGATCTCGACACTAAGTCCCTTGCGGGAGGTCAACACATCTTGCGGCCGGAACGCGGTGCCATCGATCGAGTTTTCCACGGCTGGTATCAGCACTCTGAGGCGCAAAGGTAGATTTAGAGCCATGATCATATGGGCCAAACCCAGCACGGTCGCGGCACCACCCATATCTTTTTTCATCAGGCCCATCGAGGCGCCGGGCTTGATATTCAGGCCACCGGTATCAAAGCAAACACCTTTACCAACCAACACAAGCGTCGGACCCGCCTGCCCCCAGGACATGTCGATCAATCGCGGTGCTCTTGCAGCCGCGCGACCGACTGTGTGGATCATCGAGAAGTTCTGTTCGAGAAGCGCTTCCCCCACGATGACGTTGGTCTGAGCTCCGTGCGTTTTGGCAAGATCGCAAGCGGCATGCTCAAGGTCGTCCGGGCCCATGTCACTGGCCGGCGTATTGATAAGATCGCGCGTCAGAACCTCTCCGGCGCAGATAGCTTCCAGCCGCGCGGCATCGACACCCTCGGGGCAAACAAGCCGCGCACTATGTGGTGTTTTCTTCGCGTACCGGCCAAAGGAGTATGTTGACAGAAGCCAGCCCAAGGCTTGCTCTTCAACCATGTTCCCGCTGTGTTGGGTTTCGATCCGATAGGCGGCGCTTGGAAGCTTGGGTGCAATCCGGGCGAGTGCGAACCGGTCACGCTCGGAGGCACTACTGTTGCCCAGTCCGACCAAAACAGATTGGATGCCGCCCGTGTCGCCCGGTACAAGAGTATGACTTGCCGATGCCGCCTTGAAATCCGTAGACCTGATCCAGTTTTGAACGCGGTCGGGTTGACCGGCCAGCCAGTCTTCGAGCCCGTCTGGGTCCAATAGAAACAACGGAGTCGACGCCTCTTGGGCGGAAGCAAAAGCAGCCATTGGGGCCTCGAGTAGATCCGGTTGCCTCCAAATTACCCGCCCCACCGTTAGCCGCAAGTGGTCATGCGCCCTCAGCGCATCATGTCACCCAAGTCCCACACTGCATCCAGCGACATGTTTCCCAGACGCCGCAGCCGGTTCATTGTCGCAGATAGCGGCACAATGCGACCAACCTCAGCGCAATGAACCACATCAAGACTGACCCTCGCAAACGAAGTCATGCCAGCCATCATGGCTACCTCGTGCAGCATCTCGGCTTCTTCCTTCAGCCTGTTGAAGTCCTGTTCCTCAAAGGCCGTGTCGATGGCGTCCAATCCGGTTTTGATGTGCTCAAGCGACATCCGGATCAAGGCTTCCGCCTTTTCCTGACCCATTTCGACACACAGCTCCACCAGGCGATCCGGGTCAAGCATCACCGCTTCGTTCAAGTGTATTTTCGTCACAACATTCATTTCGCACCCCAAATCTCCGAGCGGAGAGTTGTGTCACGATTAGAACAACGCACTGAAAAAAGAGTTTCCCGCAATGCCTTTAATGGCTCGAAATTGCCAAAAAATGTACGTATCAGAGCAGTAGGAGATTGCTATGACGACCCCAAAACCACTGCCAAACTACCTGATCAAACGCTATCACGGATGGAAGGAAACGTCCTACGCCCAGAACGCCTCTTGGTTTCAGCGATTGGCGAAAGAAGGTCAGCAGCCACCGGCCATGGTGATTTCGTGCTGCGACAGCCGGGTTCATGTCACATCAATTTTTGGCGCTGAGCAGGGCGAATTCTTCATCCATCGCAACATTGCCAATTTTGTCCCGCCCAATAAGCCCGACGCACATTATCAGGCCACTTCGGCCGCTCTGGAATATGCTGTAACCAGCTTGCATGTTTCACATATTATCGTTCTGGGGCATTCAAGCTGCGGCGGCGTTGCAGGATGTTTGGCGATGTGCGAAGGCAACGCGCCCCAGCTTGAAGCAGAAACAAGCTTCGTAGGCCGTTGGGTTGAACAGTTGAAACCTGGCTATGAGCGGATCAAGTCTGTCTCCGCAGATACCCGACACACCGCATTCGAAAAAGAGGCCGTCCTCCTCTCGATCGAGAACCTTAAGACCTTCCCGTTTGTCAAAGATGCAGTCGATGCGGGCAAGCTCAGTTTGCACGGGCTTTGGACAGATATTGGCGAAGGCGGCCTGGAACACTACGTGCCCGGCTCAGGCTTTGTTCCGGTGTGACCCACCAGAAAAACACGCAGGTTTTGCCAAAAAATGTCAGAAATACCATCCAGCCCATCGGTGGTGGTTGATCCAGTTGACCGGAACCCAATCGAGGGTCCCGGTCGAAATTCGCTCGAGAATTAGCCCTTCTTGAGAACGCGTGTTCCCAGAACTTCAGCGATCTGCACGGCGTTCAGCGCCGCGCCCTTGCGCAAGTTGTCGGACACGCACCACAGGTTCAGACCATTCTCGATCGTGGAATCCTGTCGGATCCTGCTGATGAAGGTCGCGAAATCACCAACGCTCTCGACTGGCGTGACGTAGCCGCCATCCTCCCGCTTGTCGATCACCATGACGCCCGGCGCTTCGCGAAGAATTTCACGTGCTTCGTCTTCATCCAAGAAGTCCTCAAACTCGATATTCACCGCCTCGGAATGGCCGACGAATACTGGAACACGCACACAAGTCGCTGTGACCTTTATCGTGGGATCAACGATCTTCTTGGTTTCGGCGACCATTTTCCATTCTTCCTTGGTCGTCCCATCTTCCATGAAGACATCGATATGCGGGATCACGTTGAACGCAATCTGTTTGGTGAATTTCTTAGCGGGCTTCTCATCAACCGGATTGTAAATCGATTTTGTTTGATCCCACAGCTCATCGATCCCATCTTTGCCGGCACCCGAAACGGACTGATAGGTCGATACGACAACCCGTTTAATTCGGGCCCGATCATGCAAGGGCTTGAGGGCCACAACCATCTGAGCCGTCGAGCAATTCGGGTTCGCGATGATGTTTTTCTTGGCGTAGCCGGTGATCGCGTCGGCGTTAACCTCAGGCACGATCAACGGAACCTCTGGATCGTAGCGATAGAGCGACGAGTTATCGATCACCACACAGCCTGCCGCTGCAGCTTTCGGTGCAAACTCCTTCGTCGCCGCAGAGCCTACGGCAAACAGCGCGATGTCCCAGCCAGTAAAGTCAAACGTTGCCAGATCCTTCGTCTTCAATGTCGTGTCGCCCAAGCTGACTTCCGTGCCCAGCGACTTTCGACTGGCAAGAACTTCGATCTTCTCGATCGGGAACTGACGTTCATCGAGAATATTCAGCATTTCGCGCCCGACATTTCCGGTCGCGCCGACGACAACAATATTATAGCCCATTGGCCTGCGATCCTTTTCGCGTTTTGGGGTTAACCGCGGCGTCATACCCCCGCCTGCTCACAAGGGAAAGTAGATATTGCATGGCTCTGACCACGCATTCGTTATATGTCTGATCACAGAGACATAAATGGCCCAGACTTGGGCGCCAGAAGACTAGGAATACCTTGGCCGACGCCAACCATCCCCAAAGATCAGAGTTTCGCGGCGGCCTTTTTGCGCGTCTCTGGCGGGAATATCTTCAGGCCCATACCTGGTGGATTCTGCTCGCCGCGATCTTCATGGTGCTGGAAGGCAGCACGTTGGGGCTGCTCTCTTACATGTTGCAGCCCATGTTCGACGATATCTTCGTAGAACGACAGGACGGTGCAATCTGGTATGTCGCCTCGGCGATTTTTGGACTGTTTGTGTTGCGCGCTGTCACAGGCGTAGCCCAGCGCGTGATAATGACACGTGTATCCTATCGCGCATCAACCGATCTTCAGGTGGATCTCCTGCGCCATACCTTATCGTTGGACAATGCCTTCCACACCAAAACCTCCCCTGGCAGTCTGATCGAGCGCGTTCAGGGAGATGTGGCATCAATCCAAAACCTTTGGGGTATCCTAATCACCGGTGCTGGACGCGACACGATTGCGCTGATCTCACTTCTGGTGGTCGCCATTACAATAGACTGGCGATGGACCCTTGTGGCCATTGTCGGCGCACCGTTGCTGTTGTTGCCAAGCCTCGCCGTCCAACGCTACATCCGTCGCAAAGGGGCTGCCTTTCGGGAGTTGGCCGGCAAACGCACGACCAGATTGGACGAGATTTTCCACGGGATAACGCCGATCAAGCTGAACGCCATGGAGCGCTATCAATCCGGGCGCTTTGCCGAGCTGTCGAACCAATGGGTCAACGCGGCGGTAAAGATCTTCGGTGGGACAGCAACTGTTCCCGGCCTCGTTGATTTGGCCGTCGGGCTGGGGTTCTTTTGCGTGCTGATCTATGGCGGTCCGCAAATCATTGCCGGCGAAAAAACCATTGGCGAGTTCATGAGTTTCTTCACCGCCATGTCGCTGGCGTTTCAACCGATGCGGCGTCTGGGTGGATTGGCCGGATACTGGCAGATCATGCAAGCCAGCCTGCAGCGGATTTTCGATCTCTTCGACACGAAACCCGAAGTCCGCGACCGCTCTGCGCAGACGAAAGAACGCCCCGCCACCTATGACGTGGTCTTCAACAACGTTTCGCTGAAATTCGGGGCAATGCCGGTGTTGCGAGATCTAAGCTTCACAGCGCCAGAAGGGCAGACCACCGCGCTGGTTGGTCAGTCAGGCTCCGGCAAGAGTACCGTGTTCAACGCCTTGACCCGGTTGGTCGACCCAAATTCAGGCCAGATCACCCTTGGTGGTGTCGAGACGCAGAATATCGCGCTTGAGGATCTACGCTCGATATTCTCGGTCGTGTCGCAAGAGGCGATGCTCTTCGACGAAACAATCCGTGAAAATATCCTGCTTGGGCGCACAGACGTCTCCGATGCGCAGCTGCAAAATGCTCTGGATGCGGCCCATGTCAGCGATTTCCTGGGACAAACCCCGGACGGTCTGGACAGCCTCGCAGGACCACGCGGCGCAAACCTGTCCGGCGGCCAACGCCAACGGATCGTGATTGCTCGCGCGTTGGTGCGCGACACTCCGGTTTTACTTCTTGATGAGGCGACCAGCGCGCTTGATACAGAATCTGAGCGTCTCGTACAGCAGGCGCTCGACCGTTTGTCCAAGGGTCGGACCACCCTGGTCATCGCGCATAGGTTAAGCACAATTCGAAATGCCGACCAGATTCTGGTCCTCGACCGAGGGCAGGTGGCGGAGGCCGGATCACATGACGTGCTGATCAAAAATGGCGGTATCTACAGTCATCTCCATCGGCTACAATTCGACGACATTTAAGATCCGGGGGCATTACCGTGGCTGAGATT
Source organism: Pseudomonadota bacterium (assembly GCA_039193885.1). Taxonomy (GTDB): domain Bacteria; phylum Pseudomonadota; class Alphaproteobacteria; order Rhodobacterales; family Rhodobacteraceae; genus Litoreibacter. Next base: position 265,879 of record JBCCWL010000002.1, read on the forward strand.
TGGCGCGAATTGAACAAGTCTGAAGATGGCCGTGCAATCCCGTCCGATGAACCCCATTTCGGAACATTCAGCCCCAACGCTGTGCAACGCATGATGATCGCGATGGCCCGTGGATCTGTGCTCAAACGAGGCGTATTTCGAAAGAGCTGGACGGATTTGATCCAACTGGCCGGCCAAGGCACGCTTGATATCGAATTTCGAAATTGTGCCTACCGTATCCGAGGGGATCGCAACCTGATCGATTACGGGCTGTTGCTGAACCCAGACTACAACCATCTCGATATAGACTTTCTGCTCGACGGAGCGCAGGCGGGATCCAACTTTCTCGATATCGGATCAAATGTTGGCTTGTATTCCTTACCCATGGCCAAATCCGCACCCGCAGGCATCACAGTTTCGATCGACGCGAACCCTTTGATGGCGCAGCGCCTGCTGTTTAACGCCGAAGGATCCGGCATCGGCAACCTGCGGATGATCTCTTGCGCGGTGAGCGATCAGGACGGCCGCGCCACGCTGCAAATCCGCAAGGATGACACAGCCATCGTAGCAGTCGAGGAAACTGCCGATGGCGACGTTCCTGTACGGACGTTAAACGCCATAGTCTCGGAGCTGGGACTCGCCAGCATCCACGGATTGAAAATCGATATTGAGGGTCATGAGGACAAAGCTCTGGTGCCGTTTCTCTCCGAGGCCCCAGACAGCCAACTGCCCCGTCGGATCGTGATCGAAAAAGCCGGCCCTGAGGAAGACTATCCTGGTTGCACCGCGGCATTTGGTGCGCGCGGCTACGTCCTGGAGGGCCGAACCCGCAACAACTCGCTCTACCGGCTACCCGGCTGATCATGGGCAAGATTGTCCCGGAATTGGCCAAACCAGCGCCGCGCAACTTGTGCACCGATTGCGGGCTCTCGCGGATGAAAATTGCCAAATCCTGCGGACAGGCCTGCCAATTCATTCAGCCCGATTACCCGGCAATGGAACACAAAATTCATGGCCGCCAACGCGGCGACGACGATGAGCTATTTTTCGGCCCTTTCACCGCGATGCACCGGGCTGTGCTGCGAAAAGCCGAGCCGGGTGCACAATGGACCGGGTTGACGACAAAGCTTGCCGAGACCGCGCTGCGCAGCGGTCATGTCGATGCCGTACTATGTGTCGGGCCTGATCCAAAAGACCGTTGGAAGCCGCAACCCGTCATCATAACCGATGCCGACGATATGGCGGAGATGCGTGGTATGCGCATGGGCTACGCGCCGGTTCTGGCCTTGCTCGAGGAGGCCGCGCGGTTGGGCTATCGCCGGCTCGCCCTCATCGGCATTCCATGTCAAGTCTATGCTTTGCGCGCCATCGAGGCAAAGCTTGGTCTAGAGCGGCTTTACGTGATAGGAACACCTTGCTCCGACAACACAACAACCGAGAACTTTCACGAATTCCTGGCCCGCCTTTCAGACCGCCCGGATGAGATCAGCTATCTCGAGTTTCGCGCAGACTACCATGTCGAGCTGCGATTTGACGACGGGCACCAACAGTTGATCCCGTTTCTCAAACTACCGCTCGCCGATTTGCCAAATGACTTTTTCCCAACAACATGCCGAACCTGTGTGGACTACACCAATGTGCTGGCCGACATCACCGTGGGCTACATGGCCGGCACGGGCGAGCAATGGGTGATCATACGCAACAGCCGGGGCCAGGAATTGTTGGATTCGCTGGGCGATCTGGTTCGGCTCAGCCCATTGGCGGATCGCGGACGACGCAAAGGGCCGGTGACAGGCTTTCTGGAAAACACGCGCCGCGCCGCCGGAGGACTGCCACTGCGTCGTATGCCAGGCTTTATGCGCGGGGTCATGGGATGGTTGATGCCACGGATCGGCCCAAAGGGACTGGAGTTTGCCCGTGCACGGGTCGAGATGAAGGCCATAGAAACCGTGCTTCATCTCCGTCGTACGCATGCCGCACGCATGAAAGCTATGGTGCCAGATCATGTCTGGTCACTGGTGGCGCGATATGGACTTACGCCGCGACCGGAAGAACGCAATAGCGATCAATGACCACCCCAGAATGCCCTGGCTGTGGAAAGACAGGTTCTGGGCGGACGAAAAGAAAAGCACTTTAACAGGTTCAAGGGGAACTGGTGCCCGGCCGACAACCCATTGCGCCGGCAAACCATCGAAAATCAGCCGGTAATAGGCGTAGTAGATCTGCGGCGACAGCCAGACAAAAGCGTAGAACAGCAGCGCTGCCAAAACGATGGCCCAACGCCGTGGCAAAAGCCGCGCGAGGTGCCATATTGCGGTCGCGCAGACGACAAACAAAACGCCGGAAATGACCAGGAGTCCGGCCTGTTCAGCAACACTCAGCGTAAAGAAGCTATCCCCTTGATACATCTGCCTCCCGCGTCAGGCCCGCGCGCGTGACCTTGTCGGGTCAACAAAAGGTATATCGCACACTGTACCTGAGAGCCGTTTCATATGAGCGCTGCTTGTCACAACCTCCAGTTCGGTTCCAGGCGCGGAGTGCTCGACGGCCAACCGAACGATGGCAATGGCCTGTTCCAGAATCGGCGAACGGGTAGAGGATGTGACCACGCCGACAGGACGCTCCCCAAGGGCAAGATGTGTCCCGGGTGGCGGCACATCATCGCCGTCCAGAATCAACCCGCGCAAAACTCGTCGTGGGACCTCGGCATTGCGCGACAGCGCCCCACGCCCCTGGAAGTCGGCCTTTCTAAAATCCACAGCAAAGCCCAGCCCAGCTTCAAATGCGTCGATATCTGGCGCAAACTCAGCCCCCCCTGCAGCCAGGCCCGCTTCGATGCGAATGATCTCAAGGGCAGACGCTCCCATCGGCTCAAGCCCGAAGGAAGCCCCGGCAGCCATCACCGCATCCCAAAGCTCAATGGCGTCAGAGGCGCTCACGAACAGCTCGTAGCCCAACTCTCCGGTATAGCCCGACCGCGAGACCATAAATGGAAGCCCATCCCGGTTCTGCAGCCGCGCCATCGTCACGCCAAACCACTTGAGGTCATCAAGCGCCGGAACATGAGGTTGGGTGAACATCAAACAGCGCAGAATATCGCGGGATTTCGGGCCCTGAAGTGCGAGGTTCGGCATCGAGCCACCAAGGTCCTTTATGCGAACCCGCAAGCCGCGATCTTTTGCCAGTTCTGTCAGAACGCGCCCGGATTCCTCGCTGCCGCAACACCAGCGAAATAAGTCCGGCCCAAGCCGGAACAGCGTTCCATCGTCGATCACCGTACCAAGATTATCACAAATCAATGCATAGGTGCCCCGCCACGCCGCAAGCCGGGCGATATCGCGGGTCATGGCATATTGCAGCAGCGCCTCGGCGTCTGGTCCAACAATGTCGTATTTGCGCAAGCTGCTCATGTCCTGCAACGTCGCGGCCTCACGACAGGCCCAATATTCGCCCGTCGTCCCCAACGCAGGGTAACTCTGAGGCATCCAGAGATCACGCACCGCCGCAAAGTTCTGCGTCAGCGTACTGGTACGCGGATGAAAAGCCGAGTTCTGACTCAAGGACACAGCGGCGTCTTCCTTTTCTCGATATGCGATAGCTTTGCGGATTGGCACATCTGGCCTGTAGATCCGAACATGAACATCTGTCGGGTTCCAGCCATTGATCGGATCAATGTCGTCGGGACAGGCAGTGGTGACACACAGCAGATCGTCCATGGCCTGCATCGCCACATAATCGCCCGGCCTTGATTGTGCTTCCTGGGATTGCAATTGGTTGGCCGTGTGATCGATCCAAGAGTTGAAAAAGAAATTTATCGCGGGCCAGGCGCTGCGACGACCCACGCCAAAATCCGCAACTGCGTCCGATATGTTGTCTGAACAGTTCACATGTCCTGGGAACCCACGCTCTTCATATCCGCGCGCTGTACAGGCAAGAGCAAACGTATCATGGCGCCCGACCGTATCCTGGACCACATTCAAAAGCGGTCGCATATCGCTGTCGTAAAACTTGTCAAACAGTCCCGGAAGCGGATAGGCGCCCCCAACCATGGTGCGGGTCACCGTACTGTCAATCATGTCTTCACGTCCCGCATCCAAACCGGACAAACGAAATGCCATAAAGTCCGAGCATTGCTGGCCTTCGACATCGATGATCTGCACCACATCGCCCTTTTTGAGCTGATAGGACTGCGCAGTAGCTCGGCTGACGGTAAATTCTTCCGCGATCTGTCCCAGCGGCGGCGGCAGGATGGGCGAATTACGTGGTGCTGGTTTGATCCTGACGCTAACCGCCGCTGGCCCGTCACCGTTAACAAGCGCGTCGCGATACGCAGGAGCGGTGATCCATATGTCAGCGGCTCGGGTGGCCGCGATCACGGCTGGGCCATCGTCTGACCAGACCGAACATATACCGGGCAGCGTGGTCTCAGACCCACCTTGCGCGCTTATCCAGGCCTGCATCTCTTCGATATCACTTTGGGCAGGGTCGAGCACTCCCGAGCGCTTCAGTCCCAAAGTGGCGAGTGCACACCCGCCCCGTTCACCAAAAGCAGCAAGATGTACTGGAGCGGCTTCGGCGGCATTGAACAGCGACAGCACATCCCCGGCCTGCACCGAAATGCGCTTTACCTGTCTCGGAAACACTTGAATGGCCAAAGCCGGGTGAGGTGCTGCAAGTCCAGGAAAGCTGATGCCCCGCCCATCGCCTCGGCCCGTCAATGCGCCGTTGGAAAAGGAATGCAATAGACTGTCCTGCACGAAGCGACTCCGTTCTATGCGATCAAACTAGACAAGCCTTACGTATCGTCAATTTCAAAATCGGCATAATCGATGTCGAATTACAGTCCGTCCGCGCTTTTTCAACGCTTTCGCTTGAATGGCGCGACGAAAACCGAAACCCGAGGGCTTGTCCCGGTTTCTGGTCGCGACCTTGTACGCAGCACCGGTGTATTCTCCGACGCGTCGGACCGGCTTTCGCGGAACACAATGTAAAGACCACTCGAAATGATGATCGCAGAGCCTAAGATAGTCGCTTGATCCGGGACTTCGCCAAAAAACAAAAATCCGTAGGCTGTCGCCCACAAAATCTGGGAATACTGCATTGGGGCCACGACCACAGCTTCCCCAGAATTATAGGCTGCGATCAGAAATCGTCCGGCCATCCAGGCAAATACTGCCATCACGCCAACAAGTCCCAGATCCTCGATAGGCATCGGTTGGTACACGGTCGGCAAAAGAATAGCCATGACGATGAAATTCGCCATCATCGGATAGAGCATAATGACCACGGTCCGTTCTTCGCGGCCGATTTTGCGCACAACAACCGAAGCGAACGCGCCGCAAACTGCCGCAACCAGAGCAAAAAGATGGCCCAGTTCGAGATCTGCATCAGTAGGGCGCAGCACCACCAGAACGCCACAGAGCCCAATAAGAACGGCCAACCAGCGGCGGAACCTGACGCGTTCGCCTAATACCGGGATCGCAAGGATCGTGATGAGTAGGGGCGAGGCAAAAATAATCGCGTAAACCTGCGTCATCGGTAGCACTGAAAAGGCGTAAAAGGCCGAAAAGCCAGTCGCTACGGCCGCAACCGTACGCGCCGCCATCCAATACGGATGGCGTGGGATCAAGGTATCAACAGTGACGTCGCGCAACAAAAACATCGTCGCCAGCGGGAAGCTGAACAGGACGCTGAAAAACACCAGCTGGATCGGGGAATATTCCGCACCCAGAAATTTGACGATGACGTCATGCGACGAAAAGACAGCGAAGGCGGCGAGGGCGAGGACAGCGCCCTTTGCATTGCTAGACATGTGGAAGTTCCATTTCTGGTCCACCTCCCTCGGCGCCGGGTGTCGCACACCCGGGCGAGGGCGTCAAACAGGCTTACAAGCTGGCGTCCAAGGCACCGAGGATTGCATCCCCCATTTCCATGGTCGAGATGGCCGTGTCGCCATCCTTGCCCATCAGATCAGGCGTCCGGGCCCCATCCGCCAACACACGCTCGACGGCTTGTTCTAGACGTGTTGCCTCCTCTCCTTGATCAAAGGAGTAGCGCAGCGCCATCGCGAAACTCAGAATACAGGCAATCGGGTTGGCCTTGCCTTGACCTGTGATGTCAGGGGCCGAACCGTGAACCGGCTCGTAAAGTGCCTTTGGGCGACCAGTTTCGTCCGGTGCCCCAAGCGATGCAGACGGAAGCATGCCCAAAGAGCCGGTTAGCATCGCCGCACAATCGGACAGAATGTCGCCAAACAGATTGTCGGTCACGATAACGTCGAACTGCTTGGGCGCACGTACGAGTTGCATCGCTCCGTTGTCGGCATACATGTGGCTCAGTTCGACATCTGGGTACTCGTTGTCATGGACCCACTGGACCTCTTCGCGCCACAGGATACCACTTTCCATGACATTGGCCTTCTCCATTGAGCAGACCTTGTTGTTGCGACGGCGCGCCAGTTCAAACGCCGAGCGGGCAACGCGTCGGATCTCATTGGTCGTGTAACGTTGCGTATTCACGCCGACGCGACCGCCTTCATTGTCGTCCTGAATACCGCGTGGTTCACCGAAGTAGACCCCCGAGGTCAGCTCTCGCACAATCATGATATCCAGACCGGCGACAATGTCTTTCTTGAGCGACGAAAAATCGGCCAATGCGTCGAAACACTGAGCCGGACGCAAGTTCGAGAACAGATCCATCTCTTTGCGCAAACGTAGCAGGCCACGCTCTGGCTTGACCGAAAAATCCAGATCATCATATTTCGGACCACCGACGGCCCCCAAGAGAACGGCGTCCGCCTTTAAAGCCCTGTCCATCGTCTCATCGGTCAGAGGGACACCATGCGCATCATAGGCTGCACCACCAACCAGATCCGTTTTCACGTCGAACTTAATGTCTCGATTTTCACCAAACCAATCAATCACGCGAACGACCTGATCCATAACCTCCGGCCCGATACCGTCACCGGGCAAAATCAAAAGTGTGGGATGTGCCATGGCTGCCTCCGTCAAATTCCTGTCAAGCGCGGCCTATCGGCTTGCCGCCGGAGGGTCAAGGCAACTCGATATCTACCCAGATCGGCGCATGCCGTGATCCGACCTGTCCGTGTCCGCCCATCCGTCCTGTGCCAGCTGCGAGCACCTTTAACGCGGCAGATGGCAAAACGTAGTCAACCCGCAAAGCCCCCGGACCACCCTCGAAATCCCACAAAACCGTGGCCGCGCTGGTTGCTAATGGATCCTGAAGACGTGGATGATCCAAAAGTGCAGATAGCGCGGGCTTTAGACCCTCGCCACCGGCCAGATCATTGTTGAAGTCCCCCGCCAGCACGAAAAGATTTTCTGGCGGGTTGCTATGACCTTCCGGCGACCATCCATCGAGATACTTTTGCCAAAATCTCAACTGGTCAGCATTCCGCAACCCGTTGCGATCTTCCGGCCCGTCAAAAACAGGCGGTGTCGCATGAAACATAAGCATCCGTAGCTCGCCGGAAGATGTGGAAATGGGAACATCCCACGCCGCCACCGAGAACAGCCTTAGGACATCAAGCTCCTCAGACGTGTAATAGTCAGCGGGCGGCGTCCCGTCTGGAAGATCGCGCCAGAGGACGGACGAAAAATCACGCGCCAGATCAGTGCGAATTGGCAGGCGCGACAAGAGCGCAATGCCACCCTGTCCGGTAAACTTCCCAAACCCCTGACTGTCCTCAGCGTCGCCAAAATACCCGTTGCGATTGAGATCAAAACCTGTCGTCAAACCCGCATTGGGTTGAGCCGCAAATTGATGCGGCAACTCCAAGCCCGCATCCGCCAACGCCTGTTGGAACAAACCAAGCGCAACCGCTTCATGGTCATAGTCAATGTTTTGCAAGATCAGAACATCAGGTGCGATCTCAACAAGTCGGGCAACAGTGTCGGCAATATCCTCGGCCTCGGCGCGCAGTAAGTCGCGCACCAGCAAACCGGGGCCTTCGCGGCTGAGCTCTGTATTAAACGTGGCGACGCGCAGACGTTCTGCCAGGCTCGGAGAACCGAAGCAGAAGCCGAAAAGAACGATGGAAAGGATTAGGCGGGCAGCATACCAGCTTGCACGGGGTTGGTACCGCGCATGCGTTTCTCGTCGATCATGTCGCCAATCCTGTTCATTGCAATGCCGCGCATGAACAGACTTGACGGAAGGAAAGCCCATAGTGCGATCATCCAAACCAGCGTTTGCGGCGAGCCAACCATCGAAGCATCAAACAGGCCCGAGGCCGATTTCGCCACCGCCGGTGTCAGGAATGGCAGGAAAAAGGCTAACGCAATGTTAAATCTCGCGTCACGACGCAGCCGTGTGACCACATCTCCGCCCATTGTCGGGTCGAAGGTGGGCAGGTTTGTCCAGACATTGAACGCCTTGCGCCGGTTCGGCCAGCCATGCAAGCGCATCAGGATTAAGAACACTGCAAGCGAAACAAGCGAGATCAGATAGGACAATCCGGTCGCAGCCCGCATCAGGCGAACGTGCTCAGGATTTGCATCCTCTGGAAGCATCAGAATCATCAAGCGAACGGGTGAATAGGGGAAGTCGATCACATGTCCGATGAGCGCTCCGATCGCCGCGACAAACCGGGTCAATGTGGTTTCTTCGGTCGCGCCTCTGAATATGATCGACAAGACGAACACGATCAAAAAGAGCGAAATAAACCGAACACGGTTAAACGGCGGCGCGTATCGGAATTCCACCAGACTTGGATAGACAGAGCTGTACTCAATCACGGTAAGCAAGCCCGCAAACATCCCGATCATGATAACCATTTGCTTGGTATCGAGTGAAATTCCCGGCAGAAGTAGGGATGGCGTCGCGATCAGCAGCAACACAAAGAAACCGCGCATCATAGCACCGAAAAACCGCAGCAGCGAGGTTTTGACCTGATCAAGCCAAATCCCCATTCCCCGTTTTTTGTCCATACCTTCGGACGAACGCTTTGGTGTCACTGGAAAAAACTTCATTACCGCGTGTTACATCCCTTCAGAGCAGCACGGTAGTGATCGTGCACGATCCAGGCGAATTTTTGGAAAAATTGATGGTTTTCCTGTGACACTTTGAACCTGTGAACTCGATATATCGTATATCTTTCTCACAAATGGCTAGATATTGATACGACTATGTCAATCCAGTGGCACTCGCTTAACCATGATTTAGCGATGCATCACGCGCATTTAGTTGGGTTCGAGAGCCAGCCACAGGGTCAAAAGGTTAATTTGCAGCCTCCAAATGGCGCGGAAGGCCGGTGATCGAGAAGGAAGGAAGATGGCCGAACACTCGGAAACCGCACAAGGAAACGATCCAGAACCCAGTTCCATCGAAACCGTTATCGACGTCGCGACAAGTGGCGAGGTTGTCGGTTTGGTTGAGTCTATTTCGTCGGAAATAGACAGATTTGTCGCGCTGATGTGGCGACCATGGAGTGCGTACCAGATTTTGATCATTTTGGGCGTCTTTGCCGCCGCCTATATTCTGCGCGCAGCACTCGGCCCACAAATTCGCAGCTGGATGGCCAGCCGCGAAGGCTGGCCAACATGGCGCATGCGCGTTCTGGTGGTGATCAATCAACGTCTAAGGTCCATCTTCTTCGTCATTCTAATTTGGCTGGTTGTCTGGATTATGCGCGAAACGACGTGGCCCAGCCGCTCCTATCTGGTGAACATTGCGGCCAATCTGGCAACCGCCTGGCTTGTGGTTGCCGTCACGACCCGGCTGATCCGCAGCAAGCTGCTGCGTAAACTGGTGCGCTATGGAGCCTGGACCTACGTTACACTTCTGATCCTTGGCTACCTTGCAGAAGCCGAACGCATGTTGGATTCTGCGGCGCTTGAATTTGGCGAGTTCCGCATTTCTGCCCTCCTGGTCATTCAGGGGATTGTGATCATCGGGGTACTGTTCGCGATTGCGCGGTTTGTCTCCGCCACAAGCACGCGCCAGATCGAGAACAACGAAGAGATTTCGCCTTCGATGCGGGTCCTTATCGTGAAAGCCATGCAGGTCGGCTTTTACGGCCTGGCGTTCTTCCTGGGCGTCAAAGCGATTGGTATCGACCTGACCGGGCTTGCGGTGTTGTCGGGTGCCATCGGAGTAGGCTTAGGCTTCGGATTGCAAAAAGTGGTCTCAAACCTTGTCTCCGGCGTCATCATCCTGCTCGACAAGTCGATCAAACCCGGAGATGTGATCAGCCTGGGGGAGACATTTGGCTGGATCAACACGCTGGGCGCTCGATATGCCTCAGTCGTGACGCGGGACGGAAAGGAATATCTTATCCCCAATGAAGACCTGATCACCGGACAAGTGGTGAATTGGTCTCATTCAAACGAATTTGTACGCCTCGATATCTATTTCGGCACCGCCTACCATGACGATCCGCACCGTGTTCGCGAACTGGCCATCGAAGCCGCAAAATCGGTTGACCGCGTCCTTAGCTTCAAAGCCCCGGTCTGCCATATCGTAGGTTTTGGCGACAGCTCGGTGGACTATATCTTACGCTTTTGGATATCCGATCCGACCGGCGGACTGACCAACATCCGCGGCAACGTCTATCTTGCCCTTTGGGATTCGTTTCAGGCTGAAGGAATCTCCATTCCGTTTCCTCAACGCGAAGTCAAAATGCTGGGCGATGCTAACGCCTAGTTGTCCAATCGGTCCGCGAGACCGGCGACCGTCCCGATCAAACCGAAGATTGTGCGCACATTGTTGATCGGGCTTTCGGTGGCATAGACAAGATCCTTGGGCATGATCTCGAAATTTCCTGCTGAAAACAATCCATCAGCCGAGGCGAGATCAACCGTGAACACCACGCGAGACCGCTCTGGACCTTCGATCAGACTGTCTTGAACAGCGGTTTGATCGTACTCCCGCAGGATCAAAATACCCTTCAAATTCGCGCGTTGATCCGAAACGCCGCCAATCAGCGACAAAGCGTCCAGCGCAGTGACCTTATCTTTAGGATACTGAACCAGAGTTTCGACACCCGTCGCACCAAGGGCGAGGAAATATTTATCTTCCGCTTCGACCAGAACCTTGTCGCCTTGTCGCAGCGTCGTGTCCAATTGCGGATTGTCAAACAACGTTCCAAGCGAGATGCCATAGGTCTGGTTGCCGCGAAGAAGCTTGATTGTCGGATTTTTCAGAGTTGGATCAACTCCACCGCCTTGCGACAGCGCGCTCAGGATCGTCATGTCCCGTTCCACTAGCGGATAGGACCCTGGGCGCAAGATACCCGATACCAAGTCTACAGAATGCCGCGGTCCAGGGTTGGAATTGAATTGGATCTGCGCAGAAGGGCTCACCGTAGCAAGAGCTTCTTGCACTTTGCCTCGGGCTGCAGCTTCGGTCAGACCACCGACCTCAACCTCTCCGAGATAGGGAAGAAAAATGTACCCGCTGGTCGACACGGTCATCGGCTGCAGCTTTGCAACCTTCTCAACCTGGTTTGTCAGAAGTGAGTTTTCGTCATTGTCCCAAATCGCGATCGCCACCGTATCGCCCGGCAAAACCACGCGCCCAATCGGCCCGCGATATTTAGGAACCCACTCATAGGAAGACGCGTCGCCTGTTTCCGGCCAGTCATCGACCACATCAAGGAAATTCTGGGTGACCGGGTAGACAGCAAAGTCTGGCGTGTCCGAGTTTTGATTGCGCAGGACTTCTGATTGCAATGCCGCGCCTCGGGGCAAACTGCACGCTCCGAGCGAAAGACAAATCGTGAGGCAAAGGCCCCACCTGAATGCAGGCATTTTCGTCCCCCCAGGACAGATACAAAACGTCCCGGATGGCAGTTCCTGGACACCTGATCCTGTGTACTGGAACCAGACTGGAGGTCAATATTGTGGATAACTTTGCTGCGGACGTAATAAGGCCCCAGCAAAGAATAGGGCTGCCCGGAATGACCCGCGCAGCCCGTCAAAAATTCAGAGCGCTATCAGCTTTCTGGCTGAGGACCAACGGAGACCAGATAAGCCCAGACATTGGCCGCATCTTCAGCGTCTTTTAGCTTGAAAGACATTTTCGACTTGGCTTTGGAATTATCCAGATACGTGGCTAGGAACTTCTTGGGGTCGGCGACATATGTCACGAAATCCGTTTCGTTCCATTGAAGACCGGCTTCACCGGTTTCAACGATAGACTTTCCGTATTTGAAATCGGCCGACCCGGCGACGCGATCAAGAATGCCATAAAGGTTCGGACCGGTACGGCCGCCCTTTTGGATCACTGTTCCGTCGTCCGCCGTAATCATGTGACAGGACCGGCATTTCTTGAAGACGTTTTCGCCTTCTGCCGGGTCGCCGGTGGCGTGACCATCAGCGAACGCTGGCAAAGCCAGAAATGTTGTTGTCAATGCAGCAACTGCTGTTCTCTTCATGGATAGCTCCCTTGGTAATACTCTCCTCAACTTAATACGCCGAGAAGGAAGATAAAGTTCACAATTTTTTGTGAAATTTCGTTATCTCGCAGAGCCTAGGCCACAGCACGGGCCAATGCACACTGCTTCCAAAGGGCCGAGAGAGCTGCAACCAAGTGGTCAATATCGGCGTCACTGTGAAGCGGCGATGGCGTGAACCGAAGTCGTTCCGTGCCTTTAGGCACCGTCGGATAGTTGATCGGCTGCACGTAAATTCCGTGATTTTCCATAAGGATATCCGCGATTTCGCGACACTTGACAGGATCCTTAATCATGACCGGAATTATGTGGCTTGGGTTCTCAAGATGCGGGATGCCTTCCCGGTCTAATGCGGCTCGCAAACGTGCAACTTGCCGACGCTGCTGATGCCGTTCGGTCTGTGACACTTTCAGATGCGCGATTGATGTCTGTGCCGCTGCTGCAACCGCTGGCGGCAAGGCCGTTGTGAAGATAAAGCCTGACGCGAAGGAACGGATGAAATCACATAAAGCCTCAGAGCCTGTGATATACCCCCCGACCACACCGTAGGCCTTTCCAAGTGTTCCTTCGATCAAAGTAACGCGGTCCGCTAGACCTTCTCGCTCAGAAATTCCGCCGCCGCGCGGGCCGTAAAGTCCGACCGCATGCACTTCGTCGAGATAGGTTAAGGCGTTGTGCGCCTCGGCTACGTCAAGGATTTCTGCGATCGGGGCGATGTCGCCATCCATGGAATAGACCGATTCAAAGGCAACTATCTTGGTCGCATTGGCCGGCAAGGCGGAAAGTTTGCGGTTCAGATCCTCCGGGTCATTGTGTTTCCAGAGCACTTTGTCCGCCCTGGAATGTCTGATGCCTTCAATCATCGACGCGTGGTTCAACTCATCAGATAAGATCACCGCGTTGGGAAGTCGCGCGCCCAGCGTACTCAGCGCAGCCCAGTTTGAGACATAGCCCGACGTAAACAAAAGTGCCGCGTCCTTGCCATGAAGATCAGCCAGTTCTTTTTCCAACTCGGTATGCGCATGGTTGGTCCCAGAGATGTTGCGCGTTCCACCGGCCCCGGCACCGCATTTATCAATCGCATCCTTCATGGCCTGCATCACCATTGGATGCTGCCCCATCCCGAGATAATCGTTCGAGCACCAAACGGTCACTTCATCTGCACCGCCAGAATGGTTGTGAGCCTGAGGAAACTTTCCGCATTTGCGTTCGAGATTGGCAAAAATCCTGTAATTGCCTTCCTCTTTCAGCGCATCCAATTGCGCATTGAACAGCGTGTCAAAGTCCATGGGCTTCCTCGTTTAGTCTGGGTGATACCGTTTTGTTCTTTGCGGCGGGGAGCATCCACCGCCATAGTTTCTCATCAGGCAATGGGAGAACCATCATCCAATGTTCAAATAACGCTAGTGCCGTCAGGGCAGCCAACAGCGCAAAACCCGTCACATCGCCGGACAGGCTGGAGGCGTAGATCCGCTCCAACCAGCAGGCCACAGCGAAGGACAAGGCCGTCACAGAGACCGGGAACAACCAATTGATCCGAGCCTTGCGAAAATGGCTGGGCAAATGGCTTAGCCGATCGGGCAGAAATTCGGTGTTGATCTGGGGCACGCCCAGAAACAGGTTCAGTTTGGCCGATATTCGGGCGAAAAACAGAACCGCAAAGGTCCAAAACCCAAAGCTGTTCTCGGCCCCAAAAGAGACAAATCCAAAGGCCAGCAAACCGGCCACCAGCGCGATCTCGTGATAAGCAATTGTCCCCCAGGCGCGGATGAACCGTTCCCAGCCGGGAACACCCTCTGGGCATTCCGAACGGTTAGGCCCGGTAATGACGCCCAGCAAGAACGCCATCTCGATCCATCCCCAGATCGCAACCGCCGAAAGGAAGGCCAACAGCGCATAGGCAGGGGTCACCTGATCCAGTGATAGCCAAAGACCCAAGCAACCAAGGATCAGGATAGGAAGGGCGAACAGGGTCGCCTGAACCTGCGTGTGTTTCTGGTCTGCAACCCGGACAGCAACCAAGATCACCCCGGTAGAGAACCACCAGAGGAACAAGGCAAGAAGTGCCGCTATCCAGGGATTTGCCAACATCAGTAGCTCGGCACCATACGGCTGTCCTCTTCGATATGGTGATCGGATTTAACCGGAATGAAGTACAAGCTTGCGAAGGCTGTCGCAGCCCGCAGACCGGCCGGGATTTTCTCGAGCGTTCCCAGAAGCCCACCTTTGCGTTTCGCCGCATCCATCGCGGCGGCCGCCTTGCGCAATTTCAGAAGATTGCGCTCCCAGCGCGGGTTTTCCAGATCGATCGCAATCGGAAACACCTGCTTTGAGATTTCTGAGGTCTTACGCAGCACTTCGCGATCATACCAGTCAATGTCGATGCCCAACGCTTTGTGAAATTCCGGGCGCTGATGGTCGCGCACGCACATCACCGAGTAGACCGCCACAAGAAAGAACCTGATCCAAAGCTTGTTGACGAAGGAATTCGTCAGTTTGGGATCGGTTTTCATCAGCAGCGCAAAGGCCTCGCCATGGCTGAACTCGTCATTGCACCAGTTTTCAAACCATTTGAAAATCGGGTGGATCATCTTGTCCGGATTGGCTTCGAGATGGCGGTAAATCGTAATGTACCGCGCATAGCCGATCTTCTCGGACAGATAGGTCGCGTAGTAGATGAATTTCGGTCTGAAATAGGTGTACTTCTTGGCCTTGGTCAAAAAGCCCAAATTAACCGCAACATCGGCTTCGCGAAGCGCATCGTTGATAAACCCGGCATGGCGGGCTTCATCCCGCGCCATCAGCTGAAACAGTTGGCAAATATCGGGATTATTGCCGCGTCGTTTCATTTCCTTGTAGAGCACGCAGCCGGAGAATTCGGCCGTCAAAGAAGAGACGAGGAAATCGATCAACTCGGCCTTGAGCGCCGGGTCCATGTTTTTCCAATCCGGCGTCGTCCAGGTGTCATTTTTCTTGAAATGCCCTTTGTTGGGATCTGAGGCCATCTTTGCGATCATTTCATCCCATTGCTTGCGCACTGGCGTCACATCGATGCGGTCCATCTCATCAAAATCAGTGGTATAAAACCGCGGATCAAGCAGGGTCGTGGTGGCTGCCTTCTCGGTGGCCTCTTCCGAGTTTTCAGGGATGATACCAGCGGCGTTCGGGTCAATCTCAGTGTGAGCATTCATGACAAAGCTCCTTCCGAGAACGCAAATTCAGCCAGCTCCATGCACTCCAGATCACCTGTGAGGCGCGTCCAGAGCTGTTCGGTCCGAGACGCACGTGTGATAGTGGCCGTGCGTTTCTCAACCACCACTTCACCGTATCCAGCAAGAACCGGCGCGCCGTGGACAAGCACTTCATCACCTGGATGAATGATCGCGCCGTTGAGGAACTTCACATGCGCATGCAAGCTATCGAAGGTGTGGCTCACCTCGACTTCGCAGGGCGCGGTTTCTGTTTCCCTGGTAAATAATCCCATGAACTGTCTCCCGTCAGTTGTTGAGCAATTTGTGAAACGCAGCTTCGTTCGTTTGGCCGAACCCGGTCAGTTCAGCCCGCCACGCAGTGAAATCGTCCCGCAAAGCGAGACGGCCGTTCGAGTATTGAATAAGGCGAATGGGCGCGGTGCCCTCGATGCCAAGCTTGGCGCGCTCGCGTTCAAGCACGCGTCCGATGCCTGCGACAAAGCCACCCTCTTGCGGGCTCAGCTCCGCGATCAGTGATCCATCGGGATCGGTCACCCGGGCCGATCCACTCATGGTCGCAAAAATCTGGATCTGCCGTTCCTTGACAATGTCCAGCGGAGGTGGCGTGGCCTCAAGCGGTCGCCCTGTAACGCTCGCGTATATGGCAATCGCCAAGCACAACATAACGACGGCCAAAAGCCCCTTCAGAAGCACGTTCGGGATCATTTCGCGATCGCGTTCAATCAGGTCTTGTTGGCTCATCTGTCAGGTCTCCCGTGTTTCTTAGGATCTATTCTGCTGCAACCGTACCCATCGATGCAGAAGGTTGATCCGAGGTGGTAATGTTCATCCGTGCAGCGTCGCCCAGTATAGCCGCAACGCGATCTGCGTCTTTGATGCAGCGCAAAGCCGGTTGGACTGGATTCATCTTCCAAGGGCGCACATGAGGCCAGCATGTCAGGTAGGACAGCTTGGTGTAGCCGTCGTCGCCCAAACGCAGGGCGATTGTGCCTACGCCGTTTCTCCGCAGGTCCAGATCCACCGATGAGATCCACCGATAGGGCAGATTCAGGGTCACTGTCAGAGCTGCGCCGATGCGCATCGCAACACGCCGATTGGTAATCGTGTAGACCGTTGAGCGAGCCTGAACCAAGGCGATAAGCGCCAAGAGCGCGCAGGCGATCAGCCCCAGAACCAGGAACGGAACCGACCCCGCAATACTGGTGGCAACGTCGCGAGTCTCGGCCAGCACGACAGATCTCCACGCACCCAGCAGAATGAAGTAGCCCATGATCCAATACAGATTCAGGCTCTGAGTTGCGAGTGCCCACCAACTGGGCCGCCCTTGCCAAAGGATTACTTCCCCCTCGGGCGGAAGCTCTGGCAGCCCTTCGACTGGCTCTACGTGAAAATCATCATTTGCCATGCTGGCCCCCCTTTCCGTCAGCCCAGCAGCGGATTTTGCCGGTCTTCTGAGGCATAAAGTTTGCCTCCAGAATAGTAGCCGCAGATTTTATCTTCCTCGAGCAACGTGACTTGATTGCCGGATTTGGTCACTGGCACGCCCTGGAAGTGTTTTCCGTAAAGCGCGTGTACCACGACCCGGTCACCCTTGATCTTGGCAAGTTGAATGGGCAAAAGCCGCTTTCCGCCGCCGTGTTCGTCGTCCAGCTCAAGCTCGAGATAGCGAACGAGCTGCTCTGGCTCGTCGATCCACAGGTCAGTCACGGCTCCGACAACATCTTTGTCACCAGCCTGAACTGGAAGACCCCTTGGATCAGTCCCTGCCGCCACTGCGAAGTTGTCCGTCCCAGCCATGGGAACAATCTTCGGGTGACCGTGACCATCAAGTTCCGGAACGTCCCGACGCGGGGCCCAAGACGCGGGCCCAACCCCGTCCATCATCGGATCGCCGGTGGGCTCCATTGGGTATCCGTTCGCAACGTTGGTGCGCTTGAGGGCCAGTTCGCGCCCTTCCGGCTGAAGATCCGGCACCGTCACTTCGCCGCGTCCATTAGCAAGTTTGAACGTTTTAGGCTCTGGTACTGGGAACGGACCCTGGTTCGCCGCGGGTTTTCCGTCATCATCTTCCAGCGGGTATCCTTCCCGCATGTTCTCGGTCTGAAGATAGTAAATCAACAGTCCGAAGAAGGCCCAGAACAGCCACAGGCTAAGTGAGGCCAAATCAAAGTTTCCAAAAAATGGATCTACCATTTTATCCTCCAGTATGCGTCAAGGTCGTCACCTCAACGGGTCATGTTGGGAAGTCGGCAAGCCCGATCTTGCCGTTGTCTTCCGATGGGTGGGTGAATTGAGTGCGCCCGAACCGCACCAACGGCCCAAGAACGATGAGAGTTGCGAAAAGAAACGCGATTTCGATGTGATAGACGACCGAGTAACCGGTTGCAGGCGATGCCATAGCCTCGCCGAAAAATCCGGACATGGCCTGCAGATTGACAATGTCGCGAATGGTGCCGCCCAGTGCGACACCAAGCCCCGCAGCCGTCGCCTGCGCCGCGCCCCATGCGCCGAGCGCTAATCCTCGTCCAGCCAAACCCTCTGCGGGCATCATCATCGCTGCGGTTAGTGTGGCCACGCTAAATAACCCGCCGCCGAAGCCGATCAGGCACGTTCCGGCAAAAAACAGAACAGGTGATCCCATAGGAGCGGCGAAAATGACGGCGCAGAAGGCCACCACGCCGGCCAAAAGCCCACGGGACGCCATGCGGAAAGGATCTAACGCACCGGAAAGCCAACGCGCGGCCAGTCCAAAGCCAAAAAGCGCACCCGCAGCCCACATGGCGGTCAAGAGGGTGGTCTGGCTGACGGACAAGCCCAGAATTTCGCCGCCGTAGGGCTCAAGAAGAACATCTTGCATGTTGAAACCAAGGGTTCCGATGGCGACCACAGCGATCAGTCGGCCAGCTTGGCCCCCGGCCGCGAAATCGGCCCAGGCATCGCTGAATTTCGGCGACGGCGCACCGCGTTCGCTGGCGCTCATGGGACGCACGCGTTCCTGTTTCCAAAGTGCGATTATGTTCAAGACAAGCGTTGCGACAGCCGTGCCTTGAACCACTTGGATCAAGCGCAGCGCGCTGTAGTCCCGAAGGAGCCAACCGACAATCACAGCCGAAACGCCCATGCCGATCAGAAACATCACGTACAAAAGCGCGACGACGCGCGGGCGTGTTTCATCTGAAGCGCGATCAGCGGCAAGAGCCAAACCTGCAGTCTGGGTCATGTGCATGCCCAGTCCTGTCATCACAAATGCCAATGCAGCCAGGACTTCGCCCGCAAAAGGAATATCATGGACATTGTCACCGCTCAGAACCAGCAGGCTCATTGGCATGATCGCAAGACCACCGAACTGCCACAACGTCCCGAACCAAAGGTACGGGATCCGCTTCCAGCCAATCGCAGAGCGGTAGGTATCTGATTTAAAACCTAACAGCGCACGAAACGGAGCGATCAGAACCGGTAGCGCAATCATCAAGGCGACAATCATCGCCGGGACCGAAAGTTCGAGAATCATAACACGGTTGAGCGTACCCAGCAGCATCACCGCGGCCATACCGACCGAGATCTGGAACAACGAAAGGCGCAACAACTGACCCAGTGGCAGATCATCGCTGGCCGCGTCAGAAAACGGCAGCATGTTGATCGTGAACTGTGTCAGTGGGTGGCGCTCTGAGTTCATCGATGGCCCTCCACCGAAAAACGATAAAGTGTTGAATGATAAAAGCCGGAATTGACCGTTTCCAGCTCTGCAACCGCCCCTTTCGCACGGGCCTGTCGGGACGCTTGTGCAATGCCACTGGGCGAGTGCGGCACCATAACTGGGGATCGGTTAGACCTGGGAAACAGTTTGCCAACTTGCCACATCACCATCAGCAAAGACGTGCGAGGCGGCAATGTGAAAATCAAATCACCTCGAAGTTTAGAGGCGCTTTCCGCTAGAATAGACCCTATTTTAGGGGCCTCATAATAAATCATACTGTCCATTGCGACAGCATGATCGAACAGACCATGGCGACTGCTAAACATGTCTCCAGTCACAAATTCAATCCGCGACTTGAGTTCCCTTGGGCATCTGCTTTCTGCGATATCGATCAGCGACGGGGAGATATCAATCGCGACAACCTGAGCGCCACGTGCAGCCAACTCTACCGCCATCGCACCTGTTCCGCATCCTGCATCGAGAATACGCTGACCCGTCAGGTCACGCGGCAGTTGATCAAGTATCAAAGCCCTCATGCGGTCGCGCCCAGCGCGCACGGTTGCACGAATACCAGACACAGGAGCATCGGACGTCAACTGCGCCCAAGACCGAGTCGCCGTGCGATCGAAATAATCTTCGACCCGGGCGCGTGTTTTCAGGTATTTCGCGTCAACCGCATGCATCAATCAAATCCTAACAACTCAAAAATGACGCGATCGGGCAGCGGGTCGGGTGCCAAAGGCTCTGTCCCGTTGAATAGTGTTTCCGCAAGCCGAACATATTCAGCGCGACACCGGACGATATCTTCCTCATCTGGCATCTCGAACAAGGTCTTTTTCTTTAAGCGTGACCGCCGGATCGCATCCACGTCTGGCATATGCGCGATCCGTTCAAATCCCACTGTTTTGCAATAACGATCTACCTCGTCCGTGTCCTTTGAGCGGTTTGCGACGCAGCCGGCGAGCCGGACTGCATAGTTCTTGGATTTCGCCTGGACCGCCGCAATAATCCGGTTCATCGCATAAATAGAGTCGAAATCATTGGCTGTGACGATCAAGGCACGGTCTGCATGTTGAAGTGGTGCGGCGAAGCCGCCGCAGACCACATCCCCCAGAACATCGAAGATGACCACATCCGTGTCTTCGAGCATATGGTGTTGCTTTAGAAGTTTCACCGTTTGACCGACGACGTAGCCACCACACCCTGTTCCAGCTGGCGGCCCCCCAGCTTCAACGCATTTGACGCCGTTGAAGCCTTCATAGACAAAGTCCTCCGGGCGCAACTCTTCTGCGTGGAAGTCGACCTCTTTCAGCGTATCAATGACCGTCGGCACCAATGAGCCGGTCAGCGTGAATGTGCTGTCATGCTTTGGGTCACATCCGATTTGAAGCACGCGTTTTCCAAGCATTGAGAACGCAGCAGACAAATTGGACGAGGTCGTGGATTTCCCGATCCCGCCCTTACCGTAAACGCTGAAGACCTTAGCGCCTTCGATTTTCATTTCAGGCGATTGATGGACTTGAACCGATCCTTCACCATCTTGCCCGCGCAGGCTGGGTATGTCGTCTCTGGGGCTCATGGGAGCCTCCTTTCGTCTCTAAATAGGCTCATTCTGCTGCCATTCCTACGCCTTCCAGCGCATCTTCCAGGTCGTCGGCCCCGGCATGAAGAGCGTTCAATGTGTCTTCGTCTGGGTGCCAGTAATTACGTTCATGTGCTTCAATCAGGCGGTTCGCCATCCGAACCGAAGCGGCCGGATTTAATCCGGCCAGCCGTTTACGCATGTCCTCATCAAGAACAAAGGTCTCTGACAATCGTTGATAGACCCAAGGTTCCACTTCGCCGGTGGTCGCAGACCATCCCAACGTGTTGGTTACGTGGGCTTCAATCTGGCGCACGCCTTCATGTCCATGCGTTAGCAGAGCCTCGTAAAACTTTGGATTTAGCGACCTGGAACGCGTCTCCAGCGCAACCTGCTCCTGAAGCGTGCGAATTTTACCTTCGCCCCGCGTTTGGTCACTGATGTAGACCGGCGCGGCCTTGCCTTTAGCCCGTTTCACAGCGCGCGAGATGCCACCCAACGTATCGAAATAGTGGTCGACAGTCGTAACGCCCAGCTCAACCGATTCCAGGTTTTGATAAGCCAGATCGACGTCTTTAAGCGCTTTTTGCAGCAACTGAGAATGTGCTTCAGGCCGGCCCGACCGGCCATAAGCAAAGCTTTTTCGCGCTTCGTACGCATCAGCCAGTTCATCCTCGTCACCGAAAGCCGAGCTATCAACCAACTGGTTCACATTCGACCCGTAAGCGCCTTCTGCATTCGAGAAGACGCGCAGCGACGCGGTTTCCAAATCCACATCCATTTGTTCGGCATAGGCCAACGCGTGAGCGCGGATGAAATTCAGCTCCAACGGCTCTTCCGCGGTTGCAGCCTTGTAGGCGGCTTCTGCCAGCATCCGTGTTTGCAATGGCAAGAGGTCTCGGAAAATTCCCGAAAGCGTCATGATGACATCGATACGCGGGCGACCAAGCTCTTCCAGATCGACCAGATCAGCACCACAAAGACGTCCAAAATTGTCAAAGCGCGGTTTCGCACCCATCAACGCCAAAGCCTGGGCAATCGGACCGCCGTCAGACTTTATGTTATCGGACCCCCAAAGTACCAGCGCTACAGTTCGCGGTATTTCATTATGCGTTTTGAGCAAATTTAGAGCCTGTTTTGCGCCATCTTGCATCGCAAAAGCTGTGGGCATCCTGAACGGATCAAACGCATGGATGTTACGACCAGTCGGCACAACATCTGCCGATCGCACGAGATCCCCACCCGCGACTGGTGGCGTGAATCCTCCTGAAAGGGCATGCATCAATCCCGGCAATTCATGGTCGTGCTGCAGCAGCGCATCCAGCCGCGTGCGAAGCGACGTATCTGTCGTTTGCATCGCATCCAGATAGGCCGCCCGCGTTTTGTCATCGAGCGTCCGACCGACAACATGCAGACCCTCTGTGATCAACGCATCTTCGCTTTCGAGCAGCTTAAGCCACAGCGCTTCAGGTGCGTGTCCACCCATATCAACGGCCTCGGCCTGATCGGCAATGAGCGCCTCCAGATCCACGCGCTCCGCGGCACCGGGCGTCATGCTCCTCCAGCGGGAGACGCTGTCCTTAAGCTCCAGGAGGCCCTTGTAAAGACCGGCTGTGGCAAGAGGTGGGGTCAGATGGGTAACCATCACCGCGCCGGAGCGTCTTTTGGCCAAGCTGGCCTCTGACGGATTATTGGACGCGTAAAGATACACGTTGGGCATGGCCCCGATCAGACGATCCGGCCAATCCCGACCACTCAGACCCGTTTGCCGGCCCGGCATGAACTCCAAGGCCCCATGCATGCCGAAATGCAGCAAAACATCCGCTTGAAACGCCGATTTCAGCCAAAGGTAGAAGGCAGAGAACGCATGTGTCGGAGCAAATCCATGTTCGAACAAAAGACGCATTGGGTCGCCTTCATATCCAAAACCCGGCTGAACGCCGATGAAGACATTCCCCAGTTGCACGCCTTGAACGAAAACGCCGCGCCCGTCTGACAGGACTTTTCCAGGCGCTGGACCCCAGGCGGCCTCAATCTCGTCCAGCCACGGGGTTTGCGAGACGATTTGATCGGCCGTGACGTGCGCCGCTATGTTGGCCTCGGTTCCGAACTGGCTGGAATTGCCCTCCAGAACCATTTTCCGAAGGTCTTCGACGGTCTCCGGAGGGGTAAGATCATATCCGTCCTGCTTCATGCGATGCAGGGTGTTAAACAAGCTTTCGAAGACGCTGAGATAGGCCGCTGTACCTACCGATCCCGTATTCGGCGGGAATCCGAACAACACGATTCCAACCTTGCGCCGCGCATTGCTTTGGCGGTGCAGAGCTGCAAGGTTTGCGGTTTTCTCAACCAAAGTCTCGATGCGTTCCGGGCAAGGGGCCATCGCTTTGATCTCGGAGGTCTGCTGACACATTCGGGCGCAGCCCTGACAGCCGCCGACCCCGTGCCGTCCAGCGAAAACAGTTGGGTTTGTTGCACCGTCCAATTCCGGCAATGCCACCAGCATCGTCGTCTCTACAGGCCCTAATCCAGCTGAACTTGCGCCCCATTGACCTAGTGTCTGGAACTCCAGCGGGTGTGCCGACAAGTAAGGCACATCAAGCTTCTTCAGAACCTCAACCGCGGCTTCGCTGTCATTATACGCAGGTCCGCCCACCAACGAGAACCCGGTCAGCGACACGAGAGCATCCAGACGGTTTTCGAGATAGGCGGAGATAGCCGGCCTGCCGTCCAGCCCACCAGCAAACGCCGGCAGAACACGGATGTTGCGGGCCTCAAAAGACCGAATAACAGCATCATAGTGAGCCGTATCTGCAGACAAAATATAGCTGCGCAGCATAAGCAGCCCGACGGTCGCCACCGGCGCCTCGGGACCAGGCAAATCGTCAATATCCGTACAAATTCTGTCCGGCAAATCAGGATGGTAGAGACCGACATCGGGGTAGTCGACCGGAGCCTTCGCTGCGACCGAGTTCCAAATCGCGTTTTTGGAATACCGGGCGACTAGGAACCGGATCATCTGTTCGATATTATCGTCCGAGCCACCCAGCCAATATTGCATGGTCAGGAACCACGCGCGAAGATCCTGGGCTTTTCCTGGAATGTATTTCAAGATCTTAGGAAGACGCCGCAGCATCTTCATTTGATCTTTCCCGCATTTCGGACCACTGGCTTTCGGCTTGAGTTTCTTCAGGAGGGTCATCGCGCCTGACGTTGGCTTGGACATGTCCAGATCGCCCATGCGCGTTAGTTTGACGATGTCGCCATCAGCGACAATTCCAATCATCGCGTCACAGGAGTCACGGCGTGCTTCCAGCTCATCCTTGATGGCGAGGATATGCTCTTCAATGAACAACAGGCTCAAAATGATAATGTCACCATGGCGAACACCATCCCGCGCCGCTTCGAGTGCTTCAGGGTCTTCAGCCCATTCGGCCGCGCAATGCACAGCAATGCTCAGACCTGGGAAATCCCTCTCTAGCTTGGATAAAACACGCGCCGCGGGACCCGCACTATGCGCATCCAGCGTCACGATCACGACGCGATATCCGATATGATCAGAACTATCGCGCATAGTGAGCTTTCGCTTCATACAGGGTTTCGACATTAATTTCCGACACGCCCTGCTCGGTGGCGAATTTCTCCGTATTTCGGCGAGCCTTGCCGCGGACAAAGAACGGGATTTTCTTCAGCTCCTGTTCGGCTTCCGCGCACCATGTTACGGCATCGTCGACTGAAGGGGCTTCCGGTTTCGCCAGCTCGCCGGCCGCACTATGCCCGCCGTGATGAGATGGGCCCGCGGCATCGTGAAACTCAAAATCATCACGGAACATATGAAGCAGATGCTCCTCGAGCCCCATGACCAGAGGGTGGATCCAGGTATCGAATATGACGTTGGCCCCCTCGAAACCCACTTGCGGCGAGTAGCGTGCGGGAAAGTCCTGAACATGTACGGGGGCCGAAATCACGGCGCAGGGAATGCCCAAACGCTTCCCAATATGTCTTTCCATCTGTGTGCCTAGAATAAGCTCCGGCTGCAGCGAATCTATCCGACGCTCAACTTCGAGATAGTCGTCGGTGATTAACGGCTCGACGTCGAAGTCCCTGGCCAAGGCGCGGATATCGCGGGCAAACTCCCGGTTGTAGCACCCAAGGCCCACCACATCGAAGCCCATTTCATCACGCGCTATGCGCGCAGACGCTTTTACGTGTGTCGCGTCGCCGAACAAAAACACGCGCTTGCCGGTCAGGTATGTACTGTCGACCGATTGCGACCACCACGGCATGTTCAAGCGGCTTTCATCGACATGAACTGTGCTGCCAGACAGGTCCCTGACTTCGTCTATGAACGCACGGGTCGCTGCCACACCAATAGGAACAGTCTTGGTAAAGCTCTGACCAAGCTCGCGTTCGAGCCAACGCGCCGCCATCTCACAGGTTTCCGGATAAAGCGCGACATTAAAATGCGCGCGGCCCAGCTGCGCGATATCGGTGGGCGTTGCGCCCATAGGTGCGACAACATTCACATCGACACCCAGGTCATAGAGAATGGACTTGAGTTCTTCGATATCGTCGCGATGCCGAAACCCTAAGGCCGTCGGCCCCAGGATATTGCACGACACGCGCGCGCTGCGCTCACAGGGTTTGGCCAGGTGCCGAACTATCTGAAAGAACGTCTCGTCCGCGCCGAAATTCTCCTTGCGCTGATAACTTGGCAGTTCCAACGGAATGACTGGGATCGGCAACCCCATGGTTTCCGCAAGCCCACCAGGGTCATCCTGAATGAGCTCAGCAGTGCAGGACGCCCCGACAATGATCGCCTCTGGCTTAAAGCGGTCATAAGCGTTTTGGCAGGCTGATTTGAACAGATGCGCTGTATCAGACCCCAAATCGCTCGCTTGAAAAGTCGTGTACGTGACCGGGGGGCGATGGTCCCGGCGTTCAATCATCGTGAAAAGAAGATCGGCGTAAGTGTCGCCCTGCGGCGCGTGCAACACAAAATGCAGGCCCTTCATTCCGGTCGCAACGCGCATGGCCCCTACATGAGGCGGGCCTTCATATGTCCACACGGTCAGCTTCACGACGCTACTCTCAACAGCGCTTTGCGTCGCAATGGGCGCGCAAAGAGTCCGGCCAGGTCACCTGCCTGTTCGTAGAAATGAACTGGCGTGAAGACCAGCTCGATTGCCCATTTCGTGGCGAGTCCCTCAGCCTCCAGCGGATTGGCAAGACCCAGCCCACAGACCGTCAAATCGGGACGCTGCGCGCGGCATCTATCAAGCTGCAGATCCACATCCTGGCCCTCGGAGACAATATCTGTCTGCAATAGCTCCATGTCGGGGCCCACCAAGGCCTTGTGGATATATGGCGCGCCGACCTCAAGCGCGGTCATGCCGCATTCACGCGTTAGGAATCGCGCAAGCGGCAGTTCCAGCTGGCTGTCTGGGAAAAAGAAAATCGACTTCCCGTTCAAATCCGGCACATGGGCCGCGATGGCTTTGCGCGCGCGCGCTCTGGGCGCTGCTGTGACTTGCTCGAACAGCTGGCTCGATACGCCATACTCCTGAGCAATCGCGTGCAACCAAGCGGTCGTGCCTTCTTCACCAAACGGGAATGGGGCCGCGATATGGGAGGCGCCTCGGCGTATCAACGCTTGCGCGGTTTCTCCGAGGAAGGGTTGCATGAGTGCAAATTTCGTATTTGGCCCGACTTTGGGCATCGCATTGGTGCGAGCTGCTGGCAAAACGCTGATATCTTCGATGCCAAGGCCGTTCAAAAGGGCGAGGGCTTGCTCCTCCACCACATCCGGGAGTGCACCGACAAGAACCAGATTGGCAGCGTCAGTCGTTGGAAGAACCGGTACCATCGTCTCAAGGCAAGCATCTTCCCCTTGGGTGAAGGTCGTCTCGATCCCGGAACCCGAATAGTTCAGAACCCGGACATGCGGAGCGTGCTTCTCGGTTAACTTCTCAGCGATCCGGCTCAAATCAATCTTGATGACCTCTGAAGGGCAAGACCCGACCAGGAACAGTTGTTTGATATCCGGTCGTCGTTCCAGCAGTCGCGCCACCTCGCGCTCCAATTCTTCGTGGGCATCCGCCAGGCCTGCGAGGTCTTTCTCCTCCATGATCGCAGTGCCGAAACGCGGTTCGGCAAAAATCATCACTCCGGCAGCCGATTGGAGCAAATGCGCGCAGGTGCGAGAGCCAACAACCAGAAAAAATGCATCCTGCATTTTACGATGAAGCCAAATGATTCCCGTTAATCCGCAAAAGACTTCGCGCTGACCGCGCTGTTTGAGGATCGGTGCGTCGCGGCAGCTGCCGCCTTGAATCGAAGCAGGTTTGTTCATGCGACTGCTCCGGCCTGAAGGCGCGCAGCGCGCAGCTTTAATACGAACTGAACGGCGTTCACGACATAGGCCGCGTAGGCTGCCAATGCGACTGCCATTTGAACCTGTGGCGAGGCCCCGGAAAACAGCGCCCAAAGATAGGCTGTATGCAAGGCGATAACACCGAAACTGAAGATGTCTTCCCAGAAGAACGCAGGGGCCAGAAGGTATTGACCAAAAACGACTTTTTCCCAAATAGCGCCAGTAACCATAATAATGTAAAGCAGCGCTGTTTTCAGCAGGATCGAGGCGGTCGCAACGTCGTATCCAGTGCCCGTTGCAAGATAGCGCAGAACAAGCACAACTGAGGCCAGAAAAACCACGAATTGAAGCGGCGCAAGAATACCTTGCACGGCCGTCCAACGCGTTGCGTCTCGCCGTGCTCTTTGTTCTGGCGTGTAGAGCTGCCTGGCGCGTGCTGCTGTGCCCATTTTAGTCAGCGTTCCTTCAATCAACCCGAATTTTCAGAGGGTTCTACCAAGCAAGGCTAACGTCTGCGCTTCCATAGTGTCAATTAAAACTTACACTATCAAACTTGACACTTTGGTCCTTAAAAACGGGGTCGGTTGATGCCATAGCCAAAGACCCAAACAACGTATTGTCAGCTTGAATTGACACTTTGCGCGGTTGTTCTTTGACTTCCCGGCAATTTTCGCGGATAGTGAGACTCTGGAAGCGTCGCAAACATGCGGCACCCCCGTCGACTGCCAAATGGTCTTGAGAAAGTCGCGATGCCTGATGACGTAAAATCCCACGCGATTGCGTCACCCTCCTCGGAGGATGCGGCATTTGAAGAGTTGGCCATTCAAGCCCTGTCAAAACTGAGTGCTCACCGAAGGTTTTCTCCGGCGGATCGCGCTGAACAGGACATCTCGCTTCTGTGCGATGCTTTGCTCGATGACGACCCCACAACACTAAGACCCGTTGTCACGAAACTGCTTGATGGCGATATCACTCCGGAAACGTTCATTCAGTCATATGCAGGCGATGCGGCCCGGCGCATTGGAACAATGTGGGAAGAAAACAAAATAAGTTTTGCGGATGTCACAATTGCCGTTGCGCGCCTTCAAGAAAGTGTACGCCGCATACAATCGCGAAACGTAAATTTCCTGAACATGGAGAATCGGCCCGAAGTTCTGATCGTTGTTCCACGCGACGAAGACCACATGATCGGGGCCTTCATTTGTCGCGACGCGTTTGAGGAGTTGGGATGCACCTGCACCTTGTCGATTGGCCAAAGAGTCCGGGAAGTCAGCATGCTCGCCGGATCACATAGGTTCGACATGGTCGGCATATCGATCTCCAGCTCTCGCACCGTCAAAACGGCTGCGCGGCTGGTAAAGGAAATCAGAACAAAGTTGCGTCGATCCACGCCGATCGTGATCGGTGGCGGTATAACGCAACAGGACCGTGACCTCTGTGCGGAAACCGGGGCCGATTTGGCAACCTCGGATCCGAAAAAGGCCGTGGAATTTTGTAATATCGTCAGCAGGACCACTGCGTCAGGAGAACAGCATGTGTCTTGACAGAAGATCTGCCTTAGCGGGTACCCGCCCATGAATACGAGAGAGGTCCATTTCTGGGAAAAAGCTGACCTGCCGAAGGTTGCGCCCGAGCATTTCAACAAGATCGTGGCGACTGCGTCTGACATCGCCATCACGATTACGGATGCAGGTCGCGTGGAATCGGTCATCGTCAACCCGCTCAACCAGGCTATCGGTCAACTGGATCACTGGGCGAACCGAGATTTGCGCGATTTTCTGGCCGAAGATAGCGCGAGCCGTTTCGACGATCTGATCAACTCGTTCAGAAACGGACAGGCGACACACACCTCGGCTGTCGAAATCAATCATTTCGACAACACCAACTGGGAATTCCCGATACGCTACACATTTCACGCCACTGGAATGGACGGTACAATCTTGATGCTTGGGCGCGATCTGCGTCCAATCGCGGAACTTCAGCAGCGCCTTGTCAAAGCGCAGCTTGCATTAGAGAAGGATTACGAAAGCCGCCGTGACTATGAGACCCGCTATCGTGTTCTCATGGAAACGTCACAAGAATGCCTGGTTCTGGTCGAGGCAGCGTCAGGCCGTGTTGCCGATCTCAACACCGCTGCAGCGCAGCTTTTGGGTGTCGATGCCGACGCTTTGGTGGGCAACCTCTTCGTCAACGAGTTCGATCCGAACCGGAAAAGCGATTTCCTGGACCGATTGGCCGAGGCCGCGGGCCGCGATGGTGGTACTGCAATCGACGCAGGAACCGTGCGCACAAAGCGGCCAGTGACGATTTTTCCGACCTTGTTCCGGGCGGCCGGCGACAGGATCATCTTGTGCCGCCTAGAAACCGAGAACCGGACGGAGCGCGCAGATGAGGAACTGACCGACAACCTTTCGACCCTTTATCGAAACGGCACGGATGCAGTTGTGTTTTGCGATGATCGCGGCGGGATTATGTCTTCCAACGACGCGTTTCTCGATCTGAGTGACGCCGCACTGCCGACAGATGTCAAGAACCGGAGCCTGGGTGAATTTTTGGCCCGCGGTCAGGTCGACCTGAAAGTTCTTCTCGACAATGCATCGCGGACCGGCCGGATGCGTATGTATTCTACAAAACTGATCGGCAAGCACGGAGCAGAACTGCCAGTTGATATCTCGGCGACGCACTTGGGGAATTCTGCAAAAGAGAGCTTTGCATTCGTCCTGCGCGATGCGTCTCGCCCGGACCGGCTGTTCGATCAAGGTTCAGATAGCTCGAACGAAAAGCAAATGCAGAACGTCGTGGAACTGGTTGGATCTTCGCCGCTGAAAGACATCGTTTCCGCAACAACGGATGTCATTGAGAAGATGTGTATAGAATCTGCGGTCGAGCTGACCGGGAACAACCGAGTTGCCGCAGCAGAGATGCTTGGCCTGAGTCGCCAAAGCCTCTACGTCAAACTGCGTAAATACGGTTTGATCGACAGAAACTAAGCAGTTTTTTCGCGCCAATCACCTGCGAAGCGGCAAAATAGCGCGATCGGCTTTGATCATCCGAAAATTTCTTGCCGCACCGGTGATTGTATAGTTTTATTGACACATGAGTGTCAGCATTGATTTACAGTCACGGACAACCCCTGAGCCCCTTGCCGTCCTATTTTTGCTGAAACCAATTACTTGGTTTCCTCCAATGTGGGCCTATCTATGCGGCGTTATTTCCAGCGGCGTCTCGCCGTCGGGACAATGGGGTCTGATCTTGCTAGGTGTGGTTCTGGCCGGCCCGATTGTATGCGGGATGAGCCAGGCCGCAAACGACTGGTGCGACCGGCATGTTGACGCGATAAACGAGCCAGATCGCCCGATCCCATCAGGTCGAATTCCGGGACGCTGGGGTCTCTACATCGCTTTGGCTATGTCTGTTCTTTCGCTGTTCGTCGGGTGGCTGCTGGGCATCTGGGGATTTGCTGCAACCTGCGTCGCTGTTGTTGCAGCCTGGGCTTATTCGGCCGAACCAGTGCGCCTGAAACGGTCCGGCTGGTGGGGACCTGGATTGGTGGGTCTATGTTATGAGGGCCTGCCCTGGTTTACCGGAGCTGCTGTGCTGGCAGCCGGTGCACCAAGGCCGGAAATCCTGATGATCGCGGCGCTCTACGCCATCGGCGCACATGGGATTATGACGCTGAACGATTTCAAGGCCCTTGAAGGCGACCGCCAGATGGGGGTTCACTCCTTGCCCGTTACATTGGGACCAAGACGCGCCGCACAAGTCGCCTGCACGGTGATGACACTTCCTCAGATCCTCGTCGTAGCGCTATTGATACTGTGGGATAAACCAGTTCACGCCGCTCTGATTGCGGCGCTGGTAGTGGCCCAGCTTTGGGCGATGACCGTTCTGTTCAAAGATCCAAAAGACAAAGCCCCCTGGTATAATGGAACCGGCGTTGCACTCTATGTCTCCGGCATGATGATTGCTGCGTTTGCGCTGCGAGGTTTGGCATGACCCTGAGCTGGCTTTCAATCGTTCGCCTCGGGCTTGTGCAGGTTGCGTTGGGCTCCATCGTCGTTCTGACGACCTCGACCCTGAACCGCCTTATGGTGGTTGAGCTCGCCCTGCCTGCAGTCCTGCCGGGATTTCTTGTGGCATTGCACTACGGCATTCAGATCACACGACCAAATTGGGGCTTCAAATCTGACGCCGGCGGCAAGCGGACCCGCTGGATAATCGGTGGAATGGCTGCGCTTGCGCTGGGCGGGTTTTGTGCGGCCTTGGCAGTGGCCATGTTCGGCGAAAACTTCGCCGCACTTCTGGGCGTGTCAATTTTGTCTTACGCCTTGATCGGTTTGGGCGTCGGCGCCTCTGGGACGTCGCTTCTGGCCTTACTGGCATCAGCCACACATCCACGACGACGCGCAGCAGCTGCAACCGTGACATGGCTGATGATGATTGCCGGTATCGCGATCACTGCCGCAACGGTGGGACAGCTTCTCGATCCCTACTCACCGCAGCTTCTGCTCAAGATCGTGGGAACTGTCGCCATAGGGGCTGTTGTTCTTACCGCGATTGCTGTCGCGGGCATCGAATCTCGCGTGAGTATTGCCGCTGACGCACCTGATCCAACGCCGTTCCGCCAGGGGCTGGCCGAAGTCTGGGCAGAACAGAAAGCACGCAATTTCACGATTTTCGTGTTCCTTTCGATGACCGCCTACTTCATGCAAGAGCTCATCCTTGAACCCTATGCCGGACTTGTCTTCGGCTTCACACCAGGACAGTCAACCGCACTGTCCGGTGCGCAAAACGGAGGCGTTTTCGTCGGCATGATCACTGTCGGGATCTGTGCCACCGGTTTGAAAATCGGAGCTTTGCGGCACTGGGTGATGGGTGGATGCTTACTCAGCGCATTGGCCTTAACGGGGCTCTGGGCAATCGGTCAATCCGGATCTGCTGACCTGGTCATTCCGATGAGCGTATTTTTGGGCTTCGCCAACGGCATGTTTGCCGTCGCTGCAATCGGGTCAATGATGCAGCTATCGGGCGAAGGGCGCGAGCGGCGCACTGGAACCCGTATGGGGCTGTGGGGTGCGGCACAAGCAGTGGCAGCCGGGTTTGGCGGGCTGCTCGGGGCGAGCGCCGTTGATGTCCTGCGCCTCACCATGACCGACGCGGACGCCTTTGGCATCGTGTTCCTGGTCGAGGCGGTGCTGTTCACAATCGCCGCACTCTTAGCTTTACAAATCATCGAAGGTCAGGCGCGTGCCGCCAAACCTTCGCTCATTCCGGGGGAATAGATATGATTTATGACGTCGTTGTAGTTGGAGGCGGTCCCTCGGGGGCAACAGCTGCCGAGACTCTCATCCGCAAGGGTCGAAAGGTTGCAATGCTGGATCGGGCCGGACGGATCAAACCCTGCGGCGGAGCAATTCCACCGCGTGCGGTTCAGGATTTCGACATCCCCAACAGCCAGCTGGTGGCCAAAATCACCACAGCCCGGATGATTTCGCCTTCGGCCCGCTCTGTCGATATTCCGATTGAGAATGGCTATGTTGGAATGGTCGACCGAGAAGTCTTTGACGAATTCCTGCGGACGCGCGCCAAGGACGCAGGCGTCCACCGCTACACCGGGACATTTCTGCGGATAGAGCGAGACGAAGGCCGCACAAAGGTCATGTATCGCGACAAGATCTCGGGAAACGAGTTGCAGCTGGAAACCAAGCTGATCATCGGAGCCGACGGGGCCAGATCAGACGTGGCTCGGGCAGAAGTTCCGGGCGGAGACGAGATCCCTTATGTTATCGCGTATCACGAGATCATCGAGGCACCACAAGCCACCACGCATTACGATCCCACCCGTTGCGATGTGATCTATGACGGCAAGGTCTCACCGGATTTCTACGGCTGGGTCTTTCCCCATGGGACATCTGCAAGCGTCGGTATGGGCACGGGGATTGACGGCATCGACCTCAAGCAAGCCACCCGTCTGCTGCGCGAAAGTTCCGGCCTGACAGGATGCAAAACGATCCGCAAGGAAGGCGCGCCTATCCCATTGAAGCCGCTTGAGCGGTGGGACAATGGCCGCGACGTGGTCCTTGCAGGGGACGCCGCTGGCGTTGTCGCGCCATCATCAGGTGAAGGGATCTACTACGCAATGGTCGGCGGGCAGGTGGCCGCTGAAGCCGCACAAGCCTGTCTAGCCTCGGGGCAAGTCAAGGGTCTGGCCAACGCGCGCAAGGTATTTCTGAAGGAGCATGGCCAGGTCTTCCGGGTCCTTGGCGCCATGCAAAACGCCTACTATAAGTCGGACGAGCGCAGGGAGCGGTTTGTCTCTTTGTGCCACGATATTGATGTCCAACGCCTCACCTTCGAGGCGTATATGAATAAGAAACTGGTAAAGGCGCGACCCATGGCGCATCTGAAGATTGGCATAAAGAACGTAGCGCACCTATTGCGCCTGGTTCCGGCGGTGCGCACATGAACATGTTTTCCAGAGATATGATACCAGCTTGGGTCGAAGGAAAATTGACCCCCGTGGAAAAGATGCAGGTTCACAGTGACGGGCTACGCCACAAAGCCGTTTCGGTTTTTGTGATGCACCGGGACAAGGTATTGATCCAACGCCGCGCGCTCAGCAAATATCACACGCCGGGCTTGTGGGCGAACACCTGCTGCACACACCCGTTATGGAACGAGGCACCCGAGGCTTGTGCAATTCGCAGGCTGCGCGAGGAATTGGGGATCACCGGTCTTTACCCATCCTTCCGCGATCAGGTGGAGTATCGCGCCGATGTGGGCGGCGGCATGACCGAGCACGAGGTCGTCGACATTTATCTTGCCGAGGCGACCCCCGGCCTTGAGATCAACCCCAATCCAGACGAGGTGATGGAAACCCGCTGGATCAGCTTTTATGATCTTGCCGCGGATGTGACCCGCAGGCCGCAAAACTACACAGCCTGGTTGCAGATCTATCTCAACGAGCACACAGAGCGCATCTTCGGCACGCTCGTTCAGGCCTGACGCAAACTACGCGCGAAGGCCGATCCTCACATCGAGCTGACCAACAGCGTCGGCACATGTTGCGACAATATCGTCAGCGGACATCTTGGCGTCATTATACATGTCGTCCGGGCTGGCCTGATCAATGAAACGGTCTGGCAAAGTCATCGTGCGGATTTTCAACCCGCGATCCAGCCGACCTTCGCAGGCCAACCATTCCAGAACCTGCGCGCCAAATCCGCCGCGCGCACCTTGTTCGACGGTGACGAGCGCACCATGATGGCGGATCAACTGCCGGATCAGCTTCACATCAAGCGGCTTGGAAAACCTCGCATCCGCAACGGTGGCTTCTATCCCGCGTTCAGCCAAACGCTCTGCTGCCAGCAGCGATGGCTGCAGATGCGCTCCAAATGACAGAATTGCCACGTCGGAACCTTCGCGCACCACACGCCCCTGACCGATCGGGATCGGGGTGCCAAGCTCGGGCAGATCAACGCCTACGCCTTCGCCGCGCGGAAACCGAAACGCGATGGGCCCGGCGTCATGCTCGACCGCTGTGGCGATCATATGCATGAGCTCTGCCTCGTCGGCGGCAGCCATTACGGTGAAATTCGGCAAGCTGGAGAGATAGCCAATATCGAATGCGCCTGCATGGGTCGCCCCATCAGCCCCCACCAATCCGGCCCGGTCAATCGCAAATCGCACCGGCAGGTTTTGCAACGCCACATCGTGAACAATCTGGTCGTAGGCGCGCTGCAGGAAGGTCGAGTAAATCGCACAAAACGGGCGCAATCCCGAGGCGGCCATACCAGCAGCGAATGTCACCGCATGTTGCTCGGCAATTCCAACATCGAAGAACCGCGCGGGGAACGCCTCCTGCATCAGATTGGTGCCCGTTCCTGACGGCATAGCTGCAGTAACAGCGACAACACGCCCGTCTCGCCGCGCCTCTTTGACCAGTGTTTTTCCAAAGACTGACGTATAGCTCGGTGCATTGGGTCTAGATTTCTTCTGCGCTCCGGAGACCACATCGAATTTCGACACGCCGTGGAACTTGTCATCAGCGCTCTCGGCGAAACTGTAGCCCTTTCCTTTGACTGTGCAGCAATGGATCAAAACTGGTCCGCTGGCGCGCGCCTTCACAGAGCGAAGCACCGGTAAAAGCTGAGACATGTCATGTCCGTCAATCGGCCCGATATACGAGAACCCCAGTTGCTCAAACAGCGTTCCTTGCGGGGACTGCCCTGTGACAAGCGCCCGCGCCCGCCGTGCACCATCACGCAACGGTCCAGGCAGCGAAGCTTCGAACCC
Source organism: Pseudomonadota bacterium (assembly GCA_039193885.1). Taxonomy (GTDB): domain Bacteria; phylum Pseudomonadota; class Alphaproteobacteria; order Rhodobacterales; family Rhodobacteraceae; genus Litoreibacter. Next base: position 301,429 of record JBCCWL010000002.1, read on the forward strand.
GTCCGCTAGATCCTTGAGCGCCGGGAAAGGGGATCCCTCGGAATAAAGGCCTGACAAATAGGACGACATCGCGCCGGTTGGAGGCGCGATAGACATCTCGTTGTCATTGAGAATAACGATCAATCGACGCCCGGCGTGACCGGCATTGTTCAGCGCCTCATAGGCCATTCCCGCACTGAGCGAGCCATCACCGATCACTGCAATTGCATCCCCGCACGCCATGCCCAGGTCCCGCCCGGTCGCAAAACCTAATCCAGCAGAAATTGATGTCGAAGAATGGGCCGCCCCGAACGGGTCAAATTCACTTTCTGAACGTTTGGTGAAACCTGACAAACCGTCCTTTTGGCGCAAAGTCCGGATCCGGTCACGCCGTCCGGTGAGGATCTTGTGCGGGTAGCACTGATGCCCGACGTCCCAAATCAGCTTGTCCCGCGGCGTGTTGAACACCGCATGCAACGCCACGCTCAACTCGACTACGCCCAATGAGGAACCCAGATGCCCGCCCGTTTCCGATACGGCCGAGATCACCTCGGCCCGCAATTCATCGGCAAGTCTAGCAAGTTCGCTGTCTGTCAAAACGCGCAGATCAGCAGGTTCTTCGATGCGGTCAAGGGTCGGCGTTTCTGGGCGGGACATAGGGTACTCCTGAGAAAAAAGCGCCATACGAGATGATTTCTCGCATGGCGCTCAAGGTCCTGTAGCCAACAGGAAGGGATTGGAGGGAAGTCCGGGAAGCGGAAAGAACCCTCCGGTTTCGGACCTAGATGCCCAGATCCGAAGACGTACGGAATGGCGGGTGATGACCGCCATCCCGATCACTCGTAAACCGGCGTGCCGGTGGATGCCAATTCAGGCCAATCGGCAAGGACATTGAGCCCTTGATAGGGTTGCTGATAGCCCTTGTGACAGGTCTTACACGCAACTTTAGGAACATCCTGATGGATCGGCCCGAGCCGCTCCGATGGCAGGTCTGTTTCAACGCCAGCTATGTAGTCATTGTTGAGCTCGAGAACCATCGCAATGCCAAGTGAAGCGGTCGCCCATTGCGGCGTCACTTGCTCGGCATCATAGAAGGCTCTGGAATTGTGGCAGAAATTGCAGTTCACACCCAGCGAGTTGGCGAAGTAGTTCATCAACCCGTAGGTCCGCTCTGTATCCTGGATCGTGCGTGCACCATCTGCCGGTGAGCCTGCGACGCGGCTTTCGAGATCATGCACGCTGATCTGACCATAATTGACCAAAAGCTCCTCCAACCCGTCAGAGGGTAAGGAGGTTGAGTTCGATGTTGAAGTCGCCCGGTTCTGGACAGCTGACCACCCTGCCATATTGGTATTCAACAAGGGTGTGTTCTTGAACCAAGTCTCGCTGGGAACCGGTTGACCGCGGTGACAGGTCGCGCAGGTGACACCCACCTGGCCGTTTGCATTAACGTGCCCGTCCCATTCTTCATTGATGTTTTGCGTCATGACGATCATCTTGCGCGCAACGGCGGTCTGATAGCTTTCTTCACCGTTGAACAGAATCTCGATCCCGGTCCAGGCCCGCATTGCGTCAACAAGCCGGTCGTAGTTTTCCTTGGTCAGATCCGCCAAAAGCGGCTCTGCGTCCGGATAAGCTTGACCTGCCGTCTGATCGCCAGGCTTCGGAATGATCGGAGCCGAAGACACGAAGGTATCTAGTGTTGGATCCTCCATTGCCATCGCTGATTTGAACTCCGGTATCGACATCCCGGTTCCACGCGGACCTGTTTGGGTCGACGTCGTGGCAAAGGGTTGCCCCCATGCCACGAGCATTGTCGCTACAAAAACCGCCCCCCCGACAACTCCGATAACGATACCGGGGCCAAACACATTGGTTGGGTTCTTTTTGTTCCAGTCATTAAACCACTTGGGTAGCATGGCTCAGTTCCCTCCACCGTTATAGGCTTCATAGCCGTAGCTTCCGTCATAGGCGGGAGCGAAGTAGTGCTCCTGTGCCCATATGAACCAGTTGTCGACAACGGTTCCTGTCAAAAGGATCCCGATACCACCGGTGACAGGGGTCAGAACCGCGAACCACCAGGCCCAGCGGTGAATTCCCTCCATGGTGGCGTTGAACCCCATAGTCCAGCGCCAGAACAATCCAGCCCGCTCGGAGGCTGTACCACGATCAATGATCTGCTCCAGCTCCCGGTCGCCGCCTTGACGGGTCACCGCAAGGATCGTGGCTCCATGCATCGCGAACAAAAGGACCGATCCATAAAGGAACACGATCGAGAGGCAGTGGAACGGGTTGTAGTACAGGTTGCCGTAGCGAATCGAGAACGCCGTCGTCCAATCGAGATGCGGGAATATGCCGTAGGGCACAGCCTCCGACCAGGATCCCATCAGGACCGGACGGAACAGACCCAGCACCAGGAACAACCAGATGGCACCTAGGAAGGCCCAGGCCACATGTTTGCCCATGCCGTGCTGCTCGGCCAGAAGATATGTTCTGAGCCACCAGGAGCAGACCGAAACCAACAGGAAGAAACTGGCGATGATGTACCAGCCACCGTCATTTAGTGGTGGCATCGTTAACCCGTATTCCGGGCTCGGCGGCTCAAGCGCCAGCCAGAATAATTGCCGGATGAACTCGGGTAGGTCCCAGCCAACTTGCGCCAGCATGTTGAAGCCCACGATATTGAACCAGAGTAAGCCGGTCGCCAGACTGACGACGCCAAAATATCCCAGATAAATCGGCCCAAGCTGCGCGTTCCCAATCCAGCCAATCGCTGTAGAGAAGCTCGGATTGCCCGCCCGCTCATCCATCATGTTATTGGCGTTGTCCATGCCCCAGTCCGGGGTGGCTTGGACCTGAACTTGCGTAAATATGTTTTGATACTCAGGCATGATTATAACCCCACTTGGCTTGGCCAAATCGGCAGTTCGAGCCACCAGTTCCACCATTCAGGCCACCCTTTGGTCCAGACCGGGCCAGAGATGATGATGCAGACAGCCGACCAGAACCCCGCGTTGAGCGCCAAAAGCAGCCCGACGCGGTGAATGCCCAAAGTACCGACCGAATAGCCGATGAAATCGCGGAAGAACGTGTCTTCGTGATCAGGGGTTTTCATTTCCATACCCTTGGGCGGGTTAGCTGCGGACAATACCAAAGCTCCGTGAAGCGCTAGGAACATGGTCGTTGTGAAGAAAAACGTCACAGCCAACATATGTGCTGGGTTGTAGTGGAAATGGAGATAAGCGTAGCCCGTATTGGAGACCCAATCGAGATGGCTGAAGATGCCATAAGGAAACCCATGTCCCCATGCGCCCATCAGAAGTGGGCGGAACACCACCAGGGTCAAGTAGGCGAAAATTGCGAAGCTAAACGCAACAGGAACGTGATAACCGATCCCGAGTTTGCGACAGATTTCAACTTCTCGGAGCGCCCAACTTATGAACGCCCCAACTGCGCAGAACGTGATGATCTGCCAAAGCCCCCCCTCCATCAGAGGTGCCATTCCCAATCCATATTTAAGATCAGGCGGTGCAATATTGATCAGCCAGGGGTTGAACGTCCCTTGCTGGCTTGCGCCCCAGAATATCAGGATGGTTCCAAGGCCGGCAAAGAACATTGTGGTGACGCCAAAGAAGCCTACAAAGAAGGGCCCCACCCAAAAATCGAAAAGGTCGCCGCCGACCAGCGTCCCGCCTCGGACGCGATACTTTCTCTCGAAACTAAGCAAAGCCATGCTATCGTCTCCCTATTTCGCGGCCTTGAACTCGTTTCGATCTTAGCCGTTCGCTGCGTGTCTGCGTTGCGTATCTGCGTGTTGTGGCCGAAGCTTTCGGGGAGCGACGCCCACAACGTTTTTTTAGTCAGATCTCAATCTTTGATCTTGCTCAGCTGCCAGCTGCCAGCGCGAACCAGTTCAGGCCCGAGCTGAGCACGACGAGGTGAATCATCGCTGCCAGCAAGAAGAGGAAAACGCCTTGTGCGACAAACACGCGGCGAGGATCAAAAACGAGCCAGATTTTGTAAAACTTAGCCATGCTTCAATCCTTTATGAGAACCAGGGACGCCAGATGTACGTGGCCAAATGAGCAACAATGGCAACGGCCGAAAACAGCCATAGCCCACTCATATAGACCGCGTGCAGCTCTTGTGCCTGCTCGTCGGTAAGTCCGGTGAAGGACAGATTATCAGCCATTATTTCCTCCGGAATTAGACTGACGCCGCGCCCCCCGCGGCCGGGTTATGTTGGGGGCTCTTCCCCCATCACAATCCGCCACCCCGGGGGGGAGTGACAGATCAGGTATCCCGGGGTTTAGACCGGGAATTCACCCCAGTCCCGCTGACGCGGATCTGGGTTTCTGATCCTGTTGTCTCCCCAACAGAACTATGTGTAAGCGGCTGTTCAGACCGCTGGACGACCCGTCAAGCCGAGAAGATCATCGGTGTGATGATCGACGCCTGGGCCCAGGCCCGTTTGATCGGGCCTTTTCCTGAGGCATTGCCGTTTTTCAGGACCGAAAGGGCCCATGTCAGACAAGACAATGGCAATGTCGCCAGGAAAATGATTGCGAAATACACGGCGAATTCGGTCCGCGGTGTTTTCTTGACTGGGGTTTCAAAATCGAACTCGCTGGATGTGTGGTCGCTCATTTTGTGTCTCCCTGTGATGTTTCAAATCCCGCAGGTGCAAAGGCTGCGATGGTTTCTTTCACGACCCGTTCATCGCCCTGGCTCAAGGCTGAGGCTTCCGCTTGGTCGCGTAGTGTTTTTGCGGCTGAGATCCGGGTTAATACCGGATGGTTTTCTACGATGCGGTCGAGAAGGCGTTGGGCATCCTCATCCCACGGAAAATCACGACGCAAGGTCGTTGGTGTGGCTTCGGCGGCGTCCATATCGCTACCCAGTGGCAGAATATGGAACAGCGCATCAAAGAGGCTATTGCAGACTTCTTGCACCACGTAAGTCGCGCCCGCATAGCCCATGAATGGCGTCCCGGTTGCGCGTCGGATCGCGGCACCTGGGAAACTTGCAGGAATGAAAGACGGGCTTGGCCCGAAGCCGGCACTTTGCTCGGCCAGATACATCTTTTCGTTGATTGAGCCAAACACCACCATCGGGCGCGTTGAGCCCATCAACGCACGGACTTCTTCGTTGTTTGTCTTCTGCCCACGACAGCGCGCAACGGCGAAGGCGCAAGGCAGGCCCAGATCGGCTTCGAGGAAATTGCGCAATCCGCGCGCATAGGTCTCGTTCGCCACGACCGCGAAAGACGCGGTGGCAAAGAAGTCCTGAGTCACTGACCGCCACAAGTCCCAAACCGGCTTGATGGTCGAATGCTTTTCGCGGGCAATAAACGGCTCCGGATCAAGATCCAAAAGCTCGCCCAGCGCGCGAAGGAACTTCGTCGTCGACTCAATCCCCACTGGTGCTTGCAAATAGGGTTTGTTCAACAATTCGCACAGGCCGCGCCCGAACTCTCGGTACATGCAGATATTGACGTCTGCATTAACCAAGTTGCGCATCTCTGCCACATGGCTGCCCAGCGGCATCACCATATTCACCTCGGCCCCGATCCCTTCGACCAGACGCCGAATCTCGGCCAGATCGGACGGCATGTTGAAGGTCCCGTACATCGGCCCAAGAATGTTGACCCGCGGAGCGGAGCTTTCTTCGCGCTTGGCTTCGCGCGGCATCCGGCCTTTGGTCATGCCGAACTCCGTGAAGATCCAGGTCATTGCGCGGTCCGCGCTCTCCCACTGATCTTCATCAATAGTGCGCGGCAGGAAGCGCTGAATATTGGTTCCTTGCGGTGTTACCCCGCCGCCAATCATCTCGGCGATTGAGCCGGTAACGACGACCGCCGGCAAAGCGGGGTCGAGCGTCTTCCAGGCGCGCTTCATCGCGTCCTCTGTGCCCGCGCCCATCTCACCCTCACCCAATCCCGTGACCACAATCGGCAATTCATGCGGGGGCAAAGCATCTGTGTAATGCAGCACCGAGGTCACGGGCAGGTTCTCGCATCCGACGGGCCCGTCGATCACGACTTGCAGACCTTTGGTGGCGCAGAATGCGTAGACCGCGCCCCAATATCCTCCTGCTCTGTCGTGATCCTGGATCAGCATCAGATCATCTCCGCCGCTTTGGCCGCGCGGGCTTGTTTTTCCAGTTTTTTCTTGTTCAAGGCTCGGAAATCCTCCCGGATATTCGGGGCACCTTCCCAAACACCGGAGGAGTCTTCGTGACCGACGCCTTCGAAGAACTCGCGCATATGATCCATACGGTCTTTGTTGGCCATTGCCGCATTGACCACTTGGGCGAGCGAACCGGCTCCGGCGGCCCCCATGAGCGGCCGGGCAGAAATCAGGTTTGTGAAGTAGAGCGCCGGGATTCCGATCTCTTTGGCTTTTTGAACCACAGGAGTGGTGCCGACAGCCAGGTCTGGCTTGATAGCTTCCATCGCAGCGCAATCATCTTCCAGCGATGCCCGGAATTTCACTTTGACACCTTTGCTTTCAAGCCAATCGACATCAGGTTGTGACCACGGTGTCTTTGGACACGCCGTCCCGACATAGGGCACCTCCGCGCCGCTTTCGATCAACAGCCTGGCCACCAAAAGCTCGCTCCCTTCGTAGCCCGACAAAGTGATTGTTCCTTTGATTGGTGTGGCCGCCAACGCAGACGAAATCGCCGGGAGAGACGCATTCTGAGCCGCTGCCACACCTTTGTCGGGAAGACCGAACGCGTCCCCCAGACCTCTGAGCCAAGCCGCGGTTCCGTCTCTCCCCACTGGGGCCGACCCGATGATAGGTCGTCCGGCGGATTGGAACTCGCGGATGGATGCCGTGTAGAAGGGATGGATTGCAGCCACGGCTCCGCAATCCAAAGCTGAATAAAGTTCGCGCCACTCGCGGCACGGTACGGTCGGACCGGTTGCAAGGCCCAAAGGGGCGATCAACTGGCCGATACTCATCGGATCTGCAGGAAACATCTCCCCCAGCAGGGTCACGGTTGGGCGGTCCGACTGGCCACCCGCGGGGGAGGCAACCGGTCCCGCCTCGATCTCTCTGCGGGCATAAGCCAGCATGGCACCCGCCAAAACGTCTTTGGCTTCGGCGTGGGTCGGAATTCCGAACCCAGGAACATCTATCCCAACGATCCGCACACCATTAATTTCGTCTGGCAATAGCTGCAGCGGAACACCTGAAGCCGTGGGTACGCAAAGGTTTGTCACAACTACCGCGTCGTAACGGTCCGGATCCGCCATCTCATGCACGGCGTCTCGGATGTCCTCGTATAACTTTCCGGTCACGAGGCTTTCGGAGTTGAACGGAACATAGCCCACAGACCGGCGCGCACCGTAGAAATGGCTGACAAATGTAAGGCCGTAAACGCAACAGGCCGAGCCAGAAAGAATCGTTGCCGTGCGGCGCATCCGCAGACCAACCCGCAGCGATCCGAAAGCTGGACACATGGATTGCGGTTGGTCATGCGGGCCCGTCGGATAGTCTTTCGCGTATTGCTCAAGTATCTCGGATTTCCCGGCCGAGCGCGCAGCGCTTTCCATAGTTTCAGCTCCGGCATGGCATCCCATGCCGTCACCCGTCAGCGGAGCTTGCGCTTCAGGCGCGTTCGGATGACCCTCGGTCACCTCCGCCAAATCGGCGTCGTCATATGCGACGCGTTTGCTCACCGCTGATCGTCCTCCAATGCATCGTCTTCGTTGCTTTGGGCATCGTCGCTCTCCTCGAGTTCCGAGAGCTGTTCATCCCATTCCGTCAGTACTTCGAGATCAAACATGTTGCCCCTCCCCTGAAAGTAAGGCCCGCATGCTGGCCGCAATTTTGTGCTGCTCACGCACAGTTTCCCGAATGATTTCAGCTTCTCGGCATTGCCGTTGCGCGGCTTCGCGCTGCCGCTGTGCGATCTCTCGAAGCTCTTCAATTCGCGCGCGCTCATACGTCATCATAGATAACCTCCAACGAGGGTTTCGGTTCCGCATTCTTCCCGCGCATGTCCTCGTCCGTCGCGGGTTCTAGAACGACATCTCCGCCAGTGTCTTTGCTGTCGAAAAGGCCAAGCAAACCATCCTGATCTAACGGCTCTGGCCGAACGGGGGGCGCTGACGCGACCGCGTCGCCCAGCTCACCAAAGAGGCCGCCCCACCGGCTTTCCATCGATCCAACGATCTGGTAATTGGCCGACTTCTTGCGCAGCTCGTCATCTTGCGGGATCGACGCCAGAACCGGGATGTCGACCGCTTGCGCAAAGGCAGCGGCTTCGCCCGAGCCGTCATCCTTGTTGATCACCAGACCCGCCACACCAACATTGCCACCTAGCTTGCGGAAATACTCAACCGCCGAGCAAACGTTGTTCGCCACATACAGCGATTGCAGGTCATTCGAGGCAACCAGAATAACTTTCTGCGCCATGTCCCGGGCAATGGGCAGTCCAAATCCACCGCACACGACGTCACCTAGGAAATCCAACAGGACATAGTCGAAATCCCAATCATGAAAGCCCAGCTTTTCAAGAAGCTCAAACCCATGGATGATCCCGCGTCCGCCGCAACCGCGCCCGACTTCTGGGCCACCAAGTTCCATCGCGAAAACGCCGCCGCGCTTGAAACAAACGTCCCCGATCTTGACCTCTTCACCAGCCAGTTTCTTACGGGTCGATGTCTCGATAATCGTCGGACAAGCCTTGCCGCCGAACAACAAGGATGTGGTGTCCGATTTCGGATCGCAGCCAATCAAAAGCACCCGCTTGCCTTGTTCGGCCATCATGTGGCTGAGATTTGCGAGCGTGAACGATTTCCCGATCCCGCCTTTGCCATAGATCGCGATGATTTGCGTCTTGGATGTCGGCTCATCTGCAATGATGTCGGCCAGATCTTCATGCGCCTCGTCGCGCAACCGTTGATCGAAATCCTTTAGATTTGGAATATCGTCTTTCATGCAAAAGCTCTCCAATCGAGGATCATTTTTAGACACTGAGGGTCGTTGAAAGCGGTCGCGTAGGCATCGGGTGCACCTGTCGCGTCCGAAATATGCGAGATCAACCCGCTCAACGACAATGCACCGGACTCCACCAAACCGCGCGTGGCGGTCAGATCGTCTGGCGTCCACTCTGCGGCAACGCGAAACCGCGCCTCTTTCATGAAGGCTGGTGGATAAGCGATGCTCAAAGGCTCCGCGTAAAACCCGGCCAGAACTATCTCTCCGCCCTTGCGGATCCTGGCCACAAGGTCGTTGAGCAACGCCCCGTTTCCAGACGCATCGAAAACGCAAGAGTAATCGCGTTTGTCGTCATCCTGCGGATCAATAACGGAATATCCGTCGGCACCTTCACGTCGGGCCGGATCAACTTCCCACACAGTCGGTGCAGGTCCGCCGGCCGCAACTGTCAATCGCGCCAACAGACGACCCAACACACCGTGACCGACGATGAGATCGGGAAGATCTGTATGCAACCCGGCCATCGCATGGCGCGCAGTGGCTGCCAATGCCAACAGAGCGCCTTCTGCGCCCATACCGGAATCAATTCGTGTCACGCGGTCGGCTTGTGTCACGACCCGGCGCGCAGCACCTCCGAACAATCCTTTGATGTCCCCAAAGCAACTCGCCCCAGGAACAAAAACATGATCGCCAGGCTTGTACGCGCTTCCACGCGGGGCCTCAACAACCTCGCCGGTCGCCTCGTAGCCCGGGACCAGCGGATAGCCCATACCCGGGAACGGCGGCATCTGCCCATCCCAAAACAGTTTCTCGGTTCCAGTAGAAATTCCAGAATGGCTGATATCGACAACCAGATCACCATCGTCCGGCTCATTTAGAGACAGACTCGCCAGTTGGAGGTCTTTACGACCGGCCAAGAGAACTACGGTGGTATCCAAACTTGTCCCTCGTTGGTTTTCTTTTCGCCCATTTTCTGAGCGGCCAAGCTCACATTAAGCGTCATTCTGAGTGTAAGTTTAGATTTACACACGAAAATGTCAATCCACTTAGACAGGTAGTAGATTAGCAGGTCAGCAAGGCTTTGACGCTGTGATGCAGCTGGTTACAAATGGACGTGTAGTCGCATTAAATTGAATATTTTCAAAGCGTTGAGATGTAAGAAGGTCGATGTGTTGATCTGGCGATCGCGCACGACCAGTGGTCATTGCCATTGTGTAAAGTGAAAAGTACACATCTCCGGATCTGGTGGGATTCGCCCCGCCACTCATTGGCTCGGAAATTATAAGCTGACCTCCCGGAGGCAAGGCGTCGTAGACTCTTCGGATCAGATCCCTGACGGTTTCGTCACTATGATCATACAACACGCGCACAAGGCTGATGCCATCAGCACCTTGTGGTAGTGGATCCCTAAAGCTTCCGCCAAGTGGACAGATATTATTGTCGCCAAGATCGGCTTCCGCAACCACTGCCGGCAAATCAAAGAGGGTCAAATCAATGCCCGGATAATTCGCCCTCACCGCTTTCAGGAAAGCCCCAGTTCCACCGCCAACATCCATCAAGTGACGGACCCGACTCAGATTGATATGGCGGAGCGTTTCCTCAGCCACAAGCGCCTGTGTTTGGCGCATCAACGAAGAGTATCTTGCCGCAGTCTCAGCCGGAAGATCTTGCGCCGTTTCGCCGCGAATGTAGGGCCAGAATTGCGCCAACTCCGGCGATGTTTCACCGCGCAGCAATGCGACTGGATCCTCTAGGTCGCGATAGAAGACGTTGTGATGGCGGATCATGTCATGCAGGCCTGGCACCCCAAGGCTCGCCGCGCCGAGACGAGCCAGCCTATAGCCGCCCTTTGGCGCAATTTCGGTCAGACCCACCGCACTTGTCGCTTGCAGCAAGGATTCGGCCCTGGTCGGCGTCAGACCGCAATGGCGCGCGACGTCTTCAATACTGCTTGTCCCGCGTTGCAGATAGGCCAACAGATCCAGCTCGACCGCTGCGAATAAGACCTGGCTATAGACAAATCCGGAAACCAGATCGAATAGCCGTTCGCCATCCTTGCGCGCGACTGCGCGAACCAAAGGAAAGCGGCTAGCCCAGCTTTGGAAGCCGGGCGATGCAACCTTGTCCATTAGCCAGTCATGCAAACCCCTTCGGGTCTTACGACGCGGTTCAGGATATTGCTGATCAAGCGACGCCATAGGACGTCAGACGTTCTGATGAGCACTGCGTTGGGCGGCAACTGGCGTAAGGCGCTCCGCGGTTTTGCGGACAACTTCGGCCAATTCCGCCTCACCCTCGCATGCCGGAATCGACGCTATCGCCCCTCCCAGAATGTCCTTCAAGTGCCGAATCGCACCCTGAACTCCATAAGCCGTGACGGCATTCGGCCGGTTATGGATCTCATCCTGACCTGCTGGTTTGCCCAGCGTTTCAGAATCATAGAGCGTATCTCTTAGATCATCGGCCACTTGGAAAGCTTCGCCGATCCGCGCGCCCAGCTCCGTCCAAGGTTCGGGGTCATTTCCAGCAGCAATGGCACCCATGCGCGATGCCGCCACAAACAATGCGCCGGTCTTCGCCCTGTGATAGGCGCCCAGATCGACAGAGTCTTCGCTTTCCCAGGCTTGACCAGCACAAATTCCATGCGGCATCCCGGTAGACTGCGCCAAGGTCGTGATGAGCTGAGCGGTGCGCTGACATTCCAGATGCGCTTGTCGCGACAGCGTTTCAAACGCCATGATTATAAGGCTGTCGCCGGCCAACAGGGCCAACGGTTCGCCGAAGGCTTGGTGAACAGAGGGCTTACCGCGCCGCATGTCAGCATTGTCGAAACACGGCATGTCGTCATGCACGAGACTGGCGCAATGGATTAGCTCGATGGACGCCGCGGCTGCCTCTGACAACGCAGGCTTGTCATCCCCACAAGCCTTCGCCACCGACATGCAAATCTGGGGCCTTATGCGCGCGCCTCCAGGAAGAACAGCATGTTCAATCGCACGTGCAAGCTTGGGCGGGGCTGCGCCGGCTTGGCTGCGCTTGATTGCGCTCTCAAGGGTAAGTTCAATTCGGCGGGAAAATGGCATGCGAGCTCCTGCTATCCGGCGCATAGTGTCAGACATTTATGACACTCAATGTGTAAATAAGTCTGGACAGTATTCGGTGAACTGTCAACAATTCGGGATAGCAAAGCACGAGGAGCCCCCTTCCAATGACCAAAACTGGTCAGAAGATTGCCGTTATTGGTGCCGGTATCGGTGGGCTCTCGGCTGCGATACGGTTGGCTGCAGCAGGCAATAACGTCCAGGTTTTTGAAAGCCACGACCACGTAGGCGGGAAGATGCGTAGCGTCCCTTCACAAGCGGGACCGATCGATGCCGGACCAACGGTGCTGACGATGCGTGATGTTTTTGACGACCTCTTTGAGAACGCGGGCACGCGCCTCGATGAACACGTCACATTGACCCGGCAAGATGTTCTGGCAAGGCATTGGTGGTCCGACGGTTCCACCCTCGATCTTTTCGCTGACCGGGACAGAAATGTTGAGGCCATCACCGCCCTGGCGGGATCTGCAGATGCCAAAGCATTCTCCAAATTCTGCGATGAAACCCAGCGGCTGTTTGACAGCTTCGAAGCCCCGATGATGCGCGCTGGTACGCCATCTAGGTTGCAGCTTGTCAGCACAGTTCTTCGCAACCCGGCGCTCTTGAAGACTATGTCTCCTTTCTCATCGATGGCAGGCTACCTCGCACGGCGATTTAGGGACCCACGTCTTCGTCAACTTTTCGGTCGATATGCCACGTATGTCGGAGGTTCACCTCATAAGTCACCGGCCTTGCTGGCCCTGATCTGGCAAGCCGAAGCGCGTGGCGTTTGGACCGTCGATGGCGGCATGCATTCACTGGCAAGCGCCATGGGCCGACTTCTCGAAGAGCGGGGCGGGCAGATTATCAACGGAACAGCGATCCAGCGTGTGGAACTGCAAAACAAGGTTCCAACACATGTTACGGATAACCTGGGCATGCGACATGCGGCAGATGTCGTCATCTTCAACGGCGATCCGCGTGCGTTGCAGCGTGGAATGCTGGGTGACAACCTGACATCGGTTGTGGCGCACCAACAGACGGAACCGCGTTCTCACTCTGCGTTCGTTTGGAGCTTTTCCGCGACGGCCGCAGGTGTTCCCTTGGAGCACCACAACGTTTTCTTTGGCGACGTAGCGCAGTCTGAATTTATTGATCTGTCCAACGGTCAGATGCCTTCTGATCCGACGCTTTATGTCTGTGCTCAAGATCGAGGCACAAATCGACAGGTGCAAGGCCCCGAGCGGTTCGAAATCATTATGAACGGGCCCCCCGGCTTTAAAATACATCCAGAACAGGAGTTCGACCAATGTCACACACGGACGTTCCAACGGCTGCGTCAGATGGGTCTGACTTTCGATCCGAGACCAGGACTGCAAGCCCTGGCGACGCCGCGAGACTTCGCAACTCTGTTTCCCGGATCGGCCGGATCCCTCTACGGACGAAGCCCGCATGGGCTAACGGCATCTCTGAAAAGACCGACGGCTCGCACAGCCCAGCCGGGGTTCTACCTGGCGGGCGGGGGCGCACACCCGGGCGCCGGGGTTCCGATGGCAGCGCTTTCAGGAAAGCATGCGGCCGAGGCGATCATGAGGGACCAAATTTCAATCTCGAAGTTCCGGAAAACGGATACGCATGGTGGTATGTCGACGGCGTCTCAGATGACGGTGCGCAAGCCATCTCAATCATCGGCTTCATAGGATCCGTTTTCTCGCCCTGGTATCGATGGTCCGGTCGGAAATCACCTGACAATCATTGCTGTATTAACGTCGCAACCTATGGTCGCGGCGGGCGGTGGACGATGACCGACCGCGGGCGATCAGCGCTGCGCCAAAGCAACGACACATTCACCGTTGGTCCAAGTCAGATGCATTGGACCGGCGACAGCCTGATCATTGACGTGAATGAAATCTCAGTCCCGCATATCGACCGTGTTACCGGGCAGATTAGACTCTATCCAGCCGCCATAACGCCGTATGAGGTCCCATTGCACGAAACCGGTCGTCACGTGTGGCGTCCATTTGCACCAACGGCGCGCGTCGAGGTTGCGCTGAACCGATCCGGATGGAACTGGAGCGGGCACGGGTATTTCGATGCCAATTTCGGCACCGCGGCCCTCGAGGATGATTTCAGTTATTGGACTTGGGGACGTTTTCCTGTGAGCACAGGCACGGTCTGTTTTTACGATGCCATCGCACGTGACGGCTCTGATGATCTTGCTGTAGCATTGAAATTTACAGGCCAAGGTGAAATAGAGTCTATTCCGGCGCCTCCCAAGGTGTCTTTGAGCCGATCACTTTGGGCTGTCAAACGAGAAACCCGGGCAGACCCCGGTACATCACCGAAGCAAACAAAACATATGCTGGATGCACCATTTTATTGTCGCGCCGGCGTTGAGACCAAGATCAACGGCGAGACGTCGCGTGGCGTCTACGAGGCACTCGATCTAAATCGCTTCAGATCCCCGTGGCTCAAACCAATGCTCGCAGTCAAAGTGCCGCGTCGCGCCGCGTGGAAGTTTTAACCAATAGGCTTTACGTCCGGGTTGCGCCGCATCACCGAGAAATTAAGCGCTGCTGCGACAGAAACCCAAAGAAGATAAGGGGCAAAAAGCAGACTGGCGATCGGATCGACCGGGTAAGCCGCAACAACGAATCCGGCGACTGAGAGCCACAAAAACAAAATTACGATCATTCCAGCCTGTAGTCGTCGCAAGCCGAAGAATATCGGGGTCCACAACGTATTCAATGCGATTTGAAGCGCCCAGACCGTTACCGGAAATGCGTTTCCATCAGCCAACGCGACACGCATACCCGCAAATGACATCAATATGTAAAGACATGTCCACGCGACTGGAAAAAGCCAGTTCGGCGGGGTCCAGTTCGGTTTATCTAGAGTTTGATACCAAGCGCCGGGTTGAAACATCGCGCCTGTTGTCGCCGCTGCGGCGCAAGCTGCGAAATACAAAGCAAAGATCGACCAGTCCATTGTGACAATCCTTGGGTTCCGCAGCGAGCCACGGGTTGCTCAAACACCTTGCCGGTCACGCGCCTCAAGTTGAGCAAAAAGCTCGATCAAGCCCAGTGTACGTGAAACATCAGGCGGAGTCGCGCGCGCAGCTGCATCGACAAGAAACTCTACTTCATCCAAGGGTGCAGCGTAAAGAACAGCCGAGCGCGGCATCAGGCTCACAACCCCAGTGCGCATTACCGACAAACCCAACCAAGCCAGCTTCTGAGCGGTTGTGGTGCGCGCCCTTTGTTTCATGCTATCAAATTCGTTGCGACGAACCTGGCGGCCAATCCCGTCATAGATGTGACGAGCCGCAAATATCCCCGGTCGGCACCCAATCGGCAAACTCGGTAGACCCGCTTCTGAGCGTAAATAGAGTCTATTTGCTTCTGCAAGAAGTCGCCTGACGACCCTCCCGAGGGCCGGGGAAAACTTGGGATTCTGAAGAAAGAGATCCGGATCAAGCCCCTCATCCTCCATCATCTCGCGCGGAAGGTAGAGTCGCCCTTCCTGGGCGTCTTCGCCAACATCTCGCGCGATATTGGTAAGCTGCATCGCGACGCCCAGGTCGCATGCTCTTGCAAGTGCGTCACGGTCACGAACGCCCATCAAAACAGTCATCATTGCGCCAACTGCTGCGGCCACACGTGCCGAATATGCGCGGATTTCGCTCAACGTGTCATATCGTCGGCCCACGGCATCCCACGCAAGACCTTCGAGCAGCGCCTCTGGAAGCTCCCGCGGCATGTCGTGATCTCGAATCATCGCCGCAAAAGCCCTGTCCGCAGGCGCGTCGCGTGGGGTTCCAATATATGCGAGGTCGAGTCTGTCGCGTAGAGACAGCACAGCCGCAGCTTTTTCAGCATGAAGATCGACCGCGTCATCAGCAAGCCTGCAAAATGCATATAGGGCCAAAGCAGGATCACGCACAGGTCCTGGCAACAAGTGTGACGCCGCATAGAAGGAGCGTGACCCAGTTCGAATGGCATCTTTACAATGGGCCAGGTCGGATGGATTGATCATTTGGCCCCCACGACCGCTGCATCTGGTACCAGCTTTCCTAAAACTTCTGCGGATGAAATTACGCCCGGCAGCCCTGCACCTGGATGGGTACCGGCTCCGACCAGATATAGGCCCGGTAACTCTTCAGAGACATTATGCGGGCGGAAGTAAGCGCTTTGCAGAATCCGTGGCTCGATCGAAAACCCGGACCCGTAGGGTGATAGGTAACGATCACGGAAATCATAGGGAGTGAATATGCGGCTTGCTTGAATATGGTCTTCAAAACCAGGCATCAGGTGCTTGTCCAGTTCCGCAGCAACTTTCTGGCGATAGGGCTCACACTCGGCATCCCAATCAACAGGATCGTCTACGCCCAAATGCGGAACTGGGGACAAAACATAGAATGCGTCACCGCCACTTGGTGCAACGGTAGGGTCTGTTTTACTCGGTCGATGTACATAAAGGCTCATGTCATCAGACAAGGTTCCGTTTATGAAGATGTCGCGAACCAATCCCTGATATCTTGGACCATTTAGGATCGTATGGTGCCCGAGATCGGGCCATAATTCCGCAGTGCCTTTGGTGCCAAAATACCAAACGAAAAGACCCATCGACCACCGCGATTTCTCGAGCCTGCGCGGCGTCCACCGCCGCTTGGGCCGTTTCAGAAGATGGTCATAGGTGTGGCCTGCGTCGGCATTTGAAACCACGATATCTGCAGGTATCACGCGACCCGATGTCAGTTTGACCCCCGCGGCCCGACCATCTTTGACGAGGATCTCATCCACTTCGTGGTTCAAAGTGACGATACCACCTTGGTCACAGACGACATCAGCCATGGCTTTTGCAATCGCCGTGACACCGCCCATGGCATAGTGTACACCGTATTCCTTCTCCAGATGGCTGACCAGAATGTACATCGAAGTGACGTTGAACGGGTCTCCACCGATAAACAGCGGATGGAAGGACAACGCCATTCTCAACCGTTCATCTTTGACCCGAGTGGCCGCGTGTGCATAAACGGATCGATCTGCGCGCAACATGCCAAAGGTTGGTAAAACCTTTGCGAGATCCCAGAACTTATGGAGTGGTCTACGACCGAGGTCTTCGAAACCGAAGATGTATCGTTTGTAGCTGTCCTTTAAGAATTTATTGTATCCGGCAAGATCACCTGGCGATAGTCGTTGAACCTCGGCCTGCATCTTTTCGGTTGAACCTGTCGCCTTAAACGATGAGCCATCTGGAAAACGGATTTCATAAAACGGATCCAGAGGTCTGAGGTCCACATCAACATCGAAATCCCGTCCGCACGCATCCCAAAGTTCCCGGAATACCTGCGGGACGGTCACGATCGTTGGGCCCAGATCAAACCTATATCCTGCGTCGCTGATAGAGGAGCCGCGACCTCCGGGCATA
Organism: Pseudomonadota bacterium; assembly: GCA_039193885.1. Taxonomy (GTDB): domain Bacteria; phylum Pseudomonadota; class Alphaproteobacteria; order Rhodobacterales; family Rhodobacteraceae; genus Litoreibacter. The sequence continues at coordinate 318,869 of JBCCWL010000002.1, forward strand.
TCCAGCCGATCTACCACTTCGACGCGATAGCCTTTCGCGCCCAGGCGCATAGCCGCTGCCAAGCCTCCAAGTCCTGCTCCAATCACCAACGCAGTAGGTCGTTTACCGTGGCCGGCGGGCGTCAGAAGATTTGGATCGACTCTGGTCATGGGATCAAGCTATAGATGTCTACTTAAGTTGACAATCATTCTTGTGAACTAAAGAGAATCTGCATTTTGAGCCTAATTTTCGTTGCAATCCTCCGATTTTATGTAATCTTTAGTTTACATTGGCAATCGGGAGAGTCGCCATCCAAGCTGTGACGATCAGCTTTTTTCGGTTTTCGTCGCCCCTCGCACGCCTCTGGGCGTTGGCACAAATGGGAGCGGCCAGAATTGCTTTGCCTCGAACACCGGGCATCGGATTTTGGAAGCTACTGGGCAGCGGAACGGGCGAAGGGTTCACCCCCCTACCAAACACCGGTGTCTATGCAATTCTGGCCACATGGCCTTCGGAAGAGATCGCGCGCGAGCAAACTAAATCCAGTACCTTATTTCGACGCTACCAGGCATGGGCGAGCGAACACTGGACCTTATTTCTGAGACCAAACAGCGTGCGTGGCCAATGGTCGAAAACAGACCCTTTTCAGCCCGATTTCACCCACAAACAAGGTGCATTAGCTGCGTTAACACGCGCAACAATCAAGCCTCGTGTTGCCTTAAAATTCTGGCGCCGCGTACCGGCGATCAGTTCGGTGATCGGCGACGATCCAAACGTTATCTTCAAAATTGGGGTCGGTGAGGTTCCTTGGTTTCACCAAGTTACATTTTCAATTTGGCCCGACGCGCAAACCATGGCGGAGTTCGCTCGTCGCGACGGACCACACGCCCGTGCAATTCAGGCCGTGAGAGCCGGACATTGGTTCTCCGAAGAGCTTTACGCGCGCTTCACTATTCTCGGAAGTCGCGGCACGTGGGAGGGTGTTGACCCACTCAGCCGCAACCTAAAACAAGAAGCCTCACCATGACCCAACCTTTCCCATTCTCCGCGATCGTCGGTCAGGACGAGATGAAACGCGCTATGATTTTGACGGCCATCGACCCGAGTATTGGAGGGGTCCTTATCTTCGGCGATCGCGGCACCGGGAAATCCACAGCCGTTCGTGCATTGGCCGCCTTGTTACCATCGATCAAGGCGCTGGACGGATGCCCCTACAACAGCACAACCTTGGAAGAGTGCCCTGACCCAGAGCGCCTAAAAAGCAAAAGAAAAATTGCGATGCCAACACCTGTCGTAGACCTTCCATTAGGCGTCACCGAAGATCGTGTGACCGGAGCTCTGGATATTGAACAGGCTCTAACGAACGGCAAAAAGCAGTTCGCGCCAGGTTTGCTCGCTAAGGCGCATCGTGGGTACCTGTATATTGATGAGGTCAATCTTCTCGAAGATCATATTGTTGATCTGTTGTTGGACGTCGCTGTCTCGGGCGAGAACGTCGTGGAGCGCGAAGGTGTCTCGATAAGGCACGCTTCAAAATTCGTGCTCGTTGGATCAGGAAACCCGGAGGAAGGCGAGCTTCGTCCGCAACTCCTTGACCGGTTCGGACTATCTGTCGAAGTGAGTTCCCCAACCGATATTGATGAGCGGATCGAGGTCATCCGTCGCCGCGACGCTTACGAAAGAGAGCCTGCGGACTTCCTCAAGCGTTGGCGCGCGGCCGATACCAAATTGCGCAAGAAAATCCTTAAAGGTCGGGAACAGCTACAAGCTGTTGAAACCTCTGACGCGATTTTGAAAGAATGCGCCCAGCTTTGCGTCTCTTTGGGTTCCGACGGCTTACGGGGTGAGCTGACATTACTGCGCGCAGCCCGCGCGCTCGCAGCCTTTGACTCTGAGCCTCGTGTGAGCCGCGATCATTTACGATGTGTTGCCCCATCGGCGCTCAGGCATCGTCTACGTCGCGACCCATTGGACGAAGCTGGCTCTACGACCAGGGTTCAGCGCATCGTCGATCAGGTACTCGCATGACCGACGGCTTTGAGCGGTGGCAAATGGCCAAACAGGCCCTATCACTGCTTGCTGTTGATCCATCGGGATTAGGCGGTATCTGGCTACGCGCTAGAAACGGACCGGTACGCGACCGGTTTTTAGCGGCGTTGGCACCGACACTGGCTCCACGAAGGCTAAAAAGGTTACATCCGGCTTTGACGGACGATCAATTGTTTGGCGGCCTAGACCTGGCCGCAACCCTGGAGAGCGGCAAAACGGTCATCGCGTCCGGATTGCTAACGGGGCAGAATGATGCGTTTTTGCTTACTATGGCCGAGCGAACGCAAAGCGGAACATGCGCACGTATCGCAGCCGCTTTGGACGCCAACCAGGGTCACTGTCTTTTGGCTTTGGATGAAGGGGATGAGGACGAGCAACTCGCAACGACGCTGACAGATCGGCTTGCGTTTCATCTTGACCTTGATGGCCTTGCATTAGGCGATTGCCCGGAAATAACGCTTGATCATGACCGGATCGACATCGCGCGCCTAAACCTGAAAAAAGTGTCTGTTGCATCGGAATTTGTGCCTCTTGTAACCAAGACCGCTTTGAGTTTCGGCGTATTTTCGATGCGGGCCCCCAGCTTTCTTCTGCGCGCTGCACGGACGGTTGCTGCAATTCAACGCGCCTCTGAAGTAACCGAACAGCATATCGCAACAGCGGCAGCGTTGGTCCTAGCACCGCGGGCAACGAGCCTACCCGAGGAGCTCCAGGAGCAGATCGAGGAACAAGCATCGCAGGAGCCCGAACATCGCGAGCCAGATACTGGCCCTGGAGACGGTAAGATCCCCGACGATGTGATCTTACAAGCGGTTATGGCATCACTTCCACGCGACCTTCTCAGTGGTCTGTCTGCAGCAAAGGCGCAAAAATCGGCGCAGGGAAACAATGGCTCCGGCGACGCTAAGAAAGGCAACCGACGTGGAAGACCAAAACCATCGCGCCGCGGACGCATGGGAGGGGCCGCACGTATTGACCTGGTCTCGACACTGTACAGTGCTGCACCTTGGCAAGCACTCCGAAGACAGGCTCCATTTGCGCCTGATCGACCAGTTCACATTCGGGCAAGCGACATTCGTCTCAAGACATTTGAGGAACGCAGCGACCGATTGCTCATTTTTGTTGTTGATGCGTCTGGATCAGCAGCATTGGCACGGTTGGCCGAGGCCAAAGGCGCGGTTGAATTACTCTTGTCGGAGGCCTACGCGCGGCGCGACCACGTAGCCTTGGTCGCATTCCGCGGCACGAAGGCAGATGTTCTGCTGCCACCGACCCGATCTCTCGTCCAAACAAAGCGGCGTTTGGCCCATTTGCCCGGCGGCGGCGGCACGCCATTGGCTGCGGGCCTCGAAGCCGCGCTGACCTTGTCGCTGTCGACCCGAAAGAAAGGCTTTACGCCAACAATCGCCCTGTTGACAGACGGCCGCGCCAATATCGCGTTGGACGGCTCAGCCAATCGCATGACGGCCACTGAAGACGCAAATGCAATGGCCAAGCTGATCCGAGCGCACCAAACCCCAGCCTTGGTTATTGATACAGGAACACGTCCTCAACCCGGGTTAAAAGCTTTGGCGGATGGGCTGTCCGCCCCTTACTTGCCGCTGCCGCGCGCCGATAGTCAGATTGTGAGTCAGGCTATCGAAGCCGCATTCGAGTGAGCCAAGGATGAACTGGGAACGGGTTAAACACACCTGGCCCAACGCATCCGCCAGCCGGTTTGTCAGCGTCGCGCCGCATCAGTGGTTTGTGCAAGAAACCGGTACTGGTGGAACTGTGCTTCTATTGCATGGCGCGGGTGGATCAAGCCACAGCTGGCGCGATGTCTTTCCCGCATTGGCAGACAGTTTCAATGTGATCACAATTGACCTGCCCGGACAGGGTTTCACCCGATTAGGCGCAAAATCTAGATGTGGAATTAAGGATATTTCTGCAGATATAGAGACACTATTAGGGGAAATTGAGGCAGATTCACTTCAAGCCATCATAGGCCATTCAGCAGGTGTCGCAATTGCGTTGCAACTGGCACTTAACGGCAACTGCTGTAGCAACGAGACCAGAATTATTGGCATCAACGCAGCACTTGGTCATTTTAAGGGCCTAGCAGGTATGCTTTTTCCTGTTCTCGCAAAAGCACTCTCGCGCGCACCATTTATTCCCGAAGTATTCGCCCAAACGGCCAATGCAGACAGGTTGATTGCGTCAACCGGCAGTAAAATTGATATGGCCGGAATGGAACAATACCGACAACTTATTGCCGACCCGGACCATGTTGCAGCTACGCTTGCGATGATGTCGCAATGGCATCTTGATCCACTATTGGCTGCTCTGCCCAAGATCAATCAGAAGACCCTGTTTCTGGCAGGCGCGCGCGACAAAACCGTGCCGCCGGATACGTCGGAACGGGCCGCCAACCGCATGCCAAATGCCACGTTCGAGTGTTGGGAGGATTTTGGGCATCTCATCCATGAGGAGGTGCCCGAACAAATCGCTGCCCGAATTCGCGATTTCGTCCTGACCTGACGTTTTGAAAAGCGCCCGGCTGTTGAGATCGATCTGGCCAGATGCTATATTAGAGTTGTCCGGCGCCGGGACATGTTTCAGGCGCGTCACACAGGAGACTTGAGCGCTGTCTCAAAATGCCAACGTGGTCGGCCAGACCGACACACCCGTCACAGCAGATGCTGCCACTCAGGATCCCGGCACCAGTGAAGACCTGCTGGACTATATCCTTCACACCCTTACCGACGAAAAGGCCGAAGAGATCGTGCAAGTTGACTTGCGCGGACGCTCAGAAATTGCCGACTATATGGTGATTTGTTCCGGCCGCTCGACAAGGCAGGTCTCAGCCTTGGCGGAGAAGCTTGTCGGCTCGGTTAAAGAGAAATACGGACGAATTTCGCGCATCGAAGGCAAAGGTCAGGGCGATTGGGTTCTGATAGATGTCGGCGATGTCATCGTCCATGTCTTCCGCCCCGAAGTTCGCGAGTTTTATCAGCTAGAGAAGATGTGGATGCCGGCCGGTTCAGAAGCTGCCAATAGCTGATGAGGGTCCACATCTGTGCCGTGGGCCGGCTGCGCGCTGGTCCCGAGCTCGCATTGATCGAAGATTACCTGTCGCGCTTCGACCGATCAGGACGGAACCTGGGGCTCGGACCATCCCGCGTTATAGAAGTCGAAGACAAGAAAGGTGTCGGCCGCGTTGCCGAAGAAAACCTATTGCTTGGTTCCATACCGAAAGGCGCCAAAACCTGCCTGCTGGATGAGCGTGGAAAGACCCTAACATCGCCTAACTTCGCCGATGAACTTGGCCGTTGGCGTGATACCGGCTGCCAGGATCTTGCTCTTCTGATAGGCGGCGCAGATGGGTTTAGTCTTGAGTTTCGCGAAAACGCAGATTTGTTGCTGTCCTTTGGTGCGATGGTATGGCCGCACATGCTTGCCCGCGTGATGTTGAGCGAGCAGCTCTACCGCGCGTCTACAATTCTGGCTGGAACTCCCTACCATAGGGTCTAGGATCGCAAAAACAGTCGTCTTGTGCACCTTGAGATCGCATCCTAAAACGCAGCCTATGCTTTTGTGGAAACGCATATTTGATTTTCTGAGCGCGCTGATCCTGATCCCGATCGCGTCGCCGTTTCTGTTGTACTTCTCCTACCGGATGTGGCGCGAGGAAGAACGACCGATTTTCTACATTGCGCCCCGAATGAAGTCGCCCACAGAAACCTTTGGACTCATCAAGTTTCGTACGATGGCGAACAACTCTGATGACGGGGTGGCCACCGGCGGCGACAAGCTGAGCCGCATAACACCGTTGGGCCGCTACCTCAGATCACGGCGTCTCGACGAACTTCCACAGCTTTTCAACGTACTCAAAGGCGATATCAGCTTCGTAGGCCCTCGGCCCCCGCTGCGCAGCTATGTCGAAGCCTATCCCGAACTATATGCAGAAGTTCTGAAAAGCCGCCCAGGCATAACCGGGCTTGCGACCTTGAAGTTTCGACATCGCGAAGGCGAAATCCTATCAAAGTGCACAACGGCCAAAGAAACCCACGAAACCTATTTGCGGCGTTGCATACCGATCAAGGCGCGGTTGGATCTGATCTATCAGCGCAATTATCGCCCATGTCTGGACTATTGGATCATTTACGAGACTCTGTCAGAGACCTTTGGGCGCAAACGCAAACGCGACCCATAGATTGTAAGCAACAATCGCAGCAAAAAGTTTCGCTGATTGTTGTTCGCAATATTCGACCAAGGTAGAGATGACGACACGCGCTAAATCAAGCGCTGTCAGGGGCCGTCGCAGAAACTGAAATGATCAAATTCATTCTCTCCCTGAAACGTCATGAAAAACGCGCATTTTTTCTGTCGTTGGACCTTTTCCTTGTTCCGGTTGCCATGTTCGCAACGATTATCCTGCAACAAGGGTCAGGCGGGGCAACCCGAACATTTGTAGACAATTGGCCTTTGATCTCATTGCTGATGTTAGCATGCGCCACATTGTCGATGCTTCTTGGAATTCCGCGGATCCGCTTGAAATCATTTGAAAGCACAGCTGTCGGCAAAGTTGCGCTATTTGCGTTTTTGATGACCGGCGTCTCAATCTCGCTTGCGGCCCTGGGTCAGTTAAATTTCCCGTTGCGGTTCCACGCGACCTTCGGAATTTTGCTCTTTTTGGCCGGGGCAGGGCTTCGGATGGTGCTGCTTGAAGTGCTTTTGAGCATGTACCGCACCAACATGTCGACAACCCGCGTTTTGATCTACGGGGCCGGAACGACCGGGATGCAACTTGCAACGGCGCTCAAACGCCAACCCGATGTGATGCTGCTGGGTTTTGTCGACGACAACACAGCCTTGCAGAACCAGATCGTTGCGGGCCTGCAAGTCTATCACGGTGCGCATCTCGAGGATTTGCTTCAGGAGGTTCGCCCGGATCGCGTGGTAATTGCGATGCCATCTGTCAATCGGCGTGTTGTTGCAAGGATTGAGCGCCGGCTATCGGCCGCCAAGGTCGACATTCAGGTGATCCCGTCCTTCGGACAGCTTGTCGGGCAGGAAGAGATCGCCGAAAAACTGCAGCCGATCGCACCCGGTAACTTCCTGCAACGCGCGCATCTGCAGGATGACATCGAGACAGAGTACGACCAGTATTCCGGCAAAACGATTTTGATTTCCGGAGCAGGTGGGTCCATCGGATCAGAATTGTGCCGCCAGGTTTTCACTTGCAATCCCGCAGCGTTGGTCCTTTTCGAGATGAGCGAGCTAGCGCTCTACAGTATTGAGATGGAACTTCGGGACCAGGCACGAGAGCGCGGTATCGAATTGATCCCGGTTCTTGGCACGATAGCTAACGCGCAACTGGTCGCAGACACATTGGGCATCCATGGTGTTGATATAATTCTGCATGCGGCTGCGTATAAACATGTGCCGCTTGTAGAAGCCAATCCGGTTCAGGGTCTGGCCAATAATGTCTTCGGCACACTCACCCTGGCACAACAGGCCCATGACCACGGTGTTAAAAGGTTCGTTCTGGTCTCTTCGGACAAGGCAGTCCGCCCTGCCAACGTGATGGGTGCCTCAAAGCGTTTTGCCGAGCTGATAATTCAGGATATTGCCAGCAGGCCCACGCAAACCGTTTTCTCGATTGTTCGGTTCGGAAACGTCCTGGGCTCCTCCGGTTCGGTAGTGCCGCTATTTCAAGAGCAGGTCGCGCGGGGTGGGCCGGTCACCCTCACCCATAACGATGTCACGCGCTACTTCATGACCGTTCAAGAGGCTGCACAGCTCGTTTTGACGGCCGGTAAACTGGCCGAGGGCGGCGAGGTTTTCGTCTTGGACATGGGGCAACCCGTGCGCGTTCGGCGCTTGGCAGAACAAGTTGTTGAAGCGGCGGGCCAAACGATCCGGGACAGCTCCAATCCCGATGGAGATATCGAGATTGTCACCACCGGACTACGGCCTGGCGAGAAGATGCATGAGGAGCTTTTGATCGGCTCGGGACGCATGACAACCAAGCACGAAAAGATCTTCTCGGTTCACGAAGAATCTTTATCGGAACTGGAAATCGCTGGAGCCATCAAGGCCCTTAAGGACGCGGTTGCGCGGCAAGACAATCAAGCCGCGCGAGAGGTCATTCTGCGCTGGGTTGACGGATATACGCCGCAGGCGCGTGAGATGAGCGCAAGACCCGGATAGCACGCAGAGCGCAGTTCAAGCTAAACACCGGTCCCTTTCGACATCACTTTGAGCGTACGGAAAATGATCGCGATATCCTGAGCAAAGCTCATGCGGTCAAGATAAAGCTTGTCCATTGTCGCGCGTTCGGCAAATCCACCTTCATTGCGGCGCGATACCTGCCACAGCCCCGTGATCCCCGGACGTGTCCGGAAATAGGCCGCACCCTGATACAGGCCAATTTGGCTAGGCATCATCGGACGCGGACCGATCAGCGCCATTTCACCGGTCAGAACATGCCAAAGCTGAGGCAACTCATCGAGCGATGATTTCCGTAGAAAACTACCAATCGGAGTGATGCGCGGATCATCTTGAAGCTTCTGGTAGTGGTCCCATTCAGCCTTAGATTTCGAACAGCTGGACAGCTTGTCTTCCAACACCCTCTCGGCGTCCACGCACATGGTTCGCATTTTCACCAGTCTAAAGAATTTACCGCTACGCGTTATTCTGGGTTGAAAGAAAAACGGCTGGCCCCCGTTGAGCGCGACCAACCCGGCCATCACGCAAATCAGTGGCAGAACCAAAGGCAAGGACGCGAGCACAAGCGCGGTCTCAAATAGTCGTTTTCCGAACCGTGCATAAAAGCCTGGCTTATAGGGTGAGGTGGACAGCGCACGCGGCGTTGCGAATACCGGATGCGATTTACCAAAACTTACGGGAGCGTTCATGAACTATGAATCCTCGTTAACAAACTTAGTACAAACCCACTCAGTGTCATAATTCCTACAGCCTCGTACTACGTTGTGTCGAAGCATAAATGAAACGAGATAGCTTAAAGATGTTTTAAGTTTTCAAAGTACTGATCTGTAAGGGGAATGTTTCCAGATTTGCAACAGTTAACCAATCGTCCGGAACATCTTCCACGAATCGCACCCTGTGCACAAAACCCACACGAATTGACCTCGGTAATAATTATTTATTCAGATTAAGGCCCGTAAACAGGTCTTAAACGAATTGCATTTTAAAGTTCCGCGTAACCAAGAATCCGGACCTTAAATGACAGTAGATTTACGATTCCTAGCCTGGAAGATGCGCAAATATGCGCTGCCTTTTTTGGTGCTTACATTGGCTGGGGTTGCCGCTACTTTTTCCGTCACGGCAACCATGCCAGCGATGCAAACAGCCTCCGCACGGCTCCTTTTTGAAAGCGCAGAACTAGAAAAGCAAACCCGGAGTTCGACAAGCGCGACGCGGCAAGCGGAACGTCTTGAGATCATCCGCTACAGCCTGCAGCGGCCTGAAACCATGCTGCGGGTGGCAGATGAATTTACCCTGTTTGCACAGCACCCACCCGCCGACCGGATCCGGCAGATGCGCGCTCATTTTACCTTTCGGACCGTGCCGCGGAAAGACTCCCTGAAAATGATGACATTATCATTCCGCCATCCAGAGGCTGAACGCGCGGCCGATGTTGCCAATTTCTTTGCTGGCGAAGCGATCTTGATCAACCGGGATATGTTGGCTCAAGACACAAGTGGCAGTCTTGAATTCTTCCTTGATGACTTGCGCGTGAAAGAAGCGACATTGGAAACCGCTCGAAGTGAACTGTCCGAATTTCGCGCGCAGAATGCAAACAGTCTGCCGGACAGAGAGTTCCTACTACTGGAGCGAAAGACCCGCCTTGAAGATACGCTAGCCGGACAGGTTACACGAAGTTTTCGGGCCCCCGTCGAGGCGGTTAAAGTTCGCGAGGCCAACCGGCTGGAAGCCAGCCTGACACAGGCACGCGAAACGCTGCCAGACAATCATCCTAAGATCTTGGAGCTCGAGGCGGCGATAGGCCAGCTTCGCATCCATCGTGATATGGCCGCAGACCTACAATCTCGAAGCGGTCGCAGCGCGGAATTGCAGCGTGAACTGGATCAAATCAAGACCTGGCTGGCGGCCATTCCTGAGGTCTCCGCCACGCTCAACGCTTTAACTTACGACCATGACGTGGCGCAGACCCAGCACCTCGCTGCTCTGGATCGATTGGCCGATGCGCGCATCCGCAGGCAGGTTGAGGACGTCGTCGAAGGTCAACGTCTGACCGTCATCGAATACGCTATACCGCCCGAGACGCGACCCAACCAAAAGAAGCAAGTGCTATTTTGGTTGGGGGCGGCAGTCTCCCTCGCTGTTGCCGCAATTGCGGTTTTTCTGTTGTCCCGGGCAGATCCGCGCATCCGACGTCCTGTGGATCTTGAACGCGCATTGGGGATCACCCCATTCGCAACCCTCCCATCACTTTCAGCCGAACCCGCCCTCATCCGCTTAAGGAGGATCTGATATGGAACAGTTGAAAAATCCGCGTGAGCTTTTGGACGCGGCAGAACGCAAACGCCAAACCAACCAGCTTGCCCCAACGTTGTCCCAGGCGGAGCCAGACGCCCGCCAAGACACACCAGATAACGCGTGGGACCGGTTGTCCGAGATAACGCTCGATCCGCTGACCATAGCACGAAATGGGCTTTCAGGATTGAGCGCCGACGAAGCACAGGAGCCGATAGACCAGCTTCGAACACGACTGGTGCTGCAGATGCGCGACAAGGGGTACCGTCGGATCGGACTGACCTCACCCACGCGTGGAGCAGGGCGCACGACTGTCGTCGGCAACCTCGCGCTCAGTCTGTCGCGACGCAAAGATCTTCGAAGCCTGGTCTTTGACTTTGATCTCGCCAACCCGGATCTGATCACCCGCTTTGGTCTTGAGAAAGTTGGTCCAAAATTCTCGGCACTCGAATACAGCCGCCGCAATTTTGCAACAAACTGCTTGCGCCTTGGCTACAATGTCGGGCTGAGCCTGCATTCAAATCCGGCAGATGGGTCCTCTGAACTTCTGGCGTCACGCAAAACCCGCAATCTGATAGACGACATCACCACAGACTTCGATCCTGATATTATGCTTTTTGACATGCCACCGGTGCTTGAAGGTGATGCCGGGCTCGCCATGCTCGACATGCTTGATGCTGTATTGGTTGTGGTCCGTGCCGATCAGGGAACCATTCGGCAAGCCGATCTGGCAGAACGGTTGGTGTCAGAACGGTGCAATTGCCTGGGCGTCATTCTCAATGAATGCAGATTTCCGCCCAAAGCTTGAGCGTCCTTTCGGAAAAGCGATTCAGCTTGGTCTGAAAGTACGATAGGCTCCGCGGAACGCCCGTGTTCGCAGGAGTCCATCAATGTCTAGTCCCGTTGTATTGTGCATTCTCGATGGGTGGGGACTGTCAGAAGATGACGCGGGGAATGCGCCGAAGCTTGCCCATACACCGCATGTCGACGAGTTGATGGCAAGCTGCCCAAACGCGACCTTAATCACCCATGGACCAGATGCCGGCCTTCCGAAAGGCCAAATGGGCAACTCGGAGGTTGGGCACACAAATATTGGAGCCGGACGCGTGGTCGCTATGGATCTGGGGCAGATCGACCTGGCTATCGAGGATGGATCCTTTTTCACAAATGAAGTCCTTTTGGGATTTGCTGAAACTTTGAAAGAAAGCGGCGGAACAGCACATCTTATCGGCGTGATATCCGACGGCGGCGTACATGGACATCTCAACCACGTCTTGGCGGCTGCCCGTGCAATGATTGATCAAGATGTGCCTTGTGTCGTTCATGCGATAACTGACGGGCGTGACGTGCCGCCAAAATCAGCCGACGCGTTCTTGCAGCAATTCGAACGAGAGCTGCCCAATGAAGCGCAAGTTGCAACCGTGATTGGCAGATATTACGCGCTGGATCGCGACAACCGTTGGGATCGGGTGGAACGGGCATGGCGCGCCATGGCCCTTGGAGACGGCTCAAATAACCCCAGCTCAGATGCAACAATTGCTCGAGCCTACGCCGACGGCACAACCGATGAATTCATCGAGCCAACGGTGATTGGTGACTACAAAGGTATGCATCCAGAGGACGGGATCCTTTGCCTGAACTTCCGCGCAGATCGCGCTCGAGAGATCCTGGCAGCCATCGGTGACCCGAACTTCGACAGCTTCGATATTTCGCAGCGACCAACGCTCGCAGCCCGTCTTGGCATGGTGGATTATTCGAAACAGCATAAGGAATATATGGACGCTATTTTCCCAAAAAAGCAGGTGGTTAATACGTTGGGTGCCTGGGTCGCGAAAGCGGGAAAGCGCCAGTTCCGCGTCGCCGAGACAGAGAAATACCCGCATGTCACCTTCTTTCTCAACGGCGGGAAGGAAGACCCCGAACCTGGCGAGGACCGGGTCATGCCCAAAAGCCCAAATGTTGCAACCTACGATCTGAAACCGGAAATGTCGGCATCCGATGTGGCCGACCGCCTCGTGGAAGCCATCACCGAAGGCTATGACTTGATTGTCGTCAATTTTGCCAATCCAGACATGGTCGGGCACACAGGTGATTTAAGCGCTGCGATCGCGGCTTGCGAAGCGGTCGATGCAGGGCTCGGACGTGCATTGGACGCATTAGATGCCAAAGGTGGTGCCATCGTCGTAACCGCCGACCATGGCAATTGTGAAACGATGATCGACCCTGACACGGGTGGACCACACACAGCCCACACGCTCAATCCCGTACCGGTGATCGTCAAAGGTGCACCTGAAGGTGCATCCCTTCGCGACGGCCGGCTTGCGGATTTGGCACCCACAATTCTAGACCTGATGAACATGGATCCCCCGCAGGAGATGACGGGCCAAACATTGATTGTCCGGACCTGATGCTGCGCGCAACCATAGTCTTTTTGATCATTTCCGTCGGAGCGTTGAATGCGCAGACCGACCCGATCACCTCGGCGAAACGGGCCAGTCAAATGCTCATCAAAGCCAGCGATGCATTGCAAGCCGCGGGTGGATCCAGCGATCGTGTTGCAGCGTTGACCGGCACCATACGCGGCTATGAAGAGGGTCTCGCCGCAATGCGCGAAGGCCTGCGCCGTGTCGTCGCTCGAGAGCGTGTAATCAAACAATCCTTTGAAGCCGAAAGCGACACCGTTGCGCAATTGTTGGGTGTCTTGATGACAATTGGGACATCACCGGCGCCAATTCTGATGTTGCACCCATCCGGGCCGCTCGGGGCGGCGCGGTCCGGCATGATTGTGTCTGATGTCACACCGGCGCTTGCCCGAGAAGCCCAGCGCCTGCGCCTACAACTCGAAGAGCTGTCGGTGCTACGATTGCTACAAGAGGACGCCACCGCGATCCTGGAAACCGCCCTGGCCGAAGTTCAAACAGCGCGTGTTGCGCTGGCAAAGGCCATTGCAGACCGAGACGACCTTCCACGCCGGTTCATTGCCGATGCAGATCAACTGGCCGCCATGATCCAGAATTCAGACACATTGGCCAGTTTTGCCGACAATCTGGAACGTCTCGACGACGCCGGAGATCTTGACCCCGCTACGCTTGACAGTTTGAAGGGCACGCTCGAACTACCGGCACCAGGTCTGCTTCTACACGGGTTCAACGACCCTGATGCTGCTGGGATCGAACGCCCCGGGCTTGTTTTGGCGACGATGGCTCAGTCTCTGGTTTCAGCCCCTCTCACTGGTACAATTCGCTATGCTGGACCGCTTTTGAACTATGGTCAGGTCGTGATTCTTGAGCCCGGCGCAGGAGTTCTCATTATTTTCGAAGGGCTTCAAACCACATTGGCAGAGGCGGGTGAGATCGTCGAAACTGGCGCTCCAATAGGACTTATGGGGGGCAACACGCAAACTTCTGACGCATTTTTGATGAAAGCGAGGAAAGGGAGTGGCGGTAATCGCCAAGAGTCGCTTTATATAGAGGTAAGAGAGGGCGGCACGCCCGTGGACCCAACCGCGTGGTTCGATATGAATAGGGAATAAATCAAAATGAAAAAACTTGTTATGGCGGCGCTGCTTGGCACGGCAACATCCGTGCTCGTAACCACGCAGATCGCAGGCCCTCTGATTGCCCAGGAAAACGAGAGTAAATCCACGGTTTATGAGCAACTCGATCTGTTCGGCGACATATTCGAACGCATCCGTGCCCAATATGTTGAGGAGGTCGACGAGGCAGAGCTGATCGAGGCGGCCATCAACGGCATGCTGACCTCACTTGACCCTCATTCCTCCTACCTGCCGCCAAAAGACTTCGACAATATGCGTACGCAAACCTCGGGCGAATTTGGCGGATTGGGGATCGAAGTTACTCAGGAAGAAGGCTACGTGAAGGTCGTCTCACCGATGGACGGGACACCCGCTGACGAAGCCGGCATGGAGTCTGGCGATTTCATCACATCCGTCGATGGTCAGAGCATTCTGGGCCTGACCCTCGAGGAAGCCGTCGAGCTGATGCGCGGGCCTGTGGGTTCCGAGATTATTTTGACCGTCGTTCGTGAAGGTGTCGAGGAGCCGTTCGACGTGTCGATCGTGCGCGACACGATCAAGTTGACGGCGGTGCGTTCCCGATCTGAAGGCGAAAGTGTCATCTTGCGGGTCACGACGTTCAACCGCCAGACTTATCCCAACCTCGAGGAAGGCCTGGCCAAGCAGATCGAAGAAGCTGGTGGGATCGAGAATATCAACGGCGTCGTTCTGGACTTGCGCAACAACCCGGGCGGTTTGCTTCAGCAGGCAATCGCCGTCAGTGATGCCTTCCTGGAAACCGGCGAAATCGTATCGACACGCGGCCGGAACCCACGCGACAGTGAGCGCTACAACGCAAGCGCAGGCGACCTTGCACAAGGCAAACCAATTGTTGTGTTGATCAACGGCGGTTCGGCCTCCGCATCTGAAATCGTTGCCGGCGCTTTGCAGGATCACCGTCGAGCCGTGGTGATTGGCGAGAAGAGTTTCGGCAAGGGTTCGGTCCAGACTGTCGTTCCAGTCCGCGGCGACGGTGCGATGCGCCTCACGACGTCGCGGTACTATACCCCCTCCGGTCGCTCCATTCAGGCGTTGGGCGTTGCCCCAGACATTATCGTCGTGCAACCACCGCGCAATCCAGCCGCGGAAGAAGAGGAAGAGAACGCTTCAGCCGCAAACCGCCGGTCCGAGGCCAATCTGCGTGGTTCTTTGGGAAATGATTCCGTCTCGGAAGAAGACCAAAAGCTTCTCGAAGAAGAGCGGGACCGCGCGCTGGCCGTCGCCAAACTTCGTGAAGAGGACTATCAACTTGCCTATGCGCTGGATGTGCTCAAAGGGCTCAACGCCCTTGGCCCAACCAAATAGTCTAGATTGGGCAGGGCGGGTTCCCGCCCTTAGTTCACGGTCATGAAACCTGAGGACATAGAAAAACTGCCCTATCGCCAGAATGTCGGCGTTATGGTCGTCAATGCGGCAGGCAAAGTCTTCGTGGGTCAGCGCATAGACAGCGACGCTAAGGCTTGGCAAATGCCCCAGGGCGGCATCGACACGGGCGAAACCGCGCGCGACGCGGCGCTAAGGGAACTTGAGGAAGAAACAGGTATTTCTGCGCAGCTTGTCACGATAGAGGCCGAAACCGAAGACTGGTTGCGCTATGAACTGCCGCACGATCTGGTCCCAAAGCTTTGGAAGGGCAAATTTCGTGGGCAAGAACAGAAATGGTTTTTACTGCGCTTTCACGGGCAGGATAGCGACGTGAACATCGCTCTGGATCACGCCGAATTCTCGCAATGGCAATGGATGGACCCAGGCGACATGCTAGATGCAATCGTCCCGTTCAAGCAGCATGTCTACGCAAGCGTGATCCGAGCGTTTGAAGAAAATCTGAGCTAAGGCGGCAACCCAGACCGTGTGAAGCCTGGGTTGTTCCTTTATCGCTACTCCGCCGGTACGGCGGTTTCTTCGACCCGTAGCGGTGCCGGAAGATGCGACAGCATTTCCTTGGGGCAAACCTGCAAGAAATGCGCCCGCTCGACATCCCAGTGTTGCAAGATGCCCTGGGCCTTCAGACTTCCAGTTTCGGCGGCGTGCATTTCGATCAGCTCTTTCAATTGAACTTCCCAATGATCGACCGTGACCGGGCAGGTCACCAATGTCTCATGGTTCATCAGTACCTCTGCACGCCCCTCGGGATCATAAAGATAAGCCATGCCCCCGGTCATACCGGCCCCGAAATTGGCACCTATCGATCCCAAAATCACAGCCACACCTCCGGTCATGTACTCACATCCATTTGACCCGCAGCCTTCAATTACGACCCGGGCGCCGGAATTGCGGACAGCAAAACGCTCCCCAGCTCGACCAGCGGCAAACAAATGGCCCGCAGTGGCACCGTAAAGAACGGTGTTACCAATGATCGTGTTGTCTTCAGCAACCAGCGGGCTTTCTTGCGCCGGCCGCACGACAATGCGACCACCCGAAAGTCCTTTGCCGACATAGTCATTCGCGTCGCCATTCACTTCCAGTTTCAGACCCGGAGCTGCGAAAGCCCCCAAAGACTGACCGGCAGACCCTGTCAGCTTCACCGTCAGATGATCTGGTTGCAGGTCGTTTCGCATGCCAAAGCGTTGGACAATGCGGCTGGACGCCCGCGTTCCGATCGTGCGCAACGTATTCTGCACGGCATAAGACAGCTGCATCTTTTCGCCGTCCTTGAAAAACGGCTGAGCATCCTGAACGATCTCGCGATCCAAAGTATCAGGAACCGCGTTGCGTTCGCGTGTGCGATCATAGACGATCTTGTCTGCCCCATCGACACGGATCAAAAGCGGGTTCAGATCCAGATCATCAAGATGCGCAGATCCTCTGCTCACCTGGGTCAACAGATCTGCGCGGCCGATCACCTCATCAAGCGAACGCGCCCCAATCGAGGCGAGGATTTCCCGTACCTCTTGAGCATAGAAGGTAATCAAGTTCACCACCTTGTCCGCATTCCCGGTGAATTTCGCACGCAGCTCCTCATCTTGGGTGCAGACTCCGACCGGACAGGTATTAGACTGACATTGGCGAACCATGATGCACCCCATCGCGATCAGCGCCGCGGTACCGATCCCATACTCCTCTGCCCCCATCATCGCAGCCATGACGATGTCACGGCCTGTGCGCAGGCCGCCATCTGTGCGCAAGGTAACCCGTCCGCGCAGGTTATTCATCGCAAGCACCTGATGCGCTTCGGTCAGTCCCATCTCCCAGGGAAGGCCTGCATATTTGATCGATGTCGCGGGCGACGCCCCGGTGCCGCCATTGTGCCCCGAGATCAAGATCACGTCGGCCTTGGCCTTTGCCACGCCCGCGGCAATGGTCCCCACGCCAGAAGACGCGACAAGTTTTACCGTGACTTTACAGCGGGGATTGATCTGTTTGAGATCATAGATGAGCTGCGCCAGGTCTTCGATCGAGTAGATGTCATGATGCGGCGGCGGTGAGATCAGCGTGACGCCTTTGGTCGAATGCCTGAGCCGAGCGATCAGGTCCGTGACCTTCATTCCGGGAAGCTGCCCGCCCTCACCAGGTTTCGCCCCTTGGGCGACCTTGATCTCCAGCTCTTCACAATGGTTGAGATATTCGGCCGTGACACCAAACCTGCCCGACGCAACCTGTTTGATCTTGGCGGACGGGTTATCGCCATTGGCCTCAGGTACAAAATGCGCCGGGTCTTCCCCCCCCTCGCCACTATCAGATTTTGCCCCGATCCGGTTCATCGCGACGTTAAGTGTCTTATGCGCCTCCGGGCTTAGAGCCCCCAGACTCATACCCGGGGTCACGAAGCGTTTGCGGATCGAGGTGATGCTTTCGACTTCCTCAATTGCAACTGGCTCGGACATAGGTTTGATGTCCAACAGGTCGCGCAGGTGGATCGGTGGATTGGCTTGCATCGTTTGCGAATACTGGCGCCACAGGTCGAAACTGGCACGGCTGCAGGCCGCCTGAAGCATGTGCATCGTCTGCGCTTCCCAGGCGTGCTTTTCGCCAGATCGCCGCGCCTTGTAGAAGCCACCGATCGGCAAAACATCTTGCCCAGCACGGAATGCCTTGGCGTGAACCTCCTCAGTCTTCGATTGGATGCCCGTTACGCCAATGCCTGAGATCCGAGACTGAATACCCGGGAAAAACTCCGCCACCATGGCACGACCAAGTCCAACAGCCTCAAAATTCAAGCCCCCGCGATAGGACGAAATCACCGAGATACCCATCTTAGCCATGATCTTGAGCAAGCCTTGATCAATGGCCACGCGGTAACGCGCGACAGCCTCTGTCAGCGTGCCTTCCAGAAGGCCGCGCTCAATACGATCCGCAAGACTATCTTCGGCCAGATAGGCGTTGACGGTCGTGGCCCCACATCCGATGAGCACCGCAAAACAGTGCGGATCGACACATTCGGCAGACCTGACATTTAGCGAGCAAAAGGTGCGCAAACCTTGACGCGTCAACCAGCTATGCACAGCCGATGTCGCTAGAATCATCGGCATTCCTACCTTTGCCTCAGACTGATGCTGATCTGTTAGAACAATATGTCCCGCGCCCGAACGGACCGCATCTTCAGCGTCGTTGCGAATACGCTCCAAGGCCGCGCGCAAGGCACCTGGACCGGCATCTACCGGATAGGTACAATCAATCGAAACCATCTCGGCATTGAACTGGTCACAGATCTTCGCGAATTGCGCATTCCCCACAAATGGGCTTTCCAACACAAGAATTTCGGTTTGGCTACTGTCCTCATCAAGAACATTTTTCAGGTTCCCAAATCGCGTCTTCAGGCTCATGACACGGTATTCCCGTAAGCTGTCGATCGGGGGATTGGTCACCTGACTAAAGTTTTGCCGGAAGAAATGACTCAATGGGCGATGCTGTTTGGACAAAACCGCGGACGGGGTGTCATCACCCATCGAGGCCAAGGCTTCTTTCCCGTCCTCCGCCATCGGCGCAAGAATTTGTTCCAGCTCTTCAAGCGTGTATCCGGCAGCGATTTGTCGTTGCCGAAGCTCCGCGCCGGAAAACAGTGCAAATTCAGTCTCCTCAGCGCAGACCTCTTCAAGATCTACGATCTTACCGACCCACTCACCGAACGGCAGCGCAGCGGCCATCTTATCTTTGAGTTCTTCGTCATGGAACAGCTTCTGCTTGCCCATGTGAACGCCGATCATCTGCCCCGGACCCAAGGCACCCTTTTCGCGCACAGTGGCCTCGTCAGTGGGCACCATTCCGGCTTCGGAACCTGCGATAAGCAATCCGTCGCCTGTTATGACGTAACGCATCGGCCGCAAGCCATTGCGGTCAAGCCCAGCGCAGACCCAGCGCCCATCCGTCATCGCCAGCGCCGCGGGTCCATCCCAAGGTTCCATGACCGAATTGCAGTAGGAATACATATCCTGCCAGGGCTTAGGCAGCTCAGTGGCCTGCTTTGACCAGCTTTCCGGCACCAGCATTGTCTTGGCCATAGGGGCGGACCGACCGGCCCTCACCAGAACCTCGAACACCGAATCCAAGGCTGCCGAGTCTGAAGATCCGGCAGCGACGATGGGCTTGATGTCCTCCGCCATATCACCAAATGTTCCCGATGCCATCCGGATCTCATGGCTTTTCATCCAATTGACATTGCCCTTAAGCGTGTTGATCTCACCATTATGCGCGAGCATCCGGAACGGCTGCGCCAACCACCATTGTGGGAACGTATTGGTCGAATATCGTTGATGATAAATCGCGAAGGCGCTTTCAAAACGCTCATCCATAAGGTCTGGATAGAACTCTGCCACTTGTTCGGCCAGCATCATTCCTTTGTAAATGATCGACCTGCAGGACAATGAGCAAACATAAAGCCCGGGAACCTGTGCAACGGCTGCCGCCTTCTCGATCCGACGTCGTATTACATAAAGCTCGCGCTCGAATGTCTCTTCGTCGACGCCTTTCGAATTGGAGATCAATATTTGCTCGATCTCTGGCCTTGTTGCGTTCGCTTTTTCCCCAAGGCAATCAATATCCACCGGAACATGGCGCCAGCCGTAAATATAGTAGCCCATGCGCAAAACTTCGGACTCGACAATCGTCCGGCAGGTTTCTTGCGCACCGAAATCTGTCCGAGGCAGAAACACCTGTCCCACAGCGATCATTTGATCGGTCTTAGGCTTGTGACCCGTGCGTTCGATCTGATCGTAAAAGAACGCAACCGGGATCTGCACGTGGATGCCAGCGCCATCACCTGTTTTACCATCGGCGTCTACCGCGCCACGGTGCCAGATCGCTTTCAGCGCATCAATTCCGTTCGCGACAACCTTGCGGGATTTCTTACCGTCGATGGACACAACAAGACCGACGCCACACGAGGCATGTTCATCCTCGGCGCGATACAGCCCATTTTCGGCCACGAACGCGCGTTTTTCTTCTTCTTGTGCGACCCAGGTTTCGTCAAATTTTGTCATCACCGGCTCCTTGTTGTCCCGCGATCAGGCCCGTGGCCTTGGCGCGACAGTCTTGTCTCTGGTCTTGATCCACGTCAGGAAAAATGACCTATCTTACTTTGGTCGTGCAGGCAGCAAAACGGCGTTCGCCCATAATCCGCACTTAAACTTAGTTGATTACTCGGCAGCTACGCGGTCAGCTGCATTGAACTGATCCAACATCGCTTCGGCAGCCTCGCGCCCATCGCGAATAGCCCACACCACCAAACTTGCACCCCGTTGAATATCGCCGCAGGCATAAACGCCTGGCAGGTTTGTCTCATGGGTTCGAAAATCCGCTTTCACGGTTCCCCATCGGGTCACTGCGAGTTCCGGAACGCCCCAAAGCGTCGGTAACTCTTCCGGCTCAAAACCCAGTGCCTTGATTACCAGGTCCGCGCCTTCAGAATAGACGGAGTCCTCAATCACTTCGGGCGCCTGGCGGCCGGTCGCGTCAGGCGCGCCAAGCCGCATCCGTTCAACCATTACGCTTTCGACCGCGTCACCGGTGAACCCTTTCGGAGCCGACAGCCAGACAAACTCAACACCCTCCTCTTCGGCATTAGAGACTTCGCGTTGCGACCCTGGCATGTTGTCTCGGTCGCGGCGGTAGAGGCACTTGACTGACTTGGCACCCTGACGGATCGAAGTACGCACACAATCCATCGCTGTGTCACCTCCGCCGATGACGACAACCCTTTTACCCTCTGCATTGAGCTCTCCGGAATCGAATTCCGGCACAGTGTCCCCGAAGCTTTTCCTGTTGGAGGCCGTCAGAAAATCAATCGCCTTCACGATGCCGCCCGCGCCAATCCCAGGGGCCTGCAAATCCCTTGATTTATAGACCCCGGTCGCAATCAATATGGCGTCATGAGTTACTTGAAGTTCAGAAAATGAGACATCCTGGCCAATCTCACAATTTAGCTTGAATACCACGCCGCCTTGCTCCAGCTGGTCAATTCGCTTCATCACGACATCTTTTTCCAACTTAAATCCCGGAATCCCGTAAGTCAGAAGACCGCCGGCGCGATCTGCGCGCTCATACACGGTCACTTGGACCCCTTGACGACGCAGCACGTCGGCGGCGGCCAAACCGCCAGGGCCCGCCCCGATAATGCCGACACTTTCAACGCGTTCTTGTGACGGCGCAGCGGGCTGCACCCAGCCGTTCTCCCACGCGGTATCAGTGATGTATTTCTCAACTGAGCCAATTGTCACCGTCCCGTGTCCCGATTGCTCGATGACACAATTGCCCTCACACAGCCTGTCTTGCGGACAAATGCGACCACAAATTTCAGGAAACGTATTTGTAGCCTGCGAGATCTCGTAAGCCTCTTTCAGACGGCCTTCAGCCGTCATGCGCAGCCAATCAGGAATGTTATTGTGCAAGGGGCAATGCGACTGGCAATAGGGGACGCCACACTGGCTGCAACGGCTGGCTTGTTCCGCAGCTTTTTCCCGGGCAAATTGCGCATAAATCTCGTTGAAATCTGACGCGCGCAGATCCGGGGGCCGTTTCTCTGGCATATCCCGTTCGACGTCGACGAATTTCAACATGGGTTGCTTGGCCATATTGCCCTCCACTTCCTGAGCGCCCTGATTAAAACGAATTTGACGAATATAAAAGTAATAATTACTGACCTATTTTCATTTTATCGAGCACATTATTCATCTTTTTTTCCTTAGTGGTTCTATTTTATGTCATAAATACTGATATATTTCAAAGCTTCTCATTAAATTTCAATTCATTAACTTGGGGAAAAACCGATTCGAGGCTTTTATAGGCATGTCTCTCTTACATCTGATCCTTGTCGCAGTGATCCAGGGACTGACCGAGTTTTTGCCGGTGTCTTCATCCGGGCATCTCGTCCTGCTTCCCAACCTCACGGGATTCGAAGATCAGGGACAAGCCATTGATGTCGCCGTTCACGTGGGAACCTTATTTGCAGTCATCCTCTACTTCTGGAGCGATGTTAAAATCGCACTCGCCGGAACCGGGCGCTTATTGAAAGGCCGTGTCGATACCCAAGGGGCCTTCCTTGCGCTCTGCCTTGCCATCGCGACTATTCCGGTGGTTGTGATCGGCGCAATTTTTGTGGTGACCGGCCTCAACGACCTTCTAAGATCAGTTGCGGTCATCGGCTGGACCATGATCATCTTTGGGATCGTGCTGTATTGGGCGGATCAGAAAGGGCCGGTCGAAAAACCTGCAGCGCGCTGGTCGATCCGCGATGCGGCAATCATGGGACTGTGGCAGGCTCTGGCGCTTATTCCTGGGACCTCCCGCTCCGGTGCGACGATCTCTGGCGCACGCGCCTTGGGTTACAACCGTGAAGACGCAGCAAAACTCGCTATGCTGATGTCCATCCCGACCATTTTCGTTTCGGGCATAGTTTTGGGAATACAGGTGGCAGCCGACGCCGATCTAGCATTAGCTCGCGACGGCCTGCTTGCCGCAGCACTGGCATTCATTGCCGCCCTGTTCGCATTGGTCTTAATGATGCGCCTGCTCAAATCTGTAAGCTTCACGCCATATGTGATCTACCGGATCGTCCTTGGACTTGTGATCTTGGTCTATGCCTATGGCTCGTGAGACTTCAGGTTCTGAGCTGATTTCTTGATTGCATCGTACTGACCGGAAGGCCGGAAGCGCCAAAGATATTGGGGAAGCACAGTCGCAAGCTCGGTCGGCGTGATTCCCAGATCCGCAAACGATTTGGCCTCTTTAGAGACGATGTTGTCGCGCTTGAGGTTTCGCACCTGGTCGCGCGTCAACGGCCCCTTTATCAGACCTGCAGACACTGCTGTAACGATGTCAAACGTAGTTCCCATAGCCTCCGCCACGAAGAAGGGGATGTTGACGACAAGACGGCGGCGACTGATCACCGAAAGCATCTCCTCCATCAAGGCCCGGAACGTGTGAACCTCTGGGCCACCCAACTCGTAGATGCCCGGTTCTGCTTTTCCGAAAACTGCAAGTTGCGCCGCATGGGCGACATCATCGACATAGACCGGTTGAAACTGAGTGCTCGCTCCAACCACCGGAAGGACAGGCCCCAACTGGCTCAAAGACGCGAAACGGTTGAAGAAATCATCCTCAGGTCCAAACACGATCGACGGGCGCAAAATCACCGCGTTAGGGAAGTGCTCCAGAATCCCGGCCTCCCCCAAAGCCTTGCTACGGGAGTATTCGCTATCGCTGTCAGCATCCGCTCCAATGGCCGAGATGTGAACCAACCGCGATACGTCTTCCTGGGCAGCCAGTCGAGCAATACGTTCGGCACCTTCATGCTGGACAGTATCAAACTTGTTTTTGCCGTCCGGAGCCAGAATGCCGACGCAGTTGACCACCACGTCGGCCCCCTGCATCGCGGCAGTGACGCTGGCCTCATCCCGAATGTTGCACAAAACCGGTTCGACCTGGCCAACCACACCGTAAGGCTTGACGAAAATGGCCTCATTTGGACGTCGCACCGCAACCCGAACACGCCATCCGGCTTTCGCCATACGCCGCGCAATGTAACGACCAACAAAGCCAGAGCCGCCGTAAATTGTTACTAGCTGAGCCATATCCGTCCCTCCTTGGGCTGCCTCTAAATAGCCCGGTGCATGGTGTCGCGACAAGACGCATTTCACGCCCAAGCCACGCGCACGATGGTTTTGTGCTTTCCGTTCGAATCCCGTTGACAGTCGGACAGGCTAGCCTTAATCACCGCGTCCACGACACTTGCCCAGGTGGCGGAATTGGTAGACGCGCTAGCTTCAGGTGCTAGTGTCTGTATGGACGTGGAGGTTCGAGTCCTCTCCTGGGCACCATTTCCCAAATTTTTGCTATTTAAATCAATTAATTAAGCTTTGTCTTCTACACGATGGAAATCCAGGAACTTTAATAGCCGAAACCAGTTTTGGCGTGGAAGTGGCGACCTATTTTCGAACGTTGGATGCTTCCTTGTCTCCAGGTAGGTGAACATGCCGACGGTATCTATTTGATTAAACGCGTTTGACTTAAATTTCGGTCGGTCATTTCGAATTGTCCGCTGAACCAAAAAATTGATGGCCGCGAGTTTCGCGGCGGCAGACCTTAAACTTGTTCGGCGGCGGCTTGAGCGATCGCTGTAAGATCACCTCGATCCTGATCACCGATGACCACGAAATTGGAAGCCTCTCCGCCCCAGCTCACCAGTTCAAAACCGCCAATCACCGATTCCACGCGACCGTCTCGTGGTGTTTGGGTCTGAATTTGGCATAAGGCTACAACACGCCCGTCTCCATCGGTGTACATCAATTGGGACACTGGCTTTCCTGCCGCCACGAGCAATCTCGCGCCCTGAAACCTCAAGCCTTGGGTGCTGAGATCTGGAATTCGTACATCCGCACCTATGGATGCCGTAAGCCAGGTCTGGATATGGTCGGGATCCTCGGCACCAACTTCAACAAGATGGCGTTTTTGTCCCGAATAGACCCTGTGATAATCGGCGATATCGTCTAACCAACTGGCGGCAACGACAACCTCAGCCGACGGGGTGGTGCCGACGACATAGCCGACCGTCCCGCCAACTGCCAACAAGGCAACCGCTGCAGCCATCGACATCCAAGGGCGACGGCTCGGCGGCACAACATCATTCGCTACGGACCCGAGTGTGGCATTCTGAACACTTGCCGCCAAGTTCAGCGGGACCGGCTCCTCCAGCATTGCTGCGAACTCATCTTTCACAGCGGCATCAACTGCCATCAAAGCCTCCAGCTGCTCCTGCAGACGAGGGTCATCCGTCAAAGCAGCTTCGATCTGACGGCTTTCCTCATCGGATAATTCGCCATCGAGAAAGGCGCTCAATTTTTCTTCATTCGTAATCATTCGCGTGCTCCTTGAAGCGGCGCAATTTTAGAGGCGAGCATTTTACGGGCACGATGAACGCGGCTCATCACGGTGCCCACCGGTATCTCGAAAAGTTCGGCCGCCTCTGCATAGCTGTAGCCCTCAACCGAGACGGTCAAAAGAATGGCCGACAGCTCGTCTGGCAGCGACATGATCTGACCGTGCAATTCCGCAGCCAAGACGGAGTTCTCACCGCCTTCGTTTGACACAAGCTCACTACTGTCTTCGGCTGGAACGTGCCCTTGACCAAGCCGGACCGAGCGTTTGCGAAGTTCGCTAATCCAGAGATTGCGTAAAATCCGAAAAACCCACCTGTCGAGTGGCTGCGCCGGATCCCATTGATCGGCGCGGTCAAGCGACCGCAAGCAAGCTTCTTGAACTAAGTCATCCGCCTCCGATACCGACCGCGTCAAAGATCGCGCGAACCGGCGAAGACGGGGCAAAAGCGAGATCAGGTCTTGTTTCAGATCGTTCGCCAAGTCTTCCCCCAGGGCACAGCAATGACGTTTCGTCTTGTGCCCTCGTAGTGCGACAACACGATCGAAATTGCAAATGGGAGGGTTGCGCCACTCCGCATATCCTAAACTCGCACCCATCAATCGATTTTCTTTCCCATGTTTCTAAGTGGATTACGCCTGGATCGGAAAAAAATTCAAAAAAATGTTCTGCCCCGTGAATAAGTCTGCAGCCCGGCGCGTAGTGGACAGCAGAGGAGCTTGAATATCTCCCGATTGAAACACGGATGAAGGAAACAAATTGATGAAAAAACTAGTTCTCGCCACAGCGACCACCCTGATGATCGGGTCCGTTGCCTCCGCTACAACACTTGAAACTGTGAACAGCGATATCGGTCCAGTTATGGCTTCAGCCAAGTCCGGGCTCACGCTGTATACATTCCGCAATGACGCCCAAAATACCTCCAATTGCTATGGCGATTGTGCAAACGCCTGGCCTCCTTTCGCAGCCAAAGCGAATGCAAAGGGCAGCGACGGTATGAGTGTAATCAAGCGCAAAGACGGCTCACACCAATGGGCGTTAAATGGCAAGCCGCTTTATTTCTGGGCGGGTGATGCCGAACGCGGCGACGCGACCGGTGACGGTGTCGGCGGTGTTTGGGACGCAGTGCGCAAGTAAGGAGGACCAAGACATGGCTAAACTAACTGTACTTCTTCTTTGCGTTTTTGCGCTGAGCGCATGTGACCCAGGCACTTCCTATGATGGCGGATCACAAAGCGAATACGGATCGAGCGGATACTAATCATCAAGTTCAAAAGTTGAGTGGTAACGATGTACAATCGGTCGCAACCATTGCGGCCGATTGCTTTTTACCCTGACAAGATATCTACAACCGTGATCCAATTGGTCTCAGGACTTACATGGAACGGTCAGCGACTCTGATGGGTATCGGACGTTCGGCCGCACATATAGTTTCACGCCAGATCAGTCCAGGCCAAGGCGCAAAATTGGCTTCAATGTTCTATCGTTCGTTGAAGGCGAGAGAGAATGAGCGTTCAATCGGCCGCAAGAGATAGGTCAGCATCGAGCGTTCTCTGGTCACGACTTCTGCGGTCACGACCATGCCGGCGGTCAGGCGGTCTTCAAGCGCGGCATAGGCTTGAGTTCTCTGCTTCAAGCGCGCTGTCGCTCTAAAGTAATCCTCACCCAAGTCGCGATCATAAACACGGTTGGGGGAGATGCTGGCGATTACGGCTTCAACCGGAAGCGTAGATCGCGCATCAAACGTCTCCAACCTGAGCTTTACATCCATTCCCAAAAAGATGTGTCCGATGTCACGTGTGGGAATACGAATGACAGCGATCAGACTGTCGCCCGCAGGCAGCAGCTCAAAAAGGGTTTCGCCACGATCGATAACCTCTCCTTCATTCGGAAATCCGACGGAATGAATGCGCCCAGCCATTGGGGCGACAATCTGAAGCGAAGCCTGTCGGTCCCGAAGCGTGCTTAGCTCCGTCTCCTTGAGCTTTATTTGTTGCGTCGTATCGAAATTCTCCTCGACATATTGTCTCTCCAGCTCGAGGCGGTCCTGCACGATTTTGGCTTTCAGAACTTCGATGTCCTGAAGGTCCGAAGACAGGCTGATCTCCAGCGCATGTATCTGATCGTCCACGTCTGAAAGCGCATCCGTTCTCACAGATACCGCGGCTTTGGTGCTGAGGCCTTTGTCAAACAGCTCTTCAATTTCCCGTACCTGTTCAATTTTCTCGACGCGCCGTTGTCCGAGCCTGCCCAACTCGCGTTTCTGTGTCTGTGTTTTTGACGCAAGACGCCTCAGTACATCCCGCTCGCTTTCCTGTTGCGCAATCAGCGCGCTCAGCGTGGAAAGAGCAAACTCAACGTCCCGATCTGACCGGGAGCCCAATTCCAGCGAAAGCGTCTCTTGTTCGAGTGCATTTAGAATAAACTCTTGGTTCGTTTTTCGCAGACTGAGTGTCGCAAGCTCTTCCTCCAAAGCAGTTGTCTGACGCGATAACTCGGACGAAAACAGCGTCGCCAAGACTTGACCAGAAGAAACGTCATCACCTTCGCGCACATGAACATCAACGACGGTCCCTGAGTCACCGGCTTCGATTTGTAGAAAGTCATCCGACGGCATGAGTTCCCCGGGCGCGCGCGCCACCTCTGGCACGGATGTCCACGCTGCGACCACAATGCTAAACCCGATGAACATGGTCAGGGTGAACACGATCATCCCGGCCATCCAAGGGGATCTTTGTCGCGCCCGCAAATTTGCGCGTCGGTATATTCCCAAACCGTGCCCTTTGTTCCGGATCGGCATTGGATCAGCTCCTTCTCTTCGCCAGTATGGCTGCTACTTTTTTGAAACCTGTCGTGCCGCTGTCATCCACGACAACCCGTCCTTGCTGCATATAGACAAACCGGTCCGCGAGCTTCATGAGCGCTTGACTGTTGCTGGCCACAACCACTGTTTTATCGTCTTCGCGGAGCCGTTGTAGACACTGCCCAAGCGCTTCGCAGCGGCGGGTGTCCAAGCCAAGCGTCGGATTGTTAAACATGTAGACCGAGGAGTCCCTAGCAAAGCAGCGGGCAAGAGCAAGTGCACGCAGCGTGGAGTCCGGTATCGATGCGCGAAACGCTTCGGTCAGCCGCGTATGGATCCCATCGTCCAAGCCAAGGATTTCCTGACCCAATCCCATCCGAATGATAGCGTCTTCTGTCTCCTCCTCACTTATATCTGGGGCGGCAAGACGGAAGTTCTGGTAGATCGTGCCATAAAAATGCTCGCCAGAGCCATCCTCATAAGTGATTGATTGCCTTAAATCATCGACCGCGATTTGTCGGATATCGATGCCGTCGAGGGAAATGGATCCAACGCTGGATTGGTATAAACCAGCAAGAAGCGACAAGAGTGTGGATTTGCCGCTGTTGGTTTCACCTGAAAGGAAAACAAACTCCTCTGCATTCAGATCTAGGCTGACTTGTGACAACGCGATTGTCCCGGTCGCACTGTACCGAAACGTGACGTTTGAGATCGAAATCTGACCTTTGAGCTTCTTTTGGTGCGATTGATTTGCACCTCGGATCTGCTCTTCTGGCAAGGATAACACGCGATCAACTTGCTTCTGGCTTTGTAGATATCCGAAGAATTGTGGTGCCCCGGAATACAAAGCAACAATCGGGGTAAGAACCTTCCATACAAGAGCCATGACCGCGATGAGTGCACCAAAGGACATCGTTCCTTGCATAGCTGAAATGGTGCTTATTGCTATGGCCCCAACACCGGCAACAGCCATGAGGCTTTGCGACAAGCCTTGACCAATCATTTGAAACTGCCTGGCCTTTCGCCCAGCATCGGCGGCGCGTGCGGCCAGCACTTCATTGCGCGCCGCCCATGTCGAAGTCAGGCCCAGACGCTGAATGTCTTGTTGGTGGCGTGTCGTCTCAAAAACATGGGCTTGGAGAGCGGCCTTGTGACGTGCCGCTTCATTGTTGAGATGCCGCTGTTTCGGGAAGGACGCGCAGGCGACGACCACAAAGACAGCAATCAAAGCGGTGATCAAAAAGAAGATCGGAGGCGCAATCCAGGCTAGGACCGCCAGAAAGATAAGGATGAACGGAAGATCGAGAAGTGATCCAAGCACTTGGCCGGTGAATGCTTCGCGCAAGGATTCAAATTGCTTGAACCGAGCAAGCTGACGTTCAACATCGGTTTTTTCGATTTGGCTTATAGGAAGTGCGATGATCTTTCGGACGAGCGCGTGGCTCAATTTTCGTTCTGTATCACTTCCGATATGTGCGATTGTTCGTGCGCGTGCCATTCGGAAGCTGAAGTCGGTGGCCAGCACACCAACCATGAAAAGCGCTAAAGCAAAAATTAGGTGAGTTGCACCCGAAGGGATCACCCGATCGTAAATGACCATCACCAAAAGCGGAGATGCGAGTCCCATAATATTGGTTAGAAGCGACGCTACAAACAGCCACGGGAACATGCCGCTGAAGTCCCGAAGAAACTCAAATACAGTTGGTACGGTTGGCTCAGAGATTTCTACATCAAACCGTTCCAACCTGATCATATGGCCCTGTTGGCGCCATTTCGGTTTCCATTCCGCTTGGCCTTGGCCGGGCTCAGCCACGAGCACACCGTTCTCCCCGATCTCGAGAAGCCCGCACATGTCACCATTCCTTGCGACGAATAGAACA